>CP070737.1:0-28896 GCA_020347665.1 Nitrospiraceae bacterium
ACGAGGAGTGCGGCCAGCTTTGGGTGGCGGCCGAGCGAGTCATATCTTGCGGGCAAAAAGAATGGCGAGCAGAAAGAGGCTGAAGCAGAGCCTGATGAAAATACGGACAAAAAATAGCCACAAGGATCCTTCCTCATTGCGGAAAAGGCTCCGGGAAACCGGGCCTTTTTTTATAGATAAAAAAGGAACGTGTCATCAGTATCACAGCCATGCGACAACACGTATTCAGGCCAGGATCAGAGTAGTAGATGCCTTAACCAGAGCATGTATCAGGCTTTTTGCAGATAATCTGGGCGACTGCTCTCTTCTTTTCATTTTCAATTCCTTCATAATAATGGGAAATGATCCAGTCGCTGAAAAAATCCCGCAGTTCACCTCGGTTTAGCAGATGGGCAGGATTCCGGGGCTTTCCAAACCGTTTTTGATCAACCGTGTATGTTTCGTATATGAGTAGCCCATTCGGCACGATCGCCTTCTTTATGCAAGGCATAAGGGGACGGTGAAGATACCTGAAGACCATAACTGCACCAAAAGAGGCTTCTGTGAAAGGGTTCACACCCTCTTTTTCTAAATCCAGCTTCCAGAGCCTTACCGTATCTTTAACATTCCGCGAAGATAATGCAGCCGCTTCTAGTGCTTCATCAGACTTGTCCGCAAGGACTACAAAGAATCCTTTTGTAGCAAGGAATATCCCGTTATGACCATCACCGCACGCGAGATCAAGTATCGGCCCGTTCAGCGGTTCTGCTGTAAAAAGCGATATATACTGTTTCAGGAGTCGATCAGGTCCTTTCATCTCTTTCTCTGTAAACAGGGCGGATATACTGGATATACAATTTCATGCAGTTCCGCAATTACTCCCGGTAATGCATAGTCCTTATCTTCATGATTCTGCGTATTCCTAAAAAAAGAATGTGGCATGGATCTGTTTACCGGGACTGAAAGCCGGGACAGCCCTCGAACCCGGAACACGGCTTCTTTTTCCGCAATTCGCAATCAGTATTACTGCAGATCGTTCCTGTTGAGCCGTATCCTCGAACAGCAGGGCAGCATTGAGCCGCTTCCGGTGCGGGTACTTTTTTGCGGGTCTTTTTCTTTCTCAACGTATATCGCTGTTTCATATGTCTCTCCACGCCCTTATTGTTTTCTGTCGTAATGATCAGCAGGGAAACGCAGATCATCAATGCCGCTGTCCTGCATGAGTCGTATATATGATAATATATTGTTTACTCATTCATGAACAGTTGCCAGAAAGGTCGCTGCTAACATGGAAAAACCAGAACTACTGAACAGCGTAACAGACACCATTACAAGACATGCCATGCTGAATGGCGGTGAAAAAGTCGTTGTGGGTCTTTCTGGAGGACCTGATTCTGTCTGCCTGCTCGTTCTGCTCAATCATCTGAAAGAGAGATTCAACCTGGAATTGCATGCCATGCATGTTGATCATGGTCTTCGCCCTGATGAAACACCAGCTGAGATTCTTTTTTGTGAAAGGTTTTGCCGGGAACTCGGCCTACCCTTCATATTCAGGTCCATAGATGTCAGGGCCCATGAAGAAGCGTATGGACTGAACAGGCAGGAAGCTGCACGGGAACTACGGTATCAATGCTTTCAAGCTGTAATCTCAGAAATTACTGCTGACACATTGGCTCTGGCTCATAATGCTGATGACCAGGCAGAAACCGTATTGATGAGACTGCTCAGGGGATCAGGACCGGCAGGTCTTTCAGGAATTCCGGTAAAACGGGGGAATATCATTCGACCCCTGATCGAGACCGAGCGCTCTGAAATAGAGCTTTTTTTGGATAAGAATAATATGCAATATATTGTTGATTCATCGAATACCCGCACAGATTATCTGCGTAACAGGCTCAGGAAAATCCTTATGCCTGAACTTTTGCAGATAAACCCTGAGTTAATTCGTTCACTACAGAAAACCACATCAATATTGCAGGAAGAAGAGCGGTATTTCGAAATTATCGTCACAAAAACCCTTATGAAATTGGTGAGCAGAAAAAGCGATAAGAGACTTGAGCTGTTTCTCGCGCCTCTTGAGATAATGGAACGCGTTCTTCTCCGTCGGGTGCTCAGACGCGCGATCGATGTGACAGAAACCCTTCGGGGGATAAGCTTTATCCACATCGAGGACATGATCAGCCTTATCAAGAGCGGAAAAGCCGGAGACAGGATTTATCTGCCAAGGGATATCCGGGTAATCAAGGAATATGCGCTCCTGGTTATCACATCGGACCCTCCGCATGTTTTAACTGATTGTGAAATCCAGCCGCCGGGTGAGGCTGTTCTTACGGGTATCGGTACGGTCATAAAAGCCCGGTTTGAGGACAACAGCAGTGATATCAGTGACGGCAAGAGTTCAGTTCTGCTGGATGCCGAGGAGATGGTATTTCCCTTAACGATACGGGCAAGAAAGCCCGGAGATTTTTTCTATCCGCTCGGTTTCGGGAAAAAGAAGAAGGTTCAGGATTATTTTGTCGATGAAAAGGTTCCCCGTGATGAACGGGATAGTGTGCCGATAGTCGTATCGGGCAGTAATATTGCCTGGATAGCTGGTTATCGGGCAGATCATCGGTTCAGGATAACTGACCAGACAAAGAAATTTCTGAGACTTGTTATAGTAAAAGGTAAGTTTTAATATGAGGGGGTTACGGTGCAGGAGCATATAAGAGTTCGTTTTGCTCCAAGTCCCACGGGTGATTTTCATGTGGGAGGGGCGCGCACTGCTCTGTTTAACTATCTCTTTGCCCGCAATCAGCAGGGCACATTCATCCTGCGAATTGAAGATACCGACCGGAAACGATATGATGCAAAAGCCCTGGAAAGACTGCTGCAGGGACTCCGCTATCTTGGTATTAAATGGGACGAAGGTCCTGAGGTGGGCGGTGATTATGGTCCATATTTCCAGAGTGAGCGCCGTGAGATCTATCAGCACCACGCCCTGCAACTGCTGAAAAAAGGTCATGCGTATCAATGTTTCTGTACACCGGAACGACTGGAACAGGTTTCAAAGGAGCGTCAAAAACAAAAACTCCTTCCCGGATATGACCGGCACTGCCGAACCCTTGATCCTGCAGAAGCTAAAAAGCGGGTAGAAGCTGGTGAACGACATATCCTGAGAATGAAAGTACCCCTTGACGGCGAAATTACCGCCCATGATGCAATTCGGGGGCACATAACGTTCCCGCATTCGAACCTTCAGGATGCTGTGCTCATGAAATCAGATGGTTTTCCTACGTATCATCTGGCTAACGTTGTTGACGATCATCTCATGAACATCAGCCATATCCTGCGGGGTGATGAGTGGGTAAACAGTCTCCCGCTGCATCTGCATCTCTATAATGGCTTTGGCTGGAAACCACCGGTCATGGCACATCTTCCGCTCATTCTAAATCCAACGGGAAAAGGGAAGATGAGCAAGAGAGAAGGTCGGGCCCCTGACGGCCGGCTGCTTCCTGTGTTTCTCCAGTCATTTCAGAAGGCAGGATATCTTCCTGAAGCACTCTTTAATTACCTAGCTCTTGTCGGCTGGAGTTATGATGATAAAACAGAGATCATGAGCACGGATGAGCTTATTCAGCGATTCAGTCTCGAGCGTGTAAATTCGTCTCCTGCTGCGTGGAATTATGAAAAACTGGAACATTTGAACGGAGCATACATACGTCAGCTATCAGTAGAAAATCTCACAGACAGGATATTGCCGTTTCTTCAGGCAGCCGGATTCAGGGTAAACAGGGAGAGAATGATCATGATAACCCCCCTGATTCAGGAGCGTATAAAGACCCTCGGGGAAGCACCGGCCGCTGTTGATTTCTTTTTTCTGGAAAACCTGCCGGACTATGACTACCGCGAACTAGTTCCGAAAAAGGGTGATCGCCTCATGGCGCTGAAGGCCCTTGAACAGGCAAAACAATCCCTCGAAGCAACGGATTTTTCACTCAGGACTGTTGATGCTTCATTACGGGCCGCGGTGAAATCACTCGGCCTGAAAGACGCGCAGATGTTTCAGCCGATACGCGTTGCTGTCTGTGGAAGAAAGGTTTCACCACCCCTATTTGAAACGCTGCATGTACTTGGCAGGGATATATCGCTGAAACGAATTGATGAAGCTATCAGTAAGCTTCAAAAGGCTGCAGATTAGACATCTGCCGGACAGAAATGTTTGGCCATCAATGAGCTGCTCTGTTATGATATGTGGTATCCACGATCTTTCTTGGCGTATGTCATACGTATGATAAGCATCACATGAATAAAACGATATATCAGAGAGATATGGGAACGGGAATCCATGAGCGAACCAGAAATCAGTAGTACCTCAGATTTTATACGGGATATCATCAGGGAAGACCAGAAATCGGGAAAATACGACGGTCGGGTACATACCCGCTTCCCTCCCGAACCGAACGGCTACCTTCATATAGGCCATGCAAAGTCTATCTGTCTTAATTTCAGTGTGGCCGATGAATTCCAGGGTTTTTGTAATCTCAGGTTCGATGACACAAATCCCATCAAAGAGGAACGCGAATACGTCGAAGCAATAAAAGAAGATGTCCATTGGCTCGGATTCGGATGGGATGACCGTCTCTATTATGCCTCGGATTACTATGAACAGTTCTACGCATACGCTGTCCAGCTTATACAGCATGGCAAGGCATATGTCTGTGACCTCACCCCTGACGAGATGCGGGCGTATCGGGGCACCTTAACCGAACCCGGCACAGACAGCCCGTGGCGGAACCGGCCCATCGAGGAAAATCTTGAATTGTTTGAAAAGATGCGCGCAGGACACTTTGAGGAAGGTTCTAAAACGCTTCGCGCAAAAATAGACATGTCCTCAGGGAATCTGAATATGCGGGACCCGGTCATTTACCGGATTCTAGAGGCAGAGCATCACCGGACGGGCAACACATGGTGCATCTATCCGATGTATGACTTTGCCCACTGCATTTCTGATTCGATCGAGCGCATAACCCATTCCCTCTGTACCCTGGAGTTCGAGGATCACCGGCCACTCTATGACTGGTTTCTTGATGTGCTCGGACTGTATCATCCCCAGCAAATAGAGTTTGCCCGTCTGAATCTCAGCAATACGGTGATGAGTAAGAGAAAGCTCCTGCGCCTTGTAGAAGAAAAACAGGTCAGTGGCTGGGATGACCCGCGCATGCCGACTATCTCCGGTTTGCGCAGGCGCGGTTATACACCCGAATCCATCAGGGCATTCAGTGAGCGTATCGGCGTTGCCCGCAGGGAGAGCCTTGTGGATATCGCGCTTCTTGAATTTTGCGTTCGCGAAGATCTGAATAAAAGAGCCCCTCGTGTCATGGGCGTGCTCAGACCGTTAAAAATGGTTATCACGAATTATCCTGAAGATACCGTTGAAGACCTTAAAGCTATAAACAATCCTGAAGATGCGACCATGGGCACCAGAAAGGTGCCGTTTTCACGCGTGATTTACGTTGAACGGGACGATTTCCGTGAAGATCCACCAAAAAAATGGTTCCGCCTGGCACCGGGACGTGAGGTTCGGCTCCGTTATGCCTATTTTATTACCTGTGTGGATGTTAAAAAAGACAAGGAAACCGGTGAGGTCAGTGAAATTCATTGTACGTATGATCCGGCAACACGGGGCGGCGACTCACCTGATGGACGAAGGGTGAAAGGAACCATCCATTGGGTATCTGCTTCACATGCCCTCGATGCAGAGCTTCGTCTGTATGACCATTTGTTCACGAAAGAAGATCCAGAACAGGGCGATGAAGGCTCTAACCTCACCGCACAGCTGAATCCTTATTCACTTGAACGCGTTTCTTCGTGTCGTGTGGAACCGTCACTCGCAGGCGCTGAACCTTTCAGCCGGTTCCAGTTCGAGAGAATCGGCTACTTCTCTGTTGATCCCGATTCCACTGATACAAAACTGATCTTCAATCGTACTGTGACGTTAAAGGATTCGTGGGCAAAAATCGAAAAGAAACAACAGCAGAAGAGTAAGAAGTAAGACAGAAGAGACAGGTAAAGCTAGAGGTACAGAGAAAAACAGAAAAAAATGGAAATTAAAAAGCAACGAATGCTGACACTTCGGCAAGCAGTTCGGCCTGAGTCTTTCGACCCTGAGTTGCTCAAGACCGAAGGGCTCATTGGCAAAGGCTCAGTCGGGTCATGATGAGATCCAAGACAGGATCACGACAGAATAAGGAAAAGAAGATAACAGAGCGTAAAGAGCATTGCTTCTATATTGTATAGTCCGGCATACTAGCCGTATCTGGGGCGGGCTGTTTTTTTACTCTATGCGCCTTGCGTTCTGCGCTTTTATCCTTATTGTTCACTGTCGTTATCTTGCTGTCTCGGTTGTATTGTAAATTCAAATCTGGTATAGTGCCTAAGAGCGATTCATGAGTTACATTGCTGTCATAGGTGCCGGAAGCTGGGGAACAACCCTTGCATGCATGCTTGCGGAAGAGCAGTATGATGTAAGTCTTTGGGCTCACGAAAAAGAGCTTGCTGATGAGATAAACAGCACGGGAAGAAACAGCATGTACCTTCCCGATGTACTTCTCCCATCATCTCTCAATGCATTAAACAACATTGAAGAAGCCCTGCAAAATGCACGTTATGTACTGAATGTTATTCCAACGCAATTCGTACGTTCCATATTTACAGACGCAGTGCCACATTTTCATAAAGAGGCAGTTATTATCAGTGCCTCAAAGGGAATCGAGCAGGGGACGCTGCTTACGGTATCATCGATTCTCCATGAGCTCACTAACAGACAGGTTGCAGTAATCTCCGGACCCAGTTTTGCGAAGGAAGTCATTAATAAATTACCTACTGCAGTAACCCTCGCTACTAAAGATCCTGCAACCGGTCTTCTTCTGCAGGAAATTTTTAATACCAGCTATTTCAGAATATATACGCATACGGACGTGCTTGGTGTTGAGCTCGGCGGTGCCCTGAAAAACGTTGTTGCTATAGCATCAGGCATCTCAGACGGTCTCGGACTGGGTCACAGTGCGCGGTCTGCTCTCATCACGCGGGGGCTTGCCGAGATTATGCGTCTGGGTGATGTCATGGGTGCAGATACGAGAACCTTTTCCGGCTTAAGCGGACTCGGAGACCTTGTGCTCACCTGTACCGGTCCGCTGTCTCGTAATTATTCGGTTGGATGCAGTCTCGGACACGGAGAAAAATTAACCGAGATTCTTACTGCAACAAAAAGTATAGCGGAAGGAGTCACCACAGTCGTATCCGCCTTGGAGCTTTCGCAGAAATATGCTATTGAAATGCCCATTGTCGAGCAGGTGTATAATGTCCTGTATAAAGAGAAAGACCCGGGAAATGCAGTCCGGGAACTCATGGCACGTGCTCTCAAACCTGAATTTTAATCGGTAATCACCCGAATGATATGGACAGAAAAAATATCACAAAAATTTTAGCTGCTGTCAAGAATGGCAGCATGACGGTACCTGATGCAGTGAAGGCATTACAGCATTTCCCTTATGAGGATATTTCCTTCGCAAAGGTCGACCATCACCGGCATCTCAGACATGGCGTACCTGAAGTGGTTTTTGCCGAAGGCAAGACAGAACAGCAGGTTGTCAGTATTTCTCGTGCCCTGTATAAAAAAAGCGGGTCTTTTCTCATTTCGAAGGCCACAAAAAAAATATTTGATGCCCTGAAAATCAAAAGCGCTGTGTTTCACCCTGACTCTGGCATGATTTCAGTCGGCGGAGAGAAGAAGAAAAAGGGAAGCATTCTCGTACTGACCGCGGGCACCTCTGACATTCCCATAGCTGAAGAAGCATTGGTTACTGCATCTTTTCTCGGAAGCAGGGTTCATATGTTGTATGATGTAGGCGTTGCCGGTCTCCACCGGCTTATGGATAACAGTAGACAGATTACAGAAGCACATGTTCTCATTGTCGTTGCCGGTATGGAAGGTGCCCTTCCCTCTGTTGTAGGCGGTATCACGGGCAACCCCATCATCGCAGTACCAACGTCAGTGGGTTACGGGACAAGCCTGGGGGGCCTGACCGCTCTCTTTGCCATGCTTAATTCGTGTGTACCCGGAATCGCTGTTATGAACATTGACAATGGCTTTGGCGCAGGATGCCTTGCCCATAAAATAAATATCCGGTAGATTTCACGTTTGGGTCAGGTTTTATATGTTACGATTCGGAGATCTGACTGAGACATAGGGTGCCACATTTCACGGAGACCGGAAAACAAATAAAACCTGAGTCTGCTCCAAATGGGAGGATCAATAGATAGCTCCAGATCTAAAAATGTCCCACCGTACATTGAAAAAAATTATCAGAAGGGTGATAATGACTCATGGCCCGAATCGGAATCCTTACCTGTTCAAACTGTACTCAGGACCTCAACTGTGCGTCCGTGGTCTGTCTCGGAGATCTGAGAAAACGCAAAGGATTGTTTGCGACCTACAAAAAAGAAGAACCAATAGCATTAATCGGTATCATCAGCTGCGCTGGGTGTCCGACCCTGGCTGCTCCTGAAAAAATCCTTACGCGGGTAAAGGCATTAGCTGGATATCGCCTCGATGCGCTTCACTTCTCCTATTGCATGACCGCCCTATGTCCTTTTATAAAGAAATATGAAAATATCATACGAGAAACCTATCCCGAAATAACGCTCGTTCACGGAACCCATACCCCGAGGAATAAGAACGAATTCCGTGAAGAAGTAAAGGAACTGCTCTATCCGGCTGTATGCGTTCCTCAGGATATGAATGATGTCATACATCAAACAGTCAAAATAAAAAAGAACAAACAAAAGAAGACATAGCTCTTCCCTTTTCTATTCGGTGTCATGAACCTATCAGCACAACAAATATCTCAAGACTTCAAAGCACTGGGTGATCCAATAATTGCAGAACATTCACAGCGGTTCTTTAAAACTGCTGAGGGACAGTACGGTCACGGCGATATCTTTCTCGGCATCCGTGTTCCGACTATACGTAAGCAGGTAAAGAAATACAGGGGGATCACGCTGAACGAAGTAAAAAAATTACTGAAATCCCCTTTCCATGAGATACGGTTATGTGCACTCCTGATACTCGTCAATTTGTTTGCAAAAGGAGACGATACAGAAAAATCAGAAATTTATGCAACCTACCTGAAAAACACCCGGCACATCAATAATTGGGATCTTGTTGATCTTTCCGCACATCATATCGTAGGAGCATATCTGGAACGCAGAAACAAAAAACCATTATATGTGCTGGCCCGGTCGGCCAGTCTCTGGGAGCGCAGAATATCAGTTATTGCAACGTTCTACCTGATTAATAATAATGACTTTGTCGACGCGCTAAAAATAGCACACATACTGAAGAATGATCCGGAGGATCTCATTCATAAGGCTGTCGGATGGATGCTGAGAGAGATCGGCAAGCGGAATCAGACAGTGGAAGAAAGGTATCTGAAGAAACAGTATAAACATATGCCAAGAACCATGTTACGGTATGCAATCGAACGGTTTCCTAAGTCCAGGCGGAACGCATATCTGGAAGGACGGATATGAGACGTGCTTTCACTCGGAAAGATCATCGAAAAAATTATCCTGTCGACGGGTACTTGATTGACATTGTTCTTGACGCTCATTTATACTGTAGTTATCCCTTGGGGGAGGCAGTATTGCCTGAGAGTTTCTCGTTTTCGAGAGAGACCCCGTGAACCTGATCCGGATAATTCCAGCGTAGGGAACAGGGTAAAAGCGAAAGGCAACCGTATCCCTTACGGGATACGGTTTTTTATTTTATGCGGCTCATGATTAACGGTAAACTCAAGGAGAATATCGGGGCAACCACGGTTCAGGAACTGCTGGATGAACTCGGCATAATCTCAGAACGTGTTGCTGTTGAGGTAAACCTCTCAATTATACGTAAAAAGGATTTTCATGTGTTTAGGATTCATGACGGAGACGAAATCGAGATCGTAAACTTTGTTGGAGGAGGCACCGACAAGCGCAAAGAGCAGAGCGCATAGCGAAAAAGGCGCTAAACGATTAGCGGTTAGCGATCAGCAAAATAGACAAAAACCGTAAGAAGTAAATAGTAATGAGAAAAGACATTAAACAGTCAACTGTGAACGTTGAACTTAAACTAAGGGAGCTGGTATGGATGACAGGTTGGTGATAAAAGGTATTGAATTCTCGTCACGGCTCTGGGTCGGGACCGGTAAGTACCGGGATTTTGAAGAAACAAAAAAGGCGGTCGAAGCATCAGGGACTGATGTCGTAACCGTTGCGGTACGAAGAGTAAACATTATAAACAGAAAAACGGAAAATCTCCTTGATTACATTGATCCGAAAAAATACAAGATCCTGCCGAACACCGCGGGTTGTTACACGGTTGAGGATGCCCTCAGATATTCGCGGCTTGCCAGAGAGGCGGGTATTTCCGACCTTATTAAACTGGAAGTCATTGGCGATGAAAAGACGCTTTTTCCGGATACACCCGGGCTTTTAAAGGCAACAGAGATTCTCGCAAAAGAGGGGTTTATTGTGCTGCCATATTCCAATGATGACCCGATCATGGCCAAAAGACTGGCAGACGCGGGAGCGGCTGCTGTTATGCCCCTTGGGGCCCCGATTGGTTCGGGACTTGGCATCCGTAATCCCTATAACATAAAAATAATACTCGAAACCGTAAATACGGTCCCGATTATCGTTGATGCTGGAGTGGGAACGGCATCAGACGCGACCATAGCTATGGAGCTTGGCTGCGACGCTGTGCTTATCAATACCGGCATCGCAGGTGCCAAGGACCCTATTGCCATGGCCTCGGCAATGAAACACGCAGTAACTGCGGGCAGGCTTGCATACCTGGCGGGACGGATACCAAGAAAATTATATGCATCAGCGAGCAGTCCGATCGAAGGTATGCTGTAAAAGCCAGCACGCGGCAGTGTAGTGTTAGCACTGATATTCAATGGAATAAAGAAGCCTTTGAAAAGGGGAGGAAACAGGAGGCAATGGAGTCGTATCGGTATCAGGAGCTTGCATATCTGATTGTACCGATCACGCTTGGCATGGAATTTTTTATAAGCGCTCGGGAAGAAAAAAAAGACAGGGAGGAAGCTACACTTGGTTTTTATGTCCTTGAGTTTTTTGGATTTATTTTTATGGCACTGTTCCCTGCAATATTTATATTCACCATCTGGGCTATTGAGACCAATGCGTTTCCGTTACAGGAACTGGCACTTGCAAAGCTCGATAGATATGCGGTAATGTTCTTCTTTATGGGAGCGTGGTGGCAGGTCTACCTGATCGGGGCCTTGCGTTCACGGAGAATGGACAGTAAAGAATCCGGTAGATTCTATCTCTGGGGACCCTTTCTCGTTCTCGGGACATTCATCTCTTTTCTCGTACTCTGGGTTTCTCCCTTTAACCTGAAGTGGATATCAATTGTCTGGTTTTTTCTTATTTTCGGGATATTGAGTATCGTAAAAGCCAGACCAAAGATTATAGAACGGACCATGTGGATTCTGGCTTCGATCACTTTTTTCTTTGAAAATGTTCTGTTTATATTTCTCGAGAGTGTCATTTAGCCGGCAGCATGGCACGGACGATAGATTTTAAACTGTATTTTATTACGGACAGAAAGCAGATGAGGACAACCACAATGGAAAAAGCTGTTGAAGAGGCACTTGCTGGTGGCCTTCAGGCTGTGCAAATCAGGGAAAAAGACCTGGGTACGCGGGAGTTGCTGACTATGGCTCATTCCTTGAGAGCGCTTACTGCACGGTTTAATGCGCGCCTCTTTATCAACGACCGGGCAGACATTGCTGTTGCTGTAGACGCTGACGGCGTTCAGCTTGGTCATACGAGTATGCCGGCACACGCAGTCCGAACGGTTGTAGGAGAACAGATGCTCATCGGTGTCTCTACACACAGCCCTGAAGAGGTTTTTATGGCTGAGCGTGACGGGGCGGATTTTGTCACGCTTGGTCCAATATATGAAACCCCTTCAAAAATAAAATACGGAAAACCCCTGGGCGTTGACAGCATCAGAACAGGTAAGAACAGGGTAACGATACCTGTTTTTGCAATAGGCGGCATAACGCCTGACAGAGTGAATGAAGTCATGGGGTGCGGTGCGGACGGTGTTGCCGTTATCTCTGCAATCCTTGCGTCTGATGACATAGCAGCACATACTAAAGAATTCATGAGGGTTTTGAACTGAAATGACAAGAATTGAATACGCAAAAAAAGGGATACTTACTGACGAAGTCAAAGCAGTTGCTTCGCTCGAAGGGCTGGCACCTGAGCAGCTTTCTTACGACATTGCATCCGGTGTCAGCGTTATACCAATAAATAAAAACCATAACATAAACCCTGTTGGTATCGGCAGGAACATGCGCACAAAGATAAATGCCAATATCGGAACGTCAAAGGATAAGGTGTCCATAGATAGCGAACGGAAAAAGCTCGAAGTAATTATCCAGTATGGTGCTGACGCTGTCATGGACCTTTCGACCGGCGGACCCATAAGAGATCTCCGGAATATGATGATACGGGAATCCGCGATACCAATCGGTACGGTACCGATCTATGAAGCAGCTGTAAGGGCTGCAGAACAAAAGGGTTCCATCGCCAAAATGACAGTGGATGATCTGTTTGCAGCAATAGATGAACACGGTCGCGCAGGGGTTGATTTCATTACCGTACACTGCGGATTGACATTAAGAGCAGTCGAACGGTTGAAGCAGGAAGGCCGGATACTGGATATCGTAAGCAGGGGTGGATCTTTCCTGCTCGAATGGATGATATACAATGAAAAAGAAAATCCGCTCTACGAACAGTATGACCGGCTCATAGAAATTGCGTTGACCTATGACATGACCTTAAGCCTGGGAGATGGTATGCGCCCCGGATGTCTTGCCGATGCCACTGACCGGACTCAGATCGAAGAACTGTTAACCCTCGGAGAACTCAGAGACAGGGCCGTTGAACAGCATCTGCAGGTCATGATTGAAGGACCAGGCCATGTACCGCTGAACCAGGTCGCGTTAAACGTACAGCTGGAAAAAGAGATATGCAAGGGTGCCCCGTTTTATGTGCTCGGTCCCCTGGTTACAGATATCGGCATGGGATATGACCATATCACAGCCGCGATTGGCGGCGCTGTTGCCGGGGCTGCCGGGGCTGATTTTCTCTGCTATGTTACACCGTCTGAGCATATACGGCTTCCGGATATTGAAGATGTTAAAGAAGGTGTTATTGTCTCCAAACTGGCAGCGCACGCCGCTGACATCGCAAAAGGAATACCCGGAGCACGGGATGCGGATCTCAAAATGGCCCACTGCAGAAAAGCACTTGACTGGAACGGCCAGATAGCTTTGAGCCTTAATCCGGAAAAGATAAAGAAATGGCGGTCTGAAATTCCCCCCACAGAAAAGGACGTCTGCAGCATGTGCGGTGAGTTCTGTGCGATTAAGACGGTTGAAAAAGCACTTAAGAAAAATTCATGAAATCGTCCGTTCTTCCGGCCGAATCTCTCCTGATACTTGGTCCTACTGGTTCGGGCAAGACACCGCTCGGAAATCATATGGAGACATCTGGGCTGCACGGAAGACGATGTCTTCATTTTGATTTTGGCGATGCCTTACGGACTGTAGCCTACTCAGAAGGTATCCCGTCGGGGTTCAGAAAAAAGGATATTACCTTCATCCGGGACGTGCTTCAGAAAGGTCTTCTGCTGGAAAATGAAACATTTTTCCTTGCTGAACGGGTTCTGCTAAATTTTCTTGCAAAAAAGAACTTCTGTAAAAGCGACCTGCTCGTTCTCAATGGTCTGCCCAGGCACAGGAGCCAAGCAAAAGACATGACGGGTATAGCTGATATAAAGGGCGTTATCATGCTTGAATGCACGCCGGATGTTGTTCTGGAAAGAATTCAGCAGAATACCGGGAGAGACCGGGCAGGAAGAACTGACGATGATAGAGCAATGATCAGGTCAAAGATGGAAACATTCCGAAACCGTACGATACCCATGACACAGCATTATGCGGATCACGGCATTTCCATACTCACCATTACGGTCACCGCTTCTGCTACCGGCGAACAGCTCTATGCCGATATCATGTCCCAACAGGTCTTACCGGATCCTGAGAGTCTGGTATAATCATCGTCATGAATATTGTGTCCGCAAAAAGCCTGACGAAACTGTATGGCCGTCTTACCGCACTCGATTCCATAGACTTTGATATCGCACAGGGTGAATGCTTTGGATTTCTGGGACCAAATGGCGCCGGAAAAACAACTGCAATGGGTATCATTTTCTGTTTCATGCCGCCGACCTCAGGAACCGTCACGGTGTTTGGGTTAGACGTGACTGAACATCCAAGTGAAATCAAATCGAGAATAGGTGTCATGCCCCAGGACGACAATCTTGATCCGGATCTTTCTGTATATGAAAACCTCATCGTGTATGCACGCTATTTTGATATTGTAGGTAAAGAGTCCGAGAATCGCGCCGGAATGCTGCTGAAGTTTGCAGAGTTGACAGAAAAGGCTGATGTAAACATAAAAGACCTGTCAGGAGGCATGAAACGGAGACTCCTGCTCGCCCGCGCCCTTATCAACACCCCTGAGCTTTTGATTCTGGATGAACCGACAACCGGGCTTGACCCGCACAGCAGACGCGCGGTCTGGGAAAAGCTTAATCTGCTCAAGGCACAGAAAACAACGCTACTCCTGACAACGCATTATATGGAAGAGGCTGAACAGCTCTGCGACAGAGTAGCGATAATGAATTCAGGGCAGATTGTGACTATTGACACCCCGTCGAGCCTTATGGACATTCACGGTGGCAATCTTGAAGATGTCTATATTAAGCTGACTGGAAGAAAACTGGTTGGGGCTGACGCATGAACGTTAAAAGGGCGCTCAGGGTATGGCAGAGACATTTCACAGTATACCGGAAACTCTATAAATCAAGCATCGTCCTGAATTTTGTGGAGCCGGTTTTGTACCTCGCAGCACTTGGGCTCGGGCTCGGCGCATTTGTCAGGGAAATAAATGGGATTCCATATATCAAATTCATAGCACCCGGGATCATAGCATCATCAGCAATGTTTGCACCGATTTATGAATGCACGTATGGCACATATGTTCGCATGACCTATCAGAAGACCTTTGACGCTATTCTGGCAACACCGGTAAACATAGACGACCTCGTAGCAGGTGAACTGATCTGGGCGTCTACAAAGAGCATGGTATATGGCTCGATTATTATCCTGGTGATTTCCCTGTTCGGCCTCGTTGACTCCCCGGCGATCATCCTTGTTATCCCGCTCCTTTTTGTGAGCGGTCTGATCTTTGCTGAGATTTCAGTGATATTCAGCGCGATTGTCCCCGGCATAGACTCATTTAACTATTTCTATACTCTGTTTATAACACCGATGTTTCTCTTCTCCGGAATCTTTTTCCCGCTTGATACCCTGCCCGGTGTTGTGGGGAAAATAGCCTTTTTCACCCCCCTCTATCACCTGGTGAATATCTGCAGAGCATTTGCCCAGGGCACTATGATCACAGCCGGTTGGGATATTCTCTGGGTCTTTGCGGTCGCCGCGCTCCTCGCACCCTACCCATTCCGGCTTATGCGCAGACGGATTATTAGATAATAAAAACAGGTTCAGACTAAGGTTAAGGTCAAGATGTAGGCTCAGACAAGACAGAAAAAAATCAGCAGTTAGCAAAAAACCGTAATTCGTGATTCGTAATTAGTTGACTTAGAACTTTGAATGTTGGACGTCATCCGCAAAGCGTAGAGCGTAAACAATGACTCGTCACTCGCAACGCGTAACGCGAAATATGTATTTTCTTTTTCTATCTACGCCATGTGTGCTGCTTCAAACGCATCAGTTTCGCTCTCTGTCTTTGAAAATGCCAGGATAGCCACCATGATGAGTGGCGGGATGAACAGCAAGAAAAACAGTGCCATAAGAAGGCCGAGATATTTATTTTTACCCATATTTTCAGCTATGCACATATAGAGATAGACATAGAAACCAACCATAAGGATAATTGAGATAACGAAACCAATAAGCGGAATTAACATGAAGAGAGCTGATACAATAGCGAGCGGAATCGGGATAATCATCCACCACCATGGTTTGCCGGCAGAAGAAACAACAGGCCAATGATAACCGATATAAGCAGCGATGAGGATAATTACACCCAAGATGATAAATAAACCTTGATTGTTTGCAAAAAATTCCGGACTACCTATCAAGCCAAGCACGTTAAATATTAACGGTGTAAAGGCGAGAAAAGCGATCCATGCAGCAGCTACGTTAAGTTTCTTCGCGATAAAGTAATGGCAGACCACCCACAGTATTTGAAGTAATATCATTACAAGACCAATCATAATCATGAAGGGCATCACGAGCGCCATGATCTTTCCCATACCTTCCGGCATGGGAAACGGTCCTTCAAATGTATCCATCTGGGGCATGCCTTCACCGGGCTGTACTGGCATCTGTTTCATGGTCTCTTCAAGTGCTTTCTGCAGTTCAGGCGGGAGCTGTTCAGCGCCCGGTATAGGAGGAGGGGTGGTCTGAGCCGGCGGTGCTTCAGACTGCTCAGGAGTTAATGGTTCAGGTGCCTGCCCGGGCTGGACACCTTCTAATGCCCACTTTGCTTCCTCTTGTTTTTCTTCTGCGATAATATCGAATACTTTTTTCTCACCCGATACAACAGGCTGCTGCCCCGGAGCCGCAGACGGTGACGGCTCAGTTATGACCGGGGCCTGTTCCCCTGACGGCTGGACTGAAATCCGCTGCCTCTTCAGTGACTCCCTCAACTGGTGAGAAATCTCAGGAGAATATTCCGGATCAATTAAATAGGCCTCCCTGAAATATTCCTCTGCTTCATCATATTTGCCCAATTCATATAAGGCATATCCTAACTGGTAATATGCCTGTGCCTCAGGCATCTGATCTATGTAAGATTTCAGGAGTTCAGCCGCTCTGGCATAGTCTTTTTGATAAAAATATTTCATTGCCTTTTTATAATCAGGATGTGTTTCTGCCAGAAGCATGCTGGCCATAGTTATTAGAATCAGTACAAGACTTATCACTAAAACTGCTTTTTTCATAATTGCCTCCAGGCGTTCAGGCTCTATAATATTTATGCGCTAATCAATTATATCAAAATATCTTTGTATTTCAAGTGATTTCAAAAAAATATAGAGAGCGTGCAGGCATTCATTTCACGATATGCAGGTGCTGTATGATCGATTGACAACATCCCGGCTTGCATTTTCATGCTTTTTCTGTAAAACTACAGGCATTTACAGGTGCCGCAGGGCTTAATAGGGAATCCTGTTGAATGCAGGAGCGGTCCCGCCGCTGTAATCCCGATCCTGATAGTACGGGATAAAAGTCTTTGCCATGGGACGCCACTGCCCGGGTTTTTCATGAGGGTGGGAAGGCTAGCAAAGGCCGGGAAAGCCAGAAGACCTGCCTGTACACAGAAATCTGAATTCAGAAGTCAGCATGCAGAATACTAAATATCTGCCGCCTATTCTTTAGACACTGAATCAGGCCTTTCCGTGGAGAAGGGTGAGGATGAAGTAAATCAGGGTGCAATCCTCTCGCCAAGGCGAGAGGATTTTTTTTTGGAGGGTGAAAGGGAATTAACAATGACTGTTTTTGGATCGCAAAGAAACTTTTCTACAGTTCTAAATTCATTTTGCTGCATCCTTGCTCCTCGCCTTCCTGGCTCAAACAGCCAAGGTTGTCGCCGTTTCATTCAACTAAGAACTGTTACCGAAAATTTTCTTATATGTCTAAAAACAGCCTTTTTTTTCTTTTCGCTTTTCACGCTTTACTCTTTATTTCTTACCAATGCCTCCGCTGATAATGCACCAGAGAGAATCATTTCACTCGCTCCGAGCACAACAGAAATTCTCTTTGCGCTGGGTCTTGGGGAAAAGATTGTTGGCGTAACCAGCTTCTGCGATTATCCTGTTGAGGCCAGGGAAAAAGCAAAGATCGGGGGCATGTCAAATCCTTCTCTCGAGGCAGTTCTCTCATTGCAGCCTGACATAGTCGTTATGACTACTGACGGGAACCCCAAAGAATTCGAAGCCCGCCTGCGATCCTTGAACATTAGGACCTATGTATTTACTGCTCGACGTATTCGTGAATTACCTGTGGCTATCAGGGATATGGGAAGAGTTCTGGGTGCAGAAGAACCGTCCCGGATGTTATCTGCTGAAATTGAAAAAGCCATAAGCAGACTGGGTAACAACAGGCCGTCTGACAGCAGGAAAAAGAAGGTGCTTTTCATTGTCTGGCCTGAACCACTGATTGTTGCAGGCCCCGGCACTGCCATTGATGACGCGCTTGATCTTCTTGGAGTAGAAAATATTGCCGGGAACGCAAAGACTGCTTATCCGAAATATTCTATTGAGGAAGTTCTATATCAATCACCGGATGTCATCTTTATTGGAAAAGGGATGCAGGCCAATATGCGGGAAGTCTCCAGGGGTCTGCTGCATAAATTAGGTCTGGTTCCAGCGGTAAAGAACGGCTCTGTTTTTTTCGTGAGCGATAGCCTCTACAGACTCGGTCCGAGGATTATCAAGGGTATTGAGGAGCTTGAAACATGCCTAAAATAAAGATTGCACTGTTAATCGCGCTGCTGTTCTCAGTATGCATCTTAGCGCTCTTCCTCGGACCACGGGGAATCAATCCCCTTGATCTGAGCGATATTGACAGGACTATTGTCTTTTCCATACGACTGCCGCGCGTACTGATTTCTTTACTTATGGGGATGGCGCTCGGTGCCTCAGGTGCCGTGCTGCAGGGCATTCTGAGAAATCCCCTCGCAGACCCTTACATACTGGGCATATCAAGTGGTGCTTCGCTTTTCGCTGCTTTCGGCATTATTATGGGCTTCAGCTTTATAGGAACGTTTACGATCCCTGCGCTAGCTTTTACCGGTGCTATTCTGACCGGGGTTATCGTCGGCATAATCGGCAGAAAAAAAGGCGGTATCTGGCCGGAGAGACTTCTCCTTGCCGGTGTGGGTCTCAGTTTTCTTTTTTCAGCCCTGCTGATGCTTATGCTGAGCCTCTCCTCTGACGAGGGACTCAGGAGATCGGTCCTCTGGATATTCGGAGACCTGTCCCTTTCCGAGTGGTCACGGATACCCTATGGGTCAGTCTTTATCCTTGCCGGGTTGCTCCTCGCAATGACCAGGGCAAAGGCATTGAATGCTCTTATACTCGGTGATGAACTTGCGCACAGTCTCGGGTTTTCGCCGCATACCGAACGACTGGTTCTGTTTGTCTCTGTTGGTCTTATGACAGCCGCATCAGTGTCACTCGGCGGTATGATCGGTTTTATCGGCCTGCTTGTCCCGCATATCATACGTTTTTTTATGGGAGCTGACAGCAAGGTCTTGATTCCGGCCGCTGCACTCGGTGGCGGTGTGCTGCTCTGTGTCGCTGATCTTATCAGTAGATCAGTTCTTCCACCAATGGAATTGCCAGCCGGGATAGTCACCGCCATTATCGGCTCTCCGTATTTTCTCTATCTGCTCAGGAGGAAAAATGTCCTCAGCATATAACCCTGCAATCTTGGAACTCGGGAATGTCAGCTTTTCCTATACACAAGGCAGCCATGTTATCAAAGACCTCTCATTTTCTGTCAGCAGTGGGGCATTCATTGGCCTCCTCGGCGCAAACGGATCGGGTAAGTCTACCATCTTAAAGCTTTCAAGCGGGATCCTGAAGCCTGCATCAGGAACAGTCACGTTATGGGCGAAAAACATGTATTCGTTTAAACACAAAGACAGGGCGAAATTGATCTGCTACCTGCCACAGACACTGGACATCACCGTGCCGTTCAGGATACAGGAACTTGTCAGTATGGGGTTGTATCCTTATGATGTCCCACCTGCGATGGCTGTTGACGAAGCTCTCGAGCTTGTGGGGCTCAGGGATAAGGCACAGGCATATCTTGTTGATCTGAGTGGGGGTGAACGGAGGCGGGTTTTTATCGCTATGACCCTTGTGCAGGGCGCAGGCCTACTCCTTCTTGATGAGCCGCTTGCAAACCTCGACATAAAATTCCAGTTTGAATTGATTAGCCTTCTGAAACATTTGCAAGAGGAACGGAATATCTCTGTTGTCATGGCATTGCATGATATCAATATGGCACTGAAGTTCGAAAAAATAATGCTCATAAAGAATGGAAGCATTCTCGGATTCGGATCACCTGAGGAAGTGTTGACCGAATCAGAGATCAGAAATGCATTTGATATTACCGTCACAATAAGACAGCATCCCGAAGGAAAGGCGTACGTCTACTATGAGTAAGCAGGAAATTCATACGACATTGTATGTAATCCGGCATGGAGAGACCGTGAATGCAGAAGAAAAAAGGTATAAGGGAACCATTGATGTGCCTCTTTCAGCAAACGGGATTGCGCAGATGGAGATGACAGCAGGGCATCTTGAAAAAATGGTAATGGAGAAAAAGCCGGCAACAGGTCTGACTGCTGTCTATACATCTGACCTGAGCAGGGCCCGGCAGAGCGCGGACATTCTCGCAGGACGGTTCAAACTGAAACCTGTTGTAGATGAATCACTCCGGGAACGGCATTTCGGAATATGGGAAGGCATGAGCTTTGACGAGATCACAGGAAAATATCCCCATGAATTTCAGGCATGGAAAAAGAATCCTCTCCTCTCCAGACCGTTAGATGGAGAGAGCACCGATCAGGTACAGAGACGGGTTATCCCGGCAGTTGAAAAAATCATACAGAAAAACTGGAACACGCACGTTGCAATCGTCGCGCATGGAGGCGTGAACAGGGTAATACTCTGTCACTATCTTGGCATACCATTAGAGCATATTTTCAGGATTGAACAGGGCAATGGAGCTCTTAGCATTATTGTATTCAGTGATGACTATCCTTTGGTATCTCTGCTGAATTGGACACCAACGCTCGTGAAAAGTAAGGAGTAAGGAGAAAATCGCAAAGCGCAGAGCGCAGGGCGCATAGCGAAAAAGACATCTCGTAAAGTCGCAAAGCGACGACAGGATAAGGGGTTTAAAAAAAGAAGAGACGCGGAACACAGAACTTAGAACATAGAACTATGGCTCGTGATTCGTAATTCGCGATTCGTGAAGGGTAGTTAGTTAACTTAGAACTTTGAACTTTTAACATAAACTAAGGGAGGTCTGGTGTATGAAAAGATTTGTCATTCTCATGCTGCTTATTCTTATGGCAGGGACAGCCGGGGCAGAAGAAACCATCAAGCTGAAAGACGTAGTTGTTACGGCAACACGGGCAGATGAAGAGATAGAAAAGATATCCTCAAATGTGACTGTCATAACCCAGGAAAAAATAGGAAAATCTACTGCGATCACGGTTCAGGATCTGTTAAGGAATGAAGAAGGGCTTATTATCAGAGACCTGTATGGGACCGGGACACAATCTACTGTTGATATGAGGGGTTTCGGTCGTGGGCTTAATACAACAGTCCTCATTGACGGGAAAAAGGTTAACAATATTGATCTCAGCGGCGTAGACTGGAACCTGATACCCCTTGAGAATGTTGAACGGATAGAGATAGTAAGAGGTGGAGGTAGTGTTCTCTACGGAGATAATGCCATTGCAGGGGTTATAAACATCATTACGAAAAAGGGCAGGAAACGGAAACCTGAAGTAGAATTTGATGCGAGACTTGAGAGTTACAGCGGTAACAGAGAGTATTTTACCATCAGGGGGGCCACGGAACATTTGAGTTATTTTCTCCTCCTGAAACACAGGGAGACTGACGGGTATCGTGATAACAGTGAATTCGATGCAGACGATGTAAACGCGAATGTCGCGGTAAGCATTACCGATAATGTATATCTTGACATTAATGCCGGCTACCATGAAGACCACCAGGGACTGCCCGGTGGACTTACAGAGAGTGAAGTCGATGATGACAGACGACAGACAACTGAGCCCCTGAACGGCGTAGATTATGATCAGTATTTTTATGGAGCAAACCTTGTTGTTTCGACTGGTTGGGGAGAAATCGAAGCAGGCTATACATTTAACAGCCGGGAGCTTGACGACAAACTGGCCGGGGATTTCGGGGGAGGATCTCTGTTCAGCAGCGATACGAAAAGGGATACTGATACTGATGATATAAAGCTGAAACTGACCGCCAGACCTCATCTGTATGGGTACAAAAACATTCTGGTTACGGGATTCGATTATTCACGATCAGACGTGGATAATAAGAATGTATTTGACTTTTCCGGCATATCCACGACACTCACAGAGATTAAAAAACGGGAAGCGGGTATTTATATTGAGAATGAATTATTCCTTAGTGACCGTCTGATCTTTACGGCAGGATACCGGTATACAGAAGCAAAATATAAGGATCGCGTCACGACGGACTTCTCATCAGGAAAAGGGAGTCAGACGTTTAACGAAAACGCAGTAAAGGCCGGGCTTGCCTATAATTATACTGACGGTGCCAAGCTCTTTGCGAGCTACTCCCGGGGCTTCAGACTTCCAACCACTGATGAGCTGTTTGCCTTCGATGGTACTATAGTCCGCCTGAAAGCAGAACGGGCTGATACCTACGAGGCTGGGATAGTCCATCCGTTCAGAAAGAACTTCAGGACACGGCTTACGGTGTATTATATGGATGTAAGGGATGAGCTTTTTCTTAATCCTTTTGTAGAGTTTTTCGGTGAAAATGAGAATATCGATAAAACAAAACACCAGGGCGCCGAAATCGGCTTTAGTGCTGAGGTGCTCGATTTTATATCGTTCTATGGAAATTATACCTATACAGAAGCTGAATTCAAATCAGATCCCTACAAGGGAAACACGCTTCCCCTCATACCCAAGCACAGCTTTAATCTGGGAGCGGATATAAGCCTCAACGATTCAATCCTGCTGGTGCTGAAAGCCAACTGGATTGGAAAACGTTTTCTGGAAAATGACGTTGAAAACAATAAAGAGAAGCTTCCGTCTTATCTGACAGCAGATATGAAATGCTCTTATAAATATAAAATGATTACTGCCTATATTGGGGTAAATAATATATTCAATAAAGAATATTCTGAATATGGAGCCTTTGGAGCATCCTCAGGGAATATTAAATTTTATCCTGCTCCTGAAAGGAACTTTTACGGAGGCATCAGAATATCATTGTAACGATGCTGACACTTAAAAGAAATATAGTATTTTCAATACTATTCCATGCCCTGGTTGCTGTATCTGTTGTTATAGCCGGATGGAATATTATTGGAGATAAAAAGAATTTCATAGTCGTATCATTTGTAGAAGAAGCCTTGTACTCTGAAACGTCAGGTGACCGTGTTATCCCTGCCAGGGGAAAGGATCAGCACAGGCAGAAGATGCGGAAGGCAGAAATATCCGGGAGCAAAAAGGCAGTTGACTCTTATCCCCTGTTCGATAAGGACATACATAAAACCGATATGAGACCTCTTGGCAACATGAATCAGGTTGAACATGCAGAGGACATGGAAAGGCCGGTATTTGCTGAGCAGTCATCAGAAGCAACAACAAAAAAACGAATACAGGATTCAGAACAGACTGCGCTGTCCGCACGTCCTGTAATCACACCATGGTACGGTGGACATTCTCAGGAGAAATCTGATAGTCGCGGCCTGACCAAAAAAGGGATAGAAGATGTGGGTTCAGGACATGCCGGGAGTCTTCTTTCATCATCTGTCGAGCATGGAGGCAGCGGTGATACGGATTATCTCCGTGCAATCCAGAAAGCCATTGAAAAAGCAAAGCAGTACCCCTTTCTGGCAAAGAAGAGGGGCATTCAGGGCGCTGTAACAACAGCGTTCACCATAGATCAGGCAGGCAATCCTGAGCAGATCCGCATTATCAGAAGCTCCGGGTCGAGGATCCTTGACTCAGCAGCTAAAAAGACCATTCTGGCAGCTGCGCCTTTTCCCCATGTCAGGGGGGACATAGAAATCCGAATATCCTACATACTAAAAGAATAAATACGTTTTGGACAATCAGCGGTATACCGGGGAAGAAGGATTGCAGGTTTTGATCGTTGTTCCGTTATTAAGCTGGAGAGTCGTTCATGAAACGGCCCTCCAGCTCTACAGTCTTCAAGCCTTCTGGATATAAATATCCCAGGTCTCTTCTCCCTCTTTCTTAATGGCTTCGAACTTATGACCCTGTTTTTCAGCCCATTTCGGGAGAGAATCTTCTGCTGATGCTGGTGCATCACAGAGCACCTTGAGAATCTGACCACTGTCCAGTTTTTCAATAGCTTTCTTGGACAACACCAGAGGATACGGACATACCCTTCCGAGTACGTCAAGTGTCTGGGTAGGTGTTTGACCGCTGAGCTCACTCATTAGTACAACCTCCTTATAGGTTTTTGACCCTTTTTATTATTAAAAGAACAGTACATGCTGTGCTTCTTCCATAGTCTTTTCAATTTCAGCATATGGTACAACCTGAACCTTCATATCCGCGCCCATTTCATCGGCATCGGGGAGCACATCTTCGGAAATTCCATATTTTTCCATGTCTTCCTTGCACATCATCACGTTGAGATCAACAAGAAGGCAATTCTTTAGATGGGCCTCAGTGCTGGTAATGCCATATAAATCCATGGCCTTCTGGTCTTTATCAAATCCGAGCACGCCTTCGCCGATAAAACATAATGTCGGGGTTACGGTATCGCCATCGTCAAGGAGAATCTCAACGGTTTGATACGCTATTGCGTGGGTAATAGCCAGTCGGGATGTTTCACCTTTATACTGCGGTTTGTGTACAACAAATGAAAGTTTCACATCACCCATCTTATTCACCCCCTATCTGCAGGACTCTGTCCGAGCCATGGATTTTTGCAAGATACCAGTGCATTGCATTCCACTGCACCCCTTCAATACCTTCGTCTTTTTTCACTCCCCGCGCCACAGTACAGGCTTCGCAGGTGCAGATCTCAACACCTTTTTCGAGCAGTGTCTTGATATATTTTTCACCGGTTGAATAGTCTTTCAGGTGCTTCTGATTTGCTTTTACTGATCCTGTCGCATTCCCTGAAAACCAGATATTCACTTTATGTCCTTTATCAACAGCTGCCTCCGCCAGCTTCAAAGAAAAATCATATGCCATAGAACCAACAAGTCCCGGAAAACATCCTATCGTTAACGTACCCATGGTGTCACCTCCTAAAACCAAGCTAGTTTATCAAATTCATTGAAAATTACATCCACGAGACCGCCGTAGTCAACGACCTTTACCCGTGAATCCACGTCAGAGTCCTTCATGCCCCGGATCTGGATATCTTCAGAAAGGGCATAAATCTTGGGCGCCTGATCCAGCAGGGCCGAGGTCTTTCCGTCGACCTTGTTTGTGGCGTGGTAGACACCGTTTTGAACAAGAATGATACCCAGATTGTCTTTCTTGAGCCTGCTGAGGATATCATTCGTAAGCGTAAGGTCACTTACAAATACAGCCAGTTTCATAATTCCCCTCCCATCCATTGGATTTATAAAGACAGATAAGCGAGTTATTTTTATACCAAGTTATCTGTCTGTTTGTCAACAGAAAATTATATGATAAATATATATAGTATTTATTACTATATATTCTAACTATGACTTTAGACTGACAATCATGAAAACAGATATCATAGTCCATATCGGCAACAAAGAAAGACCGGCCGTACTCTTCATTCACGGTCTCGCAATAGACAAGGCCATATGGATTAATCCTTCAGAATGCACGATGTTCAGCGGCTTACTCCCGCTCACCGCTCTTCTTTCAAAGAAACCTCTGGAGCAGGATTTCGGCTACAGCAGAAGACGTCCCGGACCCGTATTTCCTGGCGTTACGACCGGTATCTATCCCGAAGCATTATTGACCTTGTTTCACGATATGCAGTCATCAGGATACACGGTTGCCACCTGGAGCCAGAAACGACCGGTAGGGGAAATAAACACTGCAGTAATCGAATTGGGTGAGGTCATCAATTATGTCAGGGATCAGCATAAAAACAGCATTATTCTGGTCGGGCATAGCAGGGGAGGACTTATAGCACGAAAGTACCTCATGCAGGGTGATGACCGCGTCAAAGGACTCATCACCATCAGCACCCCGCATCAGGGCAGCTCCATTGCCAGACTCGCTGTGTATCTGTCTCCGCTCGCACCGCTTATTGCCCCGCTGTTGACACAGGTAAAGTCACGGGGCATGCTCAAAAAAGTGCTCAAGCGGACCCATGATCTTCTCGCAAGCAGGGCGGCGGTTGAACTGCTTCCTGATTCAGATTTCTTCAGGTCCCTGCAGGATAAAAGATTGAACAACGTGAGATATATGACCATCGGAGGCACAAGCCCAGCTCTGTTCAGTCTCTACCGGTGGAAATGGACAGCATCAGGAAGAGGTGATAAAAAGAAATGGCTCCTATGCCCGGAGACCATTGTTTCTGTGCCTGACATATTTGAGAAAATTATTCCAAAAAAGATATACCCTCTGGAACTGAAAAAAAATATGGGCGATGGTATTGTTTCAGCAGAAAGCTCATCAATCCCTTGGTGCGACAATCATTATCTTGTTCCGTTCAATCACGCCGGTATATTGTTTGACAGAAAGCTGAGAAAGATGGTCCGGGAGTTTATTGAGGAGATTGGCTAGGCATGGAGCATTCCGTTCCATATAGAGCACGAATAGGTGATTGATTATTTATCCTTTTATGGACATTTTCTTCGTAGGTAATTCGTTATCTTACAGGTAAAATTCTTGCTTAATAACGAGTTTCTGATATACTCGAGTGCAGCGATTAATTATATTATAAGGGCCTAAAATAATTATGATGAGGTAATGTTGTGGAAAAAGACCAGCGGAGAAATAAGAGAGTTCCCATCGCAGCATCAGCGAGAATTTCATACACCGGAAACAGAGACGCGAAGACCATCGACAGAACTGTCGCATGCATTTCCTTTCCCGGCATCGGATTATATGCTGATTGTATGCCTGCCAAAGGGACTGCTGTAACCGTGGAAATAAGTTTTATAACAACAGCGGGTTTGTTAAAGACTAATGTGATAAAAGGCACCATTGTTAACGCTAATGAAGTCGGAGAACTTTGTTATATATGAGTTGTCTTTGAAGAATCAATAAATGAAAATAAACAGCCGCATTTGCATACGCACCTTCGGAAAATAATACTTCGGGAAGAGAAGTAGACGATTGGAAGGCCAAGGGGAACCCTTTCCTGTGGCAGATTAGCTTTATCCGGATGACGTCCGCCATTACCATTGCAAAGTTTTTCTCGTAGTTGACATTGCTAGATTTTCTCAAAGCCAATGTTATAAAGAGGTTCAATGCTGCCTGTTATCTACACTTGTGATATACTGAAATTTGGAAGCAGGTTTGTCAGCATTCATAAGGCTCTTTTTTTGTTGAAAAGACGATATTAGACGCGATACGAAGATTAACCAATATACCGTGAAACAGAGGAGGTCAAGATGGTGAAATTCATAAGCAGAAATATTCTGACCGGGCTGGTGACCATTCTGCCACTGGTGCTCACACTGTATCTGCTCTACTGGCTTGCGGTAACTGCGGAGTCATTGCTGGGCGGAACGATCTTGCGCCTGCTTCCGGAAAACCTGTACTGGCCTGGCGTGGGCCTGATAGCCAGTCTGGCATTGGTATTCGTGGTGGGACTGCTCATGCGTACCTATGTAGTTCAACGGTTGTTTGCCAAGGGTGAACAGCTCCTATACCGCATGCCATTGATTAATACGGTTTATCGGGCAATCCGCGATTTTTTTGATTATTTCTCTCCGACCAAAAAAAAGGAGTTCGAGCAGGTGGTGGCGGTAACGATCGGGGATACCGGCATGAAAGTCATCGGGTTTGTTACGCAGGCGATTCCGGAACGCTTGCCAAAAGACTTTCAGGATGAAGGCAGTATCCTCGTTTATTTGCCGTTGAGTTACATGATTGGCGGCTATACATTTCTGATACCCCGGAGCGCAGTCCAGACCCTGGATATGAGTGTTGAAGAAGCTATGCGATTTACGCTGACCGCCGGAGTAGCCGGCACAACGGCACCCTCCCCGGGCGGCACGCAATAGATAACAAATTGTTATGTTTTATATCTATTAAATAATCCTTACGGAGGATTTATCAGTCTCTGGCGGGCCTGACCCCCTTCGGTGCGTTCGTTGTAATCTCCATATACAATAGTTCCTCTTTATCAATAATAGAGATCCATTCTTCGGCCCAATCATCTTATCATGGCTCCGGGAGGCAGGGAACACTCTATAGTCAGGGTTCTCAGACCCAGGAAGCAGCAAATTCTCCTGCCTTACCTTCTTAATCTCTTTTATAGCATATTTGTGCGGAGGAGGAAGGACTTTGTTTTACTCCAGAGCACCTAACTGTATAAATCTTTTGAGTTGTACCTGATTCCGCTCGTTCACATTGAGAAATTCAATGCCTATGTTAAAAAAGTGCTCACCATCAGAAGCGACTGGCATGATTGACGCCACTCTTCCTTGTAATTCAGTGAGCAAATCTTCACGTGCTAAAACAAGAGCCAGGGTCATCGTCTTTCCCGATAAAAATGCAGAATTTGTTTTAATAAGCATCCCCCCGATACTTATCTTCTTAACCATCGAGAACCTCAGATAATACAATTCTGCTTTTTCCGATAACTGCATCTTAAATCTCGGTGCTCGTAACTTAAGTGCACTACTTGCTTTCTCAATATTCGGTGTTTGGAATGATTTTAAAAAACCTTCTAACATTATACTTTTAATCGGAGAAAGATCTTTAAACTGCAAACCTGTTGTAAAAGACTGTACAATCATTCTGTGAGCG
>CP070737.1:28996-55936 GCA_020347665.1 Nitrospiraceae bacterium
TAAATAGGATAATGTTAAATGTAATTGACCTTCAAGCTTCTCAGGGCTTTATGTATTAGCTTCTTTTAGCGATTTCCTTAAGCAGATTGATGAAGATAGAATGGTGAAACGGAAGGAAAACATACCAGTACATTTTTCCGAAAAGATTTTTGGTATGGAAATATGGAGTTACTGCAAGAGAATACTTATCATCTTTCGGTTCGATCGTAAATTGCAACCAGGCCTTACCCGGCAATCTCATCTCCGCACGCAGGAGGAGCATTTTATCGCGGATCATGTCTTCAACCCTCCAGAAGTCAACTACATCATTGATTCTCAAGCTTGACGTACTTCTTCTACCGCGTGATGTACCGACACCCAGAAGCATTCGATCAACTACTCCTCTTACCTGCCACATCCAGGTGCTGTAGAGCCAGCCTTCTTTGCCACCGACCCTGGTGACAGAATCAAACAGTGAAAAAGGATCCTTTTCCGTTATTAGCACATAAGTACGGCTGAATCGCGGAGGTTCTTCGAGTTCACCGAGCTTTAGGGCAAGTTCATGGCCTGCGGGATGACTGTCGGTCCACCTTGTATGTATTTCGTCCTGCTCCTCACGTGACATCGCTCGCACAACAGCTTCCTTATAAGATAATGTTTGTATCGATAAAAAATCATTAATGTCATCGACGGGACGGAAAACGAGATCTCTAATCGCCGTCAAATTCTGCCTGTTTATAGAAGCAGGAACAGGCGTAAGAAGACTGCCTACGTAGGCCAAGAAGCCGATCAAGGAAAAAGGAAAAGGAATAAAGAGTCTTTTCTTCCCAAAGATCTCTGCCATTATCCTGAGCATCATTTCATATGCCAGGATATCTTTTCCACTAATCTCAAACGTTTTACCAGACGTTTCAGTAACCTCTAGTACACCCACCAGGTATTTGATAACATCCCTGATCGCAATCGGCCTGCACTTGTTGGTTGCCCACTTTGGAATAATGAGAACAGGAACTTTTCTCACAAGGTTTTTTATAAATTCATATGAGGCACTCCCGGATCCGATAATGATATCTGCAAGGAGAACGGTTATGGATACATTGCCTTTTCCGAGTTCCCTGGCTATCTCCAGCCTGCTTCTCATAGGGTCTGTCTTTGCGCTTATAATGTTAGAGAGGGCTTCAAAATAAATAATTCTTTTGATCCCTTTTTCCTCAGCTGCCTTCCTGAAGATTGAGGCAATATGGATATCAGCAAATATATCATCTTTAAGGTTCTGAAGAGTAAAAGATTGTCTGAGATAGTAAGCTGTGTGAACACCTTCCATGCAAGTTTTCAAATTTTCCGGTTGAAACATATCTGCTGTTACAACCTCTGCAGCAGGCCATCGCTGTTGATATTCCAAAGACGCTGATCGCACCATCACTCTGACCGAGTAGCCTCTGGCTAACAGTTCTGGAACGAGACGACCGCCGACATAGCCGGTAGGTGCTGTTACGAGAATTTTACCGATTTCCGGATTAGCCCTCGTAGGTAAATCGCTGCAGAATGTGTCGTTACTCAAACTTCTCTTTAAGCCTCCTTTTGCTGTTCAAAAGCCATCAGACGTATTCTCTAGTGCAGAATCGCATGCAAGATCATCAATGCCTTAGCCAATGATTATTATGTCATGTTTCATGTCTAGAAAGTTCACCGGTACGATATCGATTATCTTTCGTTATTGACACCATTCTAGCAGATTCTGACGGCGTTACAATGTGCATGAAGTCATTTTCAAATTATCTCATTCAATCAGTAATCCTCAATTGTTTCGACTAGCTTAAACTAAATAGTTGCAGGTGTACTTTGTATCTTACTATTATCCCTGCATCTTAATAAGGCTTTGATATGCTTAACCACGATGCCATGGTTAATTAACTCAGTTAACCACTGTGCCCCTTTTTGTGCCCCCTCGGCATGGGAAACAATAGAATCAATAGAAATATGAGTCATGATGGAATGAATGAAAATACTTATAAATCAATAAATTAAAGGGAAACCAGCTGCCATCAATGGTTTATGGTTTTTTAGTCAATTAGCCCTCTCAAGGTTAAGACAATAAATGCTTATTGCCGATGCGCACGTTCCTGAGACCTTCCTCACTCGCAATAGCGAGACAGCGATCGGCAAATGTCTTCTCAGTCAAAGGCAGATCATGCATATAAAAATGGGGATAATAAGCGAGCATGCTGTAAGGAATATCCGGATTTATTGAGGCGATGAATTTCGCAATTTTTCTTATCTCCTGCTCATCAATGTATCCCGGCACGAGAAGCGTGTTTGCAAGAAGCGGTGGAGGAATAGCCCGTGTCCGCATGCGTTCTTCCGTATGGATGAAATTATCTTTTGTTCTTTTGTTGGTAATGCCTGTCAGGGCAATATGCAAATTCTCATCCCATGCCTTGAGATCGAATTTAATGCTACCACCAGTACTTAGAGCAAGTTCGATCATCTCATCTAAAAGAGCGGAATTCATTGAACCATTGGTCTCCCAGCATATGCGGAGGATTCTGTTCTTTTTTTGTTCACATGCCAGTTGTGATGCCTTCAGTGCAAGCGGCAATTGCGGTGTTGGATCGCCGCCAAAATAACAGATGCAGGATGTCTTTTCATCAATAACTGAAACAAGTTCCTGCACAGACCGTTCAGGAGAAGTGAGTAACTCCTGCTTAAAGTGCCAGTTCTGACAGAATAGGCAGTTGAACGAACATGCCTGAAAAAAGACAGCTAGATTCTTGAAGCCATACTCAGGGCCCGCATTGTAGGCATATTCCGGATAACCGCATCCCGTACCCCCGGGACATACCCAATCAGCGACACAGTTTGTAGGCAATAAGTCAAAGTACCATGAAAACCTTCCCTTATCAGGAGACCCCCCTACAAGTCTGCCATTGATATTTTTACGTATCCCGCAAAACCCTGCTTTTCCTTCTGGAATCCGGCACTCATTAACGCAGATGTTACATGGTACACCGTCCGGTTCTTTTGGGGGATTTACAGGCAGGCCAAAGGACTTTCTGCACTTTACATGGGCACCCATCACAATAGCCATAGCTTCATCGGAATGTTCCCGTATACATAAAAGACATACTCCTAATTCTTTTGAGAACGTACTATATGATGTATTACATATCTGACACCGTGCCATATGGTTAGTCTAAAACGTACGTCATAAAGTGTAAAGAGGACGATGTAAGGACTATGAAGAAATCCGTAGCTTTGTTAAAATAAAGCTTATGAAGAGACATCAGGAGGGCTTAGCATGAAATTCTTGGATAAGATTTTGAATAAACCAAAACAGCCGAGTTTCCAGGAAATCCAGGACGCAGTGCGTAAGAAATATGCAGAGGTTTCTCGATCTGCTGAGGGAAAATTTAAATATCCTACAGGGAAAGAAGGCACTCTTAAGCTCGGTTATGACGTATCTGTGATCGACGAGATGTCAGATGATCTTGTTTCATCGTTCTGTGGTGTTGGCAACCCTTTTACCCTCGGGCCGCTCAACGAAGGTGAGGCGGTTCTGGATATTGGATGCGGAGCTGGCTTTGATCTTATCATAGCAGGCAGGGCCGTTAGTGAGAAGGGAAAAGTCTGTGGGATTGATATCACACCTGAAATGGCGGAGAAGGCCAGGAAGAATCTCGGGAAAGCAGGCATTACAAACAGTGATATCCGTGTTGCAGGTGCAGAAGCGATCCCCTTTAATGATCATACCTTTGACGTAATCACTTCTAACGGTGTATTGAACCTTTCCCCTCTAAAGGAAAAAAGCTTTAGCGAAATCTATCGGGTACTCAAACCCGGTGGCCGTCTCCAGTTTGCAGATATTGTTTTGAAAGAGGACCTGCCTGACAAGGTTGCGGGCAGTCTGGATGCCTGGTCTGATTGAGTCGGAGGAGCGATCCCGGTCAGGGATCTTCTTGATTTATTAAAAGGTGTCGGGTTTACTGGGGTTGAGTGTGTTGGAACAACCGGTATGACCACGTCCACGTTCACTGAAGGGACCCTTTTTCGGGCACGTAAGTAACCAGCAATTCTTTCAGACAATCCTGCTACTGATTTTTTATGAAACTGAGTATCATTATTCCGACACTGAATGAATCACACTATCTTCCAGTTTCGATCCAAGCTGTCCGCGATCGGTCTGTTTGGCGTCCCCATGAGGTCATCGTAGCAGATTGTGGATCATCTGATGACACTCCTGACATTGCCACACAATCAGGCGCTATAGTAGTACGGGACGATGCTGATCTTTCCAGTCGCGCTTCTGCGATGAACAGGGGCGCCTCTTCTGCAACCGGTGATGTCTTGTTATTTCTGGATGCTGACTCTCTCGTGCCAAAAGGCTATGACGATCTCATCAGGAAAGCCCTTCAACAGCCGGTCGTTGTGGGAGGTGCGTTTGAGTTTGCGTTCGATGGAACCGGTCTGCTGTTACGAATGGTCGAACTGGTAAACCGTTTGCGATACAGAATATGGCCCCGCTATTTTGGAGATCAGGGAATATTTGTTCGAAAAGAAGTCTTCGATCAACTGCATGGCTATCCTGCTATGCGTATTATGGAGGCTTCTCATTTTTGCGTCATGCTCAATCGGGTGGGAAAGCTGAAGCTTATCCGCAGTCAGATGAAAACCTCACCGAGGCGCTTCACGGAAGGCGGTGTATGCCGCGTATTCGCAAAAGATATCTGGATCTGGTGGCTTGATCTGCTCGGCAGACAGACCGAACGGTTTGCCGATGCCTATCAGAAAAACAATAGAGCCCGTGGCAAAAAAGTCTAAAACGGGAAAAAACCAGCAGAAACAACAAAGTCCTATAAGAGAGCAACATTTAGAGAGCAGAGTGCCACTGAAATTGGTATTATTGATCAACGAATTTTTATGTTCCCAAAGGAGATATGATGAGACCCTTCAGTTTCTGGAAAAAGCAGATACATCGCCTCGATTATTATGAAAAAACATTCTTCAGGGATATGATTAAGACCCTCCTGTCATGGGACATATTAAGAAAAGAGGTCCTGGAACTCGAGATAATCCTGAAAATTCTGGAATCAGATATTGCGTTTGATAAGCTTAATACAACAGAAATGAGAGATGAAGAGAAGATAAATAGTATACCTGAAGATTTTAGGCGGTACCATATTCCCGATTTACTCAAAAATTAAGCGTTCTTTTTTTGAATCTTGAACTTCTCGAAGGGTTCTCCTTGCCGTTTACGTTTGTCAACCTTAGCCTCATGCTGAACCTGCCTAAGGAGGGCAACCCCGTCTTTATAGCTTACGCCCTAGCGACTTTTTCGCTATGCGTCAAGCTCTACCTGTCCGCCAGAGCTAAATGGTAATGGCTGGATGCGCTTGATATCCTGAGTTTAGACTTCGACCGAGCAGGTCGGCCTGAGCTCACTGTCGATGGCCTCAGCCGATGGCTTGAAGGATGCGATTTACTCTTCCTGCCTAACAGTCTTTATTTCTTAGTACTTTCATTTAGAGATTGACAAACTCCTTGCTTATAGTAAAATCTTAATAAGGGGGCTTATAAAAAGAAAGGAGCATAAATCCATGAATTTGAAAATTGATAATTTGGAGGCTGTTGCCGTAATGAATGCACTGCAGCGTTATGTGAAGGAACTCGAAAAGGCCGGTGATGAAAAAGGAATCCAGATTGAGAGAAAGACTGTTCAGAATCTCATTTCCAAAATAGAATCCATGCCCGCAGGTGAGGTTATTTAAATATTATCTCTGGGAAAGAACTTGTGAATATCGTTAGGAGGATGTCGCTAAACTAATGCCTCATTATTAAACAGGCTATAGGGGGACGAATGTACCCATTTTAGCCGTTGTGTCAGAGACTTATGACCACACAGACACATTCCTGTCATATTTTGGCAACAAATATGTCATTCTCATTATCATCTGACTGTCTTTCTCCTTATTATTCAAGATATTTCTGTTGGCATAAAATATGCTTATGATATTTTGAGATATAATAAAGAGGAGTGCAGACAACATGAAGCTGGTTCCATCATTTGGGTTATTCTTTAATAACATGAAGAACCATCTGCAGTCTCTTATACATCCCCGGCGTGTACCTGATGACGGTCTTTCCGTTGCATTTGCATCATCCCTGCTTCAGATCTCTGAGTTTCGGTTCTTTCATATTGCCCATATCGAATGGTTCGGAAATGATATACCCGACCGCAGGATGGAATCATTTTTTTGCGAATATCTGTTTAACGGCATTATTCCCTTCTGGGTACGCAATCTGTCCCGAAAGGTCCTGAATCTGCACAAACAGGGGTCCCTCCAGCCTGCTGATTTCGGTATCAGACGCCATGTTCCCACGCCGGAGATGAGAACCAAGGGAAAATGGATAATAATCATGCTTCTGATGCTGGTCGCTGTCTTCTGTTTCCTTATTTCCGGATTCGAACCGATTTAGAAACACAAAGGCAAAGGCCAATTGGCTGAAAACGGTGAAGCGTAAGGTGCTAGGGGTTAGGAGAAAAGACAAAGAAGAAAAAAATGGAACCATACTCAGGTCAATTTCCTTGGACAACCCAACCCTGGACACGTCCCCGTGTGCCACAAAGCATAACAAGGATGACCATTTTACCTTCGTATGGCTCCAATATAGTTTCTGCGGTTACCCTGTAACGGTGAACTGTAGGTCTGTTTCTAAGTGGGTGCTCTGGAAGATGTTTTAGGCTTCCTCCTCACTTATAGAGGCATGCTCACCGCATCTTTCTCCTGCTCCCGTTTACAATTTGCTTAGTCCCTAAGTTCAATCTGAAACAGGGCACCGCAAGCCCTATTTCTACTCTTATTCTAACTCTCTTCGGCATGCTGGTCAAGTAAAATAAAAGAAAATTATCGATGGGTAACTCCCTGTTTTTATTCAGGAATTAAGACAAGATCAAAGATATCGCTGATCGTGTCTTTTTCAGGATAATGCTGGGTGATCAAGGTCTGAAATCCACGTGCAGAAACACGGATATGGATATGAGGTGGACGGAAAAAATAACCCTTTGGACGATTGCTTTCAAAGGCATATCTTCCTTTGTCATCAGAAAAGACCGTTGCCCGATAGGCATCGTCATACTCTCCATCAGGTCCGGTAAGCCAGAATTCTATTTGTGCATTCTTGATCGCGCTGCAGTCAGAAGATGATTTGACCACTCCGTTCAGGATATATCCTTTGCCCACGCTCGACCGTACCGGGGCATCAGGCTTATAAAACGGTCCGAGCATATCTTCTTTAGTAGGCATACAGGTTTCGCCAAAGGACTCCGAGCATAATCCTGAAACAAGCATGATACTCACGAACGGCATGATCATATATTTATGTACGGGCATATTTACACTATACCGCTTTTTACGTATGCTGACAATCCCCGAACCAACACAGGCCAAGGGTTCCCCGCCTATGGCGGGTTTAGGTCAAGGGAGAGAAAAAACAGAAGCAAAAGACAATCGGCTCATAGATGAATTATCCGGTTTGTACAGTGCCCTTCTTTGGGTTACGTTTCTTAAGCAAACAAGAAAATGAACGGAGACTTGACAAAAAAGACAAGTTAAGATTTAGTTTTACTCACCTTAAGTTGATAAAAGCTTGAATTAAGTCATAAAGAATAAGAATTCATATTCTCAAAAAATTATAGAGAAGGCGTTTCTATTTCCGCTCCTGTTACTGTTCTATAACCTCTTCCTCCTGTTCTTCCAAGAGGTCCTTTGCAATTGCTTTCTGGACATATTGATTGAAGGCCTCAGATTCCTGCTTGCCGAGCTCGCTGAATTGTATTGCCATCCCTGGTGACATTTTTAAAAAATCACCGAATAGGTCATTAACATGTACAACAACTCCTTTTGATCGAACTAAAGCGCCTCCTTCGAGCGATATTACAATATCGACCTTACTCCCCACAGGCAAGGGCTCGTGTTTACGAACGTAAATACCCCCTTCAGAAATATTCTCTACAAAAAGCTCATGACTCTTTCCCTCATAAGTGACAACTGCCCGCTTATTAAAGGGTACTCTGATATACTTTCTGTCTGTGCCTTTTTTCCCATAAAAACATTTTTGGAGAACTTCATGAAGCATTTCTATTTTTATCGGTTTAAACAGATAGTCAAAACAGCCTAATTCCCTGCATACATTAACTGTTTCCGCACTTTTGTCAACCGAGATCATAATGACCGGTATGTCAACAGTTTTTTTATCATCTTTCAAATGCCGGAGTACTGAGATCCCATCCATTGTCTGCATATGAACATCAAGCATGATCGCGTCCGCACCCTTTAATGCAATCTGCTGTAATACCTCTACACCGCTCTTAACCGGCAGAGCCTGAAATTCGAATCGTTTAAGAAGAATTCCGGTATACATTAAGACAAAACTATTATCATCTGCGATAATTATTTTCTTACTCATTATGCTATCCCTTTTTTACCCGTTGTCAGATTCCCATCTTTTCGTTTTCTTGTTCCATTAAAAAACCCATACCATAGGGTACAGGTTTCACCATGCTAAAACTACTTCGGCAGCCCTGCCATCCCATATAATACCTAACATCTTCGGGATCAGTGGCTTTGCGTCCTAACCCTCACAGGTAGTTTGCCCTTGTCGGAAGCTTATGTTTGTTATTTTATACCTTATCATCTTACCTTGTGTATGTCAATACTAAGCATATTGATGATAATTTTGTTGTATAAATTCGATGAGATATGCCTCCTTATTTTTTATAGTTTATTACTCAAAAAGATAATTCTTTATTGATCAGAGTAAAATACAATGAAAGGAAAAGGGAGATAATATGATGCTGTCCCGGTTTATTTTTGTTCTGGCCATCTGTATCTTTATTACCAGTTCTTACGCTCCCGAAAATGTAAATGCCGACAACACCTATACAAACCCGGTTTTGGTCGAGACGATTGAGATCAGAAGGATGAATCCTGCGCGATATATAGGAATACTCGGGATAGGCGATCCGTCGGTCATCCTGTATGAAGGAATATATTATCTGTATCCAACCGGAGACAACCGCGGATACGATGTTTATATTTCAAGGGATCTGATTCGATGGAAAAAAGGACCACGGGTATTTCGGTCTGACGAGCACGGTGTCTGGGCGCCGGATGTCTTTTATAATCCTGAAGACAAAGTGTTTTACCTTTATTACACGGTTAACAAACGAATCGGAGTAGCTACAGCGCGTCGTCCTGACGGGATATTTGAAGATCAGGGAACGCTCATCAAAGATGCGATAGATGCCCATATGTTTCAGGATGACGATGGTTCTTACTATCTCTTTTATACTACTTATCCGTCGTTCAGGATTTACGTTCAGCCAATGGAGACCCCCCTGAAAAAGAAAGGAGAGCCTGTTCAGATCATCCAGCCAAGTGAATCGTGGGAGAAAGATCATGTTCCGATTACCGAGGCCCCCTGGATGCTGAAGCATAAGGGATTGTATTATCTTCTCTATTCCGGAGGCAGCGCTGATTCAGAGGAATACGCGATCGGTTATGCGACCGCGAAGAGCCCGACCGGCCCGTTCAAAAAATACTCTGGCAATCCGATCGTAACAAAAGGTAAAGGGATCTTCGGGCCCGGACACGTGAGTGTGACAGAGGATATCACGGGAACCTTATGGATGGTGTATCACCAGCAGAAGGACAGATCACCGGGATGGAACCGGATCATATGCATTGATCGACTCTGGTTCGACGAGAAGGGTATCCTCCATACAAAAGCCACTCGCAGTACACCACAATCAGCACCAATAGTAATCCCGTAAATTCGCACATCGATCACGGGATTGAAGTGAAACTGGGCACCCTCCTTTCCCCTTCTGCCTCTCCGGTTAATCGCACATGTGCTTTGTCGCAAACAGTGTGCCTTGGTTCTATTTTCACGAGACCATATAATGAAAAATGAGTCAAATAATTATTATTAATAGGGGTAATTATATATAGCTTCGCCATATCCAGCTCCTGAAAAAGGTTTTTATGAAATCATATGAATTCATAGAATAAATACAATTATTTCAGGTGCAGTACATTTACGGTAAAGGGCTTGCACATTTGTCCTTTTCTTGAATCCCTGAGGAATGTGTTACAATCTAGCTAGATTCCACTGACCGTCAAGAGAAAGAGGTCTGATACATAACCAGAAGGAGGTCCTCTCATGAAAAGAACCATTATTTTTATGATCTTATTAGGCGCGTTATGTGGATGTGTTGCACATGTTACTCCGGAAGGAACATATCTGGAGCCGCTTCCGGCTCATATTGTAGTTGGACCGCCTGTAGTAGTAGCGCCACCTCCGCACGTGGTTGTCAGTCCACTGCCGTCCATAGTGGTCGTACCTGACAGACATATCTATTTTTATGGCGGGATGTATTATAACTACTGGGATGGGATATGGTATTACAGTAAAAGAGATAAAGGGCCATGGCACAAGCTTCACAAAAAATATTATCCCAAGCGTTATAAACATCATAAGGCTCGCCATAAGCGCCACAGGTACTAAGAGAGTCGATTCTATCCCATTGCCGGCTCTGTCTACCCTGTTATTGAATTGAACTGATTATGAAGTCTTATCTGGATGTGCGTTTCAGGATACTTCTTTTTCAATCCATGCCTGCATTATCTCTTCCAGCATATCAAGCGGGAGTGCGCCATGTTCAAGGAGACCGTCGTGGAATTTTCTGATATTAAAACGCGAACCAAGGACATTCTGTGCCTTATCCCTCAGCTCGAGCATCTTTAGTTCCCCCATTTTGTAGGACAGCGCCTGTCCGGGAATCGCGATATAACGGTCCACCTCAATTTCTATTTCATGATCCTCAAGGCCCGTATTCTCCTGACAGTACTGAATAGCCTTTTCACGACCCCATTGAAAAAAATGGAGTCCTGTATCAACAACCAGCCGGACCGCCCGCCAGAGCCCGAACGAAAGCCTTCCGTATTCAGCATAATGATCCCGATAGAATCCCATCTCCTGTGAGAGCTTCTCTGCATAGAGCGCCCAGCCTTCAATGAACGCAGTTGAACCTCCATGCCGTCTGAAATCAGGAATGTGCTCCAGTTCCTGCATAATAGCTACCTGGAGATGATGGCCGGGGACTGCCTCATGGTAGGACAGAGCCTCCATCTCATATTTCGGTCTCTGTTCTGGTTTATAGGTGTTGGCATAAAAATACCCAGGCCGTGAAAAGTCCCTGGGCGGCGGATAGTAATAGGCTGCAGGTGCTGTCTTTTCACGGTAGTGTTCTATCGCCTTCACTGCGTACACTGCTTTCGGGAGTCTTCCAAAATATTCAGGAAGTCTTTCATCCATATGAGAAAGAACCTCTCGGTACGCATCAAGAATCTCCTGTCCTGTTTCCGGATACAGGTCCTTCTTTTTTTTCAGGTATGCGGAAAATTCCCTGACACTTCCGTTAAAACCGATCTGTCCCATAATCGTTTTTATTTCATCTTCGATGATGCGAACTTCGCGAATTCCGAGCTCATGGATCTCTTCAGGAGAAAGGTCTGTGCTGGTATGGTATTGCACATAAAACCGGTAGAGGTCAACACCGTCAGGCAGTGACCATATACCTTCCTGCTCTCGCGACTGAGACATATATTCTGTTTTCAGATATTCATGCAGCCGCTGGTAAGCAGGTATTACTGACACTGATATAGCATCCCGAACCATGGTGCTGATTTCATCCTTTTCACTGTCTGAAAAACCGTCTCCCATTCTGGATATGGGCTGATACAGCGGGCTCTCCTCAGGAGTATGTCGTGCGAACATCTCGACCTGCTCCATAACATGCTTCATGCTCTTCCTGAACGCACTGATGTTCTTCTTTATGCCTGTCTGCAACAGTTCAATCACTTGATCTGTCTGCCGCGAGAATGCCTTGAGCCGCGCGGTAAACTGTTCAAAGTCCTGTGTTGTCTTGAAAGGATGAAACTCTATGATCTGGGGAAAATCAAGGTGAGGACCCTGGAGATGATTGATCGGTATGTAATGCGTTCCAAACTTATAGAACCGGATATGATTATCCAGCGTCTTCCGCAGGAGGTGATGGTTTATTTTCTCTTCAGCAGGTAAAGAAGACGAATCGATTTCTTCAACGCTCGCAAGCAGTTTTTTAAAGTAGTCATTCTCTGCTCTGATCGATGCTTCTGACAGATCCTCGAGCGCGTCATTATAACGGTGGTCACCGATATACGTCGCAAATGTGGGACTGTGTTTTAAAACGTATTCCCAGTATTCAGTACAGTAGCGCTCCAGCATGAGTAACAGTATATCCCGAACTGAAGGAAATAGAAAAGTTTATGCCTGATCTTAGCCCCGGATTTCGTACCAACAGGGCGGATAAAAACTGTGGATTTTATGTCTTGCAGAAAGCTCAAAAAAGCGGGACAATAGGGATGGAGGGTTCTTCCGCACCCCTGCACAGCAAAAGGAATTATATTGTTTCACTCATATGGGTGGAGAATATAGTAACTATGGTCTGTCCCGTATCTTTGATATGGTAAAAAATGGAGGACAGAGGAGGATATTATGAAAAGGATAAGTGCTTTATTGGTCATTACGGCCTTTATAGGATTATTCACTGCGTCATTTGTATTCGCCCACTGCGAAATCCCCTGTGGCATCTATGATGATAAGGCAAGAATCACCCTTATGAATGAACATATTACTACCATCGAAAAATCGATGAAGCAGATAACGGAACGCTCCAGGCAGACTCCCATAAAATATAATCAGCTCGTGCGGTGGATATCGAACAAGGAAAACCACGCGAATGAACTGCAGCATATTGTTACCCAGTATTTTATGACACAGAGAATAAAGTTCAATACAAAAGACTATGAAAAGAAGCTGATCTTACTGCACAAGATCCTGGTGCACGCCATGAAGGCCAAGCAGACGACCGACCTCGAACATATCGCCACACTGAAAATGCTCGTTATGGATTTTGAGTCGCTCTACTTCGGTCAGAGCCATAAAAACTAACTAAGTCAGTAAGAAGTAAGCAGTAAGTAGAAGAGACAGTCTTGCCCGTCGTGTAGTAAGGCGTGGTTAACCCACCCAAGATGGCCTAGCCCGCCTGAGGCGGGCTAGAGTTGAGACAAAAAGGCTCAGGCCTGTGGCCAAACTACCTTGAAAGGGTTGTATGATTTTCAGTTATATTCTTGCTTTCTTCTGTTCATTGCCTACTGCTTTTTATCCTGAGTTCATCGAAGGGTATTACTTACTGTTTTTAACTTCTGCAGTTCAGGGATCACACCTTATGGTTCAGGAAGGGCAGGCCCAGTCTCTGGCGTTCGTTTTCACCCCTGAAAAGTTTATTCTTTCTTGAGGGGATATCTCCCCGTTCGCCCTCATGCTGCACCTGCAGTTTTGTCGGCAGGCTCGCAGCATGATGGAGGGTATGTTTACCAAACCGCTTGGAGAGCGTGTCCACCGCTTGATAGAGGCTGGACATCTTCTCGATCTTTGCCGGATTATCAAAAAGGGTGTACTGGCTAATCTGTTCCGGTTCCAGGCCGCCGAGCACAACCCCGGTCAGGCGGTACCGCGTGCGGGGGCGGTATACCTGCTGAAACCCCTCCCGCAGGAGCGCATAGAGTTCTGTTGGGTAGGCACTTGCACGGTTCAGTTTCAGTTCCACACCGCTCTCCCGAAAGTCCTGACTCCTGAGAAAGACAATGAGCCGTGTAGCTGCGAGCCCATGGCGTCGTGCCTTGATGCAGGCATTCTCAAGGTTTTTTGAAAGCTGGGCAAAGACAAAGGGTGCAAGACTCGAGGCAGGGGTAAAGGTGCGCGTCTTGCTGATCGACTGGTAGTCTTCCCGCTCATTTGTAACCGGGTAGATATTCCTGCCGTTCAGTTCATGCCATACCTCCTGGTATGGTTTTGAGAGACGGCCTTTAATAAAACGCTCGTCTTTTCGCGCGTATTCGAGAGCAGTTGTAATACCAAACTTCCTGAGGAATGCCGATGTATTCGGCCCGATGCCCCAGACCTTTTCGATCGGCAGGCGCAGGAGATACCGGTGTATGTCTCGTCCGGGTATGAGGGTAAGACCGTGCGGTTTACCGTGTTTTGATGCAATCTTTGCCAGGACCTTTGAAAGGCTCACTCCGATCGACACTGTAAGGCCAAGCTCTTTTTCGACCGTCTCCTGGATGTTCCGGGCTATCTTTCCATATGGCCCGTGAAAGGTCCTTCTCAGGCCAGTGAGATCAACAAATGCCTCATCTATGGAGTACTCTTCCACATCAGGAGAAAAACGCCTGAAGATCTCGTACATCCGGAGAGACAGAAGGCTGTAGGTTTCATAATCTGACGGGACGACCACAGCCTCGGGACAGACCCGGCGCGCTTCAGAAAGACGCATCCCGGTCTTGACTCCCTTTGCCTTTGCCTCATAGCTCGCAGCAGCAACAATGCCGCGTTCCCTGCCGGTAATTACGGGTTTGCCCTTCAGTTCCGGGTGGACTACCTGTTCGCAGGACGCAAAAAAGGCATCAGCATCAACATGCAGGATGGCCTGTGGCCATGAACGAATGGTTATTGGCTGCATGGTTACCCGTACTTTCTTATGACTGCAGTAACAATGCCCGCGATCCTGAGTTCCTGCTTCGGTTTAACCGGCTTGTACTTTGGGTTGGCAGGCAGGAGCGTTACACTGCTGCCGCGTTTTTTCAGATATTTCATAGTCCATTCATTGTCTACTTCAGCGATCACAATATGCCCGTTCTTCGGGGTCAGTCCCTTGTCAACCAGCACCATGTCGCCGGGGAGTATACCAGCATCGATCATGGAGTCGCCGGTCACCTTGAGCAGAAACGTGGACTGGGGATTTCTAATGAGGAAATCATCAAGCGACATAGTATCTGCAAGCTCTTCCTCAGCAGGGCTGGGCCAGCCCGCCTCTACTGTCCCGAGCAGCCGTGCGGTGTGGGCCAGCGATCGCGGTCTGAGCCTCCCTCTTCCGTCCCGTTCGAGCACCTTAAGCCCCTCAAGCTTATTCACGAGCTTGAAGACCGCGTTTTTTGAGCGGAGTCCGCAGAGGTCGCCGATCTCTGAAAAACTCGGCATCCTGCTGTTTTTGTGATAAAAGCGCGCTATTTCCCTCACCCGTGAGCGGAGCTTATCTTCTCTCAGGTCTTTTGTCATAAAAATAGTATAAGGTGAACGATCGTTTACTGTCAAGTAAAAAAGCGGTCAGGGGTTAGGCGTAAGGGATAAGCCGCATAGTGCATAGAGCAAAGCGCATAGCGAAAAGACAAAAAGCAAAGAGCGTTCAGCGATAAAACCGCCATGCCTATATATAAAAATGTCATTCCCGGCTGAGACCGGGAATCCAGTTCCGTATTGCATGTCATTGCGAGCCATGCGAAGCAATTTCATTTAATGCATCATTATTGTCTTTCGTCGTAAATCAAAAACCCGAATTCCAAAATCCAAAATCGTAAATCAATACGTGTTCATATTTCCTTCACCTTTTTTCCTGATGCTATAAGTGAAGCATGGATATGGGAGGTGTGATATGAAAGTAGAAACATTGAATGTCGAAGGTATGCACTGCGGTCATTGTGCTGACCTTATAAAGAATTCACTCTCAATAATTGAGGGCGTATCAGAAACAGATGTCTCGGTCGGCACGGTAACAGTCACCTATGATGAAGATGTGGCGACGCGCAAGGCAATCGAGGACGCGATCACCCGCTTCGGCTATAAGATCCGAGATTATTAATGTAAAACGTCAGGGGTAAGCCGCATAGAGCATAGCGAAAAGGCTGTAAGAAGTAGGCTGTAGGCAACAACATAATAAACCGGTCGTTACCCGATTTAAAAAAATTGTCATTCTCCGGTTCCGACCAGGGAATCCAGTGCCTCTACTGCCCTTCAGCTCTGCTTACTCCTTATTTCTTACTCCTCACTTTCTGAAAACATGGCTTAATTCCAAAAATGGTAAATCCAAAATCGCAAATCTATACGTGGTCGTTAATCGCTATTCCGAAATCCAAAATCTAAAATTGTAGATCTCTGTTTTCCTAACTTGCCTCTTTCAGGTACTGATCAATCATTGCGTGTGCCTGTTCAACTGGCGGCACTGGTTGTCCGGGATGTTCAGCTGCCATATGCTCCCTGATCGCTTCTTCATTCATAAGCTCTTTCATCTTCTCAATCGCCTCTTGCCTGTTTTCAGCCTCTACTGACACGGTCTTTCCGCAATCACAATTCATTTCATACGTCATAACCTTACCCCCTTTTTATCCCGTGGCGTAAGTTTTACGGGATTTATTGTCCTGTGATCGCCCTGCGACTTAACGTTTTAATCCTGAGCCTGTCGAAGGGTCGCCTTACTCCTCAATATTGTACGATAACATTTTCCGCAATCAGGATCGAGTTGGGGTGAGTACCGGAATGTCACCACATAAGCCTGCCCCTTTTTTTATCGCTAAAAAGCAGATTAAAAAATGAGTGTCTTGCTTTGGGCTTTGTCTATGCCGGAATTTAAAAGACTATAAATTTCCTGAAGGGTACTCGGTTCTTTCAGGCCCAGCCCTGCCCGCTTCATTACCTGCTCGTTTCCTATATAAAGGGCAAATACCTTATAGACTTTTTTGGGAAATTCCTGTTCTTCAAAAATCTCAACTACCGACTCAGAACCAATCTTATTCCTGCCTACGTCAAACCTGTCCGGTGCAACTCTCCAGTACGGCTTCTTGGCCTTTTTATCTGATTTCACTTTTTCGGAAGAATATTCCGACTCCTGATAATCAACATAGATGTGTCTGATATATTCCTCTGAAGCATGATAATCCTTTTCAGGCAATATCAGCTTCAATGGCTCTGGCGTCTCTGTAAAGCCTCCGCTCTTCCCCCTGAACGTGGGAAGCACTTTAAGCCATTTATCAAGCTTAGGGAGTTCTTTTACCTCCAATTCTCTGATATAGGCGCTGTCACGGAATCTCAATTTGAGATAATACTTGTCGCCGGTAATGTCGTACTCATACCCGACATCCAGCGGGTTGCTGTCGATAATACCTAGTGCTGCCACACGGAAAGGAATATAACACCGGTCAGCTTCCTTCATTACATTAATCATCAGATTATAACTGGTATCATGAATCAGCATGAATTCTCCTTCGGCGTTTTTTAAGATGTTTTTCAGGTTTAATAGCTGTTTATAATTATCCTTATATTCCATGCCGAACGTAAAAATACTTAAATCCTTCAGCGGGTCCCCGGTAAAACTTACCCTGGCCCTCACCCTGTCTATGATCTTCTTCTTTACTTCCAGAATCTCGGCCTTGAGCTCGTTTTCTGTCGGGATCACTTCCTTTTTAAGAATTTCATATTTTTCGATCAGTTTTTCCAGTTTTTCTGTTCTGTCCGTTTCAGTTGTCATAGTGTTCACCCAATACTTAGCATTTTCATTCACTATTCTTAATTTTAATTTTTTATACGTTTTTTCATTTTTCTATTGGTAATGACATTTGATATAAAAATAAACCTGCTGATAACATAACAGGCATAAACCCTTTCAACCCTTGTCAATATTTCTCAGTTATTTAACTGCACGATGCTTCTGAACAGGAGTGATTTTAGGACGGAATTTTTCATGGATTGTTTGAACTACCTCATCATCTTCAACCCCCTGCTCACAGAGTTCCTGCGCCTGGAGCGCCTCTTCCAGGCATATATTGCACCGTGAAGCATGCTTATCCTTGTAGCAGTCAAGCAGGGTGGTATGACCTGATCGGTAGCACGGGCAGAAACAGGTGATCTTCTCCAGGATCTCGGGGTTGTCCCTGGCAATATCATATGCCTTGGCCACCTGGTAAAATTGATCGGGGTCAAGCGTCTCATCAATTTCAGCTATAGGGAGAATCTTGTTGCCATACTTCTCTGCAAGGACATCCTTTATCTTGTCCTCCCCTAAGCCTCTTTTTTCCATGCCGCGGATTTGCGATCTGATTTTTGGAATCATACCGCATGAACAGTCTTTCACTGCCTTACCGCAGCACGGACACCGCAATTGTGAGCTCAGGTTTTTTTCGAGTTCGCTCTCTGCGACAGTTACTTGAGCTTTGTCGCCTGGAGGAGCTGCTTTTGCCTTTGGAGAAACAGCACTTTTTTTACTGGTCGCCTTGTCCCCGTGACGGAGATAAGCATACATGGCAGTTGTCTGGTCCTTGCTCAGTTCAGGAAATCCCGGCATGACAGGTGTAATCCCTTGTGTCACCTTATCGTGAAAATCATTGTGTGTTGCCTGCGCGATTATAGTACTCCAGGGTTTTACCCTGTTCTGTGAAACAGATGCTTCGTTGTGACAATTCAGACAGAGTTTTTTAACCAGAAGCTGTCCTGCCTTATATTGCTTCTGCGAGAACGTTACGTCCTCACCTGCGTGAGCTGAAAGAAACGGGGCAAATAACAGGAAAGTCGTTAAAACTGCTATCCGTACTGAATACTTTTTCTTCATGCCAAATAGATTAAGCGCCTTTAATACATCTTTATTTAAAAATATATAGTAAAATTATGAAAAAACTATGAATATCCCGTATTAAAAAGAACAGAAGAGCAGTTTCCTTAAATATATGAGGTCAGGCATTGTATCTTGATTCCTCACGTTATTTTTTGCAGAGATGCATGTAACAAGCCGTCCCCACTCGTTTTTCCTGTTATGATAGGGAATAAATGTCAATGGTTGTCCGTTTATTTCTGGGAGCTGCGATACAGCTAAGGCAGGCCCTGTTATTGGGTGCGTTGTCATGATGGTAACCTGCCTGCCTTTAACGGTCATGGGTAATGAGCAGTTTTCTATGCTCAAGGGATTTCAGGAGTTCTACCAGAAGTATCCGCTGAGCGATACCGTGCCTACACCCTCGGAGGAGGCGCTCTTGAAGCGCCATGCGCCTCGCTTTTATATTGCTTCGGGGCATGAACCCTTTCTTGAGGATCTCTCTCTGGATCTCAATGAAATGGCTGTCCTCCCCTGAGGCGAATGTACATATTTTTCGGCGGCAAATCCTTTCTTTTTTTATCTAATAATTTACTTTAAGGAAATGTTAAAACTAACTGTTATCATTTATTAATATTGAATGTAATAGTGACAGTATTGGCTCTGATACCTATAATCTTGATCTCTCATATCGCCGTGCGGTTGCAGTAGTAAGGGTCCTCGTTGAAGAATATAGTTTTTCGAGCGGCAACTTTGAAGTAAAAGGTTTTGGTGAAGAGCAGCCGATTTCTTCAAATGACAGTCCTGACGGCAGAGCACTGAATCGTCGTGTGACATTGGTAAGCTTGGGACGATAGAGATACTCTGGGACGTCAATCCTTTTACATCTGACTTTTATAGATTCAATAAAATGTCATTCCCGAGGTCTCAATCGGGAATCCAGTTTCCATTGGTTTGGATACCCGTGAAAACCTGCCTGCCGGAAGGCAATCTTTCCCAAATCAAAGCATTCGGGCATTCATACAACATACCATGATAATTCTGTTAAATTGACAAAAAATAAGGATAACTATAAAATTAATTTCTCAGTTTTAGCGGCGTTTTCAATACGTTAAATAAAGATTCCCGGGTAGCTCAGTCGGCAGAGCGGGTGGCTGTTAACCACTTTGTCGGGGGTTCGAATCCCTCCCCGGGAGCCATCCTTCGACAAGCTCAGGATTGGCCTTAAAAGAAGATAAAAGATCCCTTTTAATTCAAGGTCAAGCTTGGGCTTTTCGTTTTATTGAGATATACTTTCAATCATGTGGCACGTATATATCGTTACATGCAACGATGATTCTTATTACGTAGGATTGACTAATGAATTGAATCGACATTTGGCTGAGCATAGTCATGGATTTGTATCACAGCACACAAGTTCTCGTCTACCGATTACATTTGAATACTCAGAAACCTTCAAATATCGAAAAGATGCTGAAAGTCGTGAGCGACAATTGAAGGGATGGTCCAGAGCAAAAAAGGAAGCACTTATAACCGGTAAAGTCAAAAGTTTAAAGAAAATTTCGGAAAGCCATTCCTGAGTATGTAGAAGGATAATTTTTGGGGAATACTGCTTTATCAGGGAATGGTGAGCCTGTCGAACCATCCCTCCCCATGCCGTACTCATCAATCTTCAGCTTCCCTTTAGAATGAACTATTTCATTAGGTAATCATCCGTTTTCTTATTGATGAGTTCAAATGTTTTGCAGGCGAAAGTCTTAAACAAGTGTATCGTCTTTTCAGTACGTGTGCTCCTTTCTGCAGGCGGCGAGTTTGATATACTATTTACGTACAATGGATACTATATCGGCCAGAATTGGCTTAATCGGCGATCCCCATGCAACGCCAGAACCTCTGGCTGAAGCACTGGCTCTCTTCAGACAGGAAAAGGTTGGTGCGATCTGGTGCACTGGCGATATCGCCGGGTACGGGGAGCATCTGGATGAAACAGCGGTATTGCTGAAAGACAACGGTTGCCGAGTAATTAAAGGCAACCATGAGCAGTGGTATCTTGAGAAGGCCAATCATAAGGAAGCGTCACCGACAAATGTCTATATAAAAAGTCTGCCACAGGTCATTCACGAAGAGATAGAAGGCACGCGCCTGTACCTGGTACATGCGAGCCCGCCTCAGTCTATGACGGAAGGTATGCGACTGCTGGATCAAGATGGCACTGTCATTGAAGAAGAAAAACAGGCCTGGACAGACCGTCTGGCCCACTTTGATCATGATGTGCTGATCGTTGGCCATACCCATCAGGTGTTTGCCGAACAACTCGGGCAGACGTTGGTGATCAACCCCGGAAGTACACGGTTTAACCACTGCTGTGCGGTGCTGAGCCTGCCCAATATAACCATCAAGTGGTTTTCTCTGTCAGGGCAGAAGATTACCTACACCTGGAACTGGGGTGACGAATTTAACAGGCTGATTAAGTGATCATTGCATTTGGAGGAGCTGTATTCCACAGGTTCATACAACGGCCCTCATTGTGATGTCAGGCCCCTGTAAAGTCCTTTAAAAAACTTAGACAATCCCGTAAAGGACTTAATGCCCAACGGGACAGGCAGGGACAGGGTCGGCTACGCAGAGGTTCCTCATGAATTACTTTCCTGCAAAACTACTGTGAGTTTACGGCTTTGAGCTCATGGCTTGAAAGCCTGTTTTCCGATCCAAATGGTGAGTTATATCGAACCGATATGGTGAGCAGCGCCGAACGACGATGTGTATGGTATTCGGCCCTTCGATAAACTCAGGATCCAAACAAATTAAGATGAGGAGCCTTTTCTCAATAATTCCTGAGAGAATTATCTTGTCAATCAGTAGCTTTTTTGATATGATTTTTCAAATCCTGTTTAAGACAGTAATGAAAGGCGGTTTTTATGGTCATGATCAGAACGCTTGTAGTAATAGCTATATGTGCAACCGGTTTGTTGTTACCGACATCTGCAAATGCCTATGACCTGCCTGCCGTGAACCTCGGATTCACCAGTTTTCTTGACGGCGGGCCACCGGCGGGACCCGGTTTATATTTCACCCAATATCTGCAGTACTACACTTCCACGAGCTTTAACGATGCAGACGGTGACGAACTCCCCTTGCCGGATCCGGAAGTCGATGTGCTTGTGAGTCTTTCCCAGTTCATTTATCAGTCAAACAAACCTCTTCTGTTCGGCGGTAAATGGGGCATTGACCTCATAATCCCGGTTGTGTACCTCAACACGGACTACGACCAGTCCGGCCCCTTCCCTGAAGACAACGGCACTGGTATCGGTGATATCCTGATAGGGCCGTTCATTCAATGGGATCCAATCATGGGCGAAAAAGGACCAATATTCATGCACCGCATCGAGCTGCAGCTTATCCTTCCGACAGGAAAGTATGACAGCGACAAAGAACTGAACCCGGGTAGTAATTTCTTTTCATTTAACCCGTACTGGGCAGCTACTGCATTCATCACCCCCCGTCTGACCACATCTCTTAGACTGCATTATTTGTGGAATGCTGAAAACGATGACCCTAACCGTGGTTTCGCCGGAGCTGACGATATCCAGGCTGGGCAGGCGGTCCACGCGAATATGACATTGGGCTACGAGGCGATCCCGAAAAGACTGCGTATAGGGGTGAACGGATATTACCTGAAGCAGACCACCGACACAGAAGTGGACGGTAAAGATGTATCTGATCGTAAGGAAAAGGTGCTGGGCATAGGCCCTGGAATGGTATTCCATATTTCGCAGGAACAGCACTTGTTTGCAAACCTCTTCTTCGAGACAACTGCTGAGAACCGAACAGAGGGAACGCGGATTACAGTCCGCTATGTGCATCACTTCTGATACAGGGTAACAAACGCATTAAAACTCCTGAGATCAAAGAGAGAGTCTCAGGGTGTTTAAGGAAATATAACAGATACAAGGCTGTATTAATTTTTTAAAAGCCCGGGAAATAGGGCTTCTTTTATACTATGATTTGCTTACAGGCGAGTAGCGGATATCAAAAAAAGCACCCGCTGATTTAAGATTTGGAGTGCTCATGAGTAGAATTTGAACATTCTCATCGGTCCGAATCGGGGTCGCTCATTAGCAATTAGATAGTTTATGGATCGCTCTAACAACAATCCAAAAAAGATTATTATCTTCGGGGCGACTGGAAATGTCGGGCGGGCGCTTGTGCAAGCCGGTTTGCGCCACCGTTATCAAATAAGCGTCTTTGTTCGCAACGAGGCCAAGTTAAGGGATATTTTCGGCGGTGTTGTGCCGGTGGAGATAGGGTTGCATGTCGGTGACGCTCTTGACCCGGCTGCGGTAGCAGATGCTATTCATGGGCATGAAGGACTTGTGACTGCGGTAGGAGGGAATGACTCGCGTATTTTTCATAGAACATGCAAAAATATCGTAACTGGCGCTGAAAAACACCTCATTCAGGCCCGGAGAATATGGGTGATGGGTGGACTTCCCGGCCTTGACGTCCCGCATACCAAGATCATGGGCACTGATTTGCCCTTCATGCCGTCCTTATTCCGAACCCACCGGTTAAATTATGATATTCTGAAAAAAACAGATCTTGACTGGTCGTTTGTTTGTCCAGGACCTATGTTTTTCTCCGGGCAACCCGGCAATGCAGACGAGTTGCGAGTGACCATAGATGAAATGCCCTATAGTGTCGCGCCATGGACTCAATTTCTTCCTCGCATCGCCCATCCCTTTATTATGATGGCACATTTAAACGGAATTGCGATCCCCTATGAAGACCTGGCGGATTTCATTATGGTAAATTTTACGGCTAACAATCAATACTCAAAAAAAAGAATTGGACTGGCAAGAAAAGTTCCTCTGTCATCATAGGCAGGCAATCCTATGTGGCATGAATTTGTTACTCCTCCTTTCTTTGGGAATCTGTTTCTTTCAGCAATCGATTACACGAATCACATTGACTGTTCACTTTTCATGATAAATTGTTGTAATATTTGATAAGATTTGAGGGGCTGGGGATGTGTAAGGGGTTTGTGAGAAATCAAAAATGCCCTCTTTCGATAACCCTTTTCGCGGGAATTCAGGCAGTTGATATCGGGGTCAGGTTTGACTATTGACATTTATGGAAAACTGTTCGCATTAATTCAACTGAATCGTTGGTCTGCCTGAGAAATAATTTTGCCGATGCCAACTTACATATGCCCGCAAGTCAACAAGCCCCTTGACCGCAGTTTACGTGATGACTGTGTGCAGCCAGCAGTGAATCCGTAGCTGTGAACTTTAGATAGTTCATTGTAAGTGGTTCATCTGGGAGGGGTCTCAAACCAATGCAGTTAGATAAACCTTCCGATTACATGGGCGAAAATCCCAAATACCACTCACCATAAACCACGTAGGATTTATGGCTTTGGGTACGGGACAAGAATTCAATTAAAAACGTGTCCCCAGTTTTTAGAAATACAGGTTAAAAGGGAAATGAGATGAAAAGGTTCTTAAAGATCATTAAATGGACAGTGTATATTTCCGTAGGACTTGTATCACTTGTTCTTATCAGCTTATTCATGTACAAGACGGTTCTCAGAAGTTCGACCAAAATTGAAACCCCTCACGGCATAAGTTCACTGGAGGAGATCACACTGGGCGGTTTAAAACAATGGATATTCATCAGGAGTACAGATCAAAATAATCCGGTTTTACTTTTTTTACATGGCGGCCCTGGAGCACCGGCACCGGGCATGCCAAGTTCTCGCAATCAGGATGCTGAATTAATTAAACATTTTACAGTTGTCCATTGGGACCAGCGAGGAGCCGGCAAATCATATGATCATGATATCCCCGTGAGTTCAATGACCATAGACAGATTTGTTGAAGACTGTAATGAGTTAATTGAATATATACGAAAGAGATTTAGCGTTCAAAAGGTCTTTTTAGTCGCGCACTCATCGGGATCGGTGATTGGAATTAAAACTGCACATAAATATCCGGAAACAATACATGCTTATGTAGGAGTCGGGCAAATTATAAACCACCATGAACAGCTCAGAATATCGCATAATTTTATCGTGGAAGAAGCTGAAAGATCCGGGGATGTGAAAACGCAAAATGCAATAAGAGAAATCGGCCCGCCACCTTATGATACCCCGGAAAGGTTATTCAAAATGCAGAACTATGTTTTTCGATTGGGAGGAGTGATCCATGATGACAGTATCAAGCAAATAGGAGGGCTTCTCCTGAGCTTTTTTACTTCACCTGAATATTCATTGTCAGAAGGTTTAGAAAATTTAATGATGAAAGGACTGGATTTTTCTACAAATGCAATGTGGGATGAAATCAACGATATCGATATTACAAAGGAGATCCACTCTTTCAAGATCCCTGTTTATTTCTTTGAAGGCAGGTATGACATGGCCACGCCTACGGTTCTTGTTGAGATATTTTATGAAAGATTAGAAGCTGAAAAAGGGAAAGAACTTATCATTTTTGAAAACTCAGCTCACATCCCGATGATAGAAGAAAAAGAGAAGTACGATGACATGTTAGTCAACGTTGTTTTAAAAGAAAACCTGAAATAATATTTTTAAAAAAACTGATCCAAAAACATAACCCTGGTAAAATAAGATTATTTTTTCCTTGACTTTTTTATTTAGCTGCTATACTATATAACCATGGAAAGGAAAAAGGCAGCCAAAGAGATTACAGACCTTCTTATACAGATGGTCAATAAGTACAATGCCCTTGAAAAAGTACCGTTCACGTTGAAGAAGGGACACACCCTCTATCACTCAGAGAGGCACATGATAGACAATATAGGAGAGAACCCGGAGATGAATATCACGGAATTTGCTGAATCGCTCGGGGTTACAAAAGGGGCTGTTTCGCAGGTTGTCTCCAAACTGGAGAAAAAGGGCATGGTAAGACGCCGCAGGAAGAGCGACAATGAAAAGGAAGTGATTCTGTCTCTTACAAGGGAAGGAGCGGATCTCTACAGGATGCACAGAAAAATAAATGAGGAGTCTTTATTACCATTATATAATAAGCTCAAAAAACATTCTGATGAGGAGATAGACTTTCTTATAGATATGTTCAGGTGGATCAATGGGTTTCTAGATTCGAGCAGGAAAAGAATGGAGGAGCACCACAAATAAGGCTGCTAAATATTTTTTTGGCTTATTAGTTTAGTAGCTAAACTGAAAGGAGATGGTATCATGACAAAAGAAAGCATGAGTACAGGCATCAAAGGACATACCTTGCACGGAAACTGGCACAAACTGACCGGAATACTGCTTACGGTAGTTGGATTATTCTGGCTTGCCAAGAAGGTCGGCTGGATACCGGTTGCTGCAGGAGGGTCCGGTATCTTATGGCCCGTATTAACCATTATGATTGGTCTGTGGTTTGCTTTTAGCAGGCGCAGGGTAAAAGCCAGAGATCAAAAGTGGAACATTGAGGCACGTAGAAGCAAATAACAAGAAACAGCGAAGGGCTTTCATAAGATCTGAAAGCCCTGCACATTAACTAAAAAAGGAGATTAGATATGAACAGGTTACTTTCATTCAGGCCGCCAAGGATAGCAATAGTTTTAATGGCAATTTCAATTGGGCTATGGTTTTTTTCACCACCTCAGACACTTTTGTATATACCGTATCAATGGATAGCCGGTGTAAGCATTGTCTTAGGTTTTGCGGTAATGACATGGGCATGGTTACAGTTCAGAAAATCAGATACAGCTGTATGTCCTACATCAAGAACATCACGGATTGTTACAAACGGGGCATACAAATATTCACAAAATCCGATGTACCTTGGAATGCTTATTATGTTGACAGGTGCATCATTCTTGATGGGAACAATACCCTCAATGTTCGCTCCCATAGGGTTCTTCATCATAATAGACAGAGTATTCATTCCGTACGAAGAGGAAAAACTTTTGAGTGCTTTTGGTAATGTATACTCTAACTATCAGAGGATAACCAGAAGATGGTTATGAAACAGTTGTTACAATATAAGGAGAATAAATAAGATGACAAAAAAAATAGAAAAACCAACTGAAATAAAGGCACAAGGGAACAAACCAAAAATCATTCAGGAGTTTATTGGCCGCATGAATTCAAATACTGAAGATACAAGTATTGCAAAAATGAACAGCCCGGAAGGCTGGATAGAATCAGGTCAAACACCGGAATTTGATGAATATACCGTAGTTTTAAATGGTACTCTGTGTGTAAAAACGAAAGAAGAAACATTTGAAATAAAGGGGGGAGAAGCTTTCGTCGCTACAAAAGGCGAATGGGTACAATATAGCACACCTTATGCTTATGGAGCTGAGTATGTTGCTGTTTGTCTTCCTGCATTCAGCCCGCAATTAGTACATAGAGACGAAAATAAAAATTGGAGGCATTAATGTTTAAAGAACTAAAAGAAATAAATTCACGCCCT
>CP070737.1:56036-81534 GCA_020347665.1 Nitrospiraceae bacterium
TCGGTGACTTTGTTTCAGGCATTTATGCAATGGATTATGCGCAAGACAAGAAAAACATCGCGCTCTCTTTTTCGAGAGACGGAAATGTCCGTCAGGATCAATTCAGGATAGCAAAATCAATTCAGATAAAGGAGTCGCAGAGTATTATGGTTGACTATGCGCTGCAGGGGGAATTCTCGGGACTATTTGCTATTGAGATGAATATTTCTTTATTGGGATCTCCTCATGCACTTATAAGAATGGGAACGGAATACCTGGATATACGGAATACCGGAACACGTGAACATATCGATGCGTTCAATCTTGCCGACAGGTTTTTAAATATGAAGATTGCTTTCAAATTTAGCGAACCGATAACCGTATGGTATTATCCTGTTGAAACAGTTTCCTTGTCCGAGCAGGGTATAGAAAGACTATATCAGGGCACCTCTTTTTTATTTGTTTCGAGAGTGGCACTGAATGGTATGAAGAAGTTAGCACTGACAATGGATTTCGAAGAGGATATGACGTGAGAATAAAGTCACTTATTGTAATTTCATTGTTTCTGATGAGTTCATTTGTGTATGCGGAAGCCGATCCGTTTGATACACTGCAAAAAGAAACCATGGCATATTTCAGACCGCTTAGGGGCGAAATAATCAGCATTGATGGCAAGAATATCGTCATGAGCATTGACGCTGAGAGTGCCGCTCTTCCTCACATGCGTTTCAACGTCTTAAGAAAGGGTGAGCCCTTTTATCATCCCGTTACGAAAGAATTACTGGGGAGATTTGAATCGATTGTTGGCAAGGTTGAGCTGGAAAAGGGCCTTCCGGAAGGGTACGCGGGGTTTTTGATGGAAGGCGAAGCGGCACCGGGAGATACGGTGCGGATATCGGAAACCAAGATTAAAATGTTCTTCTGCCAGAGTGAGGACATTGACTGGAATATCGCGGATGAGTATTACCGGAGGTTGAAGGAAACCGGCAGGATTGAAATGCTGGATTCTTCCCTTGAAACGAACGACAAGTCGGCTGTGTTGGAAGAGGCGAAAAAACTCGGTGCTGAGGTTGCTTTGCTGATAACTGCCCGTTCGGATGAAAGCGATACTTTGCTGAAAACACAGCTCTTCTGGGTGGAGGATGGTGCACGGTTTTTTGACCGGGAAATAAAAGTCGACACGGCCTTAGCCAAGGATTTAAAATTCGGTGAAGAATATTTTATTTCGCAGAGTGATGAAGTCCTTTTTGCATACGATTTACCGATGGATGCAAAACTCCTTACTACCGGAGATTTTGATGGTAACGGCACATCGGAAATTGCATTAAGCAACGGCGAGGAAGTGAAAATGTATATGCCTTCAGTCGATCTCCAGTTTCTCTGGGAGCTGGATGAGGCTCGACACGGTGATCACATATGGATTGATTCAGTCGATCTTAACCGGAATGGTAAAGATGAACTCGTTATTACGACGTTTAGGGACGACAGCGAATTACCTGATGCCGATACAGGAGTGACGATTTTTGAAAGTGGTGTGGTGATATCATACCTCTTCGAACTTTCAGGGACAGAATTCCAGAAAATGTGGGAAGGCAAATATTTTCTGAGAAGTATGGGAGATGATCTCCTGCTTCAGGCTTATTCACCTCGCGATGGTTTTTCCGGTGACATCTTTACCATGAAATATGATGGGCAATACCGGATTGATACGACAGTCAATGTTCCAAAAGATATGAATATTTATGATTTTGTTTTCTTGAGGGGTGACTCAAAAGAAAACATTATATTTGCATATGATGATAACGGTTTTTTAAACCTGTATGGAGCCACCGGCATAAGAACATGGAGAAGTAGGGCGAGCACAGGGGGATTTATCTGGAAGTTCAAAAAACGGTCTACTACTGTTTCCCCTGAACCGGGAGAATGGGCGGTTAAGGACAGGCTCATTGAAAGGTTTAGAGAAATTTTGGTGGTAGAAAGAATTCCTGTGGTGAAACAGGTGCAGGGCATAGGATTCAAAAGCTCCCGGATAAAACGGTACTGGTGGAATGGCTTTTCTATGGAGGAAAGCATTTTGATTAACAAAATTGCCGGGACGGTTCTGGATTTTGCGATCGTGGGTGACAAGATGCTGGTATTATCGAGTCCGTTATTGGGAATAAAGTTCAAAAATATACTGAAAGGCAAAAACCCGGTCGGTAGGATGTTATCTATGTATTCACTAAAAGGACGATAGCACAATGGATCTGAAAGGAAGCACTCCAGTTCATATCGGAATCATTATGGATGGAAATGGCCGATGGGCGGCGCAGCAGGACCTGCCGAGAATAGAAGGTCACAGGAGAGGGGCTGAGCGCGCTAAAGAGATAGCAGAAATCGCTGATGAATTCGGGATCCAATACCTAACGCTCTATGCTTTTTCGAATGAGAACTGGAAACGCCCGCAAAATGAGATCAATACGCTTATGAAAATACTTGAATATTATCTGAAGAATGAAATTATGAGTCTCCTGGACAAAGGAATCAAATTCAAGGCTATAGGGGATATATCCCGTCTGCCTGATAATATCCGGGCTCTCATAGAGGATACCGAGAAACGCACGGTATCGAATAAAGGCATGACATTAATTGCTGCACTGAGTTATAGCGGAAGTGATGAGGTGGTCAGAGCTATCAGAAAGGTTATTGACAGAGAGATAAAAACGGATGATGTTACGGAAGAGCTGTTCAGTTCTTTTCTTGATACTGCAGGTATACCCTCTCCTGACCTTATTATCAGAACAAGTGGAGAAAAGCGTTTAAGCAATTTTCTGCTGTGGCAATGTGCTTATTCTGAACTTTATTTTACAGAAACCTTATGGCCAGATTTCAATAAGGATGAATTTATAAAAGCTGTGAAGGATTTTCAGGGCAGGGAAAGACATTTTGGGAATTTAAATATGAGGTCTAATGCATTTTAAGCGTATTATAGTAGCAGCACTTTTTCTTCCCTTCTTCTATTTCTATATCATGTATCTTCCACCTGAATATTTTCTTTTTCTGCTGATTTTATTTTCTACAATTGCGCTTGCGGAATATTATGCAATGTTTAAGGTCAGAGGAATTATAAAATATACCGGTCTGTTACTGGGGATACTGATGCCCGCGGTCTTTTTCCTGAAGAAGAATTATTTTATAGACATACTTTTTATGGCTGTTCTGATTATCGCGGCAGTAAGACTCGTAAACAGAAAAGCTTTGCCTGAAGCCCCTTTTCAGATTTCCGTGGTATTACTCGGGCTGCTCTATCTCCCGGGACTCCTGACGTTTCAGCTCGCACTGGTAAAAATGAATCCTGCATGGATTATATTGCTTTTCACAACGGTCTGGATAGCTGACAGTTTTGCCTATTATGTTGGTTCGAGTATCGGGAAGAGGAAGCTCTACGAAGATATAAGTCCACACAAAACAGTCGAGGGCGGTGTTGGATCGCTGTGTGGAGGAATCGCAGGCGCTCTCCTGGTGAAGGGAATACTATTAAAACATATTCCTGTAGAGAGGGCGATTGTGATCGGTCTTGTTTTAGGTGCTGTAACAATAATCGGTGATCTGGTCGAATCTCTGTTTAAGCGGAGTGCGGGAATTAAAGATTCAAGTGCGCTAATCCCTGGTCATGGTGGCGTACTTGACAAGATCGATGGAGTTACGTTTGCTGGTCCTGTTCTCTACTGGCTCTGTCTGAGCCTTGGACTGTTCAGATAGCCCCGAGTGAATTACCCTACAAATACACTGAAATGAAGATTTTACCGCCAGAGGTTTAGTATAATGAAAAATAATGAAAAAAATTGCTATTCTTGGTTCTACCGGATCAATCGGCCGGAGTACTCTAGATGTCATTTCTCAGAATACAGATTATTTCAGGGTTGTCGCACTCGCAGCAGGAAGAAACCTGGATCTGCTTGAGCAGCAGATAAGGATGTACAGGCCTGAGGTTGTATCAGTTGCAAATAAAGAAACTGCGGATGTTCTTAACAAACGGGTCAGTAGTGTTGAGATACTGTCTGGCTTGGAAGGAATAAATTGTATTGCGTCGCACGATGATGTGGACTTTGTAGTGTCTGCAATAGTGGGATCGGCAGGACTCATTCCGACGCTGACGGCCATCAAATCGGGGAAAAAAATAGGTCTTGCAAATAAAGAGGCTTTAGTGATGGCCGGTGAGATAATGGTAAGCGAATTGAACCATAACAAGACGCAGATTATTCCTATAGACAGCGAACATAGCGCAATATTTCAGTGCATCGAAGGGCACAATAAAAAGGATATCGAAAAACTTGTATTAACGGCATCTGGCGGGCCCTTTGCACATAAGAACAAAGAAGAGCTTGATCATATTACTGCAGAAGATGCCCTGCAGCATCCGAACTGGAAAATGGGCAAAAAGATTACGATTGATTCCGCAACGCTGATGAATAAAGGGTTTGAGGTTATCGAGGCCTGCTGGCTTTTTGATATGCCCCCTGAAAAGATTGACGTTTTAATACATCCCCAAAGCATTGTTCATTCAATGGTGGAATTCAGAGACCGAAGCTTTTTGGCGCAGATGTCCATACCTGATATGCGGGGACCAATATCGTATGCTTTGCAGTATCCAGACAGAATCAGTAATCCGATACACAGGCTTGAACTTGATAAAATCGATTCACTTACCTTCAGTAAACCGGATCGTGAAAAATTCCCATGCTTGTCATACGCTTACCATGCAATACAGACTGGCGGGACAGCGCCGTGCATTCTGAACGCCTCAAATGAAGTGGCAGTGCAGGCGTTTCTGGAGAACCGGATAGGATTTCATGACATATCTGTTATCATAAGAAGAGCTATTGATGATCATCAGGTCAAATACCCCCGTGATCTTGAGGATGTACTTGAAGCTGACAGGTGGGGTAAGGAAAAAGCGGAAAAAATCGTTCAGGAAATTCAGAGATGTTAATTGTATACGCACTGTTATTACTCGGCATACTGATATTCGTTCATGAACTGGGCCATTTTATTATTGCAAAAATCCTTGGTGTAAAAGTTCTCAAATTTTCGCTTGGATTTGGGCCAAAAATATTAGGCAAAACCTTTGGCGAAACCGAATACCGTATTGCTGCCATACCGCTCGGCGGTTACGTAAAGATGCTCGGAGAAAATCCCGGGGAAGAGCTTGCGGAATCAGAAAAACACAGAGCATTCAATTATCAGTCGGTATGGAAGAGGTTTGCAATTGTTTTTTTTGGCCCACTATTCAACATATCTTTTGCCACGATTATCTTCTTTTTTATATTCATGAAAGGAGTTCCCGTCCCTTCTCCAGAAATAGGTAAAATTGTTGCAGACTCTCCGGCCAGCAGCGCGGGTCTCGTTACGGGAGACAGAGTAATCACTATCAACGGAACTGATGTGCGCGACTGGAATGACATTGAGACCGCTATTCGTGAAAGCTCAGGAAAGACGCTTCTTTTTACGGTGCAACGAGATAAAGATCATCTCCGGGTTTCAGTAACTCCTTCGCTTGATGAGGACAAGAATATTTTTGGTGAAAAAACAGAGGTGTGGACTATCGGCGCTTCTCCGCTCTTATATGCACGCATCGGTGATGTTATGAGTGGGACTCCTGCTGATGAAGCGGGTCTTATGAAGGGTGACATTGTTATGGAAATAGAAGGCACTCCGCTTCATACATGGCAGGACATGACTGAAATTATTCATAATAATCCTAATCAACCGCTCAGTTTTACCATACAGAGAAATGGTGAGTTGATTGATCTCGTGATTACTCCTGAAAAAAAGACGGTACAGTATGGCGGGCTTGAGGAAAAAACAGTCGGGCTTATAGGGATTAAGCCGGTCGGGCATAATGTCATTAAAAGATATCCGCTGTTCGAGGCGTTATCTCTCGGTGTCAAAAGAACGTATGAATTAACAGCGTTTACCCTATTGACGATCGTGAAACTGTTTCAGCGAGTCCTTCCTGCCGACACTATAGGAGGACCTATCCTGATAGTCCAGATGGCTGGTCAACAGGCTTCAAAAGGAGCCCTTGATTTTTTCTTCTTCATGGCTATTATCAGTATAAATCTCGGTGTACTAAACCTCCTGCCCATTCCTATCCTGGACGGCGGGCATTTATTGTTTCTCGGAATAGAGGCTGTTCGGCGCAAACCCCTGAGTGAACAAGTAATGGTTTTTGCTCAGAAAATCGGGCTTGCCTTAATCCTGACGCTTTTAGTATTTGTATTTTACAATGACATTGTAAGACTCATAACCGGCAAGATGTTTCCCTGATGAATCATTTTATCAAAGTAAAAATATATTATGAAGACACGGACTGCGGAGGAGTCGTCTATTATGCTAATTACCTCAGATATCTTGAACGAGCGAGGACAGACTTCCTTGAATCTAAGGGAATTAGCCTGAGGGAATTGATGGATGACGGAATATATTTCATTGTGGCAGAGGCATCACTTTCCTATATCTCGCCGGGCGTTTACGGAGATAATCTGCTGGTAGGGAGCGAAATTGAAAAAACTGGACCGGTATCGATTGTATTCAGACACGTCGTTTCCAGAGAAAATACAGAAGAGCAACTGGTCAAGGCTATCGTCAAGCTTGCCTGTGTTGGAAGAAATCTGAAACCCTTAAGACTGAAACCGGAAATTATTAAGGCGATAAACAGTTGAATCCGTGTCTGCTCAGTCAGGTAGCAGAGTGTATTATGAGTTCCATGCATTTTGATTGTAATGTTCAGTACGACCGGAGAACGCTCTTGTGAGACCGGCTTCTTTAAAACAGCAGGCATCCTCAGGAGGCGTCATCTTCAGGATTGTCGGCAGTCAGTACGAAGTGGCATTGGTTTCCGTGAAAGGCGGAAAAGAATGGTGCCTTCCGAAGGGCATCATTGATAAGGGAGAAACGCCTGAAATTACTGCTGTCAGAGAGGTTCAAGAGGAGACCGGTTTGTCCGGCAGGATAATAGCAAAGCTGGGGGATATTTCATACTGGTATTATATAAAGAAAGAAAATGCCAAGTGCAGAAAGACAGTACATTTTTATCTTATGGAATATGTGAATGGCCTGACGTCACAGCACGATCGCGAAGTGGATGATGCTCAATGGATTCCGCTTGAAAGGGCGTTACAGATGATTAGCTTTAAAGGAGACCGGTCCATTCTCGAAAAAGCACAAGCTAAATTAACGCACGTGTATTCTCTCCATGAAAAAACTTAAAAAGAGAAGGGATCTTGCCCAGATATGCAAAAGACTCCGCGGAGAGGGCAACAAGATTGTTTTTACCAATGGGTGTTTTGATATCATCCATGCGGGACATATACGGTACTTAAAAAGAGCGAAGCGTTTGGGAGATGTTCTTATCGTTGGTCTGAACTCGGATACATCTGTATCCGGAATTAAACCGGGAAGGCCGGTCAATTCTGAAAAAAGAAGAGCAGAAGTTCTTGAGGCTCTGTCGATGATTGACTATATTACCATTTTTCGTGAGCTGACTCCCTATATGCTCATAAAGGCCTTGAAACCTGATATTCTTGTTAAGGGTGGAGACTGGAAAAAAAAGCAGATTATCGGGCATGACATTGTCCATGTGACACGCTCTCTACCCTATGTGAAAGGTATTTCTACGTCAGGAATAATCGAAAAAATAAAAAAGATATCTCATTAGAGTGTGGAGCTCCATTCATTTCATCAATTTGAGAAACTATCAGGAATAAAATCTCACGTCTATAATCTTACCGGCTCATCGGCAGCCCTCTTTTTAGCTCTTCAGGGCAAGCCTTTTGTTGCCATAGCTAAAGACGAAGAAAAGGCAAAAACATTTTTTGCAGATATTGCTTTTTACCGGGATGTATTGCGTGGTGAACAGGTGCTGTTTCTTCCCGACCTGAACGGTCCGGCAAGCGCTGGCTGCAGGACAAAACTTATCTATAATCTGAAAAAAACTGACTCTCTGGTTACATCAGCAAAGAATATACGCAGTCCTTTATGGGATAAGAAATCTGCAGAAAAGATTCTGCTGAAAATCAAAAAGGGGGACAGAAAGGTAAGAAACGAGCTTGAGCAATCGCTCATCGGCCTTGGTTACAGGCGTGTATCAATGGTAGTTGAAAAGGGAGAATATAGTCGGAGAGAATGGATTACCGATGTGTATCCGTCAACAGCCGATATCCCTCTGAGAATATCTTTTTTCGGGGATGAAATTGATGAAATAAAAAGTTTTGTAGTTGATACGCAACGTTCAGAAGAGGTTCTTAATGAATGTGTAATATATCCGTCATCAGGTCCGGATGAAATAAACCGTATAGCTGATGTCGTTGGAGACAGAACGTACTATTGTCTTGACTCTGACAGTTCCGGAAGCGACCTGCCACAGGATACTCAAGTACTTTCGAGATATCCTTTCAATACAGATGTGCTTTCGGAAACAGATGCGCATAACAGGTTCTCTCAATATGAATATCGTGATGCAGGAATGCTGTCGATATCAGGCCATGGTATTTTACCAGCTGAGAGAAGGGGGTTGGGAGCATTTGTTGCAAATATAAAGGACCTGAGCGCAAAAAACCGGGTAGTAATAATTGCCTCATCGCTGGGGCAGGCTGAACGCCTGAAGGATATCTTTCTGGAAAACGATAGCCTTATTCCGCTGATCGATACCCGGGAAATCTTCCATTACAAAGGCGACTGTTCAATTGCCTTGGGAAAGCTTTCATCCGGCCTTTTCTTACAGGGTCTTCTTATTCTTACGGAAAGAGAGGTTTTTGGTAAGCGGCCCTCCTTCAGACCATTATTACAGTCAAAAGTTTCGAATCTTCTTTTTTCACTTGATGATATAACTGAAGGTGATTTTGTAGTACACAGGCAACATGGAATCGGAAGATTTTCAGGAATGGTAAGACAGACAGTACATGAATCGGAGCTGGAGCTTCTCGTGATTGCGTATGCAGACGGACGACTTTACATTCCTGTAGAGAATATACAGCTCATATCGAAATATCATTCAAGAGAAGGAACTGTTCCGACAATAGACAGACTGGGGGGGAAAACATGGCAGAAGAAGAAGGCGAGGGCAAGAAAGAAAATTAATAAGTTAGCGGCAAACTTGATGTCTCTCTATGCAGACAGAAGGGCGATGAAGGGGTTTGCCTGCAGTGCAGATTCTGAACTCCACCGGGAGTTTGATAGTTTCTTTGATTATGAGGAAACGCCCGATCAGATACGCGCAATTAACGACATTAAAAGAGACATGGAATCCAATAGGCCTATGGACCGGCTCCTGTGCGGAGATGTCGGATACGGTAAGACTGAAGTAGCGATGCGGGCAGCGTTTAAATCAGTCTATGATAACCGGCAGGTCGCGGTGCTTGTGCCGACGACGATACTTGCTGAACAGCACTTCAGAACGTTCACTCAGCGTTTTTCAGGATTTCCGATAACGATCGATTTTGTAAGCAGATTTAAGTCTAAAAAAGAGAATTCAGAAACATTGAAAGCCGTAGCACGAGGAGAGATCGATATAATCATAGGGACTCATAGCCTGATAACCAAGAAGATGCAGTTCTCCGGGTTAGGCCTGCTTATCATAGATGAAGAACATCGCTTCGGTGTTGGACAGAAAGAAAAAATGAAAGATCTGGCAATACATGTTGATGTGCTTACCCTGACGGCAACGCCAATACCGCGGACGCTTCATATGGCTCTTTCGGGAATCCGGGATATGAGTGTTATTGAAACACCTCCTGAGGAGAGGCTTGCGGTCAAGAGTATCGTCACGAGATTTAACGATGAACTTGTAAAAGATGCAGTAACGAGGGAGTTGCAGAGAGAAGGCCAGACATTTTTTGTCCATAACAGAATTCAGAATATACAGAGCGTTGCAGGACGAATTCAAGAAATCGTGCCTTCTGCTACGGTCGGCATAGCGCATGGGAGAATGCCTGAAAAGGAGTTGGAAGACATTATGGTCCAATTTTTTGAAGGGGAACTGGATGTGCTTGTTTCAACGTCAATAATTGGATCCGGGCTTGATATCCCTCGCGCAAATACCATTGTGATTAACAGGGCTGATAAGCTTGGCCTTGCTGATCTGTATCAATTGCGCGGTCGCGTGGGGCGCAGTAACGTTAAAGCGCATGCTTTTTTTCTCATTCCCGGAGCATCAGCAATAACAGAAGAGGCAAAAAAAAGACTCCACGCCATACAGGAAATGAGTTACCTTGGTGCCGGGTTCAGGCTTGCGATGAAAGATCTTGAAATAAGAGGAGCAGGAAACATCTTCGGTCCTGAACAGTCAGGACATATACAGGAAATAGGCCTTGATCTGTACATCGAGATGCTAGAACAGGCAGTTGCGGAGCTGAAAGGCATAAAACGGAAGGAAGTGCTTGACCCTGAAATAGATTTGAAAATATCCGCATTTATTCCCGATAATTATGTGGATGATATTACGGTGCGCTTAAGTTTATACCGGCGCATTGCGTCATTAAAAGATAACAAAGACATCATAAACCTCGAATCTGAGCTGAAAGACCGGTTCGGTCCGGTTCCGGAAGAGATAACACATTTGCTGGATGTCATGCGATTAAAAATAGCTGCCCGGGAACTTTCATTGAGACAGATACGTCAATCAGATGACACGATACGCTTCGTTTTTTCGGAAGAAGTTGCTTTGGAGACTCACTGTGTCCTTGACATGTGCAGAAAGAAAAAGGATGAACTGCGGTTACTGGCGCATGGCTTTGAAATCCGTGTAAAAGACAGCCACTGGAATGTACTGTATGAGAAAACGTATGGAATTCTAAAGGGATTAAAACCGAAAATGGCACATGGGCGATAAGAGATGAACGTCATAAGAGTTACTGAACATAATGTTGATGATGCAGTACAAAAGGCTTCGGCCTTAATTCGTGATGGTGGGATTGTAGCATTTCCTACTGAAACTTTTTACGGGATCGGAACCCATTATGCTGATGAAACAGCTCTTCGCAGAATTTATACATTGAAACAGCGCAGTACGGAACACGCACTACCGTTGCTTATAGGCAGCAAGAAACTGTTGAAACTGGTTACGCCTTCAATTCATGATATCGCAGCGATGATGATGAATAGATTCTGGCCCGGCCCGTTGACAATTCTTTTTCCTGCAAGAAGCAATCTTCACAACCTTATTACAGCGGGCACAGAAAAAGTTGCGGTACGGATGCCAGGGGGCTCTATTGGTCTCAGGCTTGCTCAGTCACTTGAGTTTCCCATCACCGCTACAAGTGCCAATATCTCAGGGATGCCGCCTGCAGAAAATGCAGATCAGGTGTTCCGATACTTTAAAGATGGGATAGATCTGCTCATCGATGGCGGAAGCACATCCGGTACATTACCATCAACGATTATCGATATAATAGACAATAAGATAATAATTGTGAGGCAGGGCGTGATTCCGAAAGCTGATATACTTCACTGCTCATGACTGAAGCTGATGAGGTGCACTTTGAACTCCCCTGTAATTTCAGTAAATTGACTCAAAGGTTCATGATATTCTAAAATGACTGACTAATCAAATGTTGCCAGATAAACAAAAAGACAAATCATACATACATAATGCTATTTTTGAATCTTTTAGGGGTTTATTTTCATGAATATTGACGATACACAGCCGGATGCTTTTGAAGACAATGAATCGAGTATAAGCACAGGTGAAGATGAGACGTTCGAACATTTGCTGAATAAAAGCGGCTATCTGCCAGTAAGACTCTCTCCCGGACAAAAAGTGAGTGCACGGATAATCAGTGTATCCAATGATCATGTTTACATAGATCTTCCTGGCAAAACTGAAGGAGTGATTGATTCTGGCGAGTTCCGAAACGAAGCAGGAGAGCTTCAGGTTCAACCAGGAGATGAGGTAGAGGCATACTTCTTATCAATCAAGGATGGAATTCGTAGACTTACTACCCTCATTCATGGATATCCAGCCAGAAAAGTAACCGTAATCCGTGATGCACATAAAGCTGGACTGCCTATTGACGGAGAAGTGAAGCGGAGCATCAAGGGAGGCTTTGAAATATCGGTTGGAGGAGTCAAATGTTTTTGCCCATATTCGCAAATTGATGTAAAAGCTGATCGTGATGCCCGTAAATATATCGGAAAAGAATTTCCCTTTATGGTGTTAGAGTTCAAGGATGACGGCCGTAATATTGTTGTTTCAAGACGTGTTTTAATAGACCAGGAAAAGCAGGCCAGGACTGAGCGGCTTCAGAATACCCTTGAAGAAGGAATGAAAGTGACGGCTGTCGTAAGTTCGATACAGAAATTCGGCTGTTTTGTTGATCTTGGTGGAATTGATGGCTTTGTACCTGCGAGAGAAATATCCTGGGACAGAATAAGTCATCCGGGAGAAGTTGTCTCTATAGGACAGGAAGTTACCGCAAAAATCCTGTCTCTTGACTGGGAGAATGATCGTTTGGTATTCAGCATAAAGGCAACACAGCCTGATCCCTGGGAGGGTGTTTCTGATACATATCCTGTTGGGAGCAGAATAACCGGTACAATTGTCCGACTGGTGCCTTTTGGGGCCTTTGTCAGACTTCAGCCGGGTGTTGACGGATTAATTCATATTTCGAATCTGGGCACAGGCAGACGTATTAATCACCCGAAAGAAGTCGTAGAAATCGGGCAAAAGGTAGAAGCATATGTCGTTGCTACCGATTATGAAAACAGAAAAATTGCTCTTTCACTTCAGCCGAAGGCAGAACCTAAAAAAATAGTCCTTCCTGAGGCTGGTGACCGCATTGATGGTATCGTTGATCAGATAATGCCGTACGGTATTTTTCTAAAGATGAATAATGGCTTGAACGGTCTTATTCCAAATGCTGAAATGGGGACTGCGGTTGGAGCAGATCATAAAAAATTGTTCCCTCCGGGAAGTGAAATGCCGGCGATTGTCATTGAAGTCGATAAGAGCAGCAATAAGGTCCGTCTGAGCCGTAAGGCTGTTCTCGACAAAGAAGCCCAGAAAGAATATGAAGAATACCGCGATGAAGTCAGAAAAACCGAGGAATTATCCGGTGGCTTCGGAAGTCTCGGCGAAATATTGAAGGCAAAACTTAAGGAAAAAGAAAAATTCGATTAATCTTTCATTCCTAAAGCAATCATTCTATTCTTAAGCGCTGTAATTCTATCTCGTATGTGAGCGGCTTTCTCAAATTCCAGATCTTTGGCCGCTTTTTTCATCTCAGTTTCAAGTTGCTTTAACGATTGGACATCACCAGTATACTCCGCTTCATCTTCTGCTACGGTCATCGGGATCGTCCAATAATCTGATTCGTATATCGTTTTCGTGATATCCTTTATGGAGCTCTGTATCGTATGAGGTTTTATATCCATTTGCCGGTTATATTCTTCCTGGATGAGACGTCTCCGTTCAGTTTCTTTCAACGCCCTCTTGAGTGATCCGGTGAGGATGTCAGCGTAAAAAATAACTTCTCCATTTATATTCCGGGCGGCCCTGCCGGTAGTCTGTATCAAAGACCGCTCAGACCGGAGAAACCCTTCTTTATCAGCGTCCAGGATTGCGACCAGTGACACTTCGGGGATATCCAGTCCTTCTCTCAAGAGGTTCACACCAACGAGGACATCAAAGATACCAAGGCGGAGATCCCGTATGATTTCTACTCTGTCAAGGGTATCGATGTCAGAATGAAGATATCGTGCCTTAATCCCGAACTGGGTATAATACTCTGTTAAATCTTCAGCCAGTTTTTTTGTGAGCGTTGTCACGAGAACGCGCTCTTTTTTCTGAACCCTGTTCTTTATTTCCGATAGCAGGTCATCGACCTGACCGGATACCGGCCGAACCGAGGGCTTGGGATCTATAAGGCCGGTTGGTCTTATGATCTGTTCAATAATGGTACCTTCTGATTTATCGATTTCGTAGTGTCCGGGCGTTGCCGAGACATACAACGCCTGAGAAACCCTTTCTTCAAATTCGCCCAGCTTCAGCGGCCTGTTGTCGAGAGCCGAGGGGAGTCTGAACCCAAAATTGACCAGCGTCTGTTTTCTTGATCGATCTCCTTCGTACATGCCCCTCAGTTGAGGCATGGTCGCATGAGATTCGTCAATAACGATAAGCAAATCCTTTGAAAAGTAATCGATCAAGGTATAGGGTGGCTCGCCAGCAGGCCTTCCGCTGAGATGTCGCGAATAGTTCTCAATGCCATGGCAGTAATGAAATTCTTTCAACATTTCAAGATCAAAGCGCGTCTTTTCTTCGATCCTATGTGCTTCAACCGTTTTGCCTTGCCTCAGCAACATATTGACAGAATCTATCATTTCTTTTTCGATGCTCACGAGAGCAGCTTCCAAGCGATTCGGAGGCGTCAGCCAGTGGCTATTCGGAAACAGGGAAATCTTCTCGATCTTCCGTAATCTGTTTCCTGTGAGCGGGTCAACCTCATAAAGGGATTCTATTATATCCCCGAAGAATTCAACCCTGATTACTCTGTCAAGTGAAAACGATGGATATATTTCTACCGTATCTCCTCTTACCCTGAACATCCCTCTCTTGAATTCCGTGCTCATTCTTTCGTATTGCATCGAGACCAATTGTGACAATAACGTATCCCGCTCCGACTGCATGTGTTCCTCAATAAGCAGGTGCATATCGATGTAGTCCTGTGGTGAGCCTATGCCATAGATACAGGATACTGATGCCACAACAATAACATCTCTCCGTTCAAGTACAGCCCTTGTTGCTGAATGCCGTAATCTGTCTATATCGTCATTAATGAGGGCATCCTTTTCAATATAGGTATCCGTTGTCGGTATATATGCTTCAGGCTGATAGTAATCATAGTAACTTACAAAGAATTCAACGGCATTGTCAGGGAAGAGTTCCTTGAATTCTCCGTACAACTGAGCAGCAAGAGTTTTATTATGAGCTATAATTAACGTGGGTCTGTTTATATTGGCTATTACATGCGCAACAGTAAAAGTCTTGCCCGAGCCGGTTACTCCCAGCAAAACCTGATGATGCTTGTTACTCCTGATACCACGTGAGAGTTTTTCGATGGCCTCTGGCTGATCTCCCTTTGGCTCAAAGTCTGAAGAAAGGCGGAGTTTGGACATAGATTTCTATTGTAACAATTGATCATTGTTAAATCATCAGGGGACTCTTAAAAAGCTCATTACGCTGGGCAGATCTTACGGTATTTTCCAGAAGCATTGCAATGGTTACCGGGCCGACACCGCCGGGAACGGGTGTGATCATTGAAGCCTGTTTTGATACTGATTCAAAATCTACATCACCAGTGATGGATCCATTCTTAGCGATAGATATCCCGATATCGACTATGACCGAGCCTTTCTTTACCATTGAACCCCTGATAAGACCAGCTTTTCCGGTTGCTGTACAGAGAATATCTGCGTGTTGGGTATAATGTGAGAGATTGCTTGTTTCCCTGTGACAGATCGATACCGTTGCTTCTTTGGCGAGTAACATTGTTGCCAGAGGCTTGCCGACAGCGAGGCTCTTGCCGATGACAGCGGCATGTTTTCCTTTCAGACTAACTTTATGATGTTCCAGAAGCCTCATAACACCGAATGGAGTGCATGGCAAAAAGCTCCATATGGAATGCATAAAGTGCGAGTGCTGTTTCACTATTTCCGGCGAACTCGCGAAGAGTTGAAACGTAGACTCATCAGCGGCAAGCCTGCCAACTGAAATCGCTCCGAGTCCGTCGACATCTTTTTCAGGAGAGACGGCGTTTATTACTCTTCTCGCATTGATATGTGATGGGAGCGGCATGAGAATGAGGAGACCATGAATACGTTCATCTTCATTGATTGAATGGACAGCATTAAGAATTTCATTTACGGACACCGTTAGGGGGAGCCGGAACTCATAAGCGGTTATCCTGACCTTTTTACAAGTACGGATGGTCGCCTGAAAATACTGAACTGAAGCAGGATTAGCTCCGACAAGCAGTAAGGCAAGCCCTACGTCAACACCGATGCTATTCAGTGTTTTGACCTGTTTTTTTACGTCAGTTTTTATCGCGCGGGCAAGTTTTTTGCCATCCAGAATTTTTGCCATGGTTTCCTCCGATGTTAGCGGGATGAAATGAGTATCTGAAGTATTCCATTGATATCCGCGAGATCTTTGAGTACAAGATCAGCCCCGGCATGTGACAGAGATGCAAAAGAATACGGTCCAGTGGCAACGGCGATTGAAAAAGCACCGTACGGTTTTGTGCAGTCAACGTCACGTGGAGTATCACCGATAACAATACAATCTTCTGGAGAAATTTTGAAATATCGGTGTTTCTCCAACTTATGAATTGCTACCGGCAGAAGGCTGTTTCTGTCTTCATGATCGCTTCCGAACGCACCAATTTCAAAAAAACGATTCAGATCAAAACGATCCAGCTTGAGACGTGCACCCTCTTCTATATTGCCGGTAAGCAATCCAAGGATAACGTCCTTATGTGCGTGAAGCTTTGATAGCGCATTCCTGATCCCTGTCTTGAGCGATCCGTTACTGATAACCAGATTCTGCTTCAGATGCCTGATGTAGAGATTACACAATTGGGGAATAACGCCGTTCTCAGAACTGATGTCATGCTTTCTTAATCCTTCTTTGATAATTTGGACGTCTGTTTTTCCAGCCATGGATATTGATTGAAATGCGTCCTGAATGGAAAACAGTTCCTCGAAAGCTAAATTTAACGATTTTGTCCCGGCTCCTCCGGAATCGATAAGTGTGCCATCAATATCAAACAAAATAAATTTCATCTCATAAAATAGCTATTCCTGGTATCGTAAGTCAATCAACGATACGGAATTCTGTTTACTACTTTTCAGTGCGTATCAATTATAATATCTAATCAAATTATTTGCGAGGTTCTTTTTATGAAACAAAAACTTACTGAACTTGTTTTTCAAAAGTCCTTTCGATACAGCGAAGAGCCAGTGTTCAAACTTGTCTCGGGTTCTCTGAGTAACTATTATTTTAATTGTAAAATGGTTACGCTGCATCCGGAGGGGATGTACCTGATTGGACATGTTGTCTATGAAATGGTGAAAGATTTGGCCATTAAAGGGATCGGCGGGTTGACGCTCGGCGCTGATCCTATTGCTTTTGCAGTGGCATTCACATCATATACTAAAAGACAGCCGATAGAGGCATTTGTGGTCAGAAAATCAGCTAAATCGCATGGTACGATGCAGTGGATAGAGGGAAATATAAATGAAGGAGACCGTGTAATTATTGTCGAAGATGTCATAACAACAGGAAAATCAACGATTGAAGCGATTGAGAAGGCACGGGAAGCCGGCCTTGACATAGCATCTGTGATAGCACTGGTGGACAGACAAGAGGGCGGGAGAGAACAGATAGAATCGCTCGGCTACGCCGTGCAGTCTGTAATAACAAGGGATGAAATTATGGATCTGTACCGAGCTCAGCAAGGAGAGAGGAAATAAGAGTACCTGATAGATGGGCTGGTAATTGAGAATTTTGTCTGGATTTCATATAATATGCCAGCATTTTAATGGATTGTTTTTATAAATAAAATATTGGGTTGGCGGATATCTACATGGATGAGAAAATAGAAAAAGCTGATGAATCGACAGAAAGAAAATATCTGGCACTCATGTCCATGGTTTCTGAAATGGAAAGGCGCCTTAACTTTTCTGAACTAACATTCTTATTTCTTAACATAGTGATATTTGGATTGTTGGTTATCTCTATTTTCCCGGTTAAGCAACAACTTGCTCCCACGATGTCATCCCTGGATATCATGCTTGTGTTGTTCTGTTTAATAGTTGGCATGACGGTGAGTACCTACTGGACTTCCTATGCGTCACGATTAGAGTTAAATCTGAAGGTCAAATATTTCCAGATGAGATATTTCGAGAGAAAGATGAACCGGGAAGGCGAAAATGTTTTTTCTGGTTTAAGGCCATTTTTCAGTCCGGGTATAGGCAAACTCGAATGTCCGGATCAAAAGGAAATTCTTTCATTTCCCAGAGGTCATATCTTCAGCATAGACGGCAAGCTTGGATCAATTCAGCCAAAGCACATTTCTTTGTTTGTGCCGTTTCTTTTCTTTATCATTTATGTTTTTATATTCTGGTTTATTGTTATACAGCGGATTGTCTTAAATATATAGCAGGTATATTTATCTGTCACGAAGATAGCGCGCACTGATTTCCTCTGTTGTCTGTCTCCTGTAGAGGATATCTTTTCCAAATGCATTACTATCCCGGCAATCCATGAATTTCGCAGCAGTCTGTAATACGTCAGCATCCTTTTTTAAAATCTGTTCACCACGCAGTCGCAGGAATGCTTCAAGTTGTCTGTAAAAGAGGTAATTTTTTTTCAACATTTCGGCATCCTTTCTGTTTAATATTTCAGCACTCCTTAACCGGTATATGGCATCCAGTGTCCCCTGAACCAACAATTTTCTGTTCCTCGGACAATTGCTTAACTGGAGATATTGGGCAGTAAACTCGATTTCTTCAATTCCGCCAGGCCCCAATTTTATGTCATATCCTTCAGGCTCTTTAGACAGTTCTTTTATAATACGTTTTCTCATGTGTTTAATGCCTGAAGCTGATATTTCATGTGCCCTTGATTGAAGCGTATCCTGTGCCATATGCATAAAGGAACGACCTGTGCGCATGTTTCCAGCTATCGGACGTGCCTTCAGTAATGCCTGAAACTCCCAGGATGCGGCCGCTTTTTCATAATACGTTTCAAAGCTTGCCAAAGAGGAAACGAGCGGGCCTTTTGAGCCTTCCGGCCTGAGCCTGGTATCCACTCGGTACGCGATCCCTTCCTTAGTATAAGAAATAAGCATTCTTAGAAATTTTTCCGCTGGTTTTGTCGTTGCAGCACTGATATCGCTTTGCGAGACAAAGACCACATCAAGATCAGCATTAAACGAGAGTTCACGCCCACCCAGTTTTCCTAAACCGATGACAGCCAGATCGTCACTGTTTCCGGACAACTGTTCCAAACATGCGGACACGATAGCTTCGGCAGCTTTACTTAAAGCCTTTGTAACGTGAAGGATGCTGATTTTCTTTCTCAAAAACAACAGTCCTACCCGCAGTTCTTCCATCTGTTTGATTAACCGGATAGCAGCATTTACAGCGGACCCTTCCAAAAGCATTGTCTGTATCTCTGCTTTTAAAGCGCGGAGACTTTTTCCGCTTATATCCTGAAAGCCTATCATTTCAAGGTACTCGGGACGACTCATTATTATTTTCGACAGATATTCACTTTGAGAAAATACAGACGTAAGCATATCAATGAGCTCTCTGTTTTCGCTGAATCGCTCAATATAGGATTCTCTGGTGCTGAGAAAATGCGCAAATGACTGCAGGTGATTCAGGGCCATATCAGGCGAACCACTCTTTAATGAGGCATCAACAAATACCGGAAGAATATTCTGAAGGAGTTTTCTTCCGCGGATTGTCTGAAACGTGTACATAGAATCTTTTATAGCACTGATATTTCGTGCTGCACGATTTATATTCTTGAGTCCCATATCAGAAAGATAGTCCTGAAGTTCGCGTTCTGAGAACTCCTCATCAAAGAAGGTATCACTTACCGGGATATCCTTTTCTTGATCCGCAAATAAGGAATTATAAATAGTTTTTACCGTCCTTCTTCTTTTTTCTAGATCAGAAAGAAACAACGTTCTGGCATCAAAGCCCATTTTTCTGGCGATCACATCCAGGGAAAACTCATCAGACGGCAGGGTATGAGTCTGAATATCATTTACCTGTTGCAGTCGGTGTTCCAGAACTCTCAGGAAACGGTAATTTTCGGACAGCAGGAAAAAATCTTCATTGCCTATCAATGCTTTCTGAAGCAGTCGGTGTAATACTTTCAGAAGGCTTCTTTCTCGTAACAGAGGTTCACGTCCTGCATAGATGAGCTGCAGGGCCTGTGCAAAAAATTCGATTTCACGTATACCGCCATAGCCTCTTTTTATATTTCCTTCTTTAAATGTGGAATCAATCCGGCTCTTCAGGCTTCTGATTTCATCTATGGAGCTGAAATCAAGGTATTTTCTGTATACAAACGGGCTGATCATTTCAAGGAAATCGGTCCCCAGGGCACTATCACCAGCAGCAGGTCGGGCTCTGAGGAGCATGGCCCGTTCCCATGCCCTTCCCCATGATTCATAATAGATCTCATAACTTCTTAGGGACAGGGCTATGGCCCCCCGCTGACCCTCAGGCCTCAGCCTGAGATCGACGCGGTACGCGAAACCAGCATCAGTGTTAAGCGACAAAAAACGGGTGATCGCTTCTCCGATCTTGCAGTAATATTCATGGGTAGAGATTCTGTTCACCGTCACTCCGGTATCCTTGACTATGCCTGATGTTTCTCCCTGCTCTGGCCCGTAGACAAACATAAGGTCTACGTCTGAACTGAAATTGAGCTCTTCTCCGCCAAGCTTACCCAGGGAAACAACAGAAAATGAATCACCTGCAGGTGAGCCATAGGTTTCGCGGAAAGAATCCCTGATTATTTGCACTGAACCATCGATGATGACATCGGCAAGGATGCTCAATTCGAGCATCGTTTCAACAAGGTCAACCTTTTGGAGAATGTCTCGCAACGTAATTCTTAGCAGTTGCTGCGTTTTGAATTTTCGGATAGCAGGCATATACAAATCGATGGATCCTTTTTGTGAAGGCGGCGATTCCCGTATAAGATCGAGTATTTCTTTTAATAAAAGAGAAAGAGTTTCCCGATCAGGAGAAACTTCTATGGTACCCACGCTTTCGAACAGATGGTCAGGATGGGTGATGGCATAATTTGCCAGGAACTGGCTATAGCTGAATAGCAGAGAAACTTCTTTGAGGTATGGTTCCAGTTCTTCGCTTCTTGACGGGTTCTCGGCAATAAAAGAAAGAAGATTCTTTAGAGATCTTTCAGGATCAGGTGTTGTTGAGGCAGCATCTCTCAGTCTTTTTTCTGTCATTGACTACCATGATACACGATTATCTTTACAGATGTAATCACACAGGACACGGGTTATTTTTTCTCTGCATCCCAGAGCCTCGGATCGACCGCATCCCTGATTCCTTCGCCGAGCAGATTGTAACCAAGTACGGTAATCAAGATTGCGAGGCCTGGAAAAACAGAGAGCCACCATGCTATTTCAATATTATCCTTACCTGATGTCAGAATATTCCCCCAGCTTGGAGTGGGTGGCTGTACACCGATACCGAGAAAACTAAGTGCTGATTCAACAAGGACTGCACTGGCAACACCGAGAACAGCAGAAACAAGCACCGGAGCAAGACTGTTGATCATGATATGTCTGAAAATAATACGCAAGTCGCTCGCACCCATGGCCTTCGCAGCCAGGACATATTCCCGTTCTTTTATTGAAAGAAATTCAGCCCTGACAAGACGTGCAACACCCATCCAGGATGTGACGCCAATAACGATCATGATATTCCATATGCTTGGCCCAATAAAAGCGATAACAGCAAGAATTAAAAAGAAGGTTGGTATCGAGAGCATGATATCAATAAATCGCATGATGATTCTCTCTGGCCAGCCGCCATAATATCCTGAAAACGCACCTAGTATCATTCCGATAATTGTTGCAATACCTACGGCAACAAATCCTACGAGGAGGGATATGCGGGCTCCGGAAATCATTCTGCTCAATAAATCCCTGCCGAGTTCGTCAGTTCCTAATGGATGCTCTATACTGGGTGACTCAAGAATCTGCTTTCGGTCTATCTCATTAGGGTTATATGGAGAGAGAAAAGGGGCCAGGAAAGCAACGATAAATAAACACAGGACTATGAACGCACCTCCAACTGCGAGCTTATTATGTTTAAATCTTTGCCAGAATATTTTCGTTGGTGAATAATTTCCCATAGGCTTATTGAGCTCGAATTCTCGGATCAGTAACCATGTAGCCGATATCGGCCAATAGATTTCCAAGGAGGGTTAATATTGCTCCAATGGTCAAAATGCCCATGACAAGAGGATAGTCCCTCATCATAACACTCATGTAAAACAGTTGGCCCATTCCTGGTATACTGAAGATATTTTCGAAGATGACGCTTCCTCCTATAAGACCCGGGATGGAGAGGCCGAGAAGGGTTATAATGGGAAGCAAAGCATTTCTGAAAGCATGCTTGTAAATAACGCTACTTTCATATATCCCTTTGGCTCGAGCGACGGTAACATAATCCTGCCGGATGACTTCGAGCATGCTGCTTCTCATAAAACGTGAAAGCCCGGCAAGTCCTCCAAAGGCGGATACAAAAACTGGCAGAATAAGATGACGTGTCCTGTCCCATGATTTTCCAAATAATGATAGTGATTCGTAATCCATTGATTTAAGCCCTGATATAGGCAGCCAGTCGAGGTATATACCAAAAAATATCATGAGGAGGAGCGCAAGCCAGAAAGCCGGGGTAGCAAAGCCGACAAAAACAAATGTTGTTGTTATTTTGTCGTACAGCGAATACTGATGAGTTGCAGAAGAAACTCCAATGGGTATTGCCACAAGGAAAATAACAAACATCGAAAGGACATTTATCATAAAAGTAATAAACAATCTTCTTTCCATGAACGGTTGTTTTGTGTCCCATATCTTTTCTATCACCGGTCTTCTGTCTGTTGAAAAAGATACCCCAAAGTCCAGGTAAACGATCCTCTTGAGCCAAACCCAGTATTGCTCAACTATCGGTTTATCAAGACCATAGAGCTTCTCGAGTCGCTCTCGCGCTTCGGGGGTTATTTTGGGATTCATCTCAGTTAATACATCGGTCGGCTTGCCGGGAGCGAGATGAATAATAAAGAATGAAAGCAGCGTTATGCCGAAAAGTGTCGGGATCATTTCCAGCAGTCTCTTTATGATATAACTGACCATTCAGGGCTCTATACTATGCTTCTGGAATTTTTGTGGCACATACCATTTGTGGAGATTATAACTGATGCCGATCGGAGAAGGCTTTATTCCTTTAAATCGCGCGTGAACAATCGGCAAAGCGTCTGGTACGTACAAAAATATATACGGCAATTCATCCGCGAGTATCTCCTGAATCCTGAAATATGCTTTCTTTCTCTCATCAATATCAAACGTCCGACGGCCCTGCTCAAGAAGCTGGTCAACCTCTGGATTATTATAACTGACAAAATTAAATTCCTTTTCCTTTGTCTTGCTTGAATGCCAGATATCATACTGATCAGGGTCAATCCCAATGCTCCATCCAAGTATCACCGCTTCGAAACGTCTTTTGTCAATAAACTCATTAATAAAAGCACTCCATTCAAGTACTCTGATTTCAACTTTGATTCCGATTTTTTTGAGCCGCTGTTGTATTATTGTTGCACAATTTTTTCGCAGATTATTACCGAGATTCGTAATAATCGTAAACTTGAACGGATTACCGTCTTTGTCAACAATGCCATCACCGTCTGTATCTTGCCACCCGGCCTCCCTCAGGAGCTGTTGTGCTTTATCCGGATTGAAATCGTACTGTTTGACGACTGGATTATATGGCCATGTATTTGGTACGTACGGTCCGGTAGCCGGGCTGCCAAGACCAAAAAGAACAACATCGATAATTTCGCTTTTATCAATTGCATGAGCAATGGCCTGACGTACCCGCTTATCCTGAAACCACGGGTGTTTTAAATTGAATCCCATATAGGTATAGGAAAAGACTGGATACCGGAATTCCTGAAAATTTCTCTCAAAGAATTCGGTTTCTATCTGTTTCGTGTATTGGATGGGAGAAAGACCCATCATGTCAATTCCACCGGCTTGCAGTTCCAGAAACATTGTCGCGGGATCAGGAATAAAACGATACACATATCGGTCGATATACGGCCTCCCTTCAAAATAACCTCTGTTTGAACTAAGTGTGATCTCTTGTCCCGGAATCCACTTTTTCAATATGAAAGGCCCCATGCCAATCGGATTTCTATTAAAATCTGCTTTTGTAATGTCTTTACCTTCCAGAAGATGTTTAGGAAGAACCACGAGACTTCCCCATGACGTGAGTGCCGGAGCAAAGGGTTTCTCATACGTGGCCCGGAATGTATATCTGTCAAGCACTTCTGCCTTTTTGACCTGCAAGTAATCTTCCTTGTACGCAGTGGGAGTTTTTTCATCCGTAATAGTCTTGTATCCGAACATGATATCTTCGGCAGTGAACTCTATTCCATCGGCCCATTTGATCCCTTTTTTTAGATAGAATGTTATCACAAGACCATCGGGTGAGATGTCCCATGATTCTGCCAGATCACCAATTACAGATAGATCTGTATCATATTTGATAAGTCCGTTAAAAATCAGACCTGCAACATCGTGTGATGCACTGTCCCCGGCGAGCATGGGGATAAGCACACTCGGTTCCCCTATTGAACCGGCAATAATAGCGTCACCATATGCCGGATCAAAAGATCCGATTTTATAATTTATTTTCTGAACATCCGGTGCCCTGTCTTTACAACTGAAAAGGAGAGCTGTCATCAGGATCATGAAGATACATTTTTTCATGTTTAAACAGAATACTGTAATGGTTTCCGATTTTTCAACGAACCGGACACATAGTCATTAAGATACCTTCCTGTATAGGAATCTTCTGCATGGATAAGATCCGCAGGCGTACCCGCAAAGATTATCTGACCTCCTTTTTCCCCGCCCTCAGGACCGAGATCGATAATCCAGTCTGCTGATTTAATGACATCAAGGTTATGTTCTATAACCAGCACGGTATTACCGGAATCAACAAGCCTGTTCAATACGATAAGCAAAGCGGAGATGTCCTTGAAGTGCAGACCAACTGTCGGTTCATCGAGAATATAAAGATGGTTTTCTTTCGAAGATACACTTAATTCAGAACAGATCTTCAGTCTCTGTGCCTCACCGCCTGACAGCGTTGTTGCCGGCTGGCCGAGTCGTAAATAACCAAGTCCGGTATCCATGAGTAAATCTAGCCTGGAACGGACTGCAGCGTGATCTTTAAAGAGAATGCAAGCTTCTTCGACCGTCATATGCAATATGTCATGAATATTCTTCTCTCTATACGTTATACGCAGTGCCTCAGGTTTATATCTCTTCCCCCCGCACTTTTCGCATGTTATATAGAGATCCTCAAAAAAATACATCTCCATCAATTCATATCCTTCTCCTTTGCACGTCTCACATCTGCCTCCAGGAACATTGAAAGAAAAAAACCCGGGTCCATAGCCATATGCCTTAGCTTCCCTCTGTCCGGCAAAGAGCTTTCTGATATGATCAAAGATTTTCAGATACGTTACAGGATTGGAACGGGGACTCCGGCCAATCGGGGACTGGTCAATTAAAGCCACATTTTCTAACTGCTCATTACCTTCAATTTTGTCATACGGCAAAGGGCGTTCCATACTTTTCTTGAATATTTTTGTAAGAGCTCTAAAAAGTGTTTCAACTGCAAGACTGCTTTTGCCCGAACCGGA
>CP070737.1:81634-97668 GCA_020347665.1 Nitrospiraceae bacterium
GCGTTGGCCTGCTTCTGGACTATCTCTGGAGATGTTATATCCAGGCACTCAACATCAGAATAGTTCTTCACCGAGGAGATGCAAAGAAAGAAATGCTTGAGGGATCATTGATCTATGGATAGCCTTAAGGGACAGATAATATTCATAACCACCAGAAACGCAGCATATGGATTCAAGCTGGCAGGGCTGTCGCAGTATGATGCTACTGAAGACGATATAGAAGCTGTTCTTCTCAAGGTTATCAATCAGACCGATGCAGGCCTTGTTATTGTTGAAGAGTCTCTGATAAGGAGTATTCCCGAAGCTCGTCTCACTGCCATTGAGCAGCGCTGGTCTGGAATGCTCCTGGCACTTCCTGCTCCCGTACGGCCGGGGGTTGAGCTTGAAGACTATGTTGTCCGTCTTATACAGAGGGCGATTGGATATCATATGAGGCTGCAAATATGAAAGGCAGAATTACCGGTTTGTCAGGTCCGACAGTAACCGTTTCCATAAAAGGACTGAAACTTTATGAGCGGGTCTCAGTGGGAGAGGCAGGACTTGCAGGTGAAGTCGTGCGACTGGAAAAGGATAAAGCGGTTATTCAGGTCTATGAGGACACCCGCGGTCTTGGCATCGGTGAAATGGTATCCGGAACCGGGAAGGCCTTTCATGCGAGACTGGGCCCTGGACTCTTATTAGCACTGTTTGACGGACTGCAAAGACCGCTCAAGAGACTCGAGGAAAAAACCGGTCCTTTTGTTACCAAAGGTTCAGACATCTCCGGGCTCGACCATACAATACGATGGCGGTTTTTCCCGTCGAAAAAGAACGGAGAAGCGGTCACTTCAGGAGACATCATCGGGTATGTTATGGAAAATAATTTCAATCATTATATTGCTTTTCATGATGAGAGAGAAGGACGAATATCATGGATACGGCATGATGACTTTTGTCTTGATGATCCGGTTGCGAAGTTAGAAGATGGAAGAGAGATCTTTGGATATCACGAGTGGCCTGTGAGGATACCGATGCCGTACCGGAAAAAGTTTTCACCGACTGAACCGCTTGTCACAGGTCAGCGGTGTATTGACTTTTTGTTCCCCTTTGGTAAAGGGGGGACTGCTATTATGCCGGGCGGATTTGGTACGGGAAAAACCATACTCGAACAGTCGATCGCCAAGTATGCCGAAGCCGACATAGTCGTTTATGTCGGTTGTGGTGAACGGGGAAATGAAATAGCGGAAATGATCGAAGAATTTCATCTGCTGGATGATGCGTGGACAGATCGCAAACTTATGGACAGGACCCTCCTCGTGGTCAATACCTCCAATATGCCTGTTTCAGCACGAGAGGCATCAATCTATACAGCGGTAACCATGGCCGAATACTATAGAAATATGGGCTATCATGTGCTCTTTCTTGCTGACAGTATTTCTCGATGGGCAGAAGCATTGAGAGAGATATCATCTTCTCTGGAGGAAATGCCGGGTGAAGAGGGATATCCAACGTACCTCTCCTCCCGATTATCAGGATTTCTTGAACGGGCTGGTGTGGTTGAGACAATGAATGGAAAGATTGGATCCCTTAGTATGATCATATCGGTATCCCCAGCCGGAGGTGATTTTACAGAACCCGTCACACAATCATGTATGAGGACTTCGGGAGCTTTTCTTATGCTCGATACAGCTCTTGCGCATAGAAGACAATTCCCTGCGGTGAACTGGCTCCATAGTTATTCTCTCTATGAAAAGGATATTACAGCATATTACCGTGATACGATCGCTCCTGCATGGGATGATCTCAAAAAGCGCTGTAAAGAGATTCTCCAGAGAGAGGAGACCCTGAGAGAGGTGGTCGAGGTTGTGGGTGTTGAAGGACTGCAGGATGAGGACAGACTCGTTATGATAGCTGCGGAGAGAATACGCATGGAATTTCTCTGCCAGAATGCCTATACCGAAGACGCGTTCTCACTTCCTGAACAGACCCTCTCAAAGATCAGCGCGATACTGAAATTCTTTGATACTGCGGCAGCAGGAATCAGGGAGGGGAAACCGCTCGATGAGATACGAGCTGAAAAAACCGGGATAACTACCGGGGAAAATGTATGAGACTGTCTGAACATAAATATCAAACCATATCCTCCATGGCGGGACCATTGCTCTTTGTTGAAAAGGTATTCAGCGCACGGATTGGAGAAATGGTCAGGATTCTCACCCCTGAAGGAGTCGATATGGATGGTGAGATCCTCGAAATAGCGGAGGATACGGTGCTCATTCAGGTATACGGTGAGATTCATGGTCTGGACAGTGAAAACACATCAGTTATATTAACCGACTCAATCAAAAAGGTTGGTCTGTCACCTGAGGTGATCGGCCGTTTGTTTAACGGATCCTTTTTGCCCATAGACGGTGCTCCGCTCTATATTCCGGAAAAATGGGTTCCGGTAAATGGGTTCCCCATGAATCCTGTATCACGGGCGCGACCTGAAGAATTCATCGAAACAGGCGTCTCTGTCATTGACGGGTTGAATACGCTCGTGAAGGGGCAGAAATTGCCGCTCTTTTCATGTGCAGGCCTTCCGGCAAAGGAAGTTATAGCCCAGATACTAAAGTATGCACGGGCAGTATCTGAAAAGCATCCGGGAGAGTACAATGTTTCGAAAAAGAACGCATTTGTCATCGTCTTTGCTGCTCTTGGTGTAGCCTTACAGGAATTTTCCTTTTATATGAATGTCCTGGAAGAAATGGGGGGCGGTTTTGTTGCTTTTGTGAACAGGGCTGATGAGACCGTTATGGAGCGGTTACTTACCCCACGATGTGCCCTTACAACAGCGGAATATCTTGCCTTTGAACAGGGAATGGATGTCCTTGTGGTCATTACTGATATGACGAATTACTGCGATGCATTGAGGGAGATATCCACAGCACGAAAGGAACTCCCCGGCAGAAGAGGCTATCCCGGTTACATGTATTCTGACCTTGCGTCTTTGTATGAGCGCGCCGGACGGATACACGAAAAACCAGGATCTGTGACAATGCTTCCGCTGGTAACCATGCCAGAGGATGACATTACGCATCCCATTCCGGATCTTACGGGTTATATCACCGAAGGACAGATTGTCCTAAGCCGTAAGCTCTACCAGAAGGAAATTTTTCCTCCGGTAGATGTGTTGCCGAGCCTCTCGAGGCTTATGCAGAGGGGGATCGGGGAAGGTCGTACAAGGAAGGACCATAGAGCGGTATCTTCGCTACTGTATAAATATTATGCCTTGGGAGATGAACTGAGGAGACTCGAGTCGATTGTGGGCAGGGAAGGTATGGCTGAAAAAGACCGGTTGATGCTTGACTTTGCTGACAGCTTTGAGAGGGAATTTGTGCATCAGGGTGTTCTGAGAAGGGATATATCCGGAACACTCGACACGGGTCTTGGCCTCATAAAAAGATTCGGCCTTGAAGAAGCGCGATGAAAACCTCCTGGTTAGAGAAATGATACATCCGACGAGAACAAACCTCCTGATACTGGGAGAAAAGGCTCTGTCTGTTTCAAAGAGCATAGGAATCCTGAAGGCACGAAGACAGGCATTGATCAGGGAGTTATTACATACAACAGTGCCCTTTCTCGATTCAAGAGAAGAGATCAGGAGGATATATGGAAAAGCCCTTGATGAACTTTCAGTCAGTCTTGGATATGAGAAGAGGGAAACCATAGACTCTATAGCCGTAACCTCAGAACAGGAACTCATGGTTGAAATCATAGAAAAAAGTATCTGGGGTCTTAAGTACCGGGATATTGAGACAGATGATTCACCAGTGAGAAATCCGCAGGAGCGCGGCTATGATTATTCCCTGACAAACCTTCACCTTGAGGAGTGTATCTACCTTTTTGAAAAGCTTGTTGAATCCATGATCGGGATAGCAGCGTTTGAAAGCAAAATAAAGATAATTTCAGAAGAAATAACAAAATCCACACGGAGAATACGGATATTGGAAGAGCGGAGATTACCGGAACTGAAACGCCAGATAAAGACGATTTCCCTGTATATTAGTGAGCGGGAAAGAGAAGCACACTATCGGCTCAAAAAGCGCAAAGAGATTGTATGCTAACAGGAACAACAGTAAGCCAGCAGGGGGGCAGAGCAACAGCACTGCATGCCACATCTATCGGCAACGTGAAAATTCTGATAAGATGAAAGGAGAGACCGGGGGGCACCATGATCGAGATAAGGAACCTGACGGTCAGTGTAGATAACCGGACTATATTAAACGATGTTGAGTTGCATGTTTCGCGGGGGGAAACCGTTGCACTCTTCGGACCAAACGGGTCCGGGAAAACATCACTTCTGTACGCCATAATCGGGATCCCAAAATATACCGTTGAATCAGGAACAATTCTCTTCAATGGTCAGGACATCACAAAACTCTCTATCGATGAGCGCGCACGGCTCGGTATAGGAATGGCCTTTCAGCGGCCTCCGGCAGTCAGAGGGGTTAAACTGAATCATATTCTTGAACTTTGTTTGGCGCAGCGGGGTGTTACTGATTCGGCTGATATAAACAATTGCATTCATGAATTGCAGCTTTCTGACCTGAGAAACAGAGATGTGAATCTTGGCTTTTCAGGTGGTGAAGTTAAACGCTCGGAACTGGTTCAACTGCTTGCACAGAACCCTGATTTCATGATGTTCGATGAACCGGACTCCGGAGTTGACCTGGTGAGCATTCAAGCGGTTGGCAGGATAATCAATCAACTGCTTGAAAAAGAGATAATGGCCAGAAGGAGAACAAAAGCCGCCCTGATTATCAGCCATGCCGGGCATATTCTTGACCATGTGAATGCTGATCGTGCTTATGTGATGTTGCACGGAACCATGTATTGCGCTGGAAATCCAGGGGATATTCTGGACGATATACGGGAAAAGGGGTATGAGGGGTGTATCACATGCAAAAAGTGACCATGAAAACAAAAGCTAAAAAGGCATGGAGAAAACCGTCGCTCTATGGTCCGGATATTGATCTTTCAGTATATACCGATCAGGCAGAGGAACAGATGCCGGTTAAAGACCTCAGGGAATTGCCCGGGCAGATCAGTGAGGAATCACGAGAAGCCGGGATAACCCTTGAAAGCGGTTGCAGATCAGGGTCTTTTTTCCAGATTGATCATTCTGTTGTATTGGCTTCGTCGTATGAGAGCGGTTTGGAAGTGATGAATATCTCTGATGCACTGCAGGAATATGATTGGCTTTCGGCCTTTCTATGGAAGGCCGTAAGCGTTGATTCAGACAAATACACGGCACAGTCTGAACTGAATCGGCATAACGGGTATTTTTTACGAGCGCTCCCCGGACACAAGGTTGTGTTTCCTCTTCAGGCCTGCCTGTTTATGAAGCAGGAAGGGCTCGCGCAGAATGTGCATAATATAATAATTGCGGAAGAAGGATCAGAAATGCACATTATTACCGGTTGTGCAACGGCTTTATCTGTTCAAGAGGGGCTTCATATTGGGATCTCAGAGTTTTATATCAAGAAAAATGCCCGCATTACATTTACCATGATCCACAACTGGTCGGAGAAAATAGTAGTAAGGCCGCGGTCAGCGGCGATTGTGTACGATAATGGTGTTTTTCTGAGCAACTACATATGCATGAAGCCGGTCAAAAGCCTCCAGATGTATCCGACAGCATACTGTGCAGGAGCAGACTCCACGGTTCGATTCAACTCCATTGTCTCCGCTGAGAAAGGCTCTGACATTGATATCGGTTCACGGGTCTTTTTGAAAGCGGCTGGCAGCAGGGCAGAGGTTATTGCCCGTGCGGTCAGCACCGGAGGAACAGTAAAAGCCCGGGGACACCTTATTGGTGAAGTAGCGGGAATCAAGGCACATCTTGAATGCAGGGGGCTTCTTCTTTCAGATGAGGGCATAATACATGCAATTCCTGAACTTGAGGGCAGGGCCGATAATATTGATATGTCTCATGAGGCTGCAGTCGGCAGGATCAACGAAGAAGAGATCCAGTATCTTATGGCAAGAGGACTGCGAGATGACGAGGCAAAGGCCGCAGTAGTGAGAGGGTTCCTTGATGTTGAAATAAAGGGTCTTCCGGAGCAGCTGCAAAAGGAAATTAAAAATGCGTTAAAGATAAAGGAAAAAGGAAACTATCTCCTGTAGGATGCGCTTGTCCTTGGACCTGACTTGCTCATTCAAAGACTCCATGGTTGCGTCTTACGCCGTACCGCCTCAGACCTTTTGCATTTCTGTGTCTGTAGTTTAATATTTGCCTGTCTCTCTATTACGCCTCACACTTCAGGGCGAATACCTTCCCTTTGGATGTCGGTTTTTGAGTGCATCAGGCAGGATAAAACTTACACCATCCTCAACGTCATCCTTTTTTTGGGAGATGGCGAGTTCCCATCGACCCTCTTTCTGAAGATCCAGCCCTGAGATGCTATAGAGGCCGTTTCCTTTATCATCAATGCCAGGGGTGTCGGGAGCATTCTCGCCGGTTTCGAGATTCTTGTAGGAAAAAGTGAGATCAATCCCTTTGACATCCTTGTCATCTGCATTGTGTATCACAATACCGATAACATTCTTCCCGATGTCGTACTCTTTATCATCTTGCAATATCTCGACGCTGAACGAGGACTGTTTGGTTATATCAAAAAGTGTTTACTGAAAATGCTTTGTAAAAATTCTCTTTTCCCCATGACCTTCTTCGCCAGCACAGATAGACGTTAGCGTAAGAGTACTGATTATTATCAGGGAAATAAGTGTTTCCGGTACCATGGTTTTCATATGACCTTCCTTGGGATGGCTTTGTACATAGCATAAGCGAGAAGCTGACCGAAAAGGAGCTGGCTTAAGACTTTCAATGAAAGATTATTCTCTATCCTTGTGTCATTGAATAAAGTACAGTAGAATTATAGTATCAAGAATAAGTGTATATATATAAAAATTGAGAGTTTAATAAAGGAAAAGGTGAGGAGGATAGAATGAAGGCGAACAACATTCTTGAAACGATCGGCAACACGCAACATGTGAGAATCAATAATATCTTTGGTAACCATGCAGAAGTCTGGATGAAGCTTGAGCGATCAAACCCAGGAGGAAGCATTAAGGACCGTATTGGACTGTCCATGATTGAAGATGCGGAGCACAAAGGACTACTCAACGAAGAAAGCGTGATAATTGAGCCAACCTCAGGGAACACAGGAATAGGGCTTGCTATGGTGTCAGCAGTGAAAGGGTATAAATTAATTCTTGTCATGCCTGAGTCAATGTCTGTTGAACGACGGAAACTTATGGAAGTCTACGGCGCAGAGTTTGTCTTGACTCCAAAGGAAAAAGGAATGAAGGGCGCAGTGGAAAAGGCGACCGAAATGGCAAAAGAAGTCCCGAACGCCTGGATGCCCCAGCAGTTCGAAAATGAAGCAAATACCGAAGTTCACAGAAAATTCACCGCAGAGGAAATCCTCAGGGACTTTCCCGAGGGAATAGATTATATGATTACCGGTGTGGGAACCGGCGGACATATAACAGGCTGTGCAGAGGTCCTGAAAGATAAATTCTCAGGGCTCAAAGTCTTTGCAGTGGAACCGGATCTTTCGCCTGTCCTGAGCGGCGGCCAACCGGGGCCACACCCGATACAGGGGATAGGCGCGGGATTTATCCCGGGCATATTAAAACGGGAGGTTCTGGATGGTGTGATACAGGTTTCAAAGGAAGAGGCTTTTGCATTTACACAGAGATGCGCCAGGGAAGAAGGCATCTTCGTCGGTATTTCTTCAGGGGCAGCTCTCGCCGCGGTCTCGAAGAAATTAAAAGACATTCCGGCAGGAAGCCGTGTTCTTACCTTTTGCTACGATACGGGAGAACGGTATCTCTCAATCGAAGGTCTTTTTTAGAGGCTGGAATAAGAAAGCGGTTTTCAGTTCACAGTTGACGACTTACGACTTACGAACTACCGTTCTATGTTCAATGTTCTGAGCTTTTGATTAGCCAGTCACGAATTACGATTTACAGATTACCATTCAGGATAACCTGTTTCTTTATTTTGAGCATTACGGATTGAGGATCATCTGGTTGGTCTGGGAACGTGTTTCTCCAACAGAAGTGACCCGGACAGCAGGACGATCATGCACCGGACACTTGTTTTCGCAGATTCCGCACCCCACGCAGAGCTTTGGATCGAGAAGGGGCCGTTTCAGGAGCCTTTTCCTTCCTTCCCTGGGCTGGATTTCGACTGTCTCGAACCATATAGCCTTGGGGGAGGTTGGACAGACCTCTTCACATACAATACAGTCGATATTCATGGCCCACGGGAGACAACGGCCCCTGTCATAAAAGGCAGTCCCGACTTTAACGGGATTCTCATACGGTTTTTTCCCGACTTTCTTTTCGATAGTCAGAGGAACAATCGCTCCGGTGGGGCAGACCTGACTGCAGAGGACGCAATTGAATTCGCAATAGCCGATCTTGTTGAGAAGGATTGGCGTCCATAGCCCTTCAAAGCCTGCTTCAAGCAGAGCAGGCTGAATTACGTTCGTAGGACATACACGCATGCATTCACCGCATTTGATGCACCTCCTCAGAAAGTCTGTCTCAACAATCGATCCCGGTGGTCGTATTGCCCTGTGCTGCGGGAGTGTCTGTGCGTTTACAACACTGCGCATTATGGGAAATAGTATGACACCGGCTACAGCGGTTTCTATGAGCCTGCGTCTATTAATATCGAGTGGCGTCTGGACCGAGCTTTCTTTCCGTGCCAAACCATAATGGATCGCTTCTTCAGGGCATGACTCAATACAGTTCATACAGACGGTGCATTCGCTGATCCTCAGCGACGTATGCGGGTCACAAGCGCCATGACAGAACTGAAGACATTTCTGGCAATCAGTACACTTCACTACGTCCCGGCGTATTCTCAGTATGGAAACAGCTGAAAAAACGCCGAGCAATGCGCCGAGCGGGCAGATAACCCGGCACCAGAACCGGGTAATGAAGCGGTTTGCGAAGAGAATCATAAGAAATATGATTGCAATGAGAATCCCCCCATAAAATAAAGGCTGTTTAAGATAGAGACCGCCGCTCCAGTAATGAACAGCGGGAAAGATCGACAGGATGAATGAACGCATCACAAAAGAGATTGGGTCAAGAAGCCCTATTTGTAGAGAACCGAATAGTCCCAGTACCAAAAGTAATGCGAGGATGTAATATTTCAGGCGGTAAACAGTGCGATAGGCATTTACGTGGTAATCGTCAACCGGTCGCCGTTTATTAAAGAGGTGGCTTACCCACTGGTTCAGGATTCCTAGCGGGCAGATCCATGAGCAGAAGAAACGGCCCAAGAGTAATGTGCTGATAACAATAATAAGGGAAAGGACGAGGCCTTTGTACACGGTCCAGCTGGTGAGAAATGTTGCGATCGAGATGAGCGGATCGATTTCAAGAAAAAGGGAGATTTCATATCCTTTCATATTCCTGAAATCGGTTATGTTGATGAGAAGCAGAAAGAGGCAGAAGAAAAATACTGCATAAACTCTCCTGATATTCTGCAGTGTAAGATACCGTGCTAGCATGGCATAACTCTCATTTTCGTTTTAAGCATGGCGTTACAGAGATAGTTCCTCGTAGTTCAGTGATTCCCAGTCTGTAGTGCCGAGACCCCTCTGCTGGCCAATGGCAATAAAGGGCACATCATCAACCTGTAATCCCAGAAACTGAATACTGTACGCGTCAAGGGCAACCTCGTCAAGACCGGCAATAATAGTATTCTCGATCGAAACATCAGAAAGGTTCCCGCCAGTAGGGCCGTTTCTGACCAGCACCCGTGTGGCATCCGTAATGGTCAATGTTGGTCGGACAGCAGCGGCGAGGTCTGCGATTGAGGTGTTGATTTCCTGATGGAGTCGGTTCCTGCGACCCCCGAGAATACCGTACCAGTTCTTCATGGCAATCGTACACCTGCTGAGTGAATGATGTTTGACAACGGGCAGATTAATAACCTTGTCAGCCTCATGGTAAAATCTGCTCACCGGCCATACCTGAAGGATCTGTCCTTTCAGATCAGTGAGGACAAAATCCTTTTCTGTGGTGAATCTGATAGTCCCGCCTGCCTGCTTGACTGCCGATTCAATGCCGGACCGGGCAAAACTTCTGTATGGATCATTGATCGAAACATCAGTTACCCAGACACGGGCAGCCCCGGCTGCGCGGCACTCCTTGACAACGGCAGCGACCAGTTCAGGATTTGTATTCGCTGCCTGTTCAGGCTGACGGTCCCAACCCACATTCGGCTTGATCAAGACTGTGTTACCCGGACTGATGAACCGGGACATGCCTCCAAGTTCTTCCACCGCCGCATGGGTCATCTGTTCAACGCTCTTTCCACGGACTATGACCATTGAAGGGTATTCTGCAGAATCATCCACACGAAAATTCTTAAACGTTAAGATCCTTTCAGTTCTGCGGCGGACCGGGTCCCTGCTGTAGAATATATATCCCCAGACCCCGGCGCCCGCGGTAATACCGCAGGTCACGGCTGTTTTCAGGAGAAACTGCCGCCGGTTCAGCATAGGTTCTGTTCTCTTATGTTTTGACGCCATTAAGGTTACCCGCTCATAACGCGTTCGAACATTCTTAAGAGCCTCTTTTTCCATTGTCTGAATCTTTAATTGATACAAGAAACTGATGGAGTATTTCTTTATCAACTTCCCCGAATATTCCATAGAGCTCATCAAAGGCCGGTACCAAATACCAGTCTCCTTCGAACGGATCGATTACCTGGTAGATATCCAGCGTGTCCTGCTTGATAACAGAATACTCAATATCAGATTCGCGGAAAAAAGCGAGATACGATGCAACAAGCTCCTTTATCTCACTGCCAGTGCCCAGAAAGAGAAATACCTGTACTGTTTTCCCTTCTATCCGATATTCACGTTCTACAACATTATGTACAAAGTCGAGTCCACGGTAGTCCTCTTTTACAAACCTCGTCGTAATTGCAGTGCCAACAGTCGGCAGACGTGAAAATGCAGATAAGGTTTCTGACGACGAACCAAGAGAACGGTTGATGCTTACGGCAAAAAGGTCAAGGGGAATAGTTTCATCATAGGCCGCGATCTTAACATAATATCTGCCGCTTGCAAAACTCATTCCCTGCGGGGTACGGGCTCCCATAATGCCATCCTGAACTGAAGATAAAGCGTCACCAGTCTCATCAGCAAGAACGCCAAAGGCCTGGATGTCTTTTCCCATGTCATAAATATCCACAACAGCATCAGACTGAGCCGATTCAGCCCCGGTTTTTACATATTCACCAACAGCGAGCCGTATAAAACCTGCTGAAAGAAAATATTCTGCATGACCGTTTACATATTCATAGAGATTCTCTTTTGAATAGAGGCGCACCTGTCCGGATCTGCTGAACCCTTCTATGCTTCGGGGGAAAAAGGATATTTCTTCCCCTGTGCTGATATCCGAGGATGTAAACTGTAGCAATGCAGGATCGTATGTCTGCCCTTCTCTATAAACGATAAAGGCGATGATCGGAAGGAGCGCCAGCAGTATGAACCGGTTTATTGGCGTGAATATCATCTATACGGTAAATGTCAGGGTTTTATGTGCTTCCCGTAACAGGTCGCTGACCGGCAATCCATAGGGACATGCTGATACACACAGTTCATTATCGCAGATGAAACACGGCTGAGCACAATCCTGTAATCCTGCGTACGATTTCATGGCATGTTTTTCCATGCCATAATCATTGAAGTACATCTGATACCGCAGAGTCGTTGCGATTGAAACGCCTTTCGGACAGTCTGATTCACACTCATTACATCCGGTCCTGCAGTACCGCTTTCCATAGTGTCGGGCGTACAGGTCAAGGACTTTCCGGTCTGATGCTGTTAACGGCTCTCCCGAAGCGGTAAGGTAGAGGTCCAGATCCGAGACCCGTTTGATCGTAATAACCAGGCCATTTACCTCGGGATGGCTCAGCACCCATTTGAATGCCGCGGGTTCAAAGGCACTACCCTTGCTGTCAAAATCCATATCCTTGGCACCGGCGAGCGTTTTCATCGCAATGACACCAACACCTCTTTTTTTTGCCTCCCTCAGGAGGTTTGGAATGCGGGGAAATTTTAAAAAGTTAAAAGACGGCATAATCATGTCATACTGCCCTGATTGTACGGCTTCTGAGAGGAGGGACTCCATATTGTCCGGGCCGTGGGACGAGACTGCGAGAAAGCGCATTTTCCCTGTTTTTTTTAGACCCTGTACAGCAGAAAACAGCTCATCGCTCAAGAGACGTTTCATTTCCTCATCTTTACTCTTGCTCTGTTCACCAATAGCATGAACAAAGCAGAAATCAAGATAATCTGTCTTCATTCGGGACAGACTTCCTTCGACTGCCTTGATATAATCCGATTTTTTACTTCCCGGAGGAAGATGGCCGGGGTAGGAATAAGGAACACAGAATTTTGAAGCGATGATAATCTTGTCCCTCTGGATCTTTTTCATGGCCCCGCCAATATATTCTTCTGCAGACCCATAATCCGGGGCGGTATCAAAATAATTGATTCCCCGGTCTATTGCCCGCAGAATCATGGAAGACGACGGTAGCCGGCCCGTTCCATATGAGATGTCGCTCATTTTAAGTCCGGTCTTGCCGATCTCCTGATATCGCCGGACTTTTGACTTTTCTTTTTCTGCGGCTTGTGCCGTAAAGGGGGCTGCCGCAATAACCGCGGTCGTAACTGCAGATGTTTTTAAGAAATCACGGCGTTTCATGATCTTATCCTCCCATAAAACTGGTTTCAAAAAAATAAAATATCATTGATGAAATTACGCTGCGTCGGAAATCATAAAGGGCCTTAATCCCTGTCATCGTTCCACCCTTTTAAATTCATCCTATCACAAGGCTTTTTATTAAGCAATGTGATATCCTGATCAACTGATTCGTTTCAGGGGGATGCAGTTTGGAAGTAAAGATTGGATCATCAAGCGGATGAAGGGGAAAAAGCAATATGGATTAGTCAGTGAGCTGATTTCTTAATATAACAGGAGCTTTTTACGTAACAGTCCCAAAATATAATAAAAATATTCAGCCCCGCGTGTTTTGACCGGTATGAAACATTATCTGTCCAGCACTGCCCGTACCTTCTCGGCAATAACATTGGGTGTAAGGGGTTTATGAATGAAATCCTCATCTGAGTGACGTATACCATACTGTTGTATCTTGTCACCTGTGTACCCTGACATATAGAGAACCTTAACCTTGGGTAACCGGGACTTTATTCGTTCAATCGCAGTTTTACCATTCATTCCCGGCATAATAATATCCGTCATAAGCATATCTACTGTTCCCTCATAGAGTTCCATTTTCTCCACTGCAGCATGGCCACTCTCTGCCTCCAGCAGGTTGTACCCGAGCGGTTTCAGCGTGTCTATAATGAGCTTCCTGATATTCGGTTCATCATCAATAACAAGAACCGTTTCAGCACCTGATGGCAAGGCTTTATACTTATCTTTATCTTTGTCAGAATCGTTTTGTCCATCAATGGAGGGGAAATATACCCTGAATATGGTTCCCTCCCCGGGTAAGCTGTCTACGGTAATATGGCCCTGGTGTTGTTTTATAATGCCGTATACTGTTGCCAGCCCCAACCCTGTTCCTTTACCCACTTCTTTGGTGGTAAAAAAGGGATCAAAGATCTTTTCCCTGGTTTCTTCTGACATGCCTTGTCCGGAATCCGTAAATGAAAGCATAACGTATGAACCCGGTTTTAGACCTGAAGCTTTGCGGGAGAATGCTTCATCAATTGTCTTCTCTGACATATCAATTATCAGTTTTCCGCCGGAAGGCATTGCATCGCTCGCATTGACTGCGAGGTTCATAATGACCTGCTCAATCTGAATTGGATCGGCTTTTATAAGCAGGTCTGTTCCATTGGCCTTGATCTCCATCTCAATATCTTCGCCGATCATTCTTGAAAGAATCTTTGCCATATTTGTGACTGTTGATTCCACGTTTATATTCTGCATATTCAGAATCTGTTTTCTGCTGAAGGCGAGGAGCTGCCTGGTAAGTTCTTTAGCTTTTTCTCCGGCATCTCTTATGAGGTGCAGATTGTCTGCCATTGGATTGTCTTTGGGCAGCTTCATGAGAGAGAGTTCACTGTAGCCGATGATTGTTGTAAGTAAATTATTGAAATCATGTGCTATGCCACCGGCAAGACGGCCGATAGAGTCCATTTTTTGGATCTGTAGTAATTGCGTCTTGAGGTCTTCCTGTTCTTTTTCTGCTTTTTTTATTTCTGTGATATCGCTGACTACATGAATTAACCCTATAATATTCTTGTCTTTATCATGACGCGCCAATGCCTTGATTTCTATATGCTTGTTTAAATGGGGTTCAAATAATCGTATCGAGCAGGGACGCCCGCTAATCAGTGTATCACAACTGGGACAGCCGTCAGGAGGTTGATTCGTACCGTGGTAAGAGACGAAGCACCTCTGATTGGCAATGACAGAAAAAGGTAATTTCAGCAAATCCTCTGCAGCTTTGTTAGCACGAATAATATTGAAATCCTTGTCATGTATTGTTATTGCGTCGTTGATCGTATTAAAGCTGTCCTCCCAATCGTTTTTCGCCCTAATGATGGAATCCTGCATCTTCTTGATCTCAGTTATGTCTACTAAAATCAAAACATATCCACTCACCTTGCCCGCATTATCGAGAATTGGATCGGTTGAAACAAAAAGCCAGATATCCCGGGATGTGATAAACACCTCGGCTTCTCTATACCTCTTTGTATCTTTTATGTGCTGCACAGGCCATACATCTCGTGACGCAACCAGATTATCAAACAACTCAAAAAAGTTTTTCCATAATATTTCTACAATTGTTTTATTTAAGAAGTGAGCTGCGGCCTTATTTATTTTAATAATATTGAATTGATCATTGAGCATAAAAATCATGTCTTTTGTAGCATCAAAGGTGCTTTTCCAGTCTCGTGACGATTTCGTGAGGGTCATTTCTATTTTCTTACGATGAGTTATTTCATTCTGAAGATTTTTATTCATTTCAGTCAACTCAGAATTATACTTAATAAAATAGATGAGCAGTGAAGCTACGAGCAGAGAGACAATCCCGCCTGTAATCAAATAATCGAGCGTAATGCTGCCCCGCAGGAGTATGCTCATGAGAGACGTAAAGATTTCTGATATGAGCACGGTCAGGAGAAGAAGGTATCCGAAATGCAGCTTGAATAATTTTTCACTAAGGTTTTTTATCATTACGTTCAATCTCAACCCGTTCGGCTGAATAGGTGATCATATGTCTTTGATATGGCACGAGACGCCTCGCTACGATATAAATATGTGCAATTATTATGCCATGGCAACTCGGATAGAATAGACATATAAAGGGCTGATTTTAAAAGATATTGTGTTGAGCACTCCTGACGCTGTTAACATTAAAGGGAGGCAAAATATGACATATATTTGACAGAATCCACAATGGACAGGAAACACTGTAAAAAAAATTTCATAAGATATTCATATTTAAGGGAGATAATATAAAAAGATATGCAAAAACTATGAAAAAGGAGTGGTATTATGAGAAAAGATAAGAGTCACAGGAAAGCTGCGTTATTATCTCTCCTTGTGGTTGTTATAATCTTTTCAGCATCTTTTATCTATGCGAATGAAGCCGGGAATAATGCAGCACAAAAACATATGACCGGTATGACGATTGAGGAAAAGACGGGAACTAGTGAATTTCTCAAGGACGACGATGGCAACAGCGAAGATCAGGGAATACCAACATTCCGGGTTTCACTGAACGACAATTGTGATGCATTCTTTTTGATTGATTCGCCTCATACGGATAATGTGCTTGATAGTCGGGGTGATGAGAATTATCGGGCCATTTTTGGGATACATCTTTCATTATAAAAACAGTAGCTCTGAATAAAAACAGTAACGCTGATTTTTCTTTTATCTTTGAGGGGAAGAAATCATTTGCTAATATTCTGGAAAGGAATCGTATTATGAAA
>CP070737.1:97768-112743 GCA_020347665.1 Nitrospiraceae bacterium
GGCGCACCAGCAGGTGGTTACGGCGCACCAGCGGGCGGCTATGGCGCACCTGGTGGTCATTAGACGAACGAATAAAGACTCTTATAACGGGTAGGGATATGAAGAATGTACTGATTGCAGTGGATGAAACAAAAGCTACGAAAGATATCTTTAATAAATGCATCACGATATGTAAATGTATGAATCCTGACCTGATCATGCTGGTCTATGTTGAACGGTATGAGGGGAGATCTCTCATGACGGCTATGCTCCAGGATGAGTCAGAACTTGCGACATTAAAGGAGGTTCTTGAGGGGACTGACTACAAAGAGGCTTTAGACAAAAAAGCGGAAACGATATTAACGTATTATAAGAATATCCTTGAAGAGAAACCTCCCAGACCCAGGGTTGAAACTATTGTCAGGATTGGACACCCTGCGGACGAGATCCTTGGAGCAGCAAAAGATAAGAATGCTGACATCATTCTCATCGGATCTGCGGGTAAAAGGGTATCTCATCTTTTTATGGGAAGCGTCAGCAGAGAGGTTGTGAACAGGGCAGAAATTCCCGTGTTGGTTGTCAGGTAAGAAAAAGAATGACAGCGTGGGATGCATGTTTGCCTCCCTGATATAGTGCGCCGTTATTGTCGTATGACACATACCCTGCGAAATAACCGCAGGGTATATTTTTATGTTGTAGCCAGCGGGCGCTTTTTGCTTTTTTAAGGGGCTATATCACAGAATAAAAATATGGGAGAAAATATGGGCACGTCTGACCATAAGACGACAATACTGGGCGGCGGGCTGACCGGTCTGTCAGCAGCGTATCTCTTATCCAGAGCCGGAAAAGACGTAGTTGTCTTTGAAGGCGATGATACGGTAGGTGGTCTCTCAAAGACGATCGTTCGGGGTGAGTACCGGTTTGATCTGGGCGGTCACCGTTTTTTTACCAAGAACGAAAAAATAAATTCGTTCGTCTCGGATCTTATGGGTGATGAATTAATTTCTGTTCCTCGAAAAAGCACGATTTATATGAGAAATAGATATTTTGACTATCCCCTGAAGCCGTTCAATGCCGTGTCCGGTCTCGGTTTCACTACAACGGCAAAGATTATTGCAGACTATTGCACTGAACGGCTGAAGAGGTTCATAAGCAATCCTGCCACGGTCTCTCTCGAGGATTGGGTGGTAAGCAATTTCGGACGCACGATGTTTGGCATATATTTCAAAGAGTACACTGAAAAGGTATGGGGTATTGGGTGCGACAGGATAAGCATGGACTGGGTAGCTCAGCGGATCAGGGGGCTTTCTCTTTCAAAGGCAATAAAGAATGCCCTTTTTAAATCAAACGGGAAAGATATCCCGTCCCTCGTGGACCAGTTTATGTATCCGAAACTGGGTATCGGACGTATTTCAGACAGACTTCGCGAAGAGATAGAAAGAACCGGCAGCGTTTTTACTGATACGCGGGTTGAGCGCATTAATCACAGCGATTACCACATTGACAGTATTCAGGTGTCATCGCATACTCGTGACCGGACAGAGAGCGGAGCAGAGATAATATCAACTATCCCGCTCACGAACCTGCTGAATATCATGAATCCTGCCCCTCCCGATGCGGTTATGAGTGCTGTATCGAAACTGAGGTACAGGGATCTCGTGGTCGTAGGCCTGATGATCAATAGAGAACGGGTCACTGATCAGACATGGATATATATCCCTGAACAGAAGATACCGTTTGGCAGGATACACGAGCCGAAGAACTGGAGCACGGAGATGGCACCGGAAGGCAGGACACTGCTTGTTATTGAGTACTTCAGCTTTATTGGAGACCGGTTCTGGAATGAAACAGATAAGCGTCTGGCTGATATGACGGTTAAGAATCTGGAGCACCTCGGATTTCTTAATAACGACGAAATAATCGACAGCATGGTTGTACGGGTGCCGAGGGCCTATCCCTTGTTCGAAGTCGGATACAGAGAGCATTCTGATGTGCTGTATGATTATCTGAAAAATTTCAGGAACCTTCATATCGCGGGCAGGAATGGTATGTTCAGGTATTATAATATGGATCATGCCATTGCCTCGGGCATGGAGACGGCAGAGGAGATAGTGAGAAAAAACACTGTTGCTGAAAAAGATGACAGGAAGAAATATGTTTGTGCAGGCAGCGAAGCATGCGATGTGCATTAGTAATACCCTCATGGGTGCCTGAAGATATCTTTTCTTCAAAAACAGCAAGTTCACAGATTAATTACTGGCAGCCTCTCGGGACTTTGTCTGTTGCCGCTGTTCTTCAAAAAGAAGGGCATGATGTCAGATTCCTTAACGGCGCATTCATGACCCATGCAGATATCATGAGGGAATTAAGGAATTTCGCTCCATCGTTTGTCGGGTTGTATTCGACAACGTTTGGCTGGGAAAAGGCAAAAAAAACCGCTCAGGACATTAGAGAGATTTTTAAGGACAGGACCTTTATCTGTACGGGGGGGCCATACCCCATTGCGGCGCAGGCGCATTGCCTTGAAGACGCGGAAAGGCATATTGATGCTGTTATTACGGGTGAGGGTGAATTTTCCACTCTGGAACTGGTCCAGCGGCTGCAGGAAGGCAAGAACCTTGATGGAGTTCTGGGTATTGTATACTGGTCTGGCGGAACCGTTGTAACGAATCCGCCGCGGCCCCTCATTGATGATCTTGATTCCCTGCCGTTTCCCGCACGCGAGTTGCTGGGAGATATAGACAAATATATACCTCCACCTGCTACCTATAAGAGAAAGCCTGTTGCTGTCATGATGACATCGCGAGGATGTAACCGGCGATGTATTTATTGTTTCCAGATAGACAAAGAGAGAAAGAGCGGCATTCGTTATCGTAGTGTCGAAAATGTCATAGATGAGATAGAACACTGTCTCAGGCAGGGCTACCGGGAAATAAAATTTATTGACGATACGCTGGCGGCAGATTATGACCGGGCTATGCGGTTAGCCCGGGAAATCAGGGCTCGTGGTTTTGACTTTTCCTGGTTTGCGTCGGCATGCGTTAACCAGGTAGACAAACCGCTTCTGAAGGCGTTCAAGGAAGCCGGTTGCTGGGCGATCTTGTTTGGAGCCGAGAGCGGTGTACAGAAAAATCTTGCGACTATCCGAAAAGGAATAACGCTCGATCAGACGGTCAAGGCTGTCAAGGCAGCCAAGGAAGTTGGCTTGAAGGTAAGCACACCTTTTATGTTTGGCATACCCGGTGAAACATTTGAAGAGGGGCTGAAAACTATTGATTTTGCGATAAAACTTGACCCGGACATTGCGAACTTCCACGCCATTACTCCCTTTCCGGGAACATATTTATATGAGAATCTTGATCAGTATGGAACGGTTTCTGAAGAGTTGACTGACTTCACCTATCAGGGAGCGGCTTTTATCCCGTATACGATGACAAAAGAAGAGATTCTCAAGCTCCGTCAGATAGCATTCAGGCGTTTTTACTCACGGCCTTTATTCATCCTGAGAAAAATGTTTGTGTTACGAAGCCGGAGTGATTTCATGATGGCACTCAAAAGTCTCAAAAGCCTCTTCTGGGTCTGGACGAAAAGTGATCTGTTTGCACGATCGAAAAGCAGTCCTGCCCGCAAAGCACACTGATCTTCGAATGAGTACGTTATGCTTTCGCTGTTACGGTAAACCGCGGGGGCTGGATATGCCCGCGTTTACACACCGGACACTTCCCGGGTTTTTTGAGTTTTTCCCTTTTTCTGAATATAAAGCCGCAGGCAAGACAGACTGCAGGAGCCATGGTAAATGAACAGGGCTGGTTCATGGCTGTTTTCCGGATATGTTCGAGATGTTCATACACGTCTTTTTCAGGGATCCCGACAGCGGACGACAGGTCCTTTGCAGTCAGGTTCTGCTCTTTCAGCTCAAGAAGTATCTCCCTGCGGACGGTCTCGCAACGTTCCAGAGGCTCTGGAGGTAATTTATCTTTCTTTTGTATAGTCATCGTACAGGTAGTTATGGATAACAGGAGTTTATTTCACATGCTTTTTCTCATGTGCCATCTGTTCTATATCCCGTGCACATCGGAATCCGATGTCGTCGTCCCGCTCAACAGTATATCCATGGCCCGGATCGCCTGAACGGAGGCTTTTGGGGTAGCTATACCATGAGCCCCCCTTAAAAACGAGACTGTCTACTAACTCGCGTACATTTCCGGCCATATCCATGACTCCGTAAGGCGACCTCCCCTCTGGGAAACTGCCTACGGGCGCCAGTTTCCTGTATCCATCTGCACGGCCATTATCATCCCAGTTAGCCTTTGTCTCATCCCATCGGTTTCCCCATGGGTATGTTCTTCCATTGCTTCCGCGCGCGGCTTTTTCCCACTCTGCTGCTGTCGGCAGCCTCTTTCCTGCCCACCTGCAGTACAGAGATGCCTGATTCCATGACAGACCGACAACCGGATACTGCCCCATTGTCTCGTCACTGAACCAGTGTTTCCCATCTTCAAAAAACGTTCTGGGATAATCGATTATTAATGACGGCTGTCTGCATATAGAAGCACGAATACATTTCTTGTACAGCACGTTAGTCACTTCATATTTGTCTATGTAAAATGGGCTGAGAAAAACTCTTTTATAGGGATTGCCTTCACTGCCGGGTTCATCCTCTCGAAGACCCATGATAAATTCTCCTTCCGGAATGAGTATCATTTCACCGCCATCTTTCCCGGTAAAAAACGGATCTGCCGCGTATGTCTGATTCAGGAGCAATACCGTGAGAAACAGGACAACGGACCATACCGTATTCGGTACGTATCGGAAGATTCTATTGTTCATTATACCTATTGTTTTTTTCCAGGTCATACTGTGTATGAGCACCGGTAATGAGCCGAATGCCATCAACCATATCATGCTTGACAATAACCCGAGTGCCGCCATAAAATGCTTTATTACTTGAAAAGCACAGTTGTTATTATATAAAAACACGTCCGATTTTCAAAAAAAGTGGCGATGATTACGAAGACTACCATGGAAATTCTTGAGTTTCACAAGCTCCTTGAGGAAATTTCCCGATTGGCTCACAGTGAGGCGTCAAGAACAGCGATACGGGATATCTGCCCGCTTTCTGAAGAACAGGAAATAACATCACGACTCGGCCTGATTCAGGAGATCCGAAGGATTTCGAGTCAGGGGAAACCTCTTCGGTTTATGGTATTTTCTGATTTGCATGACCTCATCAAGCGGGTGCGTACCGAAGGTGCTGTGCTGGATGCGGTTGAACTGTCAGGATTCATTCCGGTGCTCAGCATGGCCCGGGAGTTAACTCTGCACATAACTGATGGAGATGGTCTTCCGCTCCTTTCTCAATTGACCACGGATGTGACCGGATGTCCCGGTATACTGGATGCGCTTGAAAAATCCGTTGACAGCGCAGGGAACATTCTGGACAGTGCATCACATATACTCGCAGACCTGAGAAAGGACATAAGAAAGCTCGAGCATAACATCGGCAAGAAATTGGAAACATTGATGAGAGAGCAGGCCATATCTGTTTTCCTTCAGGACGTATTTGTTACAAAAAGAGCAGGGCGGTGGGTAATTCCCGTACGAATGGATGCAAAAGGGGAAGTTCCGGGAGTTGTTCACGATGTCTCAAAGTCAGGGGAGACAGCATTTATTGAGCCGCTTGGCATCATTAATATGTCCAACGAGCTTGAAAACCTTATTGCGGATGCAAAGGCAGAAGAAATCAGGATCCTGCGGGGTCTTTCATCTGTCGTGCGGGAGCGTGCAGACGAGGTTCTTCATAACTATACCGTAATTGTCTCCCTTGATACTTTGAACTGCATAGCGACTGTCGCAGACCGCTTTTCAATGCAGCCGCCTCTTATAAGCAGGAATGGCCGTATCAGTCTTGTTGATGCCCGGCATCCCCTGCTGTCGCTGGCTTTCAGTAAGGCAGCGATGAAAAAGCCGGTTGTGCCGTTGACCGTACGTTTAGGGGATGATAGTAGAGTCATGGTAATAACAGGGTCCAATGCCGGGGGAAAAACCATAGCAATTAAGACGATAGGACTGCTCCTGCTGATGAGCTTAGCGGGAATGCCAATCCCTGCTGATTCTTCTTCACGTGTTCCGCTTGTAAAGAGAATCCTCGTTGATATTGGTGACGAGCAATCCATAGAGAGCAGTCTTTCGACATTTTCAGCACATGTTGCACATATTGCGGAAATCCTCGAGAAAGGCGATGCCGATTCACTGGTACTTATCGATGAACTCGGTACCGGGACTGACCCTGATGAGGGAACTGCGCTTTCGTGTGTTGTATTAAAGGAAATGCACAAAAGTGGGGCTCTCGTATTTGCGACAACACATCTTAATGGCATAAAGAGTTTTGTTCATGTGACCGATGGCATGATGAATGCTTCAATGGAATTTGATCAGGATTCACATGCCCCGTTATACCGCCTGAGGACCGGGGAGCCCGGTCAGTCTCATGCACTGGAGGTTGCCCGGCAGTACGGCATTCCGGATCATATCATTTGTTCAGCACAGGAAATGATGGGACGCGTGAAAGTTGAATTTGACAGCCTCATAGCTGACCTTCAGAGAAAAAGAATTCACTACGAAGCTGTTCTCGAAGAGACGGAACTCCGGAAAAAAGAAATCGAAACAGATAAAACCAGGTTGACGCACATGCTCACAGAGGTAGAGGAAAAGAAGAAGAAGGTACTTGCGGATGCACATAAGGAAGCTCTTGAAATTATTACTGATGCCAAGGTGATGCTGCATCGGGAACTGGACGATCTGAAAAGAAAGGATAAGGAGGCACTACGCAGAAGTATAAAGAATATCGAAATGCAGGGCAGACAGGTCAGTGAAAAGATCGATGAACATGAAGAACCATTCGAGCAGATTGATGCACATACCATCAGTAAGGGAGATACCGTCTATGTACGGCCTCTTGGGCATGACGCAACGGTTACAGATATCAATTTTCAGGGTGGCCGCGTAAAGGTCAGGTCCGGCGTACTGGACGTGGATGTGAAAATCTCTGAAATCGGGGCGGCACGCGGCAAACACGCACCGAACCAGGCTGTCAACAGGGGAACGCTTGGCAGCGTGGATGGTGCTGCACTGTCGAGGCTCCATCTCATCGGGATGAGAGTTGACGAGGCTTTGTCGATGCTCGAACCGTTTCTGAACCATGCAGTGCTCGCCGGTCTTCCCGAAGTAACGATCATTCATGGCATGGGGAAAGGGCTGCTTGCAAAAGCCGTACGGGAACATCTCACCGGACATCCGCTGATAAAAACGTTCAGGAGCGGACAGCAGGAAGAAGGCGGGGAAGGGATTACTATTGCTCGTTTCAACTGATCCTTTGAAATTATGTAATGGCATTTTAATCCGGGATAGAATACTACGACGAATAGAAAATTCTTTGGAGGATGAGCAATGGGTATAGCGGATTATTTCAAGCGGGTCGATTCACTGTCAGCGGAACAGACAAGGGTATTTCTGAGCGACAAAACGCCGGGAGATTATAACCTGATCGATGTACGACAACCCGGGGAATATGAAAAGGGGCATATTCCAGGTGCCTATCTTATCCCGGTGGGCGAACTCAGGGACCGTATCGGGGAAATTGACAGGGACAAGCCGACGATTACCTACTGTGGCTCAGGGTTTCGCAGTCGGGCAGCTGCGGCAGTCCTTGCAGGAGAGGGTTTTTCGAAGATATACAACATGGATGGCGGTATCAGGGCATGGAATGGATTCATTGCCGAGGGTGTGCCGGATGCCGGTATGGCGTATTTCGGAAGTGCAACCGGTTCGGATGAACTCATCGGTCTGGCCTGGAAACTGGAGAATGGTTCAAGAAAATTTTACATATTACTCTGTGACCTGATCGATGACGATGATGCCCGGTACCTCTTCGAAAAACTCGAACAGGCTGAAGAACGTCATGAGTCAGCCCTGACACAGCTCTTTACTGAGGTGACAGGCAGTAAGCCAGATGATCTGTTTCCGGAATCAGTGCTTTCCGCAGATATGCCGGATGACATTATGGAAGGAGGCATACGTCTCGAACAGGCCCGTCAATGGGCCCGGGGTAAGGATGTCCAGGAAATTCTTGAGTTTTCGATGTCGCTTGAAACGAGTGCCTATGATCTGTACATAAAGATGGCCCGTACCCGCGATAATGACCAGTCACAGAGGATTTTTGACATGCTTGCTCGTGATGAACAGAATCATCTGGCTCAACTTGCCGGATTACTCGAGGAAAAGCTCTGAACGTATGCAAGGCGTGTTTCTTCCTGCAGGCTCCTAGGTAAGCCGCACATATTCTTTTGCCAATCCAGGGTAGAGACGGGGATTGAACAGTATATTCGTCATGAAATAGCACTCATGCGTGCAGAAACAGGTCTGGTTGCGAATTGCATTCATTATGCTGGCTGCTTTTTCTGAATTGACTACCTTTATCATGTCATAGTCATGGTCTCTCACATTTCCGAGGCTCTCGGTGAGCATTTCACAGGGGTAAACATCGCCACTTTCCCGGAGAACGAGGTTTAACTGTCCCGCATAACAGGGAATGAGTCTTTTCTTGTGATGCATTGTCTGGTGAATCAGACGGCGCTGAAGGATATCCTGAGCAGCCTTGATGCGCGCTCCCTTAAACCGGTACAAACGTGATCTTCTGTTTTTCAGATTCTCTTCCAGCCGTTCAATGGCACGGAGATATTTTTTTTCATCTACGTCATGGAAGGTTGCATCTGAAAGATTGCCCCGCACCAGTGAAATCGTATGGGTCTTTATATTTTTCATCCCTCGAACAAAATCAATAATTTCGTCCATCGAATCCTGATTCCGTGAGCAGAATACCGTATTCACACCGAGTTCAAAATGAGAATATTTATCGAGCAACGGTCCTAAGCTATCATAGGTCTTGATAGTCTTTTCAAAACTTCCCGGTGTTTGACGCAGGTCATCATGAGTCTCATGTAACCCGTCTATGGAAAGTTTGACGGTAATAATACTTTTTCTGCAATAGCGGAGAATCTGTTCTGTGACATGAGTAATATGTTCGGGCAAGAGCGCGTTTGTTGGATACAGCATAATAAACGGCTTGTTGTTTTTATAAAATAATTTGCTTATCTCTACCAAATCATCCCTGAGGAAAATCTCTCCTCCTGAAAAGGCCAGCCAGAGAAGGGTGCCAAGAGAACGTGAAATATGACCAACTTCATCTAATGATAATTCGTCTGTAATATTGGCTTCATTTTCGGTAGACCTAAGATAAAAACAGAACGGACACCTGCTGTTACATCTTTTTGTTACAAAAAAGGTGAGATGAATCGGCCTGGTTTTCCTGAATATTGAACCGATATGGCGGGCTGACTTATACACGTGAGACTGCCCTCTTTTTAAAAAAGGTATAATCCAGAAGAAATTTAAAAATCCCTGAAACCGCTCCCATGCCCACTGGCAACGGGTACACCATCGTGTAATACAGTGCCGCAAGAACGGCAAAAGCAAACCCTTTAGGCCTGTAAAATGACATCAGAAGCCGCCTGTTTATGAAAAGACTCAATAGAAAAGAAAAAATAAGCAGGACAAGGAAAACGGATTTCCCTGAAAAAGAGAACAGGAGGATACAGAGCAGGTTTAGACAAAAAGATACGACATTAACTTTCAGTTCAACAGAGGCAGTTCCGGAATCAGCAAGGAGATCCCCTCTACGAAGTGAATATACCGTCCAGTAGAATGATTTTCTGAACGCGTTTTTCAATGAAGCAAAGAGGGTGAAATCGAAGATGTGTTTAACACGTATTTCGGGATTCATGTTGAGACGGTAACCAGCACTGCGCATTCTATGACTGAATTCGACATCTTCAAGTATTGGAAGAAAATGCTCTGCAAATCCTCCACTTTTTCTGAAGGGATCCGCATGGATAATCAGTGCATGTGTTGCTATATAATCCGGTTCCTGTTTTTTTGTCTCAGAATAATGTACGAAAAGTGACTGGAATGTGCTGAAAAAAGTATCGTCAAAGGCAATCTTTTCATACGTACCGCCCAGTATCAGATTTTTTTCACGAGACAGTGCTCTCTCAGCAATGGAGAGGGTGTCTGCGGCCAGGATGCAGTCTGCATCCAGAAAGAAGAGCACCTCGCCGGTACTCCTTTCAGCACCGGTATTCCGCGCCTTTGAAGCGCCCAACCGCTTTTTCAGCTGGATTAGTGTGCAGGGGAATTGCCTGATTATCTCAACTGAGTTGTCTGTTGAACAGTCATCGATAACGATAACCTCAACATTCCCGTAGTTTGACGAGTATACTGAATCGAGACAGGTCTTGATGGTCGAACCGCCGTTATAGTTTGGGATGATTACCGATATACGCCTGTTCATATCTGTATTATTATGAAACAAAAGTCTTTTTATATGCCAATGATAACACGGTATGCTGTCTTCTTTGTGTCTTGACTAATAATCATTCTTTGTGATAAAAAAGACCGTAGTGAAGGGGTAACGTTCAAGCGAATTCTTTAGACTTAACAAATTAAAAATCAAGAAACTTTAGATCCTCCGGTTCCCGAGATACCGGGATAGGCACACCGGGAGGATAAGGGATTAAGGAGGCAGAAATGGGCAAAAAGATTGCCGTGCTGGTCAGGGACAGACAGGCTGAGGCTATGAGGATGGCTGTGGGTCTTACACTTGCGGATGATGAGCCAACCGTGTTTGTTATGGATAAGAAATTGGAAATGGACGAAAGCGTGGAACTGAATGTTGAGACACTTGGTGACCTCGACGTCAAGATTTACACCAATACATCTGAGAACAATAATTTTGAACTGAAAAGTACTGAGGAAATTGCAAAAGACCTGGTGAATTACGACAATATTCTTCCCTACTAGAATTCTGATTCAGCGTTGCACACAGCACTAATGATTGCACATTGTCTGCTTTTCTGGGAATCTAAATCAGGGATGCATTACTGTAAACAAATATCTAAAAAAATCTGATTCACAGAAAAAAACATTGTGACAAGACACAGTTCTGTATCGATACATGGATGTACCACGTTACATGTTCATGGGTCCTTGTAATCCTTATTTCTGGAACACGAGGTCTCTAACTATTTATTTTTATTACAAAAAATAAATTCAGGCGATGGACTGTTCATTATCATGGTAATTGCAGTTGAATAAGTTAAACATAACTTTGTGCATACTATGTTTTATATAATTATTATATATTATAATTAGTGTGTAATCTAAAGTTATAAATTTACGTTGACAAACCATAAAGTATGAATTTAAAGTAATTTCATCCGTTGTTCGTAACCGTAGTTGTCTTTTTTTTATTCTTTCATTGCAAAAAAAAAATCAGGCAATGGACGGTTCGTTTGCATGGCGATTGCAATTCAATAAGTCAAAAATGGCTTGCATATATACTATATTTTATATTATGCTTGTGTACTGAAATTCAGGGGTATTCTAAAACTGGAATTTTGAATTGACAAACCGTAAATGGTGAATTTGAAGTAATTTGTGCGTTGTTTGTGGCTGTAGCCGTCTCTTTTTTTTCATGCAAAAAATATGATAAAAGGGGGTGATAAACGATTCAATTCCTTTTTTTGTACATGTAGCAGTCGCTTTTAAAGCAAAATCTTAAATAAGAGGGAGGGAGTATGAAAAAGAATTTGTTACTCGTATTAATCCTTGCGCTGTCGATGGTAGCACTCGGTTCTGTTCCAGCAGGGGCTGCGGATGCTCCGGGATACGGTGCGGCTCCGGGATACGGTGCGGCTCCGGGTTATGGTGCAGGGGGTGCCGCCGCAGCGTATGGAGTAGCAGCAGGGGCTGGGACTCCAGGAAAAGCCAGCAGCATAGACGAACTGGCTGCTATGTTCGACTCAACTAGTTGTAAGGCATGTCATGCAGAGATCTATGCGCAATGGGAACAGTCACACCACGCGCGCCCATTGATGGGTGTCGGGGGTGGTTTATTTTTAACACCGCTCGCAATGAAGGGTAAGACCCCATTTTCCCCTGATTCTCCTGACAAGGCTACCATCAAGTCATGGCCCTGTTTTAAATGCCATCTTCCACAGGCTCAGACATCTGCAGATGATTCTTTTGCTGTGGATCTGGCCAAGGCACTGATTGCTCAGGATAAGAAAAAAGTCAACAAGCTCAAAATTACCTGTTTAGTCTGCCACAATGAAAAAGCGATTATTCACAGGCTACAGGATGGCAAGCCTGTAAAAGGTGTTGTATATGGCAATAAAGATGTGCCTAAACACCAGGATCCAACCCATAAGACGGTAAAGAAGAGCGTGATCATGAATAAGGCGGTTTTCTGCGGACAGTGCCACGGAACAGGTCCCAATTTTGATCATGAAAACCCTTATCAGTGCGCTACCCTCTATGGAAGCTACCTCCATGCGTATATTCCTGCAGGCGGCACCAAGACATGCCAGAATTGTCATATGGCAAAAGTCAACGGAAAGGCCGATCACCTGTTCAGTCCAAACTGGAATGACAAGGATGACGCTACAAAACGTCTCCAGGAAAACATCTCATTGGATGTGCAGATGTATGGGTATAAGTGGCTGAAGAAAGGGAAAGATCTGAGACCCATGGTTGCGGTTACCACGAGGATAGATCATACCGCTGGCCACAGAATTCCTGACGGTTGACCATCGCATAACAGAGTGGTCCTGGAAGTGACCGCAAAGACAACCAATGGAAAAGAAATTGCTAAAGAATCAAAGCATTACCATCCGCAGGCGACGACCCAGAGAGATACAACAATGAAGTACGGTGCACAGTGGAAGGTTGCGTACGTGCGTGACACAAGCCTTCAGCCGTACCAAACCAAGGCCGAAACTTTTGAGCTCATGCTCCCTGAAGGGGTAACTACGGTTGATGTGACCGTTGATCTTTTCTATGAGCTTTGGAAACCGGGACAGAAATTTCCAATTCATACGGTAACAGAAAGAGTAACACTGGATTAGGTAAAGACCTTATCTTGAATCATGAATGGGCTATGCCGGCACTTCAGCAGGCATAGCCCTTCATGATGGTCTTTTCGCTATTTGATCTTCTGTTGTAAATATCTTGAATATCCCGTTTCTGTTAAGGAGCACACCGGCCTCATTATCCTGTATTAATCCTTCCTGCAATAAAAGAGAAAGTGAAATAGGCAAGGATAAGAGGTTTTAAAAAAGGGTAAGCTTTATTGAAGATATTTTGATCAGGATATTACTGCTCCAGATAGCTCTTTATGAGTTTTATGATTTTAGGGTCCATCCAGTTCATTTCCCCCCTGTAATATTCTTTCAATATCCCGCTTCGATTTATGATAAAGGTAGTTGGCAGAGAAAAGACTTTAAAGAGTTCATCTTTTACGGTTAGGTTAGCGTCGAGTAGAATCGGGAAATCTACTGTTGTTTTTTTCAGAAATTTCAGTATCGGCTTTTTTGATCTGTCTACTGATACACCGAGAACAACAACTCCTTCGTCCTTGTACGTATTGAATAATTCGTTTAAAGACGGCATCTCCTTCTTGCAAGGTTTACACCATGTCGCCCAGAAATTTATCACGATCACTTTTCCCTTGAACGATGCGAGCGTGACATCAGCATCGGCCATATCCTTTAAGGTAAAATCAGGGGCTTTTTTCTCGATTATCTCACGGATTTCCCATGGTCCGGCAGCCACGCTTGAAAATGAGAAGATAATGGATAGTGATATTGCTATAATTAATGTTCGGTCTAGTATACTATTGCCTCTTTTTGATGAAAAAACTTTCTTTTAAGTCAAGAATGTTAAAAGTTTGAAAAAAGAAATTTAGGAATAATAAAAGTCTTTTTGACGGTCGTCAAATATATTGTTGTACTGGTTAATATTTTTATTTCGCGCTTCTTCGACTGTGATCTCAACGACCGTGCATTTTTCTTCTTCAGAACCAGCTCGCGTCAATATCCTGCCTTTTGGTGTTACTATTTCGCTCATGCCGATAAACTTCAATTCTTCTTTGTCTCTCCGCATTTCACTGCCGGTCCTGTTCGCGGTAACCGCAAAGACCCTGTTTTCGATACATCGGGTCACCATGGCATCAGGACAATACGGGAGCACGAGATTTGCCGGATGTGCAATGATATCAGCCCCTTTGAGAGCGAGGGTACGAGCTGCTTCCGGAAAGAACCAGTCAAAACAGATCATGATGCCGATATTCCCTATCGGTGTTTCCCATACCCGAAGACCGGCATCGCCGGGCAAAAACCACTGTGTTTCTTCATAGAAAAGATGGATTTTCCGATAGACACCGATAAACCCCTCAGGTCCGGTGAGTACAGCAGAATTAAAAAGAGCATCCCCGTTTCTTTCGGCGATCCCGGCAACAATATAACAATTCTTGTCCTTTGAAACCGTAATCAGACGTTGCGTCGTATATCCCGAAGGAACAGGTTCGGTGAGGTCTGCTGCTTCTTTTTTTGAGATGAATTGATAACCTGTCGAAAAGAGTTCGGGGAGAACGATCAGGTCTGCATGCTGCGAGCTGATTATCGAAACAGCCTTATCAACATTCTGTTTCACTTCGCCAAATAATGGACTAAACTGTAAAAAACCTGCTCTCATATTATCTTATATAAAAATACCGTCAGCCATTTCAAGGATCCGGTGACAACGTTCCGAAAGCGTCCTGTTATGCGTGACAAGAACAAAGGTTATTCCTTTTCTTTTATTCAAGTCAGTGAGCAATTCGAACAGCTCATTGCCTGTTGCCGTATCAAGGTTTCCGGTTGGTTCATCGGCAAGAACTATTTTAGGCTCCTGTATAAGCGCACGGGCTACTGCAACCCGCTGCTGCTCCCCGCCTGATAATTCACCCGGGCGGTGTCTGGTCCGGGGCGACAGGCCGAGTTCACCCAGCATCGAACGGGATTTCTCCTCGATCTCTGAAAACGGTCTTCCGCTGATGAGGC
>CP070737.1:112843-127757 GCA_020347665.1 Nitrospiraceae bacterium
ACTTCGTACTGTTCTTTTTCGAGATATGCCTTGACAATTCCCGATATCTTCTTTTCATCCTCAACGATTAGAATTGACTCTTTTTTCCCGGAATTCATATAATCTCTCCCCAAAAAGAACACTTATTCATTTATTAATATTAGGTGCAATACTCTCAAGTTATGAAAAAGTTACCAGGCGACGGCATACATTCTTTCACTACGCACTTATTTGATGGCCAAAGCGTGTAATTGCTTTCTTGATATCTTCCAGCGTTGCAACGTTTTATCCTAGCTAACCTTTACTGTTCCAACAGTCATATCGGACCGAGACAGCCCTTTTACGATTGAAAGCGAATTTCACACTAGACCAGCACAATGGCCGGAGAGCATTCCCTTTATGTTCAATATCTCAACTTTCATGATGCGACGCCTATTTTCATTTTTCTATGACCATAAGGGAAAAAAGTGAATGAAATATGAAAATTATCCACTGTATGCGTAATGACAGCCAATAACCCTCTTTCATTCTTTTGGAATTCATATTTTCTTCATAACATAATGATAAAAAGTTCAGTAAGACAGATTTTGGCAATGTGCTTCGTTGGTAAGCCATTAGGTGTTACCTCTGAGATGAATTATAAATGGCAATTACTTTCAGGTATCGACAGAAATGAGAGGGAGCATGATTAAAAGGAGATGGTCATATGGGGTAGTGTCACGGTATGCACTGTTCCAATTGCCGGAAATAGTCCTCATTATTATCATACTGACATCTCTTCGTGTGATGTTTGACATCCCGCTTTGGTCAGTATGGACGCTCATAATCCTCTGGATGTTGAAAGACATAATACTGTTTCCCTTTGTATGGCATGCTTATGATAAAAGTAATACAGGTGCAACAGGGTCTTTAGTTGGATTGCAGGGCAGAGCTCTGGAGCGTCTCTCACCATTAGGCTATGTAAAGGTGCGTGGTGAATTATGGCGGGCAGAACTTGATGATGGCAGGTATCCTGTCTATGAAGGGGAAGCAATAGAGATACTCGGGTTACGCGGCTCAACGCTGAAAGTACGGCGAAACACCATTGGTTTAAAATGAACATTCAATTTCTAAAGAAAAGATTAGCCCATGTAAAAGCAGGAGAAAAGAGTATATGAAAGATATAAGTTTTCCCCTTGCTTTTCTTGCAGGAACAGTCTCATTTCTTTCTGCATGCGTTCTTCCCCTCGTGCCGTCATATGTATCATTTATCACAGGCATGTCATTTGAGAATATTACATCCGGAATTAACCGTAAAAAAGTTCGTATGCTTACCCTTGCAAACTCTTCTCTGTTCGTGCTGGGATTCTCAGCTGTTTTCATTGGCCTGGGCGCTTCATCTTCCTATATCGGCAACGTTCTCGTCGAGTACAAGGACTCTCTCAGGATATTCGGCGGAATATTAGTGATAGCTTTTGGGCTTTTTATAACAGGGCTTTTCAATCTGAATTTTCTTATGCGCGAGAAACGGTTTCAGTTAAATAACAAACCACCAGGGTATGCCGGTTCTTTTCTTGTCGGGACGGCTTTCGCTGCAGGTTGGACTCCCTGTATCGGGCCGATCCTCGGTTCAATTCTGACGGTTGCCGCTGCCAAGGCATCTACCCTGTATGGGGTAAAACTACTTTCTGCGTATTCTGCCGGGCTGGCCTTACCTTTCCTGCTCTCGTCACTCGCGTTTAATTCGTTTCTCAGTTATTCCAAAAAAGTATCACGCTACATAAGACCTATTCAGATAGCCAGCGGTGTTTTATTGATCATGTTCGGCATCATATTACTAACGAATCGTCTTGGGACCATAACCGGATGGTTCCCGGGGCTGGATATTGAGCTATAAATATTCATAACGATGCATAAGAATGACAAAAAGAGAAGCAGCAAATAACGCGTAAGAGAGGACGAGGTGCAAAAATGAAACATTTGCTTGTAGTTTTCATTTTCCTGTTAGGATTAACAATGTTACCCAGTAAGGGAGTCTCTTCGGGTAATGCAGAGCTCCAAAAGGATCAGGACATTTCTGGAAGTGCATTTAAGGCCGAAAGCGCTGCCTGTGACCTTACCAGTTCTGAAGTAAAAGCAGCGCGTGCTTATCTGAAATTCAAGGAGATTAAAGCCGCTCATATTCCGACCGGCACCCCGGACATCTATGGTCAAGAATTAAATATTTCGTTTGACAAGGTCCAAGATGCCATCAATAAAGTCAGGGTGTATGGGCCTACATACGGTAAGGAAGGCAAGAAAATACAACTGACGGGCCCAGACTTGCAGAAATACATAGATATTGGTTCCCGGATTTCCTGCCAGTACTGCTGCAAAGCAAAAACATTGGTGAGAAAGGACGGAGTCGCGGCCTGTGGTTGTGCGCACTCAATCATGATGCGAGGGCTGACCGCGTATTTGATCCAAAATCATCCTCTGTTGTCCGATGAAAAGATTTTAGAAGAATTAAACATCTGGAAGACGACATACTTCCCCAAGCAGACCCTTACAGCCAAGCTCCAGAAGCTGGAAAAGTCAGGGGATAAAGGCGTCAGCGAAATCTTAAAAGAATTTCCTGATTTTCTGCCTAAAATGGTCGGGGGCTGTTGATTCCTTCCGAGCTACAGATAAAAGATAAGGAAACTGCAAGAGAATGGCGGTCTTTTGATCTTCACGATATTTTCATGTATTCTTCGTCTTAACTTCGCATTTCAACGTTGTTATTAAAGGAAAGGTATAAACTTTAATGTTTAAAGAACTGTAATAAGCAATGATGAAAAAAACGGCAATAGTAAATCTTCTCTTTCTGTCTTTTCTTTTCATTTTAACCGCGCCGGATCGGGTTAGTGGCGAAGAAATACCTTTAATGGAGCTTGAGCAAGTCTATAATCACATTATGAGTCCCGGTTGTGACTATCTTTATACCCTTGTGAACTGTCCTTCTGAAGATGCTGCTCAAATGCGTGAGCTTGTCAAGGATAAACTCACGATGGGCGAAACCAGGGAAGATATCCTCAACTATTTTGAGGGAATCTACGGGCCAAGAGTCCTTGCTCAGCCCAAGAAAAAGGGATTCTATTTTGTTGCCTGGTGGTTCCCGTATTTTCTTATACTTGACGTTTTTATTTTAACTGGAGTAATACTCTTGATCTGGCGCAGGAGAGCCGGCAAAAAGGCTGACATGCCTGTAACCGCATCAACTGAGGATAACAGAAAACTGGATGAGGATATAGATTCATACTTGGAAGATGAAGTCAGGAAATTCAGAGAGGAATAAACAGAACAGGTAAAAGAGGAGAAAGGTTCGCAATGAATCGAATACTAAAACTGCTTTTCGTGCTGCCGCTTATCATATTAGTCGTTGTTGTGGTTATAGGCCTGACGGGGAAGTCAGAAAAACGCGAGAAACTGCCGCGACCGACAATAGGCGAGCCGGCAAGAGACTTTTCCTTCCCAGACCTTGATGGCAGGGAGGTTTCATTATCAGATTTTTATGGCAAAAAGGTTGTATTCCTTAACATATGGGCAACGTGGTGCACTTCATGTAAAAAGGAACTGCCGACTGTCCAGAAAATGTACGAAAAGTTAAAAGGAGATGACTTCGAAGTTCTGGCTGTCAGCATAGATACTCTCGGCAAGAAGGTCGTAGTTCCGTTCATGAAGAAATACAGGCTTACTTTCCCGCCTCTCCTGAATACAACAGGCTCGATACAGTTGCTTTACGGGACAACCGGTGTCCCTGAATCTTTCATTATTGATAAGCAAGGGAATATAGCGTATGTTGAAATTGGACCGGGTGACTGGAGGGAACATGAGAAACAATCATTGATCAAAGGACTGATGAAGGAACCCGATCTGGAGGTTATAAAATGAAAGGGAAAACAAAGGTAATTATTATATCCCTGGTGATCATAGCCGCCTTTCTCTATCTCGTTCTCATAGGTATGAAAGAAGGGACTATGTATTATCTTGAGGTAGGAGAGTTCATAAACAAAATGGATGAAATAGGTCAGTTGAAGGTCAGAGTTAACGGGGAGATTGTTGCAAAAAGTCTGGATTATGACACCAAATCGCTGGTCCTGGCGTTTAGTCTAAAAGATATTAAGGGACCGCAGGTCCTCAATGTTCATTACAAAGGAACGCCCCCGGACCTTATTGAGCAGGAAGGCGTTACGCTCGTGGCTGAAGGTTCCTATAACAGGAACAAGAATGTTTTTGTCGCGAAACAGCTTCTTGTGAAATGTCCCTCCAAATACGAAAAAAAGGATGCTTACGAAAAGAAGGATGGCAAGGTTTGATAAATCTCGGGAATTACTCACTCCTCATATCTTTTTTTCTTTCTTTGCTTGTCTGCATAGGGTTGCTTTTCGGGATTAAGAGAAAAGACGGAAGATTCATAGAGGCCTCGTACAGAGGGGCCAAGGGCGTTTTCTTTTTCTTTACTATAGCTACTTCTCTTCTCATTTATGTATTTATCAATGATGATTTCAGAATCGAATATGTTGTGTCGTATTCCGATATAAGCCTGCCTATTTTTTATAAGATAACAGGATTATGGGCAGGTCAGAAGGGGTCGCTCCTCTTCTGGGGGTGGTTACTGTCACTTTTCACTTTTATAACGATTAAAAGAGATGAGAAAAAGGTTAATTCCTTCTTTCTTCCCTATGTTCTTATGTGTTTAAACCTGATGGTACTTTTCTTTCTTTTTGTTATTAATTTTGTAACACCGCCTTTTGAATTGATAGCAAGGATTCCGAAGGATGGAAATGGCCTGAACCCCCTCTTGCAAAACCCCGGCATGGTCTTTCATCCTCCGACGCTTTATCTTGGCTACGTAGGATTCACAGTCCCGTTCTCTTTTGCCATGGCCGCTCTCTATACGGGAGATCTCGGTGACTGGTGGATCAAGAAGACAAGGGCATGGACGCTCTTTTCCTGGGTATTGCTGACACTCGGGATAGTCTTTGGCGGCTGGTGGGCATATAGCGAACTCGGCTGGGGAGGCGTGTGGGCATGGGACCCGGTTGAGAATGCTTCTCTTATGCCATGGTTTACTGCAACAGCCTTTCTGCATTCTGTGATGATACAGGAAAGAAGGGGGATGATGAAGGTGTGGAACTTATTCTTAATTTTACTGACGTTTGCCCTGAGTATCTTCGGGACATTTATAACGAGAAGCGGCATTATCACTTCAGTACATGCCTTTGGCCAATCTTCAGTCGGATATGTATTTCTCGGTTTCTTACTCATGATGGTGGCTCTTGGCACGTATCTTATTTTGACAAGATATGAAAAGCTGAAAGAGAAAAATCCAAGGATAGAGTCACTCCTTTCAAAGGAAAGTTCCTTTTTATACAATAATATTCTCTTTCTGGGGCTTGCTTTCGCAACTTTCTGGGGAACCATTTTCCCTCTTATTTCAGAGGCAGTAAAAGGTGTGAAAATTTCTGTTGGACCTGTGTTCTTTAATACTGTTAACTCCCCGCTGTTTCTCGCTCTGCTTATTGTTATGGCCATCTGCCCGCTTCTGGCGTGGCGCAGGACATCGTCAAAAGGCGCGCTGAGAAACTTTATCATACCGTCTTCAATGATGATTGCTTCGTTGCCACTCTTATATATCCTTGGCATCAGAGATTTCCTGCCTATCTTATTCTATGCTTTTTCTGTTTTCGTTCTCGTATCCCTGTCCAGGGAATTCTACATAGGGACGAGGGCCGGGGTGAAGCACAGGGGAGAGAACTGGATGTCGTCATTTCTGAACCTCATTACAAAAAACAGGAGAAGATACGGCGGGTTTACGGTCCATGTAGGGGTAATCATGATGGTGATAGGGCTTGCAAGTTATGGCTTCTATCAGTTCAAAGAAGACTTTACATTAATGCCAGGCCAGGATGTTACTGTAAAAAACTACCAATTGAAATATCTGGGACTTCAAAGTTTCAAGGAAAGCAATTATTCAGGATTGGGCGCAATAGTTGATGTATACAACTCTGGTGAATTCGAGGGCACTTTGAGGCCGGAGAAGCGGTTTTATAAGAAACAGGAACCAACAACTGAAGTTGCTATTATGAACAATTATAAGGAAGACCTCTACCTGATCCTTGGCGGCTGGGAGCAGAATAATTTAATTACACTTACTGTTGTGATAAATCCATTTCTTTCATGGTTGTGGATTGGAACCGGAGTGGTCGTATTCGGTGCAATATGGGCTGTAATACCGAGACGGAAAAAGGAAAGAGAGGTCGACATTATCGAGAAAGACATTCTTCTTCATTTGCAGGAGGTGGAAGGCAAATGATCGCAGTCTTCTTCTCTATCCTGGTATTGATAACGCTTCTCTATGTCTTCAGCCCTCTTTTTGGCGAGACGTACTGGCCTTTTTTTAGTAAAGGAAATCTTACAGAACTGCACCATGCAAGGAAAGAGGGAATATGGGCTATATCGGATGTCGATTCAGAATATGAGATGGGGAAGCTCACAAAGGATGATTATACCTTTCTTCGGGAATATCTGAAAGGCGAAGTAGCTCCTGTCCTTAAAGAAGAAAAGGATATATTAAATAGTGCGTTAATGCCGGAGAAAGAGATTTCGGAGGACCTGAAAAAAGATATAATTAGAGAGGTGGTACGGATTTGGGGAAAAAAATTCTCTGCCTGATAGTATTCGTTCTTGTTATTTCGAGTAATGCCCATGCAATATCCTTCAGAGCGGGTATAACAAATGTGTCCAAAGGCGAAAAACTGTCCAACTATCCTTTCAGTATAAAAGTAGTGATTCCGAAGACAGACGGGACCTTCGACACAGTAAAAACACTTTCATTCGAAACTGATTCAACAGGATTTTTTGAAGGCACGGTTGATGGATCTTCAGGCAAAGGAATAATTGGCGAGTTGAATTACAGAGGGATTACGTATTCTTCTCCTTTCATCAGGATAGAGAAAGGAGAAAAAAAATATTCTTTAGACCTTTTAGTGTTTGAAATAACCGACAGTATGGAAAATGTGGCTGTTTCTCAGAGAACAATCGTGGCATCTCCTCTGGATAGTAAGACAATTCAGGTGTCTGAAAAACTGATAATTGAGAATAAGGGGAATGTCTCATATGTCGGAAAGTTTAACGAAGAACTGGATACACATCAGGTTCTCTATATCCCTGTTCCTCAATGGTACAGACTAACTCAGGTGCAGGGAATTGACGCACGGAAAATCTTTACCTATAACAGAGGAATCGTAACGCAGGAGGGGATCATTCCGGGACAAAGAGAGATTTTTTTCGGTTATACGGTAAGTAGTGATACAGGTTCTTTTGATCTGACCCTTTTCAGCCAGAAGGATTCTCCTCCTGTAAAGGATTTTTCCTTTTTGTTCCAGAAAGCCGATGACTGGCGGGTAAAGATACCTCATTTTAAAGTGGCCGGGAGCAGAGAGTTCCTTGGCAAGGCATATGATACCTGGAAAGGAAAAGCAGGAAGCAAAGTTACTATAAAGGTCTACGGACCTGCGTATGAGGGATTATTCGGTATCTGGAGTCTTGCGTCGGTTCTGGCATTTGTTGTCGCTATTACGGGCCTTTATTTTGGAAGAGATGTGATTAGAGGCTGGCATTTAAGAAACGAGAACAGGAGACTTGAAATGATCCTTTCCCGGTTGAAGGATGAAGCGGATAAAAGAGATTTAAGAGGGTATTATCTGCCATATAAGCAAACGCTCGAAAACAGGATGAAAGAAATTCAGGAAAAACAGAACTGATGAAGATATTAGAGCTAAGAGGAGTCAAAAAGCGTTATCACGCCAATTCAGCTTTAAACGGGATAGATTTGAGCATTGAAAAGGGTAATTCTCTTACAGTCCTTGGTCCGAACGGTTCAGGAAAGACGACACTCTTGAAGATCCTGTCAGGGATCATGTCTCCTACCGAAGGCAAGGTCATCTATAAAAATAATCAAGCTTCTGAAAATGACAGGAAAAAAGAAATTTTTTTCCTCGGCCATAAGAATTCTCTCTACAATAGTCTTACTGTATTGGAAAACGTCAATTTTGTCTGCAGACTCTTTTCACGTAACAACGGCGATGCTTCTGTGGAGAACATTTTGAGAGAATATGGCCTCTGGGAAAGAAGAAACGACCCGGTTGGAGAACTGTCACAGGGTATGAAGAGAAGGCTTGCCATTGCAAAAGGCTTTCTCATAGACCCGGACGTTTTTATAATGGATGAGCCGTTCTCAGGGCTTGACATCAGGTGGAGAAGTTCCACTCTCTCGAAAATTAAAGACTTTAAGAGGCAAAAGAAATCTCTTATTCTCTCCACGCACCTTGTAGTGGAAGGGTATGAGCTTGCTGATTATATAGCGTTTCTGCATAGAGGGAAGTTTTTGTTCATAAAGAAGAAGGAGGAAGTGGATATAGAAGAGATTAACGGGCTTTTTGATTCACCTGAGGAGACATTGAAATGAGTTTTTTGGCAAATGCCTTTTCCATAACAAGCAAGGATATCCGCCTGGAATTCAGAGGGAAGGAGTCTCTCAGTCTGATGCTTTTTCTCTCGCTGCTTCTCCTCGTCATTTTTAATTTTGCCCTGGATATAGATAGAGATAATATTTCTTTACTGGCTCCGGGAATCCTCTGGGTAATCTTTGCATTCTCCGGAATTTTGGGAATGGGCAGGACGTCAATGGCTGAAAGAGATGAAGAGGCTTACTTAAGTATAGTCTTTTCACCTGCGTCTGCTGAAAGCTTTTATTTGGGAAAGGTATTGAGCAATCTTCTGTTTCTTATTATTATGGAAAGTTTTACAATAATTTTTTTTGCAGTTCTCTTCGATTTTGAAAGAATTATAGGGTCTCTCTTGGAATTAGTTCCTTCTCTTATTTTAGGAACAGTGGGATTTTCACTTATAGGCACGTTATTTTCATTTCTATCCACTACTTCAAAATATGGTGAGGTATTGCTCCCGTTCCTCTATCTGCCGGTAGTGGTTCCGATTCTCCTTGGCGGTGTTTCCTCAATGGATATTGTTTTGAATGAAACAGTTGGAGAAGGAACAGGGAAATGGCATCAGATTATGATTGCGTTTGACATTCTCTATTTTTCCCTTTCTTTACTGCTATTTAAATATCTTATAGAGGAGTAGGTATATGAAATCAGGAAAAATAATGTCAACCCTTTTCTTTTTACTCATAATTTTGATACCTTTAGATCTATTTCTGATATTCAAGGTCGCCCCTACAGAGAAGATAATGGGCGATGTCCAGCGAATTTTTTATCTCCATGTCCCACTGGCATTTAGTGCTTATCTGGGTTTTGCAGGAGTTTTCTTTTCAAGTATTCTTTTTCTATGGAGAAAAAATATGTTCTGGGACACTGCAGCCTATACGTCTGCCGAGGTCGGAGTGCTTTTTTCTACCCTGGTTCTCATAACCGGCTCGTTCTGGGCACGGCCTGTCTGGAATGTCTGGTGGACATGGGATCCCAGACTGATTACAATGCTTATCCTCTGGTTTATCTTTATCGGATATTTTCTCCTGAGAAAGGGTATATCTGACCAGTTTAAAAAAGCACGGTATTCAGCGGTACTGGGGATAGTGGGTGTCATCGATATTCCTGTAGTGAGACTTGCCACAAAATGGTGGAGGTCTATTCATCCGCGTCTGAGCAGGGAAGGAGGTAGTCTCGATCCTTTGATGGTGAAGATATTCTTATTTAGCCTCTTAACCTTTCTGAGTTTTACAGTATTTCTGGTTTTTTTCAGGTTCAGAGTCGCAAGGGTTGAAGAGAGAGTAACATCCTTAATGAAAAGATTGGAGGATTAGAAATGAATAACTGGTATTATCTTGTAGGGGCTTATACGATAGCATGGGTAGGCATAATGGTTTACATTTCTGGAAATATTAAAAAACTGAAGGTGGCAGAAGAAAAGCTTAAGGACTTAGAGGAGAAGATCTGCCGGGATATATAGTTTTTTGTGGCGGGTATTTGATGGAAAATAACGACGAGCAGCTTAATCTGGCGGATCGGCCTTTCAGATAAATATTGATTTGCAATGAGAAATGCAAAGAGAAAAAAGCTTTAGGGTGAGGGGGAAAAAGCATCATATGGAGATATTAAGAAACATCATTATGATTATCGTCTTCATTCTGGTAGGCTCCTTTCTCGTACTTCGGTACTTGAGTGCGAAGGATTATGCTTCCCTGACATTATCGCCAGATTCGGGAATCTCAGAGTTGATGGATTCACTTTCGATAGAACCTGTCAACGAGCTTTGGGTAGCGCTTGACTTCGATCTTATGTCGACAGAAAATAATTCCATCAGCTTGAGTCAGCACCGTGGTAAGTTTGTTATTCTTGGCTTCTGGACAACATGGTGAAGCTGGTGCCGGAGGGAGTTTCCTTCACTCGAGAACCTCAATCAGCACTTTAAAACAAAGCCATTTGTCATATTGGCGATAGATATTGAAGAGGAAGAGGATGTCGTTCAAAACTTTTTGAAAGATAAAGATGTTTCTTTTAAAGTTCTCCTGGATAAGGATGGCAGTGTCGCAGGCCAATACGGTATACAGAGTCACCCAGTAAAATATCTTATCGATCCTGAAGGAAAAGTGGTCGGCATCGCAGAAGGATATAGGAAGTGGGATAGTGACGCAATGAAATCATTGATTCGGCAATTTATCGAACAAAAATCAAAAAAGACGCTTAGTGACGCTTCTCGATAAATGCAAAATCCGGTTAGGGTAAGGTTAGTCAGATAAGGCGAAAGGGCAACTAAAGAAATACCCCGGTCATACGACCGGGGTATTTTCAGAACGGGCTCTTGATTCCCGGCAAGCGTCCTATCTCAGCGGTCTCCAGAATTTCTTGTCTACAGCCTTTCTCACCTGTGCAATATCATATCCCTTCTTGTCCAGTGAGCTAGCATAAAATGCCTGTTCCTGGCAAATACCGCAGTTGGCTGCATGATTATCAGTAAAACAGCTCAGAAGACTCTTATGTCCGATGCTTCTACTGCAGTAACAGTAGCAGTACATGGCATCCATCAGGTCAGGTTTTTTGCTGGCTACTCTATACGCAGCCGCAGTCTTTCCAACAAATCGGGTTGGTGACAGCACTGGTTTCGTCTCGCCTCCTTTTAGTTTTTCCACGTTGGCCTGGGATGCGTCCGCAATATCAGGAGGACCTTCTCTTTTGCCGATTACGTTATACACAACGAGTCCTGCGCCGATGGCTACAAGAATTACCATTGCAGCAATAAACTTTTTGTCTGACTTCTGGGCAGTCCTGCTTTCTTTTTCATGATGTTTCTTCTCTGACTTATTTCGAGACTTTTTTCCCATTGCTAACCTCCTTGTGGTTTAAAAAGTTATACAGATGCAATTTATACCTCCTTATTTATCATTAATGGATATGTCTCGGTGACATTGGCATATTTAAAAGATATACATTTATTGACATAAGAACAAAAGAAACCATGAGCATAGGGAGCAATGCTTTCAAAGGTGTGCCGGGGCTTGTATACTGTTTTAAAGAAAGGCGGTATCCGGCATAGAGTGAAAAAGCATAGAATACAAGAAGAAGACCCATTTGCAGCATATACAATAAGGATGGACTGACCATCGTCTCAGTGGCAAGCATCCAATTCGGTTCACCAAAAGAGAACGGGGTGAATGTAATAACAGCCCTCTGAACCGCCGGTATTACTGCGAGCGATTCGTTCAAGAGATGACCGAGGTTGTGAGCGAGGTGCATGGAGAGACCAATGGGGATGAACATAAAGCCAAAAGTTGTAAACGTGTGCGCAAGACCGCGATGGTTGTCTATTCCAACCAAACGATTTGACAGGTGAGCTGACAAAAGGACCATCCCCGGTATGAACAGCAGAGAAACGGAAAAATAGAGTATTGTTTTGGTGATAACTTCTACTGTGTACGCATACTCTATTCCGAGAAAATCTGCGGGAACGAGCGCCATCGCCGATTTCATCCATCCATCCCACGGCTCGAGCATATCTCCTGTCACAAAGATACTTACCCCTACCAGAACGACGGCAAGGGCCGCCTGGTCAAGCGACTGCCTGGCTGTTGTCCAGGCATCCCTGAAAAACGGCCTGAATCTGAGCGTGATATTATCTTTAGGACAGGACTTGATACACTCGCCGCAGAAGTTGCAGTGCTGGTTGCTGTCCATTGACGGCACGATCTCGAACATGGGACAACCATACCCGTGCTCATTGCCGAGATAGCAGTCTTTTCTTTCATGGCCCTTGCAGGTACTGCAGTCCTTTGAACGGAGCTCAACGGCAGAGAACAGAGAATAGAGTCCGATTATTCCGCCGATCGGGCATAAATATCTGCAGAACGTGCGCCGCTGGTAAAACATCGCAATAAGAACCGATATGAAAACAATAATCAGGAGAAGAATTCCCGTAACCAAAGGGCTTCTGACAACGCCGAGCTGTACATCAAGCCATGTGATCAGGATAAAGGCTCCATTGGCTATCCAAAGGTTTCTGAGTTTTACCGGGTAACGTCTCCTGGGCTTGAAAATTCTTGATGTCCACTCAGAAATTGCCCCGACCGGACACATGAAACACCACATTCTTCCTGCGAAAACAAAGGTGAATATAATACCGGCCCACCAAATGGTCCAGATCATTTTCGTCGAAAGGTTTTTACTACCGTCCTGAACGTCAGTAAATGCAAGAATTATGAGTACAGAGAAGAGAATGAGTATAGGGACCTGGAAGATCGGCTGGATGTATTTAAAAAGGAATGCCTGCTTTATCCATTTGATATCGAGGAAATTGATTGCTTCCGGATCAGAGGATTTATTTTTCATCCTTGCAGCAATAACATATCCTCCAATGAGCGTCATCATGATCACTGAAGAAATCATAAGAAGGAGCCGAAGTTTTATATTGACAGCAGGAGCGACCTCAAGAGCAAAACCGGCCGTCAGGGGGGCATTGTAGGTTGTGCCGTCGAGCTCATCAATTCGGACTTTGATAAAATAGGTATTAGCATTTTCAAAGGTGGTCTTGAACTCATAGTTCCCAAAACTGTCTGCCTGGACCGCCTGAACATAACTGCCGGCATCTTTATAATTTAAACCTTTATCGTTTGCTTCATCCAACAGAGTATCTGCACTTATGAAGACCTTACCCCCTTGAGCGGGCTGCCCGTCACTGTGCCGATGAACTTTCAGAGTAATTATCGTCTCTTCCTGAGCAGATACAGGCTCAGGCAGTGCAAAAACCTGAAGCTCATATCCACCAAGAGTCGTCGATGCGATAACTTTTGCTCTTTCAGTTACTGACGCGAAAGATAACAGGGGCAAAAAAAAATAAATAAAGAAAAATAATGCACTGATATAATGTTTGATAATATCGATTTTAATTCTTCTTTCTTCAATAATTTCCTTCATTATCCCGTTTGAACCATCTTGCGAATGTTATGGAGAAATTCTCTTACGCAATGATTCTTTTATGGTAGATTTAATAAATCGATCTGACCCTCCCCGTATGGCGGTCGAAAAGTATAGTATCAATCACGATGCCTTTCTTAATCACATTGGCCTTGATAAATCTTCCTTTCTGGCTTAACAGATTAATTTCAAGGCCTTTTTTATTGTAGTAATGTATCAATGCTTTTTCAGCGTGTTTATAATCATGCATTATTCTGTTTTTGCCGTAATGACTGTACTTTCTACAGAAATCACCGTACGGAGTCGAGTTTCCCCTCGAATCATCGGCCATGACAATACCGGGTTGTGCAAATAGAAAGCTAAACGTAAGTGTTACAAGCAGTATAAATTTTATATTCATTTTTAAACCAACATCGCTCATAATATTTTTTAGCACGGGAAAGTGAAATTAATATGAAGATTTGAATACCATCTCAAAAGATTCGGTGCTGCTTCTTCATAATTTTTTCATACATTATTCATTTTTTATTCAACTTAAATAGGTAGTCTATGAGCAAGATAATTTTATTGGAGGTGTCGCATGAAAAAAGTACTAGTAGGTTTAACAGTTGTTGCGCTCCTTGCATTCGGGTCCTTTGCCTTTGCACACGGAACCGGCTGGTGGGGCGGCGGACACATGGGTTACGGTTCTGGCGGTTACGGTTATGGTGGCCATATGATGAGTCCGGGCTATGGAGGCCATATGTATGGAGAGAGAGGTGGCTATGACCAGAAGTTCCTTGATGAGACCGCAGATCTAAGGAAAGAGCTCCACAGCAAGAAATTTGAGTATTTTGAAGCTGTGCGAAACCCGGAAACAGGCAACTCAACCATAACAAAGCTCGAAAAGGAAATCCGTGAAATTCAGGAGAAGATCTACGAAAAGTCCCCGCGCACCGCATACAGAGGAAGTGGAACAACCGAGCACTGCTGGTAACAAAGGATGTTTTCTCTCATTCTCCCTCCCTCTACTTAAGCCAGGCACGTATGTGCCTGGCCTTTTTTTCGTTTAATGTCTTGCGAAAGCCACTGGTTAATATAATCCAACACCAATGATTCTTCACAATTTCTACATATTTTCTTCATCATGCCTACTCATTTCTTTAATAAGATTAAATCAAGATTAGGGTGATAACAATGAATTTGCAGGGTTTTAAAAACAAGTCGATAGCGAGGGCTATAACGCGGGTGCCTGCACTATCAAGAATTGTCATTAACTCTTATGAACCGATGGAATCAAATGATGTTCCATGGACTCCTGCAGGGAAAAAGCTGACAGATTCAAAGGTTGCAATTATTACGACTGCCGGAGTACATCACAGAGACCAGAAGCCCTTTGATATGACAGACAAAGATGGTGATCCAACATACAGGGTTATTCATCTAAAACAGCACAAGTCACATCTTATGATTACACACGATTACTATGACCATGCAGACGCTGACAGAGACATCAATATTGTGTT
>CP070737.1:127857-142305 GCA_020347665.1 Nitrospiraceae bacterium
TCCCTCATGATATGCGAACCAAGATGTATAAAACAATCTTCAGTACATCCCGTGCATTCATGTTCGATTTCCCTGGTTTCTGAAGCACAGTCAGGCCTGAAGTCTCTCAGACAATGAGCGATGAGAGCGAATTTGTAAGCACACTTTTTAAAAGCATGACCGTTTGCACGGTTATTAAGTTCAATCTCTATCATGAAAAGATGATACTGTTCTTCGTTTGTTTTTATTACTGGATCAAAACGTTGAGAGAGAGGGATTGTTTTCAGATGCTGTTTAACCTGCCTCGTATATTCTGAAAGAGATTCCTTAAGGGATTTTCTTATATATGAAATGAGTTCATGATCTTCTTTAGATGAAGAATGTATCAGCCGAAAGGATTTCTTCTTTTCCGCAAGCTGTATGAGCATAAGGAGCTTTTTATCATCAGGACAGTGCTTGAGGAATGTGTTTGTAAGTGAACGGATGGTCTCGTAATAGCGCGCCGAATCTGGGTCGTCTCCATAGAGAGAATAGGTCTTGCCCTGCAGCCCTTTCGTCTTAACTGCCTTTTCTTTCACTCTTTATTATAACTGAATAAAGAACAGTCGAACGACAACCACAAAAGACAGGCCTGTCCGCCTCGCGCATGTTCAGGTTTAGGTTAAGAAAAAGACAATAAAAAGAAACAACAAAATAAAGCAGGAAGCAGAGAGTCGTCAACTGTCAACGGTGAGACTGGATTGTAAAGCACAAGCTGTCAACAGTGAACGGTGATGAGGAAACAATTGACGGTATTCATCTCAGTACCAGAGAAATAGCATCTGTGCTGCATGCTTTTCTGCATAATCCACAACCAAAACATTTATGTGGATCAATGCGAGCAATGGACTGGCCGCTTCTGGTAATACTCTCGATTGCCCTGAAATGACAAGTTGTATCACAGAGTCCGCATCCGTCACACATCGTTTCATCAACCCTCGCCACATATTCAGCCCGCTCCATGGTTTCTACATGGATCCGGTTCAGGGTCTGGATTGAGAGACAATCATCCGGAGAACAATTGCAGACCGCACCGATAAAAGGGGTCATCATGGTCCAGATGGTATGGATTGCGCCGTCTTCCTCCATATGTTCTATCTGTTTTACCGCTTCATCAGATGACACGGATTCGAGCCCTTCATCAGAAGCCTTGCCGAAATAGCGCATATCAATTTCCTCATACCAGGTATCAGGGCCGTAACTGACTGCGTAGCAGCAGCGCTCTTCTTTTTTCCCGATCTTCCAGCGACAGGCGCAGGGCATCCGAACAATGGTTTCTGCTTTTATCACGAGTTCACAAATTTCTTCAATTGGCAGGACCTGTCCGAAGTGTTCTTCCTTTGCTTTTTTTATCATTGCGGTCTTCAGGTTTTTCGGGAGCCGGCCTTTTTTCCTGAAGATCGTTTCGAGCCTTCCAAGGGCCTGAAACCCGTCTTCAAACACAAGAGACAGAAAATCTTTAATATACCTTTGCCGGTTTATATCGGACAGGAGATCGTTGGCATAATTTGAAGCATTTTTATACCAGATTTTTCCTTCGCCGTGTTTTGTGCAGAATTCACACATATCTTTACCTGCAAATAAGAATATTTATTATTGTACGGTCTTTTAACGCAAAGCGCAAAGCGCATGGTGCATATTGAGTTCGCTTTGGGTTTCTTTTTTTTCTTAACCTTGACCTTAGCCTAAACCTGTTTTTTTGCCTACTTATCGCTCAGTGCTGTGTCTTCCCATAATCCTCTCTTATTGTGTCGGGCTTCCATAAATACCTTTTGAAACCGTTTCTGGTACCTGATGTTTGGCGGTATTGAAAGAAGAGACGCAAACCCCGCTCGTATAATTTCTTCATTGAGCATTCTGCCGTCAGAGAGATAGACATATCCCAATAATCTTCCAAAGCGGTCCCGCTTTTGTACATCAAAGGATACCCTGATCCTGTCCCCCCGCTTTACCAGTGTCCTTACAAATCGTCTGGACTCCTGTCCTTGTCTGAGTATGGAGCTGATATCCATCTTGCTGCGCCTGGCATCTCGCTGTGCTTTATTATTAACCCGAATCTCGGGAGTGTCTATCCCGATAAGCCGTATTTTCTCTGCCTTTCCCTTTAAGCGTACTCTAAGGGTATCTCCATCGATCACCTTCAAAACCGTGATGGTTTCCTGATCGTACCTGCATGCGGTAAAAAAAGCTGAGCTGACCAGGCAGCATAAGATTAAAAAACAAAACGCATTTTTTGCGATTTTCATAATATATTTTATCTTACCGAATAATAACCTTTAACGATAAGCATGCACCATGGCAGCGCATGAAAAAAGAAATCGAACCAGTCTATTGGCCGGTGAAGCTGGCCCCGGAAAAGCATCTGGAACTTTTCCCAGATATGGGGTGGGTGGTATGGCGCAAGCCCCAGAGTCAGACAGAGTACTATGATAATGCCCCATGGGAGGTTTTGAAAAAACTGCTCCATATCGTATCATTCTACCTTTTTCGTTCAAAAAGGAAAAATGAAGACCGAGATAGTGCTGCTTTACTTTTGACTTTTAGCTGATAATTGAAAACCTTTTTGAAAATAACTGTCTTATGAACTCACAGGGCCATGAGGGTCATGACCATCTGGCGACCTTCCATCTTTGGTTTCGATTCAACCTTTGCGATATCTTCAAGCTCTGAGGCGAGCCGGGTCAAAATTTTTGCCCCCAGTTCCTGATGGCTCATTTCCCGGCCTCTAAAACGAATGGTTACTTTCACTTTGTCACCATGAGCGATATATTTTCGTGCATTTCGCTTCTTAAACTCATAATCATGGGTATCGATCAAGGGCCGCATCCGTATTTCTTTAATAGTCAGCGTAGCCTGTTTCTTTCTGGCCTTCCGGAGTTTTTTGGCTTTCTCGAACTTATACTTCCGGTAGTCCATGATTTTGCACACCGGCGGGTTAGCATCAGGACTGATTTCAACCAGATCCAGTTCCCGTTCATCAGCCAGTTTCAATGCAGACTCAATATCCATGACCCCCACTTGCCCCTCATCACCAACGACCCGTATCTCTTTGGCTTTTATGAGCCTGATCTGGTTATTGACACGGGTACGATCGACAACCCTCTTGGGCGGTATTCGTCTTCGACTAGCTATTTCCTTGTTCTCCTTTGCAGCCGGTATGCATTGTGGATGAATGACTCGGATAAGACACTATTCGCAGTAATCTCATTAAACAGCGGGAAAAGATTATGAATGGAAATTGGCATGCCCTCTGGAACGTTATCGAAACTTCCTGGATTTCAGGGCCTTGGCCCTTTTCTTACGTGCTTCTGCGCGTTTTCGTTTTTCTTTTACTGAAGGCTTTTCATAGAAACTTCTCGTCTTTATTTCTTTGAGAAGACCGTCAATCTGTACCTTACGCTTCAGGGTTTTAATAGCTTTTTCTATATCATTACCGATTACTTTGATTTCTATGATAGTATATCTCCTGCCTTTTCCATAAACTTTATTCCTTTCACTGACTAAATCTTTAGAATACTAAAACACGCCAGACTATCATTCCGGCCCGACCGGAATGATAGAATACTATACCATATTTCTGTATCTTTCAACTAATAAGAAATTTCAGCCTCTTTATTTTATGTGGCATACCGCTCATTTGTACAGATTTTTAGCCCACAGCTTCCATAGCCTGTGGCTTAAGGTCATCTGTTGTCTGAATGTGACGATTGCCTCCGGAATGCCTGCCGCCTGCCTGGGGCTGACCGTACTAACAGGCACTGCAGGGCGGGATTTTATAGTCCCGCCCTGTTCATGGTGTTTACTTCTCTTCAACAGGGTATTTGGCCCTGAACCACTCTCTCCAGCCGCCTTTTAACGCATAGACGTTGCTGAATCCTTCCTGTATGAGTTGTGATGCCACACGGGCACTCGTAAACTCATTCGATCAGGCGCAATAAAGTACTATGGTTTTGTCTTTATCATAGTCCTTTGCCCACCCAATACCCTTTTCAGCTGGTCTAACGGAACCTTTGATCTTGAACTCGCTTGAATTCCAGTCCTGACCGCGACGCACATCAATGATGACCAGATCAGAGGAACCAAGCAGATTCTTGAGCTCTTCTTTTGTCATTCGTGGAACCTCATCAGCTTGAGCAATGATCGCAGACATCACGAAGAGTATCAGGATTATCATCAGAGATAAAATTCTTGATACGCGCATTCTTTATACACCTCCTTTCAAGAGAATAAACATCAGAAAACGGTTATATATTACGAAACATCCCGTCCTCTACTTACGAAAAAATTCCAGGCACTGCTCAATAAAAACCAAACCCCCAGCATAGCGAGCATATATTTCAACAGGGCTACGGTGTTCGTGAACGTTGAAAGCAGGCTGATCAGGACTACACTGCTTACCGCGAAACCGATCAGCTTGATACCCAGCGGGCTGGAATTCCCGGGTGGTTGAGCCTCGCTTTTCATAAGTATGATACAAAGAAAGACTACTACATAATTGAGCAGCCAGAGCAAAAGACCGGCCCGTACATATAACACAATCTCTGGTTCTCCGGCAATCCCGGAGGCCATCAGCAGCGCAATGCCGATGGCCATTGCCAGTGCCGAAACGGGTGCCCGTTTTTCCGTACCTTGAAGCACTGTGGGAAGCAGCCCCTCTTTGGCCATGCCGGAGATCATCCGGGAGATTCCCAAGAGGAGGGCGTTTACAACGCTGATGGCCCCTGCAATGATGACCGCGCCCATAATAAACCGTCCATTCTGGCCGAATATCTTTCGTGCTGCCAGGGTATACGGTATCGTTGTTTCAGCCAGTTTGCCGGAAGATACATGCATGACAGAGGTCAGCCCCCAGAGACAAAATATGAGCAGTGCAAGAAAAATTCCAGAGATTACGGGAATGACCGAATGATGCACATGATCACTGTTGCGTATCCTTTGCATGAAAGCGAGATCAAAACCGATAAAAAGGAGCATGGCGTACATGCCGGCTGGAAAGAGGGATAGTGTACTGCTTTTCATATGTTCAACCGAAATGGTTGGTTCTGTAGCAAGCCCGATCACGGACAAGGCGAACAGTCCTGTGAGTACGGCGATTATACTGAAGACCTGCAGTTTCTCGGCAAAGGCCTGACCGAGCAGATTCATGACGAGCAGAAAGCCGAGCAGAAGATAGGCAAAGGTAAAATTCGGAAACCAGTATACAAACACCTCATTGAAAACAAACCCTGCAGTAACGAGCATGGCGGTTGACGCGAACAGGGCGAATGTTACGCGAGCAGAAAGAGGAAAGACCGCAGCGGGAATTCTTCCGAGCACCTGTCTGATCAAAAGGGCTTCACCTGCGGGACCTGAAAAAAGAGAAAAAGCCTTATGGAAGGTATGGGCAGTTATCATGTAAAACACCCCGGCGAGAAGAAGAGCTCCAACGAAAGGAATCCCTGCCTGTCCCATGTAGTTGCCTAGTATTGTGAGAGACTCAGGAGACATCATAAAACCCATTGCTATCGCAAGAGAAGCAAAAAAAGAGAATTTCACCACACCCCCGATAATAAAAAGTCACTTGTATAGCACGTACAATAGTCAGAACAACTCTTCTTTATGAATATATCATGAAGAATGACGCTCAATAAAGAACCAAGACGAATACCAAGGAATATTCGTCTTGGTTGGTATGACATCAGGAAAGCATTCAGAGAGATTCCCGGGCCCTGAGGCCATGTCAGGCGTTTACGCGGGTGGTATTCGGTTTATCCATATAACATAAACCGGTATTTTCCCTTGTTTGTCCTGAGAATTATCCTTCCACGATCGTGTGTTCTTCCCACATGAACCAGTTGCCGGTGTCCGAGAGGAATGAATGCGTGTTCTGGAAAATCGCGAAATGTTCCTGTTCATCCTTAATGAGACATTCAAAAAATGCCTTTTCTGATGGATGTGCAGCCTGCTCAGCAGCCTTTTCATAAAACTTGACCGCTGCCTCTTCCATCTTCATGGCCGTTTCGAGCGCATCAAGATCATCAGTTGTTGCTGAAACCTGCTGCAGCATAAATTCCTTGTTCTGCTCAAAAAGCTTTTTCATGTCTTCAAGTGGGGTCATTTCTGAGGGTTTGAATTCTTTTCCCTCCGAGACCTCTGCCGCACAGGCGATGTGATGTTTTTCATCCTCAACAATGCTGAGAAACATCTTCTTCCCGATTGGATTATTCGTTTTTTCAGCGCACTGCGTATAAAAATCAACAGCTTCCTGTTCCATTTTCACTGCCATTTCGATTGAATTCATGGTTCCTCCTCTCAGCCTGTTTTACAGACTATCTATCATGACTTCGTTATTCTCTTTTAAGGATATCAGGGAAAGGATCTGGAAGCAAGATCTCTGATTACTCATTGTGGTATTCCTTACATATTATGTTAGCTCCACTGGAATGCTAAATTTTGATATAATACCATCGTTATTCGTTATACAATTCCATAAAAAATTCTGTTTAGAAATTCATTAGGAAGGAGGCATGCAATGCTGGAGCGGTTTAATGCTGACGAAGTATTCGATATGGCGGTCAGAATTGAGACGAATGGGGCTGCATTCTATCGAAAGGCGGCTGCGCTGCAGGAAGATGAAGAAAACAGTAATTTCTTGAATGGTCTGGCCAGAATGGAGGACCGACACAAGAAAACGTTTGAGGACATGCGTCATGCGTTTACAGAGAAAGGCATGGGAGAAGAGACCTTTGATCCCGACGGTGAGGGATCGGCATATCTGCATGCACTTGCTGATGTGCATGGGGGTGAGGGAAGCCCGAAAATTGCTGATAGTCTAACTGGAAACGAAAGCATGAAGGAGATACTCGATATCGCACTGGGACTTGAGAAAAAATCAATTTTATATTACGTTGGACTCAAGGAACTGGTTCCTCAAAGCCTTGGGAAAGACAACATAGACAAAATCATTGCAGAAGAACATAAACATGTAGCCCAGATCACAAAAATCCTTTTAAACAGATAAATCCCGCACGGGGTCTGTACTTGCCTGCCTGCAGGTAAATAGGCGTGGCACGATTAAATGCAGACCATAATGTGTTTTGTCACTCAATAATAAGAAGGATCAGTCCGCAATCCGGACACTGAGTCGTATCAGAGCTCACCGGGGAAGCGCAGGCAGGACATTTCCCCTGACGGGACATTTCCTGCGAAGCCCTGAGTTCTGGATGAATTTCAGTGTGATAAGTCTCAATTCTCTTCTGTGCCTTTTCAGCATCATGTGATGACACCATCAACTGGTGTGTATCTCCGCAACATTTACTGGTGCATCCCTCACCAGTATTGATACTGCAGGGAATCCCGGCATCAATAAGAACAGTATAGAGCTCATGCATCCATCGAAGATCACCTTTCCTGATGATTACCTGATCCCGCAGAGCCTGTTCCATACATCGCTGCCGTTCCTCCTGCAATCTCTTGTTTTCTTCCTGTGTCAGAAGATCAACGCCGCAATCCGCACAGCTCTTGACATATGCGTAATATTCGCAAGCACAATCAGGGCATATTTTTATCTGTTCCATTGCTATCGATACAAGCAGAAAAAATTAGGGCTCTCTTTTATCACATATTCTGTATTCTAGCAGATAAAAACTGTTTCCTGAAAATTCCAGTACGAATACGCAAACAAGCGTAATTTAAATACTATAATTTATTTATGTTTTATGTTATCTTTTTAAAAGTTCTTCTCCAATGCCTGTATATGTGTTAAAAAATATCTTCAGAGGGGGTAGTTGTGCCGAAGCGTGATGATATCAGGAGAGTAATGATCATAGGATCAGGCCCAATAGTCATCGGGCAGGCGTGTGAGTTCGATTATTCAGGAACGCAGGCCTGCAAGGCCTTGCGATCATTGGGTTACGAGATTATATTGGTAAATTCTAACCCTGCGACTATCATGACAGATCCAGGGATGGCGGATGTTACCTATATTGAGCCCCTTACGCTCGAGGCTATGACCAGAATAATAGAGAAAGAACGTCCGGATGCGCTCCTGCCCAATCTGGGTGGTCAGACAGGCCTTAACCTTTCATCAGAACTGGCAAAGGCGGGTGTCCTTGAAAAATACGGTGTAAAGGTTATTGGCGTAAATATCGATGCCATTGAGCGCGGAGAGGATCGGACTGCATTTAAAGAGACCATGAACCGGCTTGAAATAGAAATGCCCCGAAGCTCGGCAGTAAACAGTGTTGAGGATGCAAAGAACATTGCAGAAGAATTGGGATATCCTGTCGTAATCCGCCCTGCATACACCATGGGCGGCACTGGCGGCGGTATGGTATACAATGTTGAGGAACTTGAGATCGTGGGTGCGAGAGGTCTCTCCGCAAGTCTGATCGGCCAGATTCTTGTGGAAGAATCAGTGCTTGGATGGGAGGAGCTGGAGCTGGAAGTGGTACGGGACGCAAAAAACCAGATGATCACGGTCTGTTTTATCGAAAACGTGGATGCCATGGGGATTCATACCGGTGATTCGTATTGCACTGCGCCGATGCTGACGATCGATCAGTCACTCCAGAAACGGCTGCAGGAATATTCGTACCGTATTGTCGAAGCGATCGAGGTTATCGGTGGCACGAATATCCAGTTTGCGCATGACCCGAAAACCGGTCGTGTAGTAGTTATCGAGATAAATCCCCGAACATCACGGTCATCAGCTCTTGCCTCTAAGGCAACAGGTTTTCCGATTGCATTTGTTTCTTCGCTTCTTGCCGGAGGATTGACTATGGATGAAATCCCGTACTGGCGGGACGGAACCCTTGAAAAATACACTCCTTCAGGAGAATACGTCGTTGTGAAATTTGCGCGATGGGCTTTTGAAAAATTTGAAGGAGTTGAAGACAAACTTGGCACTCAGATGAGAGCTGTCGGCGAAGTGATGAGCATTGGCAAGACCTACAAAGAGGCATTTCAAAAATCAATCCGTTCGCTTGAGATTAATCGCCACGGTCTTGGTTTTGCAAAGGATTTTAACAGGAAATCTCTTGAAGAATTGTTAAGTATGCTCGGCACCCCATCGAGTGAACGGCAGTTTCTCATGTATGAAGCCCTGCGAAAAGGAGCTGATGTCAAAACACTGTATGAAAAAACGCATATTAAACCGTGGTTTATTGAACAGATGAAGGAGTTGGTGGAACGTGAAGAAGAAATACTCACCTGCAGGGGAAAAATGCCAAATGATGATCTCCTGATCAGAGCAAAGAAAGACGGTTTCGCAGACAAGTATCTCGCAAAGCTGCTGGGCATTTCAGAAAAAAATATTCGGGACAGGCGGATTGCATTGGGCATGCATGAGGCATGGGAGCCGGTACCGGTCAGCGGAGTAGAGAATGCGGCATACTATTATTCGACTTATAATGCGCCTGATAGTGTCGGCGTGACCGACCGGAAGAAAATCATGGTGCTTGGAGGCGGACCGAACCGGATCGGGCAGGGCATTGAGTTCGACTATTGTTGTGTGCACGCTGCGTTCGCGATTCGCGACGCGGGATTCGAATCAATCATGGTAAACTGTAATCCGGAAACAGTCTCCACTGATTACGACACATCGGACAAACTGTATTTTGAGCCTCTTACGGCAGAAGATGTCCTGAGCATTTATGAAAAGGAAAATCCGGAGGGGGTTATTGTCCAGTTCGGCGGACAGACACCGCTGAACATTGCGAATGAACTTGCTGAAGCCGGAGTCAGAATTCTGGGGACAACACCCACAACTATTGACCTTGCAGAAGACCGTGACCGGTTCCGCCAGATGATGCGTAAAATAGGCATTCCCCATCCGGAGTCCGGCATGGCACGTACTCAGAAAGAGGCACTGAAGATCGCAAAGGAGATCGGATATCCGCTCATGGTCCGTCCTTCCTATGTTCTGGGTGGTCGTGCCATGGAGATTATTCAGGATGAAGAAATGCTTGAACACTATATGCAGGCTGCAATTGATGTTTCGCCGGAACGGCCGATTCTGATCGACAAGTTCCTTGAAAACGCGATCGAGGCAGAGGCAGATGCGATTGCCGATGGAAAAGACGCGTTCGTACCCGCGGTCATGGAGCATATAGAACTGGCCGGAGTCCATTCAGGAGATTCATCCTGTGTGATTCCACCTGTTAGTATCCCGCCACAGCATATTGAAACGATTTACGAATATACCCGTAAGATCGCTATTAAGCTTGACGTGGTTGGTCTTATGAACATCCAGTATGCAATTGCGAACAATACTGTCTATGTTCTTGAAGCAAATCCAAGGGCTTCACGTACCGTACCCCTGGTGTCGAAGGTCTGCAATATTCAAATGGCACGGCTCGCCACTGAGATTATCCTCGGCAAGAAACTGAAGGATATCGATCTTAAACAGAAGAACATACCTCATTTCGGGGTCAAGGAGGCTGCCTTCCCGTTTAATATGTTTCCGGAAGTGGATCCTGTTTTGGGACCTGAGATGCGGTCTACGGGAGAAGTGTTGGGCATGGCGGATTCCTTTGGTATGGCCTTTTTCAAATCGCAGGAGATTGGGTCAATATCCCTCCCGCTGGAGGGCACCGTTCTCATAACTGTTTCAGACAAGGATAAGCACGGTGTTCTTGAATCCGCTCGGCTATTCAGGGAAATGGGCTTTAAAATCGTGACCACGGAGGGCACACAGAAATTTCTTGCTGAACAGGGCATGGATACTGAAAAGATTAATAAGCTTGGTCATGGAAGACCTGACATTGTAGACGCGATAAAGAATGGGGAAATCCAACTGGTCATTAATACGCCGAGCGGGAAGACCGCCAAAGAAGATGATTCATATATTCGTAAAGCCGCAATAAAGCACAAGGTGCTTACTATAACGACTACTGCTGCGACACTCGCTGCCGCACGGGGTATTGCCGCACGAAAAAAAGGACATGCTCCGGTAAAATCCCTTCAGAGGTACCATACGGATATCATATGAGCGGACAGTGCTCCTTGCATTGTACCCTTGTTTATTTTTTGCGATAATCTCACGGTATTGGGATGCTTCCCTGCAAATGTTATCGCGAAGGGAAACGATACGTGGAAGAAAGACAAAAACAGGATACTCAAAAGCTCCTCTTACGCATTGCCATTTTTCTTCTGATCTTTAGTGCACTCTGGTGGCTTTTCGTTAGAGAAAAAACAGTCCGTCTTGATCCTAAGGCAGTTCCGCGTGCTGTTGTCGCTCGGGGAGACCTCGCGGCGGACGAGAAAAACACGATTGATATATTCCGGGCGGTCTCTTCATCGGTTGTGTTCATTACCAGTGTTGAATTGCGCAGAGATTTTTTCAGTCTGAATATCTATGAAATCCCCCGTGGCACGGGCTCGGGATTTGTCTGGGATATCAACGGGCGTATTGTGACCAATTTCCATGTGATTGGGGACGCAAGCCGTGTCGAAGTCACGCTTGCCGATAATTCCAAGTGGAAAGCGGTTGTCGTCGGCACAGCTCCTGATAAGGATCTGGCTGTACTCCAGATATCTGCTCCAGCAGATAAGCTGAAGCCTATTCCGGTTGGCGAATCAAGAAATCTTATGGTGGGACAGAAGGTCTTTGCTATTGGAAATCCCTTTGGTCTTGATCAAACCATGACCACGGGGATCGTCAGTGCTCTGGGACGGGAGATAACCGCTGTCACCGGCAGAACGATTGAAGGTGTTATTCAGACCGATGCAGCCATAAATCCGGGTAATTCAGGAGGTCCTCTTCTTGACAGTGCCAGCCGTCTGATCGGGGTTAATACTGCTATCTATAGTCCGACCGGGGCGAGCGCAGGTATTGGCTTTGCTGTTCCCGTCGAAGTCGTCAACCGGGTAATTCCTCAAATTATCAAACATGGGCGGGTGATACGACCCGGAATCGGCGTCAGCATCGCAGACGATCGTATTGCAGAACGGCTAGGCATTGAAGGTGTGCTTATTATCAAGGTGCAGCCCGGAAGCACTGCCGAGTCCGCAGGTCTTCGCGGTACGTATCGATCTCGAGGAGATATTATTCTTGGTGATATTATCATCGGGGTCAATGGTCAGGGAATCTCTGATACCGATGATCTTCTCAATGCATTTGAACGATACACGGTCGGCGATACGGTAGAACTTGAGATCAACCGGGACAAACAACGAATGAGCATTTCGCTCAGGCTTGAAGCTCTGACACCAGAGTAAGTTCTCGGATTTCTGCTCTTCTGCTGTGTCCTGAAAAGCACCATAGAGAAAAGGTGCAAATCATGGTGCATTGCTTCTCATACGGCTTGGATTATTTATAACGAGAACTCAAGAAAATATTGATAGGGTAAAAAGTCCCGAGTCTGTTTCAGGCGATAACCCGCCTCCTCAAACTCTGTGATAACGTCGTCTCGTGAGAGCTTCATTCTGGGGGAAGGACCAACAGGCAATGGTCTTTTATAGAAATCAACGATTACGACTCTGCCACCAGGTTTCAGGCTCGTTGAAAGCCGTCTGAGATACGCTACCCTGTCTTCAATATGATGCAGTGTGTTACATACAAAAATAACGTCAACTGATTTCGGACTCAGTTCAGGATTATCCGGCTTTATACGGCGCGACACGTAATTATCCAGATTAAGCTTTCGTGCGTCTTCTCTCATATATTCCACCATAGCTGGTTCAATATCCAGGCCAAGCGCCGTTCCATGGGGTCTGACAGCCTCAGCAAAGCGGCGGGTAAAATACCCTGTCCCGGCACCGATATCAGCAATAACATAACCATCTTTCAAAGAGAGATTCTTTACCACTTCTTCAGGCTTCTGCCACAGAGCGCGGTCAGGATCCTCAAAGAGCGCAACCCATTTTTCAATATCATCAAATCTATGCTGGGTATGAGGGGCACCATGCTTCTGCTTTCCCACAGAGCACCCTTGAGAAGCTAAAAGAAAAAACGAAGCGAAAAATACAAGTATAATAATCTTATGAAACATTGACTTGTTGTCCATCATTCCTGAACCGAACAGAAGGCATTGCCTGGACATTCCCGGGGATAGCATGATTATAGTATGAAGCACTTTATGGTTAATTTCAAATCTCCTTTATTCCGTACCACAGAGAGCCATATCCGTAAGTGCATGGATAAATATTCCATTAATTCTCGTTCCACGCACGTAATTGCGAGGCACAGGGGTTACCCATTCATGATCACCGGTCGTGAGAATACACCTGCCTACCGGCAGGCAGGTGTGCCTTCGTGGTGACGATCTATCAAAATGTCTTGCTCCCTGACGTAAGAGCGCATATAATCATAAAAATAGCTTAAATGAGAAGATTTCCTCTTCTTCTTTTTATGTTCGGGGAAAAAGTCGTTGACTTCTAGAAAAAGACTTCATCGGAGATAAACGGTTATATAACAATGGAACGCGACCGGCGAGTAGTAGGTACACCAGCGGGTGTTGCTATTATCATATCTGCCATGATCGGGACAGGAATCTTTACGACAACCGGCCTCATGGCCGGGACAGGTGCTGGAAGCGGCGATATTCTCATCGCATGGCTGCTGGGAGGAATCCTCGCAATATGCGGGGCTCTCTGCTATGGCGAACTGGGTGCTAATATGCCGGAGTCAGGAGGAGAGTATCACTATATCAGCCGGCTTCTTCATCCCTCGCTTGGCTTCCTGTCCGGTTGGATCTCCCTCATTGTTGGTTTCTCAGCACCCATTGCTGCAGTGACTATTGCAATGCATGCTTATCTGGCGCAGATTTTCCCGGGATGGCCGATTCGTCCAATGACTGTGTTGACCGTCATTCTCCTTTCTCTTCTCCATGCCCATGATCTGCGGATAGGAGCACGGATCCAGGTAGCTTTTCTGATCGTAAAAATTCTGCTTATCGGCGGTTTTATCACAGGTGTGATAATCATGGGCAAAGGGTATAGTCACGAAATCATTACCGATGTTACACCGGCCTTCTGGTTTACCTCATCGTATGCTGTAATCCTTATTTTTGTAACCTTCTCCTATAGTGGCTGGAACGCTGCTGCATATATCGGCGCTGAGATTATCCAACCTGAAAAAACACTGCCGCGAATTCTCATAATAGGTACGCTAGCCGTGACTATAGTCTATATGCTCGTAAATTATGCCTATTTTAGTGCAGTCTCTACTGAACAGTTGGCAGGAGTGGAAAGTGTAGCGCATATCGTTGGCACGAGCTTGTGGGGCAAAACCGGCGGCATACTCATCTCCCTTCTTATTGCCGCTGGTATTGTTTCGACAGTGAGCGCTATGATCATTACCGGTCCTCGGGTATATGAAGCAATGGCGCGGGATCGTCTTTTTCCGCTGAGTCTGGCAAAACTAAATAAACGGGGAGTTCCTTCCCGGGCAGTCGGATTTCAGGCCATTATAGCGATCATCTTTGCATTAACCGCAACATTCAGCGCATT
>CP070737.1:142405-156738 GCA_020347665.1 Nitrospiraceae bacterium
ATTATAAAAACAGTAACTCTGATTTTTCTTTTATCTTTGAGGGGAAGAAATCATTTGCTAATATTCTGGAAAGGAATCGTATTATGAAAGACAGAATGATCTCTGCGATATCGCTTATTTTGATATTATTCGCATGTGTACATGGCCATGCCTTGGCTGAAACGACAGAATCAGTGATTGCTGAGGGCAGGGCGATATTCACTGACAATATGACTCCTGCTGAGGCTAAGGCAATAGCACTCAATAATGCCCGTCGCCATGCACTTGAAAAAACCATGGGAATCCAGGAACGGGGAGACGACCTTGTCTATAAGGGTTCTATTGTGGATGAAGTGGTCAACTGGGCAGCCAGGACACACATCAGTGAAGAGAAAATACTCGAGAGCAGATGGGAGCCGCTGACGAGCGGGGGCATGGCATGGTATACGCAGATCAAATCGACTATTGCGATTAAAAAGGGAAACAAGGACAGATCGCTTATGGTGACAGACGTTTCTGTGACCCGGCCCGGACATGAGAGGGGTGATACCATATTTCATCCGGGTGAGAATATCCAGGCACGGGTAAAAGTGAGTAAAGACTCTTATATACAGCTCTTCGGTATTGACCAGAACGGACTGGCATTCAGGCTGTTTCCGGTACGAATGACTGCGCAGGAACTCCTTTACCCTGGAGAATCATTTATCTTTCCTACTGAACATGAAATGAAGTTCGGCATCAAAATAAGGGTAAGCCCTTTAAAGGGGACTGACAGGCTGGTTGAGTCGATCATGGCTATTGCCCGTAAGAAGAAAGGCAAATTACTGGAAAAAGAACATATTGATCATGCCACAGTGACTGATATCATGAGAGAGCTTTCCTCGAAGGACCCCGCTGACTGGGCGGTGAAAACATCCAGCTACGAAGTGAAATATTAAGCACTGAGTTAAGGCAGACAATTAATCGGCTAAAAGTTTGCGGGTAACAAACAGACGCCGTGCGAAAAGAATTCTGGTATATCGATTTTTGATCCGGCAGTAGAACCGGCCATTTTTTTTAACGGATACTCCTGATACGCTCGCCAAGTATGCCTGCTTCTTCTATACGGCCGGTCTTCATATAGAGATCAGACAGGTTTTCCAGAATCGGTAAAATATGCGGATGGTCCGGGCCGAGAGAATTTTCCATTATTTCCAATGCCCGTTTGAAGAGTGGCTCGGCTTCAGTAAATTTCCCCTGTTCTTTATAAACTTCAGCCAGATTATTCAGACTAATGGCAAGATCCGGATGGTCTTTGCCCAAAGACTGCTCGTCTATAGCAACAGCCCTTTTACAGAGTGGTTCTGCCTCCTGGTACCTGCCCTGCTCTTTATATATCGCAGCAAGTGCACTCAGGTTTACGGTTACACCAGGATGTTCTTTTCCAAGTAATTTTTCATCTATTTCAAGGGCCCGTTTACAAAGTGGTTCGGCCTCGGCGTATCTGCCTTGTTCCCGATAGAGTCCGGCAAGATTATTCAAAGAGAGTGATACTTCAGAATGATCTGGTCCGAAAGCCTTTTCGCGGATCGATAATGACCGTTTAAAAAGAGGTTCAGCCGCTGTATACTTTTCCTGATCTCTGTACAGACCGGCAAGATTGTCAAGAGACAGGGAGAGATCAGGATGATCTTTGCCGAGGGCATGTTCACGGATCGATACAGCCTGTTTAAACAGGGGTTCGGCCTCTGCATATTTACCCTGATCCCGGTAAAGACCGGCTATATTACTGAGGTCAGTAGCAATAACCGGATGATCTTTACCGAGTGTTTTTTCATCAATATCGAGCGCCCGTCTGTAAAGGGGTTCAGCTTTGTCATAGGCGCCCCTGGAGCTATACAGAAATGCGAGATTATTGAGGTCAGTAGCGATATCCGGATGATCTTTGCCGAGCGTTTTTTCATCAATATCGAGTGCCCGTTTGTAAAGAGGTTCAGCTTTGTCATATTCACCCTGTGAAAAATACACTTCTGCCAGATTATTCAGGGATAATGCTACATTTGGATGATCTTTTCCAAAGGTACTCTCTGCAACCTGTAGTGCTTCTTGAGTGACGGGTAAGGCCTCAGAAAAATGTCCTTTCCTGAACAAATCAGATCCCTTTTTATTCAAATCATTCCATAATGCTTCCTGCGCGTAGGTTGGCAACACGAATGCTATAAAGAATAGCAGCATGACCATAACCATCAATCTCTTATCCATTGTTTCTCTGCTCCTCTCTTTTACAAAGGAAACACTCCATGAAACTCAGACACAACCATTGAGAAAACGTCAGCCCGATATCATCTCCTTCCGGGTCTTCCTCTTGCAGGTTGCCCGCCACCCCGGTACGGTTTTAAGCCTCTGGGACTGCTTTTTTGATAATTCTGTCCGCCGTAGCCTCGCCTCCGGTAGTCTCTCTTATAATAATCCCTTCTATATCGATCATGCTTATATCCTTTTCCCTTATAATAATCGCGCTTATAATGATCACGTTTATAATAGTCGCGTTTATAATAATAATCTCGATAATAATATGGACTTTTGTAGTATCTACGGTATGGCTTATAATGCCGATATCGGTAATATCGGTACGAATAAGGCCATTTGTAATAATAGGGACTGTAATAATAATGCTTCCTGTAATATCCGCCATAACCATAGTAATAATGGTCAGCATAATATCCGGAACTGTACCCCCCGGCTGCGTAATACCCATTGCAGGACAGGAGTGCCAGTGCGAAAACGACAGATATCACAAACAATATTTTGGGGAATATTTTGCTGAACATTCGATACTGTATAATCAAGATGTGTGCCAGAACAGCCCCAATCCGAAGACTGTAATTTTTTAATGTAAAGTCATGAGGTTATATGCGTAAATCGGAAAATAATCTACATTAAAACTGTATCATGGCACAGAACTGTGTCCAATCAATAATGTGCCATGTTACAGAATCGGGAGACGTAAGGATACCCGCTTAATTCACGATGCCTGTTTTGACCTGGCCGCTGCCTATTTCTTCGCATATCAATGCCTGCTGTCTTGCATTTTGCCGGGATGGTGATACATTTTAAATGAAAGGGGGGTGTACCACGACACGATTATCAATAATCGAAGGCATTGGTCAGTCATTCACACGTAAACTTAGGGAGGCAGGCATATCATTGATTGAAATGTTGCTCAAACAGGGCGCTGCTCCGCAAGGGCGTAAGGAGCTGGCGGACAAAACGGGCGTAAGCGAAAAGGTGCTTCTGCGTTGGGTTAATCAGGCGGACCTGGCCCGCATTAAAGGGGTGAATGAAGAATATGCTGAGCTTCTTGAAGCCGCCGGGGCTGACAGTGTTCCTGAATGTGCTCAGAGGAATGCAGAACATCTGCTCGGAAAAATGAAGGAAATAAATGATCAAAAAAATTAGTTCAAAGAATGCCGGTGCAAAAGCAGGGAGAAGGCTGGATAGAGCACGCAAAAACGCTGCAACGCATTGTTGATTACTGGAAAGACATATGCGTGAACTGATTATCGCAACCTTGTTATTCTAATCGATCTGTAAGATCCGGGAAGAGCTGTTATGAGATGGAAGACGAGAAGAAGGAGTGAGCATGTGGAAGACAGGCGCCGCATGCGAGTATCACGCGGCGCACTGGGTGGCGGTCTGGGCACACTGGTTCTTGTGCTTGTTGCACTGTACTTTGGCATTGATCCAACCATGTTGCTGGAACAAACTGTCCCGACGAGCGACAGCACGTATACTGATTCAATGCCTCCGGGAGGCTCGCCAGAACAGGATGAATTGGCGGATTTTATATCTGTGGTACTTGCCGATACTGAAGATACCTGGAACGGATTGTTTAACCAAATGGGTAAAACATACAGCGTGCCGAAACTGGTACTTTTTTCCGGTGCGGTTCAGTCCGCCTGCGGGTTTGCGCAGGCGGCGGTTGGACCATTTTATTGTCCCCGAGACAAAAAAGTGTATATTGATCTCAGCTTTTACCGGGATCTCCGGGATCGCTTTAAAGCTCCGGGTGACTTTGCTCAGGCATATGTTATTGCTCATGAAGTAGGGCATCATGTCCAAACACTGCTCGGCATATCCTCTCAGGTTCGGACGTTGCAACAGCGTGTGAGTCAGAGAGAAGCAAACAGGCTTTCGGTGAAACAGGAATTGCAGGCAGACTGTTTTTCCGGCGTATGGGCTTTTCATGCAGATCGGATGCGCAATCTCCTCGAAGCAGGTGACATTGAAGAGGGACTGCAAGCTGCGAGCAGCATCGGTGATGACCGGATACAAAAACAGACAAGAGGATATGTAATCCCGGAATCATTTACCCATGGAACATCGTCACAAAGGGTAGCATGGTTCAAACGCGGTTTTTCATCAGGAGATCTTTCCAATTGCAACACGTTTGACGTAGCAGGTCTTTAAGTCGTGCTGCTGATAAAACAGCCAGAGCCAGTGGCTGACGAAAGGCATTGAATAATGATGGAAGAAAAATCAGTGGTAGCTGGACTATTTATGCTCTTAGCTGTTTTTGCATTAGCTGTTCTTCTGGTAAAAACATATGTAGGCGGGAAAAATCTGATCACAAAAAGTGCCGAGACTTCCGAAATAACCGGAACATACAGACTCATTCTCTATGGAGCGGGTCACGGAAATGATATGGGGACCGTGGCAATACTCGATAAAGAAGATGATCTTTATACCATTGATCTGCACGCTCCTCCTCATCGGTACAGCACGAAAAAGAATCTGTCTGCAAAAGAGGCATTAGAGGAAGCCAAAGGCTTTATCAGCTGGCATTACCTATTTCAGAGCTATCAATTACGAAAGGTGATGGATGAACGAGGAACTGCCATTGCATATGAAATGCGACCGCTGTACAGACCAGAAACGTTTGGCGTAGACGATATAATCGAAACAAACTATACCTTAAAAAAGAGGAAAGTCAGCGTTTCAGTCGCACTATTACCATCGGTTGAACAGATCGTGGAACAGGGTGCTGATTAAAGCCGATGCTTGCATATTAGATCTGCAGCCATCGGCCATACGCAGGCAGATTTCCATGTGTCCGCGGGTAATTATGGATGAAGAGGCTGTATATTTTCCGGTGAGTCGTTCTTCGGAGAGTTAACCCGTTTAGATACCTCAAAAAACTCGATCTCATCAGCGGGATAGGGTTGTAACAGGGGAAGTAGTTCACTGGAATCATTGATTGCCGGATCAAGCCACACATCGTATTTTTTCTTTGAAATAATAGCCGGCATGCGGCCATGGACTTCTCTGAGGATTCTGTTTGATCCAGTAGTGATGATTGTGCAGGTGCAGAGAAGTTTGCCATCAGGAGAGGTCCATACATTATAGAGACCGGCCAATCCAAAGGGGCGGTTCGACTTCAGGCGTATGAAAAAAGGGGATTTGTTGTTTTCCCTATGCTGCCACTCATAAAAGCCGTCAGCAATAATAAGGCAGCGCCTTTTTTTAAAGGCATTCTTAAAACTTGGTTTTTCAGTTATCGTTTCAGCCCGGGCATTGATCATTCTATTACCAATTGACTCATCTTTTGACCATGAAGGAATGTATCCCCACCTGCATGGAATCAATCTTCTTTTACCATCAAATATGAGTAGCAGAACCGTCTGACTCGGAGATACATTAAAGTTCTTTTTGATATTAAAAGACGGTCTTTCAACATCAAACTCTTTGACGATGATATCAACAGGACTGTCTAGCACAAAGCGGCCGCACATAATATATTATTGTGCATCAGAGGGATAACAGGTCAAGCATTCGAGCAGCGGTAAGGCGATCAGCTGATTCGTTCAAAAGAGAATACAATGGTTGATGAGATTACGGTAAAACAGAGATAATCTTATTGTTATGCATGTGCCTCCCTGTACGTGATAAATCTGCCAAGCCGGGATTTGTCAGGTTCAGGCATGTCCAGAAACTCGATCCCTGTGTCAACTGGTTTCTGGTACGTGTCTGTTCTGCTCATACAGGACGCTACTCTCCCCAGAAACTTGATCGGCACCTCATTAGGGAGAAACAGTTCCATGGGAATACTTTTGTCCAGACCGAACTTGTACTTTGTTTCAATAAGCATACCACAGAGGCTTATATTCTTGACTGTATGGATTTCTTCGTAGTTCAGATGGGCAGTTGTTCTTTTTGGCAGTTCATAACGCATCCGGTCGAATCTTTTCTCAAAAGCGAATTTTTGTTCCCGTGAAAGCTTGTGTCTTCCAATGAAATCTCTCACTCTTGCCGTTGTCTCTGCATCAGAATCCAAAAATTCAATGCCCGCCTTATAAACCGATAATACCTTCTCTGATTGTTCTGGTTTTATTTCGGATGAAAGCAGCCGTTTTACCGTACACATGAGCGGCAGCAGGATCCCTTCGTTGTTCAGCCAGATAAGATAATTACAGCCTATCCGTAACCTATTGGATGTCTGCAAATAGGCACCTGTCATGCTGATATTGATGAGCTCAACTTCAGCAGAAAATACGGTCTTTGCATGGATATCCAGACCATCAACGCGATATCTCTTATTCCGTCTTTTCTGTGTACGCATGTATGGAAAGGCCTCTTATCACATGGTAATCAATCCATGCATAAAGTGCAACTCTGAATCCCAGGGCATAATTATGTTAAGCAAAATTGTGAAAAACAAAACAAAATTAAAAAGTAAGTGCCTGAAAATACTAAAGAATTAGTCCTCGATAATTATCTGTTCGCGGCCATTCTTCTTTATATCGTGCAGATCCGACCTTTCCAGTTAATCTCAACCGACCGAATCGGTAACTGATACCGTTAAACACCTCAGCCTTATTTTTTTTCTTGATATTTTTCCCGTATCTGCTCAATTTCTGTTTCTTTCTTTAAGAGCTCTCCTTCTTTTTCTTCTGTAAGCCCTTTTTCTTCCTGGTCTTCCGCTTTTTCCTCTTCTGTCGTGATTCCACTCGTAGCCTTGGTAACGGTATGTCGAAGGAGATCTGCATCAGCATTCGCCACAGAGCGGGAGACAAGAATATCAGATGGCTTAACTGATGCACCATAATACGCACTGTTCCATTCATCATTGGTCTTTACTACTGCGCCGTCAAGTGATACTCCGGCAAAAACACCCTTAGACCGTGCAAAAGAAAGGTAATCGATATTACGACTTGGGGCAGTTCCACCCTCAGCAGTAGCGCCAACTGGTCCTGCTGCAACAGACATATCACCACCCAGTTTAAACGAGGACCCATACAGTGATTCCAAACCCTTCACGGTCATAACCATCATAACGACCTCTGATATTTTCCCCCCGAACTGAATGCCGAGACTTACTGATCCTATACTATAAAATGCCGGATTGCTCCAATCCCCGGATACTTCATCTTTTACCAGTAGAACCCCTCTGCCTCCGGAGCCCCCTATGAAAAAACCACCCTTCATAAGTTCAGGAATGATTAGGAGCGCTTTTGCGTTTTTCACGTTATTACGAAACCACTCAAGATTTTTGTCTGAAATGAAGCTGTCAATAGTGATACGGGCCTTATCGATGAGTTCCTGCTGCTTCTTATAGTCCGAGGCATTGGCCAATCCTGCCAAGAAAATGATACTGATAAGTACCAGAAAAAGTGTTGCCGTTTTTCTCATGATTTCTCCTTTTTAGCTGTTATGATTTTTCTCTAAGTATACTACTCAAAAGAATGTCTTCACAACCCTATGAGCAATCCTACTTACTGTTACCCGTTCACAGCCCATTGTTTGCAGTTCTCTCATTATGAACTGGATACGTCAAACGCATAGTAACACGATATGCCTTTACAGTACGCCACATGCAGTACGTGCCATAGTCCTGATGTTTGGTTCTTAACCGGCTCTCTCCGTGATATAATGGGAATGATTGCATGCAGTAATCTGAGCTATCAGTCTGAAACAACATGAAAATTACTGTAATAGGATCAACACGGGGTATAGGTCTCAAAGTAGTCGAGCAGGCAGTAGAAAAAGGACATAGCGTAACGGCACTCGTCAGAAATCCTGCTTCATTGTTTTTCAGGCATAAGAATCTGCACATCATACAAGGTGATGTTCTTGCCCCGCATACGATTAGTGGAGCATTAGGAGGTCAGGACGTTATTGTGTTCACGGTCGGTATCATGCCGACACGCGCTCCGGTAAAGGTGTTCTCTGAAGGGACAAAGAATGTGTTAGATGCCATGCAAGAGACCGGTGCGAAATTTCTGATTGCGGTGACCGGGATGGGTGCTGGTGACAGTAAGGGGCACTGGGGATTTGCATACCGGTTCATATATACCCTTGTTTCAATAAAAACAATCTATGAAGACAAAGACCGCCAGGAGCAACTGATCAAAGAAAGCGATATTGAATGGATCATTGTGAGACCGGCTTTTCTCACAGAAGGACCGATTACCGGCAGGTACCGGATTCTCACTGATATGAAGACAATCAGACCAGGCAGTATATCGAGGGCTGATGTAGCCCATTTTATTCTGAACCAGGTTTCTGACCCATCCTTTTTGAGACAGGCACCGATATTGATGTACTGAGATGACAAAATCTCATTCATACAGGTCTTTTCGAAGACAAGACTCAATCCCCAATACCTATCCGTCTGTGCTGTTTGTATATTGCATGACAATATTTGACTATGTATTATCTAATATGACATAATTATGATGAAGTTATTGGAGTATGCTGTTGTAGTTGCGTTACAAAGATTTAGTTCTTTCTGCGTTTGTTTATGACATGTCTCCTTGAACTTCAAATTCTCAGAAAGGAGGCATATTCAGATGGCACAAGGAACAGTAAAGTGGTTCAACGAGTCTAAAGGGTATGGTTTTATTACCCAGGAAGACGGAACAGACGTTTTTGCGCATTATTCGGAAATACAGGGGAATGGGTTCAAATCCCTTGTTGAAGGTGATAAAGTTTCCTTTGACGTTGTTAACGGCGACAAAGGACTGAAAGCCACAAACATCGCAAAGATATAGCGGAAAAAAGCAGGCTTCGGAATCGAAGCCTGCTTTTTCAACAGGCCTCTGAATTAGTTCGCTTTAATCTCGAACGAGTTTTTTTGATTTGATTTTTTAAGTTGTGCGCCTCTGTTCGGGTGCACGTGATAACAGAATATCGACACTTCCAGCAGACAGGTAATGGGGAAAATGGCAAAAAAACAATATCATGTACAGCAGAAACAGGCTGAGAGACTGGCGCTGGCAGAAAAAAAGCAGGCGATTGCACTGGTAGAAAAACGTTTTCCTCAGGTTTCCGGATTATCTATTCGTCTTACTTATTATAATGAGATAACCGATTCGGTTTTTATGGTACGCACGGTTAATTATTTTCCCAGTAGTAGAGCCGATTTCCATATGCACTGCATTATAAAAGAATGCAGTAATGGAGGTTTTGACCTGACAAGAAAAATCAGGGAAGTCATAAAGGTTCATAAGAAATCGGATAGCGGCGATATGCGCTGTAAAGGAGGGAAAGGAACACTGTCTTCTGATCATGCTAGTATGTCCTATGAGATATCAGTTCAATACCATAAAAAGAGAAAGAAAAAAACATAACGCAGCAGGGTAAACACAAAAGGGTTCTTGAGGATTCTAAAAGGGATCTGTCAAACATTCTCAGCCAGCCATATCTTTAAAATACATCGATAAAATTCCTCATCGTTGATAATGCACAATAATGTGTTGTTATACCATACGTGCATGCTGAATTAAGGCAGGAAGTCAAGCCGGCTTGTCTGTCTCCTTCGGATGATTGGTTGCGGCGCTTTGCAATAATGAACAGAGAGTATTACTATAAAATATAAAAGCCGAAGAAACAGATTATATGGGAAAAAGTGCGTTGCCATATCGTGTCAATCCACCGTGGGTCCTTCTGATTGCCGGCATTATTTTCGTAATGGCCGGTATTATGAGCACCCGCTCATTAGAACCAACGCGATTTACAGGAATTTTTGGTGTACAGCGGCATAAACCGCTGCCATTAGAAACCATAAAACTTCCCCCTGGTTTTACGATTACTGTCTATGCTGATAATGTGCCGAACGCACGGTCACTGGCTTTAAGTGATACCGGCGTGTTATTCGTCGGCACGCGGAATGCAGGAAAGATATATGCTGTCATCGACCAGAACCGGGATTATCAGGCGGACCGGATTATAACCATTGCCCGTGGACTCAAGATGCCAAACGGTGTAGCCATGAAGGGAGGAAATCTTTATGTCGCGGAGATAAACAGAGTGAGTGTTTTCAGGGACATCGAACAACATCTCGAAGATCTACCGGAATCTGAAATTATTAATGACCGATTTCCTGATGACAGACACCACGGATGGAAATTCATTCGCTTTGGTCCAGACGGCAGACTTTATGTTCCAGTGGGTGCTCCCTGTAATGTGTGCGAGAGGGATGAAAAACAGTATGCAGTGATTATGAGGATGAATGCTGACGGCTCTGACCTTGAGCCTTATGCATTTGGTGTACGAAACACCGTTGGCTTTGACTGGCATCCTGGATCAGGCACACTTTGGTTTACCGACAACGGGCGCGACTGGTTGGGAAATGATCTGCCGCCTGATGAATTAAACAGTGCCCCGAAGCAGGGCATGCACTTTGGTTTTCCCTATTGCCACGGTGGAGACATCCCCGACCCTGAATTCGGAGAAAAGAGAGCGTGCAGTGAATTTATTCCTCCGAAAATGAGACTCGGCCCGCATGTGGCATCTCTGGGTATGCGCTTTTATAACGGTGACATGTTTCCCGAAGCATATCAAAAGAAGATCTTTATTGCTGAACATGGCTCATGGAACAGGACTGATCCTATCGGCTACAGAATAACAACCGTTACCGTTAACGGGGCTGCAGCAACTGATTATAGCGTCTTTGCAGAAGGATGGCTTCAGGAGGGAAAGGCATGGGGAAGGCCGGTGGATGTCCTGGTCATGCCGGATGGTTCATTGTTAGTGTCAGACGACCGTGCCGGCGCTATCTATCGAATTGCATATACCAAATAATGAAGTGCTTGAACGTATTTTTTTGCGTAGTGAAAGATCAGAAACGTTTCTTTCCTTTTTTCGCCTGATTTTGTACTACGTGGCCCCCGTTATCTTTTGTTTGTTCTGACGTATCCGGTTTTAGAAAAGCAGATGCTGACAATGATGAGACATCAGCTGAACAGTTCCTTCAAGCCTTCTGCCCCTTTGGCCTTTTGTTTGACTGAAGAACCTTTTTTCGCAGTCTGATCGACTGCGGGGTTGCCTCTATAAACTCGTCTTCTTTGATAAACTCTATTGCCTGCTCGAGATTCATAACTTTTGGCGGAGTAAGCTGAATCATTTCATCTGAACCTGCAGCACGAATATTTGTGAGTTTTTTCTCCTTCGTAACATTAACATCAAGGTCATTTTCTCTTGCGTTCTCTCCAATGATCATGCCTTCATATACAGGGGTATTTTCTCTGATAAAGAGTATTCCTCTTGGCTGAAGATGGTTTAGTGCATAGGTTGTGGCCGTACCAGCTCTGTCTGCGACCAGCGCACCGGTTTTTCTTTTTGACATAGGTCCGAACCACGGTTCATAGCCGTCAAAAAGATGGTTCAGAAGTCCGGTTCCCCGTGTGTCGGTTAGGAACTGAGATCTGAAACCGATAAGCCCTCTGGAAGGAATCCGGAACTCCAGTCGTGCCCTGCCGTGCCCGTTGTTTAACATCTTAAGAAGCTTTCCCTTTCTCATGCCCACCTGCTGCGTAACAACACCTACGAAGTCCTCCGGTATATCAATCACAAGGTGTTCCATCGGTTCGTGTATTGTCCCGTTTATCCTTGTTGTGATAACTTCCGGCATTGATACTGATAGCTCGTACCCTTCCCTCCGTATCATTTCAATAAGTATTGCAATCTGGAGTTCTCCCCTTCCCATAACCTTGAATGTATCGGCATGCTGAAAGTCCACCCTGATTGAGACATTGTACAGGAGTTCTTTTTCAAGTCGCTCCTTCAGATTTCTTGAAGTTACATGGGTTCCCTCTTTTCCCGCAAAGGGTGATGTGTTGACGGAAAACATCATTGAAAGCGTAGGCTCATCAACTGTTATCCGCGGAAGAGGTTTTGGATCTTCAACATCTGTGATGGTATCACCAATGTTGATGCCTTCGATGCCGGCAAGGGCTATAATATCTCCGGCAGACGCCTCTTTTGTCTCAATCCGTTCAAGCCCTTCAAAAGCATAAAGAAACTTGAGCTTTGTCCTGGCCGGCTCTCCATCGCTGTTTATCACTGCAGCATAACCACCGGCCTGTACTGTTCCGGTAAATATCCTGCCAATCGCAAGCCTGCCCACGAAGTCGTTATAATCAATATTTGTTACAAGAATTTGTAATGGTCCTGAGTCGTCTCCGCCGGGCGCTGGTATAGTCTGATGGATAGTATCAAAAAGGGGTTTCAGGCTCTCCGATCTGTCTTCAGGTGAGAATGAAGCAGTCCCTTTTTTTGCGTTGGTATAGATTACCGGAAAATCGAGCTGTTCTTCGGTTGCGTCAAGATCGATGAATAGGTCATAAATTTCATTAAGCACATGCTGTATCCGGGCATCTGCCCGGTCAATCTTGTTAATAACCAGTATAGGGGGTAATTTGAGCTCAAGCGCCTTCTTGAGTACAAACCGTGTCTGGGGCAGAGGGCCTTCTGAAGCATCAACCAGCAGGAGCACCCCATCAACCATCTTGAGGGTCCTTTCGACCTCACCACCGAAGTCTGCATGTCCGGGTGTATCAACAATATTTATTTTTACCCCGTTATGGGTAACAGCAGTGTTCTTGGCCATAATGGTAATGCCTTTTTCTCGTTCCAGGTCAATGCTGTCCATGATGCGTTCCTTGACCTGTTCGCCGGAGCGAAAAATTCCGGCCTGGTACAGCATACCGTCAACCAGGGTTGTCTTACCATGGTCGACATGGGCAATAATCGCAATATTTCGTATATCTCTTTTTTTCATAAAACGTCACGTATTGTCATGCAAGGAAAAGCAAATACGGAACTTCAGGGGCGGAATGGGCCCATACACTTTAACCTGTGACTATATATTATAACGGATATTAACAAGCCTTATCATTCTTCTACATTGATCTTCTGTGACTGCAGCCGCTTATAATAAAAATTCTGTCCATAAAGAACACTCACCGGATTATGTCCTGTTACACGGTCCTTAACCACAAGCGTGGTGACCGGTGCTTCTGAGTACTTTGTGAAAAGCATATCATGCCCAATGCAAAGACCGACAATAATATTCACGTCAGTTCCAGATTGATTCATAAGTCTTGCCTGAGCTATTGGATTGCATGCCGGCTCAAAAGTGCCCGGGCGAATTTTTTCGGATTCATCAATACCAAGTTCAAGCTTGTCATGACTGCCGGCTTTGCAGCAAACGCTCAAAGGAATGAATCCCTGAGGCTTGAGGATGGCCGCAAGCCTGTGCGTTTCATCTAATAGGCCGATACAGGTGGCAATACCGATTCTTTTATATCCCATTAATTTGGCAAAAGCGATGATATCTTCAATACGTGTCCAGCGGGCATTGATCACATCACTTCCCGGTACAGGTTGATAGCACATTCCTTCAACACGTCCGGCTGTCCTGGCCATTCTGGCGTCTTCACTGTCTCCTTTGTACAGATCAAAGGATTCCCTTATCATGACATCGTGATCATGAGTGGGGCAATATGCAGGCTTGGCCGGCCTTTTGTCCGGGTCGTCGCTCCAGCAATTGGTCGTGCCGCTTTTCTGCCAGACTGCTCCGCACGAACCGCATGAAAACTCATTTTTATCCATCATGGTACGAATCCTCCTTGTATTTCTTAATATTCGGATTATTTGTGTTTTTTTATTCTACCATGTCGTCTGTTCGATATGCCTGCCTGCTGCAGACAGGCTTAGAATAACAGACAGTAAGGGGTATGGAAAAACAAAAAGTAAGAAGTAGGAAGTAACGAGTAAGAAGTAATCCCGTAAAGTCGCCCAGTGACTACGGGACATAGCAGCAATGAGCAACGAGTACTGAACAATGAGGAAAAGACAGCGATGAGCACGAAAGACAGGTTTGCCCGCCTCAGGCGGGTAAAAAAAACACATTAATGAGAAAAACTCAGCACTAAGCATTACCAATCAATGCTTCCAGTTCTTTAACACTAAACGAACTCTCATGGGCCTGCTTCATCCAGCGTGCACAGCGGTTGGCATCGAGCGGAATTCCGACCGGGATAATACCTGTTTCCTTGCAGAGCCTTATTCCGTGGACGAGTTCGGGCACGCAC
>CP070737.1:156838-170763 GCA_020347665.1 Nitrospiraceae bacterium
GAACATTACCAAAGGCAAGAAAAGAAATCGAGGACCTGATCGAGGAAAAGGGTGGCCATGCGTCATCAGCCGTATCCGCAAGCACGGATTATCTTGTGGCAGGCGAAAATCCCGGCTCGAAGTTAGCAAAGGCAAAAAAAACAGGAGTCAAGACCATATCGTACAATGAATTCTTAAGGCTTCTGGAGAAGAAAAAAAAGAACCCCACGTTGTTTGATTAGCTTTCTTCTGCTCCGTTTTCTACGTTACAATCTAAAAATTCTTTGCTCAAGGTGCAAACTTCAACTGCTATTATCTGTTATTGAAGTATAAATCAGTGCCGTCAGAGCTCGACAATCCTCGTGCTGATCTCGATTGCTGCCTCTGCCCCCTGACCGGCGGAGATGATCGCCTGGGAGTGACCCTGCCGAAGAGCGCCAAGAACGAAGAGGCCGGGGATGCTCGATTCTCCTGTGCTACTTGTCAGAATCTTGAACCCCTCAGCGTCACGCTCAAGGGAGAGTCCCTCGAGATAATCATCATTGAGAGAGATTCCCCCCCATCCCATGATGACCTCGCAGGGGATCGTGAGCCCGTCTGCGAGCCGCACACCCTCAAGGATTTCCTCACCGATCAGCTCTTCCGGTCGCCCCTCACAATAGCCGATTCCCTCTTCCTCGAGCAGTGAGGCGTACTGTGGTGTGAGAGAAAAACCGTGGGCAAGAAAGGTCACATCGCTGGTGAACACCTGCTTCATACCAATACTGAGACGTACGCCATTGATCGTGCGGTCAATGAGGAGCAGTTTTTTGCCGGTCGTGCGGTACCCATCGCAGATCATGCAGGTAAAGTAGGATTTTCCGAAGAAGCGCGGTAGGTTCTTGAAGGGGGCAAGGCTTTCCCGGGCGCCCGAGGCGGCGATGACAAAGCGGGTTCGGTACATCTTCCCCGCAGCCTGCACCTCGAAGTGCCGCTCCCTAACCGATACTCGCTCCACCTTGGCCTGCTCGACAGTGACGCCAAAACTCTCAGCTTGGGCAAGGCCTGTTTCCAGGAGGTCCGGGCCTGAGATGATTCGGTGGCTGAGATAGTTCTCAATGCGCTTTGCGTGCCAGGTTCGCCCACCGGGACGGTGAAAGAGGATGACGCGAAAGTTGTAGCGGCCGAGGTGGATACAGGCCTGCAGGCCCCCTGGACCCGCCCCGATGACAATGCAATCGAGGAGTGACTCGGTGTCCCCAATACCCATGCCCCTCTCCTGATCCATTACAGCCTCCCTATATACCCAAGAACTGATGAAAAGAATCTTCTGTTTATCACGAGAGAACCATAGCACGGGAAGGGGCCCTTGTCAATATAATGAATTGCCTTGTCAAGGAGGGAAGGCGAAAGGAAAATCCCTAATCTGATGGTGGCATAGATTCAGGGGTACGGTCATTTAGAGATTGGACAATATCTTCTTATGGCTGTTTCATATGGCATCACATGTATCCTTTTGATATATAAATTTATAGATCATCTCCACTACATCTACAGTAATTCTCAATAAAAACACAAAGGTTTTTATCATCCGCTGTTTCTGGTATATGACTTGCTTATGATATAGAGGAACTATTTTATTAAAAGCACAGGGGGTATAAGGTATGCGGGCCGGCCAGAATAACGTAAAGAGAGAAAGACGAAAAAGTGAACGGGTATACCTCACATCAGGAGTAGAAGGGGTAACGACTTTTCTACACGACAATTATGAGGAGAATTCATCCGTTGCCTCCACGGAACTGAACGACGGGGAAGTGCTATTGAACCTGGCCTTCTTCAAAGGTCAGTCTGACATCTTTTGAATACATCGTTCGTTAACAAGACAAATCTCATCGGTTTAAATTCCAGTCATAGTAAATATATTCAAATATAAGATTTCCGGACTTCTGCCTCAGAAAATCTCGTGCCTTCTCGTCAGCAAGATAATCAAAAATGAAATCGATAACTCCTGGTTTTCCGCCGAAATCGGTTTCATACCAGCGGAATATTTCAGAAAGCATGAGCTTTCCTTCTTCTGGTAATACAACTACTTCCGAGGAGTTGACAAAACTTTTGGAGGCCTCATTCAGTTGATCATAAATGTTCTGCGGCTCATAATAGTCAATGGGAGCACAGGACCGCGAGCCGCAGACCAGAGCAAAGTGAATGCGGGGATCCACCGGGAGAACAACCCATTCCCTTCGTTTATCCCTGAGACCAAACTGTTTAAAGGGACGGAACCAGGGCCGGGTGTTTCCTCTGAGAATACCATGTTCTATATCATCCGGCGAGAACAGATATCCTCCAATATTGTACTTCACAGAGTCGAAAAAACTGGAAACCTCCTTCACTGACTGCTGTATGCCCATCTTTGCGATACCGTCTACAACAATCGTATTGTAGAGGTTGACCCAGAAGGCGATTTTTTCACGGCGCCCCAATAAACTGGAAGGATTAAATTTTTGAAGACCATTTGTAAGAAGACGATAGGTGCGATATGCATCTGAATCTATCAGTTTCTGATAATCAACACGGCCGCGTTTTGTATCGTAAAACGTATCCCGCAGTTTTCTGATGCTTTGCATGAGTTCAGAGCCAAGGTTTTCTTCAGGCACATCGGGCATTTCTTTGCCGTCGTTTAGGACCATGCCACTGGACAGCTCTGCCTTTAGTCTTTGCGCCAGTCCAACGCCCTCCTTTTTCTGTGAAGCATAGAATTCCTCTACGAGATCAATAAACAGAGCCGCGGTCCAGCTAAAGTTGTCCGTTCCATACCCGGTACCGTCAAAAGAATCAAAATACTCGTGAAAACCAAACCTGATGGGAAGTTGGAGCAGGTCTTTTTGAAGAGAGTCCGCCTTCAAGGTATAGCCATATCGTCTTAAGCCATGGGCCAGCATCCAGTTAATATTTATCCATACTGGCCCGCGCCAGTAATTTGACCGGTCAAACCCTTCTTTTTGGGTATCGTAATTGGGAATGGTGAAGCAATTACCCTGGTGAAGGGCGCAAAATGACGCTGAATTCAATCTGTCGTAAATCTTCTGCGCCTGTTCGCGCGTTGCAGCGCCAGCAAAAAGAGGTAAAAAGCCCGCAGACGTGTCCACTTCAATGGCCTCATCAGCAACAAGATCATAGGCATCGAATATATCGTGTTCTTCGTGCCACAGCTTATCCCTGATAGCTCCGGCTGTTTTTTCAATCCAGCTCCTTGGTGTTTCCGGATCTTCCCCGACCAGTTCAGCAATCTGGACGAGCGATTCATTGGCACGACAGAGTACAGAGTTGAATAATGGGTCCTGAATAAGAAAGGGGCAGACCGTACTGATGCGGGCCTCGTCGTATTCGTTTTTGCGAAAAAGATCTACCAGATATACGTAACGGTCATACTCGTCATTACTGGGACGCATCTTTGGATCGACACCATGCTTGAGGTCTTTCCGCTCATATGGGGGCAGTTGTGTTTTGTCTACCATTATTCGCTTGAGAGGGCCATCCCAGGTCGGTGAATTGTCGATCCCTGATTCCCAGGGATGGCGGATAAAAACAAGACCTTCATTATTGGGATCTCTCTCACGATACAGGTACTCATGAAGCTTGAATAGCCTGGGGTAGATGCGTTTCAGGAACGGAAGAACCAAACGGGATTTCCTAGCGCTTACGTATATTTTTTCAACGGTAATAGCGTGCACCGGCGGCATGGTAATTCCCGAGGTAAGATGCGTCTCAGGAGCATGGGGCGATCGTTCTGTTTGCCAGAAGTCCGGCTCAGGGAAGTAATGGCCGAGGGCCTCTCGATTGAAGACGATCTGGGGAACCATGCCATTGGACCACTGTGCTTCAAACAGCGTTTCAACCTCCTGAATGGCCCGTGCCGTATCATAATGTGATCTTCCTATGGCAATGAAGGCAGAATCCCAGTTCCACTGGTGCGGATAGAGTGCGGGGGCCGGCTTTGTTGAAGAGCCCAGCCAGTTGGCATCGAGAATGTTCCTGGCTTTCTCAATATAATCAGCAAATATGCGAGACATGCCGTTTTCCTTTATATCCGCCCGTTGTCCCCTTTTTTAGACATACGGTTATCTGAACGAATCACGGTATTTCATCCGCCTGTCGCGAAACCCGGATACAAAAGCATCCCGCCATCGGCAAATATTGTTGTGCCTGTTATATAATCAGACTCATCAGAGGCAAGCCATGCAGCAACCTTCCCTATGTCATCGGGTTCTCCTGCCCTGTTGTACGGAATCAGTCTGAGCAGCTCGGCTTCTGCCTCGGGAGTCTCCCACGCTGCCCTGTTTATCCTGGTCTTAATCGCACCTGGTCCTATGCTGTTGACTCTGATCCGGTGTGGCGCAAGCTCCTGGGCTATGCTTTTCATCAAGAGCATTACACCGCCTTTTGATGCAGCATAATTTACATGTCCTGCCCAGGGGATTACTTCATGTACGGAACTTACGAAAATGATCTTTCCGGCAGCTTTAGACCGTTCCGGTCTAACCCCCCGTCTGATAAATTCCCGTGCAGCTTCCCGTGCGCATAAGAATGCCCCTGTCAGATTAATACCAATAACCGTCTGCCACTGTTTCAGTGTCATATTTACAAATTCAGAATCTTTCTGTACTCCCGAGTTGTTCACAAGGACATCTATGGTTCCAAATTGCTCAACTGCCTTTCTGAACATTTCAGTGACCTCCGCTTCGTCGCTCACGTCCGCCCTGATCGCTCGTGCTTTTCCACCAGCATCACTGACTTCCTCCACAACCGTGTTTGCCGACTCTTCACTTGATGCGTAGTTAACAATAACCGTGGCGCCCGCTGCGCCCATGGCCTTTGCTATGCCAGTACCAATACCAGAGCTAGCTCCGGTTACGAGGGCGACCTGGTTTTTTAAAAGTTCTTCTTTATCCATTGGCTCTAAACCCTTCCTATCTGATTTGTCATTCCCGATTGGATTTGGGAATGACGGCTAACTCAGTGACTAATAACAATTCACTTTTAACTCTTAACCTTATTCGCAAGCCCGTCCTTTGAAGTGAAAGAAAAACTTGAGCGTCTTCTTTACTTTTTCCGAGAATATCTTTCCTGAAAAATAATTACCGATTACCCTTTTATTTATTTCGCCGAGCGTGGGATAGGTGTGAACAGCAGAGGCCATTGATGAGAGTTTGACTCCTCCATTCATTATTGCTATCCATTCACTAAGCAGTTCACCCGCTTGCGGGCCAAGGATCTGAATACCGACAGGTTTTCCTTTAGTGTTAAGAATCATTTTGATTTTCCCAACCTCCTCTCCCTCTGCAAGGCTCCTGTCATTAGACTTGAATTCCTCAGTCCATACCGAATACTCAATGCCGGCATCTTTGGCCCGCTTATCGTTCATCCCGATGCTTGCCAGTTCAGGGTCTGTATACGTGCACCAGGGCATGTACGTATAATCAGCTTTTTTAGGCAGGTGCAGAATGGCATTACTGAGGGCAACTCCTCCTTCATATCCGGCAGCATGAGTAAACTGATATGCCCCTGTTACATCTCCGGCAGCGTAAATATGTTTGTGATTAGTCCGCATCCTGCTGTCAACTTTCAGGCCCTTTTTATCAAAATCCACAGATATATCTTCCAGCCCGAGATTGTCAAGATTCACTCGCCTGCCAAGAGCAACCAGAATCTGATCAGCCCTCAGATTTACCGTGCTTCCGTCTTTCTTCTTGATAACAACTTCCTTATCCGTGCCATGGTCTTTTACGCGAACCAGTCCTGAATTCAAGTGAAAGGTAATGCCCTCATCACTCATTACGTTCATCACGATGTCAGCCATGTCTTTGTCTTCCTTACTCAGGATCTGCCCGCTTCGCTGCACGACCTGTACCTGTGTCCCCAGTCTGCAGAATGACTGGGCCATTTCGATCGCAATTGGTCCTGCCCCGATAATGATCATTGATTTGGGTAAACGGTCAAGTGAAAATATTTCCTTGTTTGTAATATAGGGTGTCTGGTCAATACCCTCAATCGGTGGAATAGCCGGAGAAGAACCCGTAGCAATAACCCACTTATTGGCAGTATACGTTTGCCCGTTTAACCTGACGGAATGATCATCAGTAAATACAGAGTTGCCAAACACTACCTTAACACCAAGTTTGCAGAACCGCTCCTCAGAATCATGTTCCTGGATAGTATTGATTACATATTGGATCCGCTTTGCCACATCCTGGTAATCAACCGGTTGCACATCTACCCCCGGAAGTCCATATCTCTGCGCATTCTTCATCATGTGGTACACATGGGCAGACCTGATAAGGGTCTTGCTTGGAACGCATCCATAATGGAGACAGTCACCGCCGAGATTCTTTTCTTTTTCAATGAGAAGCGTCTTTGCACCAAACTGGGCTGCACCGGCCGCAACTGTCAGTCCCCCTGAGCCCCCTCCAAGAATTCCTATGTCATAATCATAACTTGGCATCGTAACCCCCATTTAATTAAGAATTAGTAATAACACCTTGCATACAATGTATGAAGACCAAGATCTCTATGAAATTCAAACGCACTCATTCGCGTGAGCATTGTTTTTTGATGATTTCTAAAGGTGCTACAGAAGCTTAACTCGTCGCCAATCCCTTTCTTTTTTTATATAGTCCCAACAGTTTCTTGGTTACGAGCGGAAACAGTCCAAGGAGCACAAAAGAAAAGATCAAGGTTGGTGAAAGAATTCCGGAAAGACTTTCTATCTTTGCCAGTTCTTTCCCTGCGTTAACATACACTATTGTGCCTGCAAGCATGCCTATTTGTGAAACCACAAAAAAGGTCTTCAGGGGCATTTTTGTAAGTCCCATAACCAAATTTATAAGCCAGAACGGGAAAATGGGAATAAGACGCAGGGTCAATAAATAAAATGCACCCTCCTTTTCAATCCCCTCATTAACCGTTTTCAACTTATCGCCGAATTTCCCCTGGATCCAGTCCCTCAGGATAAATCTCGCGACAAAGCAGGCTATTGTTGCACCTATGGTGCTTGCAAAAGAAACAATAATAGTACCGGTCAAAATCCCGAAGAGAGCCCCGGCAGCAAGAGTCATTACCGCAGCACCAGGCAAAGACAACGACGTTACGAGTATATAAATCACCATAAATCCAGCGATTACAGGAACTTTGTTTTCGTTATACAACGTCTCAAATTTCATCTGGGATTCTTTAATGTAAGAAAGAGAGAGATAATCCCCCAGATTAAAAATCTTGAAGGCTGCTACCAGTCCAATGATAACGATAACAATTGCAATTTTTTTTATTGTTTTCTTATGCATTTCTCCCCTGACAGAGGATTTCAACACCCCAACCGACTTATATATGCATTCTGGACATTACATTTTTTTTAACGATTGATTAGGCCTATTTTTTGAGAATACCTGGCCAGTTTTCGTCAGCCTTCTTAATAAACGCGGCCATATTGTTCGTCCAATGATTCTGTATTTTCTTATTTAGGTTGAGATACAACTTTCCATCAACAAGAGACCATGCCTCAGGATCAATATCAGCCGTAGTCCCCTGACTTACGGCGTAGGCACAATAACCACCGTACTTGGGCGCATATGTAGAAGGATCTGATTTAAAACTCTCCCTGTTTTCAGCGCTTGAAAACAGCCATTGAGCACCCATCCAGGTGTATTCAAATTCCTTGCTACCCTTGACCGGTCTTTTCTCGAGGAAATAGGCAACCGGATCATACCCTTTAATGGCCAACCCATCTGATGTAGTATTTATTGGATCAACTGCCGAAGACGTTGTGCATGCAAAAAATACAGCTGAGAAAATGAATAAGACAATTATTAAGATATGTCTGAATATGTTTGAAGTTATCATGGTTACCCCTCAAAAACTATCTTACTTCCTTCTCTAACTTACTATCGATTCTATGACATTGCAAGGGGTTTTTATGTAATCGCCATTACATTTATATCACAAAGTTATCACCATTTCATCAAGAATTTATCACAAATAAACTTATTTGTTCTGAGCTGGAAACAACGACCTTAAATTGTCATGACAGATTTTTAAATTATGAATTTTATAAAATAATTTTATCACTTACATTGTGGATGTCAAGAAAAAAACAAGTCCCGACTTCCTGGTTGCAATATAAAGCACATTCTTAGTAGTATGGATGGAAAGACGTGGAATCCCGCATGTTTGTTGCGTCGAGAAAAGCGATTGTCCATGCCATTTATTTCAATAATTATCTGATAAGGATAGCGTTATATTGAAAAAACGCCACTTCATAAAGGGCCTTTTATTTGTTATTCTTGCGCTCATTTTTTTTCTTTTCCAGTTTCTTTGGGATATATCTTCTTATTTTAATCCCGAACAAATCCAGAATTGGCTAGCACTGCAGGGGAGTCTTGCCCCTGTAATATTTATACTGATTATGGCGATAGCAGTTGTGGTTAGCCCGATTCCCAGTCTGCCGCTGGATATAGCTGCCGGCGCATTCTTTGGCCCTCTTTTAGGAACCGTATATTCTGTTGTAGGAGCCCTGGGTGGTGCAGTGGTTAGTTTTACAATATCACGGTTCGTCGGGCGGGAATTTGTCGAACGGTTTTTGGGCGGACATATCAATTTCTGTATAGAATGCTCTGACAAGCTCTTGACCAAAATTGTTTTCTTCTCCCGTCTCCTGCCAATCGTATCCTTTGATTTCATCAGTTATGGCGCCGGCCTTACGAAGATGTCACTTAAGAAATTCAGCCTGGCAACGGCTTTGGGGATGATACCTCTTACCTTCATCTACAATTACTTTGGTTCGGCACTGGTTATTGGCCGGGGTCTGACCATACTAGCGGGGCTCATTATGGTAATTCTTTTCTTTCTGATTCCAAGATGGATTGAACGGAACGATCTGTTTTCACTTCGTCGAGTGTTTCAACATGACCAGGAGCATTCGGAATCATGAGTTATGTCGACTACGGTGTTATAAATTCACCAGCATATATGGCAGAAGAAAAGAAACCCTTCGTTGTTTGATTAGCTTTCTTCTGCATCATGGTTTACTGTACGATCTGGGAAATCCTTGCCACGTCTGTGAACTTCATTCAGATAGTATCAGTTTTTGAAATACGAATCGTTACAGACTGCGTGTAGAAGTACGTATTCTTAATTCTTATAAAAACAAATTTGTGGCGATGTTAAAATCTTCCTCAAGTCCTCACTTTTTAAATGTGTTAAAATATGTATATTTCATCCAAAACTGCTCAAGACAAATAAAATAAGCTGGATAGAAGGGGATTAACAGATGCAGAAGAGAAGGATATTCCGGTATATAACGGTCGTTCTCTTATTACTGGTATTACATTCCTGTGCCGGGACAGGCCTCAGAACAGCATCGCTTGCAGATAATGAAAGGATAACAGGTATCTTTACGGTAATACTCTACGGAACACAAGACTACGAGTCACTGAATACTATCGCCTTTCTTGACATCGAAGGGGATGGATATGAATTGAACCCCTTTGCACCTGAATTTAACTACAGGGTAATCAAGAACATACATGATCAGGAGGCTGTTGAGAAGGCATTGCATTTTATAAGTATTCAAAACCGTTATTTTCGGAATGCTCAGACCAGAAGGATACTGGACGAAGGTGGCAATACCATCGGATATGAGTTAAGACCCCTTTACCGGAGTTTTGGTTATGGCTTACGTGACGTCCTCCTGGTTAGCTACAGTCCTATGGAGAGAGGAAAAGTCAAAGTCTCAATCACGATAGATCAACAGGTAAAAAGAGCGTTGATGCGTGATCCGCTGGGGAAATGAGTTGAAAGAGGTGTTAAACAATCTTATAAATTAACCGTCCGTGAACCGAATCGTTAGTACACATAGGGTTGTAACTTTAACCTTTTTACGCGACTCAAAAAACACTAGCACGTATATAATCCGTACGGCTGAGGCTCAAAAATCATTGCCATCCAAAATCAATATTACAAACGTAGTGTTTTTCAGATAAAAAAAGGTAACTGTGAGGATTAATGGATGAAAGCTGCATTCCGAAATAAATCAGCATGCACATGCGGAGTTTAACTCGTTCCCTAAACAAATGTTTCTAAAAATAAAAAGAAATATTGATTAAAGGTTGCACGAAAGAAGAGGAGGCAATATTATTATGCTAAACAGAGTTGAGATAATAGACGAGGTCTCCGGTTTCTATAGGGTCATTGCGCTGAACATGTTCCGCAGGACCCCGGGAGTATTCTTTGACAATATCCCTACAAAGGCATTCAGCAGGATCGATGCGATTGACCGCGTTATCCATATGAGCAATGCGTCTTCTCCAGGGCCGGTCGGATCCATAGAACGTCCGTGGTATATGCATCCTCACCAGGAAGATAACCTTATCGTCCTGAGCGGAACCCGGTTTGTGGAACTGTATGACAGGAAAACAAGAACGATTAAGCAATTCACGGTGACTCCTGAGTTGATAAAAAAAGAAGACCGGATAATCTTCGATGGTGCTGGCATGCTCTGCTGGCCAATGGCTGTTTTTCACCGGGTCATCAGTCCTGAAAGTGGTTCAACAGCTCTAAATTTTGCGGTTCACCATGAAGGCATAGACGTCCGTACGAATTTCAACATTTACGACGTTGATATCAAGACAGGGGCATTTCGTGTAGTCCGTGAGGCACACCTTGATCAGCAGAAATCTGAATAAAGATGAATCCGGATAGCACTTAAGATACAGGGTTAACCCTTGATTTGTGACAGTTTATTCTCAAAATTTGCTATTTCTGTATGTACCTTGCAGGACTTAGTCCTTCCTATGGTCTTGAATCCTAAAATCTGCGTATTTCAACCAATATTCAAAAGAACTGTGCCATGTCACATTTTTGTAATGATCCATTAATGTGCCATGATCATCTTTTTTGAATAAATAAATAAACATATTAGTTTCTATTTCTGTTCTAAGTCCATGTTTTGGTTATAAAAATCAATATCGGCTCATTTCCCCGGTCTTGGCATGTATTTTGATAATAATTAAAATAAGAATCAGGGGGAAAGGAGGTCATATATGAAATTGATTATATTATTAATGATCAACAGTTTTATTGCCTTCAGCCTGTTTCCCTCCACACTAAAAGCCGAAATCCTGGCAATGCTAAATTACGAGTCAAAAGCTGAGCAGACTATCCGGAGGGAGGGAATTGCAATTATTGACGTAGATCCACAGTCTGAGAACTTTGGTAACATTCTTATGGATATCCCGCTGCCGCATAATTTGGTAAATCATCATATTTTTTATAACAATGATCAGAGTAAAGCCTACGTAACCGCTCTGGGATTGAGTGTGCTGCACGTGATTGACATGACGCGCTTCCCTTATCGGATGAAGGCGGTCAAGATTCCCGAGTGTAAGGTTCTCGAAGACGCAATCTTTACGGCCGACAACAAAACCTGGTACCTAACCTGCATGGGGTCTCAAAACATCATTGTAGGAGACGCCTCGACGGACAAGCCTGTCAGAAGCATCTCTCTGCCCAAACCGTATCCTCATGGGATTACAATCCACGAAGACATTGATCGCATAATAGTGACCAGCACAGATCCTCCTGACGGCATTGGCCAGCCCGGAGAAACCGTGACTGTTATACAGGCTAGCTCAGGTGAAGTACTATCAAGTCACAAGGTTTCGAATAAGCCTTCACCTTCTGGCGAGGCCCCTGTGGAGGTCGTTTTTATTCCACACTCCAGCCCACCCATGGCGTATATCGATAATATCTATGGTGGCACATTATGGATTGCAATCTGGGAATCTGCACGTAAGGAGTTCAGGTTTGTGCAGGTTTTTGATTTTGCTTCAATTGGAAGCAGTGTGCCGCTTAATATTTCTTTCGATGAAAAAGGACATCTCCTGTATGTTACCACGGGTATTCCTGGTCATCTTAACATCTTTGATATCAGCCATGACCCGAGACGCCCGAAGCTCTTGAAGTCAATTCCCACTGCAGCAGGTGCCCATCATGTCGCTATCTCACGAGATAAGCGATATGCCTTTGTGCAGAACAATCTACTCAACCTTCCGGAAATGAGTGACGGGTCCATTAGTGTGATTGATATGGTAAAAGGAAAAACCATAGCAAGCATTGATACATTAAAAAATCAGGGCCTCAATCCCAATTGCATTGTTCTTTTGCCTGAATGGAGTACAGGTCACAGGCATTGATTAGCCATATCTCATGATTAATAAGAAAGAAATGGCAACTTAATTTTTTGAAAGCATTTTTTTCAAAAAAATAAAATATTATTAAACTTTTATCATTAAATTTGCATTACTGTTAAGGTTCTAAAAATATTAAAAAAAGGGGAAATAAAATGTCACAAGAAAAGCAAGTCAATGGTGTAAACGTTGAGCAGTTGTTTAGCACGATAGACCTCATTAGGGAAAAACCGGAAATTGCTCAGTTCAAGTTTCGGGCAACGAACGACTGGGTTAACGGTACACACTGCCGCGCTACTGTCAGAGATTTCTACGGTGCTCTGAAGGAGGATACCACCCGTGACCCAATGGCTTTTGAAATAGACGAACCACCTGTCCTTTGCGGGAACAATCTTGGGGCAAATCCCGTTGAATATCTTCTCGTTGCGCTATCAGGTTGTCTCACGACAAGTCTTATTGCACATGCGGCTGCCAAGGGAATCGAAATAAGAAAAGTAGAATCCAGATATGAAGGAGAAATCGATCTTCGTGGTTTTTTGGGATTGTCAGAAGAGGTTCCTGTAGGGTATCAGATGATCCGTGTGTACTTCAAAATCGATGCAGATGTATCAGAAGACAGGAAAGAGGAACTCATTAGTATGGCCCGGAAATATTCACCGGTCTATAATAGTATCGCAAAACCAGTGCCTGTCTCTGTCGAACTGGATAATAAGTGATTTTTTAATATGAATGGGGAGGAACGGATAATAAGGATCAAGTTTTTGATACACGGTTCTTACTATATCACTCACTTGAAAAGCAATACTCCATAGTGGATACTTCAATTAGAAATTGTGAGCCAGACAACAGAATTCTCCTCCTCAATATTCTATTGACAAGATGTCTTTATTGGAATATGTTTTAAATATGAAGTGAAATTGAGGGGGATTGCATCGTGGAACTCCTAAGAATAACCCTTTTTATCTTACTTTTATCGGCATCCATACTATCGGTCGACTTTGGCTTTGCCCAGCAACGGCCCTTGATGGCGAGTGCTGAAGGCCCTCTGGGAAAAGTCGATTTCCCCATCTCTTGCAGTCCGGAGGCACAAAGCAGGTTCAACCGGGCCTTGGCACTTCTGCATAACATGATGTACAGGCAGGCAGAAAAGGAGTTTGAGATGGTAGCCGGACTCGATTCTGACTGTGCCATGGCCTATTGGGGAGTCGCCATGACGCTTTTTAACCCCCTATGGGCAGAACCGAAAGAAGATGAGCTGAGAAGAGGTTGGGAAGCGGTCAAAAAAGCCGAAGCCCTGAAGCCTCCCACCGAGCGTGAGCAGGGTTACGTAGACGCAGTCAAGGCATTTTTCAAGGACTGGAGAAAGGTCAACCATCTCACGCGAATCACCTCCTGGGAGGCAGCCCAGAAAAAAGTGCATCTGGCAAATCCCGGCGATACCGATGCAGGGGCGCTTTACGCCCTTGCACATCTGGCAACCGCGCCCAAAGCTGACACGACCTTTGCCCACCAGAAGGAGGCTGGCGAGCTTCTGGAGAAGATGCACGTTAAGGCTCCAGCGCATCCGGGGTTGTTCCACTATACCATTCATGCTTATGACAATCCGAAGTTTGCCGGCCGTGCACTGGAAGTGGCACGGGGCTACCTTAAGCTTGCACCCGATGTGCCCCACGCACAACATATGCCCAGTCATATCTTTGTGAGACTCGGCCTATGGTCGGACTCCATAGA
>CP070737.1:170863-181102 GCA_020347665.1 Nitrospiraceae bacterium
GGCCATGCTGGATCTTTGTGGATACACACAGCAGGAAATGCTTGGCATGAATGTCGTTGAGATATATGCAGATCCTGATAACCTAAAGAAATTTAATGCGGTCTTAGAACAGCAGGGCATCATCCGGGACTATGAGATTCAGTTGATAAGAAAAGATGGCAAGGTTTTGCACTGCCTGCTTACTGCAAGTTTCCGCCCGGCTACGGATAGAAGTATTTTCGGATATCAGGGAATTATCCGCGACATTACTGAGCAGAAAAAGGCAGAGCAGGAGCGGTTGACCATGCAGAAGCTCGATTCCCTCGGGCTTCTGGCAGGGGGAATTGCCCATGATTTCAATAACATTCTTACGGCAATTATCGGGAATATTTCTCTGGCAATGATGTACGCGAGCCCCAAAAGTGAACTCAGTGTGCGATTGACCGATGCGGAGAAGGCTGCTTTACGGGCACGGGACCTGACGCACCAGCTCCTCACATTCTCAAAAGGCGGTGAGCCCATCAAGAAGGCTATGTATCTGGATAATCTCATCCGTGAAGCCACCAGTTTTTCTTTGAGAGGATCTAATGTTGCTTATGATGTTTCTATTCCTGAAAACCTCTGGCCTGCTGATGTTGACGCAAGTCAGTTAAGCCAGGCGCTCAATAACGTTATAATTAATGCCAAACAGGCAATGCCCGACGGTGGGCAGCTCAGGATCAGCGCAGAAAATATTACGATCACAAAGGAAGAAGGCCTTGAGCTGGATAGCGGCAGATATGTCAAGATCAGTATTAAAGACCAGGGAAGCGGCATAGCAGCGCAGGATATGGAACGAATATTTGAACCGTATTTTACCACGAAGGAAGAGGGAAGCGGTCTTGGGCTTTCTATAGCCTTTTCAATTATCTCAAAGCACGGAGGCGCGATTATTCCTGAATCAGCAGAGGGGTACGGGACGAATATCCATTTCTGCCTGCCTGCGTCTGAATCCATGGTTCAGAAGGAGACAGATGCCGGTGAAGGGGTGATTACTGGCAAAGGCACGATACTCGTAATGGACGATGAAGAAATGGTTCGGGTTGTGGCAGCTGAAATATTGAGGCAGCTCGGGTATGACTCTGAGTTTGCAGAGGACGGGCAGGAAGCGGTTGAACTGTATGAAGCAGCGCTGAAAAAAGGGAATCCCTATGATGCCGTTATTCTTGATCTGACTATTCCGGGCGGCATGGGAGGTGAGGAGGCGGTAATCCGTATCAGAGAAAGAGACCCTGATGTTATAGCTATCGTCTCAAGCGGATACTCGAATGACCCGGTCATGGCAAACTATAAGGAATATGGATTTACTAATGTCATTGCCAAACCATACAAAATTCCGGAACTAAGTAAAGTATTGAACCAGGTATTAACCGGGAAGCCCTGAAGCGAAGGATGCCCTACCCAAGTGCTACGTCGAGAATCATCATGACGATAAACCCGATTATTGCTCCCATGGTTGCATAATCCGTATGTCCTCCCCGCTGCGATTCGGGAATCAGTTCCTCAACAACCACAAAGATCATGGCGCCGGCCGCGAAACTCAAGGCATACGGCAAAATTTCCCGGGCGATCATTACGGTAACAACGCCAATGACACCGGCTATTGGTTCTACCATACCTGACAATTGTCCGTACCAGAAACTTCGGAAGCGTGACAGGCCTTCCCTCCGCAACGGCATGGAAACCGCCGTTCCCTCGGGAAAATTCTGTATGCCAATACCTATTGCCAGTGCGACAGCCCCGGCAAGAGATGCAGACGGAAGGCCTGATGCGACAGCCCCGAACGCGACACCGATGGCGAGGCCTTCGGGAATGTTATGGAGGGTTACCGCAAGTACCAGGAGGGTCGTACGTCTCCAGGATGTCTTGATGCCTTCAGCGTCTTCTAGGGGAAATCCCAAATGAAGATGCGGCAGAACACTGTCGATAAGCCTCAAAAAAACAGCACCCAGCAGAAATCCTGCAGCCGGGGGTATCCAGACAGGGATTTGTTGTTCCATGGACATCTCAATGGCGGGCGCGAGCAGAGACCAGAAGCTTGCCGCTATCATTACCCCGGCAGCAAAACCGAGCATTCCGTCAAGCATTTTTCTGCCTATTTCACGGGATGAATATATTAGGGCTGCGCCAAAGGCAGTCATGCACCATGTAAACACTGTGGCGATGAGGGTCTGCACAACAGGATGATACTGAGACAGCATGTCGATCATATAGATGTATTCTCCGTGACTCCATTATAATATAAAAATATCGTTCTCTTAACCAGGGGCGGCACATACGTATGACGGTTGATAACTGCAGAAATATACTCGTCAGGGGCGTTAACTGGATTGGTGACGCTGTCATGACCATGCCGGCGCTAAGGGGCCTCAAGCACGCAGATCCTGACGCGATCATTACCCTTTTGGTTAAACCATGGGTATCTCCCCTGTTCGAGCGTGATCCGAGCGTGGATGAGATTATAATTTATAAAGACGAATTTGCGGGTATTCCGGGAAAGATGAGGCTGGCACATCTCCTCAGGAAGCATCATTTCTGCCGGGCTGTTCTGTTCCAGAACGCGGTTGACGCGGCAATCATCACGCTGCTCGCGGGCATTCCCGAGAGAATTGGATACAGCAGAGACGGGAGGCGGTTCCTTCTTACCAGGCCGCTTCCTTTCGACGATCGTGTCAAAAGACTTCATCATATTGAGTATTATCTGAACATACTCTCACAGTCAGGGTATACGGCATCGTATACAGTGCCATGGATATATCTGGGAATCAATGAGAGAGTTGACGCAAGAATGAGGTTGAAAAATTTACAGCGTCCTGTTGTTGCATTAAATCCGGGTGCGACATATGGATCTTCAAAGAGATGGCATGCAGAACGATTCGCTGGACTGGCAAGAAGAATATGTTCTGAAATCGGTGGAAGCGTGGTTATTTTTGGAGGTGCCCAGGAAAAAGGTATTGCCGATGAAATCATAAAGGAAGTAAAGAAACAGGAGTCTGGAATGAGTGATTTAAGCGGCGCTGCATGCCCTTCACCTCTTGCACCGGACCGCTGTATGAACCTGTCCGGTGGTACCGGGCTCAGAGAACTGGCTGCATTCCTTTCAGAATGCGATGTTCTTGTTACGAACGATTCAGGTCCCATGCATATCGGATATGCCGTCGGGACCCCTCTGGTTGCACTATTCGGTTCGACGTCTCCTGAACTCACCGGGCCTGTTGGCAAAGATGCGACAGTAATCAGGAAAGATGTTGATTGCTCCCCCTGCTTTGAGAGAGAATGCAGAATGGAACGACTGGACTGTATGGATCTGATCTCGATCGATGAAGTTTTCGGTGCCGTGCAGAAACGTATCCATACGGAGAGGGCTGTATTTTTTGACCGGGACGGCACCCTCTGTGAAGATGCCGGGTATCTGTCCCGGATGGATGATCTCAGAATGGATCCGCGGTTGCATGCCCTTACGAGATTGAAAGACCATGGGTTCAATCTGATAGGTATCACCAATCAGTCCGGCATCGCACGGGGATTGGTTCAGGAAGAATTTGTAAGAGAAGTCAATACCATTTTTATTGAAAAACATGGTTTCAAGGGATTTTACTATTGTCCTCATCATCCGGATGAACACTGCTCATGCAGAAAACCTGAACCGGGACTTCTCCATGCCGCACGGGCCGACCACGACATAGATCTGAAACAGTCTTTTGTGGTTGGGGACAAAGATTCGGATATGCGTCTTGCACGGGCGGTCGGCGCCACCGGTATTCTCGTAGAATCCGGTCAGGACCGCTCACCTGTTCAGACTGATTTCAGGGCACACGATATTGAACAGGCTGTTGAAATCATTTTAGATAACTGTTGAATGGAAACTGATGAAAAAAACGACACCCTATAGAAAAATACTGATTGTTAAACCAAGTTCGCTCGGAGACGTTGTTCACAGCCTTCCGTTCCTAAACGCGATTAAGTCCTGCTTCCCCCATGCTGAAATCCACTGGCTTATTGCACGGGGACTTGAAGAACTGGTCGCGGGTCATCCCATGATTGATACCTACATTAGCATTAATAAGGACACATGGAAGAAGATTGCCGAAACCGGAAGAACACTATCGGAGGTGAAGCAGCTCTTTAAGAGACTCAGAGGGGAACGATATGACCTTGTCATTGATCTCCAGGGCCTGCTAAGAAGCGGTATTCTTACGATGGCTACGCAAGCCCCGGTGCGGGTCGGTTTCAGTGAGGCACGGGAAGGCAGCAGGCTGTTTTATAACAAGAAGGTTTCAGGTGGCATGAACCTGCATGCGGTTGACAGATATTTAAAAGTTGCAGATGCCCTCGGCTGTGAAAAAGCTTCGCCCTGCTTCCCTTTTCCTCTTGTGCGGGATGCGTCTGACCGGAGAAGGGAGTTAACCGGCGGTTGTGATTATGCTGTCATGGTGCCCGGCGCACGATGGAAGACGAAAATGTGGCCTGCAGAATATTTTGGACTCTTGGCTGCACAGCTTCCCATCAAGACGTTTGTTGTTGGTGGAACGAGTGATATCAGCATTGCCGAAGCTGTCGTACGTGCTTCAGAAGGAAGGGCTGTTTCACTCGCGGGAAAAACGAGCCTCCAGGAGCTTATTTCAATTATTCGAGGGGCTCGGTTTGTCTGCTCGAATGACTCAGGGCCGATGCATATTGCGGCAGCATGCACGGTTCCGGTTATTGCGATCTTTGGTCCTACCAGCCCTGCGAAGACCGGACCCTATGGAGACGGCCACAGAATTGTCTCCCGGAACGCAGTATGTTCCCCCTGCTTTAAAAAGAAGTGCAAGGATATGCACTGCATGAATGAAATTATGGTCCATGATGTGTATACACAATGCGCAGATATCATCAGAGAAAAACCCTCGGCTCAAAAACGCTTACCGTGATATTTTGTGATTTACTTTACTGTCGCGTTTATGGTATGAATAATGATCTAAAACATGCATTTTTCATCTAGGGGTATTGTTTCTGGAGTGAGAATCAACCGGGCAAACGCATTTTGCCTTTATTCTGTCAAAGGAGGTAGATAGATGAAACTCGGTATTTTTGTTAACACGGACAAACACATTGACCATGTACTGGGATTGACAAAAGCAGCGCTTGACAAAGGACACGAGGTGATCATATTCAATATGGATGATGGCACGAAACTGCTTGGCAATCCCGGGTTTACCGGATTATGCGCGACCCCCGGCGTCACCATGAGTTTTTGCGATCACAGTGCAAAAGGGTTGAAAGTTCCAACAGACGGTATCCCTGAAGACGTCGTTTGCGGCAGCCAGTACAATAATGCGGTTATGAACCATGATGCCGACAGAGTCATTATTCTCTAGTGATCATGAGCGAATAGAAAAGAAACAAGGAGAAGACAACATGAAGATTCTTCATATCATAAATGACAGCCCGACAAAACTGTCTGATGAAATAATTAGTGTGCAGTCGAAAGACCATGACGTAAAGGTAATTAATCTTGCGAAGAAAGAAGCATCGTATGAGAGCATCATCGATGATATTTTTGCTCACGACAGAGTTGTTTCTTGGTAGCGCTTTGCTTCAAGGAAAGAAATAATTACAGAATGTTATTTATCTTAATTACAAGGAGGTTTTGACCATGAAACGGTTTTGCATTTTGACTCTTGCACTGTGTATCTCTTTCGTGCTTGCGATTCCCGCTCCCTATGCAGCTGCCGATATGGCGAAGAAGCTGAACGACGTCCTTGTGCAGGCGCCTGCAAACATGTTCTGGCAGGTAGAGGCTGCAGAGGTCTCAAAATGGTTGCGGGCGGGAAAAACAGATTTTTTGCTTGTTGATACGAGGCCGAATCCTGCCGAATACGCACAGGGGCATATGCCCGGTGCAATCCAGATTCCGGTTCAGAGCATTTTAAAACCTGAAAACCTCAAGAAACTTCCGAAGAATAAGAAGGTTATTCTGTACTGTGTTACCGGACAGACACAAAATTTGCCGGTTATTGTATTACGGGCACTTGGGTATGACGCCTATACCCTGGCATTTGGCATGTCTGCATGGATGAAAGGATATTATGGCGCCCAGCTTATGCAGGGGGCAGTAGCAGGTGCCAAATACCTTGTCGTGAAATAAACAGGATATGTAATCTCTGTGAAGGAAATCAAACAGGGGACGTTATCAACGTCCCCTGTTTGTTATGGTAACAATGGCCGATAGACGGGCCGTTCTCAAAAATAATTATTACGTTTTCATTATTTCCCTTCTCACGCTTTGTACCTTTATTACCCTCTATGTCTCAAGAGAAATTGACGATAACAGACTGACGAGCTGGAACTGGGTATTTCAGCATGTCCATGCCCAATGGATTTTTCTGGTACTCCTTGCAGGAGTGCTCTTCTCAACAGTCATTGCCAGGATATCATTGCAACCCAGGTATTCGTCCGTTATCCTCTTTGTGCTTGCGTTTCTAACATCCGCGGTATTTTGGAGTATGCCGGAGACGATAATCGACACATCGAGGTATTTTACGCAGGCAAAACATATTGCATTATATGGTGTCAGCTCTTTTTTCCATGAATGGGGAACGGGTCTGCACGCATGGACTGACATGCCCCTCACGTCTTTTCTCTACGGACTGATTTTCAGATTCTGCGGTGAAAACAGGATGTTTATTCAGATTTTTACCACGCTGCTGTTTTCGCTGACTGCAGTGTTAACCTATGAAATCGGCAGAGAACTCTGGGACCGGGATACCGGATTCTTCGGCGGCGTGTTACTCCTTGGCATGCCGTATCTTTTTTCACAGATTCCGCTGATGTTAGTTGATATCCCATCGATGTTTTTCCTGTTCCTTTCCATTTTTGTCTTTATAAAAACCCTGAGATCCGGAGGAACGGTGCGAATTGTCGTGGCGGCCATTACCATTGTGTTGGCTTTCTTTGTAAAGTATTCGACCTGGCTGATGCTTTCCGTACTGCCTGTAGTGACGTGTGTTTTCGTTCTTGAGCACTGGCCACTGAAACCGGGTCGAATACTCTATCGTACTCTCATCATTGGAGCTGTGTCGGGTGTTGTTATCGGAGCTATAGTCTTTTTCAAGTTGGATCTCTTTTCCAGTCAGCTTGATCTCCTCATGACCTATCAGAAACCTGGCCTGAAAAGATGGACAGAAAGCTTCATTTCTACTTTTCTTTTTCAAATCCATCCCTTTATAACGGCTTCAGCACTCGTTTCTTTATATGTTGCCTTCAAAAAAAGGGATCTGCGGTATCTCATTATTTTCTGGCTTGTCCTGCTTGTTATTATTATGCAGATCAAGAGAATCCGATACATTGTTCTGGTTTTCCCCATGGTTGCGCTCATGGCCTCATATGCATTACAGAAAATCGGCAGAAGGGATATCAAGAAATATCTTGTTGCCTGTATTGTCACGACCTCACTGATCATCGGGATATTCGGTTTTCTCCCGTTTCTCAGACAAATTAGTATGGTAAATCTAAAACATGCCGGTTCATATCTGAACAGCATTACGGAAACGGATATCGCGGTATTCACGGTCTTGCCCGAAGACCCGGCTGGAAACTTCGATGTCACGGTTCCGATTCTTGATCTGTTCACAAGAAAGAATATTGTATATGTTCCCGATGACAGGCGACGAGGAGAGCAGACGGAAGAGATAGAGACGTCGTCACTGAGGTTCACATGGGAGTATGAAATTCCCTCATACTATTACGGTGATGCCTTTGGCAAAAATATGGCGATAGTTGTCATTTCAGAGGACGCGGGGCGGGAATTGCCGGCGTATCTCAGCGAGCAGCTGTCAGGGTATCAATTGGCGAAAGTCTATGATACTTATGAGGGAATATTTCGCTTTAAGACTATGGTACGTATTTTTCGGTATACCGGTGAGTAATATAATATCGTTGCATCAATCATTTTTTACTCCTTATGTGCTTATAAATATTACTAATCTAAAATTATAATTTTATCTTGATTTTTATTTCTGTTTTTGATTATATATACAGGCACAATTATAGGTTATATATTGAGTAGTTTTATAAGTTCGAAGTTTCTTAATGAACGTATCCCATCTTGATACAGCACGAAGACGTTCGGGGCATGTGTCGTCTTCAAAAGATATTGAAATGTCACGTGACAATAATATCAACATTTCTTGATAAGGAGGGCAAGAAACCGTGGAAGAAAAGAAGAATACAGCTTGGGCATTTCTCATAACAGCCGGTTTGATTCTTACGAGTATTGTGTACTACATGACTGATGTCTACTATATATATCTCATAGTTTACATCTGGTTCGGCTATGCCTATGGCATGATGCTTCAGTATGGGAGGTTCTGTTTTGCGTCGGCATCACGAGACCTTTTTGCAGCCGGTGTTCCGAGGATGGCTGTGGGTATTATGATAGCGCTGATTTTTTTCAGCGTTATTCAGGCGATACTCGCGGCTACCAATATGAGCACGTTTCATGCGGCACCCTTTGGGATCCATATGCTGATCTCAGGCTCTGTTTTTGGTGTTGGCATGGTCCTCGCGGGAGGCTGTGCTTCCGGCTCTCTGTATAAGGTCGGTGAAGGTAATATGACCTCGCTGCTGGCTGTTGTCTTTGGCCTGTGTCTCGGACAGGCAATTTTTGTGGATGTGGGCGGTATTTTTAACAAACTGGTTCCTCAGTCCTGGATCGATTCAGCCCATAGAACACAGGCAGCGATCAAGGCATATCAGGGTATTGATATTCCCATAAATTCCTGGTTTGATCACTACCTGGTTGGTTATGTCTGGAACCAGCCGCAGTATACTATTGCAAAACTTATTTCAGGGGGTCAGCCCGATACGATACATTATTTTATCGGGAACGCCCTGATTAATTCGATTCTTCCTGCTATCGTGATTCTTTGTGTGATCTATTACTTTTATAGCAGAAAAACGTTTATGAAGAAGAAGAAGAAGGCACTGAAGAAGCAGGGATTGCCTGAAATCACGGGATTCAAGGATGAACTCTCCGGCATCTGGGGCATGATAACGGCGTCGAAGAGAACAAGCATTATGGGAGTGCTGGTGGGCATCACTGCTGGTCTGCACATATTGACCATGGCCGGCATGCAGAAGAAATTTGGTGTGCTCAATTTCGGTGATCTCCTGAAGAGAATGGGACATACCGCGGATGTGTCCCTTAAGGGCACGGTATTTGATCCGGGATACTGGTATATCACCAGTCAGGAAGGTCAGGTCGGTGCATGGATTCTCGAAAAGTTTGGATGGAATATGCATGACAACATGTTTTTTGGCTATGTAAATGGATTGCCGGAGCTCTGGAGAAATCCTGCGCTCTGGATGTCACTCGGTATTATCCTTGGAGCGATGGTAATGGCGAGGCTGCAGAATGAATTTAAGTTTAAACTGCCGTCTCCGGAGTTGATCATGTGGGGTTTTAGCGGTGGTCTGCTCATGGGTTTTGGCTCAAGGCCGTCACTCGGGTGCAACATCGGCGGATTCTTTATACGGGCCTCTGGCGGAGATCCAAACGGATGGGTTTACGGAACCGGAATGGTGCTCGGCGCATTCATCGGGGTCAAGTTCTTCAACTGGTGGACAGAACGGAAAATGGCAAAAGAAATGGCAGCGATGTAACTGTTATATAAAGGGTTTCCTTTTATGAACATTACACAACATTAAATATAGTAAATTACAAGGAGGATAGTATTATGGCAATGAAGTTTGAAAAGACAGGTGAAGGAACCTATATGCTGGATGTGTGCGGTTATGTCTGCCCGCATCCCCAGATCTACTGCAAGAAATCACTCGAGAAGATGGAAGAGGGCGAGAAGGTCGAAGTGGTCTTTGACAATCCTTCATCCAAGGAGACAATGATCCAGATGTGTGAGCAGGCCGGTCATGATATCCTGGAGCAAAAAACAGAAGGCGGCAAACTGATACTGGTAATAGAGAAGGGATAATACGTATTAAAGGAGGGGAAATATGAAGAGTAGCCTTTGGGTTATACTGCTTGTTTTGATATCAATAGTAAGCTTTATTATTGGCTACAGTCTCGCGCCGACAGAAGTGGATGTGGTACGACACACTATCGGCAGCGGCCAGAAAGCTGCGTCAGGTGGTGAAGGCACATCCGGCGGCTACGGCACACCGGCAGCAGGTGGTTATGGTGCACCAGCGGGCGGCTACGGCGCACCAGCAGGTGGTTACGGC
>CP070737.1:181202-190614 GCA_020347665.1 Nitrospiraceae bacterium
CCAATAACAAGACCATAAATATTTTAAAGCATATGTTCACTAAGGCTGTTGATTGGGATATGGTTGAGTCTGAAACGCTGAAACGAGTGAGGAAGGTAAAGCTCTTTAAAGAGGACAGAAGATTACGTTATTTGTCAAAAGAGGAGTGTCAATCCCTCATCAATGCATGTGAATCCCATTTAAAACCCATAGTCATTACCGCACTGAATACAGGTATGAGAAAATCCGAAATTCTATCACTTAAATGGGATAACGCAGATCTGAAACATGGTTTTATTCTGTTAGACAAGACAAAGAACGGTGAAAGACGTGAGATTCCTATCAACAATTCTTTGAGAACGGTTTTAAAGGGAATAACGAGAAGATTAGACGTTCCCCCTATGTCTTTTATGATTCTGTGGCTGCAAAACGCTATGGAGATGTGAAGAGGAGTTTCAAGACTGCATTGAGAAAGGCCAAGATTACTGATTTTAGGTTTCACGATCTCCGACATACCTTTGCAAGTCACCTTGTAATGGCTGGAGTTGACTTGACTATGGTATCTAGATTGTTAGGGCACAAGGATATCAAGATGACCCTAAGATATGCACACCTTGCACCAGAACACATGGTTAAGGCAGTTGACATATTAGACACAACACTTAACGGAAAACCAACTGCACATTTACTGCACAGTAGGCAGTTAGTAGCGAAATGACGTTGACAATGAGGTTTAGAAAAATGTTATTTTATACGTGCTTATCACAACAGAAGGCTCGTAGCTCAGGGGGAGAGCGCTACCTTGACACGGTAGAGGTCGGCGGTTCGAAACCGCCCGGGCCTACCATAAAAGCAGAAAAACAAATCATGCAAGACATGAGAATAATCTTTTTATCCACTATCTGTATCCTCTTGATTCTACCGTCCATAGTTTTTTCTGTTGTTTCTACAGCGTACGACTCAGGACCTGTGACGCATGATGAGCTTCGTCAACCTGCACCCTACGAATTAGCTGCTTCAGATCATGATGCTGATGAGCAAGGAATTGAAGATGCAGGCGAAGAGGTGTTGAAAATCCAGGGAACGTCTGATGCGGAAAAACGTCTTGACGAAATAGAATTAAGAAAAAAAGAACTCGCGAAAGAAAAAGAAAAGCTGATTAAGAACAGGCAGCAGCTCTATGATGACGTAGAAGAAAAAGGAATAGTAAAAACACAGGCTGAATTCGATGCCTTAAAAAAGCGCATCTCTGAGCTTGAAAAGCTGATTAAGCAGTTCAATGATGAAGTAAAAACACTCACTGAGGAAGAACAAAGGCTTATTGATCTGGTTAATAAAGAGCAGGAAGCACAGTAGGTTCTCTTTATTATGTATGTAATATATATCATAGTGAGAAGCAATTTACATACCAATACACCTGACGGGCTCACGTCATTATCATTATAACTCCTTAATTTAAAAGGCTTTTCCACCTTTTGCTCACTTTGGCACATTCTTTGCAAATTTTGCTTCGCATGGGTGGTAAATTGTATGTTTGGCTCATATGATAAACTTTTTTTTGTAATATAATGATGTGGACGGGAATGATAAAGCGTATTCTTGCCAATAAAACTATCTTTTTAGGATTCTTACTCATTCCTTTTTGTCTTACCTTCCATTTCCAAGGTGCTCATGCTCAAGACATGGAAGATTACTGTATTTCTCCTCCGTTTGTAACGCAGTCGGTTCCTCCGCTTGTAATGCTTGTTGGCGGAAAAGACCATACCATGTTCTTTAAGGCCTATTCTGATTATTCTGACCTTGATGACGATCAGGTTCCTGAAACCACATACAAGCACTCAGTCGATTACTATGGGTACTTTGATCCATACAAATGCTATTCCTATACTGGTTTACGTTTTGAACCGGTCGCCGAGACTTCGGACAAATATTGCAGTGGTCTGTCCGGAGACTGGAGCGGCAATTTCCTGAACTGGGCAACCATGACCCGGATGGATCTCTTGAGAAAGGCCCTGTACGGGGGCAAGAGATCGCATGACGACAATAGAGAAACAGAGCTTGAGCGGGCCTTTGTGCCTGCTGACGGTCATTCGTGGGTCAAAATATACGACGGATCAGATGTGAATCAGGTGACTCCGTTCTCTCCGGGTGGAAGGTGCAATAATGATCCTGACACCGGCTGCGTGTCTGATGCCGACTGCCCGGGAACGGGGACGTGTACGAAAGCGATTAGCATGTGTAACGTTACCGTAGGGGGTAACACAGAGCCGCCGGCAGTGAGAATTGCGCTCGGCATATGGAACCGGTGGTCATCCCTTGAAAGCCCTCAGTGCGGATATGATGAAGAAGACGGGAATCATCAGCATAGACCTGATCAGGCAACAGATCAGCTGGGTGGAAGTGATTTTATTGTTCGCGTCCTTGTGGGTGTTGACGGGCTCCTGGGTACTGAAAATGTCCGTTACTATGAACAGCAGGATAACTGGAAACCGATCGGTCTCCTCCAGCGGTACGGTGAAGACAGCAGCATGTATTTCGGTCTCATAACCGGCAGTTATTCAAGGAACAAATCCGGAGGAGTGCTCCGGTCGAAGATGACTGACGTTGGTGATACGAACAGCGGGGACATCAACCGTAACACGGGTGTTTTCACCGGGAACGGGGGTATTATTGCTGCCTTTGATAATCTCAGGATTTATGATTATAGTTATTCCTCGGATAGCTATGGCGCTCAGTGCAGATATGGTGACCCCGCGTTTACCGACAACCAATGCCGGGACTTTGGCAATCCCCTCGGAGAGATGTATTACGAGGCGCTTCGGTACTTTGCCGGGAAGGACCGAGCAACCCCGGATTATAATGCAAACGAAAACATCTCCAGTCTGCCAACGCAAACATGGAATAAAAATGTTGATCCCTATTCATATAATCCAAAGTGTGCAAGATCCTTTGTTCTTCTTCTCAGTGATACGAATCCCAGCTATGACTCTGACCAGCTGCCCGGCTCTTATTTCGGTTCAGCACCCGGTGGCGACAATCTTACACTTAATGTTGAAGCCCTCACCAATGACATAGGCGTTACTGAGGGATTCAGCGGTGATTATTTCATAGAACAGAGCGGCGCTGCCAGTGATGATGCCTGCACTGCCAAGCTCTATTCTTCTTTTGGTCAGGTCAGGGGGCTCTGCCCCGAAGGGGCGCGCAAAGAAGGAAGTTATTACCTTGCCGGACTCAGTTCTTTCGGGCATACCAATGATATTCATCCGATCGAAGGCCATCAGGTTATTACTACCTATGCATTGGCTATGGCAACGGGAAACCCGGAAATCAATGTCTCAGTAGGCGGAAGCGAGGTAAAAATCCTCCCCTACTGTTACAACCATCGGGACAGCAATCCCTGTACGCTCATGGATTTCAGGATCATCAGCCAGAATGCCACCAGTGGACAGTTTTACGTAAACTGGGAAAATGCATTACGGGGTTCGGACTTTGACCAGGACGCTGATGGAACCCTGTCATACGTTATAGATAATGCAACAGGAGCGATAACCATTACTAGCACGCTCGAGAATCAGTCGTCCAGTGCAGATGAACGGCTTGGCTATATTATCAGCGGAACGACCTCTGATGGTGTCTGGCTGGAAACGTCAGACGAATGCAGCTGTGCTGATGTGAGTGCAGGAGTGACTGAATGTAATAACCACGGAGTCATTCTCTGTCCAAGCAGTACCAGAACGCATTTCACTGGACCCTCAACAGCTCAAGCATTTGAAAATCCACTCTGGTATGCAGCCAAGTGGGGAGGTTTTGTGGATTCGGACGGAGACGGTAAACCCTATACCGATACCTCCTGTGGAACTGCCACACCCGATGCACGGTGTTCTGAATGGGACGAAGACAGCGACGGGGTTCCTGATTCATACTTTTATGTAGATAATCCTCTGGATATGGAAAAACAGCTGAATAATGCCCTGACAGCAATTTTGAAGCGCGTCTCTTCAGGTACCGCAGCATCGGTCCTGGCGTCAGGAGAGGGGAGTGGGGCAACTATTGCGCAGGCAGTATTTTATCCCTTACGGTCTTTTGACGGTGATGAGGAGGTCCTGTGGACAGGAACGGTCCAGAATCTGTGGTATTACATTGACCCGCGAACAGTTAACAGTACCATGAGAGAAAATACGTATGATCCCGCGTCTGTCAGGGAGTTAAACTTAAATGCAGATCGTATTGTACAGTTCTTTTTTGATCCGGCTACGCAGATAACGAAGGCCCGGCTCTTTGCTGACAGTAATGGAGACGGGATTGCTGACAGTGGCACGCCCGATGACACAATCCCCCTGAAAGAATTAAAGAATCTCTGGGAAGCCGGTTTATTGTTATGGGACAGAACAGTAACTGAAGGGACCGCAGACGAAAGAAACATATATACGCCGCTTGACATGACGAAATCCATTAGAGATGCTGCCAACAGATTTATAACAGCCAATGTGTCGACCCTGAGGCCGCGCTTGAATACAGACAGAGCAGCACGAACAGGAGCTGAAAATACTACTGCGGCTTCCAGTCTTATCAAGTATGTACAGGGTGAGCATATCGCGGACTATACTGATAGCTCTGGTGAGCAACGCTTCAGAGATAGGAGGGCGAGTATTGATTCGGATAACAACGGTTCGATTGACCCCCTGACAGAGACAAAAGTATGGAAACTCGGTGATATCGTGAACTCGACGCCGAGAATTGTTTCCTCGATTGCACAGAATCAGTATCACAGGACATATGGAGATGCAACATATAAAGATTTTTTGAATACAACGGTGTACCGTGACAGGGGGATGGTGTTTGCCGGTGCCAATGACGGGATGCTTCATGCCTTTAAACTCGGTAGGCTTGTACCGGTCAATGACAGCGCAACAGTAAGGGCAAAACTGATAAATCCGGATCCATCGACGGCCCTGGGACATGAAGAGTGGGCATTTATTCCGAAGAATGTCCTGCCGTATCTTACCTATCTCAAAGAGCCCGATTACTGTCATGTCTATTCTGTTGATGCCACCCCGTTTATTTTTGATGCAAGTATCTGTGAAAAAGGTGCCTGCTTGGGGGATTACTGGTCTCAGCCCAAAGATGTCAACAGCTGGAGGACCATTCTTATCGGAGGGATGCGATTAGGAGGTGCGTGCAGGGACACCTGTCCAAATCCGAATACAGATCCCAACTGTGTTGAAACTCCCCTTGCCGGTGAAGGGTTCTCATCGTATTTTGCGCTTGATATCACTGACCCTACAGAACCGGAACTGTTATGGGAATTTTCTCACCCAGAGCTGGGTATGTCAACAACCGGACCGTCAATCATCCGGATAAACGCAAGAAAACCGGATCCTGCTGATGCTGCAAAAAGTACCGTGGACAGGAATAAAAATGGCAGATGGTTTGCGGTGTTCGCTTCTGGTCCAACCGGATACGTCGATACAGCAACGAAGCAGTTTACCGGGCATTCAGATCAGGAAATGAAAGTATTCATTCTGGATCTAAAGCAGGGCCCGAGTGGCGTCGTGACCGTGCTTCCTACGGGTATTTCAAATGCATTCGGTTCGTCTCTGAGCAATGCGAGCATTGACTATGATCATGATTATCAGGATGATGCGTTATATTTTGGTTATACGAAGGCTGAATCCGGAGATCTTATGAATGACAACTGGACCGATGGTGGAGTTCTTCGCATCATTACACGCGAGGACCTGAACGGGCCCAATATCGGTGTTGCGGGAACAACGGCGCTTAATCCGGGAAACTGGCAGACGAGCAAAGTAATTGACAACATAGGTTCGATAACGTCATCAATTGCTCATCTTGCCCATTATCCGACAAAACTGGCAGAACCAGATGAGGCGTTCTTATTTTTCGGCACTGGACGCTATTTCTTTAAAACGGCTACAGGCGTGGATGACCAATCCAGCCAGCGCACAATTTATGGAATGAAAGAGTCCTGTTTAACAAAAATACTTGCTATTGAAGATGCATTGTCCCCTGTGTGTGATGACAGTGCTCCTACCTGTGATGGTTCAACAGACTTCATCAGCGCTGGCTGTCTTGATAATGTAACGACTGCTCCGGCTCCGGGCGACCCGATTCCGCAGAACGGCTGGTTTATTGATTTAGATACAACTATCGGAACTACGTATAATGAAAGAGTCATTACCGATCCGTTGGCATCTCCGAACGGGGCGGTTTTCTTTACCACCTTTAAACCAAATACAGATGTATGCGCATTTGGCGGCTCAAGTCACCTATGGGCAGTCAGATATGATACCGGAGGTTCGGCAGCTGCATTTTTAAAAGGGAGAGGCCTGTTACAGGTATCAACAGGAGAAATCAAAGATGTTGATTTGCGTGCAACGTTCACTGAGAAAGGCAAGAGAAGAACACCGGGCATGTCAGGTGTTCCACCAAAGGCGCAGGGGCTTTCCATCGTTGTCCCTCCCAAGCCGGTAAGCACGTTTATGCATATCAGAAAGAAATGAAGAATAGCGGGATTACTCTCATTGAACTTCTCATAGTCATATCGATCGTAGGGATTCTCTCTGTTGCGCTTGGTTTTTCCTATAAAGGATGGCAGGGGAGATATAACGTTGAAACAACAACCAAGGATACATACTCTCATCTCATGAAGGCGTGGACACGGGCGATGACGAGAAATCGTACGCATTTTGCCGTACTGATAGATAAAAGATCATATACTGTATATGCTGATACCAAACCCTCTCCGGATGGAAACAGCACGCTTCATACGAGTGGTGCAAACGCAGACACTGAACTTCCCGGATTTCCCCAGACTGTGGAATACGACCTGCAATGGGATAGCGCTGATCCGAATATGGAAATTCTTACTTTTGACAAACGGGGACGGATATCTCCTGCCGGGACGATTTTCATTGATCCCAACAATCCGGATATCGACGCGGATTATGACTGTATTAATATATTATTTACAAGAATCGACATGGGGAAGTGGAATGGGGCAAGCTGTGACATTAAATAAGCTCAGTCATTGCAGGGGATTGACGCTCGTTGAGGTACTCATCTCTCTTGTTATTATTCTTATTGTTTTTATGGGCCTCATTCAATCTGCACTGGTGAGCATAGACCACAATTTCATAAACGAACTGAGGGATGAAGCGGTAAGAATTGCATCTGCCTTGCATGTGGAAACACGGGTTACTGCCTTTGATACGCTGGTGGAAGGTACAACAAACCAGATCGTTACAAGAACCTTCAGAAATATCTCGAGGAACTTTAAGATAATAAGAACCATTGCTGATCTGGATAACAATAACAAGCAGATTACCATAACTGTTACATGGGAATGGAGGGACCGGAACGAAGCAAGCGGCACCGAGTATGACCATACCATTAATTCGATCCTGAGGAGATGATGATAGAGAGACAACAGGGCTTTACCTTAATTGAGCTGATGATTGCCATGGTTATTTTTCTGCTTGCTATTTCAGCGGCTTCCAATATGTTTTCCGGTCTGCTGAATCAGTTCAAGCAGCAGGCAAAGATAGCGGAAACAAATATTAAGGGAATTGCAGGGCTTGAACTCTTGAGGTTTGATATTGAACAGGCAGGATATGGATTGCCGTGGAACGTTGATGCGGATGCTGACGGTTCTGCTGACAATGACTGGAGCGGCATTGTAGATTACTGTGAGGCAAAATCCATTGCCGCTTTAAGTCCGAATCCTGCGCTCTTTAATGATGGGAATACCCTCTGCCCCGGGGGTGTTACCGGGGGGAATGCACCTCGGGCCATTTTAAGCGACGACAACGCGGGATTCCATGGATCAGATTATCTGGTTGTTAAATCGACCACGATAGCGTTAAACCGTGCAGCCCAGAAATGGACGTATATAAAGAATAATGGCTTAAATAACAATTTTATGATTCCGTTTACCAGCAAAGAAGAAGACCTGAACAATGATGACGACGGTGTAGATGACAGTGTCATAGTATTGATGCCGTTAAAAGGCACTGCACGAAGAATACTTCTGACTGATAATTCTGTCACGTCAACATTTTTCGGTACCTTTAATGCGAACGCAAATGCCTTTAAAACGAATTACCCTGATTTTGTACCGCCTGATTATAGTTTTCTTGCCTACCTCATCTATGGCGTAGATACGAATACGAATCTCAGAATGCCTTTTAACAGGGCTGATTATTATATATCGACGGCACGTGTACCCCTACGATGCGCTGATGCCGCCTCGGGCACAGGCATTCTGGTGAAAGCCATCGTCTCTCATGATGACGGCGATTTCGACCTGCCTCCTGATGATAATGTGCCTGACCTGCTCCCGCTTCTTGATTGTGTCGCTGACATGCAGGTTATCTACCGGCTTGATACGGATGGGGATGGGGCAGCTGACAGTCCTGCCTCGGATATCGTAACAGCACTGTCACTGACTGCCGAGGAAATACGTGAACAGGTCAAGGAGGTTCGTGTCTATATTCTCGCCCATGAGGGGCAGTATGATCCAACCTACACCTTCAGTAATTTTACCGGGACAGATACCTGCCCAACCTGTATACGAGTGGGAGAAAAGATCGGCACAGTCTTATATGGTCAGGATTATGATCTGTCAGCCATTAATGACTATCTGAACTATCGCTGGCGGGTATATACACTCGTTATCAAACCGTATAATCTGACATGAACATGAACAAACGACATATACTGCAATCTGAAAAGGGAATAGCATTGGTTATCGTTTTAATCCTTTCCGTTATATCTCTTGCTATTGTCTCAGCACTTCTCTTCATGATAACGGAAGAGACGATTATGTCTGGTGCGCACAGATTCTTCAGAACTGCTGAAGAAGCAGGCGTCGGCGGCACCGAGATCGTGGGTGAACTGATTGAAAACAGGGGAACTCTATCGGCCGATATACAGACAAACCTTTCCCCGGTAATAACAGCAGACAATTGTTTCACGGAAAAAATGAACTTGTCGAAGGCAGACTGGACAGCAGAGTGTTCTCCACCGGAAATGTCTCTCTCCATAGATGCTGGAAATGCCTTGACGTTTGATATGAATTTTGATTTAGGCAACTTCCGTGTTTTTACGAAGATCGTGGATACTGCTAAGGGGAATTCTGACACCGGCGGGCTGGTAACGAGCGGGGAACTGGGAGGGGAGGGTGTTGTTGCCTCGAATACCGGGCTTATGAATCCACCCCATACCCCATACCTGTACCGGATAGAGGTGCAGGCAGAAGATAGTACAAATCCAAGAGAACGATCGCGCTTATCAGCTGAGTACGCATATTGATTGCTCCGTATTCTCATCCGTTTCAACAGAGCTCATTGCCACACGCCACACAGTCACGTATTTCTTTTTTTTAGACTTCAGCGTCATGGTTTCTTATACCATT
>CP070737.1:190714-199350 GCA_020347665.1 Nitrospiraceae bacterium
CGGGAAGGAGGTGATGAAACTGGAAGACAAAACCGATGCTCGCATTTCTGATCCGGGCGAGCGCATCATCATCCATTGAAGCTATGTTTTGAGACTGAAACAGCACGTGACCCGACGTGGGCCTGTCAAGCGCACCGAGGATGTGCAGCAGCGTGCTTTTGCCTGCCCCGGACGCACCGATGATGCCGCACATCTCTCCTTCAGAAATGGTGAGGCTGATATTTTTCAGAACCTTTAACTCGCCGGCCTCAGTCATGAAGGACTTAGTGATACCTGATGCTTCAATAAGTATGTTCGTCATATGTCTTGATCACAATGCTGTTTCTGTAATGCGCATATTTACTCCAGCTTATTACAGGGATATTCGGGTTCTATGATGCGATCTGTATGTTGCATTCCTTTATTCATATCTCAATGGCTCAACGGGGTTTAATTTTGCGGCCTGCCAGGCAGGATAAATCGTCGCAAGAAAGCTTATGATAATTCCCGAGAGTGACACAATAACAAAATCGAAGACCTTCATCTTGACAGGGAGACGGCTTAAATAGTAAACATCCGCCGGCAATTTTATAATTTCATAATTGTTGAGCAGATATCCGAGGATATATCCCCCGATTACCCCTAGCGTAGTTCCGATGAGTCCGATAAACAGTCCCTGAAACATGAATACCGTCATGATGCCGGTGTTCGTCGCTCCAATAGCTTTTAATATGGCGATTTCCCTGCTCTTCTCAATGACATTCATAATGAGATTGCTAATGATATTGAACGATGCGACCAGTATGATCAGGACAAGGATAATAAACATCGCGAACTTTTCGAGTTTGAGCGCTGAAAAGAGATTCTTGTTCATCTGCATCCAATCCATCACATGATACGGAAAGCCCAGTTTGCCCTGAAGGCTTTCTTTTATTGCAGGAGCTTTGTAAATATCATCAAGCCGTAACTCTATACCGCTGATAGAATCGTTCATGTTGAAGAATTCCTGTGCCGGTTTAATATGGGTTAAGACGAGGTTCGAATCATATTCAAACATGCCGATCTCAAATAAAGCGACAACCCTGAACGGCTTAACCTTCGGCAGCATGCCCATAGGACCTATTTCGCCGATAGGAGAAATAATATTAATTTTGTTGCCAATAAATACCCCGAGATTATAGGCCAGTTCCTTACCGAGAATTATTCCGGGAAGCTCACTATTACCGTTCAGATGATTCGCAGTTCCTTCTTTAATATGCTGGAGGATCTCCGTTGTCTTTATTTCCTGTTCAGGATCGATACCCCTCAGAAACACCCCATGAGCCTTTTTTTCAAAGGATACCATTACCTGTCCGAGCACAAATGGTGCAAACGATGCAACATTCTTTTCAGCACTGACTGTCCGGGCAACCTCTTCATAATGAGTTATCGGGCCCTTATAATCCCTGACAATAATATGAGCGTTCGCTCCGAGGATCTTCTTCTGCAAATCGAGATGAAACCCGCTCATGACTGATAGCACAACGAGGAGTGCCATGACGCCAACTGCAACCCCTCCGATCGAAATGGCGGTATTTACGGATAGACCTTTGTGCCTTTTTCTCGATTTGAGATACCGTATAGCTATGAATAACTGATAGGGAAGTTTCATATAATTCAATATGAAGAACTCGAAATTATTTTGCTCCTGGTGCCTTGCCTGTCCTTACTCTTTGACTTTTTTTGCTTCTTTGACATTCTCCTCTTACACTAGTTCATTTGAAAAACTTTGAAAAGCAGTTTTTAATGTAATGTTGTGAAATATTTTTAAACTCTTTCGCTCACGCTCACTATTCATTGCCTTGCTTGCCTAAGAAAATGAACCAAAAGAAGGGCACCCGCCATAATTTCTTAACGGTTCGTCCAGCCGTCCCTGTCTGCCGGCAAGCAGGCTCGGTACATTTTAGGCACTCGCTTTCAGCTCAGACAGCCTAAAAGGAAGCCCCTTCGGGACTTCGATGCATGGAAAGCGATTCCTGTGATTCGCTCACTCAACATTCGCAGTCCATCAGCTTAACCCTGCGGGCGACTGTTCTCCCCTAAAATTATCAACGGGAGAATGAGCTGATCTTTCAGGCTATTATTATCTATGCCTTTTCCTTTATTTGTATTTCTGCTTACTTCCTACTCCTTACTCATAACTCCTGACTGTTTGTTTCTCGCTCTGTATCCTATATCGGTTTTTATTGTTCCGGTTTCAGCTGGGGAAAGAGAACCACATCCCGTATTGACTGCGCGTTCGTAAACAGCATTACCAGCCGGTCAATGCCGATGCCCTCTCCTGCGGCGGGAGGCATACCGTATTCTAAAGCCCGGATGAAATCTTCATCCATCCAGTGTGCCTCTTCGTCTCCTTCCTGTTTGGCCTTCATCTGCTCGCTGAAGCGTTCGCGCTGATCAAAAGGATCAGTCAGTTCCGAAAAAGCATTAGCGATTTCCCTCGAACAGATAAACAGTTCAAAGCGTTCTACCAACGAAGGATCATCAGTCTTTCTTTTTGCAAGCGGTGAAAGTTCAACAGGGTGGTCTGTAATAAATGTTGGCTGAATGAGATCAGGCTCCACAATTTCTTTGAAAATTTCGTCGAGCACTTTGGCGTGGGAAGAACCTGCAGGAATATCTATCCGGTTCTCTCTAGTCCATGATAATGAGCGTGAAGCATCATTAACAATTTCTTTAGGCACTCCTTTTTTGGCCAGAGCCTCGAGCATGGGGATTCTCGGCCAGGGTGGGGTAAGGTCAACATCGGTTTCTCCGTAGGTTAGCTTTAGCGTGCCGAGCGTTTTCATAGCAACATGGGTAATAAGTTCTTCGGTCAGTGACATGAGATAATTGTAATCCTTGTAGGCAATATAAAATTCCAGCATTGAAAATTCCGGATTGTGCTTGGTTGATATCCCTTCATTTCGGAAGTTTTTGTTTAACTCGTATACGCGCTCATAACCGCCGACCAGCAACCTTTTCAGATACAATTCGGGTGCGATTCTCAAATAGAGGTCAATGCCAAGAGCATTGTGATGGGTCTTGAACGGTTTTGCTGTTGCTCCGCCAGGAATCTGATGCATCATCGGTGTTTCTACTTCAATGAACCCGTTCTGCTCCAGAAAATCCCTGATCGCCTTAATTATGGCACTTCTTTGAGCAAACTTCTTCCTAACTTCGGGATTAACAATCAGGTCAACATAACGTTGACGGTATCGCGTTTCGATATCTTTCAGGCCGTGCCATTTTTCAGGAAGCGGACGTACTGATTTGGCCAGTAACACACAGGTCTTTACCTCGACCGTCAGTTCGTCGGTTTTTGTCCGAAACAGTTTCCCGGTAATGCCAATAATATCGCCAATATCGAATTTTTTCAGCACTGCGTAAGATGTGCCAAGGATATCCTTCTTAAAATATAACTGCATCCTTCCCGAATCGTCCTGAATATGGGCAAACGTCGCCTTGCCGAAACTTCTCAAGGCAACGATTCGTCCTGCGAGAGAGCATTCAACAGGATGTAATGACAGGTCATCGTTGGACGCATCTTTGTATTGTGCAACAAGATCAGCTGTGTGACTGTCTGCCTCAAACGGGTCACCGTACGGCTTTATGCCCATCTGCTTCAACTCTTCGGATTTCCTGATTCTCTGCTCTATCAGTTCGTTGATTTCTTCCATAGTATCTACATAAATACGTCAGCAAAAAAGCAAACCCTGTTATGGATGCATGAACATGAAATGGTTATCTGTTGACGGATACAAAGCGGCTCTTTTCTTCCGGAGCCAAGCACTGATACTGTATTCCAGCCCGTTCAGTTCAATGGATTATAATGATAAATTTTATGGCAAGTCAAGAGAGCAATAATGATGATATGCCTTTATCGGAACTTTTCTATGACATAACCGACCAAATATTCTACTCGTGATGCCAGCTTCTCAGGATCAGGGTCTGATCCCTTGTTCACATAAAAAGCCGGCTTGAGTACCTCCATCTGTTTCCTGAGGTTTTCATCGGCCTTATGAGCAGAAAAGAATACAACCGGTACGGCATGAGCATTGTGCTGTTTTTCGAGCTCCCGCATGGTGCGTGCCGCGGTGAGGCCATCCATGACCGGCATATTGAGATCGATAATAGCGATATCCACGGTCGATTTTGTCCCGAGCAGTTTTGAATATTCAGTAGTTAACATAAGTCCATTTTCAAAAGACCTGATAAAGCTCGAAACATTTTTTTCTTTTAGAACACCCTCAATGATACTTCTCGTGTATTGAGAATCATCTGCAATGATTGCGTAGCCATCAGACGCTGTCTTCCCGGTATCCCACAGTTCCTGTACATCAAGGGTAAATCCGCAGTAGGCGCAGATACTTTCTCTCCGCTCATTTCTTTCGACCGAACTAAAGGGAACATCTTCACCGCAGCATAGGCAATATCGGGTTTCAGTCATAGTATGGTAGAATTATAATGATAATTTTTTTTAATATGCAAGAAAAATATTTCCCTGACATGAATCGCTTTTTTCAGGATGACGTAATCCAATGAAAAGCAGTTTCATCCCTGCCTACCAATCACTGACGGACCATATAATGAATACAAAAATAAACGAGGCAGAGGAAATTCTGCTTGACTGTACCCTCTGTCCGAGGCACTGCCATGTTGACAGAACCGCTGGTGAGACCGGTTTCTGCAAAACCGGTGATCAGGCCTTCGTATCGAGCTGGGGACCCCATTTTGGGGAGGAACGTCCCCTGGTCGGGCGGCAGGGTTCAGGAACCATCTTTTTTGGGAACTGCAATCTGGGTTGTCTGTTCTGTCAAAACTATTCGATAAGCCACGGGGGGGAGGGCACCGAGATATCCGATGAACAACTTGCCGGCGTAATGCTCGGTCTTCAGCACACGGGGTGTCATAATATCAATTTCGTTACGCCTACACATCAGGTTGCAGCGATTCTCAGATCACTGAAAATGTCGATGGAAAAAGGGCTTTCCATCCCGCTGGTGTATAACTGCGGAGGATATGAATCACTGCAAACACTCGGGATACTGAACGGCATTATTGATATCTACATGCCGGATTTTAAGTATTCAGGCAGCGAATACGCCGCCCGGTTTTCTGGAGCCGATGATTATCCCGACGTTGCCAAACATGCCCTGAAAGAGATGCACCGGCAGGTTGGCGACCTGGTCATGGATGAACGGGGGATTGCCCAGCGGGGTCTGCTCGTACGGCATCTGGTACTTCCCGACAGTGTTGCTGGCACGGCAGAGGTTGTCAGGTTCATAGCAGAAGAACTCTCGAAGGATACCTATGTCAATATTATGGATCAGTACCACCCCTGTTTTAAGGCCTTTGAAAACCCGCCGCTTGACAGAGGGATAACCGGAAGGGAGTATGCAGATGCGGTGCAAATGGCTATTAATGCAGGCCTGAGCAGAATTGACGGAGTAACTGTTTGATCGCCGCAAACTTTATTACAGAGTAATTATTTCAGCTGTCATTAAAAAAAACAACCGCTTTTCTTAATTGGTCCATGTTGTCATGAATATCAGAAAGTATCCCTATCAGCATATATCCCCTTCTTTCTCAAAGCAATAGCTTAAAGGTATTTTTGAAAGATCTTGCGGAAATGAAAGCCATAAATAGAAAGTGTTATAGCAAGGGGGAAAAGACGTGGCCGGCTGAACAAGGTCCAGAAAAACAGCTTCCAGTAATGAAAACGTTCTTTCCCGATTATCCCCAACATGATAATTGACCGGCCTAACGTGCAAATAGTGCGGAATTCAAACCGGAATCTCTTTTTCTGTTGTGGAACGTATTCTCTCAGGAATATCATAACCCGTTTATAATAATGTTTCGGAGAATACACTGTCTTGAGAATCGTCTTATATCCGTTTATCAGGGCATCATAATTCATTTTCGGGATAAAGTTTATGGAGAAATCCGTATTATTGCCGGTAGCAGCCTTGAGCAGCCGTTTCTCTTTCTTGAGCCGCTGATAGAGCCGGGTTCTCGGCGGGGCGTTCAGGAGGCCAACCATTGCGGTAACGATGCCGCTGTTCTGAATAAATCTGATTTGCGTTTCAAAAATGGTAAGCGGATCGCTATCGAAACCAACGATGAATCCTCCCTGCACCTGGAGACCAAACTGTTGAATTTTCCTGACACTCGCCAGCAAGTCCCGGTTCTTATTCTGGAATTTATTGCATTCGGCAAGACTGTTTTCATCTGGTGTTTCAATGCCAACAAATACGACATCGAACCCTGCTGTGGCCATTAACTGCATGAGGTCCTCATGATCAGAGAGTTCTATTGACGTCTGTGTTATAAAGTCAAACGGGTAGTCTCTCTTTTCCATCCATTCAATAATGGCAGGAAGAATTTCTTTCTTAAGCTTTCGTTTGTTACCGATGAAATTATCGTCAACGAAAAAAACACCGCCACGCCAGCCGTGATGGTACAGGTTTTCGAGTTCAGTTATGATCTGTTCCCTGTCCTTTGTTCTTGGTACACGGCCGCAGAGCAGGGTTATATCGCAGAACTCACAATGAAAGGGGCATCCTCTCGAATACTGAATGTTGACTGAAGCATATTTTCTGAGATTGACAAGATCCCAGAGTGGTAGGGGCGTCTTTGTTATATCAGCCCATTGATCAGACGAGTATATGTGCCCTGCTGATCCATTCTGAAGATCTTTCAGAAAGGCCGGCAGGGTAACTTCAGCCTCATTGAGTACGAGATGATCCGCGTCCATAAATTCTTCGGGACAGGCGGTAAAGAGTGGACCGCCCAAAACCGCGGTAGCGCCAAGCCTCTTGCAGCGGGTAATCACGTCTCTGGCTGATTCCTTTTGAATGGTCATGGCGCTGATAAAAACAAGATCAGCCCACTGAAGGTCATTATCTCGCAGGGAGCAGACATTCATGTCCACGAGCTTCTGTGTCCAGCTTTTCGGAAGCAGTGCAGCAACGGTTAATAAACCAAGCGGCGGGCCACTCGCTTTTTTGAAGATGAATTTCAGCGCATGCTTGAAACTCCAGAAGGTCTCCGGATATTTCGGATAAACAAGTAATATTTTCACCCTGTACTTCCCAAAAAGACTTTTAAAAAGGGATTCTTATATCCTTAACTATACAGCAATTACCTTTATTTTCATAGATATACGCATAACTTTGAGTCTTATCGCAGAGATCGTTACAACAATACTGGCAGAAAATCTTTTTATAACAGCATGTTATATCTGACATTTTTTTTGCGTCTTTATTGACATCGTGAAAATTTCAATTAGAATAGTGATATGTCCACCGAATCCGAAATAAAGATCATTTCAAAGACACCGGATGAATTTTCGAGTGTTATTACGATTCATAATAGGCCGTATACGGTCTTAACCGAAAATCTGGGACAGAAGGCCTGCACAGTAGTCTCAATGGTGTATTCGAACGGCGAAATCGTCTTTTCGAGAAAAATCGACTACACACACCTGAAAAATGTCAGAAGCTCCAAAAGCGAACTGTGTGGCCTCATGGAAGAACAGCACAGAGCGACAATTCACTCATTTATGGAAAGCAGACAAGAAGAGCAGAGACCGCGAACAGAGTTTTTTTATGTTGCACAAAGCTTTATGAAAAGCGGAAACAAGGTCATTGCCTTTGATACCATAGAAAAAGGGCTGGAGGTATATCCCAAAGACCCTTTTCTCATGTCATATTATGGATACCTCGTGGCTGATGTAAAACAGAATATTGATGAAGGAATCCATATATGTAAAGAAGCCATATCCCAGCTGAACAGAGTGGTCCCTTTTGGCAGGGAGTATTTTTATCCCATGCTGTACCTTTATCTCGGCAGGGCATGTCTGAAAAAAAGCAGGTTTGAGGCGATAGAGAGCTTTCAGGCTGGACTTCAGAATGATCCCGAAAATAGAGAACTCAGACGGGAACTTGATAAACTGGGCGCGCGGAGAAGACCGTTCATTCCCTTTCTTCATCGGGAGAATCCAATAAATAAATATTTTGGAATGGCTCTGAGCCGAGTCTGGACGTAAATCCTTCCCTTTTTTAGTTGAACGTGAGGAAAAAGGAGGGTCAGGTTTCCATGCTTCACAATATAGGCAGGAATTAACAGCATCCCTTCTATTGACGGATAGTGGAGGTACGCAGATATTCATAGTCAAATCTCTTTTGCTAGAAACAACACTTGAATCCATATTCATATTTTTGCAAGCTCACTCAAAACCTAAATATTACAAATAGAGGTGCCCAGTTATTTTAGTTTGAAGAGATGTGGACTACGTGTAGAAATGCGCACTCTCAATTCTCGTAAAGGCAAATCGGTGACGATGTTAAGATCTTCCTATATCTCGCACTTGAAAGCCAGTAATTCTTAGTGTATATTTCAAACAGTAATAGTTGTAATCAAGACAGGATTGGAGGGGAAGGATCAAACAATAGTTTTTCCGGAATCTGCATTCCTAAAAATAAAAAAATATGCATAAATTACTCCATAGGAACTGAAACTGAATTTTTTTAGAGGAATAGCAATTTTCTTAACCCAATTGCCGTTGGTTCTTTTTGTTGGCGGAAAATATGATTTAATTTTTGGGTTTAATCGTATGGATACAGGATTCACTGTTC
>CP070737.1:199450-207891 GCA_020347665.1 Nitrospiraceae bacterium
AGCCGGCCCTCAGTAGTGACGGCTCCAGCGTTACATACGGCGCAAAAGATAACCGGGAAATCTGGTGGAAAGTGGAATCCCTTGAATAGGGTGACAGCGTTGAAAGCGGGAATGCAGTATTCAGAACAGTACAATGAACATTCATAATTACGGAGTTCCCTATGAACATAAAGAGAAAAGGAGAAGTGAATAATGAGAAACACATATAAGCATAGCAGGATTATCTTTCTGTATATCGCGTTTATTGCTGTTATACTTGGTGCCTGTGCCCAAGAACTTTCTCTTACGCGTCCTGCTGTCAGTCTGGCAGTTCCTCAGGCAGCAGAGACGAGACTGGCAACAATACCTGAAGGGTATACGGTGGGTGAAATTGTCTTCAGTCATGATGGCCAAAAGGTTGTTTACAGTGCCGGCCGGGGGGGTAAGGAGCATGTTTTTTTTGAAGGTTCAAGGGGAACGTCCTATGATAAAGTCAAATTTCTCATTCTCAGTCATGATAACCGGCGTATTGCGTATGTTGCAAGGAGTGAAGGCAAAGAATTCATTGTGGTAGATGGGGTTGAGGGTAAACGGTATCGAGCGGTGGACGATCCTGTATTCAGTCCTGACAGCCGGGTTGTTGCCTATGGGGCTGAGAAAGACAGAAAATGGCATATTGTAATAGGGGACAAAGAAAGTCCAGGGACTGATATGCTCTACATGGAACCTGTCTTCAGTGCCGACAGCAGTTTTGTCACGTCCATAGAACAAGATTTCACCACAGGTAAGTCTGTTCGCATCGTGAGCAGTACTGATATGAAACAGATAAAGAGAGGAATCGAATATGACTGGATCGGGAGTGTTGCCGTCAGCCCTGACAAAGCCCGAATTGCTCACGGTGTGAGAACAGAGAATAAACGGTTTGTCATCGTAAGTGATTTCACAAGTGTTGAAGACGGTGAAACAGGTGCTCCCTATGACAACGTCAGTCATGTGACGATTTCCCCTGATGGGAGAAGGATTGCTTATTTTGCTGTAAGAGGGGGGCATACATTCATTGTGAATGGTGACAGGGAGACGCGGTTCACTGCAGATGACATTCTGTTTCCCCCTGTTTTCAGTCCTGACGGCACAAAGGTCGCTGTCGGCGCAACACGGCAGGGGAAAGGACTTATTATCCTTGATGGCAAAGATGGTCAGCTCTATGATGCAGTTTCCCGGCCTGTCTTTAGTCCGGACGGATCGAGGATGCTTTACCGGGCGGGAAAAGAGGGAAAGTGGGTTACCATTCTCGCGGACGAGGAGGGCAGGCTGATAAGGGAGTATCTTTTTGACGGAGTTATCAACCCCCCGGTATTCAGCCCGGATGGAAAATCCATCATCTTGGGAATACGAAAGGGACGGGAATTATTGTGGAAGGTCGTGCCGATTGAATAGGCTGAAGAAGCAACGCGGTCTGCCGCAATGTATAATTTTACTTCACCTGATGTTCTGAATTGTTTCCAGGGAAAGAATGCGCGTTTATTATGAATAAAATATATGATTTTTTGCGGTCAGTAAAGCTTGCTCTTATTCTTTTTATCTCTATCCTTATCTCATGTGTTACCGGCGTGATGTTCTTCCCTGATCAGCAGGCAAAAGCGATGATCTTTTCTTCTCTCTGGTTTAATTCCCTTCTGATCCTCCTCGTTGTGAATATTGGATTCTGTTTTTTCAGCAGGGTCTGGCGCAGGAAAATAACCCCTGTCTCTCTGGGAATGATACTTTTTCATCTGAGCTTCGTCCTTATCTTTGCGGGGATAGTCTATAATAGTCTCTTTTATTTTAATGGGGCAATAAGACTTTCGGAGGGAGAGACTTTATCGAATACGGTGCCACAAAGTTATGATCTGGCAGAATGGGGCCGGTTCTTCAATCACGCCAGGCTTAAGGGGGATACAACACTCGTTAAACTCCACACCCATTACAAGGTGAATAGTGCTGATAAAGGAGTGGCCAACCAGATCCTGGTCGGAGACGGAAATGACAAAAAAGAGGGATTCGTTTATATCACCAATCACATGGACTACAACGGGTTCAGGTATTTCCGCGACAGGGACGGGTTTTCTCTGCTTATCATTCTTTATGACAAGCACGGAAGGGAACGTTACGGGGCTTTTGTTCCTCTTCAGAGTCTCAAACAGAAAGACGGAACCTATCTCTACACGAGCGGCACTGCGGTCAGGTCGGGCAGTTTTCCTTTTCCTCAGGATCCTTTGAAGCCTCTTTTAAACCTGCAGATTTCCTATTCTCCTGATCCCCAAAAAGAGAGGGCTGGTCACGTGTATTTCCAGGTCTGGCCATTCAGGGAAGGACATCATGTTCAGGGGGAAAAAATCATCGCGAAGGGCGAAGCAGCACTAAGAGAGAAGTTTACAGCAGGGGATTATTTTCTTTCAGTACATGAGGTTCGGTACTGGGCGAGTATGAACGTACGCTATGATCCTGGATTACTGATAATCCTGACCAGTTTCTGGATCGGGCTGGGAGGGATGATTTTGACGACCATCGCCCGGTTGGCCAGAAGCAGGAAAAGGCAGGATACGGGATAATCCTGGAGTTAGAATTGTAAGAAGTAGAACAGTTATGGTTAAATAAACAGGCTACATGATAGGAAATCGGATGCGTATATATATATATTCCTTTCAATTTATTGAGGTGATCTGATGAATCCTGAATTTCTTTTTTTCTGGACCGCTGTAATTTTTTATGGAATAAGTACGCTTTGCTATATTATTGGGCTTGTTTCCAGGAAAGAGAAATTTTTCAGTGTTGGAGCTCTTCTTGCTTTTATCGGTGTTATACCCCATATTGCAAGTGTTGCTCTGCGATGGATTGAAGGCGGAGTTCTCCCATTTATTGAAGTCTCTGAATCAATTACTGCCGGTGTTATGGTGGCGATGATTGTTTTCCTGATTGTGCAATCCTCGGTCAAGCGGATCAAAGCCATCGGTATTTTCATTTTGCCCGTTAATTTTATTCTGCTCAGCTGGGCAGGAACGTTAATGAAGGAAATTTCCGGCCAGCTTCCTGCTTCACTGCAGAGTTACTGGCTGTGGGTACATATCATCGCTGCCTCTACCGGTTTCAGCCTGGTTTTAATCGCTGCAGGAATGGGGCTGCTCTTTCTGCTGAAAGAGAAATATTCAAAGGGCTTTTATGAAAAACTCCCTGAGCTTTCCAGGCTTGACGATTTAAGCTATCGCTATGTGGCTGGAGGCTTTATCATGCTGGGTGTTATGATTATCTCAGGTGCATTCTGGTCAAACCAGGTCAAGGGAAGTTACTGGAACTGGGACTCCGTGGAGGTCTGGTCACTGGTATGCTGGCTTGTTTACGGAATCTATCTCCACCTTCGGATAACCATTGGCTGGCGAAACAGGAAACTCGCCTGGTACGCCCTGCTCTCTCTGCTCGTAATGGTTGTCAGCTACTGGGGTATTCCCTTTGTTGCGGAGAACTTTCATACCGGATTCCGGATTGAACACTAATAATGGGATTTCACTGCGCCCTGAAATTATTGTCAAATAATAGATGAAAGTCGCTCTTATCAAGCCTCCAATGCCCTTTGGATGGACGCCGGTAGCCCCTCCTGTCCTTGAATACCTCGGGGCCCTGACAATGAAAGCGATGCCTGATGTAGATCTGAGACTCATCGATGGGAGTGCCACTCCGGTGTATCCCAAGGGGGAGGATGTCGATCTTGTTGGAATCAGTTGCCTCACGGCAACAGCCGTGCCCGGTTACCGTATTGCGGACGGGCTCCGGGAAAACGGTATTCCTGTCATTATCGGCGGGCTGCATGCCTCTGCACGTCCCGGTGAGGCAAAACAGCATGCCGATGCGGTTGTTGTCGGAGAGGCAGAGTCTGTATGGCCGGAAGTCCTGGAGGACGCGAAAAAGGGCGTGCTAAAACCCTTTTACTATGGATCACCGATTCCTCTTGAAGACCTTCCGACGCCGCTCTACGGCCATCTGAAGGGAAAGTATCGCTTTCGTGGAGTCTTTACATCCCGGGGCTGCCCTTTCAACTGTTCTTTCTGTTCGGTGAAGCAGTTTTTCGGCGCGAAGATACGTCAAAGGCCGATTATTGATGTGATCAGGGATGTGGAGGCTATTCCGGATAAGATATACATGAACGGTGATGAGAACGTCTGGGCCGGGAATGTGGAGCGGGTTATAGAGCTCTTTACGGCTCTGAAAGGTACGGGAAAAAAATGGCTTGGTTTTGGAAGCCTCGGTGCTGTTCAGTCTCCTGCGGGAGACAGGCTGCTCAGGGCTGCGCGGGAGAGTGGACTCATCACCCTTTGGGTGGGATGGGAAGCTATCACTGATGAGGCCCTCCGCGTGTACCATGCACGCGGCAAGATTGGAAAAAATCGTGAAGACGCGATCAGAAAGATCAAAGATAATGGCATTGATGTCTCACTCTTCGTTATGCTTGGCGGAAGGGCGGATACCATGGATGACTTTGAAAGGACGATTGACGTTGCGGACAGGCTCGGTGTGAGTATTCACCCCTCGCTCGTGGTGCCGTATCCCGGAACAAAACTGCATGAAGAATATGAACCATATATAAATAAGGAACTGGGATGGGAGTACTATACCGGAGCATATGCGTTATTCGATCATCCCCTTCCGGATATGACCCCTCGAATGAGGGAAAAAAAATTCTATGAGGTCTCGCTCGAATTACTGACCCTGAAGAGGCTGTTGAAACATCTGACAGAAATCCCCTTCTCTGTTTTTCCCGCGTCACACATAATATCGTTGATGTCCCAGCTTCCGGTCAGGCGCGGCATGAAAGAGGCCTATGAAGAATGGAAGCAGCACAATGGCTGACAGGAGAGATTGGGTTCGTAACACGGGGACGATCCTTATTGGTGTGGGTGTCAGCATGTGGATCATTTACGCTGTTGGCCGTTATCTCCTCAGTTGGGACATTACTGACCGTGATTTTCTGCCGTACCATCTCATGACAATCCTGCCCGGCATGGTCTTGCGGTACCATAACTTCTTTTTTGTTGATCTCCCCGCGTGGTTTTCTCGCGGAAAAGAAAAAAGCCCAGTTCAGGTGCCGGAGGACCAGCTATCGAAAAATCAGAACACTTTCATGAAGATATTGATCGTAGTGAACAATTTCGTCCACGATTTATTTACCGGTCTCTGGGCAAGCACGCTTCTGGTGTTATATCTGCTCCACAGGAAAATGCATGCTGTGGAGGGATCGCTCGACCCTGCAGTGTTTCGTGAAGTGATGAGAATATTTTTCTGGCTTGGAATAGCATCTGTTGTGTTGATTCTCCTTACCGGGAGTTTCAGACTCCTCTATTACAGGACTGAAAGCATCGGCGGAGACAGGGAGATCAAAAAGAATCTTCTGATTATAAAACATGTTCTCTTCACCTTTATCTTCATCGGCGGGACGTACCTAGCATATCTCTATGCTTTTTCATGAAAGAGCCTGCAATGCCTGATCCGAGTTCAGCTCTCATGAATCACTATGACGAAGACGTCATCGCATTCGTCAACCAAGGAATTGAAGTCAGGGATGAACTGCGCTTCAATGAGCTGGCGCTGAGGGCATTCGAGATTCAGTATCAATCAAGAGAGGCGTATAGGAAATACTGCAGGAGCATGAACGCATCTCCTGAGACTATTAACCGATGGGAAGAGATTCCTGCGGTTTCTTCATTTGCCTTCAGAAAACTGCTCTTTACATCGTATCAGTCCAAAGAAGCTGAAGAAGTGCAAATAAGAAGCCGTGTGGTTGAACTGCGTCATAAGAGAGGCCCTTTTTTCCCGGATAAAGATATACGGACGCTTGTGGCGAGCGCCAACCGTTCCATGGAAAAGACATATGTATTTCCTGACGTCGAAACGATAAAGATGCTGTTCATGGTGCCGGTACCCATTATGGCACCGGGCATGGTTATGGCGAGCGGCCTCGAGCAGATCAGGCAGCAGTTTGGAACAGATGACAGCCGCTTCCTGATTTCATTCAGGGGGCTCGATCTGAAAAGGCTGATATCCGCTCTCCGGCACGCCGAGAAGACCGGACAACCTTTGGCCTTGCTCGGTGCTACGTGGGGATTTGACTATTTTCTTGATTCCTGCAAACGGGAGGGGATCAGGTTTCGCCTTCCCGCGGGAAGCAGAATTGTTGACAGCGGCGGGTATGTGGGAAGATATGTGAAGTGCACAAAGGAGGAATTCTTTGGGAAATGCATGGAAGTTCTCGGTATCGGGGAAGATTACTGCATCAATGCCCTTTGGTTGTGCGAGAGCAGTACCGTTTATTTTGATAATGTCCTCAGGTATTCTCTCTCCGGCATCAGGCGGGAAAGATACAAGGAGATCCCCCCTTGGAGCAGGACCATTGTCGTCGATCCTCTGGACTTCAGGCGATTGCCGAAAGGGAAGATCGGGCTGCTCAGACACTGCGACCTCACGAACCGTGCAATGGCGATTACGGTACAGACCGATAAAATGGGGTATGAAACAGAAGACGGATTCGAAGTTGCCGGGAAATGGAATCATGACATGCACAATCCCGGCATTGAGTGGCTCCCGCGGCATCCCGGCGGAAAGATCGTTTCTTCCGTGATGGATACATTCCTTGGCTGGAAGTTCTCACGGATTGGTAAGATTTACTCCTCAGTGGAATGATAATATAGAATGTGTCCTGTTTGTAGTTAAGGAGTTGAAGAATGAATTATTCTCTGGAATCAGATTTTGTTAAAAAACTGGACGAGGATATCCTCGGATATATTCGTCAGGGGCTGCAAAACGATGATGAAGACGGGTTCAATCGTATTGCTCTGCGCGAATTCGAGCTCCAGTTCCACACGATCGAGCCATATAGAGAGTATTGTGGAAAAAAGGGGATATCCCCCGGACAGGCAACTCACTGGAAGGATATCCCGGCGGTCCCGTCGCTGGCATTTAAGAAGTTTGTTATGGCGTCTTTTTCAGTCGAAAAGGCAGAACACGCCTACTTTACAAGCGGGACAACAGACCCGGAGCGGAAGGGAAAGATATTCAGGGACAAGGGCGCAGTCAGGCTTATCAATGCCGCCAATACACTGCTAACGAGACAGTACGTCTTCCCGGACATTGAACGGATGAAGATACTGCTCATGACGCCGTCCCCTGAGATGGCGCCGGGGATCGGCATAGCAATAGGATTGGAGCAGGTAAGGAAGGAGTTTGGAACACCAGAAAGCACATACCTGATATCGCGATCAGGGCTTAATGTGGAGTTGCTTCTGCGGTCTATTATAGAAGCAGAGAAGACCGGGGAACCGCTTGCCCTGATAGGTTCGACTCCGGGTTTTATATATTTTTTTCATGCATGCGAGAAGGAAGATCTGAGGTTTCATCTTCCTCCCGGCAGCAGGGTCTGTGACGGCGGAGGGTACCTCGGGCAGTTCGGAGAATGCTCAAAAGAAGAGTATTTTGAGAAATGTCGCAGGATCCTTGGCGTTGAAGAACAGTATTGCGTCAACGTGCTCGGCATGGGGGAGATCAGCACCAATTTTTTTGATAATGTACTGAAGGATTACCTTGAAGGGAAGAACAGGGAGCGTCATAAGGTAATACCACCCTGGACGAGGCTGGAGGTAGTTGATATCAATAATTTTGCTAATCTCCCGGTTGGAGAGACAGGGCTCCTGAAGCATTATGATCTGGTTAATAGAAGCATGGTGCTGGGTGTTCAGACCGATAATCTCGGATTTGCCACCGGGGACGGGTTCGAGATCATCGGGAGGTGGAAGAAAAAAGCAGGAAAATTCGATGCAGAGGAGATAAAAGGCAGTCATGGAGGTAAAGTTCTGACAATACTGGTAAACTTTTTGCTTAAAAGGAGTTTAAGGAGAATCGGCGACATCTATAGAAAAATATCGAGGAGTATGAAATGAGTGCTATGAAACGTAATAAATCCAGGGGCATAACAGATGAGATGATCGGTCATGCCGACAGGGTCTGCACCTGTTCAGAGACTGTGGGTAATCTGATAGCCTCTCAGAACAAAAAGAAAAAAACATCACTAAAGCACATTGTTCATTCAAACAGAAAAAAGAAACAAAAGCCATAGGAAGAAGTATTTGAGTTATAGTACGCTGGCCTCAGCCGGGGTCGACGAGAGATGACAGGATACGGCAAACCCGTTATTGTAGCGGTTAATATCAAATATCCGAAATTCTTTAAAGAAAATTGATAATTTCCTTGATACTGGTATTAAACTTGCTTAGAATATTAAGGTTTAAATGAATAAACTCAAGAAAATACTGCTTATTACACCGCCGTACCACTCGGGAGTGGTGGAATCCGCCGGGGTATGGCTTAATGTCGGATTTGTTTCGATAGCAGGAAGCCTGAGGGCTGCCGGGTTCGAACCGATATACTACGATGCCATGAGC
>CP070737.1:207991-215663 GCA_020347665.1 Nitrospiraceae bacterium
TGAATTTCACGTCTGTTTCCACTTCTTACGGAGAGGTGGATGACGATACCGTACACGGAGAAAGAATCAGAAACCATCTGCAGTACCGTATCTCAGATAGGCTCACCCTGTTAAACAGAGTCGAGCTCGGCAATACAGAAGATGGAATTTTTTACGGCTTCAGAGTAGGATTCAATACGCATACGCGTATCTCGATGAACCCATCATATGATTATCGTTATTATGAACGGGACGACGGCTCGCAGGACATCCATACGTTCCGCCTTGATTTTTCAGGACCAATCTGGAGAAGGCTGACGTTTTACTCACAGAACTACTACAGAATTGAGGATGTTGATACGAAAAAAGAAGAATTCAAGGAGAAAACACTCCATTTACGGGCCAATATCCTTTGGCAGTTCTCACGCTATAGTGTTTCACTGGGAGCTACTTACAGAGATATAAAATTAAGCGATCGGAGTGCCATAGTAGTTGACAGTCGAGACACAGATATAACGCAAACGACCATACACGCAACGATTTCTACTTATCTGTCAAGGAGACTCTTCCTGTATATCTATTCGTACTATCAAAAGGAAAAAGACGGCCTCACGCTTTTTACGTTCACACCACAACTCACGTGGCAGTGGCGGCTTATGAGGGCTACGGTGCAGTATACGCTGAAAATAACCGAACCCCGGGGACGGTCAAGCATTACTGATCACCGCCTTTTCGTGCGAACGACGAGACAAATACAGAACGTTTTGAAGCCGTTCTGGTAAGGAATATGAAACCGGATAATATAAACTACAAGGCAATTCAAGGCATCATTCCCTCCGATTCAGCAGAGACCGCCGGTGTCGTTCATTATCAAAGACTCACCCGCTGCTTTAAATATATAAGAATTGCGGTGATGCGGAGAGGATTATATTATCTGTTTTCCCTTCTATGCTCTCTGTTCATTGTCATTTCATGCGCATCACAGAAAGCGTTGATAGACCGTACCGCGGAGGGAAAGATCCTCTGGCCGGGACCGCCGGAAAAACCACGAATTTCATATCTCTGGAATGTTTCTCTTCTTTCCAGGGGTGCAGGAGCTCGGGCAGTTGATTTTTTTGCTGGCGACGATGACCTCACCGATCCAAAGACATCCGGACGACTCCTCAGACCATACGCCGTATTTGTTGATGAGCAGGAGACTGTGTACATTGCAGATCCGGGTGCGTTCCGGATAACTATCATTAATCCGAAGACGGGTGAAACCCGCAATATTGTGAAAGCAGGAGCAGAGGAGTTTCTCGCGCCGGTCGGCATTGCGGCTTTTCAGGAAAAAATATACGTCAGTGATTCATCACTGAACAAAGTACTGATATTAAGCGCAGACGGGAAAAAAATTGGTGAATTTCAGGGTGAATTCAGGAGATCAACCTCTCTGGCGCTTGACAGAAACAACGGGATTATTTATGTGAGCGACACCCTTGCGCATTCAGTCTATCGGTATGATCTCAATGGAACACGAGTGGGTTTGATAGGGGGCAGTGGCTCGGAAAACGGACAGTTTAATTTTCCTACACATCTCTGGATTGACGGAGCAGGAAGGCTGTATGTTACAGACGCGATGAACTTCAGGATTCAGATATTTTCTCCTGATGGATCATTCGAAGGCAAGTTTGGCATCCTCGGTGATGCTTATGGTCATCTTGACAAACCAAAAGGTGTTGCAGCAGACAGTGACGGCAATATCTACGTCGTTGACTCAATAAAGGATATGGTAAAAATATTTAATCGTGATGGCAAATTACTGCTTTTCTTTGGACAGCAGGGACGCGACGCCGGACAATTCTGGCTTCCTTCGGGAATTTTTATAGATACGAATAACCGAATCTATGTTGCTGATACGTATAACGGAAGGATTCAGGTCTTCAGCTATTTGGGAGGCAAGAAATAGGTTTCCCGGAAGGTCATTTGTTATGATAATGAAAGTGCAAGCACATGCTAAAGAACATTCCAATAATTAGTGTTTCTGTTTTACTGGGGGTATTTCTGGTTTTTCAGAATGCCCTTGCGGGCATATCGACGACAAAACATAATCTGTCGATAAGCGGTCCTGGAACCGTTAAGGCGACTTCAGACGAAAGAATATGTGTATTCTGTCACACACCGCATCATGCCATTGTTGATGTAGATGGCATTACCGTTCCTCTCTGGAATCATACCTTGAGCACTGCATCATATCAGCTGTTTGACAGTTTTACGCTTTTGAGCCCGACAAGCCCTGCTATTCAGCCTGACGGCAGTGCCCGCCTCTGTCTGAGCTGCCATGATGGCACGGTAGCCATCGGATCAGTGGTTAATACGGGAACAGCACTGAGCTCGATAGCGATGCAGGGGGTCGGCGGCAGTGGTGAAATGCCTGCAGGGCCAACGAACATGGGGACTGACCTGAGCGGTCACCATCCTATATCAATCGAGGTAAACAATGCCTTAATAAACGACAAGGAGACGCAGTGCAATAACAATCTCGTATCATTCAAGATCTGTAATCCGCTCCCAGCTTCGCCCGTAAAGCTGGTTCAAACAAACAATGCATATGTTTCCGGTCCTCCGTCAGGAGTCGGAGTGCAGTGCAGTTCATGCCATGATCCGCATGAAGATCCTGTACCCGGAACATCGGTGTTTCTGAGAATAGGCGATAAGAATAATTATGATGCGTTATGCAGTACCTGCCATATTGATGACTGTGCATCTGCGTGTCCATGAACGAAATGGTGCAGTTGATGCGCAAGGCAAGATGCCGGATAAAAAAAATCGTTAAGAAGCATAATTATAGAGGGAAATAGGTTTTTTATATATGTATAGAAGAAAGCTCACATCTGTTATGAAGAGATATAAGAGCGATGCATATGAAAATGGCAGGACAGTACGGCGTTTCTTTTCCTGTTCCCTTATGGTTATGGCGCTTGTATACTTTATTGGTTTTTCAATATCCATTTCAGATGCAAAACCGACTCATCTTGATAAAACAAAAATCAAAAGAGGATGCAGTGAATGTCACAAGAATCATGGAAAGAGGGGCACAGCACTGCTTGATCAGTCAAAGGAAGATTTTTGTTTTACGTGCCACAGTCTTTCCGGAACTTCGTCTGACATCCTGAGCGAAATAACCAAGCCGTCAAAACATCCAGTTTTAGAAACAGCGCAGTATCATATTTCAGGCGAGGAATTACCGGAGAAAGACCCTTCTACGCAGAGACATGTGTCATGCTATGACTGTCACAATGTTCATAAACTGGATAAAGACAATAAAATAAAAGGGCTTAGGGGATACTCGGGCAGGGGGGCTAAGCTCAAAAAAGTTAACAGGGAGTACGAGTTGTGCTATAACTGCCATGCAGACAGTGCAAATCTGCAGAACGAAGAATCTGATGTCTCACGCGATTTCAATTCTTTTAATCCTTCATATCATCCTGTTGAAACCTATGGGAAAAATTCCTCGGTGCCCAGTCTAAAAAGTGGGTACAGTTCATCCAGCCTTATCACCTGCTCTGATTGTCATGGAAACGATGATGCCTTTGGACCCAGAGGACCCCATGGTTCTCTCTATGAACCAATCCTCAGATATAGATATGATTCACGCCCCGGCCCTGAAAGCGCAACCCGGTATGAACTGTGCTACGCGTGTCATGCCCGCTCCAGCATTCTGGGAGACGAGAGTTTTATGGCCCATAAGAAGCACATTGTTTTTGGACAGATATCCTGCGCCCAGTGCCATAATTCGCACGGCAGTTCGATAAACACGAGGTTAATTGATTTTAATATTAGCACGGTATTTCCGAACTCTATGGGCGAGTTATCCTTTATGCCGTATATGCAGAGAAAACCAAAGTGTTTTCTGTCATGTCATTCAGGTGGCCAGGCGTATGAACATAAATTCAATGAGGATCTTCTCTACTGCGTCAATGAGACCTGTTTGGAAGAATGGTAAATAAATAACGACCATAATGTGATGATATGAGCAGTTTTTTTCATGGACGATCGTTTCTGTAATTCTTTATTAAGGCTTGTTCCAGGGATTGATTGAAATATGTGCGTACACTTGAAAGAGGCAGAAACGATGTGTGAGCCTACAACTTCTTGGAACTAAAAAATAATTGCTAATCATTAGGTTGGCTTATACATTTGTAAGAATTTATAATTAGCATTATTTAGTAATTTATGAGCAATATATGAATATAAAATTTGATGAAACTGCAGTTATTCCCTCATTTCTTTTTGGGAAAGTCATATAACGCTGAAGTGACTGAAAATGCACACAGCTGGCACAGGAATATGGCACTATCATATCAGCGTTTGAACTAGGAAGTAGAGAGTGATTCCGATTACGCCGGCATATACAGGCTTTTTGGCGATATTATAAATACGGTGTGCTGATCAGGCATGGTATTTGCGAATACTTTTAAGTACTACGTTTCCTGACAAGGCCAAAACCCTCGCAAGGGGGTGACGGAAAGCAAACGGGTGCTGAGTTTATCACAGCATGGTCGTGCTGCCACGGATCTGGTAGCACGGCTTTTTTTTATGGTAAAAAGCACAGCAATCTTAAAAAGCAGATGAAATTATCAAAATATAGAGAAATCATATTTAAAGGGGGGATTCTTCTATGAGAGCCAGAAGAACCATACGTATAGTATTGTGTTTACTTTTTTGTGCGTCTGTATTAATCTTTGGCCTTCCTGCAACAGGGAAAGCAAACGGAATATTGCCGGTGGTTAATGACATTGGTCAGATCACTATGGACAAGTCTCAGTTATGGTCACCGGGCAGGCTTGCAGTTGGTGCAAAGGGGACTTTATATGTTGCGGATGGATACAGAAATCATATTCTTCAATTTGATGCGCACGGCAATTATCAAGGAGATATCAGATTTCCGAAAGTATCCGCCATAGCTGTTGCATCTGACGGCACATTGTATGTTGGGTCTCACCAGGACTACACCGTGGCAGTGGTAAAGAACGGAGAGAGAATTGGCCATCTCGGTAAGGGGATGAATGAATTCAGATCAATCAGAGACATTGCCATAGATGAAGCGACCGGCTCTATTTATGTTGCTGATCAGGCAGGCAATGCAATTAAAATCTTTACTTCATCGGGTGAAGAGATAGGTGCGATAGGAGGCGTAAATCTGCCAAGCAGCATTGCGATTACTGAGGACAGTATCTATGTAATAGATGCCCCTGTCATTGAGGACGGTACAGAGTCAACAACAGCGTCGAGAATATCGATCTTTGATAAAGCATACAACCTTGTTGCTACGATCGAGGACTATGAAAAATACACAATGTTTAATCCAACGGACCTGGCGGTAGCAGATGGAATCCTGTATGTTACCGACGCTGCTTTGAGGTCGGTCCTGCTTTTTGATACAGCAGGGACCTTCCGTGGAGAAATTCAGAGTATCGATGGTGACATCTCCACAGCAGTCGGACTCGCCATATCCCCTGACGGCATCATCTACGTATCATCGAGCAGGACGCACAGCATTAAAATATTTACAATCACCGCAAAGAAAGATGTCAGGACAACCCCTGACAGATCGGGATATTGAGGGGGCTGCGATGAAAAAGTTACTGGTACTTATAAGTATTTTTATCTTGGCCATGGCATCGAGTGTTCTTGCTCTTGATGCTCCGCATAATAACACGAACAGCTTTGGATGCGGTGATTGTCATAGTGTTACAAACCCAAATGATGCCTGTCTGAACTGCCATAACAATTTTTCAGGCGGCGGGTATACCAGATTGAGTGCCCCAGGGGTTCTTACCCATTCAAGTGATAATACGAGTTCGACGTACGGCACATGGTCGCAGATGTGCAGTGACTGTCATAATCCTCATGTCCAGGCACAGCGCGCTTTTTTTGGAGAAGATACATGGCTGGTTACCGGAACGATAACGTCCGTGACACGGGATATACCTGCTAATACTACCACGTACGAATATAACAGCCTGAATGTTTTGATGCCTGAGTGGGCGGATCCAACCCGATGGGGTCAGAAGAGTAAAAATGAACGCGGACTTATTATATTTCCGAATATCGCGAATGTTAATCTAAGCGCTGAAATTCTTTCAGCTACGCCAACAAGCATAACCGTGACTGGTTATCCGGGTACGGTGTCAGAGGGAAGCACTTTTGTCCTCGTTTATGGGCAATTAATATCTCTCAGTATTCGAACCCCTTTTGGGTCTACAACAGCACCCCTCTTTACCAATACCGGCATGAATTCGTTTGCATTTGACGAGAGCGGTACCTCAATAGACCCGAATCCCAATGGAGTCTGTCAGGTCTGTCACAGTCAGACCCAGCACTGGAGACGGGATGGTACGCTTGCAGCGATCGGTATTCATGCAGGACAGAACGGTGCTAATTGCACGCAATGCCATCCCCATGAGGAAGGCTTTGCAGTTGACTGCCGGATCTGCCATGACCAGGGCGGAGGGCCGGTCAATGGCATTTGTACTGTAACCGGAGGGGCCTGCACTGTTGATCCGGACGATCCTCAGGGTAATTGTCCAGATCCAAATGATGAATGTTTGGCGATCCCGGCAAATAACCGCCACCATCTCCTGGTGTATGGAACCATTGATAACGGATCGTTGCTCTTCCCTGCGGATCCAGATGTGCCGCCGTTGAATTGGACCGGTGATGCGGACAACGATGGTAATAATGACACGATCTACGCCTGTGAAAACTGCCATCCTGATCAACCTAATACGCCGGAAATTGAATTTTGGGTAACGAGCGACTGTCTCGTATGCCACAGGACGGGCTCTCCTCACCAAAACGTTGTTTTCAATGGCGGCGACAACTGTTCTGACTGCCACAATAATTCGAATCTAAGCGGAAGTCACCTGAAACACACTGACCCGGATACCATCCTTGCGGGAAAAACCCTTTCTGGAGGAGACTTTGGCAATGTGACATGGTGGTATCAATACAGCAATACGGGTGGAACACCACGTGCTGCATGCGGTTACTGCCATCCGAATACGGATGCAACCCATATTAATGGGATAACGAACCTGGACTTCGACCCGAATGAGGTTGGGCTCCCTGGTGGTACATTAAAAGGCCTGAACGGCAGTCCGCCGGTTTTTATTCAGAATACGGGGGTGAGCGTTACCTGCTCGAGTGTCTACTGTCACAGTACGGGGTATGACGACGGAGTCAGCTTTGATTACCAAACATCGCCTGACTGGTTCGGCGGGGTATTTATAGGAGATAAATGTGCAAACTGTCATGGAAACTCACCGAACTCAGGCGGCAAGCCGGGATCGCTGTCGCACTATAATCCGGATTCCTACGGTATGGGGATTATTGGCGGACACTTTGTCGGCATCCATTATGATAATGTGTTCACCGGTACGACCGGACTCATTCAGGATGTAAACAGCAATAATAATGCTCACGGAAGCGCGGCAACTTCAACCACCATAAGTTGTCAGGTGTGTCACAACGGGACGGTGACGACCATGGCGAATGACCAGAATACCGTATGCGCAACCTGTCATGGCGTTGGTGCGATTGGGTTACAGGGAGATATGATTATTGCGGTGGCATCCACTACGCATATCAATGGGCAGCCTGATGTTGTCTTTATGCCGGGCACCGTAAGATCAAAGGCGCAGATCCGCGA
>CP070737.1:215763-223280 GCA_020347665.1 Nitrospiraceae bacterium
CGGCTGCCTGGATCTATATGAATAATGGAGCGGTTCTGCCATTGATGGTTGTGCCTTCGGTAATAGGGATCATGCTCGGATCTTTTGTAGGCGTTAAAGTGCTTGCCGTGACGAAACCCGCAATAATCAGGATCATCGTTATCGTAGTCCTTGGAGTTGCAGGTTTAAAAGCCCTCTTAAAGGGTTTGGGAATAGGCTAAAAGCTGATAAATTATTCGATTATTACAATAAGCTAAATGTAAGGAGATAAAAATGGCTCCAAAAGCAACTGAAGAACAGCTGTTATACGCAAACATTCTGAACAAAGGGATGCTCATTGGACTGCTTGGTCTTGTCATCACATTTATTGTATATGCGGTCGGCATTCTTCCGTCCAAGATACCTCTTTCAGAAGTACAGAACTACTGGGTTATGCCGGTGGGTGATTATCTTGAGAAAAGTGGTATACACGCAGGATGGTCATGGATCGGGAATCTTGGATACGGTGACATGCTGAACCTGTTGCCCATTGCTTTTCTTTCAGGATTAACCATTCTCTGTTATCTTGCGATCATACCGGGTCTCATGCGGAAGAAAGACACTGCTTATGTTGTAATCTCGATACTTGAGATTATTGTCCTTGTTGTGGCTGCCTCAGGCATACTGGGATCCGGAGGACACTGAGTTCATAAAGGTCAAATGTCTAAATCCAAATGTCAAATCAAACTCTGCAACAAATAAAAGAGTCTGCCTCATCTTTGGATAAATCGTTCTTTTGATCTTACGTCATTTGACCTTTGATTGATATTTGAGCTTTGACATTGGTCATTTTCGCGGTCAGTACTTTCTGACCTTGCCTATTCCTCCTCAAAACCGTATTTTTTCAGCTTTCTCCAGAGCGACGCTCTATCGATACCGAGAACCTGTGCAGCAACCGTCTTATTGTCACCGACCTCTTTCAACACCCACTTAATGTAGGCCTTCTCCTGTTCTTCAAGCGACGGAAGTTTACCTTCCTTTCTTCTGAATGTTCTAATATGTATGTCCCTTAAATCATCCGGAAGATGCGCTGTTTCTATGGCGGAACTGTTCGAAAGGGCAACACCCCTTTCTATGATGTTTTCAAGCTCTCTCACATTTCCCGGAAAATCATAGTTCATGAGGATATCCAGCACCTCTGACGAGATTTCATCTATATGCCTATGCATTATCAGATTATATTTCTTGAGGAAATAATAACTCAGGAGCAATATATCGTCCTTCCGTTCTGATAATGGAGGTAAATGCAAAGATACAACATTCAACCTGAAATAGAGGTCCTGCCTGAAGAGCTCTTTTTTCAATGAGTCCTGAATATCCCGATTTGATGCTGCTATGAATCTTACATCTATCTTCAATGGTTCTGTGGCACCGAGTCTCAGTACTTCCCTGTTCTGAATCACCCGCAAGAGCTTTGCCTGCATCGATGGAGTCATCTCCGTTATTTCATCCAGGAAGAGCGTTCCGCCAGAGGCCATTTCGATCAGACCCTTTTTCATGGTATCCGCACCGGTAAAAGCCCCTTTTTCATGACCAAACAGTTCATTGGCAAGCAGCTCTTGAGTGAATGCTCCACAGTTGATTGCAAAGAAAGGCCGTTCTGATCGTTTACTGTTAAAATGTACATACCTGGCTAACAGTTCCTTGCCTGTTCCACTCTCACCACTAATGAGGATATTGCAATCCGTTGTGGCAATCTGCATTGAAGTATCGAGCAGTCTCTGCATATGTGCATCCTGGGTAATGATCTTCACCTTGCCGTGAAATTTCTCGATCTGTTCCCGCAGTTGCCTGTTTTCCTCCTTCAGGCGTCCCTTCTCTACTGCCTCCTGCACGACCTTTCTCACCTCGTCAAGCTTAAAAGGCTTTGCAATATAATAAAATGCACCGTGTTTCATGGCTTCAATAGCAGACTTCAGTGTTGCATATCCTGTTATCATAACGACTTCAGTGTCAGGGGAGAGCTCACGACACCTGTTGAGTATCTGCATACCGTCCACTTTCGGCATTTTCATATCTGTAAGGATCGTGTCAAAATTATGTTCTTCAAGCAATTTAAGGGCATTCTGACCGCTCCGGGTTCCTATAACCTCGTAGCCATCCTTTTTCATGATATGCTCAAGATTCCTGAGCGCTATCTTTTCATCATCAACAATCAGTATCTTTCCTTTTTTCCGCATGCTGTTTCCTGTGTATCCTTCTCCACTTTTCAATGAATATGTACTGCTTACGTTTTATCAGGCAATGGCAGCCTTATCAGAAACGTGGTCCCTTCACCTTCCGTGCTGGCCACAGCAATACAACCCTGATGCTCTTCAATGATCTCATGGACAATAAAAAGCCCTAGTCCGAGGCCTCCTCCTTCTTCCTTGGTTGAAAAGAACGGATCAAATATTCTGGTAAGTTGCTCATCAGGTATTCCTTTTCCGGTATCTGCTATCTGTATGTCTACGAAATGATCTGCTTTTACCTCTGCTCCGCAATATTTCATCCGGTCATATAACGGTTTATCGTCTGGATCAATCTTATCACTCATTCTGAGAACCTTGGCTTTTATGAATATAGCCCCGCTTTCTTTAATCGCTTCTGCCGCATTCAGCAACAGGTTCAAAAACGCCTGCTGTATTCGCTGCTTGTCAGCATAAATCACCACAGAATCCGAAACATCCAGATTAACCAATACCTTTGTCGGTATATCGCCTTTTACAAACTGTACGGTTTTCTCCAGAAGCTCCCTGAGCCGGATTTTCTCTTTATCGAATTCCTTGTCCCTGGAAAATTCCAGGAGAGACCGCACGATATTCCGTGCTTTATCTGTCTGTTCCTCAATCTGTGAAAGCAGCTCCCTCTTGTATTCATTGTCTGTTTCCTCAAGTTCTTCTGTGAGTATCTGGCTGGATGAAGATATATTTGAAAGAGGATTGTTCAGTTCATGGGCAACACCGGAAAGGAGCGTTCCCAGAGAAGCAAGCTTTTCTGATTGCACTAAATGCCGCTGCCGTAGATGCAACTCCTCCAGCATCTTATTGAATGCATTCTTAAGAGAGATAATCTCTCTATCCCCGGACTCTATATCAAGATGTTCCAGCTTTCCATCTCCAATCCTTCTTAAACTGTTCGTTACTGACTTAAGAGGCTTGACGACCCTTTTGGACAATATCTGACACACCACAATCCCGAGAAAAGAAAGTACTACTGCCAGAATCAGAAGAACAAGCTGTGTCCTGGACAGAAATGTCTGCATTTTCCTTTGCTCAGACACTAACAGATCATCAGCAATGGAAAGGATCTCCTGTCCGGACTTCTTGATATCGTTTTCAAGGTTCTTCCTCTGATTAGTCACATCCATCCCCACATCAGGAATATCCGCCTTCATAAGCCCGTGATACTGCTCCATGATATCCATATAATGTCCTATGCTTTTCTCTAATAACGCTACCTTTGCCGGCTGTACCAAAGCGGTGAATTCATGAATATTATTCTTGAGTAAGTGCTGTGCCCTGTCAATAAATATTCTGTTCTCGTGATAGTCGCTTTGATCGCTGTATAGGAAATAATTCTTTTCACTTCTCCTTATTTCAAGAATAGTGTTTGAAAAACCTGAAATTGCTTCATCGAATGCGATCTTCTTTTCCATATATCGAAGGCCGATAAAATTAATAATAATCAGACTGATGAAAATTGACCCTATGACGTAATAACCGAGAGTAATCTTTTGAGCTATACTTGGCTGGTATGTAAACATGTCCAATAGTGTTTACTGATATCAGAAACAAAAATAAAAAATGCACATAATTAAGCCAGTCATGGCTTCAAAAGAACGTTTTTGATGGCATCATCTATACTGTCAACAGGGACAATATCTATATCCTTCTTAATAGTATCAGTCAATTCCGCCAGATTATCCGTGTTCTTTCCGGGAATTATGACTTTCTTCATCCGGGAACGTCGTGCTGCAAGTATCTTTTCCTTGATACCCCCTACCCTTAGGATTTTACCGGTAAGCGTTATCTCTCCTGTCAAGGCAACATCCCTCTGTGCAGGTCTCCCTGTTAGCAGAGAAATCAGCGCCAGCCCGATAGTCAGCCCGGCAGAGGGCCCGTCCTTTCTAATTGCCCCGGAAGGTACATGAATATGAATATCATGATGCTCAAAGAAGTCCTCCTGTATACCGAGTGAGTCTGCTTTACTCCTGATATAACTGAGCGCCGCCTGTGCTGATTCCCTCATGACATCTCCCAGTGATCCCGTCAAAAGAAGTTCCTTGCTGCCTTTCATTTTTACCGCCTCAACGAAGATGATATCTCCACCAGTCTCTGTAAGCACCAGGCCTGTTGCCACGCCGATTCTGTTCTCGTCTTCAACAACTTCAAAGTGATATTTCTGTCTTCCAAGATATTTTTCAACCAGATCCGGCGTTATGGTGATAGCACCTGATGTGTTGTTTTCCTCAATGTCGTGCAGTAGTTCCTTTGCAATTTTTCGGCACACTGTTGCTATCCTTCTTTCAAGGGTTCGTATCCCTGCCTCCCGCGTATAAGACTGGATCATCTTGAATATTGCCTTTTCTGTAAATTCCGGCTGGTAACCGTAAAGACCCTTTTCTCGTATCTGCCTGGGTATCAGGAACTGCGAGGCTATCTCTGCTTTTTCCTCGAGCGTATATCCTGAAAATTCAGTCAATTCCATGCGGTCCCTGAGAGGAGACGGGATATTGTCAAAGACATTTGCCGTAATAATAAACATCACCCGTGAAAGATCAAAAGGCACATCGAGATAATGGTCCACAAAAGTGTGATTCTGTTCCGGGTCCAGCACCTCGAGCAGTGCGGACGAAGGATCGCCTTTAAATTCCTGGCTGATCTTATCAAGTTCATCCATCATGAAGACCGGGTTGGATGATTCCGCTCTGCGAATCTCTTCAATAACCCTTCCAGGCTTGGCACCGACATATGTCCTGCGGTGGCCGCGTATCTCGGCTTCGTCTTTTATGCCTCCCAGTGATATCCTCACAAATTTCCTTCGCAATGCCCTGGCTATAGCTCTGCCCATCGATGTTTTCCCGGTACCCGGAGGACCCGCAAAGCATAGCACAGAACCTTTGGCACTCCTCAATCTTGATTTTTTGTCATATGCCTCCCGTACTTTCAGACGGACTTCCTCCAGTTTGAACGGCTTGGCGATATAATAGTAAGCTCCTTTTTGCATGGCCTCTACTGCGGAGGATACTGTAGCGTAGCCAGTGATTATGATCACCTGGGTATAGGGGTGTTTTATCTTTATCTTTTCAAGGACCTCCATGCCGTCCACACCGGGCATCTTCAGGTCCGCGATGACAATATCAAATTCAGCAGATTCCATTCTCTTGAAGCCTTCGATGCCGCTCTGGACAGCCATGACATCATAGTTTTCTTTTTCAAGAATATGGGTAAGATTTTTTCGTGCGATTTCTTCATCATCAATAACAAGAATATGAGGCTTCTTCTTTAAGACTAAAACCTTAACTGCCAGATGCTCGATTATTCTCTCCTTTGTTTTTTGCAGACCATAATGCTCTTCGTTCAATATCCTTTCGGCGCGACTGATATCAAGGTTGTCTTCTGTGCTGATATTCCACGGCATGTTCGCGAGGTAGTCGATATAGGTCAGCCCGATAGTGAACTCCGATGACTCGGGACTTATTTTTGACAACATATCAAGTTCCTGGACAGAGATCTTTTCAACATCAGGAGGCATCTGTGAATCACGTATCTTCTGACTCAGATCCTCGATTGTTGCAGCCTGCTGATTTTCGCCTTCTTTTTTAAAAAACGGCATATCATTTCTCCATGGAGAAAAAGAAACTCTCGTCCATGCCCCTCAGCAATCAGAGAAAAGAACACCTATTATTGGTTCCTGATTTAACTATACTCCTCTTTGTTGCATGTTGCAACAGAGGACGTAAAATTGCATCAGCATGATTATCCTGCTAAATCAATAGGCAGAATACATACCCATTTCAGGCGTTGTAAATTGCAACATTTTAAATAATGTATCAAAAAACTTTATAAATACGAAAATTGTTTTGATTTCAAATGCTTTGACAGTGATGTAACTACTGGCATGAAAGTTGATACTTATTGGATAAATTCAGATATCAGGAAAGGGGGAAAAATCATGAAAAAGTTCCTTAAGAAATTTGAAACCGCAATGATGGCAGTTGCGTTTGCAGAAGCCGGTGAATTCGACACAGCACGTGAAATCATGAAAGAGGACGAGCCGAGAAAGACGGTCAGGCCGCGTATTCGCAGGCAGCACCGGATATTCAAGAGGAAAGAATTGCGTGCTGATTAAGACGTACACGCATTGTGGTGAACAAGAGGATACCTGTGAAAAAGTTCAAGAGGACATTCAGGGAAATTGAGACAGCAATGGCTGCGGCTGCATTTGCGGAAGCCGGTGAGTTCAATACGGCACGAGAGATGATGAAGGAAGAAAGGAGGGTTTTGCTTGCAGTGCGGTACGGGCAGATAGACAAAAAGACACTACGGTACGCTTATAACACAGCAAAAAGAATCGGGGCCACACTTGACATCCTGTATGTTTCTTCCATCGATACGATAGATTATGTGCTCGGTCAGTTTATTGCAGAACTGAAGGAAGAGGGATTATTTCACCGTCTGATCCGCAAAAACGGTTGTCTGAAGAAGCAGATAATAGACTATACAAATTCTGAAAAAGACATTCTCTTTGTTGTTATCGAATCATCTGAAAATCTCGATATTGACTGCGGTCTTAAAAATAGAAACCTCTCTGAGAACTGGGACAAGCTGAAATGTCCTCTGGTAGTGGTCATGGATACTGCCCGGTCATGATAAACACCACTGAAGACAATAAAAAGGAGGGTCTGTGATGACAGGAAATCCCGGAATCCGGAAGAAAAAACCATATCTGAAAGCTGTCTTTTGGGGCATACTTTCTATATCCGGATATATAGCTTTATTTTCAAACCAGGAAATCATTACGAGTAATTTTACGAGGGGAGGACTTTATGCCGCACTCCCGATAGCAGCAGCATTTATTTTTTCGTTCGTTCATGGATCATTTGCGAATTATGTACTGAGTGTATTTGGTATAGAGGCAAAAAAGAAGAAATAATATGCGCATAATAAAGGAGCTGATGGGAAGATGAAAAAAATTATATCTGGTTTACTTATACTGATCATATGCCTGTCATTTGCGCCCGCAGCATTTGCGGGCGGTGTCAGAGGCAACTTTAAAAAAGGCACAATTACCAAACTATATCCTGAGGAAAGCACTATCGCATTCACTCCCGCCGGCACCGATGAAAATATTCACCTTCAGATCGACAAATCCATAGCTCATGATGAAATCAGGCTGAACAAGCAGGTGATAGTAACACTGAAAGACGTTGAGGATAAAGAAATAGTAACGAATATTACGACTATGTTTATTGGTCTCGGTCTTAAGAGCCTTGCATTTATATTGTTCGTTGGATT
>CP070737.1:223380-230188 GCA_020347665.1 Nitrospiraceae bacterium
TGGATAAAGATCATGTAATAGTAAAAGAATATGCTGGGTTTCTGCCGCGGTTTGAAGAGGACCTTGATGAACAGATAGAGAGGCTCCTCGCTGATAAAAAGGTGGAATGAGCAGTGCCGACATCCACCCACTTCCTTTCTTCTCTTATGGTGAACAAATCATTTCTAATGGATATGTCTTCCGCTCATGGGCAGACCGATCATATAGATGCTGGTAAGGATAACGACCATTGCGTAGAGCGACATGGCGGTAGTCATCTTGTAGATGTGGCCAAATGGCAAATCTAAACTTCTGAGAAGTCTATACAGTATAAAAAGGGTAAGGAAAAGGCCTGCAATCAAAATTACCATCTGAGCGAAAAAGAGCGTTTCAGCGCCAACCAGGGGAGAAGTATTATAGTTAATGAATAAAGATGTTCCAATGCCCATATTCTGCAAAAAACGTAGGGTTGCAGGAACTGCAACAGTACCTTCGAGGAACATGTGCTGCACGTTATGTGCAAGATGTACCGCGATACCAGCTGGAATGAATACCAGCGCAAAATCTGTTACAAGACCGTTTATTCTATAGGAATCCCCGAGCCAGTTTCGCAGCAGATAGCACAGAGAATAGAAGACAAGAATGGGAAGAATAACAACAAGTCCGAATGACATCATATATACTGCTGTCTGCGATTCGATTCCCGACCATGAGCTTACGGATTGTTTCAGCGGCTCCCACGCAGAGGTCATTGCTAGGGTTTCCACGATAATAACACCGAGGAGAAACAGCGATGCAAGGGCTTCTGCAATCGACCTCCTACCGTTCTTGAACAGGGCACTCCCCACGGGTCTCAGACGGAGCGTTAGATTGCTGCTCGGACACGCCGAAACACACTTCATACAGAAGTTGCAGTAGATGCTGTCTGCATTATCATGGGGTGATTCGAGCATAGGGCATTTATACGAACAGGCCTTATCCTTGTGATTATTACAGCGGACCTTGTCTGATCGTCTCAGTTCAAGAGGGGACACAGCGGAATAGAGCCCTATAATGGCACCGATTGGACAGAGATGCCTGCAGAACGAACGCTTTTCATAGAGAATGCTGGAAACCACTGCACCGCTGAGTATTATCAAAATAACGACGGCTGTTACCAGTGGACGGCTCTCAAACATGAACAGTGAAAAGGCTAGAGTCAAGACGATAAACCCGAGTGTCTGTATCCCCATATTCTGAAGCTGGCGAGGAAGCCTACGGTTAAGTGATATAAACTTCTGGACAAAATCCCCTATCGCTGCAAATGGACACATCATGCACCAGAAGCGGCCTAAAAGAATAAAGCTGAAAATGATGAGGCTCCACCATATGGTCCATGTATATACTGTGGAAATATTTTTCCTTCCGTCCTGGATGTCAAGAATTCCGTAAAAAACGATTGCAGTAAAAATTATGAGAGTTGGAATGATAAAGACGAGTCTGAAATATTTCCATGTTACAAACTGCTTTAACCATCCAAACTGAAGAAGATCAATTCCATCCCCTGCAGGGTCAGGGGTATCTTCACTGCGTGACTTTCGGGATGACAACTTCAAAAGCATGACTGCCGTTGCAGCCAGACCAGCCAACAAGGCGAGGATCGCAATAAGCGATGTTGTGCCGGCACGTTCGCCAAAATCATTCAACGCCGTCTCAGCATAATGGAAGTGAACATTACTTTTTTTAGCGTCATATCCTGAGGTATAGCTCTGGAAAAAAGGAGTTACCGTGCTACCGAGAATATCATAAACCGGCGGTGAGCCGATACGTATGGTCTGTTCAGTACTCGCCCAGACATCAGCATGTTCTTTATTGTTTTTGGAATGATCGTGGTTCTTGTGAGCGTCATCGAGGGTGAATATGCCGTGATGATCCAGAGTGTTGCCGATTACAAGGAGCATGTTGTAAGCCTTTCCAATCTCGAATGATACGTCATTTTTGTCATCTGATTTCAGCGGATAAACGAACTCATAGGTATAAAATTCACCCTGACGCGCAGCGCTTTCAAAAATATCATCCTGTTCGTCGTTTTTAAGGAAGAAGGTCTTGTCAGGACGCTGGGAAAAGTGCCTGTCGTCAATTACATTATGCGACCTCAGAACCTTGGCGTCTCTATAAGCGCCCAGCATTCCAAGATTTGCGTCTTTCTTGAACATGAGGCCAACCCAATACGGCGTATCTGTCTTAACGGCAAAGTATATATTCTCATTATCAATCTGTGTCCAAACTTCAGCGTAGTAGGATGCTTTCACATGGGACTGAGACACACTATGAGAATTATAATTTCCAAGGTAGAAATATTTGTGTCCTGTATCTTTCCACTCACTGGGATCGATAATGCCGTCAATCTTGATGGAATTTCCAGTTTTACGTGCTATAAAATTAGTATTGTTCGAAATCAGAGAGACCGGTTGCTCTGCCACGGCATGGGTAAAATCTCGTGGATCATATTTATAGAGGAGTTTTCCCGGGGCAGCACCACACCCGTTTGCAAGGTGGATATTTCCGGTCATAGCATCGACATCCAGGACCATACGGTCCACAGTGAAATTTACCGGGCCAAGATGATACTTACCATTAAAACCTGTCACAGGCTCTGTTTCAAACTGATACACAAGCTTTTTATGAACCCATTCGAGCTTGCGGAATGTAAGTGGCAGAGCAGGTGTTGGCCTGATCTTTGATGCATATCTTTCAGCGATCTGTTGTGCCCTTTCAGACGATATCTTTACCTTTGACCTATTTACGAGAATATTGCCCTGTTCATCGAACAAAGAAATTCCTTTTCTGCCTCTTTTTATGGCATGAGCCTTCTCTTTCGGATTATCAGAAAGAGTAACATCCTTCCCGCCGCAGGCGAACAGGTTAGTCGGCATTATCAAGAGACCAAGCACCGGGATCAGAAGGATTGCGCCAACTTTTCTTCCAGATCTCTTGAGCAACATACGCCCATTCACAATAAAGTTATTTTTTTTCATCTATAAATATGCGGGGTTTTCATATCTGGCCGCAGCATCGCGTGATCATTCAATGATTGATTCAATAACAGATTTATAATCTGTCTTTTTTTCCATCCTAGTTGACAATATTTTGACGATTATGAGAGATACAAAAAACAGGACAAAGCCACCGAAAGCTGCCAGCAGTTCCGGGTCAGCGATGCTCATGAAGGATGGCAGATACATCTGTCCAATAATTGCACCCAGGATTAACGCAGCAACAGGAAGAACATAAAGAACTAATGCTCCCTTCACATAGGTGTGGCTAGTCATGACAACTTTTACTTTCTGCCCTTCTACAGCTCGGGCTGCATTCACAGCTTCAGTCTCGACGCCTTTTTCGGCAATATCACAGCTCTGTTTTTCGCATTGGTCACAGCAACCGCCCTGCATTTCAACCAGTACTTTTGCCATGTGACCATTGGTGCTCTTAACGATTCCGAGCGATTCCATACATTACCTCAAATTCTTTTTAGAGAGTACGCAACAATTGTGAAGGGAATATGAACAATCATAGACATTTCCGGGCCATAGAGTGCTCTTCAATGCTATAGTGGAAAAAAAAGACCGTATTCATGTCCGGGTGAACATCCATTCAAACATTACTATCACAGGTTTTTAATACTACACGTTGATATAAAAGAATAATTCTGCGGAACATATAAATAATAAAAAAAGCTTGACATTGTGCCAAGGTACAGGGTTTATACTAAACAATTAGGAGGTACGACCATGAAAAGCCTGACATCCGGACAACTCGCACAGCATGCAGAAGTACATGTTGAGACGATCTGTTACTATGAAAGGCGTGGACTGTTGGAGAGGCCTCCAAGAACGGATGCAGGCTACCGTCTGTATCCGAAAGAAGCCATACTGCGCATACGTTTTATCCGCCACGCTCAGGAATTGGGGTTTTCTTTGCAGGAGATCGGCGAGCTTCTGCGTCTCAGGTATGACGGAAAAACGCCATGTTCAGAGGTAAAAAAAAGGGCAGATAAGAAAATACAGGATATCAAAAAAAAGCTTGTGCTACTCAGAAGGATGAAAAAGGCATTAATGAATCTGGCGAAGGACTGCAGTGGACATGGTCCTGTCAGTGAATGCCCCATTCTTGAGGCATTGGAACGATAAGGAGTAAGGAGGTGTAACCAATGACAGCAAAACGGAAGATAGAGGTCTTCAGCGCAGGGTGTCCTGTGTGTGAAAGAACGATTGAAGAAATAAGAAAGGCGTCCTGTCCTTCCTGTGACATCACAGTTCTGGATATGCAAGATACTGAAGTCGCGGTGCGTGCAAAGAGTCTCAGTATTCGTTCAGTACCAGCGGTTGTGATTGACGGAAAGCTTTCAGCGTGCGGTTGCGGCTGCGGAGTAGATATTGAGGAGTTGAAGAAGGCGGGACTTGGACAGCCTATCCGGTGACTTCGAGAGCAGGGGGCCTTGACTGATTTCTGCTCTTTTTCTCTCATAAATTCATAAGCATAACGCTGCTGACACACATAGGTCAATCTATGGCAGACTCATTTCTTCTACGAATCGATAACTGTTACATTTTTCAACACTTGTGGATGTGCAGATGGAGCAGTTAACACATGCTCCACGTTTCTAAGCTGCATATCTCCAATCTTAAAATGCAACCGTCTACACCTAGCGCTCAGCCTTTTCAATTTCTGCTAGCCGTTAGAGAAGTCATCTACTTTACCATAAATTTATAATTTCCACTTTTGCTATGTCCGTCCAGGCTCATGCATTTCCATTTTACAGTGTATTCACCAGAGCTTCCATTTTCTTTAATTCCCACCTCTATTATTGTGTCATCTTCTAAATATTTCGGCTTTTCTGAGACTTTATTTCCATCCCGATCAAACACCTCTATTTTTGAAAAAACAGGTTCAAAAGGCTTGCCAAATTTTATAGTGACTTTTTCAGGAGCAGTTATCAGGACATGACCCGACGAAGGAACAGCTTCTTTTATAGGTGAGTGTGAAAATCCGAGAGTAGGAAGCATTAACATAAATAAAAAAGAAACAATTAATCTCTTCATTCTTAACTCCTTTCGCTTGATTATTAACGTTTATTCAGATTATTCATATTTGTTTCTACTTAAATGATATGTGAAATTTATGAAGAAACTATGAAATTTTTTGAAGGGTTTTGTTTTTTTTGCTTGTTCACTAATCTTCGAATTTAGAACGCTCTGAAAAATAACGATGTCTTCATATACTCCTTGATCTAATAGGTTCATAAAATGTTGAAGATTGCTGTTATAAACATACGTTTTGAAGAATCACTTTTACCTAGAAAGACCTAATACGGAGAAGCATATCTACTATCTCATCAAAAAGAACCATTAATTAGTTGATGATTCATAATTTGGAAGAGAGTTCTTAGACTTAGTGGATATTATTAAGCTGGGGACGACGACGCTGTCCCGGATGATATGTATATCATCCCACCATACATTGTTTCAATCGAAGTCTCTTTAAAATATCGCTCCACAGATTCCCAAGGGCGAACATTGAAATACTCAGGAGTGTAGCCGAATGGCCCTCCGAGTTTTAAGACGATTTTAAATAACCATGATGGTAAGTTTTCCGGCTGCTTGCCATCAAGTATTGATAAGTGACCGCCGGGTACGAGGCACTGTGAAACCGCATTGATTACCCGGTCATATTCAGGTATGTAACCGAAAAGGCCTGTCGCAAGCACGCCGTTTACCCTTCCTGGAAAAGCATAGGCAGTTATGTCTGACTGTATTAGCTCTACGTTTTTCCAGCCGGCTCGTCGAATCCTCTCACGTGCAATGTCAAGCATTCCCGGTGTTAAATCAACTCCGATCAATCGACCTTCTGCTCCTATTTGTTCCATAATGAATGGGAAGTTCAGACCAGTACCACAGCCAAGCTCGATGACAAAATTACCTTGTTGAAGTAACAATTTCTTTATTGCAAGTGAGCGGTAAGCTTTCATTCGTAAGCCAATTAGCCTAAATAACACTGTGGTGAAATCGTAACGCTTTGCTCCCAATTGATACATATCCCGGACTTTTTCTCTTGAAATCGCCATGCTACTATCTCCCCTAGTCAAACACTGTGTTTTATTTAATGGCTAACTGTCTTTGAAAAAACATATATGACAACTACACCTGAAACAATTAACCCTATACCGGTAATTGCTGGAATGTCTGGAATTTGCTTGTACAACATAGCACCTACTATAACTACCAAAATGATACCTAAGCCAGACCAAACTGCATATGTAATGCCTATTGGAATTGTCCTGAGCACAAGAGTCAGAAAGTAAAATGCAACTCCATACCCCACAACAACGATCGAACTTGGAACCAATTTTGTGAATTCCTCTGATGCCTTCAATGCACTTGTTGCGGTAACCTCGGCAATAATTGCTATTGCTAAATATAGATATGCCATCAAATCTTATTTTATGTCTAACAATATATTATTCTTACTCTTCACTTATCAAAACATTATAGGTTTAAAGTATGAAGAAATTATGATCTCACATGAACGGACAGCCAGCAGAAAGTATAACAATCCAGAATCCGTCTTACATCCTGAGTTGAATGGACTGACAGAGTGATAGCGTCCTCAAGATTTTGCCAATATAAAGCAGTACAGTCTACATGGAACGATATATCAGTCTTCATCAGGCTTACCCATAAATTTGTAGCCGACACCATAAACCGTTTTTATGAATTCGGGTTCTTTTGAATGCCTTTCCACTTTCTGGCGAAGATTTTTTATATGGGCGTCAATCGTCCTGTCATATCCT
>CP070737.1:230288-236936 GCA_020347665.1 Nitrospiraceae bacterium
GTAAATCGCATGTAACTGTTTTTCTCATGGGACATAAAGGCGCGTCGGTTCTCGAGTTCCGTAATCTTTCAAACGTATGAAGGGAGGTGATGGTGATGATATGGCTGCTGAAATGTGCATTTCTTGGTTTGTTTGCCTTTGCCGGATATTTGTTAGGTGTAACATATGGCTATGAAATCTATGGAATTATTCTTGCGATTCTACTCGGCATTTTTACGGTCTATTCAGACCTAATATTTGAGAAAGTTGATTTTGGCACGATCGCAGGAGGCATTCTAGGCCTTTCTCTCGGGCTTCTGTTCGCGAGTCTCATCCTTGTTCCGATATCATTCCTGATCAGTGAAAATACACTTGCTGTATCATTTGCCCTGAAAGGGATGTTTGGATACGGGGGGCTGATTATTGGCCTCAGAAGAGGTCGGGGATTTACCCTGCAGGGACTGTTCAGGCTTGTCAGAGGTAATACGTATGAAGACAATCTGAAAATCCTTGATACCAGCGTAATCATAGATGGCCGGATAGCAGATGTCTGTGAGACCGGTTTTATTGAAGGCACCTTCGTGCTTCCACAGTTTATCCTGCAGGAACTTCAGTACATAGCAGATTCTCAGGACTCGATCAAGCGGACACGGGGAAGGAGAGGGCTTGATGTGCTTCACAGAATCCAGAAGATGTCGAATATAACCGTACAGATCGTGGAACAGGATTTCCCCAAGATTAAAGAGGTTGACTCCAAGCTGGTAGCACTGGCTAAAATCATGAACGCAAAGATAATAACCAATGACTTCAATCTGAATAAAGTTGCCCAACTCCAGGGCGTATCGGTACTCAATCTCAACGAACTTGCAAACTCGGTGAAACCCGTTGTTCTTCCCGGCGAGACCATGAAAATTTATGTTTTGAAAGAAGGCAAAGAATATAACCAGGGCGTTGCATACCTTGACGACGGTACCATGGTGGTTATAGAAAATGGGCGCAAATTAATAGGAAAAACTATTGAGGTGGCGGTTACCAGTGTTCTGCAGACAACTGCCGGCAGGATGATTTTTTCGAAAGCAAAGGAAGAATTTGAGCGTGAGGAATCACGGATAAGCAGAGGATAGACTGCTGTTCCGGATCTATTGAGACTCCGGGGATCGGCTGAGTATCCGGACAGAACAAAGAACAGGCGTCGAGTGGGCATGAAAGAAAAGATTGCAGCAGTAGTCCCTGCAGCAGGAATCGGGAAACGGCTTGGAGCACAGACGAACAAACCCTTTGCATGTATCAACAACAAACCTCTTATCCTGTGGACTCTTGAAACCCTTGAGGGTATGTCGGAAATCCATGAGATAATCCCTGTCCTGAAGAAGGCTGATATAACGCCTGCTGCAGACCTCTTTAAACGCCATAATATTACGAAGGTACGGAAGATCGCTTCAGGAGGAAAAGAGCGTCAGGACTCGGTGTATCGGGGTCTGCAACTTATCGATGACCGTACGTGTCTGGTAATGATCCATGATGGTGTCCGGCCCCTGATTGAAGAGCGAATCATAAGAAAAGCCTTGAGAGAATTTAAGAATTGTGATGGCGTAGTGGTCGGAGTGCCGGTGAAAGATACGATCAAGAAAACAAACGGCGATGTCGTAACAGAAACCCTAAAAAGACATGCCCTGTGGGCTATTCAGACACCTCAGATATTTACCTATGCGTCTCTGTATCGTGCGTATGAAAAGGCTATGCAGGATGCTTATTATGCAACTGATGATGCCGCGCTGGTTGAACAGTACGGCGGAACAGTTAGAGTAATAGAAGGTTCGGATACCAATATCAAGATAACAGTCCCGGAAGACATCAGCATAGCTGAAATATTACTGAGTAAACGGGACGCGAAGCGATGAGAATCGGATTCGGATATGATTCACACCGGCTCACCCGTAACCGAAAACTTATTGTAGGCGGCGTCGAGATTCCGTTCGAAAAAGGGCTTGCGGGCCATTCTGATGCCGATGTTTTGTGCCATGCCATTACTGACGCTCTTATTGGAGCTCTGGGACTGGGCAGCATCGGTGAACACTTCCCTGATGACGATCCAAAGTGGAAGAATGCAGTGAGTACAGAACTCCTTAAATATGTTGTCGAACTTGTTCATATGAATGGTTATAACGTAACATGGATTGACTCGACGATCATTGCAGAAGAACCACGGCTTTCGGCTTTTACCGGTCAGATGAAAGAAGCACTCTCCGGAGCCGGCATGCCGGAAGGAAGGATCAATATCAAGGCAAAGACAAATGAGGGAATGGGGTTCATAGGCCAGGGTGACGGCATTGCTGCCTTTGCTGTCTGCTTACTCCAGAAAATCTGACCTGATTTCTTCAAGTGCCTCTTGTGCAAGGGCACGCACATGCGGGTGTTCATCTGATAGGGCCTCTGTGAGGGCAGGGATTGCGGTTTTATCTCCAACAATTCCTAACAGACTGGCTGCATCGCCGCGTACCACTGCTTCCGTGTGTCCAAGCAGGGGAAGAATATGAGGTACTGCCCGTGCGATATTCTCCTTATCGGTTTTCTTAAGCTCTTCCATAAGAGCGGTAATGCCGATTCTGACCCGTACCCGTTTGTCCTGTATCAGCGTGCCAATATGGTTGTATAGTTTTGTCTCATGCCTGAACATATCAATAATATTCTCGAGAAAGCCGTTTTCCATGTAATCTGCAATCATCGAAATAGTGTCATGATCGATATCCTTGTTTCTGTTCATCGAGATGATAATAGCATAGATAAAAGATATTTTTATTGTATAATACGTTACAGAATGGGCTTTTGGGGTTCAATACGTCGCGACTTCCAAGCTGTTTTTGCCAGAGATCCGGCAGCAAGAAGCAGGCTAGAAGTATTTTTTGCATATCCCGGATTTCATGCAATCATTATCCACAGAATAAATCACCTGCTCTGGAAGGCCGGAATTCCGTTCGTGCCCAGAGTATTGTCACATATAGGCAGGTTCTTAACTGGTATCGAGATTCATCCTGCTGCACGTATCGGGCCCGGTTTTGTGATTGACCATGGCATGGGCGTTGTCATAGGTGAAACAAGCGAAATCGGTGAAAACTGCCTTCTGTACCAGGGAGTAACGCTGGGTGGAACAGGAAAAGAAGCAGGCAAAAGACATCCGACACTGGGAAATAATGTGGTAATCGGTGCCGGCAGCAAAATACTCGGGGGCATTTCGATCGGAAGCAATGTCATTGTTGGCGCCAATTCGGTTATCTTGAAATCCCTGCCTGACAATTCCATCTGTGTGGGTGTTCCAGGGAGAATCACCAAAAAAAAGATTATCAGAATGACCACGGAAGATGGCATGGTCGAGGTTATGGATTACTTTCCGGACCCGACAGTCGAGAAACTCAGGGAATTGGAAGCAGGTCTGCATGAACTCAGAAAACGCATTGATCACATGGAGCCGGGAACAGAGCAAAGAGGTCGGATGAAACTCTATAACACCCTGACTGGCAAGAAGGAAGAATTTATCCCTGTGGAACCGGGCAGAGTGAAAATGTATGCCTGCGGGGTTACGGTATACGATCACTGCCATATCGGTCATGCAAGAAGTGCCATTGTGTTTGATGTTATTCGGCGCTATTTGAAATATAAGGGTTTTGATATTACCTACATCAGGAACTTTACTGATATCGACGATAAAATTATCAATAAGGCACAGGAGGAAGGTATTCCGTGGCATGACGTGGCCAGGAAATATACCGATTCATATTATCATGACATGGACAGGCTTGGCGTCGGGAGGGCGGATGTTGAGCCAAAGGCAACGGAACACATACCGGAGATTATCGCTATCGTGAAAGGCCTGATAGATAAGGGATATGCATATGAAATTCAGGGGGACGTCTATTTTGATGTCGGGCGGTTTCCTGGGTATGGGAAATTGTCGAAACGGGATGTTGATGAAATGGTAGCCGGAGCCCGTGTTGCAGTTGACCAGAAAAAGCGTAACCCAATGGATTTTTCTCTCTGGAAGGCCTCTAAGCAGGGAGAACCTTCATGGGAAAGCCCGTGGGGACCGGGAAGGCCTGGCTGGCATATTGAATGCTCAGCCATGTCGCTGAAGCACCTCGGAGAAACTTTTGATATCCATGGAGGCGGTGCTGATCTCATCTTTCCCCATCATGAAAACGAAATAGCACAAACAGAGGCATATACCGGAAAACCCTTTGTTCAGTACTGGTTACATAATGGATTCATCACGGTGGACAAGGAGAAGATGTCAAAATCCCTTGGGAATTTTTTCACCATTCAGGAAATTCTGAATGTATTCGATGCAGAAGTGGTCAGGTTTTTTCTCCTGGCTACGCATTACAGGAGCCCCATTGAATTTTCTGACGAGCAGCTACGGGAAGCAGAAAAATCAATTGACCGGTATTATGCGACTGCTTTGAGAATCCGCAGTTTTCTGGGTCAGGATCATTCACCTGATAACCCTGGTCCTGATGCACAGATGCTGCGGAATATGATTAATCAGTTTTCCGATAAATTCCAGAGTGCCATGGACGATGACTTCAATACGGCACTTGCCATGGGAGTACTGTTTGAACTCGTGCGTGCAGTAAATAAATATATGGATAACAGACCTTCAGGCACACAGGCAGTCGAACTGGTGACGCACGCTCAGAAAGTACTCGACAAATCCGGCGGAGTCCTGCATATGTTCAAAAGGACCCCTGAAGAATGGCATCAGGCCTTATTAGCCGTAAAGCAGATCGATCTTACCAAAGAGGAGATTGAAGCGAAAATCATTGCCCGACAGAAGGCACGCGAGGAGAAAGACTGGAGTATGGCTGATGGTATCAGGAATGAACTTGAAACAAAAGGGATAATCCTTGAAGACACCAAAGAAAGCACGATCTGGAAAGTCAAGATCACATGATGAGTGGATATACGGTCTGAATCCAGTGCTTGAGGCACTCCAGGCACGCAGGCAGGTTAAATCAGTCTTTATCGCATCAACACGAAGAGACAAAACTCGAGCCATTGAACAGGCAAGTTCCCTGAGCGGTGTTACAGTCAAGAGAGCTAATCCTGCTTTTTTCGATCAGCAGTTTCCCAAAGGGCACCAAGGCGTAGCCGCTCTAGTCGTACCGAGAAGATTCCTCACAACTGAAGACATTGTGAGGATACCCTCACGACGGGCTGAAATGCCCCTCTTTCTTATTCTGGACTGCCCGAAAGATCCACGGAACTTTGGTGCTATTCTGCGGTCAGCCGAAGCAGGTGGCGTGCATGGTGTCGTGATTCAGTCTCACCGTTCCGTTACGCTCAGCCCTGAGGCGTCAAAAACATCGGCGGGTGCTGCGGAACATATTGCCATTGCCCGGGTATCAAATATTAAGCATGCAATGAGGGATATGAAAAGCGATGGATTGACCATCATCGGCGCTGAAGCCGGGGCCCGGAAAAGGATATGGAATCTCGATCTCAGAGAACCACTAGCCCTGGTTGTTGGATCCGAAGGCAGGGGACTGAGAAGAACCGTTAAAGAGCAGTGTGATGTCATAGCGTCGCTCCCGGTGAAAGGCAGGGTGAACTCTCTCAATATTTCTGTGGCAGTCGGTATTCTCATTTTTGAGGCCGTACGTCAGAGAGAGCATACGCGGAGCCTCTAAAAATGGCTTTATAACAGGCTGTTATGAAAAATATCTCCTGTCGAAGGTAGCTTGGCGCTGTTTATAATGCCTTCTTTTTTCGGCTTTGCCCATTCTTTTTTCGAGTTGAATCCATAACGGGGCTATTTGCCTTGACAATATTAGATGAGATACCTTATATTATTAGGTTTAGAATATAAGATAAGTGTTTTTTTTACGGAAACGCCATATTCACAATAAGTGCAGGAAAAAACATAGGTCCAAAAATCGATTACAATCAGATACTTATTTTTTGTGCTGAGGAGTGCCACCGTAGCTCAGCAGGCAGAGCAGCTGATTTGTAATCAGCGGGTCGGGGGTTCGATTCCCTTCGGTGGCTCCACTATAAGTGTAAAGTGACTGAATAGAGAGTGGCCAGTAGTAGCTATGTGATGCTACGGCTACATACTGAGATGGAGAGGTTCCCGAGTGGCCAAAGGGGACGGGCTGTAAACCCGTTGGCGTAGCCTTCGGAGGTTCAAATCCTCCCCTCTCCACCAGGGATGCCGCATGGCGGGACAATGAATTATGTCAGATACAAAGCAGAATTCGGATATGACGGGTGCGGGAGTAGCTCAGTGGTAGAGCGTCAGCCTTCCAAGCTGAGGGTCGCGGGTTCGAATCCCGTTTCCCGCTCCATTATGGAAGTCAGAGGATTTTGGAATAATGGAAATAATAATGTGTTCCGGTTTCAGCGTTCTGAAATCTGAATTCTGTAAGCCCATGTAGCTCAGTCGGTAGAGCACATCCTTGGTAAGGATGAGGTCACCGGTTCAATCCCGGTCATGGGCTCCATTACGACAGTGTGCAGGTAACTGAAACAGTTGTTTGATGCAATTGCTTCACATATAACGGATAGCAACTATGCATGAGGAGGCATTATGGCAAAGGAGAAATTTGAAAGGACAAAGCCGCATTGTAACGTAGGGACGATTGGGCACGTAGACCATGGGAAGACGACGTTGACGGC
>CP070737.1:237036-242672 GCA_020347665.1 Nitrospiraceae bacterium
AGCGAAATAATCCGATACGGATGGGTGAAGGGAGATTTCAATGCCAGCATACGACTGGATAAGCCGATACTCTCAACAGCCCGCGGATACATTGAGGGTGAACACCTCATGCCGCCGTTACGGACCGACGTGCCTTTTACGGTTAACCGTTTTCTCGTAAACTCAGCAGATGACAGGACTAATATTAAGTCAGCGAGTCTCACATGGGGAAACAATAATTTTGACCTGAAAGGAGATATTACAACGAAAGAGGATGCATTCATTGTGGACATGGACATCGCCTCAGACGGTATACAATTCGAAAATATAAATAAGACTTTCATGAAAAAGGATGAAAGGGAAAAAGAATTGCTTGAGGATTTTCCGATAACGGGAATTCTCAGACTCGCATCAGAAAAATTATCTTTTAAAGATTTCACATGGACTCCTTTTCATGCTGATATCCTTCTTGAGAAAGATACAATAGATATCAACGTTAACGAGGCTGTTGTGTGCGGCATATCCACCCCGGGCAAGGTATTGATACAAGATAAGGACATAGATATTGATTTGGAACTTATATCGAAAGGCCAGGCACTTGATCCAACACTCAGCTGCCTGACTGATAACAAATTGCGCACCTCCGGAACATATGATCTTGAAGGGAAAATTGATACACAGGGAAATCCTGAGGAGCTGAGTGAAGCTTTAAAGGGAAACATTGTATTTTCTGCTGAAAGCGGAAACGTCAGCAGTGAGAAAATCCTTGATAAGGCCTTTGACTTTTTAAATGAAACAGGAGCACTGGAAGAAGAATTGCCTGACATATCAGAACAGGCATTTGAGTATGATTTCATGAAAGTAACTGGAGTCCTTGAAGGGAAGACCATTATTGTCAAGGAATATATCCTGGACAGTACAAAGGCTGAGATTGTTGGTCGGGGAGAGCTTGATTTGTCCAACAGAACGATTGATCTTAATTTGTTGATAGCCCCGATAAAAAGTGTGAATCGCGTCGTCAAAAAAATTCCCCTGGTAGGAAGAGTTACCGGCGGTACGATTATCTCTTTCCCAGTTAAGGTAAAAGGTAGTTTTGATGATCCGGAAGTTTCATACGTTTCGGCATCTGCCATCGGCTCTGGATTGCTGAGGGCCTTGCAGGGGACACTCAAGGCACCTATCAGAATATTCGAGCCTTTTATGCCGGACGGAAAAGAAAAGTAGATTGTGATTATTTCCCATATCAAATTAACCGAAACATCCAGTTGGTCACAGATTGACCCCGTACAATACATTGCATGTTACGGGGCAGTTACTGAGACTGTATGATTTTAAAATAAATAAGCAGATAATCCTGATAAATCCGTTCCGCCTCAGTCTCCTCAGGCGACTCGTTCGACTCGGCGAATTCCCCGATGAGGACCAGGCGGGCGGATTCACTCAGGCGAATAAATTGGCGTATAATATCTTTACTCTTTTTTTCTAAATGCAATTTTGGGATTAATATTCTTTTAAAGTTTATCATATAAATGTCCTTTAACCATAATAAGGAGTTACGGGCATGAAACGCAGGCACTCCCTGAAAACGTTTGTTCACCGAACACTTGTCATCAGACTCTTTCTCGGCGGTCTGTCCGTATCACTCATTATCGGGATCGTAGCATTCTTTCATATGCGCAGTACGGTAAGTGACCTTATACTGGACCATGCTGTTCGTGCCACTACACTATTTAATGAACAGAATATGCAGCTCTTCGACGGGTCTCTTATTGAAAACCAGGAGATTGTCCAGAAAAGGATGCTCTCATTCAGGGCAAATCAGGTTCAGTCAATGATCGGTCGATATGTCTTTGCCGGGCTCTATACAAAAGACGGTGACATGGTTGGCGAAATGATTGATGAGAGCTATGCAGGTATCGCAGGTGTTAAGGCCTTTGTTATGTCATCGGAAAAAAAAGTGCCAGAAAATAGAGAAAAGATTGTTCACAGAATAAAACGGTTAGCGGGCATACCATATTTATTCACTGTTGTCCCTGTCGTTAACTCGAAAGACGATATTGTGGGTTTGTTTGCAGGCATGTTCGCTCCCTCGGATGAGACGGTTCTCAGCGTTCGTTTGAGGGGGGTTAAAACGATGCTGGGTGCAATGCTCATTGTTCTTCTCACAACGGCACTGCTTTATCCTGTTATCATCTCTCTGACCAATAAGCTGTCCGATTTTTCTGTCAAACTTCTCGATGCCAATCTGGAGACACTGGAAACCCTGGGGAGCGCTATTGCAAAGCGTGACAGTGATACGAATGCGCACAATTATCGTGTGACTATTATCTCTGTACGTCTTGCCGAAGAAGTGGGACTTCCACGCCGTGATATCCAAACCCTTATCAAAGGCGCTTTTCTCCATGACGTGGGAAAGATCGGCATAAGAGACAGCATCCTGCTCAAGCCGGGTCACCTCAGTGATGATGAGTTTCAGGAGATGAAAGAACATGTGAGTCATGGCCATGAGATCGTGAAGCGTTCTGAATGGCTGAAAGATGCCCTGGAGGTTGTCAGCAATCACCATGAAAAAATGAGTGGGAAAGGATATCTCCATGAGCTGACCGGGGATGAGATTCCTGTTACTGCAAGAATATTTGCGATTGCCGATGTATTTGATGCCCTGACTTCAGAACGCCCGTACAAGGAACCCTATTCGTTTAATGATTCAATGGCGATGCTCGAGGAGGGACGAGGCAGTGATTTTGATCCAGAGCTGCTTGATGCATTTTCCTATATTGCAAAACCCCTCTATGAGAGTCTGTCAGGACGTGAAGACGAACTACAGCAGGAGCTTCAGAACATAATCCATAAATATTTCACAGAAGGGATAGAAAGTCTTGATTACTGAAACGACTATGAAAATCTTAAACGCTGGTGTACTTTTTTTATTTCTGCTGACCTTTGGTTGTATTAAAAAACCTTATACACCTGCGCAGATTGATGAAACGGTATCTGCGCTCATCGATTCAAACATCACGTGTAATACTGCACCTGAAGACACCTGCGCAATAGCTTCGGAATTCCATGAGCTTGCCGAACGTGCCTTTAACAGTTCTACCTCTGATTCTCCTAAGCATTTCGTTAGTTTTTTGAATTATGGTCAGGATGCTTTGCTCGCCCGTATTCACCTGATCAGAGCCGCAAAAAAATCGATTGCCTTACAGACCTATATCTGGGCCAATGACGAAGTTGGCCAGCTCGTTTTTATGGAACTCTTGCGTGCTGCCCGCCGGGGCGTTACGGTGAGGGTAATTGTTGACCAATTCACCGTAACAGAAGAGCCGGCATTCATTGCGCAATTGGCAACAGCACATGCGAATCTTGAGATCAGTTTATACAACCCGATATCTTCCAAGGGGAAATCATCGACACTTACTGTTGTCAAAGGCGCTCTGTTTTCTTTTCGCAAGCTCAACCAGCGTATGCATAACAAACTCTTCATAGTCGATGACAGCATTGCCATCGTCGGAGGACGGAATATAGAGAATAAATATTACGATTATGATCCCACCTTTGCCTTCAAAGACCGGGATGTGCTCGTTATGGGATCAGCGGTAAAACAGGCTGCGGATTCCTTTGACCAATACTGGAACGATGAAGTAGTTGTAAAGGCAATGTATCTGTCGGATGTAGGGGCAGAAGTTGTTAAGCTCGGGGAAAACGATATGCCACACGCTTTGGAAGCACCGGATATATCACTGCTTGCTGATATAACCGGAATAGCTGATACCTATTCCATCTGTTCTGAACGTCCTCAATGCAGACCGTTCAAAGTTGGTCGTGTCGATTACACGGCTGATCCCCCCGGGAAGTCTGCTGCGGAAACTTCTGAAGAGCATGAGAATATAAGCAGAACCATGGGACAGGTGCTTGCCAGCGCACAGGAGTCAGTTACCATACAGACGCCGTACCTGATCATGAGTAAAACTGCAGTGCGGCTGCTGAGGAAAATGCGCAGGGAGAATCCCGACATAACCTTTACTGTGTCTACAAACAGCCTTGCTTCAACAGATATATTTTTTATTTATGCGCAGACATACAAACAGAAGAAAGAGTTTGTGAAGGACCTTGGATTCAACCTCTATGAGATGAAGCCCTTTCCGGGTGATGCCGGACTGTTAATCCCCCGGTACGACCATTTGAGTGCCGATACAAATTCTGAGGGATTCATAGGTTCATCGGAAATGGAAGGACCTCTGCCTGTTCAGAAAAAAGGCCCTCGTATCGGGCTGCATGCCAAATCAATTGTAGTAGACAGCACGATTGCTATTATCGGTTCTCATAACCTCACCCCGCGTTCTATCGCATTTAATACTGAAAATGCAATGATTATCCGGGACGAGGCTTTTGCCCGGGAACTTGAACAGAATATCCTGCGGGATATGTTACCTCAAAACAGCTGGGTTATCGCGAAAAAAGAGACTATTCCTTTTCTTTCACATATCAGCGGGATGATAGGAAACATATCCCGGATGATCCCGTTTTTCGATGTCTGGCCGTTCCGGTATACGAGCAGTTTCGAACTAAAGGAAGGTATGGACCCGTTGCCGCCTCATCATCCGGATTTTTATGAACAGTATAAGGACGTCGGCCAGTTCCCGGATGTTGATCTGCCCCAGAAGACGATTAAAACGCGCCTGTTCAAGGCATTTGGTGGTTTCACAGCCCCGTTTATGTAGTTCTTAAATACGTTTATGTAGTTCTTAAATAGCTGAATCATAATATAGATTGCAGTATGATCGTGGTTCTGTTATAAATGAAGTAATTGGGGGGAAGTGAGTCATATGCTTCTGAAAAAGCTTCGCGTAATACCTCATGTGGTTATTGATGCCGTATTGTATCCAACCTTAAGAGTTTTTTTATGGCTCTTTCTTTCTGTCGGGCTCTTGGCAGGTTGTGCCCATTATCCTGTCAACCAGTCTCTTGAGCAGTATTCCCCTAATTCGGGTTACCGGCTCAGAAACATGGGCACACCTGACAACTCAGAAAGTCTATTGCTCGTCCTTACCTTTTCAGGGGGCGGTACGCGGGCAGCATCTTTTTCCTATGGACTGCTGGAGGAACTGGCGAAAACGCATGTCTCCATAGATGGTAAAAAGAGAAGATTGATGGATGAAGTAGATATAATGTCCGGGGTGTCGGGCGGCAGCTTTACCGCAGCATATTACGGAATGTTCGGAGACAGGATTTTCAAAGACTATGAACTCCGGTTTTTAAAGAAGAACATACAGGGAGTACTCCTTGCGAGAAAGTTTCTTTATATTCCCAACTGGTTCCGCCTGTTCTCAGCCAATTTTGCCGCCAGTGATATAGCAGCCGAATACTATGATAAGCACGTGTTCGACGGCGGCACATTCGGGGATATTTTAGCCCGTGGAGGGCCTGCAATTATAATCAATGCCACTGACATGACCGAAGGAACGACATTTCCTTTTGTCCAGGAATCCTTTGACCGCATCTGTTCAGACATATTGGGATATCCTGTAGCCAGGGCTACTGCTGCATCATCAGCAGTGCCGGTTGTCCTGAGCCCCATAACCCTGCGCAACTATGCAGGCACATGCGGCTACTCGCCGGAATGGATACGTGCAGCATTACAGGAACGTGATACCCGG
>CP070737.1:242772-248290 GCA_020347665.1 Nitrospiraceae bacterium
TCTCAGTTAATTCCCTTGATAACGCGAATGCTTGGTTAAGTATTTCTACACGTAATTTGCAGCCGTTCAATTCTGCATATCTGCGGCTTTTCATATCTAATAATTTACTTTATATTATTAATAGAAGTGATTGTTTTGATTTATTAATATTGCTTTCTTATCACCTTGGAATGGTAATGCGCACTAAGAGCCCTTAGTCTCTTTTATTGTTTTCCAGAGTAGCCGGTTAGCCCGGCCAACCGGTCAGGCTTGAGTATCCCCTTGTGTCTTTGCCCCCCGATAATCCATGTCGGATAGTTTTTGATTCTATTCTTTCTGCAGACCGGTGCCGTTGGTGCATTCCGTCCATTTGGGGCGCATTCCACATACGGGAGCCGGTGTGCTGATGCCTCGAACAGATCCTTCTGTTCCCCGCAGGCCGGTCACCAGAAAGCACCGTAAAATACGGCACCCTCATCGGTGAGATGTTCAGCGAGCCCTTTCAGATAAGGGTCTTCCGGGCCGACTGCCGGATCAAAAATACCACTATAGTACAGGTGCATTCCCCCGACAATTACCAATGCCAACACAATCGTTTCCCCAGCCCAGGTCGCATATTTGAAGTTAGGCAGGCCCGATGGCCGCTGGAAAAAAACTACCCCGAAAATGGCCGCCATAATCGAAAGAGAAGTCAGGCAGTAGAGACAGGCTGCCTCAATTACAAACAGAGAAATAGCGTTGAGATAAATACTGTAGCCCAGGCCCACCAGGGAGACTATCCAGGCGGATTTCCAGTGCAGTCCCGGCCTGCGTACGCGGAAACCGATGAAGGCCAATGCGGCGTAAGCCATGAACCCGAACAAAGCCGTTGGGATACCCAGAAAAGTACCCCACCGGCTTTGCTGGACAATGTCGCAGGTGCTTCCTTCTTCGCAGTATAGCGGCGGTGTGCCCAAATAGAAGGTGAGAACCAGATATCCGGTCAGCACCATCCCGGCGCCTGCCAATGCTGTCAGGGGCCAGTTCGGACGCTCCCGTTTGGTCGGTACTGGCTGTCGGCGTTTCTTTTTCTTCTTTTCGGCCGGTTTCTCCTGAACCAGGGGGGCTTCTTTTAAGGCAGTCTTTTCCTTTAAGGCCTTTCGGCGTTTCTTTTTCTTACCCAATTATCTGTCCTCACCTTGGTTATATTAGCATGATTACAAGATTTGCAGAAAGTAAGCATACCTGATTCTTTTAAAATTATGGAAGTCGGCACATGCTTAGAAAAGAATAAGGTCAGTTCAATGAGAAATCAACACGTTTCAGTCTGGTTACGGCAATCTACAATAAAAACCATAAACTTATTTAATATAGAAATAACGACAATATTTTGGACAAACAACTGTACGGCTTACCAATGAGGCAGAGGATCCTGGCTGCCAGCAACAGTGTTCGGATATCACGAAGAAAAACCAGTTCAACAACACACCTGGTTGTATGTGGGGCCAAGGAACGAGGACATGCGCGGACGGGCCTTAAACGCTATCGTTCAGTAAGCAATCCAGGGGGAGCGAATCGCTCCCCCTTTTTTTGTCTCTTTCACGAGGACTGAAAAAGGGTTAGAACCCCGTTTAACGACATAACCACTTAAATTAAAAACGGGGCGGGCAGGCCTTAATGTGGGTCGAACTGGCTCATGATTACGTCTATCGACACACCCCGATATAGTCACCGTGGCCTAAATGTGCTTTAACAGCCGCTTCACTTACAAGGACACAAAAATCGGCAATGTGTACATTCAGGCGATTGAAGTCAATCATCCGATTCTCTGTCATAGTGTGAAAATCATTGAAGATAGTAGATCATTTGTTTTTATGACAGACAATGAAATAAATCAGGAAAATCCCAAGCTCGATTATGAGGACATGCTAGAGTTTGTCAGAGGCGTTGACTGCCTCATCATTGATGCCATGTATCTCGATGAAGAAATAAATAAAAAAAGAGGCTGGGGACATTCGTCTGTAAGTGAAGTTGCTAAACTCGCAGTTGATGCAAACGTAAAAAGCCTTGGACTCTATCATCACGATCCTGGCCGGGGAGATGACATGGTTGATGAAATGGAATCACGATGCAAAAAGATCTTAAATAATAACGGGTTAGACATACCCTGTTTTGCCACATATGACAGACAGGAAATTAGTCTCTGATTGTTCCGACCGGTGGATGAAAAGCTTCTCATAAAGGTCTGCCAAGGTGACTAGTTACCCTCCCTGGAATCTGGTAAAATATAACTAGAACCACTGATAGAATATTCCTTCTGAGGGGTGCATTTCGAGGGGTGATCTTCCTCATTTCTCGAATGCAGGAAAGGAGGTGTGATGAATGGCAAACACAACCGCACAGAGAACGCAGACGAGGCTGGAGGATTTTATTCATCGTGCCAGAAAAGGTACAGCTATCACACTGGAGATTACCTTAAAGAAACATATCATTACAGAAAGGGTTCATCCTGAGCAAACACAGGACATGAAAAGCGAAATAGATCGGTATCTCATGCTGGGTGACTTTACCTTCCGGGCAGAGGCAGAAGAGCAGACTGTTTCGAAAGTGTATATGCTGGGATCAATGGAAGAATCACGAGAGTTCGCAAATGTGAACAGGAATATTGCGAACGAACGGCTGAAGATGGATTACAAGCGACTGCACGAAAGCGGCATTACATTCGAAGAGAAATTTTTCTGATGTAACCATGAATTCCGTCTTGCGATCTCTCAATGCTGATTTCCAGACAGTGTCTCCGAGGTTTTAATGTGTGCCGGGTAAAACCAGTGTTTTTGGATAGAGGGTCTTTTTTTGTTATTTCTCTTTTCAGTCCTGTTTCCAGAGGTCCTTATCATCACAGATCTCGCTGTCAAGACATGTCTCATTATCAATGATCTTTGCTAATTTAATTGCATCCTGAGCAGCTTGTTCCAGAAGGTCGCCTCCCTTACGATTCTTTTCATCCTGCACATAAGTACTGTAAATCTGACATGCACCAAGAAAAACTGTCCGCTTGCTGCCTTCCAGGAAAATTCGTTCTTGCATGTTACCTCCTTGTATCACGTTATCTTTTGATCTGAGAATGAAATCCCGTAAAAAAGAAAAATGCGTGTGTTCTTCTCAGACGGACAATTCGTACCACGGCTGTAATGCTGTGTCCACGGCGTGGATAATACTGCGTATTTTTTCCTGCTTTAATCCGCCCAGGGTGGAAAAGCCCGTTCCAGGCGGATAATCCTGTCTTTAGCCCGGAGCCCCTTGCGGACTATCGTGCCGTGGGGTATGTATATCTTTTTCTTAATCCTTTACGTGATATTTAAAGGAGACGTTCAGTCTTACCCGAAAGCCTATCACTTTGCCGTCTTCTATCTGCATATCCAGCTTGACCACCTCTGCAATCCGCAAGTCCCGAAGACTTTTGGATGCCGTCTCAACAGCATTGTTTGCTGCCTTCTCCCATGATTCAGGGCTTGTGCCAACAAGTTCAATTACCTTATAAACACTCATGTTGTTCTCCTTTCAAACGGGTTGTTGTAGACAAAAAGATTCCTTTTTATTTCCCCACCAATAGGCAATGAAATGGTTTTCTGAATCTGACATGTTTCGATTTTGAGATTATCATAAATTAACGAGCTTTTCAATCTAAAAAACCGCCTGGTTTCTTGTTTTGGGCTCATGCCCTTTGTTCTTTGTTTCTTATCCCGCAGTTTTAATACGAAGTGAGCAAGCTTACTTTTCGTATTTTCATGACTGCCCTGTTTGGTTACGCGCTGGCTGATTCTTTTTAATGGTAAAAAAGCATAGCATAATAATCAGGCGGGTTAGAATCTTTAGTAAGCAAGAGGCCTGCGTTTAACAAAACGCAGGCCTCTCTCCCTTTATAGTTATTTCATTTTTTAAAATCAGCTTGATACATCAGATTTGGATTCATCCTATACGTCCACGGCAGACCTTCCAGACGCCATCCGCCTACCATTCGCTTGCCATAATGTGGACTGCCCTTGTCTTTTACTGTGTCACCTTCAAACCCGCCCAATACATTGAAGACCTTGTCCTTTTTAAACCCGCAATCAACTGCTGCTGTAGATGCAGCTATAGTCCTTGCAGCGCTTCTACATAGCAGCAATAAAGTGTCTTTATCAGGATTAAATCGGGCTTTAAGGTCATTGCAGAAGTTTTTGTTTAATTCCTTTTGATAGCCTCTCTTACCTACCTTGGTGGAGTAAAATTTCCATGGAATATGGTAAGCCTCTACAGGATGGCCGATATCCATATATTCATAGCGGGTTCTTACGTCCACCAGAAAGGTGTGCTTCGGATCTTTTTTCATCATCTCATACGCCTGTTTAGGCGTTACATTTCCGCCCTTGTGCTTTCCTTTTATCGGGTATACGGGATCATAAGTGCCCCCCGGCAGTGTAAGTGCTTCTTTGTGGCAGCCAATGCAGAAAGTTTCAATACCCTTTAACGGTGGTTTTCCAAGAGCGATCGAACTGAAGATAAATATCAAAACTAACGTAAACACCATTGACTTTTTCATCTATTTCCCCTCCTTTTGTGTTTCTCAACGTCTTTCCCAGATACCAAGGTTTCCCCCCGTAAACAGCGCTGCTCTATTTATTAGTAATTATTTTAGTCTGAATTGGATCACCCCCTCCTCTCTACCGAGTATCCAAGGGCTATAAGCTGCAGGCATTGAAAAACCAATGTTTAATTTTTTCAAAGCGCATCCTCAGAGCCCGGCAATGCTTCGCCCAGCTCCTCACCTGCCGCTACGCCCTTTCGCGAAGGGTCTGTTTTTTCAGGAACATTCAATTATGGAGACCGCTGATGACTGGAATGTATTTTAACGTGAATAAGATCCCCCTCTGTAATCCCTATACTTAATTTCAAAGTATCATAGATATTTAAACAAGTCAAATTGAAAATGGCATTTGCCCATTAGAGAAAAAAGGTGCTGTTTATCGAAGAAAAGTCGTGTGGAGTTTTTCAAAGCTATATACTAAATAGTATTTTTTCTCGATCTGAGCTACTATGAATAAAGAAAGCCAATACGTACGAGGTGATATTCATATGAGACAGAGAAGGCCCTATAGAGTCTTAAAAAGAAAACCGTCAAAAAAAGACGAAAACAGATCAGTCGAGGATATTGTGCGGGAATTCAAACAGTCTCATGACCGTTCCAGCAGTTACCGGGAGCAATCGCTCAAAATCCATGGGTTTATCTGCGCGAAATGCGGACGGGAGTTTGATTTCAAAAATCAACATCTACTCACCGTTCATCATAAAGATGGAAATCACCGGAATAATCCTTCTGATGGTTCAAACTGGGAAAATCTCTGTGTTTATTGTCATGACGACGAGCACAGCAGAAACCTGCTCGGCGATTCCCTCAGGTCTGAACCCGAAAAGTGAAGAGTGAGTCGCATAGTGCAAAGTTCATAGCGTACGACAGTAGGAAGTAACCAGCATGCAGTAAGGAAAAAAAAGCTAAGACCCAGGCTGAGGTTAAGGTTGA
>CP070737.1:248390-253810 GCA_020347665.1 Nitrospiraceae bacterium
AAGCCATGCTATCCTCCAAAAGTACGGTTTTGGTTCAGGTCAAGGGGTTCGGGATTCAAAGTGAGATTTACAAAATATTTTCTTTTACTTGATTCCTTGGCCTCTCGAATCCTTGAGTCCTAGTATTTACATTTCCAGATACGAATGGGCATATAAGGTCTTGCCCATTATTACATCTATGGTCTTTGTTATCTCTGTCATTTTCTGCCTGTCATCAATCTTCTTTCCGGCCAAAACATCATCAACCAGGTTCTTTTCCTCTAAGGCTTCTGCCATCTCATGAGCATCAGCGATGGCCGAAGTTAAACCGGCATTCATGAGCATGATAAAATAATATTTATTTAACAGCGGCCTTACGTGCTTTGGACACCCGTTGGAAATATTGCTCAGGCCGACAACGGTCTTCATGGGCGGATCATTAATTTCCTGAAACATCTTTACTGCTTCAATAACCTTAACGGCCTGGTCCTGGGTAGTTGCTATCTGAAGAACCAGAGGGTCAAGATAAATGTCTTCAAGGGGAACACCGTATTCCATAGCCCGTGCCATAATTTCCGAAGCGATCGCAGTCCTCTCTTCTGCATCAGCAGGTAGCCCTCCCTTGCCCACAGTCAATCCAATAACCCCGCAGTTATATTTTGCCGCGAGTTCAAGTATCGGAAATCGTTCAGGATCGTTTGATGTAGAATTAATAAGCGCCTTTCCCCATGTATCATTATGAACTTTTAACCCGGCCTCAATAGCCTGTGCATTTGTTGTGTCAAGACAGATCGGAAGCTGAACAACTTCCTGTATCGTTGTTACCATCCACTGCATCAGGTCCTCACCGCCGTCTTCCGCAGGTCCGATATTCGCATCGATCATTCCGGAACCTGCTTTCCATTGAGCAGTGGCGATCTCTTGAATAGGCCCCTTATCCTTCTTCATCATAGCCTCTCTTACCCGTTTGGCTATAATGCTCAATTTTTCCCCGATGATCAGCATTCAGAGAACTCCTTTCTTTGAATCAATGGATTCGATACAACGTGCTTTTAGACTGCAGATATAACAACGACAAAAGCTGAATAATGCAGTCTTATTTATAACATATTTTTACTGTAACCAGAGAATGCAACCGAAGATCAAAGAATAACATATTTTCTTTTAAAAATAAAGTAGTTATATAATGATATTAATTTATCAATCCATAAGTAAGCTTATATTTCAAATTACCAAAAAAACACCCTTCATAAATCCCATTCTTAATTTCTCTTTTACTCATTATTCGCTACTCAGGACTCATCACGTGGTTCTAACTGCTCCTCACTTTTACGAGTGATTACGCTCGTGGATGATATTTATTAAACACCTTCCTGATTCGGTCTGTTGTCACTTTTGTATAAATTTGCGTCGATGCAATGTCAGAGTGGCCAAGCATTTTCTGAACCGATCTCAGGTCTGCCCCGCCTTCAAGCAGATGGGTAGCAAAACAATGTCTCATGGTATGAGGGGATAGTTCGATACCTGCCTGCTTTCCAATAGCCTTTAAGGTCTGCCAGAACCTCTGCCGGGACATGGGCTTTCCCCGTGACGTAATAAATACATAAGCTGATTTCCGCTTCTTCAGGAGTACCGGACGCTCCTGTTCAATATACCGCTTGATCTGTTCGAGTGAACGCAGATTGACCGGCACTACCCGCTCTTTTGAACCCTTTCCCACAACACGGATAAATCCGGCATCAAAATGAATATCTCCAAGCTTCACAGCAATTAATTCACTTACCCGTAAACCTGAGGAATAGATCAGTTGCAGCATTGCAGCGTCCCGCAATGCTGTCTTGCCTGCACATGGTGTGGCCAGAAGCGTTTGCACGTCTGAGACGGATAGTGACTTCGGCAGGCGTTCCCACTTTTTTGGCGACTGAATATCTTCAGATGGATCACTCTCTATTCTCTGTTCCAGAAGCAGATATCTGTAATAAGCCTTTAGTGAAGATATATATCTGCAGATACTTGAAATCGAATAGCTCTCGATACGGAGCTGGGCTATAAAGTCAATGATGTCCGCACGTGATGCAGCATCTATCTCCCGATCCCTTTCCTTCAGAAAAGATAGAAACTTCTTCAGGTCAGTATGATAAGAAGTAAGAGTATTCCTGGACAGTCCCTTTTCAACAGAAAGATACGTGATAAACTGATCAATGAATTCCATACTGCAGATACTGCTCAATACCCGTTGACTGCCGTAATTGCTTATACAGGATAGCAGCCAATGTCATCAGGTTAACGGTGTCTTCCCTGTTATATGTTATCAGAAGTTCACGAGCTTCAGTGGAACCCTGTTCAGACAGTTGCCACAGCTTAACCGCATCATAGCCGTTGAATCCCTGGACAGATTCATTTCTCTCGATGCCGAGTGCCTGCTCAAGCTTCTTGAGCCCTCCCTTTATTTTCAGCTTTTTCGCCGCAAAACAGAGGTCAAAATGAGGAATATCGAACATCACATCCCTGAATGACCGCAGCAAAAAAGGGATGTCAAATGCTGCACCATAGAATGTAACGAGACATTTATAACCGGCGATGGCCTTAGTGAGATTTTCCGCCGTAAGGTTTTCTCCCCTCACCAGGGAATGGTAATCATATCCGTCGAACAGTCCAACAACGGTCACATATCCCCCGTTTTGAGGTTGCAGTCCATTCGTTTCGATGTCGAGACAGACCGCGTGATCCCTGAAGATCTCAAAGAGCCTCCAGTGCTCTCTTCGTTTTATTCTGCTGCTGAAAAAAGGTGCATTCCGGCTTTCCAGTTCATCAGAAAAAAGGAAGAGACTCTCATCATAGAGTCTCTTCCTTTCATTACTCAAAAAGGGGATGTCACCGGCATCCCTGAAATCGTTCCACGTCAGCACCCCTTCGTTCCAGATTCGCTTTTCGCTCTTTTCACCTATCCCGTTAAGGATGCAGAACGTGTTCTCGATCATTTCTTCTTTTTCTTCGGAGCTGGAGCCGGTGCAGGTGCAGACGCCTTCCTTTCATCCATACTGTTAAATATCTTCATTTTCTTCAGAGCAGCCGGGTCAGCCTTGGAAGCATGACACATACCGCAGAAGTCACCTATCTTTGCCCCCTTTGCCGTGTCAACTCTCAGATATTTATAGTTTTGATTGGAGGGATGCGGGTCATGGCAACCGACACATTCCAGATTCCCATTTCTCAGGAATACTCCGGGTACCGTAGCAACCTTGGGATTGGGTGTCACTCCGTATGGGTGGCTGTGTTTTGAAGAGACAGCAGCTATGCCCATACCGCCCTTGTCAATCGTTTCATGACATCCGAGACAGAGTGCTGTTATACCGGTAAAAGGCTTGTTGGTTCTTGGATTAATGCTTTTTTTGTTCGGCTCTACGGCAAAAATGATATCACCTTTTGCATTATGTATCCCATGACAGCCAACGCAACCGAGGCCGTCATGCGCACCCGCTGCAAATACAAGTGCTGGAACTGCCAGTGAAAGAATCACAATCCCCACGACTCTTAAAGCAACCATAATTCTCCTCCTTTAAATTTTTTACTATTATACTGAATCGCACTATTATAGTGCTATAAATTATATAAATCAATTAATAAGCAATCAGAATCTCTAATTAATAATCCTACTGCTATTACTGTCCTGATACAGACCGCTCAAAACCGTAGATATCTCTGACTTCGTCCGTATATAACCCGTTACTATCATAGATATAGAGCGGCTTTTCAATCTTCATGCCCGGCCGGCCTTCCTTCACGGCTTCTATGAGCATGATCTTTGATTCCGTACGGATGTCATTATGAACAAACCGCAACCGCTTGGGTTCCAGCTGATGAATCCGGAGCGCATCCACAACTTCAAGAATTCGTTCCGGATGAAAAATCATATAACATCTTCCCCGCTCCCTGAGCAGATGGGAAGATGTTTCAGCAAGCGCCGTAAGGTTCACTGCAAGCTCATGCCGGGCAACGGCCTTTTCTTCTCCTACGCTGATACGCCCGGATTTCGGCCGCCTGAAAGGAGGATTTGCCACTACCATGTCATAAGACCTGGACGGCAGTTCCTGTTGCAAGGTTCTGATATCAGAACAGAGAGCGCTCACCCTGTTTTCCAGGGTATTGATCCTGATATTTTTTTCTGCAATCGTAAAAAGGGACTTCTGCAGCTCGACAAGGAGCACTGATGCACGTGTATATTTTTTTGCGAGTAACAGCCCGATCACTCCGGAGCCGGCCCCAAGGTCTACAATCTTCCTTGCGTGTTTCACCGTAACAAATGCGTAGAGCAGGACAGCATCAACAGAAAACCGGTATCCGTCCCTATTCTGGTACAGCTTAATATCCCGGATGCCGTCAAGCGTTAGTATCATGTCTCACGAATGGGGGCATTAAGCATGGAGATTTTTTGAGGTAAATCCCTGATATCATCTATGATAACATCTGCTTTCTTCAGCACATTGACATCTCTGTAGCCATACGAGACTGCCACTGTCGAGACACCAGCCCTCCTTCCTGCCTCAATGTCATAATCGCTGTCACCGACCATCACTGCATTTTCAGGGCGCAGTGAAAGCATTTCAAGGATCTGCAATACCGGTCTTGGAGATGGCTTCTTCTCTTCGACACTGTCACTACCGAGAATCATATCAAAATGGGATGAGAGCTTCAGTGCATCAAGCAGTCTTCTGGAAAGTACCTCTCTCTTATTTGATAGAACAGCCTTTTTAAAACCATGCAGTTCCTCCAGAGTTTCCAGGACCCCCTGATATGGCCGTGAATAGTCATAAAGATGTTCAGTATAGTACTGAAGAAACCGTTCCTGCACCACTGGCCCAAGCGCTGTACGATCCTGTCCAAGCAGCTTTTCTATCAATCGTGTAATACCTTCTCCCACAAGCTTGATCGTCTCTTCAACTGTTATGTTTTTCCGGAGATACGGCTGAACCGAGTAATTAAGCGCATGGGTAATATCACTCGCCGTATCAATCAGCGTCCCGTCAAGATCAAAGATGATCAGCATGATATTCATGAGGTGTTGCATTATACCATCAACGGGCTGTGAGAGATGACCATTCGATGAAATGTATAAAAAAAATTGTATGGCAGACAGGCATCATAATGGCAGACAGCCTGAATAATCCTATGGAGCCATCCATAAAACCCCTGATAGAGGCTTTTTCTCAACTATTCAGGACAGTCTGCCATTTTTTAAAAACTCATATGTGTTCCGTAAAAACCGTCTCCCTCCCTCGGAGGATAAGAAACGCTCGTCTAAAGATAACCTGCCGGATGCCCTTTCTCCCTCAAAAAGCATTGGCATGCTGCATCATATATTGTGAAATAAAGAAACAGTAATATATATATATCGTATATAAAGCATCGAAGACCATGCAGTATGCAAAAAAAGGCCTGCG
>CP070737.1:253910-258963 GCA_020347665.1 Nitrospiraceae bacterium
GATGAAATCGGAATTTGAGATAGGTTCTCGTCATTTCGACAGAATAATCTTGCGGGAGTAAAAAGTGGAAACAAAGAAAATAGAGATAAAAAGAGGTCTGGATATTCCGATTTCCGATGAACCGGCACAGGTTATTAGCGAAGCAAAAAAAATACCCCGGAAGGTTGCCCTTCTTGGCAACGATTATGTTGGAATGAAACCTCAGATAGCAGTATCAGTGGGTGACAATGTCAAACTGGGGCAATTACTCTTTACTGACAAAAAAAGGCCTTCGATTCGATACACCTCTCCTGCAGCCGGAACGGTCTATTCAATAAACCGCGGCGAAAAGAGAATGCTGCTGTCTGTTGTTATTCACATTGAAGGGGATGACGCGGTGACGTTTAACTCCTACTCTGAATACGAATTGCCGTCTCTTGACAGGAAAAAAGTTGTCGGGCTCCTTATCGAATCAGGATTGTGGACATCATTGCGGTCCCGTCCTTTCAGCACAGTAGCAGACCCCGAAGCCATTCCACATTCCCTCTTTATCACCGCTATGGATACCAATCCACTTGCGCCATCAGTAGCAAAAATAATCGAAGGAAAAGAAAAACACTTTATGAATGGTGTAACAGTCTTATCCGCATTAACGGAAGGAAAAGTATTTCTGTGTAAACCCCCCGGGGAAACTATTCCTTATCATGAATTGGAATCGCTGTCGGTTGTGGAGTTTTCCGGACCGCATCCTGCTGGTAATGTAGGGACACATATCCATTTCCTTGATCCAGTTAACAGGAATAAACACGTATGGCATATACATGCCCAGGATGTAGTTGACGCGGGAATATTGTTCACCACGGGGAAGCTGAATATTGAAAGGATCATCTCTCTTGCGGGCCCTTCCGTGAAGGACCCCCGCTTGATAAAAACGAGAATAGGCGCATCTGCAGACGATATTACAAAAGGAGAACTGAAGGAAGGTGAACATCGAATTATTTCCGGTTCTGTATTATCCGGTCACGAAGCTCATGGGCCCACAGGTTTTCTCGGTAAATACCACCAGCAGATATCTGTGATCCCCGAAGGAAGAAAAAGAGAATTCCTCGGGTGGTTGAGTCCGGGAATGGATCGCTATTCGGTAAAAAATATCGTGCTTTCGCGACTATTGCCGGGCAAAAAATTTAATTTCAGCACGTCGACACACGGGGCCGTGCGGGCAATCGTTCCGGTCGAGAGTTATGAAAAAGTTATGCCTCTTGATATTATGCCTACCTACTTATTGAAAGCCCTTGCTGTAGATGATGTTGAAGAGGCAGAAAAACTAGGATGCCTGGAACTTGATGAAGAAGACCTGGCACTCTGCACGTTTGTCTGTCCGTCAAAGATTGATCATGGTACGGCACTACGAAGAAATTTGATGTTAATCGAAAAGGAAGGATAATGGGACTCAGAAATTTCCTTGACAAGTATCACAAACATTTTGAAGAAGGCGGGAAGCTCGAAAAACTGTTCCCTCTTTACGAAATGATTGATACATTTCTGTACACGCCCGGAAAAGTCACGCAAAGGGCCTCACATGTTCGCGATGAGATGGATCTGAAACGGGTTATGATGTGGGTAGTGTACAGCCTGATTCCCGCCGTGTTCATAGCACTCTATAACACCGGGCTCCAGGCGAATCTTGTTTTGGAGCAGATGACGTCTCCTTTTGATTTTCCAGGAGGGAAGCTGCCCATAGAGAGTTGGCGCTTGGATATGCTTTCCGCGCTCGGTGTCGGGTTCAGTCCTAACAGCATTATTGCCTGTATGCTCCACGGCGCGCTCTACTTTTTCCCTGTGTACATCGTAACCCTTGTAGCGGGTGGTATCTGGGAACTGATATTCGCCTCTGTGAGAAAACACGAAATTAATGAAGGCTTTCTGGTAACCAGCCTGCTTTTTCCCATGATAATGCCTCCTGACATCCCCTTATGGCAGGTAGCGATCGGGATCTCCTTTGGCGTTGTTATAGGAAAGGAAGTGTTCGGCGGTGTCGGGATGAATATCTTCAACCCTGCCCTCATGGGACGTGCATTTCTCTTCTTTGCGTATCCGGCACAGATTTCCGGAGATAAGGTCTGGGTAGCGGTTGACGGGGTCAGCAGGGCAACACCCCTCGCAGAAGTTGCAGATCCGGCATTGAGCATATCAGTGTCATGGATGGATGCCTTTTTAGGATTCATACCCGGCTCAATGGGGGAGACATCGACGTTAGCCGCACTTTTCGGCGCAGCAGTGTTAATCATTGGCGGAATAGGTTCATGGCGGGTCATGCTTTCCGGCGTTGTGGGGTTGGTCAGTCTTTCGGCTCTTCTGAATGTTATCGGAAGTTCCACAAATCCAATGTTTAACCTGTCTCCGATGTGGCATCTGGTGCTCGGGAGTTTTTCCTTTGGCATCGTATGGATGGCAACAGATCCTGTCACGAGTGCCCAGACGGAGAAGGGCAAATACGTCTATGGATTCTTGATAGGGATTCTGGTTGCGCTCATCCGGCTGGTGAACCCTGCATACCCTGAAGGAGTGATGCTGGCAATTCTGTTCTGCAATATGTTTGCTCCTGTAATTGATAAGATTTTTATTCAGGCGAACGTGAAGAGGAGGCTTGCGAGAAATGCCCGCTGACAGCGTAAAGAAAACACTTATTGTTGCATTCGGTGTCTGTATAGTCTGCTCCATACTCGTCTCTACAGCGGCGGTCTCACTGAAGGGAATTCAGGATGAAAATAAGCGGCTCGACAGGATCAAAAACATCCTTCTGGCAGGTGATCTCCTGAATGGCGATGCAGATCTCAGGACGATCTATGAAGAAAAGATACAACCCATGATGATTGATTTGAGCAACGGCAAGCAGGTACCAAAAGAAGAATTTAATGAAGTTTTGAATATCGAAGATTTCGACATAACAATGGTGGCGGGTCATCCTCAATATGGCATGACAATTCCGTCAGAGAAAGATACCGCCAAAATTAATAAGATGCCTAAATATACGGTTGTCTACATCCATAAGGAAGACAACGTAATCAAACAGATTATTCTGCCTGTATACGGAAAAGGACTCTGGTCCACGATGTATGGATTTGTTGCATTAGATACTGATCTGAAAACCGTGAGGGGCTTCACCTTTTATGATCATGCCGAAACGCCTGGTCTTGGCGGAGAGGTTGACAATCCGCGCTGGAAGGCGATCTGGAAAGGCAAACAGATCTTCGATGAAAAAGGAGACCTGAGGATTGAAGTTATTAAGGGAACAGTGGATACGTCAGGCTCAGAGGCACAGTATCAGATAGACGGGCTTTCAGGGGCTACCCTGACGGCACGCGGTGTGAATGACCTCGTGAGATTCTGGCTCGGGGATGATGGATACGGCCCCTTCTTCAAGAGATTCAAGGAGGAAATATATGGGTAAATATTTAGAAACAGTGAAGCATCCCTTGTTTGACAGCAATCCTGTTGGTGTGCAGATATTGGGTATCTGTTCAGCCCTTGCTGTGACAACAAAGCTGGAAACAGCAATTGTAATGACTATTGCCGTTACCGCGGTTCTTGCATTTTCCAACGTGTCAATAAGTCTGATCAGGAACCAGATCCCGGGTAGTATCCGTATAATCGTGGAAATGGCCATAATTGCATCTCTTGTAATCCTTGTTGACCAGTTTCTAAAGGCCTTTGCCTATCAAACGAGTAAACAGTTGTCGGTATTTGTGGGACTGATCATCACAAACTGTATTATTATGGGAAGAGCTGAAGCAGTCGCCCTTCATAATCCTCCCAGGATCAGTTTCCTTGATGGCATTGGTAATGGATTAGGTTATGGTTTGATGTTACTTGTTGTTGCATTTTTCAGGGAATTGTTCGGATCAGGGAAATTGCTTGGCATGACCGTATTGCCGAACGTAACTGAAGGTGGTTGGTATCTCCCGAACGGGCTGTTTCTTCTTGCCCCCAGTGGCTTTATCCTGGTCGGACTGATTATCTGGGCATTAAGAACCTGGAAACCGGAACTGAGGGAGGTGGAGTGAGAATGATAGAACATTATCTTAACCTTTTTATTCAATCTGTTTTTATTGAAAACCTGGCCCTTGCCTTCTTTCTCGGCATGTGCACCTTTCTCGCTGTCTCCAGGACGGTTGGAACCGCCGTTGGACTGGGAATTTCCGTTGTTACGATACAGACAATTACGGTTCCTGTTAACAATCTTATTTACAACAATATGTTAAAGGAAGGTGCCCTTGGCTGGGCCGGCCTTCCCAATGTGAACCTGGCGTTTCTCGGGTTAATAACCTTTATCGGTGTGATCGCAGCAATGGTACAGATTCTCGAAATGGCACTCGACCGATTCGTACCTGCCCTGTACACAACGCTCGGCATTTTCCTCCCATTGTTGACTGTTAACTGTGCGATTCTTGGCGGTTCCCTGTTTATGGTTGAGAGAAATTACACCTTAACTGAGAGTGTTATTTACGGATTTGGTTCGGGTACAGGGTGGGCGCTGGCAATTATTGCTTTGGCCGGAATCAGGGAAAAGATGAAATACAGTAATGTGCCTGCAGGACTAAGAGGAGCAGGTATCACCTTTTTGACGGCGGGACTCATGGCTATTGCCTTTATGTTATTTTCGGGTATTCAATTGTAGCAAGGATAATCCATGACGGGAATAAATCTCATAATGCTCGGCGTAATGATGTTTACCATGATTATCCTGGTACTTGTGCTGGTTATTCTGTTTGCAAAATCAAAACTGGTTCCCAGCGGAAACGCTAGTATACATATCAATGATAACCCGGAGCTGACCGTGACGGCACCGATTGGCAACAAATTGATCAATACCCTTGCGGACAGGAAAATCTTTATCCCCTCTGCATGCGGCGGCGGTGGCTCATGCGGGCAATGTAAGGTGGTTGTGAAAGAAGGAGGCGGCGATGTCCTTCCCACAGAGAAATCAAAACTGACCAGACGTCAGATCCGGGATCAGGTGCGTCTTTCCTGCCAGGTACCGGTTAAGGGAGATATGAATCTCGAAATTCCGGCA
>CP070737.1:259063-263888 GCA_020347665.1 Nitrospiraceae bacterium
CAGACCTTTTCGAGTCTCAAGAGGAAGATTGAAATCACTAATCGGTTTCTGCATTATGATTACTGCCTGCCAGAAGCGGTTTTGATCACTGATAAAATCTTTGAAAGACAAGTGTTTTGTCCACTCCCTCTCGACATAGGCACGAGGGATCACGGCCTCCCCGTAAAAAGTACTGGGGCGTGGATCCCCGCCGCCGGTGGCACTAAAGATAAATCTCCCGCTGTCGTAGTCTGCAAGAGTTGCCTCAGTATCAGGAAAGGCGTTGGACAGGGTTTCATGCCACTTCGTCTCATGTTTTTTGCCCCGCAGGGAAAGGCAGTATTCGATGAAATGACGGGCCTCCGTTGTTGCCACAAGAAGCCCTCCCGGTTTCAATATCCGAGAAAATTCCTCTATCCATTTGATATGCACAGGCTCGGACAGATGAGAGAAGACCGAATAGGCATAGATGACATCGAGGCTCTCATTAGCAAATTCGGTCGGTGGCTGAGAATTGACCACGCTATAATTTCCATATCCGACGAGCTGCCTGCAATAGTCAATCATTAGCGGGTCCACATCAACTCCGAAAAGATTTTCAGCGCGGACATCTTTCAGGAAGAACCGGATAATTCGCCCCCATCCACATCCGAAATCAAGGATGTGCTTGTCGGGATTCAGTTCAAGCCCAAATTTTTCCGAAGAGCGTTTAATCTCGCAATAGAAATCATAGGCTTCCTTCAGCGTCTGCTTCCCTGCAGAACCAACGCTCTCCCGCTGGTAGGTGTCGGGCGGGAAGCCCGGCAGCTTGATTCCGTTTATGACAGGCTGCCTGACGCTCTCGACCAGGACGTCTAACCATTGCTGGTCTGTCATGGATGAAAACGCCTGCAGCATTTGATTGGAGTCTACTCTATGAAGCACAAGATAAAATAGCACATGAATCGGCTTGGGTGCAATGTATGGAGAGGCTTATATACTTCAATGTATTCCTGACATTCAGCAGTTAACGAGTTATTTTGTATGTATTTTTTGGAAGGTATATGGCACTTTTGCCGAAGCAGATTAATATGGTTTTGAATGACCGCATCTGTCGGTATCGCATTGCCTCTGAGAAGATCCATAGCAGCTGGATTTGAATGGCACGGCCTATGGCACAATCACCGTCGTAGCCATAGGTTATAATGGCGTAATTCAAAGTCAGATACTGTGAACCAGGATGAAATAAATGACCGCAGCCATGAGCACTCAGCGGACCAACTTGTCTCTTAACTTGTAGTAGGCGGATAACGCCTTCCAACCCCGTGATTTGTGGATAGTGCTCAAGGCAGTTTCTTGTGTCGTCAGCCGGGACTCGAGCTGACTGATCCGGGAATCCTTTTCTGTGATCATACCTTCCAACTTTCTTATATATGAGTCCTTTCCAGCAAGGGCATCATCTTTTCTCACATTGTCCTGACTTATTCTGGCCAGCAGATCAGCCCGAATATGTGTCCAGTGCTTTGCATACATTCGTGAGATTGTCTGCTCCATTATTTCAGGAGAACTCTGAAAGGCGATCTGTGAATCGCCCCACTGGATATATTTAGCAGTAACCTTATTAATGAAGTAAAAACGGTAGTTTTCAGCAGCCCTCAACAACATGTCCCAGTCTTCATACAGGTCAAAGGATTCGTCAAAGAGTACTGTTTTCAAAATGTCGGATCTGAACAGCAGGGAAATAAGCGGTATGTAATTGCCTGCTAAAAGATCGTTGTAGGAAAAGTCCTTCGCATAATGAAATTTCAGGAGTTCAGAGGAATACGTATTTGTTTTGCTGTCATATTCTTTTTCGACACATTCCACTGAGGTATAAGCAATTTCACAATTGTTTTGCTCGATGTATGCGACTAATGTCTCCACATGCTCAGGATAAAACTCGTCATCATCATCAAGAAATCCGATATATTCACCATGGGAATGCTCGATCCCCATATTGCCAGCATGTGCCCGGCCTAGGTTTGACTGCATTTGCACGTATTCCAGCGATACATCATCAAGAATATTCCTAAGAAGAGCTGTATCAAGACCACATCCGCCGTCATTCACGAGCACTACTTCAATCGGACGGTACGTTTGCGCTCCAATGCTCTGCAATGCCCTTTCAAGGAGTTCCGGCCTGTCTTTTGTTCTGACGATTATGGATACCAGTGGATTATTGTCTTCCATCACTGTTATGAGATCTAAAGCCGCTGGCGTTTCAGAGTATCCGGGCTTTCAGCCCAAACGGAAACACCATTCCTTTCGCAAAATATTCCTTTTTTTATGCCTTAATAAAATTTTTTTTTATTATATTATCATAGTACATAAAATTGCCATGCCTGGTTACCGGTGTAACTTCATAACGGGTTACGAGAAAGAGGTATTGAGTAAAGAGATGCGTTGTACGGTTATGCAAAAAATTAGTAGGCGCCTTCCCGTTTCAGGACGATCCGGATGGTCTTAAGCAGTATTACCATATCAAGCCATAAGTTCCAGTTCCGTACATACCATAAATCAAGACTCATGCGGTGATGATAGCTCGTTTCACTTCTTCCGCTCACCTGCCACAGTCCTGTGAGACCTGGTCTGCTTAAAAGAATCGTTTCTCCGTGCCTGCCCATATCCTCCCTCTCTACCGGAAGATACGGCCGTGGCCCGACCAGGCTCATTTCACCCTTCAACACATTAACGATCTGGGGCAGTTCATCAAGAGAGGTCATCCGAAGAAATCTACCAATCCGCGTCACCCGTGGATCGTCTTTGAGCTTCCAATGCTTCTGCCATTCTCTAAACGATGCAGGATCCTTTTCAAGCAGTTCAGAAAGCTTTTCTTCTGCATCACCGTACATCGTCCTGAATTTATAACATCTGAATAATTTTCCCTTCTTACCAATACGTCGCTGTGAAAATATGACCGGCCCCTTTGAATCAATCTTTACAAGGAACGAAAGGAGTGCCATGGGGACGGCGAGAGCGGGAATAAGAACGATGCTTACAAGCAGATCAAAGCTTTTTTTGATAACAGTATTTACCGGTTTTGACAGATTGTTTTCGATCTCAAAAGCGAGCACCTCTTCCTGGAAAAAATGTCTCAGATTTGTTCCGAGTACTGCTATGCCAAAAATGTCCGGCACAACAAGTATGTGGTCAGCTTTGTGCTGAAGGGTATTGACCAGCCCCTGAATCCGCTCTTTTCCAGCCCCTGGCATCGCTATGAATATATCATCAACCCCGCACCGGTTTATATATGATATGGTTTTATCAATCCCTCTATGGACCTTTATGCCGTCGATCTTCTTCCCGAGCTTTGCAGGATCATCATCGACAAAACCGACAATCGCGTATCCAAAATTGGGCTCTCTCTTTAAGGCTGCCGCAATCAGTCTCCCGGTTTCTCCCGCACCGAGTATGATAACCCTCCTTTTGAAAAAACCGACGTGTCGTAAGAACTTCTTTACGTTAATGCGTATTACGGGAAGGAGAAACAGGGATAAGACCCCCATGAGGATTATGACTGTACGCGATATCTCTCCACTCAGTTTCCCAAGGGAAACTATAGTAAATATTCCTATCGAAGAGAAAAAAGAGACCTTTGACAAGGACTTGATTTCATCCCAGAAAGAAAAACGTTCTGTATACAGGCCTTCATAGTAGAAAAAAAAGATCCAGATAAGAAATATCCACCATATATTGAGAACATTCCTGAACGGCAGTTCATCGGGAAAACCGGCATAGATGAAAGGAAGAATGTCAGTTCTTACGAAGACTGAAATATGAAAGATGAGCAATACAGAGATTATATCGATTAACAATACTGTAACAATCTCTGTCAAGGCCTTCAGTCTGCCGATTTTTTGTGTATCAATCTTCATTCTTCGATACCATAATACCCGTCACCAGAGCCTGTTTGTCAAGACGTTTCAGCTTTCGAGACGTTCATCTTTACTCTGTGTGCATGACAACTATTAACGGAGTATTACCATGCTGCGACAGGGTCCACGAGAAATGGTTACATGCCGGATGCCATCCATGTTATGAGATATTCAATCTGCTATAATCTATGATATTTTACTTATTCACTATATGAAACCATACATCATGGCTATTTCTTTGCGTGGAAAGCACTCTCATTCCTCATGTTTAGACAGTCACTGCCATCTCTATTGACAGTATCATGAAGTGTCAGCTTAATTCCGGAAGAAATGGAGTGCGGTATGATGCGCATCAAAAAATGACAAAAGAGGAGTTTCATAAACTCACGCACAACGCTGACGTACTTTGAGGAGATGCTCGGGGGAATAAGGTCTTTCAGACGCCTGACGATAAAATCTTAAAGTTATATCGTCAGAAACGCATAGTATCCTCCGCGTTACTATACCCCTATTCCAGAAGATTCGCACAGAATTCTCTGCTTTTGAAAAAGCTCGGAATCAATACTGTTACTGTAGATTCGATCTATGATATCACGTCGATAAAATGTCATATGGTCATCTATGATCGGTTGCCCGGCATAACACTGCGTGACGCTCTGGCTTCAGAGCCGCTCCGGGAGAAGCGGAAATCTTTGTTGCTGCGATTCGCTTCCTTCGTGACATTACTGCATGAAAAAGGAATATTGTTTCGTTCTCTGCATTTCGAAAACATACTTATACTCCCCTCTGGTGATTTTGCCTTAATCGACGTCGTTAGCCTGCGTCACCGTCTTTTTTGCAGTCTCTCGCTCTGGCAGAGGATGCGTAACTTCAGACATATGTGCAGATATCGTGAGGATCTCGAATCCCTGAATGAGGCAGGATTTAATGATTTTCTCGATGGCTATCTTGAA
>CP070737.1:263988-268768 GCA_020347665.1 Nitrospiraceae bacterium
TATTCCTCCTGAACAAATGCTGGAGAGGCTTGCCAGGATTAAAGAATTTTTTTCTCAGGAAAGGCCGAAACTTGAATCAGCACTCAATGAATTACGGGAAAAACGGTCGAAACAACGAAAAGAAGAACCATCAGATCCTGATCATCATGACGTCCTGAATATAATGAGAATCCTGAAAACGTCCTTTGACAAAAAGCACGGCGGGTTTGGTTCGTGGCAGAAATTTCCGAATCCTGACGCGATAGACTTTCTGCTGTCCAGTTACCCGGAGAAAAAGGATAGAGACGTAAAAGAAATCATAATCTTGACACTGGATTCCATGGAAAAAGGGGACATTTATGACGATGTTGAAGGAGGCTTCTTTCGCTATGCTACCAAACCGGACTGGTCAGAGCCCCACTACGAAAAAATGCTCGACATCAATGCCGGCTTAATCAAGAATTATGCCTCTGCTTCCATGGTCTTTAACCGTAAAAACTACAGAAAAACACTTAACAAAACAATCAATTATGCTCAAGAAAATCTCCTTGACCAAAAAACCAATGCCTTTTTCGGCAGTCAGGATGCTGATGAAGAATACTATGCTCGAAAGAAGAGAACCGGGCTCAATAAACCGTTTATAGATAACACAGTCTATGCGGACTCGAATGCCCTGATGATAACCGCTCTTGCTCATGCGTATGCAGCGACCGGGAACAAAGAATATCGTACTATGGCTGTCAAGGCTGCGGACTTCATCCTGACGAAGATGTATGCAGACGATACAGGCGTATACCACTACTTCAGAAATGGAAAGAAAAACCTCAGCGGCCTTGTCTCGGATAATGTTCTCTTTGGACTGGCCCTCATAGATCTCTATAATGTGACAGGCAATGGTGCTTACATTAAGAAAGTTGAAGAGATTGCCCGCCTGATGAAGCGGTTCTATGATGATAAGAAGAGCATCTTCAGGGCGTCACTCGATACCACGCTTATCAGACCAACAGCAACCGGCAGATTGACTGATTTCAAGCATACGGTTTCGAATTATAGGGCAATAATACTGCTGAACAGGCTGTATTACCTGACAGGAGATAAGAAATTAAAAGATACTGCCGGGGATATTCTTGCTCACTATGGGAAAACGTATGAGCGGCTTTCAGTATCGTCCGGTCTGTACGGATCAGCCATCCGCTGGAGCATTCAGGATGCTGTTAATATAAAGATAATCGGATATGAATCAAAATCCGGGCGGTTCCTGTCCAAAATCAGTTCACTGTATATACCCGAAAAGGTCATTAACATGTTGTCACTTGAAAGGGACCAACTGAAAATCACTGCCCTGGGATTCCCTTTAAAAGAGGCAGTCTATGTCTGCCATGGAAAACGGTGCTCTGCTCCTGTCGAAAACCCGGATCAGGTGATTGAAGAAGTAAAGAGGTTTTTGAAAAGTGGCGGAACAGGATAAAAAGCGAAAAGATACGATTTGAGACGTGTTCATCATGCACGTTTCGTGCGTCATATCTCTTTGACTGTTGCTTTTACATTCTGATTTTCCCCTGTTCAGGCTTCTCCCACAGGCATAACAGCCCATCAGCACTATGGTAAAGTATTACGTTATATGACGGTACCGGAATTTATCGAACAGCTTGATCATGACCGGGAATTCAGGCTTCAGGTTGCCGGAGAAAAGTACATCCATCCTCTAAAGCCGCGTTTCATGAAACTGGATCTTGACGGAAGACTTAAGACCCTGTTCACCGGGAAGGGGATAGATTTCTTTTACAGCCATCAGGTAGAGGCTATCGATCTGATCAGGCAGGGCGAACATGTTGTACTGATGACCCCGACTGCGAGCGGAAAAAGCCTTGCCTATAATATCCCTGTGCTTGAAGCGATCATGGATGATCCGCATGCGCAGGCACTCTATATCTTTCCGCTAAAGGGACTGGAACAGGATCAATTGAAAAATCTGATTGAACTGTCGTCTGAGCTCGGGATAGAGAGGGGAGGAGCGGTGTATGATGGTGACACTTCGGCATATCAAAGAAAGAAAATACGCGATTCACTCCCGAATGTAATATTTACAAACCCGGATATGCTCCATCTGGCCCTGCTGCCGTTTCATAAGAAATGGGATGCTTTTTTCAGCAATTTAAAATACATTGTTGTTGACGAAATTCATTCGTATCGCGGGGTGTTCGGCTCGCATGTTGGACAGGTATTCAGACGACTGAGAAGAATCTGTGATTATTACGGTACCGAACCTCAGGTTATCGCAGCATCAGCCACGATTGCAAATCCTGATATGCTTGCCGCGGAACTGTTCGACCTGCAGTTTCAGGTGGTATCAGAGAGCGGTGCCCCGTCCTCGGGTAAACAATTCTATTTTATAAATCCGATAGAGAGCCCGTATGGGATGACCACACGGCTTTTTGTCCAGTGCATTAAGGCTGGACTGAGGACGATCGTATTTACCAAGGCGCGGAAGATAACTGAACTCTTATACACCTGGTCACTGAATGCCGCTCCCGGTTTCAAGGATATGATAAGCCCGTACCGGGCCGGGTTTCTGCCGCGTGAGCGCCGGGAGATAGAAGCACGGCTTTTCAACGGGGACTTGCTTGGAGTTATCTCAACCAGTGCCCTTGAGCTTGGCGTTGACATCGGTGGTCTCGACTGCTGTATCCTCTGCGGATATCCTGGTTCTGTTTCAAGCACCTGGCAACGGGCCGGCCGTGTCGGCCGCCACGGTCAGGAATCAATAGTCTTTCTCGTGGCAATACAGGATGCCCTTGATCATTATTTCATGCGGCATTCAGAAGAGTTTTTCGAAAAAAGTCATGAGGCGGCGGTTATTGACACCGGAAACAGAAACATTCTGAAGAAACACATTCCCTGCGTTGCAGCAGAACTTCCCCTGAGATTATCTGACAGATTCTATAACGTGCCTGAACTGTTGCCGGTTGTCGATGAACTGTCATCCGAGAAGAAGCTCTCAAAGAGCAAAAGGGGGGAGGTCTGGTTTCCTACAGACAGACGGCCGCACCGTCATGTAGGAATCCGTGCTGTCGGAGAACGATTTCTCCTCGTGAGCGAATCAGGCAGGGCCATAGGTGAGCTGAGCGGGGGGAGGGTTTTTAAAGAGGCGTTTCCCGGGGCCATTTATCTTCATCGGGGGAGACAGCACAGGATCATGGATCTTGACCTGAATAAGAAAAGAGCCGTATGCAGACCGGCAAAGGTTCAGTATTATACGCATGCCCTGAGCAGTGAAGAAACCGAGATCATCGAGGAGAAGAAGCAGACGATGTTTAACCGGATTCGATTCAGTTGGGGTCTGCTCCGGATTACGCAGCAGATAACCGGGTATGAGAAAAAAAGGATCTACGACCGGAAGAGAATTTCAACGCATGACCTTGACATGCCTGAGTACATCTTTGAGACCGAAGGGCTCTGGACCATTATCGACAAAAAGACTGAATCCGCGATAGAGGAGGGCCGATTTGATCTTGCGGGTACGTTGCATGCTGTTGAACACGCCACCATTGCGAGCATGCCGTTATTTGCTTTATGTGACAGGAGTGACATCGGCGGTCTGAGTCATACGGGGTTTCCTGATTTTGGAAAACCAGCTATTTTCATCTATGACGGCCATGAAGGCGGCGTTGGATTGACCAAACGGGCTCTGGAAATTGTCGGTCAGTGGCTGGAAGCGACAGTAAAAATCATTGCAGAATGTCCCTGCACGGAAGGGTGCCCTTCCTGTCTCCAGGACCCCCAGTGCGGCAATAGCAATGAACCGCTCGACAAGCATGGGGCGCTGTTTCTGCTGAAACGATGGCTCAAGTCATAAATAGCCCGATACCCGATACTCGAAACCTGAACCCTGCATCCTGAGTCTTGCATCGTGTATCTTGAAACCTGAGTTTATCGAAGGATGCGTCTTTGCGGTTCAGCTTCTTTCCAAAGTGTATTACGTATTCTTTGGCATACGATATGTCTTCAAGACAGGGTTACTTTCTTTTGCCAGAAAAGAAAGTAACCAAAGAAACTGGCCCTCGGCAATTTTTATACGGCTCTTCACTCAACAAAAAGGGGAATGATTAAACTCCTCCCGATATACATCGGGACTCAAACAGCAATCATTCCTGTATCCTTTTTATTTTCGCTCAGAACCTAAAATTACCAAAGGGATAAAATTGAATAGGCAGTTATTGAAGATTTCTCATTCCCATATCGCAAATCTACAATCCACAATCCAAAATCGAAGCTCGGTGGTTTGCGATTCGATGGTTTTACTGTACAAACTGATGTAAAGTACTATCATGAGGCGTTTTCTCTATGGCATTATGTGTTTCCTGCTAATCACTCCTCAACTGACATATGCTTCAGAATTCAGATTCTCCCCGCGTCCAAATAAAGCCCATCTTATCCAGTGGAGATCGTGGGACGCCAGATCTTTCGAAGAAGCCTTGAAGGAGAAGAGGCCCATACTGCTCTCGCTGAGTGCGGTTTGGTGCCACTGGTGCCATGTTATGGATGAAACAACCTATTCAGATGGAGAGGTTATCGCTTATATCAACGAAAACTATATTCCCATACGTGTCGATTCTGACATGAGGCCGGATATTGACAGCCTGTACAATCAGGGCGGGTGGCCAAGCACGGTGTTTCTGCTGCCTGATGGAGAGGTGATTGACGGCGACACCTATATTCCTCCTGAACAAATGCTGGAGAGGCTTGCCAGGATTAAAGAATTTTTTTCTCAGGAAAGGCCGAAACTTGAATCAGCACTCAA
>CP070737.1:268868-273613 GCA_020347665.1 Nitrospiraceae bacterium
TGGAAGTGGTGTTTCCTACTGCGCAACGTGCGACGCCTTTTTCTTCAGAGATAGGAAAGTCGTTGTCGTGGGAGGTGGTGATACTGCCATAGAGGAGGCCCTGTATCTCTCAAAAGTCGCGAAGAAAGTTTACGTTATTCACAGAAGAGATACCTTTAAAGCAAGCCAGATTCTCCAGGATCGTCTTATGGCTGAGCCCAAAATAGAGGTGATCTGGAATACCATTCTTACTGAAATCAAGGGAGACGGGAAAACAGTTGAAGGCGTATCTTTCGAGAATACTGAAACGGGAAAAACAGGTGAGATTCCAGTGGAAGGCGTCTTCATTTTTATCGGATATGAACCCAACAGCCAGTTAATCCCTCCCGAGGTCCAGATGAACGAGCGGGGCTACCTTATAACGGATGATAAGTGCGAGACGAATGTTCCGGGAGTCTTTGCTGCCGGAGACCTACGACAGAAGTTCGCCAACCAGATCGTGGTTGCGGCTGCTGATGGGTGCATAGCTGCTCTGGCTGCGGCATATTATGTAGAGATACAAAAAGCCAAGAATCATTTCTCCTGATGGTGTCCCGTTCAGGAATCAGGTGCCGGACTTTTGATCAGGATAGAAAGATCATAGGGGCGTGGTGCTGTTTATTGTGCAGTACTCATCCTTAAAATATTTCTTCTGGAAATAAAGTGCCACATTTACCAGGCCAATAAGTACCGGCACTTCGACGAGCGGACCAATGACGGTCGCAAACGCCACTCCGGAATTGATGCCAAAGACCCCCACAGCAACGGCAATGGCAAGCTCAAAATCATTTGATGCGGCAGTAAAACTCAGGGTTGCAGATTTAGGGTAATCTGCCCCAATTTTTTTAGCAATCAAGAAGGTTATCAGAAACATGAAAACGAAATAGATAAAGAGCGGAATGGCGATCCTCAGAACATCAAGGGGAAGTTTGATAATATATTCACCCTTTAATGAAAACATTACGACAATAGTAAAAAGGAGAGCGATAAGCGTGATCGGGCTTATACGTGGTATGAATTTTTCGTGATACCACGTCTTGTCCTTTATTTTTATAAGGGAAAATCGGGTAATAATACCACCGAGGAAGGGTATGCCAAGATATATGAATACGCTCTTTGCTATTTCCCATATCGTGACTTCTACAACAGCCCCGCTGAGTCCAAAGAATGGCGGCAAAACGGTCACAAAAAACCACGCGTACAGCGAATAAGTCAGCACCTGGAAAAACGCATTAAAGGCAACAAGGCCGGCTACATAATCCGGATCACCGCAGGCAAGGTCGTTCCAGACGAGCACCATTGCAATACACCGGGCGAGACCTACAAGAATAATCCCGATCATATATTCAGGGTGTGAGGGGAGAAATATGATTGCCAGTACAAACATGATAACAGGGCCGACAATCCAGTTCTGGATCAGGCTAACGGCAAGAATTTTATAGTTGCTGAATACCTTCGGAAGCTCTTCATAGCGGACTTTGGCAAGAGGAGGATACATCATAAGAATAAGGCCTATGGCAATGGGAATGTTTATCGTGCCAACGCTGAATGTATCTATAAACTGTTCAGCCTGTGGATAAAAATAACCCAAACCAACGCCGCATGCCATAGCCGTGAATATCCATAGGGTAAGAAAACGGTCTATGAACGACAATCTCCTCATGGTTGTACTGGTCATATAAGTTCCTTACATCGTTTTGTGGTAAAATAATATCAATAATCAGGCGGATTAGACAAATGTATTTTCTTTGTGATGCCCGTTATGAGGAAAGAGCACATGAAAATGAGCGCTGATTTCGACAACATTTTCAGGGAGTTTCACCCAAAAATCATGCACTATGTCTCCCGCCTGGCAGGCAATCATGATGCGGAGGATATTACCCAGGAAGTATTTGAGAAAGTGAGTCAAAACCTTGAGGGCTTCAGGGGTGAGTCACAGCTTTCCACGTGGTTATACCGCATTGCTACCAACACTGCGCTGGACAGAATAAAGTCCCGGCAATTTTCGCGCCGGGACAAAGAAACCGTCCTTGAGGAACGATCAAACGTCGAGGATAAAAATCTCTGGACAGGGCAGAAAAAACGCCCGGTTGATCATGAGCTGATCAAAAAAGAAATGAGCGATTGTGTAAAAGAATTTGTCCATATGCTTCCTGCAGATTACCGGTCCGTTATCCTCCTTAGTGAACTCGAGGGATTCAAGAACAGGGAAATCGCAGATATCCTTCACATTTCACTGGATGCGGTAAAAATCAGGCTCCACCGGGCACGGGCTCGGCTAAAAGAACTACTTGACCAGGGGTGCGATTTTTACCACGATGAGCAGTCCATTCTCGCATGCGATCGTAAACCGCCAATAATCAAGATAAAAAAAGCTGACTAAATCCGTATCCTTTTCCTTCGTAATGATGAATAAAATGATGAAGCAGATGAAAGAAAAGGCCCGCTGCGGTCCAGCAACAGCCACAACAGAAACTGATCATAAAACGTCTTGAAAAACCTGAACTGCGGCGCCATGAATAATGGATCGCCGCAGTTTGTCTTCGCATCAGGCCCTTTGGTATTCAATTCACTCACGAACGTCGCACTCCATGTCATTTTCATTGCAATAACGTACCAGACATCAGCATCGGGTCAAACACAGCTGCAATCAGCATCCCATGCTGAATGCTCGTTATTATGGAAATGAAACGACCATAAAGAAACACAATCTAAATATATAGTTATCATAGTATATTATAAAAATAACTTGACAATACTGGTTTTTATGGATAATAATGTGCCTGGTATTTTGTTTGAAACACAACACGTGTGAAAGGAGGTGAAGATATGAAATTCAGTCTAACGGTACTTGCAGTAATTGCTACATTAGGGCTGATAACCGCAGCTTTTGCTTCAAATAATGTGCTAGTATTTCCGGACACTGCAATGGGCAAAGTGACCTTCAACGGGAAGTTGCACAATGAAAAACTGGGTGCGGGAAAGTGTATGGAGTGTCACAAGGATGGTAAGCCTTTTCCGATGAAAAAGCCTGGTGATGAGGGCGCTGCAAAAATCACAGTCCCACATAAACCGGGAGAATTCTGTGGTGCATGCCACGATGGCACCAAGGCCTTTGACCAGATGAACTGCATGAAATGCCACAAGAAAGATGCTCCGGCAACAGGCGGATACGGGGCGCCGGCGGGTGGATATGGGGCACCGGCGGGTGGATACGGCAAGTACTAGTAACCGATGCTTATAAAAAAAGCCAGGTCGTTAAACAGAAGACAAATCACGACTTGGCTTTCTTTGCCACAGTTTGTGGTTCGATTTCTAGGGGAAATAAGAGCAGCTTAACATGCTACGCAGCTTACTATTTAGAGATGCAGGAGATATAACTGATATACAACAATTGTAATATAGGTCATCATGATGAATTTTATAGCCTTCCTCGTTATAAAATTGTCATGAAACAGACACAAGATAATGAGAGATACTGCTGTCAAGAAGAACTTGTTGAGCAAAAAGGGCACTATTCCTTGAGCTAAATGAAACGCCATTGCGGGATTTGCTTCCACGATCGTCTTCTTTTGCAATAGAATGATGGTGAAATAGGCATCAGCGTAACTGAGCAGTAAAATCGATAACAGTACAATCAGAAGACGAGGGCTATAAAAATCGAGGGGGGCATATCTCTTTTTGTCTGATTCTCTCCTTTTTGTCTTTCTTCTCCCCCCGACAAACATGAATCTGCTTATGAATCGATCTGATCGTTTTCGCCTGTCAAGAAGAACCCGCCTGCTGCTCATTTTCAAGGACATATCCGTTTTCTTTGTGATGACCCGCTCCTTTCTCTCTGTTTCTGCCACAGCACTGTTCTTCTTTCTAGCAAGAATTTTGCCCAGAAGATTATCCGGAAACATAAAATCCTGTAATTATTGATTTATTTTAGTACGACCTATTGATAGTTGCAGACCTGACATAACAAAAAGAATGGCAGTTTGTGTTCAATTGAAACACCTGAACTGCAGTGTTCGGAACACAGGGACACCTCACATAACAATGAGGTATCTCTCTGTATTCCATGCGGTGTTCAAGCGTGCTTTGTTTATGGATCAATACTGCAAATACACAATAAAGATTTAATTCCAGGGATTCTCTTTTTCAGTTAACTTCCATTCATTTCCAACAGACCGCAGAACAAAAATTTCATCTTCATTCAAGGACTGTGATTTGTCTCCCTGCGTTACCGTATAATTGCCCTTTGCAAGCAGTTTTACGTAATTTGCTTCTTCATCATTTACATAGTCTGTTTTTTTCGCAAGGACGGTCACGTTTACCTGAGAAAGATCATATGATGCATTTTTATAAAAATTAAAAACACCCGCATCTTTCTTTGCCTGTATCGACTGATGTATCAGTTCCCTAATACCGGGCCGCTCTTCTTTCACATAAAAATCAGCTGTCGATATATCAATCATTGATATGTGTTTTGCGATTAACCCTTTGACGAATTGTTCTGGTGCCTGCGCCGGTCCTGAACTGCATCCGATAGTCCCAAAAAGCATCATGACTCCGAGAAGTAGCGCTCCGCAGACGATCATACGTTTCGAGAATTTGCCTCGATTCCTGTTTCTGCTTGATGTGATCATTTTTCTCCTTTCACGTCTGAATTCTTTTTTTACTTAGGCGGTGTATATTATGATATGCATATTTTATGCCTGTTTGTAATAGGTTGAAAGAAA
>CP070737.1:273713-278443 GCA_020347665.1 Nitrospiraceae bacterium
GTTGATTTTCGTTCAGGCGGGTACATTCAGATTGAAGCACCGCCGCACGTCGTTCACTTCAAGGATTTTATCATTAAGGATGAGTACAGGCCTGACTGGGACAAATACGATCTGTGGAAACTGGTGTCCACCGTTGAAGAACCCGTCATTCGTGCGTACTCCATGGCAAATTACCCGGGCGAAAAAGGCATTATCATGCTGAACGTCAGGATAGCAACTCCTCCTCTTTACAAACCAGATGCACCTCCCGGAAAGATGTCTTCTTACATCTTCAGCCTGAAGGCGGGCGATATGGTGACGATATCCGGTCCTTATGGAGAATTCTTTGCTCAGGAGACAGACAACGAGATGATCGTTGCCGGCGGAGGAGCAGGCATGGCGCCGCTGCGGTCTATTATTTTCGATCAGCTCAAAAGAGTCAGGACAACGAGAAAAGTATCGTTCTGGTATGGAGCACGAAGCCTGAGAGAAGCTTTTTATATAGATGACTTCAATAAGCTTGCGGAAGAAAATGATAACTTCGAATGGCATATGGCTCTCTCCCGTCCGGGGGAAACCTGGAAAGGATACCAGGGCTACGTTCATAACTGTATGCATGATCTGTATCTAAGGGATCATGAGGCTCCTGAAGACTGCGAGTATTATCTGTGCGGTCCGCCAGCGCTGGTTGCGTCTGTAGTCAAGATGTTAGATAACCTAGGGGTAGAACGGGAAAACATTTTTTATGATGATTTTGGAGGATAATATAATTGTTAATTCTTTATTCGTATCCGTTGACCGTGTCCGTTAAATATTTTAACATTTTTTTACAGAAACGGATCACGGACTACGGATCACGGATAGTATAAGTGGAGGTGACATGATACAAATAACTGCAGAAGAGATAGTAGCGGACATAGGTGAGGAGCCGTTATGCGTTCCACCTGATACGACCCTTTATGATGTGGTAAAATTGATGCTGGAAAAGGATACGAATGCGGTACTGGTTAAGCAGGACGATAAATACGTTGGGATATGGACGGAGAGGGATTTGATGAAAAACTCAGTCCTCGAAGATTTTGATCTCAAGACAGCAAAAGTTGCTGACTATATGTCATATCCAATCATTTCCGTTCCTCATACTGATCATTTATTTCAGATTTTAGACAAGGCTCTCGGCTATGATGTTCGCCACTTATTGGTAGAGAAGGACGGTAAATATATCGGTCTTCTTTATGGAAAGGACGTCATCAGGGCAGGTCTAACTGCCAGGACGAAGGAGTTAAGAGACCTGAATGAAATGGTAGATCTTGAGTATTATGAAAACTGGAAATGGAGAAAAAAATATAAATAACTGTGTTGACAGGGGGATTACGGGAATCGTGCTATGCAATTCATAATAATTTTTCTCTTTGCTTTTTTTGCGATGTTATTGATGGCAATAAGTCTCTATTTCAATAAATACAGGAAAAGAGAGACTGATTGCTGCAGACACGGCCTGGAGGAAAGAACAAAGGTTTTTCCTCAATCCTGCCCAATGTGCTCAACCAGAGCAGATGAAAATGCCATGGAATAATTTACAGCACCAAGGCACCTTGAATCCTTAATGATGATAGCAATTGTTTTGGAGATGAACTCGAAATATACGCTGATCCCAGGTTATCTGTGAGATATTGAAAAATAAAACACGAAGCACGAAACCGGGAAGCAAAAGAGAGTATTCAGAAGCCGGTATCCAGAAGATAAAAACAGGTGTCGGGTGCTGGGTATCAGGTGTCAGAAGTCAGCTGTCAGAATATTTTTTTATCTTTTTTGATTCAGAATACTGATTTCTGAATACTGACCACTATTTTAAATCAGTATTTACTCCTTTGGAATATCGTTTCTGTTATGATATACTTTTTTACATGCCAAGGCATTGTCTGTTAATCCTTTTCAACAGTTTATTGCAGTTTTGTTAAGTATTACAATACAGGTATGAGCATGAAATCATTCACCTCTCTTGGACGTTTTATTATTCTTGTCTTGCTGCTCAGCGGCTGTGCAGTCGGACCTGATTTTGTCCAGCCTGATGCTCCTTCTGAAGAAGAGTGGATAGACAGCGATGTACCTCAAATAAAAACAGAACCAGCAGACCTCACCGACTGGTGGAAGGTCTTCAATGACCCGGTGCTCGATTCGCTGATTGAGACTGCATATCAGCAGAACCTGCCGCTGCATATTGCGGGACTGCGCATAATGGAAGCCCGGGCACAGTTGGGAGTTGCCGTCGGGAACCAGTACCCACAGCTTCAACAGGTCAGCGGTGCAGGGACTGCTGTTCAGATAAGTGACAATGCTCCTAATTCTTTGGCTGCAGACAAGTTCTACTATGACTACCAGCTTGGTTTCGACGCTGCATGGGAACTCGACTTCTGGGGTCGTTTCCGAAGGGGTGTTGAATCTGCCCAGGCAAACTACCTGGCCTCAATTGCAGGATACGATGATGCCCTGGTGACGCTTACTGCCGAGGTAGCACGCACCTATGTCCAGATCCGTACCTTTGAGGAACGGATCGTGATTGCGCAGGCTAATGTAGACATTCAGAAACGAAGCCTTGAAATTGCGGAGGCACGTTTTGAAGGCGGCCTGGTTACAGAACTAGATGTCCAGCAGGCAAAAGCGCTCCTGAACGATACAGAAGCAACCATTTCTCGTCTCAAAATCGGCCTTCGACAGGCCCGGCACGGATTGAGTATCTTACTTGGTATCCCACCAGGAGGACTGAAAGATGTACTTGTTGAGTCAGGCAACATACCTGAGGCACCGACGGAAGTAGTCGTGGGGATCCCTGCTGACCTGCTTCGCAGACGGCCAGACATCAGAACTGCGGAACTTGAGGCAGCTGCGCAGAGCGCCCTTATCGGAGTTGCAAAAGCTGATCTCTACCCGCAATTTTCTCTCGTCGGGTCCATAGGCCTGCAATCGAGCGAACAGGGGGGGGTACCTTCCAATAACGCTGACTTCAGTGACCTTTTTGATTCGGACAGCATTACCTATTTTGCCGGCCCGTCCATTCAATGGCCGATTTTGAATTATGGACGGATCACAAGCAGCGTCCGTGTTCAGGACGCCCGGTTTCAGCAGCTGATTGTAAACTACCAGAACACGGTGCTCAATGCATATCAGGAAGTGGAAGATGCGATGGTAGGATTTCTGCGTTCTCAGGAACAGGTACAGTATCTAGCCGTCAGTGTGAAAGCCTCAAAGCGATCTGTGGATCTCTCGCTCATTCAGTATCGTGAAGGTGTTACAGACTATCAGCGGGTTCTGGATACACAGCGGTTCCTGACGCAGGAGCAGGACCTTTATACATCAGTTAATGGTGAAGTAGCGCTGAACCTGATTGCCATGTACAAGGCCCTGGGAGGAGGCTGGCAAATTCGTGAGGGAAAAGACTTTGTGAACGAAAAAATAAAAGAGGAAATGCGAAAGAGAACAAGCTGGGGAAAAACATTAGAGTGATGGAGCAAAAAGATAATGGAGTAATGGAATGATGCAAAAAACCGACAATAAAATAATTTTATGTTTTAACCCAACTCTCCAGTACTCCAATACTCCAGAACTCCATTAATTTATATTAAGGTAGGTGCATAATGAACAAACATATGAGATTAGTAACTCTTATCATATTTCCGCTACTGTTTTTGTCCGCGTGCTCAAAGAAAGAAGGCCCGAAAGAAGACGTTATCCGTCCTGTAAAGGCAATACAGATTAAAGGTCTGGAAGTTTTGACAGGACGAACGTTCCCGGGTAAGGCCAAGGCAACCCAGGAAGCCAACCTTTCCTTCCGTGTAAACGGGACACTGTCCCAGTTTCCCATCAAGGTAGGGGATGAAGTGAAGAAGGGCCAGCTCATGGTCCGTCTTGATCCCCGTGACTACGAGGTAAATCTGCAAAATGCCCGGGGACAGCTTGACAAGGCCCGGGCCGCATTAAAGCTGGCCCAGAACGATTATGACCGTGTTGTGAGGATAAGGGACAGAGATCCGGGCGCCATAAGCGAGGCCATGATCGATGCCAAACTGGGTGAGCGTGACAGCGCGGCAGCACAGGTGAAATCATTGGAGGCTCAGGTCGACACGGCAAGAGATGCCTTGAGCTATACCTATCTAAAGGCTCCATTCAACGGTACTGTCGTTGAGACGTTCGTAGAGAATTATGAAGATGTTCAGGCAAAACAGGAGATTGTGAGGATCGTCGATACCAGCAAAATTGAATTCATCGTAAACGTTCCCGAAAACCTTATTTCACAGGCCCCAAAAGTGAAGAAAGTTTTTGTCCGGTTTGATGCCTTCCCTGATCGTGAAATTTCAGGAGTTATCAAGGAGATCGGCAAGGAGGCTTCCAAAACAACGCGCACCTATCCCGTTACCCTGATCATGGACCAGCCTGATGATATTACAATCCTGCCGGGGATGGCCGGACAGGCCCGCAGTGACCGGGAGTCAGCAATTAGTGCCGGTGCTGAGGGAATAATAATCCCAGTCTCAGCTGTTTATTCAACAGACGCACAGAAGGAGAATTTTGTATGGGTCATTGATGAAGAAAGCGGACAGGTGACCCTGCGAAAAGTAACAACAGGGAAACTCTCGGACGATGGAATTTTGATAGACGAAGGACTCAATCCCGGTGAATGGATAGCAATTGCGGGAGTTTATTCGCTTCAGGAAGGACAGAAGGTAAGAATAGCACAATAGCACAAGTACAAA
>CP070737.1:278543-283267 GCA_020347665.1 Nitrospiraceae bacterium
GTATGATTCGTAGATTGTCGGATCGGACGGGTATGGCAATACCTGATCAATACCCCTCCCGGTCATTACGTCACCGCTCAGAAATATACGTATGGGTTCTGAAGACAATGGTGAACGCACTGAAGTGACGAGAAAAAATCCAACGAGACTGTAAAACAGCATTAAGATTTTCATATGCCGTCGCTCTATGACATCAGCTTTATTTCAACGATTTATCTTTCTGCCTTTCTTTTTAACAGAGGTCGCAAGACTCCAGCCAGTGTTCTGCATCAATGGCCGCCATGGAACCGGAGCCCGCAGAAACGATAACCTGGCGATAGGTGTTATCCTGGACCTCTCCGCAGGCGAATATCCCTTCAACACTCGTATGGGTTGAACCGGGTTTTGTGACCAGGTACCCGTTCTTGTCAATATCAAGAATGCCTTCAAACAGAGAGGTATTGGGTTTGTGCCCTATCGCAATAAAGACTCCGGAGCACGAAATATTTTCCCGCTCCCCACTGAGAACATTCTTAATGCGTAGACCCGTTACACCGGTAGTATCGGGATCACCGAGAATCTCCTCAACAACGCTGTTCCAGGTGACGGTGATTTTGGGGTGTTGGAGAACGCGGTCACTCATAATTTTCGAGGCACGGAACTGATCTCTTCTATGAATAATGGTTACCTTTGAAACCAATCGGGCAAGAAAGAGTGCTTCTTCCATTGCAGAGTCACCACCGCCGACAACAATTACTTCTTTATCCCTAAAGAAAAAACCATCGCACGTGGCGCATGCGCTTACGCCATGCCCGATCAGTTTTTCCTCTGATTCAAGTCCAAGCCATTTATATGAAGAACCTGTGGCAATGATTGCAGCATGTGACTGATATTTCTGCCGGTCATTACTCCAGACCGTAAAGGGTCTATGGAGAAAGTCGACTTTCTCGACGATTTTTGCAGTGATCTCAGCCCCAAAGCGTTCTGCCTGTTTTTTAAATGACTCCATGAGTTCAGGCCCCTGGATTCCTTCTGGAAACCCTGGATAATTCTCAACTTCTGTTGCAGTCAATAACTGTCCTCCTGGTGACATCCCTTCAAAGACAAGTGGTTTCAATTGTGATCTGGCAGCGTACAGTGCAGCGGTCAGACCTGCCGGGCCTGAACCAATAATGATGACCTTATGGACTGAATTACCTTTTTCCCCCATAGATAACCTCCAGAAGTAGATCCGGACTCTTATATTGTATTTTCTCAGATTATACCTCATTTTATCTCATCCGGTACCATATCTGTGCTGAGACGCAATAAAGAATGCTGACATGACGTCTGAACTTTTCATTGTTTTCTCTCTCTGCTTTGCTATACTTAAATCAGGAATTGAATTGCCGCGAAGGGGGAATAATCTAATGGCCGATTTACGACAGAGAATATTGAATGCAACAAAAGAGATGCAGTTGATGAATCTTGCAACGATCACCGAGGATGGCAAGCCGTGGACCCGTTATATGGTGGGTAATGCTGATGAGTATCTGATATTTCGCTTTTGTACGCATCTTGAATCCAGAAAGGTTGCTCAGATAAGAAAAAATCCGAATATTCACATCTGTGCAGGGGTGCACGATCTGGAAACAGCAGAGCAATGGGTGCAGGTTGAGGGCAGTGCTGAGATTGTAACGGACGAACAATCGCGCCATGCATACTGGTATGATGAGTTAAAGAACTACTTTAGCGGACCTGATGATCCCAATTATGCGTTAATTGTTATCAAACCCTCGCTCATCGAATTCGGAACCATGGGAAGCATGACCCCCGAGATCTGGAAGCCGTAAATAGAGGAACCGCGCAGCAAAGAGCAATGAGCAAAAAGACATGCCCGTAAAGTTGAGAAGATAATTAAATAAAGAAATGAAACGTATTACAGATAGTGAGCCGCGGACAGCATGAAGAGAAGAAACGGATGACTATCATCGTACACCTGCTGTATTGCTTTGTGATATTCAACGGGATTGTTCAATCCACTGATAAGAACTGGTGGAGGCAGAACAGACGACATGAAATAACGGCAGGGAAGGGAATATGGCATGCAATGAAGAGATAGCAGGCCGGATCAAGAAAATAGTAGCTTCATGGAAAAACACGGATTCGAAAAAGATGTTTGGCGGTGTATGTTATCTTCTGCGAGGGAATGTGTTCTGCGGGGTGTATAAAGATTTTCTTATTCTCAGACGGGGGAAAAGGGCTCAAAGGAAGCACTGGGGTCTCAGCATGTCCGGCCTTTTGATATTACCGGCAGGCCCATGAAAGGATGGGTCATGATGGAAAAAGTGGGCCTTGAAAGTGAAGAAGAGCTTGCGACAATATTAGACGAGACCAGGGATTTCGTTGAAACGCTCCCTCCCAAATAAGTGTTTTTTGCTTTTCAAACAACAAGCTAGTCAGCCAGCGGCGTGACTAGCTTGTTACACCTTTCCCGATCATTCACTTGTTTTAAAAGTCCGGCGGATAGGGGGCGAATTCGTATTCATCCCATAGCCTGTTTCCTGTCTGAAACGAACATTCAATAATTTCCTTTTTGCAGAGGACGTCATGCCACTCGTATTTGATAAGCGTTGTCCTGAACGGATTTCGCTCGGGCTTAAACGAGACCGTTACTACCGGAGAATATGAGCTATTGCCGAATCCGGTACCTGCTCTGTCTTTGCCGGAACGTTCTGCTTCTCCGACCGAAGGAACTTTTGGAGCGGCTGCATCCTGTCTGCCCCTATTCTTGAATAAAGAAAATCGCTCCTGGTCTTTTTCGCGAAAGACCGCTACCGCAATAACTTCCATAGCCGATGAATCGCTGAATGTCCTCATGGAATACGAATCTTCAGTATGAGTGAAGTAAAATCGGTGAACTGTATCTTGGCTTGTTCTCCATCCCTGATACTGTGCGTGTCCGTATGCGTTTACAATATACATGTTTTCGCTGTGCCTGAGATGAGATTTTTTGCCCGAAATAATATTCCTTCCGTCAACAGCGATGACAACTCCGACTCTGGAAGCCATGTTATTTCGTATAACGATACTGTAGTTTTCGCCTTTTCGAGCCTCTAGATATTTTTTGATCGTACGCGTTTTTTTGCGATGAATATCCCGATGCGGTATGGTTTGAAACACTGTTCCGTTGTCAGAGATGATACTGACTTCTACATTGCCTCCTTTGTGTGAAATTGCCGGTGCTGCTGAAGACAGCAGGATAATGCATAGAAGAAGTGTGACAGTTACATAACGCATAATGTTTCTCCTTTCTTTTTCTGTTCTCTGGTTTTGAGACAACCTGAAGAAGTGTTTTGTTCCGCAAAAAATTAACACCGTGAACCTGAAACCGGATGCAGTGCGACTGAACAGTGACTCCTGATGGGCCATTGTTGCATACCATAATTCCATAGAGATCAAGAAGTGGATAAAATAAGGATATGCATCTTTATGGAAAAAATTGCATGAACCGATGAAGCACAGGGTATTTCATTTTCAGAAATGGCTTAAATAGAACAACTGTAAGCTATTAATATTAAAACAAATTAATGACTAAGTTGCGCTGGTGACATTTTGTGTCAAAAAAAAGCTTGACAAATTATTGCCATTGCGATACATTTGAAACTGTCTTTAATGGAAACAATAGAAGTAATGGTTCTTTGAAAAATTGACTTTTAGCACGTTTCCGAAAAGGTAAACTCTGGGTAACCAGAGGGCACAAAACCACGGGTCCTGAATGAAGCGAGGGACCGCCGGGTTGCCGAAGAAACAGCGCTTGCCCAAAAAATAGCAGTAATGTGAAAAGCCTGTTTCTTTTTTAAGGAACAGGCTTTTTTTTGTTTGCGGCTGATGAGATATCAACCCGAAATGGAATGAAGGCAAAGGGAATAGCCGTTATGAATGATTATCTTTTAAACCGTAGAGTGCTCAGGTTTTTATTGATTTGAGCACAGGGAGGTTAATATGTGGTCTTATGACGAGATAAGCAGCACAGTATGTTATGAAGAAGATTCACCGGATCAGTCGGCGAAAGACTACTATCAGTATTCCGGAGAAGGCCCGAGGCCCGCTTCTGAACGCGACCCCTCTGATGGGTCAGAAGAGAAAGCAGTCGGTGCCCCTAAAAGGCGGGATGATCTTGTACAGGTCTATTTTCGCTCGATGGGAAATTCTGAGCTTCTGACCAGGAATGATGAAGCAACGCTGGCACAAAGACTTGCCGGCGGTAGGGAAAGGATAAATGACCTCATCACGATCATGCCGCTCTACAAGAGATTTCAAGCAGTCGTACGCAAGAAGAATAACAGGGAAGAAGAACAGGAAAATTATCTGGCGTCGGAAGACCTTATAAGTCAATGCATTATAATGCTGGAAAGTCTTCTCAAGGATGTCGAGGCATTGGAACGAAAAATTGCACGCAATGGTTCCCGAAGACTCATAAAGCATTCATCATCAACCCAAAAAGGAAAAGTCGGTAATTATACGAAGCTGAGTAGAGAAGACCAGGAATTATCTGATCTGCGTAAACGAATTAAGTCGGAAACCGGATTGAATATTGAGAACTTCAAGAAACAATGCCGGATTATCGCGCGATCCCGAAAGGATGTTTTACAGGCAAAACATGAACTCATTATACACAATCTCAGATTGGTTATCAGTATAGCCAAGCATTATGGCGGAAAAGGATTGCCGCTGAATGATCTTATTCAGGAAGGCAATATTGG
>CP070737.1:283367-288022 GCA_020347665.1 Nitrospiraceae bacterium
TGTTGTGGTGGAGCAGATTTTCATACTGTACTCATTATATACGGTCTTGGTTTGAAATAACAGAGTTTCGAAAAAGGTATTCAGTGGAAAATTTCAGTGTCTGATGTGCAGAGATCACCTTCGATGGATAATACTGCCTGAAAGCCGTACAATATAAATCTCGGATGTCTATTGTTCTCATATTATTCTTATGAAAACCCACGGTGATTTAAAAGGGACACATACTGTTGGTATCATATCGGACACCCACGGATTACTGAGACCGGAAGCATTTGAAGCACTGAAAGCAGTAAACCTCATTATTCACGCCGGTGACGTTGGCAGCCCTTCGGTAATTGATGATTTAAAGGCTATTGCTCCTGTTATAGCTGTCAGAGGCAATATGGACAGAGATCCCTGGGCAGCAGATCTCCCGGTGCGTGAAATCATTGAGCTTGAACATGGATTGCTGTATGTTGCGCATGATCTGAGCAGGCTTGAATCTGATCCGAACACCGCTTCAGTCAAGGCCGTGATTAGCGGACACTCCCATCGCCCGAGCATTAAAACGCACAAGGGTGTGCTGTATCTGAATCCCGGAAGCGCTGGCCCCCGGAGATTCACATTGCCGGTTACGATTGCCTTATTGCACATCAATGGGAAAATGCTTGATCCCCATATAGTTACATTAAACGTCTGATGTATGAGAACGGTGTATGATGCTGAAATTGCATGGACGTGACGTCTCCCGTGCAGGCCGGCATCGTCTTTTGAAAATCTATTGCAGGAAAAAATTGTATTTTTCCTGTTCTTTATATTACTCTTGAAAAGTAATTTCTAAGGCTCTATAACAGCTATGTACTGCGAATATTTTGGCTTAAAGGAAATGCCTTTCTCGATTGCCCCTGATCCCCGCTATCTCTATATGAGTGAAAAGCATCGGGAGGCCCTGGCACATTTATTATACGGAGTGCGAAGTGACAATGGATTTGTGCTTCTGACCGGCGAAGTGGGAACCGGCAAAACGACAGTATGCCGGTGCTTTATGGATCAGGTGCCGGACAATACTGATATTGCCTTTATCTTAAACCCGAAAATTACGGTTGAGGAATTACTGGCAACCGTATGCGATGAGCTCGATATCAGCTATGCTCAGGGTTCAGTCAGTAATAAAGTTATGGTTGACCGCATTAACGATTATCTGCTGAATGCGCACGCGAGGGGGCGCAATACCTTGCTTATTCTTGAGGAGGCGCAAAATCTGAGTCCTGATGTTTTGGAGCAGTTACGTCTGCTTACTAACCTGGAGACTGACGAACGGAAGCTGCTTCAGATAATAATGCTTGGACAACCTGAGCTCAGGGCATTACTGTCTCGCCCGCATATGCGACAGCTTTCACAACGAATCACAGCACGATATCATTTGGATGCGCTCTCGAGAGATGAAGTTGCTTCCTATATATCCCACCGCCTCCAGGTGGCGGGGGGGCTGCCAAAACTCTTTCCCCGATCTATAACTGATACGGTGTATGAATTGAGCGGCGGTATCCCGAGAGTGATTAACCTTTTGTGTGATCGTGCATTACTCGGCACATATGTACTGGGGAAAGAGAACGTCGACAAGAAAACATTGGATGTTGCATCCCAGGAAGTGCTTGGAGTGGAACAGGAGCACGTATCGTATAGCAGGAAATCTCTTTGGGCATTGGCTATCCTGGTGGTCATTATGGCCGGCGGATTGATAGTTCAGGCTTTTTATAATCCGTATAAATATACGACAAAGACGATGACAGAAAACACGCCTGCACCGCTTCAGAGCGTGAATGCAGCAGAGACGAACGTCGATAGCATGCCGCTGGATTCTCTTGCGTGGTCATCAGAACGACCGGTGTCTGCAAGCAAACTGCTGGCATACAAAGCCCTCTTCAGGCAGTGGGGCCTGGATTTACATCTGAAGAAAAACAGTACGGCCTGCCAACAAGCTGAAGCAATGGGCTTACGCTGCCTTTTTAAGCGGGGCAGTCTGGGAAGTATACGGAATTTAAACAGACCTGCTGTCTTAACGTTTTTTGACGGCGAGGGACAGGAGTTTTATGGCACATTAACAAAACTCACAGGAAATACAGCGACATTTGTAATAGGCACCGAAGAAAAGACAGTTGATATTCATGAACTCCAGTCTCTCTGGTTCGGGGAATACAGCCTGCTGTGGCATAGCCCTGAAAACTATAATAATAAAATGATAAAACCGGGAGACCGCAATGCTACAATCAGATGGTTGGACGATCGGCTTGCCGTACTCAACGGACGTACTACGCATACTCAGGGAAGTATTGTATATGGGAAAGAGCTGGTCAGAGAAGTCATAGAGTTTCAGCGTAACGAAGGTTTGGTAGCAGACGGCATTATTGGACCCCAGACAATCATCCGTATAAATGCCGCAACGGACAACTCTGTTCCGAAGATTATCGCATCGCAGGAAACAAGCTGAGATGTCTTTCATTCTTGATGCATTAAAGAAGGCGGACAGAAAACGAAAGAGGGGTGAAGTGCCGGAACTCCTTACCGTTCATGATGCTGAGATAACGCACTCGCAAAGAAAGACGTGGTGGCTGTATATTGTCATCGGTGTTTTATTATTGAACACAGGCGTTTTTTTATGGTGGTTGAACCCGTGGCAGACAGCCCCGGAGGAGATCATATCGTCATCAGTGCCGGACGCTCGGGATGGAAGAGAGCGGACAACTTTGGCTGATGCATCAGGAGAAGGCCCCGTGGCAGTCAAGCCCCGTAAGGCGATAAAAAAGCATGCCGCCAAAACAGCCACTGATGTGTCTGAGGGAGACCTTATGCGTGAGCGGCCGGTTTTTGCCTCGCTGAAGACTGATGAACCTGCTCATTCCTCTCATAAGCCGGCTCCCCCCGTTGAGGTGACAAAGCCGGGGGGAAATACGATATATAACCCTGAAGAACTGCCGTATTCCGTTCAAAAGGAACTTCCGGAGCTGATTATAACTGTCCATCTGTACTCTGATGATCCGAGTTCCCGGATGATAAATACTTATGGAAAAACCGTGAAGGAAGGACAGGCTGTTACTGATGACCTGAAACTCGAAGAAATCACTCCCGACAGTGTTATCTTCAGTTATAAGGGGTACAAATTTCGCAAAAAGCTTTTTTAGTATATCCTCCTGTTCGATCTTTTGTGTTCATGTTACGTGATAGATAATAGTTCTTTGGAACAGACCGGTGAGGCAGGATATAACAGAAACAGTGGTTTCTGGAGTGTTTGTGATAATGCATTCGATATGTGAAAAATGGAAAAATCAAAAACCTATGACATCATAGTTATTGGTGCAGGCCATGCAGGATGCGAGGCTGCCCTTGCCTCTGCCCGCCTTGGCTTGTCAACCTGTATCCTCACGATGAACATTGATACCATTGCGCAGATGTCCTGTAACCCAGCAATCGGGGGGCTGGCAAAAGGCCATCTCGTAAGGGAGATCGATGCCCTTGGTGGTGAGATGGCAAAGGTAACTGATAAAGCCGGCATACAGTTCAGGATGCTGAACAAGTCAAAAGGGCCTGCTGTCTGGTCACTGCGTTCCCAGTCAGACCGGGTTACATACCGTCTCAAAATGAGACAATCCCTTGAACTGCAAGAACGTCTGGATATTAAACAGGCAACTGCTGAAGAAATCCTGGTTGATGAGGGAACAGTAAGAGGGGTAAGGACCTCTCTCGGGATCGTATTTGGAGCGAGAGCGGTGATCGTTACGACTGGTACGTTCTTGAAAGGACTGATGCATGTTGGACAGGAAAGTTTTGCAGCGGGGAGGGCAGGAGAATTTCCCTCTCTGGGACTCTCTGATTGCCTCAGAAAGATAGGATTACAGATGGGCCGGCTCAAAACCGGGACGCCGCCGAGACTTGATGCAAAAACCATTAATTTTGTTAAGACCGAACCGCAGTGGGGTGATGATCCCCCCATTCCCTTTTCACACAGTACAGAGAAGATTGAAAATCCCCAGCTTCCCTGCTACATAACGTATACAAATAAAAACACTCACAACATCATTCACAAGAACCTGTACCGTTCAGCAATGTATAGCGGAAAAATCACCGGGATCGGGCCGAGGTATTGCCCGTCGATTGAGGATAAAATTGTTCGTTTTGCCGAACGTGAGCGACATCAAGTATTTCTTGAGCCCGAGGGCATTGAGACAAAAGAATACTATGCAAACGGCATATCAACAAGCCTTCCTTTTGAGGTCCAGATGCAGTTCATCAGGACGATTCCCGGTCTTGAGGATGTTGAGGTTATGAGGCCGGCGTATGCGATCGAATATGATTTTGTTTTTCCGACCCAGTTGAGGCACTCGCTCGAGACAAAAAAGATAAAAGGGCTTTTTCTGGCTGGTCAGATCAATGGAACATCCGGTTATGAGGAGGCTGCTGCACAGGGCCTCATGGCCGGCATCAATGCGTCTCTCCAAATCATGGGCAGAAAGCCGCTTGTGCTCGGCAGGCACGAAGCCTACACAGCGGTTATGATAGACGATTTGATAACAAAAGGAACCAGTGAGCCGTACCGGCTCTTTACGTCCCGTGCGGAATACCGGCTGCTCTTGAGACATGATAATGCAGATATGAGACTCATGGACAGGGGATGGGAG
>CP070737.1:288122-292700 GCA_020347665.1 Nitrospiraceae bacterium
GGGCTCTGTAATCATGAACTCAACAGACCGCAGGATGCCCTTGATTATTTCGGAAAATTCGCTCAGCGTGTAAAAAAACACCCTGATGTCTATGGATATATGGGCATGAATTATGAAAGAATGTACAAAAAAAGCTCGGCAATCGACGCATATTCAGCGCAGCTCAGTGTTGCTCCGGATAACAATATGGGAATATACGCCAGGAAAAGGCTCTCAGTATTAAAAAAGAACTGAAAAAGAATAACTGGCGTTCTAACGCTTTGATATCAAATAAATAATTGCGATCTCCCGCCTTTGTGATCCTGTATTTTTTTCTTATCATTTATGGCTAAATATGTTAATCTTAAACATACTCACTTGATGTATTTGGGGCTAACTATGCGACCACATGCGAAAGAAATTAAGGAAATAATTTCCTTGGGCAGAAAGCTTGATGATTTAATGTATGAAACATACAGTCTTTTTGCCCAGAGAAAAGATTTTGATAGAAGACTGGTAGCATTCTGGCAGGATATGGCTGACTGGAAGAAAGACCATGTGAAGCACTGGAAGAAAATTTCGAAGACCTATGTGTTCAAAAATATCTTTCACCGGGATAAGGATGATCTTAAACTTATCATCAAACAGTTAAAAAGCATTCAGGCTGAACTGGTTGAATTTTTACGGAGGCTTCGGAAAAAAAGAATAACCCAGCAGGACGCGGTCTCCCAGACCATACTCAGTGAATTCTGTCTGGTTTCCGATATATTTCTTGAGATCTTTTATACGTATGATGAAGCCTTCAGAGACAAGGAGACCAGCTGTGTAGAAGAGTGCGAGAGGCATCTGGTGAGAATGGCAAACACCTTAAAGCCGTATTTGAGAAACAACCCGCTCTATGCAGTTCTTTTGAAATCCCTTGTTGACCTTAAACATAAATATGATTTTCTTTTGACGACCTTTGGCAAAGTCAAAAAGGCTGCAGGGTAATCTTCTCATGATCTTCAGCACATAGCATAATCCACTTGTATATGGTGTGACACACCAACAGGCACAATCGCATGGCAAAGAAAAAAAGACTTCTTTTTATCGGTGATTCATTAATTGAATTTTTTGACTGGGAGCAGCGGTTCCCGGAGCACATTGTCTATAACCGGGGAATAGCGGGTGAGACGGTTGGAGACCTACTGTCCCGTCTTGATCGGGTTATGAACAGCATTGAACAGCCTGATCGCATATTTATCATGACAGGGATCAACAATCTTGCCATGGGAGATGGCGGTTTTGTTTCACTGTACCAGCGGGTGCTGGAAAGAATCAGGAAAATCTGGCCTCATACGCATGTATACATCCATAGTCTTCTGCCCGTGCTCTTTCCCATGATCTCCAATGACGAAATCATTGAAGTGAATGATAAGCTGAAAAAAATTGCGAAAGAGGAAGATGTTGAGTATATCAACATCCACGCGACGTTTCTGGACGGCAAAGAAAGGCCGATAGCTGCGTATCTCCTTGAAGACGGTGTCCACGTAAGCGACGAAGGGTATAAAGCGTGGTCAGACGTTATTGAACAGATAATTCAGCAGTGATTGTCGATATCGACAGGATAACATGGGTTCCCTGTTTGTGTAATCCTTAAACAGTTCTTTCGCTTCCCTAAGTAAAATTTTTACTGTTCTAAAGCTTGGGTCAGATGAATGTGCAAACTCGCCCCGACACGTCGTGACTCAAACAAAGCACATTCATCCCTCTCAAGCGGGACCCTTCCCCTTCGCCAAGAGCGGATTATCCCTGAATCTCGCAATTTCGCTCAAGAACTGTTTAAAGATAGAAATATTTCCTTTATACTGATGTCCTGAGACAGGAATCCTGAATCATGAGTATACACAATCATCGTGTATCCCTGCATCATTAGTGATTATTCCTCATACACAATAAACGTCATCATCCCGCCCGGGTAGATGTGGTCATTGGCAACGTGGTCAAGCCGGTGACAGTGAAGGGGCCATATTCCGGGATTGTCAGCGAACAGGATAATATCTACCCGCTGTCCGGCCCCTATTTCAACCGTATCAATCTTTTGCGGTTCACTCACGCGGCTGCCGCTCCGTGCGACGACAATGAATTTGTGTGAGTGTGTATGCATGAAATGCGATTTGTAGCCGGTGTTAATGAAACGAATTCTTACCCGTTCTCCCTTTTTTACTGTAACAGGCTCAGTAAAAGGAAATGCCCTCCCGTTGATCGTAAACCCGTCGTAGACTGGCTGGTACGGGGTATGTGTCTCCGGATACCAGTCTCTTTTAGCCGGTTTTTTGGCATGCTCTTCGTGTCTCGGAATACCCGGATGCTCGGTTACTACACCATGTTCTGTGTGATCTGAAATCGGCGCTGCATTTTCATGAATGTGGATATGTCCTGTAGGCCACTCATCGAGCATCATGACATATTCCCTGTCGTGTTGGATATCCCTGTCTTTTGGTTCAACAACGAATGCGCCATACATTCCCATGTCTACGTGATGGGCAGAATCCACATGACAGTGATACCAGTGCGTACCCGGGTTTGTGACCACAAATTCATAGGCATACGACTGATTCTTTTCGACGGGCTTCTGCCCGAGATACGGAACGCCGTCCATCTCAACCGGCTTTATCTGCCCGTGTACATGGATTGTGTGAGCAGTTTCAGTATTATTCTCAAGGATTATCCTTATTCTATCACCCTCTGTTACCCGGATGGTTGGACCGGGAATCGAACTGTTAAATCCCCACCCTGTAATGAATTTGCCCGGATACATTTCAAATGTAACATCCTCGACACGCAGCTTGAAAACCTTAACAGTGTTGCCTTCACTGTCCGTTGCCACCTCCGGAAGCAACTCAGGAAGCGGATTTTTTCTGCCGAGAACCATATCATAACCAGCGGGTGACAATGTCCTGATATAATCAAAATGTTTTTTCTGAGTAACTGTTTTTTCGTGATGGCCGGCGTGTTCGCCCATTTCCTGCTTCTTTTCAGTGCTGGTTTTTCCATGTCCTGAGTGGTCGTGGCCCTCTGAAGCGTATGAGGGATATGCGAAGACAAGCAGAACGCACAGGATTGAAATATATGATGACGTCTTGATCATGCTGTATCCTCCTTGACTGTCATTTTTCGTATTATATCATGCAACTGGGTAGCTAAATTATGATATGTCTCATATAACAGATAACGGTGTATTAAAGCGACGGCGAGAAAAAAGGAAGAAGCGTATTATTTTCTGTAAATACGTCTGACCAGTCTGCCAATAAGCGGTTCCTTTGCCCTCAGTGCCCCGTGCGGACAGACCTCGATGCAACAATAGCATCTAATGCATTTGTCATAATCAAATCGCAGATTCTTCTTCTCTGGCCTTATTGCATTGGCCGGACAATAGCTCCAGCATTCACCACACATCCTGCACAGGTTACCATCGGATACGGGTTTCTGAACAAGATGCCTTCTCATATAACCGTGCAACCGTTCAGGGCCGAATACAAGCGGGATCATCTCCGGGAATATGAAATCGTGGAGAACCGGCAGGGCACCTTCTATCTCTACAGATGTTTCAACAGGATTGCTTTCTCGAGAGGCCTTATTTGTCAGCAAGACATCAGGATGAATGCCGAGCATCTTACAGACCGTAATATCGATTGCTATGGCATCACTGCTGGCCATAATGATACCAAGATGTCTCGGCGTTCCGCTTTTGCCGGGTCCGTCGCCTTCCATAGCCAGGATACCGTCGAGTATGGTTATTGACGGATTTACTGATTGAAACACCTTTACAAGAAGACGGGCAAACATATCACGGTCAATACCTGTTCTGAAATGCCATTCTGGTTTACGCAGACCAACAATACAGCCGAACAGGTTTTTTACCCCGAGGGTGAGAAGCATCTGTGTATGCGTCTTTAGCTTAGGCAGATTAATCACAACATCCGCGTTCAGGGCATCTCGTGCCATTTCAATGGTATGAAAAGGAGGGCCGATATCCACTCGCACAGAATCCTGAAACTCTTTCAATTCAACTTCTAATCCGTTAAGGGCCTGTTGTATGCCGCTTTCTTTTATAATCCTGTCAAAGGTCCCCATTGCAGGACTGTCTGATACCTGGACGCGAGCACCTTTCTCAAGCGCATATTCCGCGACTGCCCTGATGATCAGGGGATGCGTAAGCATTGCCTTTTCAGGGGGTGCGGGCGCAAGGAAGTTTGGTTTTATGAGAACCCGGCTGTTTTTATTAATGCGTTGACCATCAAGAAGACCGAGCAGTTCAAAGACCAGTGGTCTCAGTTCTTCATAATCATATGATGAACATCTGACAATGACACGTGACATAGCGTTGATATTGTAAATCATAAGGCCTGGTGTTGAAAAATCAATTTTTTGGTCATATGGCACAATTTTTTGACATTTTCTGGCAGATTAAATCCTGGGCAGAACAGCAGGCAAAACGTGTAAGTAGTTAAAAAAAATGATAAATCCAGGCTTATGAAAAAGAGGCATGATTTAGCATCATTTTTGCATTCCCCATGCAAACTAAAGAATCTCTGTCAGGAAGCAGGCAGAAAAGGT
>CP070737.1:292800-295958 GCA_020347665.1 Nitrospiraceae bacterium
GCCCACTTCACGCCCAATCTCCTCAAGACCCTGTTTGACCGCTTCTATGGGTCTGCCTGCTGTCATCAGATATCGCTTGGCGAGCACATTGTGGTCCTCATCAATAACGGCGAGGTTGGTACTGATTGATCCGACATCAACACCCAGATACGCCTTCACTCGAGAAAAACGGGTAGGAGTCAGTGAGGCAGGACCTGGGGCCTGATAACCGGAACTGTTTCCATTATGTCTCTCGAAAAAGTCTTCACCTTCAGAGACAAGAGGGACATACCCTTTTTCAACGGGTTTTACTGAATGAATAAAATCTTTAAGCTGCTGGAGATCGAAAGCATGCTGTTTTCCTGAATCCCTATCCTTCAAAGCAGCTCCAAGGGCCCCCATCACCGCGTACTCCTCGGGAACAAGCAACTCATCTATACCGAACACCTCTTTGAATGCCCGTATCATTCCCCTGTTTGCGGCCACACCGCCGACAAAGGATACCGGAGGAACCAGCTGCCTGCCCCGCGCAATTGATCCCTTAAAATTGCGTGCAACCGCAAAACAGAGGCCTGCTGTAATGTCCTCAACCGGGGTAGCGATCTGTTGCAGGTGTATCATGTCTGATTTCGCAAAGACACTGCACCGGCCGGCAATCCGCGGCGGCTTTTTCGATTTCAGGCTCAGCTCACTGAAGTCTTCGATGGTCAGCCGGAGGCGTTCTGCCTGCTGGTCAAGAAACGAGCCGGTCCCTGCCGCGCACACAGAATTCATGGAAAAATCCTTTGCAGACAGAGAATCCTCCTCAAGGATAATCAATTTTGAATCTTCTCCCCCGAGTTCGATAATCGTACGTACGTGAGGGAAGAGTATGCGCGTGGCGTAGGAATACGCAACAACTTCGTTTACCGGCTCAATCATAAGAACCGTCCCCAGCAACCGCCCGGCTGAACCGGTCAGAGAGAGGGAATAATTCCTGTTTTCAGAGGTCGTGCCCTGTAAAGTTACGATTGATTTCAGCATATCAAGGGCAACATTCAGGGGATGCCCCTTATGCCTGAGATAATGGCGTTCAAGGTTATTGCCTTTCTCATCAAGGACAACAGCCTTGACACTGACCGAACCTGCATCAAGACCAATATATTTCATACGAATAATAAACGGTTTTTATTAATTTTAAGATTATACCATAACTTATATGTTACAAAGCTGTTTGATATCTACGCAAAGAAAAATTTCATGATATGAACAATTTTTGCAGAGAAAGTTGCATTTATTTATTATTCTATTGTAGATTGTCGAAAAAATACATATGGTTATTTTAGAGAAGAATAATGGCTTCACCTTAATCGAGCTGATGATAACTGTAGTGGTCATCAGTATTCTCGCTGCGATTGCCATTCCCGGATATCTCGGCTTACAGGAGAGAGGGAAAAAAGGCTCGGTCGTCAGAGCTGTCTCCGCATCTGAAAGTGAACTGGCAGCATGGATACAATCAGCACGGAAAACCGGTCCGCTCATTGAAGTAGATTCCACTGGTGATGGTATGGTCGACTCGAGCGATGCAACCAATGACACGCTTGCGACTGCCCTTGCTAACGCGAATCAGCTCTGTGCATTATACATAGGCGCGCGTAATGCCTTATTGAATGAAACATCACCATGGTTTCCAACAACCCCTTTATGGCTTGCCGGCCCGGCTGCTGCCGGGCGCGTTTCATGTACGCATGGCGCGGGTGAGCCGTTTATTAATCTTGTTGCTCAGGATAAGATTGGCATTGTATTCTATTCGAAATTAATAACCTCGGATTAATGGCCATTAAGGAGATCAAAAAAAACATATTTTTTCCATCATAATGACATATTTTGTCAGACATCCCTTGACACAACACGCTCTTCCACATACCATTTTTGATCGAACTTATTGTTATTAATACATAATTTTATTATGAGAAACTGGCATGAAATCTGCAGAAATTCATGATCAAGATGGAAAATACAAAGGAGGTGATTGACACAGTTCAAGAAGTATCAGCATCATGAGATCATATTCAAAAAAGTATGATCAAAACACGTGATCACAGATCATAAGAAAGGAGGAAGGTATGTTTAAAGCAATGAATAATGTCAGGAATCAAAAGGGTTTTACCCTGATCGAACTCCTGATCGTTGTTGCCATCATCGGCATTCTCGCGGCAATCGCAATTCCGGGATATATAGGCATGCAGGAACGGTCAAGAAAAGGTGCAGTGACCAGAGCTGCTTCTGCATCCGAACCGGAACTCCAGGCATGGCTTAATTCGGGCCTGAAAGGAGTCGGCACAGGAGTTCAGGCCGGATTGATCGAAGTGGATTCAAATGGTGACGGGGTTGTTGGCACCTCTGGTGGTGCTGTCGATGTCAACAATTCTCAGCTTGGTGTATATTTGAATGCAGGAAACCTTGGAAGCGCGTATATCTCAGCCAAGCAGGCGCTGTCTTCAGAGATGTCGCCATGGAATCCGACTAACAGCCTCTGGCTGTCCGGTGAAACTCAGGGAGGTGTCAATGTAGCGAACACCTCTGCAGCGCCGTACTCCATGACGGTAACAGCATTTGACAAGGACGGAAACACGCTCCATACAAAAACACTTTATTCTGACTAGGATACACGCTCAGGGTTAGGGGGTCCCCCCTAACCCTGCCATTTTTTTAATGCATAACAGAAAAACATATTTTATCGGCATAGCAGCAATCATACTCCTGATTCTGACTTTTTTTTATCAGATGGCGTCAATCCCCCTTTTTGACGCGGACTTCTGGTGGCATATCGCTACGGGAAGACATATCGTTAACACCGGTACTCTCCCTGATGCTGATCCTTTTTCTTTTGTCTCGACACTCGATGAAAATAAAAACCTCCACCCGCTGAGAGAAAATTTCATATTAAAACAGTACTGGCTCTGTCAGGTACTTTTTTACTTTATCTACGAAAACACAGGTTCAACCGGCATGATTCTCCTCAGGGCCGTACTCCTCGTGCTTACCGTCTGTATCGTTTTCTGGAGACTGAGAAGATGGAACGTGAGCCTCCCGGTCTCCTTCCTGGCCGTTTTTATCCTGTGCGCGATCATTAACCGTTCAACCGGTGAACGGCCGGTTCTGTTTACCATACTCTTTACTCCCCTTCTGTTTTTTAT
>CP070737.1:296058-299132 GCA_020347665.1 Nitrospiraceae bacterium
TCCAGAATACCGCATATCCCTATCTGAAACAATTGGAAGAACTTCCTACTTGGACTGAATTCTGTTCGTAAAGAGCAGGGGAATTTATTTGAAAGCATAGGGATAATGGTATATAATCATCCAATAATCTCCTTATTTTCAAATAGTTAAGAATATGCACAAAGATTACAGAACACTTGAATTAACCGCCCTCTATGAGATAAGCAAGCTCCTCGGTTCATCGCTGAATCTCAGGTCTAACCTGAGAGGAGTGATGAGAGTATTATCAGAATACCTTGATATGCAAAGGGGGACCGTTGCGCTCAGGATCGATGACGTCGTATCTATCATCGCCGCATACGGAATGTCCCGGGAAGCTATCAAGAGCGGAAGGTATAAGCTTGGTGAAGGTATCATTGGCCGTGTTGCTAAGCATGGCGCCCCGATTGTGATCCCGAATATAGGTGAAGAGCCGTTATTTCTCAATAAAACCGGTTCAAGAAAAATGCTCAAAAAAGAGAATATCGCCTTTCTCTGTGTACCGATTACCTTCAGGCGCAACATACTCGGCGTCCTGAGTGTAGACAGGCTTTTTAGTTCCACGTCGATAACATTCGAAAAAGATTTGCGATTACTGAAGATCATCGCAACTTTGATAGCCCAGTCCGTCCAACTCCATACCGAGATCGAAAAGGAACGGGAGGCATTCCTGCGGGAAAAAGAAAATCTTAAACATCAATTAAAGGCACGATACCGTGTTGAAAATATTATCGGACACTCTGACAGCATGCAGGAAGTCTTTGAATCCATTCACAGAGTTGCTCCGTCACATGCAACAGTCTTACTGAGGGGTGAAAGCGGAACCGGCAAGGAACTGGTTGCCAAGGCATTACATTATATGAGCAGGGTAGCAAAAGGGCCTTTCATAAAATTCAATTGTGCAGCTATCCCCGAAGGGCTGCTTGAATCTGAATTATTCGGCCATGAAAAAGGGGCCTTTACCGGTGCAACGAATATGAGAAAAGGGAAATTTGAGCTAGCCAATAATGGCACGATTTTTCTTGATGAAATAGGGGATCTCCCGCTATCCCTTCAGCCCAAGATCTTACGTGTACTGCAGGAAAAAGAGTTTGAACGGGTCGGTGGAGAAAAGACTGTTACCGTGCGGGTGCGGCTTATTACCGCCACGAGCAGGAATCTTGAGAAACTGGTAGATTCCGGTAGTTTCAGGGAAGATCTGTATTACCGTCTGAATGTAGTTCCCCTGCAGCTGCCACCGCTCAGAGAGAGGAAAGAGGATATTGCGATACTTGCCGAATTTTTTCTCCATAAATTCAATAAAGAAAATAAAAAGGGGCTGAAGATGACTCCTGATGTGCTCTCTGCTTTTATGGACTATTCATGGCCAGGGAATGTCCGGGAGCTTGAAAATACTATGGAAAGACTGGTAGTAATGTCAGACGGCAAGACCATTTCCCGGTCACAACTGCCTATTACGATCAAAGATCGATCATTACGACTGAAATCCGGAGTTACCGTGAAAGATTCTTTGCCCTCAACAATCGCAGATATAGAAAAAACACAGATTGTCGATGCCTTGAAGAAAAGCGGCTGGAAACAGGCACGGGCTGCGCGCGTACTCGGCATGACTCCGCGGCAGATCGGATATAAGATAAAACGATATGGAATCGAGAAAAAATAAATCTGTTTTGGCTATTTTCAACGCCACCTGAATATCTTATCGCATGTTTTCAGGTAATCATTGTCCTCTTTATTCCGGCAGAACGGCCACGAGATAACGGTTATGCTTATCGAACTTCACGGACAACTTGAACGAATCACCTATTGTAACGAGGAAAATCACTACACCGTGGCAAAAATAAAGGCCAAAGGCCATTCACATCTGGTCACCGTTGTTGGAAATCTCGTTTCGGTCTCCCTGGGTACAGAACTCAAGCTTTCTGGTACGTGGGAACACCATCCAAAATATGGTGAGCAGTTTAAAATCGCTTCATATGAAACTGTTGTACCTGCCACGATAGACGGGATAGAACGGTATCTGGGTTCGGGATTAATCAAGGGCATAGGACCTGTTATGGCAAAGCGCCTCGTCGGGATGTTCGGACTTCAAACACTGGATATAATTGAAACGGATATAAACAGACTGAAAGAAGTAGATGGCATCGGTGACAAACGGATCGATATAATCAGAGCCGCATGGGCCGATCAGAAAGAGATCAGACAGGTTATGATCTTTCTGCAGGGGCATAATGTAAGCACGGCGTATGCTGCAAAGGTATATAAACGGTATGGGAAAGAATCAATTAATGTCGTAACAGCAAATCCCTACCGGCTTGCAGATGATATTCACGGAATTGGATTTCTCATTGCTGATTCTATAGCGGAAAAAGTAGGGATACCGAAGGACTCAGAGCTGCGGGCTCAGGCCGGTATTCTCTATGTGCTCAGGCAGCTTTCTGAAGATGGTCATGTGTTTTACCCGTATGGTCCGTTACTGGAAGAATGCAGAAAAATCCTTTGCCTTGAACATAAGTCGATTGCTCAGGCCCTTGCGAAGATCGCACTTGAAAAGAGAGTAATCATTGAAGACCTTAATGATGCGGCAATCACAGAAAATAATAAGGCAGTGTATCTCGCTGAATTCCATGTCGCAGAAACCGGCGTGGCACAGTTTCTTACAATGCTTCTTGTGGCAGCGAAGAATCCTCTTGGAATTGCTAACGAAAAGGCAATAGCATGGGCTCAGGAAGGACTAGACCTTGAACTTTCTCAGCAGCAGATAGAGGCTACCAAAGAAGCCCTCGACAGGAAAGTGATGGTCATTACCGGCGGTCCGGGGACAGGGAAAACAACCCTTATTAACACGATCACCAGAATATACCGGAAGTGCGGTCAGAAGGTACTGCTCGCTGCCCCAACGGGCAGGGCTGCAAAAAAAATGTCTGAAGCCACCGGATATGAGGCAAAAACCATACATCGGCTTCTTGAGTTCAGCCCGAAAGACAGGGGATTCAAAAAGAACGATCTTAATAAGCTTGATGCAGACCTTATTGTTGTGGATGAAGCGTCCATGA
>CP070737.1:299232-302256 GCA_020347665.1 Nitrospiraceae bacterium
AAAGAAGAAATAATATGCGCATAATAAAGGAGCTGATGGGAAGATGAAAAAAATTATATCTAGTTTACTTATATTGATTATATGCATGTCATTTGCGTCCGCAGCATTTGCGGGCGGTGTCAGAGGCAACTTTAAAAAAGGCATAATTACCGAACTATATCCTGAGGAAAGCACTATCGTATTCACTCCCGCCGGCACCGGTGAAAAAATACACCTTCAGATCGACAAATCCATAGCTCATGATGAAATCAGGCTGAACAAGCAGGTGATATTAACACTGAAAGACATTGAGGATAAAGAGATAGTAACGAATATTACGACTATGTTTATTGGTCTCGGTCTTAAGAGCCTTGCATTTATATTGTTCGTTGGATTCGTTGGTGGACTGGTAAGCGGCTTTATCGGCTCAGGCGGAGCATTTGTCCTGACCCCCGGCATGATGAGTCTCGGTGTTCCTGCAGCAGTGGCTGTGGCCAGTAACATGTGTCATAAATTTCCGAAGGCTATGGTAGGCGCTTACAAGAGATTTAAATACGGTCAGGTTGACCTGAAGCTCGGCCTCATCATGGGTGCATCCGCAACAGTCGGAGTGCAACTGGGTATACGGGTGCAGGAATTCATCTTTAATAGATGGGGAGATGCCGGCTCAAATCTGTATGTTAGCCTTGCTTTTGTGTTCATCCTTGTTACTGTTGGGGGATATGTGTTTTATGATGCCTGGAAGACCGCAAAGAGAGGCGGTGATGGAGGAACCCCGAAACTCGCCCAAATGATCCAGCGGATACATATTCCACCGATGATTACTTTTAAGACCGCAAATGTCAGGATATCGCTCTGGTTTACCATCCCTGTCGGTTTTTGTACGGGGTTAATGGCTGCAACAATCGCAGTAGGCGGCTTTGTCGGAGTGCCCGGAATGATGTATGTTGTAGGGGCCTCGAGCCTCGTCGCAAGCGCAACCGAACTGGTCATAGCTTTTGTGATGGGATGCGGAGGCTCGATCAAATGGGCCCTGAGCGGACTCATCGACATACGGCTTACTTTGCTGATCCTTGCAGCTTCTCTCTTTGGGGTCCAGCTCGGAGCTCTCGGTACAACATACGTGAAAGAGCATATGATAAAGGTAGTCATGGGGACTATCATGCTGATTGTTGCTGTAAGCAGAGGACTTGCGATCCCCAGATATTTGAATGATCTTGATCTTCTGTCTCTAAATGAAGGACTCATTGCGTTTATGTCAAGGGCGAGCTTCATTATAATGGCTTTCGCCCTTCTGACTGGAGCTGTTATCATACTGACCAGCATGATAAAAGGCATGAGGAAGACAAAAGAACTTGAGAAGGAAGAGGAGATGGTGGTGAGTCATGGGAAAGTATAAAAAGATACTCGTTGCATTTGACGGCTCTATCTCCAGCAAGAACGCCCTGAAACAGGCTATAAAGTTTTCAGAGACTGAGAAGTGCTGGATAAAGGTCATAGCTGTCGTGCCTTCGTATGAAGGGGATCTCGAACTCATCGGTGTCAGTAACATAAAAGAGGTCCTGAAAGGTCCGGCTGAGAGACTTGTTGAAGAAGCCCGGGATATCGCGGAGTCTGAGAAGGCCACAATCATTACGAACATTGAACAGGGTGAGGCATATGAGAGAATAGTGGACATTGCCGAATCAGAAAACTGCGATATCATTGTGATGGGAAGAAGGGGAAGACACAGACTGGAAAGGGCCCTCATGGGTGGCGTTACTGCGCAGGTAATCGGCCACTCTAAAAAAGATGTACTCGTTGTCCCGCGGGACGCTGTCCTGGGCTGGGAAAATATTTTGCTTGCAACGGACGGTTCGGAATATAGTGAGGCTGCAGCTGATCATGCTATAGATTTCGCACAGTCATATGGTTCAAAATTATCGGCCATTTCCGTTGTTAACGTAACCGAAGAGTTCTATGCATTGGCACCGGATGCTGTAGATAAAATGATAATAAGTTCGAGGACAATGCTCGAAGGTATCAGAGAAAAAGCAGAATCAACAGGCATAGCAATAGAAACATTCGTAAAAGAAGGAGAGCCTCACTCAAAAATAGTAGAGCTTGCAAACGAAAAAAATGCTGACGTTATATTCATGGGAAGTCATGGCAGAACAGGAATTACCAGAATACTTATGGGGGCGGTTACTGAACGGGTTATCGGTAAATCATCATGTCCTGTTCTTGTGGTCAGAATTTGACTGTCAACGGATAATGGACCTCCAGCCGAAAGGCATAGGGATGTCCTGCCTTACGAATAATCCCACTGTTATTTTCATTATGACTTCATGAGTATCCATGAAAAAGCGCGGCTTGTCGAACCATTTTCAGTACGAATCGTAGGCCTCGTACCTGTCACTGACATTGATGGCTTTTTATTGAACGTGATAAATTTGCTATAATGCTCCATAGTATAACTACCTATCATTTAGACATGATAAAAATGAATAATGTATCCAAAAAACTTTCTGCTTATAGCGAAGATGATCTTAGCGCTTTTTCCTTTCTAAGCCCTGATGACCTCAAGAAAGTAGCCCCTTTTTTTCAGTACAAGAAATTTCCATCAAAGAAGATTCTGTGGAAAGAAGGAGATCCATGCGATTATATGGCATTTATCGTTTCCGGTCGTGTAAAGATAAAGAAAAAGACAAAGCTGAAGGGGAATCAGGTCGTGTTGGGTATCCACGGCAAGGGTGCTTATATAGGTGCGCTCGGTATTCTGGATAACAGTCCTCGAGCCGTGACTGCACAGGCAATGGGTAATGTGAGTGTTGTGCTCATTTCACAGAAAGACTTCGATATGTTGTCAAAAAAGCATCCGGACCTGGGTGCCGCGCTCATGAAAGGCATGTTCGTGGCAGTATCAAAACGACTGAAGAGTTCATTTAATCGTCTGGTCGCTGTTTTCTAAAACAAATATTGTAATATGGACAACTATGGAGGTTAGGCCATTTCATGAAAACGAGTACAAAAATCTTACTGTATTTATTATGTTTCGCTCTACTT
>CP070737.1:302356-305322 GCA_020347665.1 Nitrospiraceae bacterium
GGAACAGACAGGGTCTTTTCCAACTTCTCATCCCTGTCAGGGATGATCGCCGTACTGAGCGCGACCAAGTCTGCATCAATCGTCACATCACCACCCATGATGTTATCTCTAACTGTTACAGAAAGTTTCCCGCCAGACTCTGTGACTCCCGGCCTGTGATGACGGTCATATCTTATGAATACTATCCCGCTGTTTCTGGCGTCTGTGTAATACTTTTCCAAAAAACCGTACATCATCATGTCCCTGTAGAGGATGTACACTTTTGTCTTCGGGTTTCTTTCCTTTATCTTCAGGGCGTTCTTTACTGCCATACTGCAGCAAATGGTGCTGCAGTACTGGCGCTCTTTATTCCTGGAGCCGACGCACTGGATCATGACTACCGTATCATTTTCCTGTGGGATAATTTCATTGAGAGCAAGTCCCCTTTCAAGTTTGGACTGCAAGATAACCTTTTCACTTTTTCCATAAAGGTATTCATCAGGAATATGCTGTTGAGCTCCTGTTGCAAAAATGATTGTGCCGTGCTGCAGTTCAATCGCATCTCCGTTATCCCCTGTGGTCAGGACTGTTCTGAAATTTCCGACAAAACCGTCCACGGCCTGTATCTCTGCACCGGTATACACAGTGATACGTTCATGCGCTTTTACCTGTTCAACGATCTGTTTAAGGTATTCCTGAGGGTCATTGCCGTCGTGTGTATAAAAAAGATTTCTTAGGTTGCCTCCGAGTTCCCCGTTCCTCTCGACAAGATAACATTGAAAACCCTGATCTGCTACGGAAAGTGCGGCTGTCATACCTGCAAGCCCCCCGCCGATAACCAGTGTAGTCGGTATCACGTTAATAATAAGTTCATCGAGTGGCTGAATGTGCTGTGCCTTTGCAACGGCCATCCTGACAAGGTCTTTTGCCTTCTTCGTTGCCTCATCTTTTTCATGAGAATGAACCCACGAACACTGGTCCCTGATATTCACCATCTCAAAGAGGCACTTGTTCAGACCCGCTTCACGGGCGGTCTCCTGGAACAGAGGCTCATGTGTCCTCGGCGTGCAGGCAGCAACGACCACCCTGTTCAGTCTCTCTGCAGTTATTCTTTCAGTGATTATGGTCTGCGCGTCTTCAGAACAGGAATAGAGGTTTTCCGTGCTCATGACAACACCCGGAAGCCCTGCTGCATATTTCTGGACATCCGTTGTATCTACAACTCCTGCTATGTTCTTTCCACAACGGCACACAAATACTCCAATACGCCTCTCTTCTTTGTCCTGCACTCTCTCGTCAATGAACTCCTTTTTCCTGATCATAGTGCCCCGCACGGACGCAAGAAGTTCAGCAGTTTGCGCGGCAGTCCCGCTTGCCTGGATAACACTGTCAGGAAGAGCAACAGGCTCCCTGCCCCCTCCTGCAACAAAAATGCCTTCCCTGTTCGTGGAAAGGGGCGCAAACAAGTCAGTATTGCAGAAACCGTATTCATTCAGCATAATGCCGCACGCCTTTGCCAGTTTAAAGGTTCCCTCCGACGGTTTGATCCCGGTTGGCAGGACAACCAGATTAAAAGTCTCCTCTTTCAGCTCCCCGTCTTCTGTACTATATTTAATATTCAGGTCTTCTGTTTCTTCTTCACGAGCAATCTCCGATATTCTGGAGCGAACAAATCTTATCCCCGCTTTCCTCGCCCTCTCATAAAATGCGTCCAGCCCCTTACCGTACATGCGCATGTCCATAAAAAAGATAGTGATGTCCAGGTCAGGCTCATGCTCCAGAGCAACAATCGCATCCTTTACTGCATACTTGCAGCAAACAGAAGAACAGTAACTATTGCCTGATACAGAAGAGCGTGATCCGGCACATTGAATGATGGCAATCCTTTGCGGCTTTTCAAGATCTGATGGTCTGGATATCTTTCCCTGGTAAGGGCCTGAAGCGCTCGAAATCCTTTCAAACTCCACACCGGTCACAACATTGGGAGATTTACCGTAAAGATAATCAGAAAGCAGCGCCGGATGAATGTCCTTAAAGCCAGGAGAAAGAATAAAGGCGCCCACCTGGTAATCCGTCACTTCAGGCTTCCTGTTGAAATCGATCGCCCCGGCCTCGCATGCCTTTGTACACTGTTTGCACTCCTTTTTTTGAAGAAACAGACAGTGTTCAGGATCAACATAATATGTAGAAGGGACTGCCTGTGTATAGAGTATATCGATCGCCTTTTTGGGAGAAAGATTCTGATCATAAGGATTGGGAATCCTTACCGGACAATAGGGCGAACAAAACCCGCACCCCGTGCACTTTGAATTGTCCACATAACGCGGACTCGTTCGCACCTTCACATTGAAATTTCCTGCAGCACCCGTTACTTCCTGTACCTCAGCGTTCGTAATGATCTCAATATTGGGAGACCGACCGGCCTCCACCAGCTTGGGCGCCAGTATTCATATAGAGCAGTCATTGGTCGGAAAGGTTTTGTCCAGGGCTGCCATAAGTCCTCCGATAGCTGAAGACTTTTCAACAAGGTAGACGTAGAATCCGTGATCAGCAAGGTCCATGGAGGCCTGTATTCCGGCGATTCCCCCGCCGACGACCATGACAGCACCGATCTGTTTATTTAAATTATTCATATATGTTATTTAAATTTATTTACCCCTCCCTTCACGGGTGGGACTAACATCCTAACCCTCCCACGTCAAGGGGGAGGGAAGATTAACTCATCAGTCCTCCACAAGTTCCAACGCCCCCGTGTTACACCACCTCACACAGGACGGTGCCGGAGGGATTCCGCAAAAGTCACACTTCAAGGGGATCCCGGTTTCTGCTTCTATAAAGAACGGCTTCTCCGGACATGATGCCCTGCAGAAGGCGCACATGTCGTATTTATGGCCGTCTATTTCGATAAACTGTTTTGAAGTGCAGGCTGCATCCACAAATGGGCCTGATAAAACCGGGTAATAACGGTTCTGATCTTTCATTACCCT
>CP070737.1:305422-308340 GCA_020347665.1 Nitrospiraceae bacterium
GTCAGATGCTATGAAGTCCACATGCCCTTTTTTGAGCAGCATATGGGAAAACTTCTGAAGATTGCTCCCAAATTCCCCAGTTATGCTCATAGCAGTAAGCTGTACGAGAGCGCCAGAACCTCTAAACTGTTCGAGTTTTATTGGTGATGTCAGGAAACTGTAATTCCGTTCGGGATGTGTTATGACTGGCACCAGACCGCTTAACTCTGCTGTAAAAAATACATTATCAATATTAGGAGGAATGAGATCAGGCAGCTCGATGAGAAAATAGCGTGATCTGTTCAACGTCGGGATTTTTTTCCGTTCGATACCATCTATAAGCTCATATGTGAGTCCAATGTCTGCTCCCGATAAGATTTCAATGTCAATCTGATTTTCCGCGGCCTTTTTCCTCAATAATTCTGTCCGGTCGTTTATATCTTTAAAAGCAGGCTCATCATCATATCTGTAGTGAGGCGTGGCGACAATGTGCGTTATGCCATCATCTGATGCTATGCGCATCATTCCAATACTCGTTTCAATGTCCTGAGACCCATCATCTATACCAGGAAGAATATGACAGTGAATGTCAATCAAAATATTTCTCCGAAATATTTTGATTGGGGTGAAGGGTGAACGGCATAAGGTGAAAGGCTGAGCGCCTAGCGTAAAGCGCAAAGCAAGATACATATGTAATAACGAGTTCTCCATGTACCTTTAGCCATTGGCTAATAGCCATTTCGTTTAAGTATTTTTTCACGTTCTCTACCTCTACCTGTCTGTTATCCTGAGGAGTTCGACTGAGGCTCACTCGATGTCCTTGTCGAAGGGTGTCTTCCCCGTTCCGTATTTACGTCAGCAAGGGCAATGACCATGCCAAGGACCATTGAAAAACAGAGAGCATTCGAAAGTATGTGCAGATTAAAATCGGTAATGCTATGTATGCACATGGTAAAGGCTGACGAGACGGAGGCTATTAACAAAATACCGGTCCTTCCCTGAAGATTGCTTTTAATTATGGTACGGATCAGTATGGCAATGAACATGATCATTATGATGAATCCGATAACTCCAGTTTCAAGAATAACTTCAAGATAATCATTATGCGCATGATCATAGATACTCTTAATCTCAGCGGGTTGATACAGGGGAAAGAGATCAAGAAATGTTCCCAGACCTGAACCAGTGAGCCAGAAGTCTTTAATGGCAGTCAGTGACGCAGACCATACGATCAGCCGATCTTCTTTTGTGATGTCAGTCTGATAAAACCGGTCAACGATCGGGTCTATGCCGAGGTAAAAGAGATAGGCCGAAAGAGTCAGGAAAAATAAGGCAATAGCCAGGATTTTTTTCTGCTGGATCTTACTCTGAATAACCAGAATCGAGAATAACCCAAAACCTGCAACAAAGCTCATTATTCCTCCGCGTGAAAGAGAGAAGAAGAGAGAGACAGTCATGATAACGGTCATAAATCCAAAGAGGATCTTCTTTGACCGCATTTGTTCTACTAAAGAAAGGCCAATTCCCAGGGGAATGAGCATGCCGATGAATCCTGCGAAATGATTTCTGTTTACAAATGGTCCGAACGGTGTACCACCAAGAGTGAGTTCCCTGAACCAGTAGATTTTATCATTCCAGGTCGCCTTCTGTATTACAGCGAACAAAGAAAGGATAAATCCAAAAATCAGTAAGATATATAACGTTCTTATAAGAATTGCCCTTTTTTTAAAATTATGGAGTGAAATGGCAAAAATAATGTAAAAAGCGAAAAACTGAATGGATTCAAGAAATGATTTGTAGGGATAGAGACTAATTTGTGCAAACATGCTTTCATCGAAAGAATAGAAATTATGAATATCAAAAGTATGTCGAGAAAGAATCTTTAACAAAAAGAGTGGTAGCGGTATGAGCTGTATAATTGTATATAGGATAAAACACAAACCGGTGATAAGAAGTAACTTGTCCGGGCCGGTCGTTTGATATTGAGTGTACTCTTTTCGCACAACCCAGATGAGACCAACAGTAAAAACGAGGAACAACATTGCCATTCCGGACCATACCTCAACAGCACCGAACAGAAGCACCGCCATAATGGTTATAACTGCTAAAATATCAGTCATCATAGTTAATGCGGGTTATCTTGAGGTTGTTATCCTCTCTGGTAATTATCCAGCGAATATTTCCCGTGAATCTTGTCCAAAGATTTTCCGATGTAATATACTGGGTAATTACAAACGAGCCTGAAACATAAGCATCAGGCGGGACGATCTCTATGTTCATCTTGTTAATATCATATGACTTAATTTCATTCCTGAATGCTGCCTGATATCTCTTGCGTATTTCCTGATAGGTCAGGATATTATTCTCAATAGCAGATGCTGAAAAGAACGACATAAAGAGATCTATGTCAGATTTTATATAGGTCTCTCTATATTTTTTCATAAAGGTCTCGACTTCCTGTCTGGTGATCGAATGTGCAGGTCGGGGGAGAGCATATTTATCCGACTGTAATCCTGCCACAGCTCTTCTCACATCCCCAGTCTTATCTTCGGCCGGCACACTGGCAGTCTGACGGCGTTTTTCAAGCACATCTTTTGCCAGTAGACTTTCAGGTTTCATTGCTGGAACGCCTGCCAACGGACTTTCGATAGCCTTTAATACATCTTTTTTTGCTTTTTCGGTCTCTTCAGGAGATTTGACAAAGGGTTCTTTTTTCTGAGAGCTCTCATCGCTTATCGCTTCTTGTCCGCCGGAGCTAGATAGCGTAGGCTGGATGCGCTCTGCCCTTGGCGTTTTCTGCTTTGTTGCTGCCTTTGCCTCTTCTTTAGTGCTTACTCCGTATTGCTCACTGCTTACGTCTTTAGTCCTCTCATCGCTTATCGCTTCTTGTCCAGCAGAGCTAGATAGCGTAGGCTGGATGCGCTCTGCCCTTGGCGTTT
>CP070737.1:308440-311266 GCA_020347665.1 Nitrospiraceae bacterium
ATAAGGGTTATCTGAGGTGACCTCTTATCACTACTTCGCCTTATGTGCATAATATTCATTTAACCAGGAGGAGTGTATGAACGGGCTTGAAACGATGAATGGACGTTATAGGCGAATGGTCTAGCATTATGATCGATAAACGGGCAAGACTCATTAAAGAAGGAAAAAAAGGAAAGGGACCTGTTATCTACTGGATGAGCCGGGACCAGCGTATCAATGACAATTGGGCCCTCCTCTATGGCCAGCGTATTGCCCTGAAACAAAAATCCCCGCTTGTTGTTGCGTTCTGCCTTGTCCCTCATTTCCTTGAGGCCACTATCAGACAGTATGGTTTCATGCTCAAGGGGCTCAAAGAACTTGAAGCAGGTCTGCTTAAGAAAAACATTGCCTTTGTCCTGACAACAGGCACACCGGAGAAACAGATACCCCTACTGGTGAAACAGCTCGGGGCTGCCTGCCTGATTACTGATTTTGACCCTTTGAGGATCAAGAGGAAGTGGAAGGCGGCAGTGGCAAAGAAGATTAATATCCTCTTCCATGAAGTGGACGGACACAATATCGTACCCTGCTGGATAACCTCTCCCAAGCAGGAGTACGCAGCATACACAATCCGCCCGAAGATTAACAAGCTGCTCCCTGAATTCCTTAAGAAGATCCCTTCTGTAAAAAAACATCCTTTTTCATTCGAGGGGAAGGCGGATCCTGTTAAATGGCAGGATGTACATGCATCACTCCGGATAGATCAGTGCGTGAAGGAAATAGACTGGCTGCAACCCGGAGAAAAGGCAGCTAAAAAAATATTAAAGAATTTTGTGGACAAGAAACTGAAAATGTATGATACACAGCGCAATGATCCGACTGTTGACGGGCAGTCAAACCTTTCCCCTTATCTGCATTTCGGGCATATTTCGGCGCAGCGGATAGCGCTTTATATTCAGGAAAGTGATGCACCAAAGAAGGACAAAGATGTATTTCTGGAAGAACTCATAGTGAGGCGTGAATTGTCAGACAACTTCTGTTTCTATAATGAACATTATGATACGGTTGATGGATTTCCCTCATGGGCAAAGGAATCTCTCAAAAAATACAGGAAGAAACCTCGCGAATATCTTTATTCTCAGAAGCAGTTTGAACTTGCAGAAACACATGATGATTTATGGAACGCTGCCCAGCATGAGATGGTCACAAAAGGGAAGATGCACGGATATATGAGGATGTACTGGGCTAAAAAGATTCTGGAGTGGACTAAATCGCCGGATCAGGCAATGGAAATAGCAATATATCTGAATGACAAATATGAATTAGACGGAAGAGATCCGAACGGATACACTGGAATCGCATGGAGTATTGGCGGAGTCCATGACAGGGCGTGGAATGAGCGACGCGTCTTTGGTAAAGTACGATATATGAGTTACAATGGATGCAAAGGTAAGTTTGATGTGAAAAAGTATATTGAGAAGTATAATCTCAAAAACAAGGATTGATATGGATGGCCTTGAATTGACATCAGAAGACAGAGTACTTGTACTCGGTGCAACCGGTTTTATCGGGAAACGTCTCGTTAAGGAACTTGCGGCAGAAAACATAAAAATGCGTATACTCGCACGCACACCCTCCAGAGCAGAAGGGCTAGTACCTGAAGGTGCAGATGCAGAGATCGTCAAGGGAGACATCACAAAGAAAGAAAGCCTGAAGAATGCCCTCAAAGGAATCCATTCGGCATATTACCTTGTTCATTCAATGGGGGGCAAAAGTCTCCTGAAAAATACTGAATTCGCAGAAAAAGACAAAAAAGCAGCGAATAATTTTGTTTCCTCTGCTGACAAAACCGGGCTCAAGAGAGTTATTTATCTCGGCGGTCTTGGAGAAAAAGGGGAAGGTCTGTCTGAACATCTGGAGAGCCGTGCAGAGGTAGGCAACATCCTTTCGTCAGGAAAGGCATCAGCAACAATTCTTCGTGCCGCTGTAATAATCGGGGCTGGGGGTGCATCTTATGAAATGCTCCGCTATCTTGTGGAACGGCTTCCTGTGATGACCTGCCCCAAATGGATAAAAACGCGAATACAGCCTATTGCGGTGCATGATGTTGTCCGGTACCTTACAGGCTGCCTGAAGAATTCAGAAACTGCGGGCCAGACCTTCGATATCGGCGGCCCGGATATCATGACATACAAGTCAATGATGGATCAATATGCCGAGGCAAGGGGACTCGCAAAAAGAATAATTATAGAATTGCCCTTTATTACGCCTTTACTTTCTGCGTACTGGGTAGACCTTGTAACTCCTATTCCCTCGGGGATTGCCCATCCCCTCATCGAAGGGATGATAAACGAGGTGATATGCAAAGACAATCGAATTGATGAATTTGTTCCTATTCAAAAGACACCCTTTAATGAGGCAGTTAAGATTGCTTTTTCAGAAGAAACGGTGGGCCCGGGGGTAAGTGGCTTCTGAATGAAAATAGAACACACTATTCTTATAGAATCAGACATGGATACTGTAAGGGTGGTCAATGAATTAAGAAAGACCGCCGACAATAGCCTGGTAGAGTGAATCAATGAAGGATAAGATAACGTTAGGGATCAGCACCTGTCTGCTCGGAGAAAATGTTCGTTATGACGGTGGACACCAGCTTGACCGTTACTTAACAGGCACTGTGGGAAAATATGTTGAATGGGTCCCGGTCTGCCCCGAGGTTGAATGCGGTCTGCCTGTACCAAGGGAAGCGATGCGTCTCGTCGGAGAGCCGGATTCACCCCGCCTGATGACGAGAAAAACAGGGATCGATCACACTGAAAAGATGAAAAGCTGGATTCAGAAGAAGGT
>CP070737.1:311366-313687 GCA_020347665.1 Nitrospiraceae bacterium
TCTTAGGGCTGCCATGATGGGTGATACGGTACTGCGTGTGGTGAAGCGCTCGAAGATACCGGTTCTCGTTGTCCGGGTACCGGAAGAAGCATAAAAAAACTGCTTCATACTGGTCAGTTCCGAAGGGTAACCAGTGAGTTAAACAGCCTGTCCATTGAAATGTAAAAGTACCTCATCATGAAACTCATTCGTTTTGGAGCCCCTCATAAAGAAAAGCCCGGCATTCTTCTTGAGGATGGAAGCAGGGTGGATGTTTCGTCTTTTGGTGAGGATTATACTGAGACATTTTTTGAAACTGATGGAGTGTCGAGGCTTGAAAAATGGCTCGAGCACAATAGAGACAATTCATCTCCTGGCGGATTTCAACAATTCCCCGAAATAGATGGTTCCGTCAGATTAGGGCCCCCTGTCTGCCGGCCGGGCAAGATCGTATGCATCGGTTTTAATTACCTGGATCATGCCCGCGAGTCAGGGAAAGCGATTCCCCCTGAACCGGTCTTTTTTCTAAAGTCTCCGTCTGCCTTATCAGGACCAAACGATGATGTGAGGCTGCCACGTACCAGCAGAAAAACTGACTGGGAAGTTGAACTTGCAGTTGTGGTAAAGAAAAAAGCAGCGTACGTACAGAAAGATACGGTAATGGACTTTATAGCTGGCTTTGTACTTTTTAATGATTATTCTGAACGAGAGTTCCAGTTCAATAGGGGAGGGCAGTGGGTAAAGGGCAAGAGTGCGGACACCTTTGCCCCACTGGGACCTTTCCTGGCGTCCCCTGATGAAATCCGTGATCACACAAATTTGAACATGTGGCTGAAGGTGAATGGCGAGTTCAGGCAGGAGAGTAATACATCGAACATGATTTTCGATCTTCCCACCATCATATCCAGTGTCAGTCAGTACATGACGCTCCTTCCCGGGGACATCCTCTGCACAGGGACTCCCGCAGGTGTGGGCTATGGAAGAAAGCCCCCTGAATTCTTAAAAAAAGGTGACATTGTGGAATACGGGATTGATGGTCTCGGAAGTGCATCACAAAGTGTAATCGAATATGACGATGTTTAATTAAGGATTCCCATGTCTCAGGAGCAGGCAAGTTTTCAATATGACGAGTACGGCAATACCAGGGCTATACAGGTCTTTGTGCGAGGACTGCAGGTGCTGGGAAACAAGTACATAAACAAGGCAACTGCATTCAGTGAAAAAGAGCGTCATGAACTTGGGCTGGTAGGCATGTTACCTCCCGCAGTCAGGTCAATGGAACAGCAGGTACGGATAGGGTCTGTCACCGTAGACAGAAAGGAGAATGATGTTGAGAGGTTTATCTTTGTACGGGCCCTTTTTGACCGAAATGTCACGTTGGCACACGCACTGATAAAAAGCAACATTGAGCGGTTTATGAAGATCATTTACACACCCACCGTAGGGCTTGCATGCAGCCGTTTTTCATCGATGTTCAGGACAGCCCAGGGCCTGCATTTTTTCCCCGGTAATATTGATCAGGCCGAGGAGATCCTCAGGAGGTTTGCCTACAGGGACATCAGGGTAGCGGTCGTTACCGACAATCAGGGAATCCTCGGAATCGGTGATCAGGGGGCAGGCGGTATAGCGATTTGTCTCGGGAAGCTGATGCTTTACACCCAGGGGGCTGGAATAGCTCCATGGCACTGTCTGCCAATATCGCTGGACGTCGGTACTGACAGTGAGGAACTTCTGAATGATAAAGACTATCTTGGTTGGAGGCACAGGAGAATCACAGGAAATGAATATGTTTCATTTGTTCAGCGTTTTGCAAAGGCATTTAAAACAGTATTTCCCAATGCCCTCTGCCAGTGGGAGGATTTTTCAAAGCAGAACGCCTTTGAAATCAGAAATGCCTACCTACATCATATGATCTCCTTTAACGACGATATACAGGGGACCGGGGCTGTTACCCTTTCGGGGATTCTGGCTGCCATGAAGATTAAGCGTGAAGCCCTCGAAAATCAGGTTTTTCTTATTTACGGTGCAGGAGCAGGGGGTATCGGTATTGCAGAACAGATCGAGTCAGCGCTGGTCGAGACCGGATTATCCGAGACTGAAGCGAGGAACCGGATCTTTGCCCTGGACAGAAGTGGGCTGGTTCTGACAGGCAGATGCAAACCGTATCAGGAAAAATTTGCCCGTGAAGCGTCATATCTCCCGTGGTTTCATAAGCAGAAGGACGGCTCCCTTCTGAGCGTTATTAAAAACACCCAGGTAACTGTTTTAATCGGGACTTCAGGTCAGGCCGGCCATTTCACGAAAGAGGTTGTCCAGGCAATGATGCATAACACAGATCAGCC
>CP070737.1:313787-315875 GCA_020347665.1 Nitrospiraceae bacterium
AGCCTATTATAGCTTTCCAGCGTGGCAAACGCCTTCTTCCATCTGTAGAAATAATTCGCCTGAAGTTCCAGTTCCTGGGTCTTGAAATCTTGGTTACTGCCGCTATTATCATAGTAACGGTATTCTGCGAAGTATTCACCGTGCCGGCTCCATGCCTCGGCCCTGAGGCTCAACCGGTCCTGCGTGTTGTCTGATTTAGCTGTTTCGTACTCATATCGATCGAAGTCAAAAAAGATATTGGGCAGAGTAAATCTGCGCTTTCGCTTCTGTATGAGTGCCTGTCTCCTGATATTCTGATTATTGTTCAGGTTATACTGATTGTTGTTTAGATTGTTCTGATTGTAATTCAGATTGTTCTGATTATTATCCAGATTATTTTGGTTATTGTTCAGATTGTTCCGGTTGTAATTCAGATTGTTCTGATTAAAGTTCAGGTTATTTTGATTAAAGTACACGTCCCTGCCATACCGGGCAAATGGCGAACTTTTCCTGGCAAAAACATATTCAAGACTGATGCCGTAATTTTGCTGCGTACTCGTATCATAGTCATAATACGCATATCTCAATTCAATAGGAGAGGGGGAATACCTCAAGATGCCACGCCGTGGCCTTACATTGAGAAGGTTCACCCGTGTCTCGATTCCCTTGACTGTAATGTCATCTCCCGGACTATTGAACGTTTGTGCAAAATTCCCTTTGACAATGAATCTCATGACTCTGGGATCGATCACAAATCCATCGAGTCCAAGGTTTAGATTATAGGTCAAGCTGTCGGTAGATTCGCGGTCTTCGCCCCAGCTCCTATCGTAATAAAGGGATACATCGCCACTCAGAACAAATACCTTCCGAGGCAGGTATCGATGCGCTCGGAACTGCGCATGGGCCAACGTGGACTGCATCAAAAGGAGTAAGATCACAAGCAGCGGGCAACCGAGCCTGATTCTCCGCACGAAGGATACCTTTCTGTCCATTGTTCTGCACGATCTATTTCCTGACATAAGCATACGCAGCCATATACTTGTCACGTTAAACCCATTCTATCAATGCGACAAATGATCATCCTGCTCCACGTCCTGTTTCCGCATGTTATGAATTATTTCCACAGGATATTCCTTCTTCAGTTTTTCCAGGAGGGCTTTTTTTTGTGTTTCAAATCGATTTTGTTCGAGATCTTGCTTCATCCTGTCCTTAACCTCATCGAAACTCATGGTTTTTCCCGTTTTTCTCTCTCCGGCCTTGAGGATATGATATCCATAGATCGTCTTCACGACATCGCTCACCTCGCCTTTTTCGAGGCTAAACGCCACGTCTTCGAGCTCTCGCGGCGTAAGTCTGCCGCGGTGGACAAATCCAATCTCTCCGTTTTTATATTTGTAAGGGTCTTCAGAGTATTGATAGGCTATACTGCCGAAATCTGCCCCTGTACGGATCTTCCCGCGGAGCTGTTCTGCAAATTCCTTCTTTTCCTTCCATTCCTCTTCAGGAGATGACCGATCTACACGTACCAGGATATGATAAAGATAAACAGATTCAGGCCGTTTATAGTTTGATCGGTTCTCTGCATAATAATCCCTCAATTCCTCTTCTGTATATCTGCTTTCAGCAATGAGTTCACGTAAAAGCATTTTCACTACGTCGTTCTTTCTGTTTCGTTCCCGAAAAAAATCAAGGGTAAAGCCGCGTGCATCCAGGGCCTGCTCGAACTTCTCTCGAGAGCCAAAGCGCTTGATATTCTCTTCAATGACAGCATTGACCATGTCATCGGATGCCGTAAAACCCCTCTTTCGCGCCTCACGCGAGAGTAGTTCTATTTCGATGAGATCATTGAGCGCAGCTTGCCGATATTCATCCGCCTGTGAGCGGTCTATACCGGTATGGAATCCTCCTTGGGGAACATACCGTGCGAGCTCCTCTTCGAGAAGAGTCTCGGTGATAACCGCATCCCCAACCCGCGCGACCACCTTGCCCGTGGCTGAGACTGCATACGGATGAGCGAGCAGAAAAAAAAAGAAGAAGAAAAAAGAAAGTGAAAAGAAGAATAGTCGGTGATATTTATTTACTATTTTATTTATTTCCCATACATCTGTA
>CP070737.1:315975-317038 GCA_020347665.1 Nitrospiraceae bacterium
GCAGATGGTGTTTCCAGTAGCCGGGCTGAAAACATAACTGCGTCACGATCGGCAGACAGCAGTGATTCTTCCCATAAACAGCCGTTCAGCAGCCAGCGGCAGGTAAACATGCAGACAGCCGGCGTTCCGGCATCTGGTACTGCTTCCTCTTCAGCTGATACATCTGACGGGACAAAACCGTCAGCAGCAGCCTATAATCCCTCTGGCACCTATCGCTATCATAATTTCCCGGGAGGCTCGAATGGACGTTCAGTGCCGTCTCAGGGATTTTCAACACGACCTCAGAATCCGTCAACGCCACAGCAGGGCACACAACCTGCGCCGCAAAGTGAAACGTCTACCTATCAGGCCGATTCTCTCGAGATCACGGTAACCGATTATGATAATGATGGGAAAGCAGAAATAATCGCCGGGTACATCTACTCACAACTGAATATCACAGAAATCGCTGCCTTTGGTCTGGCAGGACAAAGCCTTGCTCGTGAAGGCGTTCTTTCTTCCAGTAATGCCAAGGAACCGTTTACGATAGCCTCCGGGGATATCGATGGCAATGGTTCATCAGACCTCCTGGTTGCTTCTGATGCGCTTCTCAGCGCATATGCCATGAACAGTGGGGTAAGTGGCATGTCATTACTCTGGACAAAAACGATTTCTGAAAAGGCCCCTCCCTCGATGGCAACCGGTTATATAAATGAAGACAGCAGCGCAGAGATCTGCTATGGATCCGGCACTGCTTCAACAGCAGAAGCCCGTGTAACCTGCCTGAATGGTAATGGAACTGCCTATGGTCTTGAGATCAATGCCTTTGGCGATCTGGGATATCTCTATGGCGCTACAGTAGCAGTAGGTGACCTTGATGCTGATGGCATGGCAGAGATCGGCATTGGTGCAGGACCCGGCCCGCAGAACGAGGCCTTAATCAGACTGTATGCGAGTGATGGCGGGTATCTCGATACCATTACAACAATGAATTCATATTATGGAGTAAATATCAGCTTCGGGAGTTTTGGAAATTAATGGATAAAAGTGTCTTCATGAAACATATAGTTCTCTTAGGCACAGT
>CP070737.1:317138-318177 GCA_020347665.1 Nitrospiraceae bacterium
TCCCTGGCCCTCAGATCGGAACTTATCAGCAATACGCTTGCGTTCAGTGATCATCCGTTCAAATATCTTCTTCTGAACTTCCTCGACGTAATTGATCCGCTTGAATCTCAGATCCAACAGTTCGATGCCCAGTTCAAGAATGCGAGGCGCTGCTGCCTCGATGATATCACGGGTTATTTTTTCTCTCCCGTCTTTTATTTGAACAAGACTGTATGTCTCTTCTTGTCCCAGAATCTCGTCGCTCATCCGATATTCCCGGTTCGTTGATCGGACTATTTCAACAAGAACATGCTTTGCAATAGCGTTGCGAGTTTCTCCGTCTAAAATATCATCCAGTCGAGATTGGGCACCTCTTTCGTCACGCACACGCTGAAAGAACAGGAGAGGGTCTTTGATTCTCCACCGGGCATAGGTATCTACCCAGATAAAACGTTTATCTTTCGTAGGAACCTGATTCTTGTCGCCATCCCACTCCAGGTATCGCCTTTCAAAAAAATTAGCCTTCTGAATAACCGGGATCTTGAAATGAATGCCTGGATCCGTTATCGGGCTGCCAACGGGCTTGCCGAATTGCGTAATAATGACCTGCTCTGTTTCATTGACGATAAATGCCGACGATACGAGAGTAATGAAAACGAGGATTACTATGAATACCATTATGGTGTTTTTCATGTTATTCCTTTTTCAGACCGCCCTTTTCCAGCTGGAATAATGGCAAGATGCCAGCGGAATTTTCATCTGTAATCAATTTCCTGCCAACCTTCTGAAGAACCTCGTTCATTGTCTCGAGGTATATACGCTGTCTGGTTACCTCAGGTGCTTTCAAATATTCCGAATAAACAGCCTTAAATTTTGAGGCTTCTCCAGTAGCATTATTTACCCGTTCGAGCGCGTATCCCCTTGCTTGTTCAATGGTTCTTGCCGCCTCACCGCGAGCCTTGGGAATTACTTTGTTGTACTCAGACTTAGCCTGGTTAATCAGTTTTTCCCGTTCTTGCTGTGCTTCATTGACTTCGTTAAAGGCAGGTTTCACAAGATC
>CP070737.1:318277-355414 GCA_020347665.1 Nitrospiraceae bacterium
ATCAACTGAATCTCATAGTCCCGGATGATGCCCTGCTGTTCTATGACCGCATTAAATTTCTTCAGGTTATCAGGATCTACATATATCTCATCGACATCCATGCCAAGCATTTCCTGCTGTGTGTATCCACAAAGATCCAGCATGGCCCTATTAATATCGAGAAATGTCCCGTCTCGTGTAGTAGTGAAAATTGGGACATTTGATTCCTCGAAAAGAGAGCGGTATTTCCTTTCTTTTTCGAGTAGAGCTTCTTCCGCAATCCTGTTCTGAGTGATATCACGAGCGACGCCAAAGAAACTGACGAGAGTGCCTCGTTCGTCAACCTGCGGTACAACTCTGTCTTCAAACCATCGGTACTGACGAGAGATTTTGTGCCTGAGACGGTACGTCCGAATCAGTTTTTTCCGGTCTTCAGGGACTCTTTTGGTGCCCTTTTCTATCCTTTCTCTGTCATCAGGATGCATGACGGACAGCCACAGTTCAGGATTATCAATAAATTCTGAAGGACTGTAACCCAGGATATCCTTGATCTTGTTACTCACAAATCGCACACGGCCTTCCATCACGCCTTCTTTTATATCGACTGCGTAGACAATCTCGTCAACATTCTGGAGAATGATCCGGTAATCCCGTTCTTTATCCCTGAGTTCCTCTGCCACCTTCTTCAGGTCCGATATATCCCTCGCAATAGTCCGTGTTCTGATGATTTTTCCTTTTTTATCAAACTCAGCTGATATATGCAAACTCGCAGGAAATTTTGTTCCATTTCTGCGAACAAATTCCCGTTCGACTGTGACTTCTTTTCTCTTTCGATTCAAGCGGAAAAAATCCTTCTGAAACAGTTGCCGAGATCGTTCGGTAAAGAAATCAGTCAGGGGTCTGCCGATAATCTCTGCTTTTTTATACCCCAGCATCCGTGCCTCTGTCTCATTACAGTCCACTATGATGCCTTCAGAATTCAGGGAATGATACATATCAGGAGCATTGTCATAGAAATCACGATATTTTGTTTCTGATGTCTTGAGACGTTCCTCAGCCTTCTTCATGGCTGAAATTTCGGTCACTATGCCGAGGATCGCGCGTCTGCCGTCATAGTCAATCAACCGGGTATTAATTACCGTATCAATTCTTTTGCCGCTTTTTGTAACGCAGGCATATTCATGGGGAGGAATATTCTTGCCAGCCATATGTTTTTTAAAATTCTTTTGAACAAGGGCCCTGAATTCAGGAGCAATCAGGACCAAAAAATCAAATTCAGGGGAATAAAATTCGTCTCTGGAGTATCCCATGGTCTTGATGCACTGGCTATTTACATAAACAGTCTTTCCCCCTTGATTAATAAAGATCATGTTCGGTAACTGATCAGCAAGGGATTGAAATTGCCTTTCGGTTTCATCTAATGCATCTTGAGCACGCTTGAGATCCGTAATATCAATATTGATGCCGACTATCCCGTCTACTGTGTTGTTACGCCTGACAGGAGCAATGATATTATAGAAATCCCGTTTCTTCCCTTTTACGGAAAACGAGACCTCTTCCCTTATGGTTTCCCCTGAATAAGCTCGGCGGTTGTTGCGTTTCCATAATTTAAGCGTGGCTTTGTTACGCATAATGTCTTCAGGGCGTTTTCCGATAAAACTGCCCCATTTTTTTCTGCATTGGGCATTTTGCATGCTGTAACGCCCCTTATTATCTAGGGCAAAAAGGTCAAATGGCAGGTTGTCAAGAAAAGGAAAGAGTTCGCTTTTATGGATAGAGTGCGCGGCCCGGAGACTGGGAGCTGTATTTGATGTACGCAGTTTTTTAATTTCTCTCCGAAGACTGTTTAGCTCCTTTATGAGCTCCTGTTTTGTCCGGGCCATGTCATTCTGGCCGGCTTTCCTGCCTGGCCCGGCCTCCGGGCGGGCACTGGAAGGGCTTTTAGTCCTGTTCCTGGTTCTCGGTTTTGTTGTGGTTTTTTTTCTGCCTGTTGTTTTCATCGTTCACGCTACCTGAGCGAATGACACGCCGTATATCTACTCTTGTCTCTCCGTACTATCTCCCGTACCTCTATGAGAACCCGGTACACCATTACGCAAACAAATAGTATATTAGATTAATTCTTCTTGAATATCAATCGGTTTTCTCGGAAACCTGCAAAAATACCTTTAATATTGGGATATTTCAAAAGATCAGGATCAGCTTATAACAGTATTCCTAAGCCAAGAATCACCTGAATGAGATAAAGGGCGATGATAACCATGACAATACTGAAGTGTAGGGTCCTCCAGCCCGATGCAGAACCCCTAATTTTTTTCGAGATAATAAGCGTTATGATTAACAGTATAGCGATGATCGCTCCGACAGTATAATGAAGGGGATACTCGAGGAAGTGTTTATGTTCGAGATAAACAAGTGTCTTTCCGGCAAGAAATCCCATGACGCCCAGGACAACCAGATAGGGGCCCATTTTCCTGTGTCTCCTGATACGCTTCTGGTCAGGGGTTCCTGCTGTTCTTTTCTTTCGTATACCCAGGCCGAGGAATCCCTGGTAGAGAAATCCGATTACAACCATGATATTAAACGAACCGTGGACCAGCCTCAGGATCGCGAATGTTGGTTTATCAATCATGAACGTATATGGTACTAAAAAAATTCTTTTTCGATAGCAGGTATTTTCGAAACATCAAAGGACTGCCTCACAAGGGGGGTATCCGCTATAATCGGGATCCGTTCCTCATACACAGGACGATTGTTTCTGTATAGTATGCCAAGAGGGATCCTGTCACCCCATTCAAGTGACCGCTCAAAGGCCTCTATCCTGTTTTCCGGGTTATATTCAGCCTCAAGCGGGTAGACCCTCTGCTTGTACCATTCATACGTATTTATTTTATTGAATGTGACACAGGGCTGGAGAATATCAACAAGTGAAAAACCCCTGTGTTGGACTGCTGTTTTCATGAGTTCCTTAAGATGCACCCCCTCACCCGTAAATCCCCGGGCAACAAAACTGCAGTCCAGAGCTATAGCCAGTGCAATGGGATTCAACTGCTCGGAAAAAACCCCCAGAGGCTGGTTTTTTGTCTTTATTCCCTCCATGCTCGTCGGCGATGCCTGTCCTTTGGTAAGCCCGTATATCTGATTGTCATGGACAAAGAGGGAAATATTGATATTTCTTCTCATTGCATGCACCAGGTGATTCCCTCCCTCGCCATAGCAGTCCCCGTCGCCTGTTGTAACAATAACAGGCATGTCGTGATTCGCCAGCCGTATCCCGGTCGCAACAGGCAGGGCTCTTCCGTGCAGACCGTTAAAGGTATTGCAGCGGGTATAATGGGGCAATTTCGCAGCCTGTCCAATACCTGACACAATGGTAATGGCGTGGGGTTCAAGACCAACGACTACCAATGCATCCTTCAGGGTCTTGAGGATACTGAAATTACCGCACCCCGGACACCACGCCGGTACCTGCCCTTTATAATCCTCGAGTCTGCTCATGAAGTGCTCCTGTTAGCTCTTCAAGTAAAAACGGTCTTCCGTCATATTTAAGAATCTGTGCACTGAACGTAAATCCGGCCTCGGCTTTTATAAGCCGCGCGAACTGCCCTGTTGCATTATTTTCTACACAGAATGTCTTTTTCGCCCTGGTTAACAGATCAAGATAATCAAACGAATCCCGTACCGGCAGCGGGTACACCTCACTGAAATGAAGCATGGCAATCTTTCTGTCGAGGGATAGTACGTCTACGGCCTCTTTCAGGATCCCGTATTGCGACCCCCATCCTGCAATTATGACATCGGCTTCTGTGTCTCCATAGAGGGTAGGCGGTTCGATCTCCTGCTGAATGGCTGGAAGCTTTTTAAAAACCCTTTTATCGACCATCCTGTTTCTCGTCGCTCCATCTTCGATGATATGCCCTTCTTCGTCATGCTCATCACTGTCAGTTACCACAAGGTGTTCAGCATCACCGGGGATGCCTAACGGAGTTACCCCGCTGTCAGTAAACGCATATCTTTTGTATTCCGCCAGATCTTTAAAGGCATCGCCCCGCAGTCGGTAATCATCCTGTTTCAGAATGCCATAATCAAATCCATTATAGGTCCATTGCGAATCCGCGAGATACTGGTCAGTGAGTATAACGGCAGGAATCTGATACTTTTCAGCAAGGTCAAATGCCTTGTTCGTCAGATAAAAGGCCTGTTCAGGCGTTCCCGGTGCAAAGATAACCCGTGGGAATTCCCCGTGGCCGGCATGCAGTGTGAGGAGCAGTTCACCCTGCTCTGTCCTCGTCGGCAACCCGGTCGCCGGGCCCGGCCTCATGGCAAGCGCGATAACAACAGGTATTTCTGTTATTGCTGCGAGTGAAAGCCCTTCGATCATGAGAGCGAATCCCCCGCCTGACGTGCCGGTCATTGCCCTCGCTCCTGCAAATGAAGCGCCCAACGCCATATTAATAGCGGCAATTTCATCCTCCGCCTGCTCAACGAGAATTCCGTATTCTTTTTCTTTGCCGGCAATATAATTCATGATGCCGGTCGACGGTGTCATCGGATAGGCAGAGTAAAACCTGCACCCTGACGCCACAGCACCAAAACCGATGGCATCATTTCCCGTGATAAGCATCTTTGATTCTCCTTTTGAAGCAGCGGAAAAGGAGCATTGAACGCATTCTTTTACAGCAAAAGCATGTCCTTGCCGTGCCGTTGCTATATTCGCATCTATTACCTGTTTGCCCTTCTTCTTGAATGTACTTTTTATGATATTCAGAAGAATGTCCAGATCCATTCCGAGCATGCCGAGTACCGCACCGACAGCAACGGTATTTGCCATGATTTTATTGCCGCCTTTTTCAAGAGCGAGATCAACGAAGGGCACATCAAGAAAATACGGCTTATCATGCTTCTCATGTAACGCAGATGCATCATAGACTATCTGTCCTGTGTCTGAAAGTTCTTTTTCGTGGTACGTTATGCTCTCCTTATCCATGGCAACAAGGATATCAACCACCCGGCGTGATGACATTACGGGCTGGTCTGAAATCCTTATTTGAAAAAAATTGTGGCCACCCCTTACGCGCGATTCATAATCCTGATGAGTAAAGACATGATACCCTGAACGTGAAAATACCTTTGACAGGGTATCACCTATGGTCTGAATACCCTGACCGGCTTCACCGCCTATCTTTATGGTATAGTCCAAATCTGTCCTGCCTTCATTCCTGGTGCGTGTCCATTATATCCCTCTTTATGGGATTACGTAATATGATGTAGATTCTCTTTTTTTAATGGTCGTGTTGTTTACTGTGTCCCCCGGCAATCAGGTAAACAGCATCTCCTGTTCCACTATTTTCCATGAGCAGTGAATTGTTTCCCCTGAGATGAAAGGCCTGACCGGGTTTGAGCACGAATGGGGCACTCTCTCCGCGAAGCACCACCTCACCACTGACCAGACAGAATATTTCTTCATGGCCGTCGCCAGGTTTTACGATTCTCTCTTTTTCTTTCTCTTTCAATATTCCGTAAACAAGATAGCACGCATGGGTTTTGAGTACCGCAGACCCGAGTATATATTCCCCCTGCTCTTCAGCAAAATCCCTGACATTGTAAATATGCATAGCCCCTTTTTACAGTTTATAGCAGTTGCCTGATATCGTCAATATTGACAGTCTTTTTTTCCATAAATTGCATGAGCAGCAGAAACCCGCCGCACGGCCGGGCGCCTTCCAACCGGTCGGCGAAGTCGCAGTCTTCGGCAGAAAATGAACAGACAGGACAGAGCGATGACGCGAGTCTGGCAGCACTATCTGACAGAAGTTGTCGTGCCTGATCAGACTCGTCAGGTTTCTCGAACGGGATAGTGACCATATTCCGCATCATTTGTTTGACTACGATAAATCCCTTGCAGGCAAGCTCTTCGTCTTTTCCCGGCTTATAATACGAGCACCATGTTCCGCAGAGGTTCTGAATTAAATCGTTGTCGCTCATTATAAAATCATAACAGAATGATAACTGAAATGTTATCATTTATAATAACACTATGCACTACTTTCTCTCTGGATCGGCTGCCCTGAAATGGCTGGAAAAACCCTATGTTTTTCATTTAAAAAAAGATGATTTATACGAACTCGATCAGGATTCATTTTCGTTTCTCAGAGCATGCGCTGCTCCTCAGGGGTGTGCCGCACATGATATGGATTTTCTGGATTACTGTGTAAAAGAGAACATTATTACAAAGGAAAAGCCTTCGCTGAAACGTCCTTCGCTCATACCGTCCCCTGTGCCATCACTCCGCTATCTTGAACTCCAGATCACTGACAGGTGCAATCTGAGCTGCAGGCACTGCTATATCAGGGATAAGTGTCATCACGAGCTATCAGTGCAACAGGTTCGCAGAGTCCTCAACGAGTTGGAAGAATTGCAGGGACTTCGTGTCCTCATAACCGGTGGTGAGCCGTTTCTTCACAGTGATTTTTCTGCAATCAACAGTATGCTGCCAGACTTTTGGATCCGAAAGGTATTGTTTACCAACGGCCTCATGGTATCAGAAGAAAAATTAAGAGGACTGAATGTCGATGAAATACAGTTCAGCATCGACGGTATGGAGCGCGCCCATGATCTGCTCAGGGGAAAAGGCACATTCAGGAGGGTACTGGATGCACTGAAATTGTCCCGTGATCACGGATTTCACGTGTCGGTAGCCACAATGGTTCATTCGGAAAATCTCAACGATTTTGATGTCATGGATGAATTGTTCAAAGAGATCGGAGTGAGGGAATGGGCAGTTGACATTCCCTGTATGACAGGAAAATCAGCTGAGGAAAAGCATCTCTGGGTAACGCCCGAGCAGGGAGGCCTCTATCTCGGTTACGGATTCGGAGAAGGTCTGCACACGGGTGCGTCAGGTTTTGGCTGCGGACTTCATCTCATGGCCGTATTGGCAGACAGCAGAGCCGCGAAATGTACATTCTACAGTGACCGTACAGTCGGTACCATAGAGGATGGATTGCGTCTGTGCTGGGAGCGTATCAGACCGATAACCCTTTCTGATCTTGATTGCGATTGCGAACATATTGATGTATGTAGGGGTGGGTGCAGGTTTCGTGCAGAGCTTCTTGGTAATGCCCTCGGCAGAGATCTCTACAAATGCCGGCAGTATGGTATAATGGTATAACGAAAAAGAATATATCGGCATGAAGCCGGAATTACCCGGGAAAGGGGGCTGGATATGACCATTAAGAAGGTGGCAAAAAAGAAAGCAACAACCTGCAAGTGTAAGAGTTCCTGCTAGAGCAGGATACCTTTAGATGTATTCAAAAAAGGCGGACAGAATATAAGTCCGCCTTTTTTCGCTTTGCGCTGATTACTTTTAACTCGGTATTACCTTTTGTGTTTTTTTGTTTACTGTCTTTTTCGCTTTGCGCCTTGCGCTCTGCGATTTTTTCCTCCCCCTCACTCCTTCTTATTTTTTGCCTTTGCCTCAACCCGCCCTAGGCGGGCTGTCCTTGATCCTGAGCTTGCCGAAGGACTCCTTACTGCATAAATGTTACAATAACCATTCAGGGAACATTCAGCACCTGCGGCATGTCTAAAGTAATGACCAGGACCGAAAAAGGGATAAGAGATGATGACTATGAGCTGGTAACCTTGTCAAAATTGGGTGATGTTGATGCCTTTGAGGAGTTGGTGAGAAAACATCAGAAGAAGATGCTGAATATCGCCTATAGAATGCTCGGGAACTATGAAGAGGCATGCGAAATCGTGCAGGATGCCTTTCTGTCGGCATATAAAAACATCAAGGGTTTTCAAGGCATATCACGTTTTTCCACCTGGCTGTACGCGATAGTCATGAACCTTTCAAAAAACCGGCTGAAGCAGATACATGTTCGGAGCAGATTTGAACTGTTTTCGATCAATAATCCTGTTGCTACAGACACAGGCACACTTGCTATTGAGCCCTCGTCACATAATCCCACGGCCCTAGAACTGCTCGAAAAGAAAGACGTGCAGAAAGGTATCCAGGAATGCATCAATAGACTCAACGAGGAATTCAGATCTGTGCTCGTCCTGAGAGATATTCAGGGGTTTTCATATGGCGAAATCAGTGATATGCTCGGGATAGCGTCGGGCACGGTTAAATCAAGGCTTTTCAGGGCACGGGATGCCATGAAAACATGTCTTAAAAAAACATTGGGAGAACTCTAATTGGACTGTCATCATGTCCGGAACCAGCTGTCCCTGTTCATTGATGGTCGTGTTTCCCCCGAAGACAGCACACTGATCAGGGAGCATTTGCGCACGTGTCAGGAATGTGAAGAGGCATATGCAAACCTTCAGAAGACCGTGGAGCATATCCAGAGCCTCGATGAGGTAGAACCGCCTTCGTGGCTCACGCAAAAAGTCATGACTAAGATCAAGACAGAGGCTGAACAGGAAAAAAGTTTTTTTCATAAACTGTTTTATCCCCTCCATGTAAAACTGCCGCTCGAGGCATTTGCAATGATAGCGGTTGCAATTATCGCGTTTTATGTTTTCAGGTCCACACCATCGGAAATGATCTCCGTTAAGGGCCCGACGAGTGTATCCCGTCCACAGGTTCTGAAAGAAGAGAACGCCCGGTCTAAACGCGAAGGTGCCGACTTCTACCGGCCTGCTGAGAAAGCACCTCCCCCTGCGGCGGAAAAGAGAACACCGGAGCGCGCTGAAGAAGAAAGTCAGACCGGTGTCGGAATATTTCAGGACAAGACATCACCGTATCCGGGTCGGATGGATAAGCAGGACTACGGGGTTTCCGGAAAAGACAGCCAGGATTCCTTCCGCGAACGTCCGGCAACACATACACCGCCGATTGAACTGCGTGACACTGACAGGGCAGCTGATGCAACCAGAGGGGGGAATGCGTTTCAACAGGAACGGATTGATTCGGATAAGAAAACGAAGGTGCTTGAGAGCCGTGATGTCCCATTGGCTGAAGAACGTAATGAACTGCGGCAATTTGGCAATGCCAGGATATCTGAAGAACCAGGAGCAGATGCTCTGCCCGCTGCGCCTGAATCAGGACTGCGCCAGAGAAAGAAAGCCTCTGAAATCCTTCAGGTTCAGGTAAGGGAACTTGAACCTGCTCTCGCAGGTCTTGAACGTGCTGTCGCTGATGTTCACGGGGAATTAGTCCAATCGGTTCTGCATAAGAAGAATGCGTTCGTGACAGTACGAATTGATCCAACAAGATTCAATGAGCTACTTGAAAGGCTGCAGGTGTTCGGAACATTAAAAGAAGAGCAGTCCCTTCTGAGGCAGCAGGAAGGCTCCGGTGAGATCATGATTGAGCTTATTGAGGTATCTGAACCGTGACTCGTCAACCATGCGGGCGGCAATAACCTCTTCGGTCTGCAACAGATTGCTGGTTGTCTTTATCATCCTTGCCAGTCTCCCGGCATCATTATGTGCTGAAGAGATGCGGCATTATATGACTCCCCAGATTACGGTCACGTATGAACCTCAGATCGAAAATGCTGCTCTGAAAATTGCGGAGGCTTATCCCGAAGTGAAGGCAGTTGTTGAGAAGAAATTCGGATGGCAGCTGAAATCCAGACCAACTATTGTTCTCTTAAGCTCGGTGAAAACATTTAGGAGCATGACCCGGAACAGTCTTGTTACCGCTTTTGCCGTATCCCGGGAAAACCTGATCGTAATGGATTATACAAAGATGGACAGGACCCCTGTCGACCTGCGTGCAACCTTTGAACATGAACTGTATCATCTGCTGCTCCATGAGCACATTCGCCGTGCTGACCTTCCAAAATGGCTTGATGAAGGCATTGCGCAATGGGCAAGCGGAGGGGTTGCCGATATCATCAATCCCGGCAATAAAGATATCCTGAAACAGTCCGTGCTCTCTGACACCATGCTCACCCTGGACGAGATCTCCATGACCTTCCCTGCTCAGCCGCGGAAATTTGTGCTGGCTTATCAGCAGAGTAAAAGCCTTGTGGAATTTATCGTGAGTGAATATGGAGAAGATACAGTACACGCCGTCCTGTACAGTCTCAAACAGGGCGAAGACATTGAGACAGCGGTAGCCCGTAACCTCTCGACTAATCTGTATGACCTTGAACAGGCCTGGAAACGGCAGCTGCGGAGAAAATATTCATGGTTCACATACTTCGCAGACCATATCTACTGGATTCTGTTTTCTGCCGCTGCTCTTATTACCCTGCTTGGATATTTTCGTTTCAGGACTCGGCTCAGGAATTACCGGGATACGGAAGATGAAGACCTGTTTGACAGTGGAAATAATCCGTGACAGCACTTTACTGAAGGCTGCTTGTTCACTCATGCATGTTTTGACTGCAGTACGTTGAATTTTCTGAGGTTTTCTGTTAATTGCTCCTGATTAATCACACCAAGCTGTACGAGTGCCTCACCCAAATACAGATAGGTTTTTTTCTGTTCATCGAGCAGTTCTTCAAGCTGGCTCGCGTTTAACAACCCCATTTTTACCGCTATACTCCCGAATAAGCTGTCTTCTTCTTCCTGGATAATAAGGATACTCTCTCTTTCCCTGTCAGTAAGATAGCCCTTTTCGACCGCCAATTCTCCTATTTTTCTGTTCTGTCTTTTCTGCAGACGACGTGCCTCGATAATGTCATCAAACGTGATGATCCCTTTTTTCAGGAGGTACCGCCCAAAAAATGCTTTCCTGACCGACATGTTAGCTTTTCCTATTCACAGACATTATGTTCTCTATACCATACTGGGTGGAATAACAGGTCTGCTTCTCAAAAGACCGTTTTTATTGTAATAGCTGGGTAAAATATGTGCAAACATGCATCCAGAACATCAGGCTGATCCGTTGTCCATTCTGAATATCATTATCCAGTTCATGCGCCGGGGAACTTTTTCCGGGTTATGTCTGTCTAACTAACAGAACAGAATAAACCCCTTCCGAAGGTTCGTACTTTCATACGGGGAAAAGGAGGCAGAAGATGAAAAGACAGTATGGTTACACGGTTGTGGCCTTCCTGCTGGTCTTCGGGATTGGCTGCGGTATCGTATCCGGCACAGAAACAACCGCTAAAAAACAGGGGCCTCTGGCCACCGGCCTGGAAGAACAGTCCGGGGTGGAGGTGACCATCTATAATGTAAACCTTGGACTCGTGAAAGACCAGCGAAAGCTCAACCTGTTCAGGGGAGTAGGTCAGCTGCGTTTTATGGATGTTGCATCGCAGATTATACCGACAAGCGTGTCAATAAAATCGCTTGTTCATTCCGACAGCGTGCGCGTACTCGAGCAGAACTATGAATACGACCTTCTGAATCCGCAGCGGCTCCTCGACAAATACGTAGGCAGGGACGTAAAACTGTACACCCGGAATCACTATACAGATAAAGAGGAGATCGTAACCGCCAGGCTGTTATCAAACAACGGCGGACCGATATTCAGGATCGGAGACGAAATAACCTATAATTATCCGGGAAGAATCATTTTTCCTGAAATACCTGAAAATCTCATTTCAAAGCCTACCCTCGTCTGGATGCTTGACAACAGGCTCGGATCCCCACAGAAGATCGAGGCACGATATTTAACAAACGGAATAAACTGGCGCGCGGACTATGTTGTTACTCTGAACGAAACGGATACTCTTGCAGACCTGTCCGGATGGGTGACTATTGATAACAAGAGCGGGACGATCTACAAAAACGCGAAACTCAAACTCGTTGCCGGTGATGTTAACCGCGTTCGGGATGATTATAATTACCGTGCCAAAATGATGGATTTCGCAATGGCAGAGGCACGTCCCGCAGCACCCCAGTTCAAGCAGGAGGAGTTCTTTGAGTATCATATCTACACCCTCCAAAGGCCTTCCACTATCAAGGACAAGCAGACAAAACAGATAAGCCTGATCAGGGCCGACACCATTCCTGTCAAAAAGGAGCTTCGCTATTACGGTGCGCAATATTACTACCGGAGCAGGCATGGTGAAGCGATCTCGAACCAGAAAATCGGTGTATATATTCAGATAGCCAATAAAAAATCGCATAACCTTGGCATTCCCCTGCCAAAGGGCACGGTCAGGGTATACAAACATGACACAGCGGGAAGCCTGCAGTTTGTCGGCGAGGATTCGATCGACCATACGCCAAAAGACGAAAAGGTAAAGATCAAACTCGGCGACGCATTTAACGTGGTCGGCACGAGAAAGCAGACCGACTGGAGGAAAATCGCTTCCGGTGTGTATGAAGCAGCCTTTGAGCTATCGCTCAGAAATCACAAAAAAGAAGATGTTACTGTCAGGGTAATCGAACCCATTCCGGGCGACTGGACAATGCTTCGGTCATCGCATGACTATAAAAAGACTGATGCCTTCACTGCCGAATTTGATATACGAGTCAGAAAAGACAGTGAGCAGAAGCTTACGTACCGGGTTCGCATGAAATTCTGAAAAGAAAACCCATTTTGTGAGAGGATCGTTTCCGGCGATCCTCTTTTTTTATAATTCGAGCTCAGCAAGAGAAATCGGATTTGTATTGACGTTTAATACCTTCACACCAAAATGCAGATGCGGACCGGTTGATCTGCCGGTCGAGCCCACAAATCCGATCACAGAACCTTTCGCTACGATATCATCTACCGCTACGTTGAACGCGGACAGGTGCATATACAGAGAGTAAATACCCTGACCGTGGTCAAGGATAAGCGTGTTCCCTCCAAAGAACAGCTCTTCTGCCAGAACCACCCGTCCTGTGTTCGTTGCATTTACTTTTTCCCCTTTTTTGCCTCTGATATCAATCCCCCGGTGAATGCTGTTCTTTTTCTTATTAATGATCCTTTTTGTGCCAAATGCAGTTGAGATACTATTTTCAAGCGGTAGAATGAAATTCCCCTCCCATACTTTATCTGTGACGACCGGCCACAATGATTTCAATTTTGCTGCCTCGGCCTGTGCCCTCTTCAGGTCTTCCGGATTAAGGAATACCTTTTCATCAGGCAGGGTCAGATGCCGTTCAGGGAAGGCGGCCTGTTTCACAGCCAACGAAAGGTTTATCTCCTGGTCGCCGATGTTGAGCCTGATTATATGATCTCCGGATTGTGTGTCAATGGAAACAGATCCAAGAGCCAGAAAACAGTCTTCACCGCACGAACTGAAAGAGAGCTGTTTTCCGCTCAGCTCGGCCATAGGAAGTCCTGCAGGATTTACCCCCGATACCTTTACGGTAAAGGCGTCTCCCTGATTAATTGCCGGGGGAAAGACTTCGGCATCTATGCCTTCTGCTGAGCCATGGAAAAAACATACGAGCAGGACTGGAATCGCATACAGCGGGATCAAGGCAGTTATCCGCATTCCTAAGTATAAACCAGGAGGGCACCATGAATTCAACAGGAACAGTCCGCGTGTCAGGATCGGAATGTGATTTTTCTGAATGTTGGGAAAAAACGCGGGACCTCATTTTTGTACTTCATATAGTCTCTTCCAAAACGGCTCATGAGCTCCCTGTCTTCAAGTGGTATGATCAGTGCGTGTATCAAGAAAAAGTCGAGCACCGTGACAACAGCAACCATTACCACACCGGTAACCAGAAACACGCCCAGCAGCATTAAGGTATGGGACAGGTAGGTCGGATGCCTGACAACCGAGAACGGTCCTTTTGTCACAAACCTGCCCGAGTACCTTTCAGACACTTCAGGCATCCCGGTGATTCCCCTGAAACTCAGCAGGTAGAGTGTCCAGAGCTGAAGGATTACTCCTCCGACCAGTGTTATCATTCCGATAATACCCAAGGCATGCGGAACAATTATCGTATAAGAAAGGAGATTCATACGGTTCAGGTAAATCAGATAAGCAATGGGAAGCCAGGAAACCAGCGGAAGGGTATAGGTAAGGAGCCCTATTTTTCGGAAGAACCTGTTGAATCCGTGAACCGGAATCCAGAAGAGAGGGATTGCCGGCCACAGCAGAACAGCGAGCAAAGCGAGATGATCACGCATCAGTCCCAGCCTCCTTGAAACGGGCCTTTGTGCTCAATACCTTCTTAATACTGTTTCAGCGGCTTCTTGCCGCAGAAAGGTATCTTTTAAGATTATCAGGATTCTCTATCGGCTCATCACAGACGCCCCGCGCACAGGGAGTGATCATGCCCTTATCATCCCCGTGAACCAGACTCGTATACGGACGAAAGCTTGAGAGTGCTGCTGCGGCAAGCTCGCTGTCAATGGATACATCAATCGTGAGCTTGACCATATTGAAATAAGCATCAAGGGAACAGAAATAATATCCGGAATGGATACCCATATCCCTTGCTTTAGACACAAAAACCTTTAGAGCCTTTTCAGCGTTTTTATAATATGCTTCTTTCCCGGTCACTTCATACAGCTTTAACATCATCATAATGGCAACCGAGTTCGCAGAGGGATGCGGTATGTCCTCAATACCTTTTAACCGTATCCCGAGCACTGCATCATCTGAATCAAAAAAACCCCCTTCCCGGTCATCCCAGAGATTTCTCATGCAGAGTTCCATAATCTCATCAGCCGTTTTTAAATAGGAGGATTTACCAACAATCTCATAGGCCGTGAATAAAGCATCAGCGAGAAATACATAATCATCGAGTACTGCCCTTACATCTTCTGTGTGATAGAGCACGCCTGTTATAAAACGTTTCGCGAGTATAACTTCCAGGCTTTTGAGTGGAAAGTCCCTCAGCCATGGATCTCCCATTATTCTGAACGCGTGCAGACATGAGGAAATCAGCATGCCATTTAATGACGTATACAGCGTATGATCAATGACCGGTGCCTGTCGTTTCTGTCTCACAGAGAGTAATTTCCCTTTTGCACGGCTGATGATCTCGGCAACGTCCGCCGCATCCATACCGATTTTTTCAGCAATCTCATCTTTTTCCATAGCAACAAAAAGAACCCTTTTTGATCCATCATGGTGCATTGATCCGCGATCGTTCAGGAGATGCAGTGATACCACCCGGTATTCATCAGGCCCAAGTATTGCTTTAAAATCAGCGTCTGTCCAGGTGAAATATCCTCCTTCATCATCAGGGGTTACGTCCGCGTCCTGGCTTGCGAAGAATCCGCCAACCGCATCTGACAGTACGTTTCTGAGAAAAACCGTAATACCCTTCGCAACGTCCCTGAAATGTTCGTCTCCGAATAACCAGTAAGCATTGACATAGTTCCTGAGAAGCCAGGCATTGTCATCAGCCATCTTCTCAAAGTGGGGGATAATCCATGCCTCATCAGTGGAATACCGGTGGAATCCTCCCTGAAGCTGGTCATGAAAACCGCCATTTCCCATTGCAGAGAGGGTCTTCTGTATCACACCGGCAATTGTTTCATGGTTCCTGAAAAAATACCGGTTTATCAGGAATTCCATTGCGCCCGGCATGGGAAACTTGGGCGATGAACCAAAACCCCCGTTCTGGGGATCGTACTCAGCAGTTATATCATCCACTGCACTGTCAACGTATGACTGTCCTATGCCGCTTTCTGTCAGCGGCTGCGGCGTCAGGTGATGGATCAGCTTCTCAGTATAATCGGCTATGTCCGCTTTTTGGGCGCGATAGAACGTTGAAATTTCAACCAGCACCTTCCTGAATCCCGGTCTGCCGGACCAGTCCTCAGGGGGAAAATAAGTGCCGCCAAAAAAAGGTTTCTTATCAGGTGTCAGGAATATGCTCAGCGGCCAGCCGCCTCCAGACCCCATGGCAGCTACTGCCTGCTGATATCGTCTGTCTATATCAGGCCGTTCATCACGATCAAGCTTTATGCTGACAAAATGCTCATTAAGGATCTCCGCTATCTCTTCATTTTCAAAGCACTCTTTCGCCATAACATGGCACCAGTGGCACCAGAGTGCACCGGTACTGAGGAATACCGGCTTGTCCTCTCTTTTCGCCTTTTCAAATGCATCTTCATTCCAGGGATGCCAGTCAATAGTCTGTGAAGCCGCATGCCTGAGATACGCGGATTTCTCTTTCGAAAGCCTATTCATGAACAATTCTTCTCTGGATGAGATTCGGCAAACGCACGCTCACTGATTTTTGAGCTTCTTCATGGTTTCCCGCATAAAGGCCGGAAGGTCAGATGGCTGACGGGACGTTATAAGATTGCCGTCAACAACAACTTCTTTATCCTCATATATCGCGCCTGCATCCTTCATCTCCGGGACAACTGATGTATAGCACGTTGCATGCCGTCCTTTGAGAAGCCCGGCCGTTATGAGGGTCTGCGCCCCATGGCAGATTGCCGCAACAGGCTTAAAGGTCTGGAAAAAATGTTTTGCGATTTCAAGAGCTTTCTGCTCTTTTCTGATCACTGCCGGTGCCTTTCCACCGGGCAGGATTAGCAAATCGTAATCATTCGGACGTACGTCTGCAAGCGATGTATTTGCTTCAACCGTATAGCCGCGTTTCCCCTTAAATGTCCCTTTCTGCATGGATGCTATATCTACCGCTATTCCTGCTTCTTTTAATCGGTAATACGGTACAAGGAGTTCAGTATCCTCAAAGCTGTCTGCGCTAATGATCAAAGCCTTCACAAGACCTCACGCTCCTTTATGAACTTATTTCTTCTTGTCAGTGCTTATCCCGAACACCTTACAGAGCGGTCAAAGACCAACGATCCCGGTAAACAATGCAATTGCCTGCCAATACAAATGACACGACCTTCAGACCGGTGCTGATGGGTGCCAAAAGACCACCTAAGATGAAGGTCACGCCTAAAACAATCCGTTTATTTTTATCGACACTGTCAACATTCCCGGTCATGCCATATCCCCCTTATTATGCATCCTCTTCCTGATGTCGCATGAATGTCAACAAAAGCTTCTGCCAACTATTTCCCCAGCTCAAAATTATGAACGAATTGCCCGATCTGCACTCCTAGATAAACGCATTTTATGTCGTTCATGCAATCATCCGCATCTTTCTTTTCAAGATGGGTCATCAGCTCATGAGCTCCCTTTTGAAGCGTCACGACGTATGCATTCTTTTCCTGACTGAAATCAAGACCGATTGTAATCTCGTGCTGAGTGATCTCTGGATACATTTCATCAATCTTTTCTTTTAAATCTTCATTCGTATAAGCCATATCATTTCCCCTTGGTCAGATGAACTCTTTCAATTAGACAACTCCTCCTTCGCCGTGCAGATAACCGACAACCTGTGGTGACGGCTTTGGGAGCCCGGCTATTTTCCAGGCCTTGAGAGGGTCGATAAAACGATGCTGCATGCATTCTTTTTCCTGATGCACATTTCTGCAGACTCCGCTGAGAACAGGAAAATGATTAAACTGTTTATAATATTCCCTCAGGAATTTGATTATTTCCATCCGGTCTTCAGTCAGTTCTTCAACCGCTTCCCTTTCAGCCAGGACACAGGCCACTGCTTCGTTCCAGTCATCGAGTCTCACGAGGTACCCTTCATCGTCAAGCTCTACCGTTCCTTTTGCATATTTGACGACCGGCATATCATGCCTCCTTTTTCGTGTGTTTCAGTCTCAATTCAGTCATTGCCCAGTCAATATTCTGAAAAAACGCCCCGATATAATCAGCCTTTTTGAGGCCGTAATCGAGCATAAAGGCATGTTCAAAAACATCCATAATCAGGACAGGATTGCATCCGGCCGGATGAGCCAGATCATGTTCATTGATCCAAACATTGTAGAGCTTGCCGTTTACATTATCCTCATAAAGGATCACCCATCCAATACCCCTCATCATACCGGTTGCCTTGAAATCCGTCTCCCACGCTTCATAGCTCCCGAAATCGCATGATATCTGCTTTCCCAGTGTTCCATAATGATCGAGTGCGCCTTTTCCACCAAGATTCTCAAAATAATACTCGTGCAGCCGCATCCCGTTGAACTCCCACCCAAACCGTCTTTTAAGTTCTGCGAATTCAGGAGTTCCCGCTTTTTTATCTTTCAGCATGTGCTCCAGTATTTCAATTACCTTGTTGGTATTCGTGACATACCCCTGATACAGGGTAAAATGGTTTTTGAGCAATGGTTCAGAAAATCCTTCTATCCCGATCAGCTTACTGTAATCTTTTGTTTGATATGGCATCTTTTCCTCCTCTTTCAAGATATCGTCTGTTCCACATATTCGATAAATAAAAAAATATGTAGCTAGCCCAAGATCTGTTTCACCGCTGCAAGTGCTGCGTCATAGTCAGGCTGATCCGTTAATTCAGAAACAATTTCTTTATACCGTAACTTTTCCTCTGTGTCGATAACAAAAATAGCCCTCGCCAGCAATCGAAGGTCCTTAATAAGAACGCCGTAGGCATTCCCGAACGCCGCATCCCGGTGATCAGAAAAAGCCTTGACCCTGTCTATTCCCGCAGTGGTACAGAACCGTGCAATAGCGAATGGAAGGTCCATGCTTATATTCAAAACAATGACTGTATCCGGAAGCGTTGCCGCGTCCTGATTGAATCTCCTCGCCTGCATATCGCACACTGGTGTGTCAAGTGATGGGGTGACACTGACAATCTTTATCTTTCCGGAAAAATCCCTGAGTCCGGTCTCTTTTAAGTCTCTGTCAAGCACTATGAAGTCCGGAGCATTATCTCCGACATTCAATGCCGGGCCGATGAGCGTGAGTGCATTGCCTTTCATTGTTACGATGCCGTTGCGTTCCATACATCCCCCTGGAATCGCGATATTTACATCTGCTTCATGACATTACTTCGAAATGCTCCCGCTGAATATATAGTCGTTGTCTTTCCTGACCGCGTGGCAGTCAATACATGCCTTCACCTTTCCGGATACCTGCGCGCGTCCATCCGGGCCATACTTAGCCCAGAACCAGTCACCAGCTTCAGGATTATATCCCGCTATTTTATACATCACCGTGAGGGCAACAAACTTCTTGTCTGCCGTGTAGTTTTCCTTCGCAATAATGGCACCATCTGTCATAGGCTCTTTGTTTTTCGCTGAATAATGTGCAGAGTAATTTACAAACGTAGTCAGTAATGAGCCGTGAGGATCTCTTCCCTGAAAAAGCCGGCCTTTGCCGGGCCAGAGATCCCAGGTCGTGTACGGATTATACCGGACAATATAATCACCCAATTTTTTAGCATCTGCCCCGGGCAAAGGAATCTGTGTCTCCGACGGAATTATCTCATGAACGGCATAAACAAAAGAAAACAACACCAATAATAATCCCGCTGAAATCAAGCCTGCTGTAAGTTTTCTCATCTGAATACCCCCTAAAAACATGATTATAAACGTTTCTGTGAGACGCCCGTATGTATCGGGCGTGATCAGTTCTGTTCAATGATTCCTTTTGGTCAACCGTAAGCATGTGTTATGCTGCATCTGCGGCTCTGTTCATTAATGCAGTGTCTTTTCCTGCCCGATGGCTTCCTGATAGCTTCTTTCAAGCGTATTGTTCTTCAGGATATCCTGCACCATATTGAAGAGCTTCACTTCATCATAGAGGCTCATGTCGGCCAGTTCAGCGCATATACTGACTCCGTCGCTATCAAAAAATTGCTCGCTTGTTCCTCTTTCGCTTGTATCCCACAGATCTTCGATCGACTGCAGTATGATTCCCTCGGCAAGCTTCTTTATTCCCATCGGAATCTCCTTTCACCTTTTTGCCCTATTCCCAATAAATTCATGTATGCCTCGCATTCATAACATCAGAAATAATAAAAAATACTGTCTCATCCTCATTGAATAACTGCTGTCCGGTTATTTCCCTTTTCAATACCGTTGTTTTTGAGGTAAATTTCGCAGGCTTCATAGTCCTTACCACAGAACGCAACAACATCTCTGATGGTATAGCTTGACAGCCTATTCACAAAACAATTGTCAAAAGGCTTTTCCACAAAAGGGCAGATGGTTTTCCCGGTCTGTCGTTCTCTTTTCATCGTCACATCCTCATCCGGGGAAATTGATCTGTCATGTCTTTCCCGTTCTCATAATAATCACTGCCGCATCCTTCATACACATTTTATACACAAAAAATATGCCAGAGCATGCTGATGCCGATAAAATAATATTATTCCTAAAATAATAAGGGGTTAAGATAAGCAGAAGAAAAAAGGGCTATGATTCTGTTAGTGAGAAAACCGTGGCATGTTACAATAGTGTGACATGCCAACACTGTGTCATGTCACTATAGATCCATCTCTGAGAAATGATCCCGGACTGATCTCGCCGTATAGGTAAAAGTATAGTAATAAGAAAACAGGGATCTGCCGTCTTTAGACGGTCACGGCGTACCGTTGCGGGAAATCTGATATTCTTCGAGCTTTCTGTAGAGCGTTCGCCTGCTCATTCCGAGCAGCCGGGCAGCCTTTGCCTTGTTCCAGTCTGTCTTTTCAAGTGCTGCGAGGACCTGCTCTTTTGAATCAGTTCCACGTTCACTTTCAGAAGACGCTTCCGCAGCAAAAGAATTAATTATTTCAGCCGGCAGATCATTAACAGTAATGGTTGACTGCTGGCATACGATAAAGGCGTGTTCAATAGCATGCTCCAGTTCTCGCACATTCCCGGGCCAGTGATAATCCATAAAGAGTTTAAGGACATCATCTGACTCTGACACCAGTTTTTTCTTCATGGAATCATTAAAACGGCGTATAAAATGAGTGACCAGAAGCGGAATGTCTTCTTTCCGGTCCCTGAGCGGTGGCAGATTGAGTTCAACCACCTTCAGCCGGTAATAAAGGTCTTCGCGGTAATCACCGCGTTTTACTTTTTCAAGAAGTGGCTGGTTCGTCGCAGCTATCACCCGGACATCAGTTTTCAATGTCTTTGACTCGCCAACCCGTTCAAACTCCTTTTCCTGTAACACCCTCAGCAGACGCAACTGCATTCTCGGGGACAAATCCCCGATCTCATCAAGAAATATGCTTCCGCCATGAGCAAGCTGGAAACGGCCAATTTTATCGTGAATAGCGCCGGTAAATGCCCCCTTTACATGTCCGAAAAGCTCACTTTCCAGGAGGTTTTCAGAAAGCGCAGAGCAGTTTACCTTGACCAGAGAAGATTTACTGCGTTCGCCTCGGTAATGAATCGCCTCGGCAACCAGCTCTTTACCCGTACCGCTTTCACCCGTGATGAGCACGGTTGTCTGAACATCAGCAAGATTGTCTATCATTTCGTATATGTTCTGCATCTTCCGGTTCTTTCCGACCAGATTGTGAAAATGGTGTCGCTCTTCCATATCGCGTTCAAGAACGGCAATCCGGGTCTCATCTCTCACCACCAGGACAGCGCCGGTAAAATTGCCAAGATTATCAGACAGCGGGGATGCAGTGATGGTCATAATCTGGTACCCGCCAGTATCATTCCTGCATTCGATGCGATTGAGCTCAACCGGTTTACGTTGTTTTATGGTTTCTGTCAGTGCCGAAACACACTGGCCGGTGCAGGGATGCTGCAGGGAATCAAATGATGTGCCGATACTTTCTTGAGAAAATCCGCATGTAGACAGTGCGGCATTATTCATCTGCGTAATACGGAGGTCCATATCAACCGTAATAATCGCGTCCCTGACGCTTCTGAAGACTGCCTCAAGGTTCGAGCGATATCGCTCGCGTTCATCCGCGACGGTTTTATACTGCAGGGCCATCCCGGCAACGCGGAGGATATCTTCTTTATGCACCGGTTTGGTCAGATAGTCAAAAGCACCTTGGCGCACTGCTTCCGACGCCGTCTCAATATTCGGATTGCCGGTAATCATCACGACAGGACAGCTTATCTGCCGCTTTTTTACCTCATGCAAAAAATCAATGCCTGATTTTCCTCCAAGAATAATGTCAGCATAAATCAGATCAAAATCTGCTGTTGATAATAAGGCAAGTCCGGTATCAAAATCTTCGGCTGTAGATACTTCATATCCTGCATCAGAAAGAAACGTGTTAAAGGTGTATCGAATGCTTTTTTCGTCATCTAGTACGAGTATTTTCCCGTTCATGTCATCATCCCGGCAGATTTCATTTCTTCATGATGATTTGTGTCGCTTGCAGGAAGATCAACCATGACCCTGGTAAATTTACCTTCCTCACTTTCAAAAAATAATCTGCCTTTATGTTCTGTAACAATACCATGACTGATGCTCAATCCGAGGCCCGTACCCTTACCACCGGGCTTTGACGTGAAGAACGGGTTTATCACCTTATCCAGATGGTCAGCTGGAATGCCAATGCCGGTGTCAGTAAAGGTCACCCGTACGCCCGGAGAACCATTCACCCGTATCTGTTCTCCGGTAATTTCAAGCTGTTTATCTTTGTGAGGTTCGGTAAATTTCTCGTTCAGGGCATACCGGGCATTATTAATGATATTCAGGAAAACCTGTTCGATCTGATGATAATTTCCCCTTACCTGAGGAATGTCCGTTGGAACACGAACATTCAGTTTGATCCCGTCTTTTCTCAGGAGCGCGTCAGTGAGGGCAAACGTGTCAGACAGCACGTCACTGATATTAACATGTCCTTTTTCGTCTGACTTCGAGTCACGGGCAAATGAGAGAAGACTTCGTACAATATTAGAAACCCTGTTACCCTCATGAATTATTTGTTTGGCCAAATCATCTTCAATAAGATCTTTATCTTTCCTTTTCCTGTTTCTGTCAATAAGTATCTGCGCATAGTTGATAATACCGTTAATTGGATTATTGATTTCATGCGCAACACCTGCGGACAGTTCACCGATCGAGGCAAGATGAGCGCCCCGCAGTGTCTCAGCCTGAAGCCTGTTTCTTTCAGTAACATCGCTCGTTACCAGCATGACACTATGAACGTTTTCATTTTCATCTTTTATTGGTATAGCCTGTATTTCAAACGAGCGTCCTTTCCGGCTCGTAACAAAGAAGCTTTCTATTTTACCTGTTCGGAAGCTTTTCACTGCCGGACACTCCTCACAGGGTTCTGTCCGGTAATGCCAGGTCGTGAAACAGTGTGTATTCTTGATCTCTGATATTTCCTGTCCAAGCATTTCGGCAGTAGCTCTGTTAGACCATACTATTTCTAAATCCGTAGAAAGCTGCATAATAGAATCAGGAAGAGAGTCAAGGAGATCATGAAATTCCTGAGACAGCTTTTTGAACTCATGTTCACTTGCTCGGAGCGACTTTTCCACAAGCCTGCGGCCGGCGATTTCCTGTTCAAGCTCTTCATTCGTCTCAATCAGATTGGCTGTGCGGGTTGCCACCATCTTCTCAAGCGTCTGGCGATAATGGTCAAGCTCATCTTCTATCTCTTTTCGCTCGGTAATATCAAGTGCAGCCCCCAGCACCTGACTCACGGTTCCGCCCTTTTTCCTTTTAAAAACAATATTTCTGTTATAGAGCCATCGCCACTCACCCTGAGCGCTCCTTACGCGGAAGATAACACTTGCAATATCACCGTCATCAATGCGTGAAATATAATTCAGATGCGTAGCCCATTTCGGCAGGTCATCCGGATGAACCAGCTCCCTCTCCATCCCTTTTCTGATTTTTCGGATACCTTCGAGAGAATACCCAAGCTGAATTTCAAGCATATGGTTGGCATAAATAAATTCGAGATCCTCTACATCAAATATGTATAAAATATTCGGCGCAGTGTCAGCAATCCGCTGGACAAAATACTGGTTTTCCAATAAGGCCTTTTCAGCATGTTTCCGGTTTGTAATGTCGAAACCGTATACATTGACATAGTCAAGTTCAGAAACCGGTACAAATGACAGGGATAAGACTCTGGGAAACAGTTTCACTTCGATATTTATGCGTGTCCCGTCTTTTAAAACATCTTCGATGATGTCCTCATAGGATTCTGGAAGAGGTTTGCCGACCTCTGTCTTCCAAACCTTTAACACGGCTTGACTAGCCGTGTTGGCATACAGAATCGTACCGTCCTGTGCGATCCGCATGACCGGATAGGGATTTTCAGACGGGAATTTCGCCATTTCATTCATTTTTTCTTCTGCGATTTTATGATCTGTGATATCCTCAGCAATGCCGGCAATCCTGCTGACCGTTCCGTCTTCTCCATAAATTGCAAAACCCCTGTCTGATATCCAGCGAACTCGACCGTCAGGTCGAATAATGCGATATTCCCGATCTTCTTCTCCACCGGTCTGGGCAATCTTTTCAAAGGATTCTTGTGCAAGAGAGCGGTCATCCGGATGAATACTGTCCGTCCAATTTTTGTATCGATTATAGAGATCCTCAACTGAGCACCCCCAGATCTCTTCGAAGGCAGGGCTCACATAGAGCACTCGCTGTTCGTTATAGTCAAACAGCCAGAAGACCTCCTTGATGTTCTCAGCCAGCTCCTTAAAGCGTTCCTCGCTCTTGACAAGCGCTTCCTCTGCCTCACGCCGCTGTTTATGACGCCACATATCTTTTACCAATAAGGTGACCTGGTTAATGTCTGTGGTGTCATAATCACTTTCCTTATTGGCAACAGCAGCCAGGGCAACAATTCTATCACCCTCAAAGATCGGCACACTCAAAAGACGTATGAGTTTTACATGGCCTCCGGGAATGCCTTTTTTTAACTCTCCGCTCTCTTTATAGTTATTTATTGCAATCGTTTTACGCTGTCGTATGGCCTCGGCCCAGACACCAGCTTCATCTACAGAGAAATGGATTGGTTTATCGATCATTTTGCACTGTTTCATTGAATTTTTTGACCAGAGCTGAATAATAAATGTCTGCTCGTCATCGGTCATGTACCCCATGAAGCCCATGCTGCTTTTCGTAAGACGAATTGTCTGCTCAAGCACAAAGTTTGAAATCTCTTCTGGCGTAGCACTAAACATGTTGCTCAGCGCATAAGAGGCTTTGAGTCTTGCCTCATTAAGTCTGACAAGCTCCTCAGCCTTTTTGCGTTCAGTTATATCGTTAACTATGATAAATAGACCTTCCGGAATAGGATGCACCCGCACATCGTACCGGCCCTGCCGTCCATCTTCAAAGGTATACGAGTCAGTCGTCATATCCGGCATACCGGTTTTTATGACATTTCGGTAGGTTTTGAAAAATACGGTTTTCTCAACACCCGGAAACACATCCATGATCCTGTTACCTATCAATTCTTCTTCTGTTTTGCCGATCATACGCTCAAGTGCGTTGTTCACCATGACATAGCGCCACTTACGGTCAAGCACAAACACACCATCACTTATGGATTCAACGATTGTTTTATAGTATTTCTGAGAAAGGCTTTGATTTTTTGTTTTATAACAAGAAGTTTTTTTTGATCGGACGTTGGAAGCGGCTTTCTTCTTGCTTGCAGCAGTACTAGCCCTTTTTTGGGAATTGCCTTTCTTCTTTCCAATGACCTTTGTCTTCTTCTTTACAGGCACACTACCCCCAGCTTCATGTGTTCATAGATATTTAAATTTTACTATTAATAGGAATAGAGGTCAATGAAATGCATATAAACAACCGCTGTTTTGGTTTTGTCATTCCCGAAGTGAGTAATCGGGCATCCAGAATTCATGGGAAAGGCCAGATTCCGGCTTCAAGACTGCCGGAAAGACATGTAGTAGAGAAGACCGGTTCATACATAGATATGGGTTAAAGGTTCTTTCCGCTTTACCATTCAAAGATCAAACAGACTCTCTGAAAGTTCTCTGTTTATCTCGAGGTCATCCATGAGCACCTCTTCGATCAGCCCGCCGTGCAGATCATACGCCGACACCCTGAGCGGCAGAAGCGTTTCTTTATCAAGCCAGAGAAAATACCGATGGATATCGCTATCAACCGTAAAAGCTCCTTCGCCTTCAACGAAGACCTGCAGTGCCGGTCTTCCGCCCACGGATTCTTCTCCGTGCACTTCTGTCACGCCATGTAATTGCAATTCGCTGACTGTTTGTAAGAGCGCTCCAATATCGGATTCATCAACCGTATGGCCTTTTGCACTTTTAATGAGACTGTTATCCGGGCGCAGGGTCAATACCAAGGGTTTCAGAAAACCAAAGGGTCTTAGCCTGACCTTGTTCGTTTCAGGGTTGTATACTAAAACCGCTCCTTTATGCGGGGTGATAAACTCCATCCGCACAAACCCAGGCTTTTTGTAATAATATTTTATTTCTTCAGATACATGACCGTCTTTCACGGACCGTAATGTCACGACATACGTTTCAATTGTCTGATAATTTTCGATGGCCCGCAGGATAATATCGTCAGTATCCGAGAGAAAAGCCATAAACAATAAGAAAATGAAAAGCACGCTACTCAATTACTTCGATAACACCCTTCATACCCTTTTCATCATGGCTTTTGAAAAAAAGGAATTTCTTGTCGCAGATAAAGGGGTATGTGCCGATTTTTATGGGTGTGAACATGATGACCTGTGCGTCGTTGGCCAGTTTTGTCCGAACGTTCATGCCTGCTTCAGGCGCGTTGATCACGATATTATGCGGTACAATGCCCGGCTCTTTTTTGACCGTTAACGCGACCGGTTTGTTGACCGTAACAATAATATGATCGGGCTCAAAATAATACTCACCGCCGGTCATCTCAATCCTCTGGACACCGTCTTCATCAATCGTTGCAGTATAAGCCTTTTTCCCGGTATGCTGGGCATATACTAATCCTACAGCGGATAAGAACACCAGTATAAAAAATATGTATCTCATGATCCTGTTCCTCCCGAATAACGCTCCATTATTTTTTGAAGAATCCCAGCTTTTCCATCTCATCAAACGCCCAGTTATCAGCAAGCAGCTCGTTATCCTCTATATCAGAAAGACCAAGGGCGTATTCGCTCAGGAACAGGTAGGCGATCTTTTTTTCGTCAGAATCCAGTTTGTCTGCCCTGTCAAGGGCTACATTTTCAACCTGTCCCCTGATATGCATTGCATTAATCCGTTCATGCACAATATGATCCGGGATATCCTCCCGTACAATCATCTTACACCCGGCTTCTCCTTTTGAAATGACTTTTACCGGCTTTTCCGTATCAGGTTCCGGTATGCCTTCCTTCTGGCACCACTCAGCAATATTTTCAACATAAACAATATTCTGTGGCATCTGACAGTAGTTATCAAATGTGCGTCTGAGTACATCTTCATATTCACGTGCGTTCATCTTCCTCCTCCGATCCTGATGATATGTCAAAAAATTGAGAATTGCACCCCTTATTCTTTAAACTACCATATCAGTTCACTTTGTCAAGTCTGTCCTAAGATGGCAAGCAGTAAGGAGTGAAAACCCGTGAGGATTCAGGCGTAAGGGGTGAGGAGAATAAAGAAGAACCACTGAACCGCTATGTCGCATAGCGAAAAAATGCAGAAGCAGAACGCGTAACTCGTAACGCGATCAGAATACCGCATATCTGTTATCGTTATTTTATATGATTAAGACTGCACTATTCGATTTTGGTGGGGTCCTTGCAGAAGAAGGATTCCGGGAAGGCCTGATGTTTATTGCAGAAAAAAATGGCCTGGATCCGGTTTCTTTTTTTCACACGGCTGACGAACTCATTTATACATCAGGATACCTTACGGGCCATGCAGATGAATCTGCCTTTCTGAATGATTTGCGTGAAAAAACCGACATTCGCGAAGGGAACGATGAGATAAAAGATGAAATTCTAAAGAGGTTTGTTATCAGGCCGGAAATGCTCTTAATCGTCGACAGCATACGGTTCAAGGGGATTATCACCGCTATTCTGAGCGACCAGACCGACTGGCTTGATCTCCTTGATAAACAATTCCATTTTTATAAGCGTTTTGACCATATCTTTAACTCATACCGGATTCATAAAAGCAAAAGAGAATCTGCGATCTTCAGAGATACCTGTTCAGCGTTGGAGATAGGTCCTGAAGAAGCGCTCTTTATTGATGACAATGAGAGAAATATCAAGCGGGCCTCAGGAGAAGGACTGAAGACCATCTATTTTACGGACATGGATGCCTTTCAGAAAGAAATTGAGAAATATATCCGATTATGAGAAGCTTAGCAGTTTTTCCCGTTGTCTTTACGCTATGCGCTTGGCGCTTTGCGCTCTGCGATTTCTACCGTTCTTTTCCTAAGAATGGAATTGCAAGCATCCAGGGCAGAGTGAGCCTGCCGGGATCCCGGAAGTTAGCAAGGCCGATGTTCATATCAATATGCCCTTTGACCGGCTGATCTCTGTACGTTCCAAATAACCGGTCCCACCAGGAAAGATTGAATCCGTAATTACTGTTCGTCTCCCTGATGATAACTGAATGGTGTACCCGATGCATGTCAGGTGTGACGATAAATAACCTTATAATCCGGTCAAGACCCCTGGGCAGATAGACATTGCTGTGGTTGAACATGGCGGTCCCGTTGAGCAGTATTTCAAATGCAATAACAGACCACGGCGGAGCGCCAATCATTATTACAGCAGCCATCTTAATAACCATGGACATACATATCTCAATCGGGTGAAACCGTGAGCCTGTAGTAACATCGATATCAATATCCGTATGATGCATCATATGCAGTCTCCAGAGCGGTGAGACCATATGGAATACCACATGTTGAAGATAGATAATAAAGTCGAAAAATATAACGCAGACAATTCCTGCTGCGAGTTCAGGAAACGCGAACTTATTGAATATTCCCCACCCATATTCATCGCTTTTGCAGGCAATGCCCACAGCAAGAATAGGAAACAGCACACGGACAACAACAGCATCAAGGAATGTTATTGAGATGTTATTAATCCAGCGTCCTGTCTTGGAAACAGTCAGATCGCGTCGCGGAGCGAGGAGTTCCCAGAAAGCCATGACCGTAAATATGCCAAAAAAGAAACCGAGCCGTAACGGCAGTTCATACTCCACTGATAACATACTTTTATTGTAACATGGGTCAAAAAAACCATAATCCTGCAATATTTTTTCTTTTCTCCAACGATATGGATTAACTCCCTGACGGAACGCTTTTTTGTTAATCCCCTTTGAAAAGCCCAGGTATGCAGCCCTGCCTGCCGAAACAGAACGTGCATCTCGTAACGCGATCAGAATATCGTATATCGATTGTCAGGAATTGGAAATCTATTTCCTGACTTTCTAACTTTCTGTCTTTCTCATCTGTATCGTGTGTCGTGCATAAAGTTCCTTGCATTTATTCCTGAATTGTAGTAGAAAGAAATATATACTCATAATATGGTGGAGAGTATGTATGATGATAAGAAAGTCGTTCGCTTTGCTGGTAATCGTATTATGTATTACTTCCTGCGCAGGGATTCCGTACCAGGATGAGGCACAGTACGCGTATGAAGAGGGGCTTGCTCTGTTTAATCAGGGGAAGTATACTGAAGCCATCCCGCATTTCCAGAGGGCCATTGAACGTGATCCTGAATATTCTTCACCGTATTTATATCTCGGCAGGTCCTATCTGAATCTGTCACAATGGACTGATGCCATTCATCCACTGCGTACTGCCTTCCGGTTGTCACCTGAAGAATTCAAAGAAGAAATTGTTTCTCTCCTCCTTGACGCCCTTATCGTTGGAGCGATTACAGAATTCAAAAAAGGATATTTTAAGGGCTCAACAGGGTATGTAAGGGAAGCCCTCAGTCTGGATCCTGATTCTCAGCGGGCACAGGATGAACTTATTGCTTCCTTGATCGCCCTCGGCAGCCAATTCTTATCTGACGGAAATATCTCAGATGCCATACCTGCTTTTTCCGAAGCCATTGAATTGTCACCTGATAATTTTGAGGCATACATCGGACTTGCAAAGGCATTTCTCAAAAATGGCAATTATCTGATGGCTGTGGAAACGCCTAATAAGGCGGTCAATATTGATCCGGAAAACCGTGATGCTCAGGATCATATCAAGGAATTACTAAAATAATTAAGGAGGATAACGTGAAAACAATTATGTGGTATCTATGTCTTGTTCTACTCTGTTTCAGCTTGATAGGCTGTGCGTCTCTGACAACACCTGAACCAGGAAAAGGGCTGCATCCCGGCCATCCCGGCCATGAAGTTCATTGAACTTCGGAAAGGGACTGAATGAGGAGGAGACATCTCTGTGAAATATTCTTTTTCAACAGTCTCAAGTAGTAGCAGGTAACTTATTTTCGTGAGTCGTGCAAGAAAAAACTGAAAACTCTGCTATTTTTTTATATAATATATTCAAATAACCTTTAACTGACCGGAGGTATTATGGCACCGAGAAAGAAAACAAGTAAAAAGAAAACCACGGGGGAGAAAACCCCAAGGAAGAAAACAGCTGCAAAAAAGAAAACATCACCGAGAAAACAGAAAGAACTCAAAACGGGTAGCAGCTACGAGTGCTATACATGTGGTCTGGCTGTAACTGTAGACGAGGTATGTGGCTGCGTTGATTACTGCGACATCATTTGTTGTGGCGAACAGATGAAACCAGCATAGCGAGAAACCCGGATTCATTCCAGCAAAAAAAGGACAGTTGCGAATAACTGGATGAATAAAACCGTCCAAGATAAATATTGTTTCTGAAATGGCTGGCGGAAGAAAACACAAACGGTATTCAACGAGAAGTTTGAACCTTTCTGCAGTATCCGTATTTGTGACAAAAGTAGAACTTCTCAATATCAGCATTGAAGGAGCATGCATAAAGAGTCCAAAACGACTTCAAAGCGGCAGCACGTGTGCGCTCACTCTTGAAGACAAGGAGCTTGCCTCCCCACTTCAGGGGACGATAATGTGGGAAAGTCTAAGCGAACATACCGTGGATTTAAGCGGTGAAATTGTTTCGAGATACACGGCAGGCGTCAAGTTTGACAAAATGTTCACGCAATTAACTGAGAACATGAAAATGCTTGTCGAGAATTTACCGTTCAAAGAATACCGGGTCAGTTCCACACGATTTGCATTTCATACCAGGGTGACCGCGTCTCTGGAGTATCATGAACAGTTCCGCGTCAAGAGTATGAGCCTTGGAGGATTACTCATGGAATCATTGAATGAAATTCCAAAAGATAGCGAGTTAGCCTTACAGATTAAACTGCCCAGGAGAAGTCGTCCATTATCCTCCGGCAGCAAAGTTGCATCATGTGTTCTTGTAGAGGGTGGGATGCAGAATGCAAACCGGTATGATGTCGGTGTTGAATTTATTGATATATCCAAAAAAGACAGCGCACGACTCAAGAAAGTTCTTGAATCCCTTTCAGTATTGTAGGACGACTTTTTATTTCATTACTGCCATAACGGATAGTCGCAAATCCCTGAAATACGAAGCAGAATGCTATGTGTGGCGGCTTCATATTTTCTTCACAAGAATTACTTAAACTATAAACATTAAAAAACCTTTCTGAAATATGAATGCATAGTTCGTAACGGAATATTATAAGAGCTGTTTTGTTTATCCTGGTTTTTACTGTTTCTACAGTGTATATGCATCCGGCAGATGAAAGGATAATTATTGAAATGAACACAGTGTCTTCAGATCGCACGACAAAACCACCGATAGATGCCGCTGCACCGGCTACGACTGAGATTGCAACCTTCGCTCTTGGCTGATTTTGGGGACCCGACTCCCGTTTCGGGAGTATAGCCGGCGTTGTACGTACCCGGGTAGGATATACGGGAGGCACGTCCATTGATCCCACGTATCGCAGTTTGGCCAATCATACTGAAGCAATTCAGATTGACTATGATCCATCTGTGGTTTCATACAAAGGGCTTCTTACGGTATTCTGGGGCAGTCATAACCCGACCCTTCAGACCAGATCGTCGCAATATAAACCTGCAATTTTTATTCGCGACGATAAACAGGCAAGAGATGCTATAGAATCACTGGATGAGATTTCTCAAAGATTACAGCAGAACATATATACCGAGATCATACTGTTTAACCGGTTTTACCCTGCTGAAGATTATCACCAGAAGTTCAGGCTGCAGCAGGACAGTCCCCTGATGGCAGAATTCACTGCACTCTATCCGGACATGCGTGACATTATTTCGTCAACAGCTGCTGCCCGGGTCAATGGATATCTCGGCGGATATGGTAGTCCAGAAAGCCTGCCAAAGGAATTGCCTTCCTTTGGCTTATCAAGAAAGGGCAGGAAAAGACTGATAGAAATACTATCGGAATCACGACCATTCTTTCGCAATTGTCCTCTCTAATTCTTTACAATAATATATGCGCATCGGCTCCCGTATCACAATGCCCGAGCAGGTTCATGTGTGGGACCTGGATATCGCCCAGATAAGTTTCTATAAAGGGTTGGAGTTTAATCTCGAGCATATTAAAGTATGCGCTCGTGCCTGTAGAAAAGAAGGGGTGCCGTATGTCATACACCCTGTTGGTTACCGCATCACTGATCCGGAAATGTTCAATGAGATCAATTCAGTAACCGCATTGGCTGACGAGGCCTTGATACTTCACGATGAAAGAGCCTCTGACAAAGGAAGGCTCGGAGGCACAGACGGGAAACAGTTCAAAAAAGCTCTCGATGCACTGACCTCCCGTCTTCACGTATCTTTTGAAAACGCCACGCATACTAAGGATATTGTATGGTTCTGGCAACACTATGCTGATTCAGTTACCATCGATCTCGGACATGTAGAATCTGCCGGGCTCGACTCAGTAGAGTTCGTCAAGAAGCTTGACCAGGAGATAGTAGATAAAACCGAATATATTCATGTACACAGAAATGGCGACTTCAGAAACGGCCTTACAGACCATTGGTATCTGACTCCGGATTGCAGGGAACTCTCGGCTTTGTCAGCCTTTATCAAGCGGAAGCCTGACGTTAGTGTTATACTGGAGATAAATGAGATTGAGATGATTGAAGAAAGCCTGATGATTCTCAGGAAAATGAGAAAATAAGAAAGGTGCTTCAACCCGCCCAGAGCGGGTAAACCTATTTTTTTCTGCTTACTGCTTACTCCTTACTGTTTACTGTCTCTAATACTGCCTCCAGTGCATAGGGACAGCATGTTCAGCAGCATAATTGTGGAGTTTCTGGAACAGGTTGTCTGCCGCCCTTATTTGTCTGTCCGCAAAACCCTGCATGTTTTTCAGTACATCTAATTCTGAAACTGAATGAGAACCGCCCTCCAGATCACTGTATTGTCTTTTAACCGTTTCATGAAAATCTTTCCACTGCGAACGCACTGAAGCAAACAGCCTGAAGTTCGTTCTCCACCACCGTTCACTGTGACCGGCAGGCATGCTCGCTGCTGCTTCCACTTCCTGAAAAACCAAGATGTGTTTTACTGTGTCGATCTGCATGGAATACTTCGACATGAAGTCCATGCCAATGAGGCCTTCAAACGATGTGGATATGGACGGAGTTACTGTCGTGGGAACAAAATGGTCTTCAGCACCCCCGATGTTCACCGTGTCAACAATCGTGAGAATTGCCGGCACTGCGCCTCCAATCCCCCGTGCAAACGTTTCAATCCTGTTGCTCCCCTCATCCAGCAGACCCAGTCGTTCTGCCAGCTCATTGGAAATAACCATAGACGGAGACCCGGTATCCAGGGCCATAGGTGCGGTTACGGAACCGTTAAACGTCACATCAACGATAACGCGCCCGGCTAATCCTTCGTATGCAACATAGGGGACTTCATACTTTTTTGTTTTTCGGAACGAATCTCTTAATGAAGTTGGAGAGTCAGTTCTTGCCGGCTGTGTCGTATCCCGTGCATCCTCTGGCGGAGATGGTTTTCTGTACCGCTGCAAATCCTGATCAGTAAAATAGCTGTTTGATTTTTCCTCGCCAGCGGAGAGAGCAGAGAACAATATCAAAAAAAACAGTATACCGGCAAGAAACTTCATCGGTACCCATGTTATATGCATCTTAATGGCAAAACCATTCATATATACTATGTACATATTAAAAATAACCCAAAAAAAATGCAATGAAGCGAACGCAGAGTCATTGCATTGACATTTAAAATCACATCCAGGTACAGTGTAGTTAGCGTAACGGACATAAGAACTATGAACAGAACAGCTGAAGAAATCAGGATTAAATATCTGTACAGAGACCTGATCCTGAAGAGAAGAATAACGCTCCCCCTCGAAGCAGCAAAAAAGCTTGTGGGGCCAGACTGCGCATATCATCTCTATTCAGTTATTCAACGAAAAGATGAAAAGGATAAAAAGGGGTTCACGTAATCATTCACTGTCTGCGGTAAATCCCCGATTCAGAAGATTTTTCTTATGACCGCGACCTGAAAATCGTATATCTTTACCTGCTTCTTCAAACAGCCGTAAAACCGCTGCTCCCTGGTTGAGAAAGGAATGCACTTTCTCAGGGCCCATATGTGTCCCTTCTCTATACAACAGAATGTGATCATTGGTTCCTTCGATGTTCAGCCCGCTATTATTTTGAAAATAGGAAAGCACTTCATCAGTAAATATCTTTCGAAGCATTGTTTCATTGTCACCGCTCAGCACATATAATTTCTCGAACCTCGGATGTGAATCAAAACTGATTTTTTCCCGCCCTGTGAATATATCAAGTTTGTGAAACACATTTATGGGCTGAAGGGAAAAATAGGGAAGGTTGAGGCTTCTGGAACGGAGTAACAATACCGTGTATTTGAAGTTCTGCAGCGCCTGCCCCTGTTTGTCTGTATAGTAATACTCGAATAAACTGACTTCTGCGTTGTCACGATATCCGCACATCATATTTCTGATAGATCGAGCTTGTCCCTTTGTAAAAAGGGAAAATTCCTGGAACAGATCATTGCTGTCTTCATCTACACTCTTGGTAAACGACAAGCCCATACGCTGTGCAAACGAGCGTAGCCGACCGCTCCGCTTCCGTTCATACCTGTGAACCGCCCATAATAATATGCCGGCAGCAATAACTATCGCGATGAATATATGAAGGTTACTCAGATAAATGGTCCTTTCTTTTTCCCTACTGATATAAAAAAAGAGAGAACGATAACCAGTCCGGTCAGTGCTCCTGCACGATATGGACTCCAGGCTTTCTCATCACTTGTCTGCAAGATTACCCCTATACCATGCCGATAGGTAATATCTGTAACTGCTAGATTGTGCTCGGGTTAACTTTGCGCCACCTGTTCCTGCTCGGTGACGGGAATCGTACCGGTGAGTTCATCCATTAGATTTTTGACACTCAGAATGGTGTCAATGAGCGCAGCATTCGTGCCAACCGTATACAGTGGCTTTTCTTTATCAGAATTATATCCCGCGGAACTTAAGAGTCCGTTGCAGATACAGAAAAAGTTTTCATTATCTTCTTTTGCAGGACAAATAGTAAACTTGTCCTCAGAATCTTTACGCAATACATATCCTTTATCACATTTGGGGGGTCTCAACTCGGATGGGTCAACCATCGGAGATTGCTTTATGATTCTGAACGGTAAGCCGCACGGAGAAGCGGGTTTTATCGCAATACCTATGTCCTTATCCTTTGCCCTGATAACAGCCTGCTTGTATTCGGCTGATGCGCTACTTTCTTCAGTCGCCAGAAATCGCGTTCCCATTTGAACGCCATCAGCACCCATGTTCAGGAACCGCACGATATCACCATGGGTATAGACCCCCCCTGCGACAATAACAGGAAAGTCTCCGCATTTGATTGCTGCTTCCTTCACCGGCGGCAAAAGATTTTCCAGGTGGTTCTCTTCAAGAGCAATCTGATCAATCTTAAAACCGATATGACCACCGGCTAACGGTCCTTCCAGGACTACTGCGTCCGGCCGGTATCCTAAGCGCTCCCATTTTTTACATATCAATTCCAGCGCCCTTGCAGATGACACAATAGGTATCAGAGCTGTATCCTTGGGGGCCTGAATCGATGGAAGATTTAACGGCAGTCCTGCTCCGGAGATGATAAAATCAGCACCGGCGTCAATCGCTGCCCGCACAGAGTCATTATAGTTCTTTATCAGAGCAACCATAATATTTATGCCGGCAAACCCGCCTGAAGATTTTGCAAGTGAAACTTCTTCATAGGTGGCATCATACACATTCATTTTTTTATTTTTTCTTTTGGAAAGCAGTCGGTCCAGACAGGCACTCGAAATAATGCCGGCTCCCCCCTCTTTTGCCACAGCAGAAGCGAGCGGGTAGAGCGATACGCCCACACCCATCCCTCCCTGAATAATCGGAAGGCGAATTTTTTTCCCTTTGATCGTTAATGAGGGGAGTGTTGATCTTAAATTAATTGTATGATCTCCTTCTGCTTCCGTGATCAGCCACCATGAGCGCCATGTGCCCTGCTGTTAAAAAAGAATTTATATATTTCAAAAAAGACCATTTCAGCATGATCATTATATCATAACACTAAGAAATCATGAAGAGAAAGCATCTCGTACGTTGTAACATCTCAATAAGGCATCAGAGTTTTCTATATAATAATGTCAACAAATGATTCCGTATAAGCGCCATAAAAACATAAATGTGATATTATGTTTATGAGTTTTATGGAAGATATTGTGAAATACAGGCACACACAATACCATTCGTGAAGGATTTTATGTATGGGAATCGTAAAATTATGGTTGAAGCATGGTCCCGGATCTCCGGGTTCCATAGCAAAATCACTATCAGAAGACTATGTCAAGTGGCGAAATATTTATCCGTCAGCCTCTCATGAAGAACTGCTCGGTCATACCTTAAAAAACAGGCTGTTGACAGAAAAAATGTTCAGGTTCGAACCGCTTACTGAAAAGGAACAGGAACGCCTCATTAAACGGTTTAACGGCAGTCTTAAAGAGTTAATAGTCTTTATCGTGCAAAGAGAAAATCCGTCCGCTGCCAAACAGCGCAGTTCCATGATGGAAGTTATTAATGAAGTAATGGAAAACTATCCGGACAGTAACAGCAGTTCCTGAATATTCTGAGTCGATTATTCTTATTATTTTCTGCTCGTAAACCATAGGGTGCCGTTGGACAAAATAACAGAACGTGCTGTAAAATCAAAAACACTGTAACGAATCATGGGCGAGTGGTCTCTGACTTGCCTGTGGCCCTTTGGGTAAGTCAACGACTCAGAGAGTGGAATTGGTCTGTGGCCGTTGAACTTGGTGCTGTACGGGCAGATTGAACTGCTGAAGGTAGCCCTGTCTCTACCGATCGGCAGAGAGGTGTTGGTCGGCAGGTTTAACTACCAAAGGTAGTCGCGCTTCGGTAGAGCATTGCATTAGTTAAAACACATGGGCGAGTGGCGGAACTGGCAGACGCGCTGGACTTAGGATCCAGTGGGGCAACCCATGGAGGTTCAAGTCCTCTCTCGCCCACCACTATATTTTTC
>CP070737.1:355514-458057 GCA_020347665.1 Nitrospiraceae bacterium
ACTGTGTAATCCGTTCCACAGGTAGGTAACCCGATTCCCAGAAAAACGGGCAGCTCTCTGCGATCGCACCTTATTATTGGAAGGGTCTTTCCGGCAGGATTCGAGTTCCTGTTTCAGCCTGCTTTCTTATCTCCTTACCCGGAGTACCCCTTCTATCTGGCCAATCTTATGAATAAGGGTCTGGAGCTGGGCATTATTCTTAACCGCTAAAATAATGGTTATATGGGCTTGCCGGTCAGAGCTGGTTGTTGCTGAAAGGTGACTGATGTTCACATTTACTGATGAAATGAGCGCGCTCAGGTTCGCCAGAATGCCCGGCCTGTCCACGGTCTCAACGAGCACGCGGGCCTGCGCCCGCGCTTCATCAGAGGTCTGCCAGGTGACGTCAACGAGCCGTGAATCCTCGTAGGCTATCCGTCCGAGGTTCGGGCAGTCCTTCCGGTGAATGGTAACCCCCTTTCCTATGGTAACAAAGCCGACGAGGGTATCACCGGGTATCGGATAACAGCACTTTCCCGTGTGGTAGAGTATGTTATCCATTCCCTTGATGCTGATGCCTTTCAGCTCTTTCGGGGGTTTCCGTACCCTGACCGGCTGGGGTGCTTCCTCCCGGGTTTCCGGCAGAAGCCTGTTGATGACCTGGTGGGGCGAGACCTTTCCGAATCCAACTGAAACATAGAGATCTTCGAGTGTATTTATGGTAAACGACCGGGCAGCCTGCCGCATGTCATCCGACTTTATCAGTGATACGCTCAGATTATGCCTCCTCAGCTCAGCCTCAAGGAGCTTCATGCCGAGCTCAATGCCCTGTGCCCGTTCCTCTTTTTTAATCCATTGTTTTATCCGTGTTTTTGCCCGGTGCGTAACAACAAACTTTAGCCAGTCTCTGCTTGGACCGTGCGTCGTGGATGTGATGATTTCAACAGCATCACCATTTTTCAGCTGATAGCGTAGCGGAACCATCTTTCCGTTAATCCGGGCACCGACACACTTATGACCAACCTGGGTATGGACGCTGTACGCAAAATCAACCGGTGTGGAACCAAGCGGCATCTCCTTGATCTCTCCTTTTGGCGTAAACACATATACCACATCAGGTACGACCTCGCCTTTTACTTCCTCAAGAAAATCAAGTGCATCCGGGATTTCCTGCTGAACCTGGATAAGGTCCCGCAGCCACGATATGTACTTACTGCTCTTTTCGTCAAACCTCCCTTTCTCCTTGTATTTCCAGTGAGAGGCTATCCCTTCCTCTGCAAGCCGGTGCATCTCTTCTGTCCGTATCTGGAATTCGACCCGTTCCCCTTTTGGTCCTATGATCGTGGTATGGAGTGACTGGTACAGATTGGATTTCGGAACACCGATATAATCCTTAAACTTGCCGGGGATCGGGGTCCAGAGCGAATGTATGAGTCCGAGAATTGCATAGCAGTTTCCCTTTGTATCAGTCAGCACCCGTATGCCCAGAACATCATGGACCTGGTCAAAGGTTATCCGCTGCTTCTGCATCTTCTGGTAAATGCTGTAGTAATGCTTGACCCGTCCTGAAACCCTGGCCGGCATGCCTTCTTCATTAAGTTTTTTTCTGAAGAGTTCGACCACCTCCGCGATATACCCTTCCTGCTCCTCTTTCCGCTTTGCAACCTTATCGACCATCTCATCATAGAGCTCGGGCATAAGAAACCTGAACCCAAGGTCTTCAAACTCCGTCTTCAGCCAGCCGATACCGAGCCGGTTGGCGATCGGGGCATAGATATCAAGGGTCTCCTGTGCTATTCGATGCTGTTTTGCTGAAGAAAGGTACTGGAGGGTCCGCAGGTTATGGAGCCGGTCAGCAAATTTGATGAGAATCACCCTTACGTCTTCAGACATCGCAAGGAGCATCTTCCGAAAGTTCTCAGCCTGTGCCTCCTTTTTTGTCCTGAACTCCATCTTCGACAGTTTTGTCAGGCCTTCCACAATGAACGCGACCTCAGCCCCGAAGATCTCCCTGATATCCTGTATGCTGGTTCCGGTATCCTCTATAGTATCGTGAAGTAGTCCGGCTGCAATAGATGATTCATCCATCTTCATCTCCACTAGGATATAGGCTACCGAAAGGGGATGTTTGATAAACGGAGAACCCTCTCTTCTTTTCTGGCTGCAGTGGGCTTCGCTCGAAAAGTGGTATGCCTTTTTCAGGATATCATCATCTACATCGGGATTATATGAATGGATTTTGTCGAGAAGACCGTTCAGGGTTAAGGCTTCTCTGGTTAAGACCTCTTTCATATTTTATTATACTATTTTGCCTGTGCAATCACTATCCCCCACCCGGCAAAGCCTGCAATAAACGCCTTCGGCACGCAAAGCGCATACCGAAAAAGGCAAAAAAAGTAAGGAGTAGGAAATAAGGGAAAAATCGCAAAGCGCATAGTGTAAAAAAACAGACCGCCCGAAGTAGGCTGAGGTTAAGAAAAAGGAGAGACGCGGAATGCATAACTGAGAACACTGAACCGAGAACATAGAATTATGAACCGATAATATCCTGTCTCATTATTTGTTTCTGTTTTCTCCTTACTCCTTACTGCTTACTCCTAACCGCCTTATCGGTTGTCTTGATAAATAAACAGTAAAGAGGGTATAGTATCTAACTAATCTTTGGAAGGAGGTGCAGAATGTTTACAGAACTTGCATATGCAATGGCTCCACCTCAGGGAAGTGAGGGCGCGGGCGGCGGACTAATAAGTTTTCTCCCTCTGATTTTGATATTTGTCATATTCTATTTTCTGCTTATCCGGCCCCAGCAGAAACGGGCAAAAGAACATAAAAGCATGATCGAGAGCCTGAAAAAAGGTGACAAAATCATAACAACGGGTGGCGCATATGGTGTCATTGAAGAAGTAAAGACAAATACCGTGGTCGTGAAAATCGCTGAAAACGTACGGGTGAAATTCGGCAAAACATATATCGCGACAGTGAGGCAGGAAGACGACTAAATCTGTCTGCTGATGCGAGATGTTTGATGAACTGTTAGACTGTTTTATCCTCGCTTTTATCAGAAGCAAACATACTATTATGTTACTTTATTCGGAGGCTTAATTGAAAAAGAACGTTCTCTGGAGATTTCTGTTGATCGGCTTTACCGTTCTTGTTGCGGCTGTATTCTTTTTGCCGAATACCCCGCTCTTCAAATACATGCCTGCATGGTGGCAGAAGAGCATGCCGAACAAGGGCATTGTACTCGGTCTGGATCTGCAAGGCGGCCTGCACCTTGTGTATGAAGTTCAGGGTGATCAGGCTGTTCGCACATCTACGGAACGATATGCCTTTTTAATCAAGGAAGCGCTTGAGAAAAAAGAGCTTGAAGCTGATGTGAAAACATCCGGGCTTATGATAGAGGTCTCCCCGTCGACAGAAGCTGTGGAAAAACGAATAACAAAGAGCTTTTCAAATTTCGATATCGTGTCAACAGGGGACCAGCTGGTTCTGAGGCTCTCTGACGATGAAAATACCTATATAAAGGAAACTGCAGCTGAGCAGGCCCTTGAGACCATTCGGAACAGGATAGACCAGTTTGGCGTTTCCGAGCCAACGATCGTCCGTCAGGGTGAAAATGAAATAGTAGTTCAGCTGCCGGGTGTAAAGGATCCAAAGCGGGCGATAGACCTGATCGGGAAAACGGCTTTGCTTGAATTTAAACTCGCTGATGATGAGGCAGCTGTTGGGTTTGACCTGCCGTCATTGATTGCTCCGGGAGAAGAAGATGACGTCCTCGCTGAATTCCAGGACAAGATTCCCCCTGAAGACGAGATTCTCTTCTTGAAGCGGAAGAACCCTGAAACAGGCATTGAAACAAAATCTCCGATATTGCTCAAGAAGAAGACACTCCTGACCGGAGACCTCCTGAGCGAGGCGCGGGTGAGTATTGATACCCAGTACAGTGAGCCATACGTATCGATAACATTCAATAGCGAGGGTGCAAAGCGTTTTGCAGAAATTACGGGTGATCATGTAAATGAACGCCTTGCTATTATCCTTGACAATACGGTCTATTCAGCTCCGGTTATCAGGGAAAAGATTCCCGGTGGCAGTGCCCAGATCAGCGGACGCTTCACCATGGAAGAAGCAAAAGATCTGAGCATTGTGCTGAAGGCTGGTGCGCTTCCGGCACCGCTGAACATGCTCCAGAACGTGACGGTTGGCCCGTCGCTTGGCAGGGATTCGATTGAAGCAGGCAAAATAGCAGGTATTATCGCAACGATCGCGGTTATTCTGTTTATGCTTATTTATTATCGCTTCTCGGGACTGATTGCCGACTTCGCGTTATTTTTAAACGTTGTCCTGCTGCTCGGGGCCATGGCTTCGCTCAATGCAACCCTCACGCTCCCCGGGATTGCCGGAATTATTCTGGCGATAGGCATTGCTGTTGACTCAAATGTGCTAATGTTCGAACGGATACGTGAGGAACTCAGGGCAGGCAAGCCGCCTCGGTCTGCCATTGATTTTGGTTATGACAAGGCTTTTTCGACCATATTTGATTCTCATGTAACAACATTGATCACCGCAGCAGTACTGTTCCAGTTCGGCACTGGTCCGATCAAGGGATTTGCCGTAACGCTCAGTCTTGGTGTTGCGATTAATCTTTATACAGCGCTTATCGGAACGAAGTCTGTGTTTGATCTGATGACGAGCAGGTACAAGATCAAGAGGCTGAGCATATAGGAGACACCATGTTCGAGATTGTAAAAAACACAAAAATAGATTTTATCGGAAAGAAATACATAACCGTACTCGTCTCAGGGACGTTTATTCTGCTCAGCATTATAGCTATTGTTCAGATCAGTACAGGAAAAGCGAACCTCGGGATTGATTTTGTGGGTGGCACAACGATTCAGGTGCGCTTTGACAAGGCTGTATCACTGCAGAATGTGCGATCTGCTCTCGATCAGGGAGGCCAGCAGGATGTTGAACTCCAGGATATTCCCGCGGAAAACAAAGTGCTTATAAAAACAAAAAAGACTGACGCTGATCTGAATACGGTTGCCGAAGGCATTACAACCGCTCTCAGGCAACATCTCAGCGGCAATGATTTTACTGTTGATGCCACGACCGCAATCGGCCCCAAGGTGGGAAGCCGTCTCAGAAGGGATGCTGCCATGGCCATTATTATGGCAGCGATCGGGATACTTATTTATATTGCCTTCAGATTCCACTTCCAGTTTGGCATTGGTGCTACCCTCGCTACGTTCCATGATGTCCTGGCAGTGCTTGCCATTTTCTATATCATGGGCAAGGAAATAAATTTGATCGTTGTTTCAGCCCTTCTGACAATTGCAGGGTATTCACTCACTGACACGGTAGTTGTCTATGATCGAATAAGAGAAAATCTCAGGGTGCGGGTGAAGGAGCCAGTCAAGAACGTCATAAACGTGAGTCTGAATGAAGTGCTTTCAAGAACGATCATAACATCAATCACCACGTTCCTGGCAGCATCAGCACTTTTTTTTCTCGGCGGGGAAGTTATCCATGACTTTGCGTTCGCTATAATGATGGGTATTATTATCGGAACATATTCCTCAATATTTGTTGCGAGTCCGGTTCTGCTTCTCTGGAAGGCAAAAAGACCGTTCGCAAAAAAATAGTTGAATCCTTACCACCATGCAAAAAAGATGGCTCGTTAACAGAACGAACCCTGACTTTATACAGTACCTGTCCAAAACCGCTTCGATTTCACCAATCATCACCCAGATAATGGTGAACCGGGGGATCAAAACCGCACCGGATATTGCACGTTTCCTGCATGGAGACATTCAGGATCTTTCTGATTCCATATGCATTCCGGGTATGCGAGCAGCCGTTGAAAGAATAATCAGAGCCATTAACAGAAAAGAAAAAATACTGATACATGGAGATTATGATGTTGATGGAATCTGCGCCACGGTGATTCTGCATCAAGCCATTCAAGCGATGGGCGGGGACTGTCGTTATTTTATTCCAAACCGTTTCAAGCATGGCTATGGATTTAATCCTGAAGGCGTCACCGTTGCAGAGCAACAGGCTGTAGGGTTGATCATCACGGTTGACTGCGGCATAACAGCCCTTGACACTGCGGCCCTCTGCAGAGCAAAAGGGATCGATCTTATTGTTACTGACCACCATGAACCTATTCGAAAACCAGCAGTCAACATCCTCAACCAATCTTCAGATACCGGCGGTGTAGCATCAAAACCTGCTGATACGGTTCTGCTGCCTGATGCAGTCGCTGTCATAAACCCGAAACTTATGGCCGATACCCCGACCCTCCGGTTTCTTTCAGGGGCAGGTATCGCGCTGAAGCTCGTGCAGGCCTTAGTATCTGAAGGCTATGCACGCATGTCATATCTTGATTTTGTTGATCTTGCAACACTCGGTACGGTTGCCGACATGGTCCCCCTGAGAGGAGACAACAGAATTATTGTGCGTGAAGGCCTCTCCCGGATAGCTCAGGGAACCCGGCCGGGTATCAGGGCGCTCGCTGCGATTGCAGGCATTAGCGGCAAGGAGGTAAAGGCCGGGAGACTCTCATTCTCTCTTATACCGAGGATGAATGCTGCGGGAAGACTTGGAGACACGCACGATGTGATTGAGATGCTCAGCACTGATTCATCTGACAGAGCAGAACAGATCGCGCTACGGCTTGATACATTGAATACAGAACGGCAGGAGATAGAAGAAAAGATGTTCCAGGAAGCAGTTGGTATGCTTCAGGGTAGGGATGCGTTATCAGTTATTGTGCTTGCATCTGAATTATGGCATCAGGGGGTGAACGGCATTGTGGCGTCGCGGCTTGTTGAACAAACCTATCGGCCTGCAATTGTCTGTGCTATAGAGGATGGTATTGCCAAGGGTTCGGCACGGAGCATTCCGTCATTTGATATCTGCACGGCCCTTGCTGACTGTAGTGAGCTGCTGTTAGGGTTCGGGGGACACCATCAGGCAGCCGGCCTCAGGCTTGAGGCCGCCAATCTTCATGCATTGGGGAAAAAACTTTGCACGCTCTTTGATGAAACAGAGGATGTTGAACGAATACCATCGCTCGCGATAGATGCTGATGTGAGTCTTGCAGATATCACCGGGGGCCTTATGAGGGACTTCCGTCTGCTTGAGCCTCTTGGATCAGGTAATCCTGAGCCGCTGTTTGGCTCAAAGATGCTGTCCGTAGATTCATCGCGGATCGTTGGAAACAATCATCTTAAAATGAAACTCAGGCAGAAATCATATGTCATCGATGCAATCGGCTTTGGCCTGGGTCAGGACCGCGGTCATCTTGACGTATCAACAACGATTGATGCGGTTTATACCCCGTCCATAAACGAGTGGAACGGGAGACAGTCTCTCCAGCTTATCATTAAGGCGTTCAGGCCAAGCCTGTAAAAACAGGTTTGCAGTTCACAGTCGTCAGTTCATGGTTGACGAATTACGGTTTACAGTTGTCAGTTCTATATTCTAGGTTCACAGTTCAGCGTTCTCTGTTCAATGTTCTTTGTTAACTACTTACGAATCACGAATTACGGTTTTAAGGCCGTGTCTGATACAATAATGAAAATGAAAAAATATTATCTTCACAGAGAGGCTGTTCCGCTCAAGGTAGCGTATGAAGAAGATCTCAATCCTGAACAGCATGCGGCTGTGATGCACGAAAGCGGTCCGGCACTGGTGCTAGCCGGTGCCGGGACCGGTAAGACACGGGTGGTAACCTACAGGGTTGCACGCCTCATCGAGACCGGGACACCTGCAGAGAATATCCTGCTGCTCACGTTTACGAACAAGGCTGCCCGCGAAATGATGCGGCGGGTCGAATACCTCATCGGGAAAAATATTTTCGGGTTATGGGGGGGCACCTTCCATCATATCGCGAATCTCTTCCTGAGACAACATTATCAGCATGCCGGCTTTCGCCAGGGTTTTTCTATCCTTGACCGGGAAGACTCTCGGGAACTCTTTGAAGCGTGTTTGTCAGACATATCAAAAAGAGATGCCGTGCTTCCGAAAGGAGCTGTGCTCTCTCACATAAACAGTCTTGCTAAAAACACCGGCTTAAGTATTTGCGATTCAATTGCCCGACAGTTCCCTCATTTTTCAGCGGTCGCTGACGAGATAGAAAAGATTGTTCTTCAGTATGAAAAAAAGAAACTCAAACTGAATCTCATGGATTTTGATGATTTGCTCATTGGATGGAAAGCCATATTTGAAAATGATGCAACCATCCGTGAATATTACTCTCTGAAGTTCACCTATATCCTTGTCGACGAATATCAGGATACGAACAGACTTCAGGCTGACATTATTGACCTGACGACCGGCACAGACAGAAACGTGATGATCGTCGGTGATGATGCCCAGTCCATATACTCGTTCAGGGGAGCAGACTTCGAGAATATTCTCACGTTTCCCGATAAATACAGGGACACCGTTCTCTATAAGCTCACCACGAATTACCGTTCAACACCCGAGGTGCTTCACCTGGCAAACAAGAGTATCATTCATAATCAGAAGCAGTTTCACAAGGAACTACATGCGGTGCGCGGACCGGGAGAGTTGCCTGCTCTCGTTCCGGTAAAGGATGTGTTTGAACAGGCTGAATTCGTTGCATCTGTGATCATGGATCTGAATACCGACGGAGCCTCATTTGATGATATAGCGGTTCTGTACCGCTCGCATTACCAGTCCATGGAAATCCAGATGACGCTGCAGCAGCGTGGTATCCCTTTTGAAGTGCGGTCCGGACTAAAGTTCTTTGAACAGGCCCATATCAAGGATATTCTGTCATTTTTGAGAATCATAGCGAATCAGCATGATGAAATCAGCTGGAAGCGGGTTTTGAAACGTATTCCCGGCATTGGCAATATTACGTCAGGGAAGGTATGGACCCTCATTCAGGACGCTGAACAACCGCTTCAGAAGATCGCGGATGCTACTGCGGTTGTTCCGAAAAAGGCTGTTAACGGATTTAACCAGTTTCTGGATCTGCTCAGAGCACTCTGCCACGAACGATACAGTACAGCGCCCGCCGATGCAGTGGAATACCTGTTGCGGAACGGGTATGAAGAGTACCTCTATAACACGTTTCCCAATGCCGAGATGCGGATCGAAGATATTGAACAGATGATCAGGTTCTCTGAACGGTACGATTCCCTTGAGGTATTCCTGAGTGATCTTACACTTCAGGGGGTATCCGAGGCTGAGGAGCAGGCAGCGGAAACGCTCGACGGACGTGTTGTCCTTTCGACCGTTCATCAGGCAAAGGGTCTCGAATGGAAAATCGTTTTTATGATTGGCCTGAATGACGGGCGATTCCCATCTTCAAAATCCCTGAAGAACGGTGATGAGGAAGAAGAGAGACGGTTATTCTATGTCGGGGCAACACGGGCAAAAGAAACACTGTATCTCTGTTACCCTTCATCTGCTGATGACTGGCAGGCAATCGGCTTCTTACGACCGTCGAGGTTTCTCCGGGAACTGCCGGACGATTGTTTTGAGGAGGTCGTTGTTGAGGATGTGTAATGGGTTACATGCACGATACCGGGAGATCAATATTCTATGACGCTTACTGACGCCATCAGGAGTGGGTTCACAATCATTAATAAACAATGGCAACTGGTCGCCATTCAGGTTGTCCTGTGGATCATCAATTGTATCTTTCTGTTTCTTCTGGTCGGCGTTCCCTTTGTCATCGCCCTTGTTATGCTGGGAATCGATATCACTACCCTTGCGGCAGGAAATAATCTGACCGGCCTCCTGCAGAATCCTGTTGAACTCTTTTCAAAATATCTGGGACTGGTCCTGGTAGTAATCACAGCGATTTTTGTGTATGTTCTGGTTGCCACAACACTCTGGATATACGTTTACGGGGGGACAGCGGGCATCATAGGCCAGACCCTTCTCGAGCCGTCACTCCAGTTCAGTATGCGTAGTTTTTTCGGTCAGGCAAAAAAATTTTTTTTTCCTCTCATGTGGTACTTCTTTGTTATTGGACTGGTCTTTACTGCTATTGTATTTGTCATAGGGCTGTTCGGCGGAGGGACTGCTCTGCTCGTAGCAATGGCAAAATCCCGTGATTCAACCCTTGCCCTCTTTCTCGGTATTTTCTTTACTTCAGTCGTCATCATAGCATCACTGAGCATCCTGATCGCTGCGCTCGCAGTGACCACGTTCGGCATTGCGTCGCTTTTCTTTAAAGGCAGGGGCGCTTTGCAATCCTTTCTTGACGGCATAACGTTTTTATGGAACAGTCAAAAGGCCTTCTGGCTGTATCTGGTGCTCCTCGCGGGATACATTCTGGCGAGCATTCTGATCATGTTTATATTTTATCCGTTCCAGATGATACCGGTAGCCGGGGCTATACTTTCTCTCCCCTTGCAGATCCTGTCGTCCATTGTGCAGGGTTATCTCGGGCTCGTGTTCTTGGCCGCTCTCTTTGCCTATTTTTTTGACCAGGAGATGAGGAAGTCTGAACCAGTTCCTGACATGCCTTCTCCCGGTCCTCTCTACGCAGGGTCCAGTGATCCCGTGAATACTTCTTCTGTGCAAGATGCTCCGCCAGAAGGATTTCCTCATCAGTCAGATGAGCACGAACGAGCCTGACGGCGAATACCTCCTCAAAAGAGGCTGTAATTGAATGTTTCAACATTCCTTCTGACAGCCGGGGCTGAACCTCTTTCAGCGCAACGGTAATCTGTCCCAATGCAGCCGTCTGCGCCTCCCCAAAAATATTCCGTAATACCAGATGATTATGGCGATACGGTATGGAGCCCTGCTGGAGCAGGCAGCCTGGCCAGCGTTTCTGGGCTGACCCGATAAGTTTTTTCTGATCTATGCGTATTTCCCCATATGAGCTCGCCTGGAAGCAGAGGGGACTCTGTGCAAGAACGGTTCCCTTTTCCCGTTCCTGTCTGGCGTATGCATTGATATGCATTTTTTCAAGGGCACGCATAAAAGCCCTGCTGATCTGGCAATAACTGGTGAGCAGGTCCTCTGAGAAGGGGGCGTGGTCTGTCCTGACAGAGAAGCTGTAGGTTAATTCATCATCATGCAGAACTGCGCGTCCGCCCGTAGGTCTCCTGACAACAGGAATATCATGCTGTCTGCAGTAATCCGTATCAATACCGTCGGTCTTTTGAAAATATCCCAGACTGAGTGAGGCAGTGTCCCATCCATACAACCGTAATGTCGGAGGCACATCACCCCGTCTGACAAACAGTGCAACAGCCTCGTCAATTGCCATATTGTGAGAGGCCCTGCATTGTCCCGAGTCTATAAACCGCCATGCAAGAAATTCGCTCATGATGAGATAGCAGGTGAGCTCCTGAGAATAAAAGATATTGCCTGCTGATTACGCATACCCGGAAGGCCGGCCTCTTCTCTCAAACAGTCTATTTTTCCTTCAGCACAATCTTATGCTGTAACAGTGAAACCTCCTGCAGTTCTCCTTCAAAGACTTTCTGTTCTCCAAAGAGGTTCTTCAGGAATATCTTTCCTTCTTCAGGCTTCATGATATCTACATTTTCGAGATAGAGTTCTTCCCTGCCGTCTTTTATGATATATGCATTTGCCTCACACATCTGCCCGCTCCTTTATCTTCTCAAGTATTTTTTCTATAACATGGGGAAGTGGTTCCTTATCAACCCCCACGATATCAATGCCTTCCTGGTTTAAGGGAAGGAAAATTTTTATTGACGCTGAAGCCGTAATTGCCGAAGCCATCGAAGCGGTTACCTCACCAAGCATGGCATTCGGAAGGACGATACTGAGCGGTCCGATAATCATATCAACCCGGTCCGCATTCCATATGATTGCGTTTTCTCCGGTCGCTCCTTTATTGGCCTGCAATTTCATCATCGCAGACGTTGCAGTGGCATTCGTTCCGAGGGCTATCACCTCCACGGTTTCCCTGAATTCTTCCTTCAGCCTTTTCACGATGAGACTGCCGATACCGCCTCCCTGACCGTCGATAACCGCTATCCTGAGCATATGTGAAGTATAAATAGATCAGGACCACGCTGTCAAAGCATACAGGGTACCGCATAGGGGTAGAGGTATCGGGACAGAGAACGCAGATGCAGGAATCAGAAAGCTACAAAAAGAATTCTGATATTGAAACGGGTATTACGATATAATATAGATTCTTTTTTATGACGGACGTTATATAATTCAGTTAATCGGTTATGCTCATATTCAAAACGGGAGGATACCATGAAGCGTTTGCCGGACAGAAAAGGGTATTTCGGAATATTCGGGGGACGTTTTGTGCCTGAAACGCTTGTCCCGGCACTTGAAGAACTTGGAATAGCCTACCGCGAAGCGAGCATGGACCGGGAATTCCAGAGAACACTCGCCATCCTTCAGAAGACCTATATCGGCAGGCCAACGCCGCTCTACTTCGCTGAACGCCTGACAGAGGAAATAGGCGGAGCACGGATCTATCTCAAGCGTGAAGACCTGGCTCACACCGGTGCCCACAAGATAAATAATGCCCTGGGTCAGGCACTGCTGGCCAAGAGGATGGGAAAGAAACGCCTGATCGCGGAGACCGGTGCCGGTCAGCACGGAGTGGCAACCGCAACCGGCGCAGCTCTCGCCGGGCTCTCGTGCGAGATATATATGGGATCGGAAGATATTGAGCGCCAGTCTTTGAACGTTTTCAGGATGAGACTGCTCGGAGCAACGGTCACCGAAGTTACAGAAGGATCAAAGACCTTAAAGGATGCTATAAACGAGGCGCTCAGAGACTGGACGGCGAATGTAAGAACAACGCATTATGTTCTGGGCACGGTATTTGGTCCCCATCCCTTCCCCCGGATGGTAAGGGATTTCCAGTCGATAATCGGCACGGAAACAAAAACCCAGATAGTGAAGGCTGCAGGCAGGCTTCCTGATTGTCTCATCGCCTGCGTGGGAGGTGGCAGTAATGCAATTGGTCTGTTTCATGAGTTTCTCAAACAGAGCGATATCCGAATGATAGGGGTTGAGGCCGGGGGAAAAGGTATAGCGTCGGGCGAACATGCTGCACGGTTTGCCGGAGGATCAGTTGGCATATTTCAGGGATGCAGGAGTTATCTGCTTCAGGATGAAAACGGTAATATACTCGGAACGCATTCCGTATCAGCGGGACTGGATTATGCATCGGTCGGTCCTGAACATTCCTTTTTGCGTGATGCAGGCAGGGTCGAGTATACGCTCGCCACTGACGAAGAAGCACTCGATGCCTTCGCTCTGCTTTCACGCAGCGAGGGAATAATACCCGCACTTGAATCTGCTCACGCTATCGCCGAGGCGGTGAAGCAGGCGCCGAAGCTTTCACGAGACGCCATAATCATTATCAATCTCTCCGGGCGGGGGGACAAGGACGTTCAGCATGTCGCACGAATAAAAGGCGTGGAATGGTGATGTCATCCATCAGCAGGACGTATAAAAAAATTCTTAAAAAGAACGGCAAGGCCTTTATCCCGTATATCATGGCCGGGTGTCCGGACATGCAGAGGACGAGCGAGATTATCCGTCTGCTCGAAGATTGTGGCGCTGATATGATCGAACTGGGTGTACCCTTTTCAGACCCACTCGCGGACGGGCCTACCATACAAAAGGCTTCACAGCGCGCCCTGGAACAGGGTGTTACATTGTCAACGGTTATCGATTTTGTACGACACCTCAGGAACCAAACACGGATACCGCTTATCCTGATGACATACTATAATCCGGTTTCCCGGTATGGCGACGGGCGGTTTGTTGCTGATGCGTCTGCTGCGGGTGTGAATGGGGTGATCATTCCTGATCTGCCCCCTGATGAGGCGTCTGACCTGATACGACGTTCCAAAACAGCAGGATTTGATACCATCTTCCTCCTCGCACCCACATCGACTGAAGACAGAATCAAAAGGGTTGCAAAGGCAACGACCGGATTCATTTATTATGTATCGATTACCGGCATCACAGGGTCAAGGCTTTCACTTGATCCAGCGATAGCGGAGCATATTAAGAATATCAGACGCTTCTCTGATAAACCAATTTCGATTGGTTTTGGCATTACGACTCCAGAGGAAGCCTCCACCGTTGCACGGCTGGCGGATGGGGTGATCGTAGGGAGCGCCATTGTCAAAAGAGTTGAAGATTCTGATGAACATCTGAAAGAATATATACTTTCATTGAGAAAAGCCATACAGTAATATTATGTTTTTCCGGACAGGGACAGGACATTTTCCTCTCCGTTTTCAGACGGGGAACGAGGCAGATGGAGCCCCCGGTCTACCGGGGGCTCCATCTGGATACAGAACCTCTGTGCCTTCAGCCGCACGAAACAAACATCCGAAAATAGGTATTCAATACAGATGTCTGTATAACGGGCAGCAAGGGAAATAACGATGGCATGGTTCAAGAAGGGCAAACCTGTTAAAGCTGATAAAAAGGTAAAGATCCCTGAAGGTTCATGGGTCAAGTGCAACAACTGTAAAGAGATCATATACCGCCAGGAGCTGGATAAAAATGTGAAGGTATGTCCCAAGTGCAACTACCATTTCAGAATCAGTGCAATGGAACGGTTGGCACTTCTCGTTGATGACCAGAGTTTTCATGAATTGGATGTGGACCTCGTTTCCAATGATCCTCTGAAGTTCAAAGATAAAAAACCGTATAAAGAACGTCTGGAAGAGAATAGAGAAAAGAGTGGGCTCCGGGAAGCCTCTGTCTCGGGCGAAGCCACGATCCATGGGCATCAGGTAGTTGTTGTGGTACTCGATTTCTCCTTTATGGGCGGAAGCATGGGATCGGTTGTTGGCGAAAAGATACTGAGAGCAGCGGAACTCGCCCTTGAGACTAAAAAACCCTTTATTACGGTTGCCTCATCAGGTGGTGCGCGCATGCAGGAAGGAATATTTTCACTTATGCAGATGGCACGGGTCTCTGCAGTAATCGCCAAGCTCAGAGATAACGGCATTTTGTATATCTCTATTCTTGCTGACCCGACATTCGGAGGCGTTACCGCAAGTTTTGCCATGCTGGGGGATATCATAATAGGAGAACCCCGAAGCCTTGTGGGGTTTGCCGGCCCCCGCGTCATAGAGCAGACAATCAAGAAACAGCTTCCCGAGGACTTTCAGCGTTCAGAGTTTCTTCTTGATCATGGACTGATTGACAAAATCGTTGACAGAAAAGAACTGAAAAAGACCGTTGCTCAACTTATTGAGTTATTGACATGAAATACGCAGAGACAATTGATTATCTTTACGGTCTTCAGAAATTCGGGATGAAATTCGGGCTTGACAATATCAGGCTGCTGCTCAGTGCTCTCGATAATCCCGAACGGTCATTCCGCTCAATACATGTTGCCGGCACAAATGGAAAAGGGTCAACCGCCGCCATGATCGAGTCCATTTTACGAACCTGCACTGTGACAACCGGTCTTTTTACATCACCTCATCTCGTGAGCTTCACTGAACGGATCAGAATAAACGGCAGGGAAATACCAGAGGATGACGTTATTGCGCTTGCCGATCACATCAGATGGGTAGCAGACCGTATCGGGGATTTTTCACCAACTTTTTTTGAGGTAGTCACAGCTATGGCGTTTCAGTATTTCAGAAACAGGGGAGTTGACTGGGCAGTAATAGAAACAGGCATGGGCGGAAGACTCGACGCAACAAATGTCATACTGCCTGAAACAGCTGTGATTACCAGCATCGGGGTAGACCATACAGATTTTCTCGGGAATACCCTTACGAAAATAGCAGAAGAAAAGACCGGTATCCTGAAGCAGAATGTGCCGGTCATATCAGCTGAACAGATCCCTGAAGTGGCAGATGTCCTCATCCGTAAAGCCGCATCATCGAATGCTCAGGTCGTATTCTACGATGCTCATTTTTCTTCAGAGATGGTTTCGTGTGAGCATAACGGGATCTGTTTTAATTATTCCGGCAGCTCCGCATACAGGAACATAAAACTTCCTCTCTCGGGTGAATTCCAGATGGTGAATGCTTCACTGGCCGCCAAAACAATAGAAGTAGTCTCGAAAAAATACGCTGGCATGAACTGCGATATACGACAGGGACTCGAACAGGTCCAGTGGGAAGGCCGGCTTGATATGATAAAAAATGATCCTGCCATTCTTGTAGACGGTGCGCATAATCCTCCTGCTGCTCGGGAACTCGCACACTATCTTCAACAGAAACTCACAAAAGAGTGCCAGCGGATCATACTCATAATCGGTATTATGGGGGACAAGAATGTCGGAGATATTCTGGCGCCGCTTCTCCCCCTATCGTCCGAAATCATTTTCGTCTCACCTGCATATGAACGGGCGGCTTCATGTAAGCTGCTTGCAGACACTGCCGCGTCAATGGGGTATTCATCTCAACAGGCTCTGTCAGTAATCGACGGCATTCATCGTGCGGAGAGTCTGTATCGGCCTGGTGATCTCATTGTCATAACCGGCTCTTTTTATACTATCGGAGAAGCTAAAGAAGCACTCTTCAACAAGGGCATACTGTCTCGACTCCGAGAATGAATACCGCTTATGCACCGAGAGCTGCTGTTCTGCTGAAGCCGGGGTTACGACAGACACCACTCTTTTTTCTCCTCCTCTTTGCTGTGCATGTATATCTCTGTTTTTTCACGGGCGTTGCCGGCGCAGCGGTTCCGACAACTGTTCTGTCATCAGATACCCTTGAGTATTATTCTCAAACTGAGAAGATCGTTGCCAGTGGTTCGGTGAAGATTGTCCGGGGCGATACGGTTATCCGTGCTGATGAGGCAGTGTTATTCAAGGATACATCTGATGTAATTGCAACGGGGAATGTCCGCTATGAGGATACAATTATTTCTCTGTCAGCGTCAGAGGCAGAGTTGAATCTTGAAACAGAGACAGGAATACTATTTCACGCGGAGCTTCTATACAAAAAAGAGAATTACCATATCTCTGCTGACAGGATAGAGAAACGGGGAAAAGGATATTTTTATAGCCCGGACGCTCGCTTTACCACCTGTGACGCGCCGGTCCCGGCATGGTGTTTTCGCGGAAAAAAGGTGCATCTCCGGGCCCCAGAAGGCCTGCGCGCCCGGGATGTATCTTTTGCGATCAAGAATATCCCCGTGCTCTACACGCCCTATGTGTGGGCTCCTTTTATGTCCGAGCGGAAGACCGGGTTTCTCCAGCCTTCTGTCGGCTACAGCACCGACCGGGGTCTCAAGATCAGCATCCCCTTTTTCTGGGCAATAGCTGAAAACAGGGACGCAACGGTTGTACTCGATTCCTACAGTAAACGCGGCATAGGAACAGGCATTGAATACCGCTTTGTGAAACCAGGCGGTATCAAGAGCGCCTGGTGGGCCTATCACATCAGGGACTCAGAGCTGGACAAGCATTTTTGGGAGTTGCAGGCACTTCATGAACAGCGCAGCGGGAACAGGGCCGGCGGTTTTCTCAGTATTAACTATGTGAATAGAAAAGAATTCTATGATGAGTTCGACCCGCGGTTCTCCATACGTACTCAGCGCTTTCTTGAATCAACGGGAGAAATCACTATCCCGTTTTCTGAATCCCGGTTCTATCTTCTTTCACAATACTGGGTAGATCTAGAACGGGATACCGGAGACGTCCCCCAGAGACTTCCCGAGATTGGATACGTTCTGAATTTCACCTCTGTGAAGAATTTCCAGATAGCCGGATCTGTAACTGCCTCGAATATGTGGCGTGATAATGGTCTTTCGGCTGGCAGATTTGATATCTATCCGCAGATCCTGTTTTCTGCCGGGAAAGACGTTGTTCTGACGCATCGCTTCGGGGCACGGGGCACTGCGTACTCGTTTTATAAGAACAGTAATCAAACGGATGATTCGGTCCAGAGACTGGCATTTGAATATGATGTCGTCGGACATATGCGACTCATGCGGACATATCGCTCATTTACCCATGTTCTTGAGCCCTCGCTCCGGTATCACTTTATTTACTCATCTGAGGACAATTTGCCCGTGTTTGACTCGACAGAGCTGTTCAGGAAGATATCCAGAATCGAACTGAGTCTCTTAAACAGAGTTCTTCTCAAGGGGAGTGAAGTTGCTACCGTTCGTATTACGCAGGCATATGATGCTGAGCTCGGAGACAGGCCTTTTCTCCCTCTCTCCTTGCAGGCAAACATTAAAACTCCCCTGCCGCTCATCATTGATGCAGATTACAATGTCCACTACGGCAGGCTGGATGCAATCAGCTCAGCTCTTTCGTTCAGAATGTATGGGATAGCATTCAGCTTCGGCCAGAGATACAACAGGGCAGATGACCTGCTGGCGTTCACGACGTATCTTCAATTCAGGCCCCACAGATCGATAGACGTTGAAAGCGGACTCTGGTATGATGCAAAGGGAGAGGGAGTGCAGGATCTGCACGTCATTGTGCGTTATATGCGGCAGTGTTGGGGTCTCACCTATGAATTCCATAAGAGACCTGATGATTATAGCATGACAGTAAAGTTCAATCTGAGGGGGCTGAATTAGTAGGAACGAGTAAGCATGAAAAGGATACTGCTCATCAGCAAAGACGCTGAATCACGTACTCGGATAGAGAACGCAATGAATGACGAGGGCCATCATGTCGAGACCGTTGCCAGAGGTAAGGACGCCGTGAACCGCATGTCAGAACATGATTACAGCCTTGTTTTGATTGAGGAGAAACTTCATGGGCAAAAGGGACTGAACGTCCTTAAAGAGATCAAGGCCGCCGGGTATACCATGCCGGTAATTCTCATATCCGAACAGGGCTCAAAGGAAGTCGCATTGCAGGCTATCAAACATGGGGCATATGATTTCTTTTCCAAACCAATCCATGATGAATTTGTCGCAACTGTCATTAACCGTGCACTGGAAAAATATGCGCTCGAACAGGAACTTTCAGAGCTGAAACAGCAGGCTGCCGACAAAGTGCTGGAAGACGAGATCGTTGCACACAGTCCTGCAATGATACAGACCATGAACCTTGCACGGAAGGTGAGCAAAACTGATGTTACCGTAATGATAACCGGTGAAAGCGGCTCCGGAAAAGATCTGTTTGCAAAAACATTACACATGATGAGCACCCGGTCAGGAGGTCCGTTTGTAAGTGTTAACTGTGCTGCTATTCCTGAGACCCTGCTGGAAGCTGAATTATTTGGCTATGAGAAAGGTGCTTTCACGGGAGCTGCACGACAACACCAGGGCCGTTTTGAGCGGGCTTCCGGAGGCACAATCTTTCTTGACGAGGTCGGTAACATACCCATGAGCCTCCAGTCAAAATTACTGCGCGTCCTTCAGGAAAAAGTTATTGAGCGGCTCAGCGGCATGAGTCCGATAGCTGTCGATGTACGGGTCATATCCGCTACCAACAAGAATCTTGATATTGAAGTTTCGCAGAAGCGTTTCAGAGAAGACCTGCTTTACAGAATACGCGTGTTCGATATACGGATACCTTCCCTGAGAGAACGGAAAGAAGATATCCCGATTCTTGCTGAACGGTTTCTTGCACAATATGGTGAGAACATGGGGAAAAATATTGCTGGTTTTGATACCATGGCCATGAAATTCTTTATGACCTACCTGTGGCCCGGTAATGTGCGCGAAATGGAGAATCTCATTCAAAGAGCGCTCATTCTTGAAGAGGGGAATATGATAAAAGGTGAAACGGTCTTTTCTCTTGTATCTGAAGAGAACATGACCCGATCTCCTGATTACATAAACGCCAAAGAAAAGGTTAGCTCGGTTGCAGAACATGAGGAAAAAAAACTTATTATGGAGGCGCTGATAAAGTCGCATTGGAAACGTCAAAAGGCAGCAGACTATCTCGGCATGAGCAGAAAGAGCCTGTTCAATAAAATGAAGAAATACGGCCTATAGTCTCTTCAAAAGAAACTGCTGAATCGCAGCCACCGTTTCCTGTACTGTTTTCTTTTCAGTATCAATTTCCAGTTCCGGTTGTAACGGCATTTCATAGGGAACCGTTATGCCCGGAACCGGCCAGCCCTCTTCGCCTTTCCGGTAGACATCTTCAGGGGCACCGTGGCGGTCCAGCCGCAACCGTTCCCGTTCCATGCTTATTTCCAGGGGACAGCTGAGATATATTTCAGCATACTGAGTTATCTCTTTCCGTGCACGGTCCCTCCATCGTCTCTTGTGTCCCGTTGCATCAATGATAACCGGATGATCCAGTTCTGTAAGCTTTTTTGCAATGTACACGATACAGCGGTATACCATGTCTCGCTCAGCTTCTGAATATGTCGGCTCCTGGGTAATGCACATACGCAGTTCATCCATGCTGAGTACGACAAAGTCCGGATAGAGCTCACTGAGTGCGACTGCAACAGTACTTTTGCCGCTGCCAGGAAGTCCGGTAATCCAGAGTGCTAATCCGCTCATACCGCAAGCATAGCTCGTTGTCAGTTTATAATCAAGTGTCTTTTTCGCTTCCGGATGGTGTTATACGGTTCTGCAGATTCTGATCTTCCTGCATAAGGCCTTCGCTATGAACACCCGTCAGTACTGCCTGTTATCGTGATAGGCATTACTGTTTTCTGTCCAGAACTTCACGGAGCTTTCCAGCCAGTTTATGGGGAATAATCGGCTTCTCCATAAGTTCCACCCCCTCATCCAGGACACCATGATGGGCAAGTGCATCATCCGAATACCCTGACATGAAAATAACCCTGGTCTCAGGACATCTGGAACAGACGTCTGCAGCCAGCTCACGGCCACCTGTCTCAGGCATGACCATGTCAGTCAGTAAAAGGTCTATGGGGGTTTCGTGCATCGCAACAATCTGCAATGCTTCTCTGCTGCTCGATGCCTCAAGATAGTGGTATCCCAGCGGCTCAAGTATCGAATAAATGAGCTGCCGGATTGAAGGGTCATCATCCACAACCAGTATTGTTTCCGTTCCGGCTGGAAGAGATTTCTTTTCCTGTTGTTTTTCTTTTTTCATTTCTTTTTCGGCAGCCGGCAGATATATTTTGAATATTGTGCCCATCCCTGGTTCACTGTATACGGAAATGTGTCCGCTATGCTGCTTCACTATGCCATACACCGTTGAAAGACCCAGACCGGTTCCTCTTCCTATTTCCTTGGTGGTAAAGAACGGGTCAAAGATCCTTTCCTGCAGGTCCCGGGTCATTCCTACGCCCGTATCGCGTACCGATAGCTGTACATACGGGCCGGGGATAATGTGCTCATGTTTACCGAGGGCAATACTGTCCAGATCGATATCAGTTGCCGTAATAGTCATGGTTCCACCCACCGGCATCGCATCACGGGCATTAATCACCATATTCAACAGGACCTGCTCAATCTGAACAGGATCAGCCATAATATGTATGGCCGGAGCCGCCATCTGCAGTTCAAGTTTTATATCTTCCCGTATGATCCGGCCGAGCATCTTTGCCATGTTTTGGATGAGTGTGCAAAGATTGATAACTTCTATCTTCAGCACCTGTTTCCGGCTAAACGCGAGGAGCTGTCGTGTCAGCTCCGCCGCCTTATAGCCGGATTCCCTGACAATATCAAGATGTTCCCTGAGCGGACTGTTTTCAGGCAGTTTCATAAGTGATAAATCTGTAAATCCAATGATTGAGGAAAGGACATTGTTGAAATCATGAGCCACGCCGCCGGCTAAACGGCCAATCGAGTCCATTTTCTGCACCTGCATCAGCTGCGACTGAAGGGCCTTGTGCTCGGTAATGTCTCGCATAATAACAACTGAACCGATGATATTTTCTGCGGGATCGAGAACAGGATCTGCAGAAGCTAAAACCCAAATATCTTTTTCAGTGAAATGCAGTTCAGCCTCTGCATGTTTTTTCGATCGCTTCATCTGCTCCAAGAGATTCGCCTCCGACGGAGAATCCATATGCGGAAAGAGAGCGTACATATGTTTTCTGACGAAAACGCCGAAGGGTTTTTCCAGAAAAAGGGTCGTCGCCGCATTCGCCTTTACAATAGTGAAATCGCGGTCAAGGAGCAGTATCATGTCGTTTGTGGAATCAAAGGTCGTTCGCCACTCATGTGCTGCCTCAGTCAGTTTTACTTCCATCTCTTTACGTTCATATATCTCTTCCAGCAGTTTTTCATTCGCAGCGATGAGATCCTTTGTGCGTTCTATGACCGAGCCTTCCAGCTCAGTTTTATCATGCTGTAATGATTTTTCATTAATCTTCCGTGACGTGATGTCTCTGACATATTGAATGATATACGATATCGTCCCACGTTGATCATATATCGGGTATGCGTGACGTTCTGACCAGATCTCATGCCCGTCAGCAGTCTGTTCGACCTGTTCCATCACAGAGGTATCACCGGATGAGAATGTTTTCTCCGCCTGACAGTTATTACATATAGTATCTCGCTTTTTTAGAGTCTTATAACATCTGTGTCCAATAACCGTATCGACTGCTTTCTGCAGACTGCCTACATAGAAATCATTCATCCGCACTATGATGTAGTTTCGGTCGATAATGTAGAGCGGCTCCTGAATACTGTCAAAAATTGTGTTCAGAAATGATTCTGATTTCATCAGGGACTTTTCTGTTTTCTCTTTCTCTTCTATTTTTTTATTCAGAGTTTCATATCCCCGTTGCAGCCTGAGACTCATCGCGTTGAAATTGCTCGCGAGCAGACCAAACTCGGTCTGATCCCAGTACGACGTCTGGTATCCGAGCTCTCCTGCAGCTATCCTGTTCGTTGCTGTAAGGAGTTCTTTTACGGGACGGGTAACGAACCTTATTATCGATGCAGCTATAAGAATACCCAGGATAACCGTCGAAAGCAGCGAGATAAAAAGGATTGTTTTCACTTTCTTTATGTTTGACACAGCAGCCTGTGTCATCAGCACAAGCTTTGCACTCGCCTCCATGGACATTGTTTCAGCCGTAGCCTGCAACTGATTGCCTATCTCTGCTGCTCTCAACTTCAACTGATGCATCTGATTTTTATCCGCAGATGATGAAATATAATGGCTCAACGCCATTTTGTATTCTGTGATAAGGTGTTCCAAATCCTCTAAACGGTTGTCCATTTGAGCAGAGTGATGACAGTTCCGGCAGTTTCGTGCGTTTTGTTCGAGGTTTATTACATGGTCAACAAGTGCATCAAGATTCTGGGCAAGGGGGGTCCGGATCGTATAGAGATCTGCCTGGACTGCCTGGACTCGTATCACCAGATTTTTTCGGAGATCTTCAACTTCATGGAGTTTAATGAGATGGGTGAGTTCATCCGAGGATTTTTTTATGTGCAGGGTAGCTACGAGCGCACCAGATGCTGAGATGGCAAACAGTGCGATGAATAATAAGATAATTCTCTGTTTCATGTATGAGCTATCCGGTATATCGTTTCCTGTTTGTATCCTGCGTTTACTGTTCTGATATTATGCAAATGCAATACCAGCTCTTTTCCTCATCGGGACCAGTTCTGTTTCCTTTAATATCAATATGTTAACAGGACATCATGATGTGACCTGATCATGATTCGGCAAGCACTGTCACTGATTTGACAAGTGAATCACCTTCAGGATCCGGACTGCCAGGATGATGGTATTCACCAGGTTATGGGGTGTCCAGCATGGCTGATCTCAAGGAACTATCAGTATATGAGGATCGCGAGGACGGCTTGCTGCTGAACTATTCTTCAGCGTAATACAGGATGCGGCTGCATTGCGGGCACTGGATAATATCTTTGTTCTTCTTCAGTTCTACGAACAGCTGGGGTGGCACATGCATGTTGCATCCCTGGCAGATCTCATCCCGGGCGCGGGTCACTGCAACCCCCTGTTTCGTATCAATCAGCGTCATATATATATTGTAGGTATCTCCGTCAAGCACACTGATATGCTCCTGCCGTTTCTCCTGCAATACCGCCAGTTCCTCTTTATGCAGATGCACTTCAGCGTCCAGCTCTTTTTTGAACCGGTTGATTTTCTCAACCTCTCTGTTTACGATATTTTCTTTTTCCTTTTCCCGCTGTACTGAATCATCGAGTTCTTCCATGAGAACCAGAATGTTCTCTTCCACCTCGGATATTTCATGCTGGAAGACCTCTATTTCTTTCAGATAGGCCTGATATTCCTTGTTCGTCTTTATCTCGGAAACCCGTGATTTCATCTTCTCAACCTTCGCAAGTATGTCTTCGAGGTATGCTTCCTGTTCTTTTCTTTTCTTTGCAATGTACTTGCTCTTTTGCCGTATTGCTTCAAGTTCATACTGAGCCTTTTTCAGCGGTTCATCAACTTCATGAATACGTTTCGGTACCTTTTCAATAAACCTCTTCTTAAAAAGAATTTGCGAATCGGTATCCTGTAATGCAATGAGATGTTTCAGGTGGTCATTCACTCAGCCTCCCCTATAATGGTGGGCCCACCAGGACTCGAACCTGGGACCAACCGGTTATGAGCCGGTAGCTCTACCAGCTGAGCTATGGGCCCTCATACAAAGTAAAAAAATAGTGGTACATAATTCTTTGCGGTTTTTTTGCGACCAAACTGCTAATATAAAACGGACCTTGTATTAAGTCAAGCCTTTTCAAGGAATTCCCTCAGCCACTTGCTCCGGGAGGGATGCCGCAACTTTCTGATAGCCTTGACTTCGATCTGTCGTATTCTCTCACGCGTGACGTCAAATTCAAGCCCAACTTCCTCAAGTGTATGCGGCATATCTTCGTCAATGCCAAATCTCTTTTTAATAATATTCTGTTCTTTCTGACTTAAGGAAGATAACGAGCGCGTTATATTTCTCTTCATGTCATCCTGAATAGCGATATCAAGGGGCGACATCGTTGCCTTATCTTCAATAAAGTCTCTCAGGTGACTGTCCTCTTCTTCTCCTATGGGTGTCTCAAGCGAAATTGGTTCCTTGGATATTTTCTGCATTGCCTTCACTTTTTCTGCCTGCAATCCTAATCTGCCTGCAATCTCTTCAGTCGCAGGTTCCCGACCCTTTTCCTGAACAAGTTCTCGTGTCACTTTCGTTAACCTGTTGATTGACTCGACCATATGAACAGGAATTCTGATTGTCCTCGATTGGTCGGCAAGGGCTCTCGTAATAGCCTGTCTGATCCACCACGTAGCATAGGTACTGAATTTATATCCCCTTCGGTATTCAAATTTTTCCACTGCCCTCATGAGTCCTATGTTCCCCTCCTGTATGAGATCAGAGAATCCCAGCCCTCTTCCCAGATATCTTTTTGCAATACTTATAACAAGCCGAAGATTTGCTTCAATCAGGGATCCTTTTGCCTCATTGGTTTCCCGTTCGCTGGATAGAAGAATCCTGTGGGCTTTTTTCATCTCCTCATAGGGCATTCCAAATAGGGCCTCTTTTTTCTCAATCTCTTTTTTAATTGATCTGCATTCCCCGAGGATCGATTTTACTTCCGCAATGACCGCCTTATTTCTAATTTTTTGGGGTATCCGGCCACCCTTCAGGTTTTCGATATCAACACCAAGCAATGTTGCCTTTTTTCGGGTAGACAGGATTTTTCTGTTGAGTGCATCTATCTGGGCTATCGCTTTATTCAGCTCATCAGAAAAAGCGAGAATGACATCATCTCTCAGTTTGAGATCAAGTATTTTTTCAAGAATTTTATCTCTATTGACTTTCAGAGATTGCAGAACCTTTTTTTGTGATGTGGCAGCTGATGTTTTCAGTTTCTTCAGGAGCAGTTTTCTCCTCTGATGAAGAGACTTAATCGCCTGCGTGATCTGATAAAACCGTCTCCGTTCCTGCATAAGACCTTCATCATCGTCATCGTCTCCGTTTATGATGATATTCTCCAGGGGAGCTTCCCCCATTTCTATCAGTTTTCCGAGCGCGACAATCTTTTTCAGCGCAAAAGGAATTGAAAAAATAACCCGTGCCGTTTTTTCTTTTCCCTGTTCTATCTTTCGTGCAATCTCGATCTCACCGTTCTTGGTTAGGAGGGGTACTCCGCCCATTTCCCGTAAATAGATTTTAATGGGGTCATCCTTCCCCTGAATCAAGATTTCTTCATTCTCTCCTTCTTTTTCGACAAGCTCGTTTTCCTCTTCCTGCAGATTGAATTTATTCTCTTCCTCAAAATCATCAAAATGGTCAAAATATTCCTTCATAGGTACCTGATTGCTACGCTTTTTTCCTTTCTCGTAATAATGAATGCATACGGTGCAGGTCTCCGGATTTTTTTGCGTGATGAAACTGTTCATCAAATTTTCTCTTTTCAATGCTTCCCAGACAATCTTCGACAATCCGGTCAACCTGATTAAAATCAAAACCGGGATTCATAGAAAGCTCATCAAATAATTTCTTCTCTTTGTCATCGGTCTTATGAAGTATTTCAGATATATCAGCCTTATTTTCCAATGCAGCTATGTTATTAAACAATGACGCTACCGTTTTATCCCGAAGATCATTCAATTCCAGCTGGGAAAGGACCTGGTCTGCTTTTTCAGGAAACGCTAGTACCACACTCAGGAGGAGATGCTCCTCTCTGTTTATCTTTCCACGAACAGGACTCGAAAGATTGGGTTTATTTTTCCCTGCCCTGTTTTTTAGTTTTTTGAACTTCTCCCTGATCAGTGATTCACTGATTCTGGTTTTCCCTGAAAGCTCGATAAGCATCTGATCTGCCATAAAGGAATCAGTGTTTTCAGATATGAGCGTTACTGCACCATGAACCTTATCTGTTTCATCACCTGCGGTTACCCTCAGTATGAAATCGATCATGCTCACGGACGTATCGAGTAATGCATTGAATGCCGTATTTCCATACTTCTCAAGGTAGCTATCAGGGTCTTCGTTTTCCGGCAACAGGAGAACTTTTGCTCTCAAATTATTCTGACATAAAAGCGGCAATGCTCTCTGTGCAGCAGCTACACCGGCAGCGTCACCATCAAATACAACGACAACATTAACAGCACTGGTCAGGGGCTTCAATTTTTTGAGAGACTCGGAGGTTAACGCTGTTCCGAGTGGCGCAACGGCATTGTCATAACCGTGCTGATTGCAGATAATTACGTCCATATAGCCTTCCACAATCATAACAAAGCCTTGGCGTCTTATTCCTTCTCGTGCTGCATGAAGTCCATAGAGAATTTCAGACTTTTTGAAAATCGCTGTCTCTGGTGAATTTATATACTTTGGCATCGAATCGTCAAGTGCCCTGCCTCCAAACGCGCACACCGTGCCATTCGCAGTCATAATGGGGAATATGAGTCTTTCCCTGAACATGTCATAGTATCCTTTTTTCCCTTGAACGACAAGGCCGGCTTCCTTCATAATCTCGTCACGATAACCCGACCTTCTGAGATAGTTTAAAAGGTTGCCCCATCCCGGTGGTGCATAGCCAAGGAGAAACAACTGAACAGACTCATCAGTAATCCCTCGTGATGTAAAAAATCTGGACGCCGCCCCTGAGCTCTGTATGTTCTCCCGGTAAAAGTGGGAAGCCTTACGAATTACTTCTCTCAGCTGTTCATTTTTCTCTGAGGCTGTGCCGTTGCTCGTCCGTACCGGTATCGTTATGCCTGCCCGTTTTGCAAGCACGTCCAAAGCTTCTTTAAAGGAATACTTTTCATGCTCTGTTATAAACTGTATAACATCACCCCCGACACCGCATCCGAAACAATGAAATCTCTGCCGGGAAGGACTGACCGTAAATGAAGGCGTTTTTTCTGTATGAAAGGGGCAGAGACCTTTCCAGTTCTGTCCCGCTTTCTTCAGGTGCACATAATCTGAAATAACGTCAACGATATCAATCTTCGACTTTATATCGTCAAGGAGCCGTTCAGCCATCTCTTATTCCTGTATGGGGAAATTACTGATCTATTTTAACATGAACAGAACCAGGAAAACGCACTGTTTATGCCGACAGGATCAGCCGCCTCTGCTCACCCGTTGAAAGCCTGAGCATTCAAGGATGGTCGCTGATTCACCGTGCAGGAGCTTATCCAGCAGCAGATTTACTCCGAGGTTATCACTCGAGATATGCCCTGCAACAACAAGGTTCAAGTGATTGTTTTCTGCCTCTTTTCTATGTTCTTCACTGAGATGCATTGCAACGATCGTGCTTATTCCTGCTGACGCGAGACTTTTGAAGATGTCTTTTGAGCCTTCGGTTCCCCCGGTCATATCAACGAATATCCTGCCAGCTCTCCGGTTTCTCGACCCCAGAAAGATCTTCGGCCCTGAGCCGTTCCGGATCGCGTTGCCATATTCGGGAATACCCCTAAGGATATCCATAATATCGGAAAGGGTACGGGGCTGCTCGGTATCAAACAGCCGCTGGAGATACGTCACCACCATGTTGTCTGTTGGTGTGTGAAGACAGACAAATGGCAGGCCCAGCAATCGTGCAGCATCAACCGCTCTCGTATGATTGGCAGGCATCAGCTTTCTTTCAACCTCTTTTGCTCTTCCATCCATAAGGTGTTCCGCTATGTTTATCGGAACACCCAAACGGCTCAGTATGTCAGATTGCATATGCATGACAGAATAGAGGTTGGCAAAAGCCATACCTTCCGGATGATGAGAAAAAAGAAGGTCTATTGTAGTACCGTTCTTCCTCAGGGTTTCAGCGAGTAAAACCTCACCCACTTCGATATCAATACCTATAAGAATATGTTTGATCTCTTCTTCTCCGCTACCATGCAAAATCCGGGAATCAGAATAGGGATTCTGCAAGGATTCCATATCAAAGATCTCTTTCTCATCTGATCTCATCTTTTCGTATTCTTCCCTGATACGCCTCAGGTCAGCTGACACTTCTCCCCTGCCGCGAGGGTCATTATCAATACCTATTTCAATAGCTTTTCGGTATAATTCTTTCAGTTTCATTGTTTACTTCCGCAATGAATGCAGACGCTTACGCACTTTATTGTTTACGAGTCGCCCATCGGCTAATCCTTTTACGCGGGGCATAAGCATCTTCATAACCTTTCCGATATCAGCTTCGCTTTCAGCTGATGAAGCTGCAACCGCTTCCTCGATCATATCATCAATCTCTTTTTCTGAAATAGGTTCCGGCAGGTATCCCTGGATAATGGCCAGCTCCGCTTTCTCTTTTGCCGCCAGGTCTTCCCTTCCCCCCATAGAAAACTGTTCAATGGATTCTCTTCTCTGTTTCGCCATCGAGGATAAAAGGGAAAGGACCTCATCATCAGTAAGATCCTTTCCCTTTTGAATGCGTTGATTCTGAATGGCAGACTTGATTAATCTCAGAACAGAAAGTTTGATTTTTTCAGAATGCTTTAATGCTGACGTGAGATCATCATCAATCCTCTTCACCAAAGACATATCATCTGTTCACCATCCGTATTCTCTTGGCGGCTTTTTTCCGAGCAGCTATTGCCTTTTTTTTCTTCTTTGTGCTCGGTTTGTCGTAATATTCTCTCTTTTTTACCTCAGAGATAATTCCTTCTTTTTCGCACTGCTTTTTGAAGCGCTTCAGCGCGTTTTCAAAGGAATCGTTCTCACGGACCCTGACCGAGGGCATCCATACATCACCCCTCCCTGTTTAAAAAAATCAAACAATATTACCAATTAATTCCATGGTGTGTCAATGCTGCACAGGAGGCAATATCGCGACCTCATTTCAGGTACTGCTCCTATAGCTTCCTTTAAAATTCTGGGAATGGAGAAGGAATTATGCTCTGATGTGTTCTATTGAAAAATCAATTCAGGTTATGATAAGTTGTATCATACCTGTCAGCAGGGATTACACGGATAACCATACTGTTTCGTACATAACATAGAAACATGTAAGTTAGCTGCACGTTATTCATCGGCATCAGTAATCCTTGATACCAGAGTTTTAGGGGTAGCGTTTCCTGATTCATATGCGCTGTTGATAATGATTCCGTTCGATGCAATCATAAACAGTCTTGATGAAACAATTATTCTATTCAATAAACAGAAAGAGGCGATATACATTAATAGGGCCGGAGAAGAATTGTTCAGCAAAAGCTCAAAGGATATTATCGGTAAAAAATTTTCACAGCTGGTGCGCGGCAGGGAGGCCATTTCTTTCCATATGAAGAAATCATTGGATGATGGCCGATCGTTCAAAGGAACATCAATGACGTTGAACATCGGGAAGAGTATCAATGTCGACTTCAACCTCTCACCCTTTTTTGTTAACGACCGGATAGAGGGTGTCATCCTGTCTCTGTCCCTCAATTTTGATATTGTAAAAAGGGAAGATTCTGATTTTGACTCAGTTGTGTACCTGCTCGGTTCAATAGCTCATGAAATAAAAAATCCTTTGGGAGGCATCAAGGGTGCTGCCCAGTTACTGGGTAAAAACACACATAGTGCGTCTACTGACGAATGTACAGAACTGATCATACGCGAAACCGACAGGCTCAATGCGCTTTTAAACGATTATCTGACCGTATGTAAACATCCGTCATTCGGATCAGTAAACATTCACGAAGTCCTTGAAAAGGCCCTCGCCGTGATGAAAACGCAGCTTGAAACATCAGACGTGCAGCTGGAGCGGATGTATGATCCAAGCCTTCCCGAAATAAAGGGAGATGAAGGCAAACTCTTGCAAGTCTTTATAAACATTATAAAAAATGCTGCTGAGTCCATGGCAACCGGCGGAAAACTCGAAATTGCTACGTATCCATCAAGAGAGCTGTTCAGTAAAAGCGGCAAGGCCAAACGCATGGCAGTCATAGCTATCAGGGATTCAGGTAAAGGAATAGCCAAAAAAGATCTGGAAAAAATATTTATGCCCTTCTATACCAAGAAAAAGAAAGGTGCTGGCATAGGTCTTGCTTTTTCAAAAAAATCTATCAGGGACCACGGGGGGTTTATCACGGTACAAAGCAAAAGAAATTCGGGAACCTGTTTCACTGTTTATCTGCCATATGAAATCATTGGATAAGAAAATACTGGTCATTGATGACGACGAGAGTATCATCTGGGTTATTAAAAAAGCTCTCGAACCACTCGGGTACCGGATGATGGCACGTTCCAAGCTTGCTTCCGGTCTGCGGGCGGTTCAGGAAAGACCCCAGGTAATTCTGCTTGATCTCATCCTTCCTGATGGAGACGGCCTGGAGGGTTTACGGGAAATTCATTTGATGAATCCTGAAGCAGCGGTTATCATGATAACCGCTCATGCCAAAATGCAATCAGCAATTACCGCTATGCAGGAAGGTGCATATGATTATATTGAAAAGCCCTTCGACATTGAAGAACTTAAGATTGTTGTTGAAAAGGCCTTTAAAGATCTGTCGCTCAAGGCGGAACTCAAGATTCTGAAAAAGGAAGCGTTCGAAACTGATTCTCCCCACATCGTTGGAAAGAGCCCCAAAATACTTAAGGTCTTTAAAGCTATCGGAAGGGTTGCATCAAAAGACGTTACTGTCTTAATAACCGGGGAAAGCGGTACCGGCAAGGAACTGGTTGCGAAGGCAATTCACATTAATAGCAGCCGTTCTATTGGTCCTTTCGTCGCAATAAATTCCGCTTCCATACCCCGGGATCTTCTGGAATCAGAGCTCTTTGGGTATAAAAAGGGTGCTTTTACCGGAGCAACAAGAAACAAAACTGGTCAGATACAGGCCGCACATGGCGGCACGTTATTTCTCGACGAGATCGCGGAGATGGACACAGGCCTTCAGGCCAAGCTGCTCCGCTTCCTGCAGGACAAAGAGTTTACACCGCTTGGCAGTAATGAGAGCATCAAGGCTGATGTGCGTATTATTGGAGCGACCAACAGAAACATGAAAGAAGCCGTATCCAGTGGATCGTTCAGGGAGGATCTCTATTACCGCTTTAACGTGGTTCAGATAAAAGTACCCCCATTACGTGACCGGAAAGAGGATATTCCTCTGCTGATAAAACATTTTTTGCGGGAGGCAAGCGAGAAACTTGAAACAGGAAGAAAGGAATTCTCAAAGGAAGCGAAGACGCTCCTGACAAAATATGACTGGCCGGGAAACATCCGGGAACTGGATAATGTCATCAAGCGGGCCTGTATTCTCTCCTCTGGAACGGTCGTCGACCGTAAGGATCTGATTATTGACGAAGACAATGCATATTCCGTAAAAGATTTTCTTGAGGATAAGCTGAAACGATACCTGAAAGACATGACAAAGGTTTCAAATTTTAAACTTTATGATACCGTGTTGTCTGAGGTCGAAAAAGCACTTATTATGATTGTTTTAAAGGAAACAAATGGCAACCAGCTGAAAACGGCAAAAGCACTTGGCATTAACCGCAACACGCTCAGGACCAAGATCAAACAGTATCGGATCAAATAAGTTCGCTCTATCTGAAAGGCACTTCTGTCCGTCTACTTGATAAAATGACGATTAATTGCTAAGGTAACAAAAAACCATATGCGAGGTAGTCATGCCAATACATAAAGACCTTCTTGATATTCTTGCCTGTCCGAAGTGTAAAGGTGAAATTACTCTGAATCAGGAAGAAAACGGCTTGATCTGCGAGCAGTGCAGGCTGTTCTATCCAATAAAAGACGATATCCCGGTGATGCTGATCGACGAAGCAGTGGATATTTCCTGATCAGGTCTCGAGTTTGATAATCCCTTTATAGATAGCGAACTTGATCAATCCCGCACGGGACCGGATATCAAGTTTTTCCGAAATATTCGTCTGATGAGCGATAACCGTTTTTACACTGATAGTGAGCATGGTCGCGATTTCCTTATGACTGTGCCCCTCTGCTATGAGTTTCAAGACCTGTTTCTCACGGTCCGTCAGTCTCTCGTACGGGTCTTCAACCATGGTGCCGGATGACGTGCCAAGATACCCGTCGATGACCTTTGAAGCGATCGATGAATGGAGATACGATTCACCCTGAGAAACAGCCCTAATCGCTGCTATCAGATCGGTGCCAACCGCGTGCTTCAGGATATAGCCTGACACCCCGGCCTTCAGGAGCCTGCTGACATATGCCTTATCATCGTACTGGGTCAGAATGAGAATTTTGATCTCCGGCATGGTCTTTTTAATCTCCAGGGTCGCTTCAATGCCTCCGAGTTCCGGCATGGAAATATCCATGAGGATAATATCAGGTCTCAGTTCCTTGGCCTTCTGTATCGCCTCAAGGCCATTGGCAGCCTCACCAGCAATTTCAATGTCATCATGCATTCTCAAGAATGCCATAATACCTTCTCTGACGAGTGCATGGTCATCAGCTATCATTACTTTTATCTTGCTCATTTTCTTCTCCAAACATATGTAATGGAATTCTCAACGTAATTCTTGTCCCACTGCCGGGTTGGGAATAGATATATAAGCTGCCATTCACCAGGGCTGCCCGCTCTTTCATGCCGAGCAGCCCGAGTCCCCTGCCGTCTTCAGTTCTCTGCAGCGCAGATGTCACATCAAATCCTTTTCCGTCGTCCTCTATGTCCACCGAGAGAACGCTTTCGTCGATCTTGAAAATGATAAATACATTTTCTGCTTCTGCATGCCGGGTAATGTTCACTACAGCCTCCTGGAGAATCCTGAAAAGGGCTGTCTCGATATACGGATCAAACCGTCTTCCGTGCAAGGAGGCCACATTCAGGAAGTAGGTAATATTCTGTTTACCCAGATGCCTGTCGAGCAGCCACCTGATAGCTGCTTCAAGACCAAGGTCATCCAGTGTAGACGGCCTGAGGTTTTCTATGACATTATGCACACTGTCAAGCGTCTGCAGTGCAATTTTCTTTATTTCCGTGACCTTACTGCCCGGGGGGTGTTCGGGCTGAGCAATGCACATATCCAGCCTCATTAAAATGGCCGCCAGGGATTGCATGGTTTCATCGTGCAGTCCTCGTGCAATTCTTTTGCTCTCTTCTTCTTGTGCCGTAATCACCTTTTCAAGGAGGTGCTTGATTTTTTTCTGCCCGACTGCCAGTTCATTCGTCCTCTCTGATACGCGTTTCTCAAGTTCAACATTATATCGCTGAAGTTCCTCGAGGGAATCAGCCAGCTTTAACCGCATAATCTCAAAGCTGGAACTCAGCATGCCGATTTCGTCAACTCCTCCGAAACTTACTGACTGCTTCATATTTCCCGAGGCTATTTTTCTGGTCGCGTTAATCAATTCATGGATCGGTCTTATAATACTTCTGCTCATGCCGACCGCGATCATGAGTGCAACACCTATCGAGATGATACTAAAGAGAATGAATGTTTTTCTCAATTTACGCGCCGGGGCAAATACGTCCTCCTCGGGTTGCAGTATGGAAATGCCCCATGGCGCTGTTGTGAGAGGCGCGAATGCCAGAATATCTGTCGAAAGGCTTGCACCCTTTTCATATACTGCTGCTCCCTCTTCAGAGTGGCACCGGTGACACTTTTTGACAACGTACTCCTTGTTCTTTATGAGATTTTCCAGAAACTTGTTATGGTCGCTCCCGGTAAAGATTCGTTCCGGATTGTTTGATGCGATGATAATGCCGTGGCTGTCCACAATTTCTATATGCGTGTCTGTTTCAATAGGTATATTTCTGATCACCTGCGAAAGCATATAATTCGTGGGGTTAATTTCTCCGCCGACAATGCCGACTGCTTTACCGTCTTTGTTCCTGAGAGGTGTGAGGGCAAAAATTACTTTCTTCTTTATAGGATCGACGGTATAAATGTCGGAAATAACCGGTTTGCCGTCAGCAATGATCTTGCTGATATACGGAATGTTTAAAAGGTTGAACGAGCTTTCAATCCGTGACGGATAGGTTAACACTGTATTGCCGTCTAAATCGAGGAGAAAGATGCCATCCGTAAATATTGAATACTGATACGCCGTCTGCAAAGCCTTCTTTTCCGGCTGCCAGTCGCCATCATTGAAGTCAATCCCGCCTGAAAGAGAGATATCATATAGCCGGTTAAAATTCTGTTCAAGAATGGAATCCCCGTGGTTCGCAATAGTCTTTGCGAGCTCTACCCTCCTGCCCAGAGACTGTTCTATGGTATCTTTAACCGTTATATAGCTGGCAATCCCGATACTGACAATTATTATCAGGATACAGAGGATGAGTGAAATTATAATTCTCTTATACAATGTCCTAAATTAACCGGCGTGCTGATCAGCTTTCGTTTCGTTTTGACTCTCGTGTTCGAGAGATTCGCCGGTTATTCTCTCGTATTCAAGTGGATGTTCATGGGTCATTCTCTTCACTGATATTTTTCCTGTAAAGATCGAGGTATCAAGGGGAAATACCTCAGGACTGAAGACAGCGTTATACAGATGCCATGTAATGATTACCAGAAAGGCAAGGAGTGCTTCGTTTGTATGGGCTGCCTTAGCCGCCGGGATAAACTCTCCCGGCAAAAACCGTACGCTTACGGTCGGAAACCAGAGTATCAGTCCGGTAACAATCATGAGGAGCCCCCCAACGACTACTCCCCAGTACTCAAATTTCTGCTTATAATCATACCGGTCGCATCGTGCCGGATGATCTGTGACACCGAAATAATACTTCAGATTTTCGATAGCATCAGTAAAATCCTTTCTGTTTATCACCATGGTTGCCTGCCATTTTCTGAACACCAATCCCACCGAGGCCACGAAAATGTGAAAAACGGTCATGACGGCAAATATCAGACCGGTATACCGGTGTATGAGGCGTACTGAATCCACGCCGCCGAGCGTAAGAATAATCCATTGCGAAAGATTGTATTCATGGAACTTTTGCGACAAACCGGTCACCACAAGAACAGCAAAGGTTATCATGGCAAGCTGATGCTCAAGTATCCGGTAGGTACTGAATCTTCTGAACTTCCCTTCTATGAATACACCTTCTTTTGCCGACATGGCACCTCCTGTCTATTACTCCTATCTATTAACAGTATAACGCCAAATATGCAGGAGTATCTGAAGTATCAACCCGACCATCATGAACGGAATAAATATCTTATATATGAGATTAATCGTGAAAACGAGCGGTGCCCGTTTCAGACTCGGCTTGTAATGAGAAATCCAGCTGTCCGGGAAATCCGCCGTTGCGTCCGGATGACATTTCTGGCACCGCCTCAGAAGCTTTGTTTTGACAACAGACGATGCCGGGCCCGTCGTCGTCGTAATATCGTGAATACCGTGGCAGTCAATGCAGGCCGCTATGGGCTTGAACGTTGATGCAGCCCCGGTCTCTTTTTGCCTGCCGTAAAATGTAAGCGTAACCCCGTGAAAATCCTGCAGGTAACTCTTCAGCACATCTGTAGTAAGATTATACCTGTCCATAAGCTCACGATTAGCATGGCAGTTGCCACACATCTGTGGAATTTGCTCCCGATAATCAAAGGTTCTCGGATCCTCAATATCGTGAGCTCTGTGGCAGTTGGCACAAACAGGTACATCCTGATTATGTTCCTGAAACAGGGCAGTCCCGTGTATACTTGCCGAATAGGTGTTGTATATGTCTTTATGGCATGTCTTGCATCTTGTCGCGCTCGTTGTCCTGTCTTTATGCGATTGACTGATCGCATGTGATCCATGACAGTCAACACAAACCGGTGCTTTAAGGTTGCCCTGACTCAACATGGAATAATGGATACTTTCGAGTGTTTTTGTGTATTTATCAAAATGGCACCGCCGACAGCTCTCTGATGAGGTAAGCGTAAAATCTCTCCTGCTTCTGAATGTTCTTACGGGGTGCTCTTCTGGTGAAAAACCGAAGTGACAGTCTGAACAGTACAATTTATTATGAACAGATAACCGGAGCATTTCGGATTCGATACGTACAGACATCGCGTCACCATTTGCAAAGCTCATGGTCAACTCATTCGAATGACATCCAAGACAATACTCGGAGGCCTTGGATGCCACTTTTGAAACAGATGTAACAGCATGGGCTCCGTGACAATCAACGCATACCTTACCGCCTTTCCTGGCCATCTTTGTCATTCGTGTGTGCAGTTCCGACCTGAACGTACTATGGCAGTTTCTGCAGAGCATTGCTCCTGAAATCGTATATTCCCTTTTGGTGTTCAGCTTTCTGCTTGGATGATTCTGGGCTGAAAATCCGGTATGGCATCCTGAGCAGTCAAATGATCTGTGAACCGAGTCTTTGAATTGACGTTCATCTACATATAAAGGGAGTGTTTCACCATACATCAGCGATATTTCGAATCCCTTAATACCGTGACAACCAAGACAGATCTGAATCTCACCGATGGGATTGGTCGGGTCAGCAGAAGAGAATGTTGGTATGAAAAGAAAATTCAGAACCATTAGATACCCGAATAGATGGCAAGCCCTTTTTAGCATCCGCATCTCCTCTCTGGTGCGCAATGGTAAACGATACGTTACCCTCATAAGAATAACAAGTCAGATTATTATATACAATAGGTATAAATTCTTATAATCAGGGGAATAATTTCCTAGGCACTTTTCTCCCAAAGCATTATAACTCTCTGTTTTATAACATACTTTCAGCAATTTTCAGCAGCTCATTTGAATGTAAATGGGAGAGCAGTATAATGCTGAACTGTTCATTTCTCCAGGAAAGCTTATTACATATTTCCCTCCTGCGGCACACCGCCGTCTCCAGAATGCCTTCCCGGTCTTTTATAAAAACAGAGCTCTGCTTCTTCTTATAGAGAATATCAGTATCAAACGGAGGCGTAAAATCCGCTCGCACATCGGTCTGATAAATCGAGAGCACCGGATCTCTGGTACCAGTTTGCATAAAGTGCATAATAACTAAAACAAATGGCTTTTTCTGTCCAAATATTTGAGCAGGAGGCCATGAAATTTCTTCAGGGAAATAAGACGGTATAAATACTTCCCGTAATTGAAGACGGGACTGCACCTCTTCTATGGTTCTGTATTTTCTTAAGTCTTCTTTCTGGATTGCAAGAGGCACCCAGTTCAGCAGCTTCAGAACACCGAGAATGATAAGCACAGAAAATACAAATGAAAATACTCTATACCATGTTCTCTTTTTCATTTGAGCCATCGGTCAAACCACAAAATAATTTATTATTACTATTACACTGATCGTTACCAAAAAGGCACCCCATTTAAAAGAGCTGTTGTGAGCCGTATCACTGTTCTGCTCAAGACGTGTTATCCGTTCCATGAGCAGCAGGTTATGGCTGTGTTGCCATATCTCATCTTTTATGGCCCTGATTCTTCCACCGGGAGCCTGTTTGCTTTCACCGGGTGAAGCATAGAACACTTTTAATGTCGAGGCAAGCACCTGCGGTTTTTTCGTCAGTGATATCGTTATATCATCACAGATGTGTTCATCATCCTGCACTATTTTCCTGAAGACAATAAGCGCAATCGGATTGAAAAACATGAGAATCCGTACTATGAAAACGATCCAGGTTGTTGCGTTGCTCCTCCTGACTATATGGGCAAGCTCATGCGCCAGCGCGCAGCGGCATTGTTCTGTATCCAGCTTATTTAGAAGGCCTGAAGAAATAATGATCGAATGGTTTCTTGACCCTGTGGTCACAATAACCGGTCCCTGATCTTTAATAATTGACACCGGTGGTTTTTCGATGCCAAGCGTTTCGCTCAGCTCAGTGACCATGGCATCTATCGCCGGATCTGGCGGAAGCTGCTGTCCACCCGAAGCTATTGTATCCTTTCTGCCATAATCCCTTACTATCGGGATAATCTCCTGCATAAAAAAGACAGCCGCCGTGCTCCCCAGTATAAGCAGAAAAAGTAATCTGAGAGGAACCATATCCCACAGCTCCAGCCCGAGCCACCGATTCATACTAAAAAGGGCTGTCTGTTCGCGGAACTGCAGAGACCCCCTGTGCTGGTTGACGAGACTATACAGCGGGAACATACTTATCGGAAGTATGAGTGTCATAAGCCGATATCTGAAGAGGGCAAGAGGATTTCTAATATCCCATATCCGGATTGCACGCTCAATGATCAGAATAGTAATGAACGAATGAATAATATTCTGGACAAGATACGATCCTATTGGTGAGTTTAATAACCACACGATTTTGCCTTACCTATTCTATACTGGAACAAATAATGAGATTCAAGGAATTTTTTTACAATGGCTATTCAACAAGATAGGAAAACCGCTTCTTGAATTCTTTGGTGCTCAATTTCGCGTGCTTTGCAAGTCTGGATACTGTTCCGCCTTTAAAATCCTTTTTTTCAAGACGGATCATATAATTTCTGCCAACCTCGTAATTTTCAGAATTGACATCAACAAGCCTCACTTTAATATTTCCTGTGACGCGTTCCGTCATTTCGACAAATGATACCGGTCTTAACTTGCCCTCGTCAAATACAATCATGGCTCCTGATCCTCCATTCAATAGGAACCTGACCGCTCCGTAGCCGAGATTTCTCGTATATTCTATGTCGTATGGGATCGGATCTGCAGCTCTCAGTTCATACCCAACGGTCTTGTGCACAATAGTCATAGGGATCCCGCGCGACTCTAGACTCTCCCGCACTTCGTCTCTGAGTATCCCTCCGAACTGAAGCTCGGAAAATCTGATCCGGCCAAGCTCATCCCGCCTCATGTTTCCAAAGAGCGCACTATCGCTCACATTTAGTCTGCCCGAAATACCCTCGGCAAGGACAACCACACCATGATTCTTGCCCATTGAAAGCCTTTTTATGATCGCACCTTCGAGGATATCAGCGACTCTTTTCATGCCAAGCTTATTATGTTCGAATTCTTCGGGAATTAAGGTAACCGTAGCGCCGGCTGCCTTGCCAATGCCAAGTGCCAGGTGGCCGGAAGAACGCCCCATGGTCGTAATAAAGTACCACCTGCCCGTTGTCTTTGCGTCTTCCATAATATTCTTTACAATTTCAACTCCCCAGTCGCGTGCTGTCTGATATCCGAAACAGGACTGCCCTGCCGGAAGATAGAGATCATTATCAATAGTCTTGGGAACATGAACGACCGCTATTTTCCCCCGCGCTTCCTGTTCAATCCACCGTGCCATAAACGCAGTGCCATCACCGCCAATGGTTATGAGATGCCGTATGTTCAGAGAACGCATCGTTGCAAGGAGTGTTTTGAACTTTGTCTGGGCATCGTCAACAGAATCCCGAGACGTTCCCAGTATTGAACCGCCAGAGGTATGAATTCTCGAAACATCCTTAATGCGCAGCGGCAGAGCGCATCTAAGGTCACCGGAAAAGAGGCTCTTGAATCCTCCGCGGATCCCTATGACGTCCCGCCCCTCGGTAATTGCTTCGATTGTTGAAGAGCTTATGACACCATTAATTCCCGGAGCCGGTCCACCCCCAACAACAATGCCTATGATCCCTTTTTTCATATGCTTTTGATCCGTTCTTTCTGAACAGCCGTTCAGAACAGGTTTATCGTGTCCCGAGTATCTCTCCGGGTACAGCCTTTCGCACGGGAACAGGGTGTATCGTCTTCTGCACGATTTCTGTCGTATTGACTACCCGCAACTTCTCAAATAAGAGAGCAAATTTCTCCTCAAGTTCAGTCATAATAGACTCTCGTATCGTCTTGTCAAGATCCCACCATGATTTCTTCAGCGGGCCAAAGCCTTTTTTTCTTGTTTTATACATAAACTGCTCCTCTGTCTGGCCCTCTTTCTGCTCTCCGGAAAATTCCTGTTTTATAAAATCGTATATCTCGTTTCTGAAGCTCTCCGGCAAGTGGGTACTGTCATAAATAATGTTCTGGAATCCCGTGGCAAGGTGAACCTCTGACGTGCCGGTCTCGGGAAACATATTGAACGCGTCATCAGGCAGTGTTGATGCTCCGTGTTGTACTGCACCTGAAAGGCCAAACTCTCTGCGTGCAATATCCGATAACTGCCGCAATGTCTCAAAGTCTATACTCACCTGGGCCAGTGTCCCGTCAGGCAGGACAACGCCACCGTGAGATGTTCCGGACTGAACACTCAGCTTGCTCAGTCCTTTTCCTGACGTAAAGGTGCTGTTGAAGCCCGCAAGGTAGGCCTTGAGTTCTTCCGGAGTGCTGTTCTTTTTGCCGATTTCGCCAATTTCGCCACCGACCGATATGTCGACGCCCTGAGGCTGTATGGATCTGATAAGGGCTGCCAGTTCCGCAGTTTTTTCAAAGTTCGGTCTCTGCTGCTCGGTCAGATCAGGCTTATCAAGATCAACCAGTGTTGAAGCATCAATATCAATATTGTAAAACTCCGCTTCAATTGCCTCAGTAATCAGGCCTTTTATGTATCCGGTTTCTGCCGCCGGGTCGCTCAGAAAATGCTTCCGGACCAGCTGGAAATGATCACCCTGAATAAATACCGGCCCGGTGAATCCTTCCCGAACAGCGGCTGCCAGCACAACCGCGGCATATTCAAGCGGTCTCTGCTGCGTATATCCAATTTCAGAACGGGCAATCTCAAAAATAAACGCACCCACACTGAGTTTCTTTGCTTTTCTAAAGACCGTTCGCGCGGAATCATAGGTAAGACCCCTGATATTGATAGCTGGGACCGTAAAGCCCGGATAGTTCCTTCCCATTTCCTCGTACAATCCCTGTATTGAAGCAGGTACGGCTCCGTAGGCCTTTGCTATCTCCTTGATCAGCAGGAACAGGTCCTTCTTTCTCTTGCCCTCTGAAAAGACAGCTTCATATATGGTTTCGTCCATGAGCTGAGAAAGTCTGCCGCGATCCTTGATCTCAATGGTCTCTTTCTCTAATGTTACCGCACTGCTGAGTTCCCTGATGCTCATTTCATCCTCCTTTGGTTAAATCACGTATTTTTTTCCATAACAATCTGTAGACGTATATTTTTCCAGGGCGTATCTACACAATAGCAACAGGAAAAACAATGAAGCTTCAAACCCTGAATCAAGAATATTATACGCCTTTTCTCCGGCCATTACGAACAGTATCACAATAAGAAATACCCACCGATCGGCACGATATGAACGGAATTATTTCTTTTTTTCCTCCTCATTATCCTGCTTGCCGGGAGGGATGCCCTTCGTTACGGTAATATCCTCTGCAAAATCAGGGCAGCGCATATCCTTGCCGGACACTGAGAATTTCTTCTGGCAGTTTTCTCTCCAGGCGCACAGAATGCAGATTTCCCGTTTGGAACTCATCTCACCTCCTGAAATACCACTGTAAGACCTTTTGTATATTCCCGATAATACCGCCTTTCGCGTTTATTATAAATATTCTGTCCTGCATCTGGAAGAGTTCTTTTTCCATTCGCACAATATCTGGCGGTTCAGGAAACCTGTTTTTGAGTTCCTGATCAAACATCGGAACAATCTTGTCTTTCATCCTGAGTTCGGTATCCATAAAAAAGATCGCCAGCTCAGGAGACAAATCAGTAATCCGCTGAAAAAACGCAGTTATCTCTCTGTCATACACCTGCTTCGGCGGTGATGATTTCACCTCCATATAGAGAATGGATCCGTTATACTTTGCAAGCACATCATAGTCGCCGCCCACTGCAGGCCTTTTGAACTTTACTCCCCAAAGCGTGTCAAAGCCAAATTCCCTCTTCAAGATCTCTGAAACATACCATTCAAGTGTTTCTCCAAAACTTTTCACCGGTTTATGCAGGAGCAAAAAACCATGATCTTTTTTTCCTATGAGGCCAGTCCTGAACAGGTAGGCAATGTATTCTTCTGTCACTGTTGCAGTCGAATATCTCGTGACCGCTTCAGGCATAAAAAAATCCTGATGTTTTATGACGTCTCTGAGAAAAAGTCTGAATGAATATTTATGAAGCATACGGTAGTAATCATCAATAAGTTCCCCCCGGGGAAGAAGGAGATCTTCAGCCGGTTTTTTCCGGTAAATCTGAAACCCCCGCCTCCTGAGGATAATGTCAATACGCGGCGTCAGCTCATTCAGGGTTTCTCTGAGACGTGTGACCTCTTTTCTCAGATATGCGAGTTCATCAAATTCAGTACTATCTGCCATTTTCCTGCCGGTTCAGGGCACTGCAAATCTTTTCCGTGATAGCGGTCGTCAGGGAATTACGTGCCGGAAATGGTAACAGTGACTTTTCTGGTCCGGGGTCCGTCAAACTCACAGAAAAAGACAGCCTGCCAGGTTCCAAGCAAAAGTTTTCCCTGTTCAATAAAAATATTTTCAGAAACACCAACCAGGGTCGATTTAATATGAGCTGCGGAATTACCCTCAGAGTGATGATAATCGCCATCAAACGGAACGAGTTTATTAAGATAGACCAGCATATCACGCATTACGCTCGGATCAGCACCTTCATTGATCGTAAGAGCGGCTGTTGTATGAGCAACAAAGAGATGGCATACCCCGTTTGTAATACCTGAATCTCTCACGACATCCTGTACTGTTTCCGTAATATCAATGCATGCTGTTCTTTCTTTGCTTTTGACCGTAATATAGGTACGCATGGCTCCTCCTGTAGGTGTTAAAAACCGAATATATGGGTATAAAAATCCGCTTTGACTGAGAACGCTATTTCCAGTATCACCATATTTATCGGGAGATCAAAGGTCTTCATTTTTATTATATCTTTTTCTGTTGTAACAATTGTATCAGCCCCTGTCCTCCCTGCTTCATCCGCGATCTCCCTGACGTCCTCTGAACGATATCTGAAATGGTCCCGGTAGTGCCTGAGCCCGGTCAGTACAGCACCTGTTGACTCAATGGTCTTCCTGAATGACACCGGGTTTGCAAGCCCGCAGAATCCAAATACCTTTGTGCCGCTGAGCACAGCAGCAGGCATTCTTTCTCCTGCCACGGTAGTACACCCGACCAGTGTGTGGCAGGCAGAATAGATCTGTGCCTGATTATTATGGAGCTTTATTTCGTCTATCAGATCACGATGCAGATCATCATCGTTTCGGCCTGATTCCGCAGTTCCTGTTATCACAATAACATCAGCGCGGGAAAGGGCATCGATCGGCTCCCTGAGTCTGCCGAAAGGAATCAGTTTTCTGTTGCTGAAAGGATTCTCCGAATCGATGAGGACAATATCTTTGTCCCGATAGAGTGTCCAATGCTGGAACCCGTCGTCAAGGATAAAGACAATCTCGGAATTCGTAATGGATGATGCAGCATGCTCTTCCTGCTGATGTTTGATTGCTTTTATGGCAAACATTCCCGCATTGTATCTGTTTTTACCTTTTACGACTGGAATACCACGTAATTTTTCTCCCATTAATGCCGGCTCATCACCGGCTCTCGTAACGTCAAGAAGGAGCCCTTCTCCCTTTGTGACAAAACAGGGGCCTTGTTCACTTCCTTTGTATCCCCTGGTAAGGATTACGGGCAAAAATCCTCTGCTCTGAGCCTCTTCTGCCATGGCAATGGTTGCTGGTGTCTTGCCAGTTCCCCCCAGGGTCAGATTGCCTACGCTCACCACCCGATACGGCAGCCTTTTCTGGTGCTTGATGCCAAAATATCTTTTGATAGACAATCCGAGATAATACAAGCGTTCAGCGATGCCCATGTTCACGTCCGGAGATGTGCTTCGATTATTTTCATTGCCCTGTCCACGGCACCGGAATGCTTCAGGTAAACGTCCCGCGCTATCTTTCCAGCTGTTGCAGCCTTCTCAGGGAACGCGAGGAGTTCATGCACCATGCGGGAAAGGGTGTGAGCCTCAACCTTGAATGCCGCTCCGGTTTGGTAGAATTCTTCGATAAACGGAAAATTTTCCATATGTGGGCCACAGATTATCGGCTTTCCCCAGTATGCAGGCTCCAAAGGATTCTGGCCACCAAAACCATTGAAACTCTTTCCAATAATTGCTACATCGGCAGCACCATAAACCCCGGCGAGTTCACCAACCGTATCAAGGAGTATGATTCCGGAAGCAACCAGCTCCGGTGCCAGATGCCGTATGTCCAAATCGGATCTTTTTACAAAGGGAATCTGGTTATTCGCGAGCAATGCTGCGACTTCTTTGAACCGGTCGGGGTGCCTCGGTGCCATGATAATTTTGAGGTCAGGAAATCTTTCAATCGTGTCCCGGTAAACAGAGAGAACCAGTTCTTCTTCACCGCGGTGCGTGCTGCCTGCTACAACCAGCGGTCCACTCAGCTTTTTTGCCCACAAGGGGATCGTGCCAGCGATGTCCACATCAAATTTGAAATTGCCATTAACTAATATGGTATCGTTATCCGCACCAATCAGCACCAGCCGTTCGGCGTCAATACCCGCCTGCATGGCAAAGCTGGTCACGTAGGAAAAAACTTTTTTCATAAAAAACGATATCAGCCGATACCCCTTTGCCGAGCTCTCGGAAATTCTGCCGTTCAGGAGCAGAACAGGAATCTCTCTCTCCCCCATTGCCTTGAAGATATTCGGCCAGAGTTCAGTCTCGATTACAATGAATATTCGCGGGCTTACCCTCTTTAAACACCTGTTCAAAATGAATGGCATATCAAAAGGCAGGTATACGACCTCTGTTCCTTCAGGTGCTTTTTCTTCTGCAACGTTTTGACCTGTATCGGTGATGGTCGAGAGTAGTATGGGGATGTCCCCGTATACATTACGCAATTTTTTGAGAAGGGGAATCGATGCATTCACTTCCCCGACTGAGACCGCATGTACCCATATGGAAGATCCGACAGACGGAAGATATCCCAGCTTTTCATACAGCCATTTCTTCCTCAGCGCCTGTGGCCTCCTTACATACTGCGGTATGAAAAGAACACAGATCGCGATGGTATAAAGGATACTGTAAATAAGAAACATATCCGAATCTACCGGTTCATTGACCAGCCGGCCATTTCAGCCACTATTTGAGCAGTCCTTCTGGATGCATGCTTTCCGGAAAACTGATTCTGCAGTGCATCATACGCCTGCAGGATACTTTCCCTGTAGTGCTTCTGTTCAATTATCTTTCTGAGTTCGTTCATAATATGATCCGTGGTGACATTGTTCTGTATGAGCTCTCTGATGACCGTCCTGCCGGATAAAATGTTTACCAGGGAAATATAGTGCACTTTAACCATCAGCTTTCCGATCCAGAACGTAAGAGGAGACAGCTTGTAAATTACCACGATCGGCACCCCCAGAAAGGCAGCCTGAAGAGCAGCAGTCCCTGAGGCAATCACTGCCGCATCTGAAACAGAGAGCACTCCAAGAGCCTTTCCCTTATTTATGATAACCCCTTCCTGCTCGAGATCGGCAATGAAGGCGGCATATGCTTCCAGATTCGTATTGTGCGCAAACGGAACGCAGAACCGGAAGTCCTTATAGGTCTTTCTGAACTCACGAATGACCTCGACAATCACTGGCAACAGTTTCTTAATTTCATTCGGCCGACTGCCCGGCAACAGCGAAAGGAGCGGTTCATCTTCATTGATTTCCAAATCCTTCTTGCACATCCCTTTGTCTTTCCGCATTTTCTGGATTTCGTCAAATACCGGATGGCCGACAAATTCAGCATTGAGGTGCACATTCTTGTACAGATCTTCTTCAAAGGGAAGTATGACCGCCATTCTGTCAACTCTTTGGGCTATGGTACGGATCCTCTTCCTCCGCCATGCCCACACCTGGGGGCTGACATAATAGAGAATCTGTATTCCCTGTTTTTTTGCTTCCTGGGCCAGCCTGAGATTAAATTCCGGATAATCAATCAGCACAAGCACATTCGGCCTGAAGTGTCTGAGCGCATCACTGGCACGCTTATACGATTTTCGTATTTCCCATAGCGATGAAAATACCTCGGTAAGTCCAAAGGAACTCGTTATGCCTGATATCAGTTCAACCCCGGCCTCTTTCATCCGTATACCTCCGATGCCGATAATATCTACGGTGGACCGGATTTTTTTGAGTTCATGAGCGAGAAGTGCGCCATAGAGTTCTCCTGAGGCCTCCCCTGCGATGATCATGACGGTGTCAGACATTATTAATGATATCTGCTATGTTCTCTATAGTTGCTTCTTCAAGGTCAGGATACATAGGCAGAGACAGAACCTGTTCTGCTGCCTCTTCAGCAACCGGGAAATCTCCCCTCTTATAGCCTAAAAATTCCACAGCTACCTGCATATGAAGCGGTACCGAGTAATAAATAACCGATGAGATGTCACGGTCTTTCAGGCAATCCCGTATTCTGTCCCGCTTGCCGCTTCTTATCGTAAACTGGTGGTAGACACAGTCCATTCCCGGTTTTTCAAAAGGGGTGATAATATCGCCGGAGAGCAGTTTGCGATACAGGGATGCCTTCAGTCTTCTCTTCCCGTTGTTCTCATCAATACGCTTTAACTTTATGAGGAGAATACCTGCCTGAAGTTCGTCGAGTCTGCTATTGAATCCGATTTTTTCATGTTTGTACGCACCGGCTGAACCGTGATTTCTCAATTTCTTTATGATATCCGCTATCGATGGATCAGGTACGGTAATCATACCCCCGTCACCATATGCACCGAGGTTTTTTGACGGATAAAAACTGAAGCAGCCCGCATCGCCGAAACTCCCTACTTTTTTCCCGTTCAGAGCAGCCCCGAATGCCTGAGCACAGTCTTCGATGACTTTCAGATTATGCTCTTTGGCGACCGTCATAATCCGGGTCATATCTGCCGGCAGACCAAATAAATGTACCGGCAGTATTGCCTTGGTCTTTTTTGTGATTCTTGCTTCGATCTCGCCGGGATCCACATTCATGGTGTCGTGTTCGATATCAATAAAAACAGGCCGTGCACCTCTGTATACAATTGCCTCGACCGTTGCAAAAAAAGTAAACGGGGTGGTAATCACCTCGTCCCCGTGCCCGATGCCAAGGGATGCCAAGGCAAGATGCAATGCATCAGTTCCCGAGGCAACTCCAACGGCATTGGAAACGCCGTGATACGACGCAATTCTTGTTTCAAGCTCAGATACTTTTTTGCCCAGAATATATTGAGAGCTCTCCAGGATCTCTGATACAACAGCAAGAACATCATCCCGAATATTGCCGAACTCTTTTTTTAGATCAATCATGGGTATCATGGTATCAAGCCCAGATCATACGACAGGAGGTTCCTGTCTGTTGTACGCCCACCGGTCCCCTGTGCTCCCCCGTCATCAGCCGCGCACTGTCCGTTCATGGTTTCTCCTGTTTTTCTGCTTCAGCAGTTCCGTAATTTTCACGGCTATCTCAAGGGCGTATAATGCGTCACGACCGGAAACCTGTGGTCCCGTTCTCTTACGAATGCACCTGATGAAGTCCAGAAGCTCTTCCCGCAACGGTTCCTTTTGTTCAGGTTGAATCGTATCCATAGCCATCTGCGCATTTGCATCTTTATAGTATCGACGCACCTCCTGACTCTGAAAATCAACCAGTATAAACGAGTCTTGTTGATGAACCTTCAGTCTTCGCACCTTTTCAGATGAAAGCCTGTTTGCTGTTATCAGGGCAGTGCATCCGTTCTCAAATTCAAGCCATGCCTTTGCAACATCAATCTTTTCCGTGATTATTGACTCACCAATGGCCCGTATATCCCGTAATTTCGAATGGATAATGCTCATAATGAGATCGATATCATGAATCATCAGGTCAAGCGTCACATCAACATCAGTACCCCTTCCGAGAAACGGTGATATCCGTTCTGATTCTACAAACCTGGGCTTACCAATGAACTGGGAAGCGGCAATAATGCCCTGGTTGTACCGTTCCAGATGCCCTACCTGAACAATTCTGTCACGCTTTTCAGCTTCAGCAATAATCGCCTCTGCCTCACCGATATTCTCTGTTATCGGTTTTTCGATCAGGATATCCTTGCCGGCCTCAAGGCAGTCCATGGCAACCCGGTAATGTGTTGTAGTCGGCGTAGCAATACTTATTGCATCACACAATTTAAAGATATCTGAATAACTGGCATAATGCATGCATCCGTATGTTCCAGCCACATCCGCGGCTTTTGTGCTGTCAGTATCAGCAACAGCAACGAGGTCAGCATCTTCGATTTCAGAATAAATTCTGGCATGATGCCGTCCAAGGTATCCGACTCCAATAACTCCCATTCTGAGAGGCACGTGTTCTCCTGAACGCTTTATTGTTTAACACGTATTGTGCACTATAAAACACTTTTTCAGCAAGGAATTTGAGGCTATGGCTCACTTGCCTCCAGGCTTTTTTCTGTTCCGTATCAAGCTGCCCGGGGTACGCTCATGACACTTATTTTTTGGAAGGATGTGTTACAATTGAATCCACATATCTTCCCGGGAGATTCATAATGATTAAGGAAGCGATTAACCTTCTTGTGAGCGGCATTAATCTTTCAGAATCTGAAATGGCTGAATGCATGAAGGAGATCATGGAAGGCAGGACCACTGATGCTCAGATTGGTTCCTTTCTTACGGCTCTCAGAATTAAGGGTGAAACCGTCGATGAAATTACCGGTGCTGCCCGTATCATGCGGGACAAAGCAGCAACGATTAAGGCACCTGAAGGTGTTCTTGACACCTGCGGCACCGGAGGAGACATGTCTCACACGTTTAATATTTCCACAACAACCGCACTGGTCGTCGCGGCAATTGGAATTCCTGTTGCAAAACACGGCAACAGGGCAGTATCGAGTCATTCCGGCAGTGCTGATGTCCTTGAGTCTCTGGGCATTCGCATCGATCTCTCTCCGGATAAAGTCGAGAAGTGTCTCTCTGATACGGGATTCGGCTTTCTCTTTGCCCCGCTGTTCCATCCCGCGATGAAATATGCTATCGGCCCGCGGCGCGAAATGGGAATCAGGACGATATTTAATATTTTGGGGCCGATAACAAATCCTGCCGGCGCGAAACGACAGATACTCGGTGTCTTTTCGAGCAAGCTCACGGATCCACTTGCCCATGTATTGGGGAATCTCGGGGCTGAGGATGCCATGGTCGTTCACGGTGAGGATGGATTAGATGAAATTACGATTACGAATGGAACCAAGGTATCACGGTATGTTAATGGAGCCGTTGAAAATATGTATTTTTCTCCTGAAGATTTCGGGCTTGCCCGAGCTAAAAAAGAAGATCTGATCGGGAAAGGCAGAGAAGAAAATGCTGCCATAACGCTCAACATCCTGAAGGGCGAGCATGGACCAAAAAGAGATATTGTTCTGATAAACTCTGCAGCTGCCCTCACGGTCTCGGGAAAAACAGCTGATCTGTTAGATGCCCTTGAAATGGCTCGGGCATCAATTGATTCGGGGAAGGCCCTCCAGAAACTTGAAGAGATTAAAAAGGTTTCCCACGTTTTATAAGAGCGAGATGGGCCGCGGATTCGCGGCCCATCTCGCTGATTGCTCAGCAGAGCTCCTGCTATGCTGATGCAGGCTCATGTTCCTCTTCTTCTTCATATCCCGTAACCATAGCCTTGATATGTGCCATGGGCGTATGGCCGAGTGTCGCCAGATAGACGTGCACAAAAATAAAGGACGAGAAGAATAAGAAGAGAAACACATGTATCGTATCAACAATCTTGATTCCTCCAGCGAGATTGATCCACTCCTCAAACATCTTGATATCCCAGAGGAAGAGGCCTGAAACGAGCTGCAGCGGTATCAACAGCAACATTATGGAGAGATACGCAATCTGCTGCATCGGGTTGAACTTGTTGTCAGGTGAAGGGTGATGAGGATTCTCGTCGCCCATAAAAAGTCCGTACCCGTAATACCGGGCCTGCCGCATGCTTCCCAGAACAAACTTCTTGATTCTCAGCGGAGGAATATAGATCTTGATTTTCCCCGTAAAGAAATAATAAACAACCCAGATGAAAAAGTTGAAGATCAGTATGAACCCGAATATATTATGAATGTCAACAGCTGTCTCGAATTTTGTCAGGCCCAGTAACTCATGATATCTGATCTGCACACCGGTGATAATAAGTACGATAAAACTGAGCGCATTTACCCAGTGCCATACGCGCACCGGTATCGGATGAAGGTATATCTTTTTCATCTTCTGCCCCCCTTTCTCAGCTTGTTCATCCTCCGTGCTTCCCGTATGGGAGAAGTCAGTATTCTAAGGGTAATATGTCCGATAGGCACTGCCATTCCCCCGAATACCATCAGAATGCCAAGCCAGTCAAGTATTTTCAGCCTTGTACTACCGAGAACATAGAACTGACGAAGGGAGAGAAGGGAGGTCATTGACCCAAGTACTTCGGGGTCAGCCTTATACTGCGTAACTCTTCCGTCAGCCCTCACAACTGCGACAGTCACGGTTTTGAAAAAGTCCGCATCAGCATGATGACAACTTTCACATTTCCTGACTGCATCCTTTTTATTGGAGAGTTGGTGTGCTTCTGTAATAGTTCTCGTGTCCATTCTTCCCAGAAAGGTTACCTTGGCATCAGCCCCTTCTTTATTGAGCTGTTTTACAATATCCCAGAGTTCATAGGAGTCAATACCATCTCCGTGCGGATCTATCCTTTCAGAAAGCCCTTCATATTCGATGCCGAGAATATTCACTATCTGTTCCGCGGTAAATGGCTCCCCGGTATTTTCATCATAGAGTCTCAGAAAGATTCCCCTCTGAGAGTCTGGTGAGTGACATGCAGCGCAGGCAACCATACTTAAATGGAGTTGTGAATTTGGAAGCCATGCGTCGTGGAGATCCTCGGCTTCGGTATGACATCCGAGACACGCTCCTTTCAGCTTTTTTGTCATTGCGGTTGCCGTAACTTCATGCGCCACATGACAGGAAAAACAGAGCGGGGCCTTATGCTGACCCTCCAGCCGGGCCATACCATGTACACTTTGTTCATAAACCTCAAATACATTTTCGTGACACTTTCTGCACGGTACACCGCTTAAGGTATTATAGGTAGCTTTTTGACTAACGTCATGAAATCCATGGCAGTCTGTGCATACAGGGGCATCCCGGTTGCCCTCGATCATCATGGTGTAGTGAATGCTGCTTTCAACAGCACGGTGCTTATCAGCGTGACACTGGTTACAGACACCCGATACGGCAATTGAGTGTTCACGAATACTTTCAAATTCCTTGACCGGATGTGACGATCTGGAAAATGCGTTATGGCAGTCCGAACAGACATGACTGGTATGAACAGAAGCCTGTAAATCATCCGGATCAACAGAGAGGGATAGTGTTTCTCCGTTATTCATTGTTTTCGTCATGTTTTCTTGATGGCATGTAAGACAGTACTGATTGTCAGCTTTGGCGGGTTTCCATTCGGAAAGGCGCTTCACGGTGTGAGCGCCATGGCATTGGGAACATGGCGGACCATGAGTTCTGTTCGTAAGATACGCATGGATCGGTCTGGCTCTGAGCTGAGCATCTGTATGGCAGGTCCTGCACGCTTTCGACGTATCAAGTGCAAATGCCTTTTTGCTGTCGAATACTCTGCCCGGGTGTGATGCCATTGAGATGTTCTGGTGGCAGTCAGTGCAGCTCAACATGCTGTGCACAGAACCCCTGAAGTCTGACGCATTGACGAACACCGAAAGCTTTTCCTTGTTCTTAAACACCTTGACCAGTCCGTGTGATGAATGACAGGTCATGCACAAAGGAGCATTTTCAACAATGGCTGCTTTCCTGGCCTGAGCAATTTCTGGCAGTGCTACGAGCAGGGTCATGAACACGATCAACGGTAGCAGTGCGATATAGAATACGCCGAATATCGGACCGAGCAATACCAGAAGCACTTTTTTCCCTGAAATCTGTTCAGCTGTATCATCAAACATCTTTCATACCTCCTTTCATGAATTTATTTCTTTTTTTACTAAGTGCTCTCTCTCTTCACCCCCTTTCCATCAAGAAAGAATTACTATGCAATCTAAATTTATAATTATAATATTACAGCAACAAAGTCAAGTCTTTTTTCTGTTTTTCAGCAACGCACCTCCCTGGCTTTCCGGATGGATGCCCTTCTTCCCTTTCAGAATATCAGGAAACAGAGGCCTGATCAATTGGCATTCATTCTTATTTGGATGGGGAATATATCTTATTTTACCGACGGCCTGTGAAGTGATTACAGCTGAATATTCTTTTAATATAAAAGCGTTATAGTAACGTGCGAGGTCTGTTCAGGAAATACTCAGGATGTCATGGGAGCAGAACCGTCCTTTTGAATGAAAACGTCTTCAGATATGATGAATATCATCATTCTCTCCTTTTTCTTCCAGTTTCTGCTCTATGTATTTTTCAGCTGGCTTTTTTCCAGCCAATCCGAAAGCAAGAGCGAGAGCCAGAACAACTCCTCCAAAAACGATTGCGAAAGCTATGAGCACGGTTTCTTTACCAATACCAAGTAATTCGAGCGCCATACTTACCGTAATTGCAAAAACAGTAAAGCGAACAAACTTCCCAAGCAGGCCCGCAATAGCCATGCCCGCATTGACCGATGCGATTAACGCCGCTCTGCCAAGGAAATTCCCTGCCATATAGCCGACAATAACCACCGCAGCTGCCCCGATAACCTTCGGCAAATAAAACAGAAACGTTCTTAAAAGATCCTCAATTGCTGAAATTTTGAGGGCATCCAGTCCCATAATGAGAAAAGAAATTATCACTATCCAGAAGATAAATCTGCCGCTCAGAAGAGATAACGGTTCCTTGATGCCTCCCTTATTCAGGGCGTGCTTGATTCCTAATTTTTCGGCAAGCGCATCAATTTTGACAAATCTTAATATCGCTACGATAATAGGCCTGAGGATCCATGCCAGAATGACTCCTGTAATAATAAGAACAAGGCTCGTAAAAAGATTTGGCAGAAATGCCGCAAGTTTTCCAAGAAACCCTTTGAATGGTTCCAGGAAGATTGTATTGATTATTTGGGCCATAATGGTACCTCTTTTCTATTCCCATCTTTCGATGAGATATGGTTTATTCTTTTCATACGCGATACAGAGAGACTCAAGCCTTTTCTCCACATCTGCGGCTGTATTGTTGGCCATATCCATCACAAGAGAAGCAACTTTGCCGAGATAAAGGGGTGCGAGCGTTTTCAGGACATGTTCCCTGTTCATTACCTTCCTGTGCCAGGCAACAGCAACGTCATAAATGAGAAGGGTCCAGAGTTCATCGCTGAGCGAAAAAGGTTCACGTTCTGCAGTTGCAACCAATTCAGAAAAATTGTCCGGGCTGATGATTTCCTTCCAGATATCACCTAATTCTTTTAACCCGAGCTGAAACATATTAACCATCCTATCAACATTGACGTGAATAGGTTCAAGCCCTACGGAAAACTGAAACCCAAAAAGCGGGACCGGCTCTGTCATCATGATATTTTTCCATTTTCCAGTATATTCTTCCATAAGCATAAACACGGTGCTTGTTACCTGATTGAGCATGGCAGAAAGGTCTGAAGACGGGTCTTTTGCTGCGTGTATCTTTGCCCCGAGAAACGCCTGGCATACCTTGAAATCATTGGCCACTGCTGTCGTGGTCATCCAGATGTCAATGCCGAAACGGGCAACATCGGTTTCCCAAACATCCTTGGTAAGATAAAATTCTGCAAGTCTGCCGGAAAAGCCGAAATCCCCCCCAATAGGTTGTCTGATATGCCGGCCGTAGAGTGATCTGGTGAGAGGATAAACAATACTATTGGTAATTGTACCGTCATATTTATGCCTTAGGTAATAAGGACTGACAAAATCAAATTCACGCTCAATCACCGGCCGTATGAGGAGATCTATCCACTCAGGGGTAATACTCCTGAGATCTGAATCAACAACAGCACAGGCTTTTACCCCAAGTGTCTTGGCAATCTCAAATACGGTTCTAAAAGCACTCCCCTTACCGGGAATGCCGTGATACGGAATTACAATCTTTGAAACAAAATCCTTACTCTGACTGATAAGGAGCGGCTGAAAATCCTGGATGAGTGTCTGTTTAACAATTTCACGCGTGCCGTCTTGAGAACCACCATCTGAGTTTATGAGCACAGATTTCCTGTCAGGAAAATACTTGGCTATCCCTGCCTGCACAGCCCTTACAACATGTCCGATGGTATCCACATTGTTAAAGCTCGGAATACCGATGAGAATATCAGCTTCCTGTAATGCTCCGAGTTTTTCTATGACCGGCTCGCTTAAAACGCTCGTTTTTATGACGACCACCCGTTAACGCATTTCGCTATTTCGTTATATTAATCTCATTATATATAATTTCATAAACCAAATGAATATATATTTACCGGGATTCTTAGTCACTATTGGTTCAAGGAAATGGGCACTGTATCGTCCTCTTTCCCTCTGCATAGATTTTTGATTTCTTGGGGAATTCCTTTTTTTGACAGGTACGTTGCAACGATTCATACCCCCTATTGAGAGGGGTGATCCCGTGATTTCAGGCAGTAATGTCATAGATATGATCAGGAAGAATCCTTGATGATTGCATCTAAGTTTCCTTATCCGAGCGTGAGAAAATTTCTCAGCAGATCCTTTCCCACTGTGGTGAGGATTGATTCCGGATGAAACTGCACTCCTTCCATGAGCACGTCATGATGCCGGATACCCATAATCTCATCGTCATCCGTCCACGCGGTTATTTCAAAACAGTCAGGCAGGGTCTGCTTCTCGATTATCAGTGAATGATAACGGGTCGCTTCGAATGGCTCTGGGATGTCACTGAAAATCGTCCTGCCGTCGTGATGAATGACTGATGTCTTTCCGTGCATAAGTTTGGGGGCACGAATGATCTTTCCGCCATAAGCAGCCCCCATCGACTGGTGGCCGAGACAGACCCCCAGGAGGGGGATCGTTCCGGCAAAATGTTTTATGACAGCAACTGATATCCCGGCATCCTTTGGCGTACCCGGCCCGGGGGATATGACAATCCGGTCAGGATGCATGTGTTCGATCTCTTCAATCGTTATCTTGTTATTTCGGAATACCCGTATATCTTCACCCAGTTCGCCAAAGTACTGGACAAGGTTATAGGTAAAGGAATCATAGTTATCGATCATTAAAAGCATTATCGGCTTACCTTATTATATTATTCTCAGTGCAATCTTTTTGCTTCTATTTCTTATTTACTGCAGTCCATTCTCTGCCATATCCACCGCTTTCATCATTCCTTTCGCCTTGTTAACGGTTTCCTGGTATTCCTTTTCCGGCACTGAATCAGCAACGATCCCTGCTCCGGCCTGTACATATACCGTACCATCCTTAATGATAAGGGTCCGTATGGTTATGCAGGTATCCATATTTCCGGTAAAGCTGAAATAGCCTACAGCTCCAGCATAGGGGCCTCTCCGCGTCTGCTCAAGCTCTTCAATGATCTCCATTGCCCGCACTTTCGGCGCCCCGGTTACGGTCCCCGCGGGAAAGCATGCCGCAAGAACATCAAAAGAATCAAGCCCGTCCTGCAGGTCACCTTCAACGTTCGAAACAAGATGCATCACATGACTGTACCGTTCGACCGACATCATTTCAGTGACCGTGACAGAGCCTGTTTTTGCAACTCTTCCCACATCATTTCTGCCGAGATCAACCAACATAATATGTTCGGCAATTTCCTTGGGATCTGCCCGTAACTCCTGTTCTAGTGCTCGATCTTTCAGGACATCTGCTCCCCGTTTTCTGGTGCCTGCAATCGGTCGAAGGACAATCCGTCCCTCTTCAAGCCTTACCAGTATCTCTGGAGACGACCCAACAATCTGCGCGTTACCAATATCAAGATAATACATATACGGAGACGGATTGATAACGCGCAAGGCCCGGTATATATCAAATGGATGTACTGGTGTCGAACGCTCAAATCTCTGGGAAAGCACCACCTGCACAACATCCCCTGCCATTACATAATCTTTGGATTTCTCAACGCAGGACAGGAATGTTGCCTTTGATACATTCGAAGTAAATGTCCTGGATGCTCCGGAATGTCCTGGATTATTGACCATGAAAGGAGCCTTGAGTTTCATAATAACCTGCTCAATCTTTCCTTCAGCCGCTCTATACGCGGCAACCTCATCCGTATTTTCGGTAAACACACTCGAGACAACTTTAATTTTCTGTTTAAGGTTATCGAAAATGAGAATGGTATCGGTCAGCATGAAGAAAACATCCGGCACATCAATCCCCTTTTTATTCCTGTCGGGTATCTCTTCAAAACAACGAACCATATCATACCCGATAAATCCCACGAGGCCGCCGTAAAAACGTGGCAGGCCCTCAACGGCAACAGGCTTGTACGCCTGAAGTTCGTTTCTGATCACGTCAAACGGATTGTCTGATTGAACAGTCTGTCTCTGATTCCCATCAGTCATGATTTCAAGGGTTTTGCCTCGTCCACGGATGATTTTATATGCGTGCGCACCGATAAACGAATAGCGTGCCCATGTTTCTCCGCCCTCAACACTTTCAAGAAGAAATGAAGGGCTTGTACTGAGTTTTAAAAACGCAGTAACAGGAGTATCGGTATCAGCCAGTATCTCCCGGTATACCGGCACGACATTTCCCTTTTTTGATAATTCCCTGAATTGTTCCAGCGCCGGGTGCAGCATATTGACAAAGAATTCCTTTTTAAATTAGTATGTTGTATCAGTCAATAATTGTATGGTCAATGAATCTCAGTTGATAACACTATACCATACGGTCGTTGATCAGTATGCAGAAAAATGCGGGAATAGCTCAGTGGTAGAGCACAACCTTGCCAAGGTTGGGGTCGCGGGTTCGAGCCCCGTTTCCCGCTCCATTGTATTGCCGGTACATGAGAAGCTGGGAAGCCATAATACTGTTTTTTCTGCTCTGGACGTCTTAATTGCTCAACTTCTGGAACGATATGGCGGCGTACCCAAGTGGCTAAGGGAGAGGTCTGCAAAACCTTTATTCAGCGGTTCAAATCCGCTCGCCGCCTCCACTGATTGACAGCTCCCTGTCTTCCCTGATTGACGCCAGGATTTCACTATCAAGCCCCTTCTCATTAAAATATTCCTGTTCGATCGATTCAATGTAAAAATGGTCAAGTCCGCTGTTTTCGAAAAAATCCCTCCTGAGCGAATACTCACTGTTGTTGATGATCCTGGGGAGGATCTGGCTGAGATATACGGATTCTTTGCGCAGGTCCATAAATACTTTATCAAAAAGACGGGTAGGTATTTTATTCGCAATTCCCTTTTCAGCAAGTTCCTGGGTAATATCCTGTTTCAACTGCCGTTTTAAACCCTTTATATCAATACCGGGAAAAGCAGTCTTCATCTTTTCTTTTAACGCCGCGTGAACCGCATAATATAATGTTTCTTCCTGAGCCACCTTCCTGAATTCTTTCATGACATCTTTAATAGAGGCTTCGCCATGCTGGATTTTCTCTAAACCCCGCGATATAAGACGTATCTTCCGTTTTCCATAATCTGTTATATACGTATCAGACAGGAGACCCTTGATAAAAGTTGACTTGAACAGGTCTCTGTCAAGCTCGTCAAATTCCTTTTTGTTCCCCAGTAGACTTCTCAATGAGGCCTCTTTAACTGCCATATTTTTCATGAATGCCAGCTGGCTGAGCACTGCATAAACGTTGTCATACCGGTCGAAATAGGTAACGATCGACGTAAACTCTTCAAAAATAGCATAATCCTTTGTTTCCCGCGCGAGGTCATCACACGCCTTGCCAACATCGAGAAGCACCTGTTCAAATCCCCGATCACTCTGGGTGTTTGCCGTACTCTTTGCCCGTATCAAGCGTATAATATCCTCCTTCAGAATATGTTCTTTTAAGGAAGGATCTTTGAAAAAAAGGTTCTGCAGAATCGCACGTACTTCGGTCAGATAATCTTTCTTATCATCCTCCTGAATGACTTTTCCCTTCAATAAACGGTCATCAAGCGTATCGAACAATATATGCGGTATGTTATTTCTGATGCTTAAGGTTTTCAACCGGTTGAGTTTTGCCTTATCCGAAGGAGAAAGGGAATCCCGTGAAAGTCCCTTAACCAAAATGTTTCTATACTCATCAACAACATTTCTGTTTTCTGAATGCCGGTACATAACATCGATTTTCATCCGTTCCTGTTGATACTGATCTATATGCTGCCTCTCGACGACATTATTGAGCATTTTTTCTTTTTCAGAGCACTCATCCTTTGTTACCGAATAGCAACTCTTGAATAGATTATAAAATTCCTGATTCGCCTTATGAATCAGTTTAAAGGCAAGGAGAATTGAGCCCGTCTCCCCTAATTCGTCATAAAAGTTCATCAGCAACTCGGTATCCCGGTCATCAGACAGGTAATCTGTCCTCTTGAGAAACTTGCCGACAGAACGCAGAATCGATTTTTGACGTTTTTTGTATTCAGTGCTGACATCTGTGGAAACGAGAAAATAATAATTTTTTACGGCGTGTCCCTGGAGAAAAAGCCTGCTAAAGGACTCCGATCCCTGAATGGCATTCGTAAAGACCACCTGTTCGCTACCATCCATGTATGCCCCAAACATAATCAGCCGGTTTAAGACATCATTTTTTGCTGTATCCTTTACCGGCTTTTCCACGCCAAACATATATTCACAAAAACTTCCGCCCGTACCCTTATAGGAAATGCCGTCCTCTGAAATGATGAATTCATTGCCCCTGGAAAAAAAACGGATCCTCGACTGCTCTTCTTCACAAAAGTATGTATTATACGCCTTTACCCCGGATATAAATGCAAAATATTCAACAGGGCCTATACTGCCATGAAATCGCAGGTCTTTAATCATCGTAAAAATATACCATAGGAATTCAAAATATTCTATAAGGAGACATCTGAAAGCTATTGCTAAAGCGAAATAATTTATCTATCATACTCTAAAGAGCAACGCATGAATCATATACAAAAAAAAGACTCTGGGAGTTATCTGAGCTCGGGCCTCTCCCTCCTGATGTGCGTATTCCTTGTCCTGGGCATTCTGTTACCCTGTCGGTATACCCGCGCATATGCTGGTACCGTGTCGGCCAAGGTATACCTCCAACAGGGCATTCAGGCGCTTGAACAGAGCCGCTATGACGAAGCAGTAATAAAACTGACAATAGCCCAGGCCGAGTTCGAACTCCTCCAGGATTATGCACTGTTCTATCTTGCAGAAACATTCCATAAAATCGAAAAACATGGCAGATCATTAGACACGTTCAGAGTGCTTCTTGACCGGCATCCAGAGTCGCCACTCGTAAGAAAGGCGCGGATGGCAGAGATACGGGAAGCCCTTGAAGAAAAGGAAGATAATCTCCTTCAGTTATTTAAATCGTATGTCAGTATGTATCCGTCCGATGAAGAGATATCTTTTAAATATGGCATGTTCTTGAAAGAGAGCGGCAATGAAAAGGAAGCTATCTCTATTTTTAAAAAAATTTATATCGCTGGAGGTCTCTTTTCAAACATGTCGTTACGTGAACTGCCGCCATCATCTATTACGGTATCTGATCGCATTGAACGGGCCTCAAGCCTGAAAAAGGCCTATGCTTTCAGGGAAGCTGAACATGAACTGAGAACGGCATTATCTCACGATACTGGAAAATACAGAAATACCATACTGAAAGAGCTCGCCAATGTGCTTTTTAGGCAGAAGAAATATCATGAGGCCGCGTCACTGTTTGACAAAATAGATGACCATTATTACACGGCACGTTCTCTGTTTAGAGCAGGTGACATGAACGGATTTGAACTGGCACTTCAGGATCTCCTCTCAACGAAGAATCGGAAAGCAGGCGTTCTGCTCGTTGCTCTCGCCCACGACTCCAGAAGAAGTAAGGACTATGAAAAGGCTCTGGAACTCTACCAGGAGGCATTGAGGCAATTTCCGAATGTGAGAGAATCTGCCAACTGGGGTATTGGATGGACTTCTTACCTTACGGGAGCATATGAAAAAGCAGCTGACATCCTGTCAAAACTCTATGCAATATACGATGATCCCAAATATCTTTATTGGCGGGCAAGAAGCGTTGAAGCATCAGGTGAAGATGCCTCCGGGTTATTCGATGAGCTTATGCAGATGAATGATAATTATTATTCGTTTCTGGCAACAGTCAGAACCGGAGCTCCTCTCGTACCCTCTGTCCCGTGGGATGAACTGTCCGTCCAGAAAACCTCCCAGAAGCAAAAGTTCAAACGTGTTGAAGCATTGCAGTCCATCAACATGACAAAGGAAGCGACATGGGAATTAATTCCTGTATCCAAGAAAATTACCTCTCCTGAGGATTTTCTTTATATCGTCTCGAAGTTCCAGCAACTTGGTGAATTTAAGCGTGCACTATCGATGTCAGGCAGAATAACCTATTCCGAACAGCTTCATTATTTCTGGTATCCGCTTGCATTCTGGGACATTATTGAGCCACTGGCAAAAAAATATTCTTTTGATCCCTTTATCATTCTGTCCGTTATTCGGGAAGAAAGTCATTTCGACGCCTCGGCACAATCAGTCGCCGGAGCACGCGGGCTTATGCAGCTCATGCCGCAGACGGCATACAGACTGGACAAAACACTGAAGCTTGGCATAAAGAATGCCTCGCAAATCCATGATGTGCAGAACAATATTCACCTTGGCGTCTATTATCTGAAATCCCTGCTCAATGAATTTCATTCAGTCCCTCATGTGCTTGCAGCCTACAATGCAGGGAAGCAAATGGCACGGAATTGGGAAAATCGCAGGACCTATGCTTCCGTTGATGAATTTATCGAAGATATCTCTTATCCTGAGACGCGAAAGTATGTTAAGAAAGTGCTTCATACCTATTTTCAGTATCGGAAATTTTCGTTTCCTGAGTCCGATACAACCGTTCCGGAGAGTATGCCCATTCCTATTTTTAAATGAAGCGGTATGCAGAGCATGTCGTGAAAATCGCAGTGACGTGTCCCATATGGACATTGTGCGTGTACATCTGGTATCGTATGAAATGGTATCGGAGAGATCACTTTTTGATAATCCTTCATCAGGAAAGAAAAGTGCTCTGAAAGTTTCCGGCAATAAAAAGGAGGTTGCCTCATTGGATAGGCTAAAAAATCTCGAAGAAAAAATTACTTCTGCTGTTTCAAAGGTTAAAGCGCTCAAGGAAGAAAAAAACTCCCTGGAAAAAAGGATCAAAGAACTGGAAACCCTTGTAAATGAAAAGACTCAGGAAATTGACGCATTACATTCAGAGAAGAACTCCATTAAAGAACAGGTAGAAGACCTTCTGGGCGAACTGGAAGCACTCGAATTATGAGGCATGCTTAGAAATGGGAAGTGTTGAAGTAAACATCCTGGGACAGAAATATACCGTACGCGGGGATGCCAATGAAGAACACATCCAGAAACTTGCCGCCTATGTGGATGCTGAATTGAAAGACGTATACAGCAACGCGCCGAATATTACACCTCTGAAGGCTGCGATACTCGCTTCTCTGAATATTGCTGACAAGCTCCACAAACTCCAGAACATGCAGGACGATATCGCAAAGAATATAGAAGAGCAGACCAATGCGCTCTCCGGTCTTTTTGACTGATCACAGATACCGCATGTCGCGGTATCTGTCAGCTCACATCCGAAGCTGTATCACATCATTGCAGTAACGTTTCAATATTCCGAGCCATTCGCACATTATCATGTTGCACAAACTGATGGCAAAAAAAACAATCGATCTGTTTTACCGTAACATGGTGACGATGAATATACTCGGGTTCGTTATATTTCTCTGTCCTGTTTATGTGGCAGAAGAAGCATTTTTCTTTGGGGACGTTAGATGATCCGATCACGACTAAGCTGTGACAGTCCACACAGACAGCGCCTTTTTCAAGTGGTTCTTCATGATCGAACAGAATTCCTCTGTAACGGACAGTCCCCTGGGGTTCTTTATGACATACTGTGCACTGTTCGGTAAACTTGCTGTCTTCTTCTCCATGAAGATGACAGATGAAACAGACATTCTTTGAAACTTTCATATGCTCCCCCTGAACAATATCTGAATGGCAGCTTCTGCAGTGGAGTAAAATGCTTTTCCTCTGTTCCGTAAAATGCGGTTTGTGATCAAAGACAATGTTCCATTTCGTGAAATCAACCGTGGACTCTATCAATCTTCTTTCATGGCAGCCGTCCTGCAGGCAATTCCTATCAGGGACAACAGTGAGTGGTCTGGGATTGAACGTTCCGGCTATAAACCTGATCTGCCCTGAGAGCGCATTCAGGGGGCCATATTCATGACATTTAAGGCACGGTACCATATTATGTGTCGACTGTTCCCATTTATTATAATAAGGTGTAATAAAATGGCAGTACCGGCAGATCGCAGGTCTTTCGATCATTACCTCTCTTGCGAAAAAGTATGTTGCCGTAAGCAACACAAGAACGACGAGAATGAACATTACTGTTATTTTTGTCATCCTGTACCCTTTCCTCCATTCATTATACATAATCCACCATACATAATCCGCCGAAAAAATGCGGTCCCGAAGCAGTATGCCAGGAAGTTTTTTCCATCACTTTGGGAAAAATGTTCATTTGTTTACCGTACCGAAAGCACCGATCAGGGATGCCCCGATATAATACGCTAGGAGTGGTCTGGCCTCTCGCGGTCAGATATCATATAGTTCTGGAACAATAAGGTGGACTGCTATGAAAAGGATATCGCGAATTTTTTTTGAAGGGCTCTTGGTTTCCGTGCCCTTAGTGGCAACTCTGTATGTTATTTGCGTCGTATTTATCAGGATAGATAGCCTCTTTCCGTTTCAGATACCGGGAATCGGTTTTGTGATTGTGCTATTTACAATCGCTGTCATTGGATCTGTTTCTTCTAATTTTATTACGAGCCATTTAGTGCGTTTTGTAGAGAGGCTCTTTACCCGTTTACCATTCGTCAAGATGATTTATACAGCAATTAAGGACCTGATCGGGGCATGTTCAGCGATAAAAAAGGTTTTAACAGGCCCGTGCTGGGCAGTCTTTTTCCCGGCAGCATGCCGCAGGTTATTGGTTTTGTAACCCGAGAAAGCCTCGATAACCTGGGGCTTTCAGAATGCGTTGCAGTATACCTGCCGCAGTCATATAACTTTGCCGGAAACCTCCTGGATGTATCACGGACACAGATAACCCCTCTTGCCGTTTAGAGCGGAGATGTCATAGCATTTATTGTATCCGGCGGTGTAACAGCACCATAACGGAGGGGCATACCACATGGTGTGCAGGTGTCTGTATTTCTTTTTATCTCGTATTCCGGTTTCATGGTCGTGCGCCCGATCCATCTGTTCCTGATGCAATCGTTTGCTTCATAAAAATACTGCTTTTATGAACCGTACTATCGCCCCTCAGACATGCCAGAAATGACCAACAATTGCCAAACAGCCATTTCACCGGGATTCTTCTGCAGAATCAGATCCTTGCGGCATCGCTTCCTTTTTACTTGACTTCCACTACATCTTGTGGTTTAATTTTATGGGCACACAAATTATGGATTTTCCCACAAAGAAGGGTAGGGGCCCATACACAGAAAGCATAACGAGGCAGTCCTCATATGATTTGCCCCAGTTTAATGCATCTGAGAAATCGAGGTTTTTATCTTGATAGTCTTTATTTTAGGAGGATAGACGTATGCACTATTCAGCAGCATCATCCAATTTTGCACCCAATGCATTACAGGTGCTTCAAAAAAGATATCTCAAGAAAAATGAAGAAGGAATCGTAGTCGAAGGGCCTGAAGAGCTCTTTAGGAGGATCGCGAAAACCATAGCATCTGCCGATCTGAAATACGGCAGGATTGAATCTGATGTTATAGCTCTCGAAGAAGAGTTTTATTCGATTATGACATCACTTGAGTTTCTTCCAAACAGTCCAACGCTCATGAATGCAGGAAGGAGGCTCGGACAGCTCAGTGCCTGTTTCGTTCTGCCCATAGAGGACTCGATGGAATCGATATTCGATGCAGTAAAGCATACGGCTATCATTCATAAGTCGGGGGGTGGCACGGGATTCAGCTTTTCCAATCTCAGGCCGAATGGTGATATTGTCGGTTCTACCAAAGGCATATCTTCCGGTCCGGTATCATTCATGACGGTTTTTGATACAGCAACTGAAGCGGTAAAGCAGGGGGGAACCCGCCGAGGCGCGAATATGGGTATCCTGAGGGTTGATCATCCTGATATCTTGGACTTCATCACAGCAAAAGATAATAACTCCCGTTTCAATAACTTCAATATCTCTGTGGCGCTAACAGACGACTTTATGAATGCAGTAAAAGCTGACACAGATTACAAGCTGTTGAACCCGAGGACCGGTGAAGTAGTCAATACGCTCAAGGCGCGGGAAATCTTTGATCTTATTGTTAATCATGCATGGAAAAATGGAGAACCAGGCATCGTCTTTATCGACCGTATCAATGAATCAAATCCTACCCCACATATCGGACAGATTGATTCAACAAACCCTTGTGGGGAACAGCCCCTTCTTCCTTATGAGTCATGCAATCTGGGATCAATCAACCTTGCCAAGATGGTCAGCGACGGAGCAGTAGATTTTCAGAAACTCAGACGTGTTGTCCATACTGCAGTCCGTTTTTTGGATAATGTCATAGATCTCAATAAATACCCGATAAAGACGATTGAGGATATGACCCACGCAAACAGAAAGATCGGCCTCGGTGTCATGGGATGGGCTGACCTCTTGATTCAGCTGGGGATCCCCTATAATTCAGACCGGGCAATACAGTGTGCGGAAGAGGTCATGGAATTTATCCAGAAAGAAGGAAAGAAGACTTCATCGATCTTGGCTGAGGAACGGGGAGTATTTCCCAACTATCAGAGAAGTATATATGACAACAAAATAAAACAGCGGAACGCCACGGTCTCGACCATAGCTCCTACCGGAACACTTTCAATTATAGCGGGATGCTCCTCAGGTATAGAACCGCTCTTTGCTGTCTCATATGTGAAAAACGTGCTGGAAGGGACAAAGCTTATAGAGGTAAATCCTTATTTCGAGAAAATTGCAAAAGATCGTGGGTTCTGGTCACGTGAACTGATGGAAAGAATTGCTGAGACTGGATCAATACATGATATGAATGAAATTCCGGAAGATATAAAATCACTTTTTGTTACAGCACACGATATATCACCGATGGAGCATATCGCCATGCAGGCCGCTTTTCAGAAGTATGTGGACAACGCAGTATCCAAAACAGTTAATTTTTCGCACGACGCAACCACGAAAGATGTGGAAGATGTCTATTTGTTCGCCTATCAGCTCGGCTGCAAGGGCGTAACCGTTTACCGTGACGGTTCCCGTGACGAACAGGTTCTCACTACTGGTAAAACAACAAAAGAAACTGAAACAGTTCCGGCTCAGACAAAAATTATACCGAGAAAAAGACCCGAATCAATAGTCGGAGAAACACGCCATATGAAAACCGGCTGTGGAAATATTTATGTCACGGTAAATGAAGATGGTGATGGTCAACTCTTCGAGCTTTTTACCCATATGGGAAAGGCAGGAGGATGTGCTGCAAGCCAGGCCGAGGCAATCGGCAGACTGGTGAGTCTCTCGCTACGCTCGAATATCGAGCCGGATGAGATAATCAATCAGCTGAAGGGTATCACCTGCCATAACCAGACATGGACAAACGGCGGGAAAATCACTTCCTGCTCAGACGCAATTGCAAAAGCACTGGAACGATTCATGCAACGGGGCAGCAAGGGCAATGGAAATGGAAGTCAAAAACAGAATATAGTAATGTTTATAGGCGCCTGTCCGGAATGTGGAGGCGCGGTTGAACATGAAGGTGGCTGTGCAGTCTGTCATAGCTGTGGATTTACGAAATGCGGTTAAAGGAAATGAATATATATTAACTCCCATACTCATGCCTTCATTGCCTGTATCATAGGCAGACTGATATCAGGTAAAAGGATAGCAACGCTCTATGACTATGTTCAGACCCGACATATTAATATCATGGAACTTCCGAATGTTTCTTCCCTTACTGAATTCGACGCCCGCCATAGAGACTATATACCGGGATACTCTTCCGGATGCATCTATCAATATGCCTGCGGAGACGGCCTCGCCATTGATCTCTGCGTAAACGGCAATTCTTTTGTGGGCAGATTCATGGAGACGACAACATACTTTGTAGGCAGTGTTCGAGGAGACGCAATGTATGTCTTTGATCATGAAGACTCGGCACATGTTAATTATCGAATATCCTCATGCCTGGTCGAAAAAGATAACACCTCTGCAATTTGTACTGACTGCTGGCTGACACAATAGCCGGGTCTTGTCCAGAGAGCACGGAATGTGTGAACAGGCACTGTACCGGTAGAAAACTGCGCGTGATGTATTATGGAATAGTATTATGCATTATAAATATGTTATAAACGCGAAATGTGAATTTTTCCCCTGTCATGACCTGCACGACTGGCGATCATGTCTTTTCTGCTATTGCCCATTATTTCTCTTGCCGTGTCCGGGTACGTTTACCATGCTTTCATCAGGGCACAAAGATTGTTCCCCGTGCGTCATGCCTCATACTGAACAGGGATATGATCGTATCCAGGAAGAAATGCAGAAACATGTCTTTGCCAAGGCGGGAGTTGTAACCAGGCCCTAGCATACTATCCGTTATTCTGACTCCCTTCCGTTCCGTAACGTCCCTGTAACTGTTCCCCCCAAGAGTGGAAAGAAACAGAAGGCCATGACCCGCTGGATCAGACATTATTTCTGGAGTATAATGCACTGAGAACGTCACGTATGAGAAGGGAGCACGTCATGGAAGACCAGGGGACCTATGAAAAAGCAAAAAAAAGAGTCGAAGCCAAAATGGGATTTTACGTGCATCTGGCTATTTTTGTAGCCGTTAATATCCTGCTTATCATCAATTACACAACCTCCCCTCAGAACCTCTCGTTTAAATGGCCGCTCATCGGATGGGGGATCGGGATACTCTTTTACGCTCTCAGCGTCTTTGTATTCTCTGAAGGATCATCTCTCAAAGAGCAATTGATTAAAAAAGAAATGCAAAGAGATACACGGAAAAAATGGAAATAAAATGGCCTGATCACCTTCAGAAAGCATATTTTTTTACAGCCATCACTGGCCTACTGATGATCGCATGCCTGTTTATATTTGCCGGTATCATAGAATACGTAAGAGGGGCCTTTGCTCCCTTTCACGGATTCATGGAAATACCAAACGTAGACTATGCAAGAATAGTCCTTGTTGGCATATCTGCATTTCTTATCGTGGGCATCGGTTTCATAAAAAAGCGCCTGCTTGCACGGGAGAGGGTCCCGGTTATCAGGGATAAATCCGTTTTTCAGTTTTCATTCGTGATCAAACGTCTGGTAATCGCTTCCGTCCTCGCCTATCTCTTTTCAGAATTAATCGCTCTCTTCGGCCTTACCCTCTTTCTGGGCACGGGCAATGTGTTCAACTATTATTTATTTATGGCGTTATCCCTATTATCCTTTATTACGCATTTTCCGAGATATAGTCATTGGGAAGCACATGTGGCACAACCGTCCCGCCCGGGCTATTCTTCAGGCCGATGATGGTATCACACAACAGAATAAAGCAGTTTGTGAGGATAACGCTTGGCTGCGTGTGTCCGAAAGAGGTGTTCCGTCAAATCCTCTGCCAGCACAGTCCTGCGCTAACTGATGCCCTCTGTTTAACCCAAAAGATTGATGTTGGCGGCCGTCTCCTCATATATGTTTTCGCTGCCGATACTGCCATTTGTGCTGTAAACGCTCTGCCAGAATTGGTCTCAATCGGCAAAGATGAGCGGGATAGCAATGGATATAAACGGCTCAGGATCGTTATTGCAACACCTGATCCTGAAACGGTCGGGCCGATTGCAGAGGGTACATTCAGAAAGCTTGGAAGCATCGATGAAAAAGTTCATCTGCATATCATTCATTCTGATGAACTACACTTCTGAGGAAAAAGAACGAAGAAGATTATCCAATAGCACTATCTTTACCGAGTCCCTGCAACGCATGATGAATTCACAATCAAGATGTTTTATGGTAAGGTTGAGCTATAAAGCAATACAATTTTTTATACGTGATAAGGGGTGAGGAATTATGGCACGGGAAAAAGGAACTATGCTCGATACGGAAGATATATTCCCTGAAATGGATTTTCATGCGGTCAGTGGTAAGCAGATATCTCTGCCAAATAATCTGCTGCGGAACTGGACAGTCCTCCTGTTCTACCGCGGCCACTGGTGATTTTACTGCCGTCAGCAGTTGCTCGACTTTGAACAGAATATAAATGAATTCCGGAATAACAATATAGAAGTGATGGCCGCATCCGTGGATTCACGCGAATACGCGCAAAAGACCGCTAATCGCTATAAACTCTCCTTTGAAATCGGATATGGCCTGAACGCCAGGGAGATATCCGCCAGCACCGGGGCGTTTTATGACAAAAAAGACGGTTTTCTTCATGCGACGGGTTTCATCATAAATCCTGAGGGGAAAATAGCAAATGGCGTCTACAGCACTCTCTCTCTAGGCCGGCTTGTTCCAAAGGACTGCTTTGGTTTCATTGATTATTACAGTAAGAAAGCATAGCATTGTGAAGAGAATACGCACGCCGACTGGTTTGTGCCGATGAGAGTGTTGCATTTGTAAGCAGCAGGGATAGAGGGGATTATGAACATTAGTGTCATAAAAGAGATAATCAATAATGAACACAGGGTATCATTGACTCCTGCAGGAACCCGAACATTAACCAATGCCGATCATACTGTTCAGGTAGAAAAACATGCCGGCATCGGTGCAGGATTTTCAGATGATGAATATATCAAGGCCGGCGCTCAGATTGTGCCGCAGGAAAAGGCCTGGGATGCAGATATCATTCTGAAGGTCAAGCAACCCCTTGAATCAGAATATCAGTATCTTCGCGGGCAGATCGTCTTTACTTTTTTTCATCTGGCTGGCGTTACGAAATCATTGACTGAAACCCTGCTCAAACAGAAGACCACAGCAATTGCTTATGAAACCGTAGAGGATAAAGAAGGACGCCTTCCCATTCTAGCTCCGATGAGCGCTATCGCGGGGAACATGTCCATGACGGTTGGCAGTTATTATCTTATGCACGTTCACGGCGGCAAGGGTGTTCAACTCGGAACGATCCTCCATAAGCCGTACGGAAAGGTTGTGATCATTGGCGATGGCGTTGTAGGACGTCATGCAGCTAGGACAGCAGTCGGCATCGGCACGTCAGTCTTTATCTGCGGACGGCGCGCTGAACGTGCGGAAGGATTGAAAAAGGAGATTTCAGATGATCTTACTTTTTTCCTTTCAAAGCCTGATATGATCGCTCATCACCTTACAGACGCAGACCTCGTTATCGGTGCTGTGCTCCTGCGGGGAGGCAAGGCACCCTATCTGGTAAGTGAAGAGATGGTTAAGCAGATGCAGCCCGGCTCGGTAATTGTTGATGTGAGTGTTGATCAGGGTGGTTGCGTCGAGACATCACGTCCGACATCTCATGCTGATCCGGTATTTGTAAAACATGATGTCCTCCACTATGGTGTGATCAATATGCCTGGCGCATATCCGAGATCTGCAACCAGGGCTCTGACCTCAGCATCACTCCCGTATGTATTGCAGTTGGCGGATAAGGGAAGAGCAGCTCTGCGTGAAAACCATTGGTTTGCAAAAGGAGTAAACACGTACAAAGGATATGTTACGTGTGAATCCGCTGCCAGGGCGCTTGATCTTATGCCTCAGTTCAGAAAATATTCGGATATATCTGACTAGTTTTGGGCACAGGACGAGATAGTGTTGCCATCAGGTGTTCCGTCTCGCCTGGAAAAAAATCGTGTATTATACTATCATCATGCCATGCAGAGAAGACGAGCGCAGAGAATTCCAGTCACGCTAAAGGCGTCCTTTGTCCTGGAAGAAATAACATATCTTGGCATCATAAGAAATGTCTCTGCAGACGGGATCGGATGTTCAATGACATTTATGGTTAACGTTAAAAAGGACTTCCGGCCGGTAAAAATACTCGACCTTCAGTTCCGTCTTCCTTCAGGGGACGCAGCGCGGATCTCTGCTGAGCTTGTCTGGTTCGCACGTATAGCAAAAGACCACAATATAGTCAATCTCGGCCTTCGCGTTATAGAGCCTCCTTCGTACTACAAGGACTTTGTTACATCACTCTATAAAGAGAAAATTCGCAACAAAACAAAGAATGATCTTATCAATGAGTTGCTGGAAGCCAATCAAAGACTCGACACGCTAGAAGAACGCCTACAGGGGTTCGAACAGTCAGAGACATCCCCTGCGAGTACTGATGATACGTATCGCACCATAGTCGAGGCCACGGAAGATTCCATCTATGTTGTTGACAGAAATTATCAATATCTCTTTATGAACCAGAAGCATTTATCTCGGCTCGGTCTCTCTGAAAATGAATACAGGGGACATGTGTACCGCGATTTTCATTCAACCACTGAGACGGATAAATTCATCAAAAAAATTGATGAAGTATTCCAAAGAGGAGTACCCATTCTCTACGAAAACACCAACAGCAGGGATAACAAACATTATCTTCTGACGATGAGTCCGATCATAACACAAGGCGATGAAATAACCGCAGTAGCGGTCATTTCAAAAGAAATCACCGACCGCAAGTTTACCGAAGAATTATTGCTGAATTCTGCGCAGGTGTTCGAAAAGCGGGTCCAGGAGCGGACATTTGAACTTATCCTTGCCAATGAAAATCTTAACCGTGAAATTACCGAACGAAAACATACTGAAGAGGCACTGAAAAAAGCTGCTACCGACTGGCGGATTACGTTTGACTCAACGCAGGATATGATCCTGATGACGAACAAGGATTACGAAGTGATAAAAGCAAATAAAGCAGCATCAGAATTCGTTCATAAATCTTACGAAGAAATAATAGGGCTCCGGTTCCCTGCCCTGCTTGCTGCTCTGGGGATTACGGACGGCGAAGATCTGTTGGAGCGGGTAAAAATATCGAAGAGACATGAAGAGATAGAATTTCACCTGCACGATAAGGGTATCTGGGTATTGGCTTCTGCTGATCCCATTTTTGATGATCGTGGCTCAGTAGAAGGGGCAGTGTATATTATCAAAGACATTTCTGAGCAGAAGAGCCTTCAATTGCAGCTTTTCCAGGCCCAGAAAATGGAGTCAATCGGCCGTTTGGCAGGGGGAATTGCTCATGACTTCAACAATCTTCTGTCTTCCATTATCGGTTATGCTGAATTGACACTTCTTAAGCTGCCTGCGGACAGCATGTTTAAAGAATATCTTTCAACCATAAAGGAAGCAGGCGATAAGGCTGCCATACTTACCCGGCGACTGCTTGCGTTCAGCCGTAAACAGCTGTTACAGATGCAGGTCGTCAATATGAATACTGTCGTCGAGAATTTAATAAAGATGACCGAACCAATGCTGAGAGACGATATTGTATTGAAGGTGCGTACCGAGCCATTCATGTGCGCTGTATGGGCTGACCGCATGCAGATAGAACAGGTATTGATGAATCTTATGCTCAACGCGCAGGACGCAATGCCCCATGGGGGCACCTTAATTATTGAGATAGCCAATATTTCGCTTGAGGACAACTTCCATGTAAAACATGAAAACGTAAAGCCTGGGCAGTATGTGTTGCTCTCTGTAAGCGATACCGGGATTGGAATGAACAAGGAAGTACAAAATAAATTATTCGAACCTTTCTTTACGACAAAACCTTTGGGAAAAGGAACGGGTCTCGGGCTCTCCACGGTTTACGGGATTATAAAACAACACCATGGATATATTTATGTCTACAGCGAAATTGACAGAGGGACAACGTTCAAGATTTATCTGCCCATTTCCGCCGCTGAACAGGATCAGATCGTCCAGAGAGAACAGATGTATTTAGAGGGGGGTAACGAGACCGTACTCGTCGTAGATGATGATCAGTTGCTCCGAACGTTGGTTAAGGACATTCTTTTCCCCTTAGGCTACCGTCTTCTTTTTGCCGAAGACGGCAGGGAAGCATTACAGGTTGCGAAACAGGCAAAAGAACACATTGATGTCTTGTTGACCGATGTTATCATGCCAAACATAAACGGTAAAGAACTGGCTGCCCTGTTTCATATGCAATATCCGGAAACAAAGGTTATATTCATATCTGGTTATACGGATGAAACGATTATGAGCCAGGGTATTCTGGATCCGCAGGATATATTTATGCAGAAACCATTATCGCCGAGCAAACTTACCAGCACGTTACGCAGCGTACTGGATGATCAACAGTAAATACATTTGATAACTCTCGTACTCTTTTTCTACCATACGACAGCATGTATCAGTTTCTGCCGAGCACCTTACAGATCGCCTTTCCAAATTCCTTGTCGATGGTAAAAGCGCCGCTCTGTTCCAATACCACGATGATATCGATCTTGTTGATGAGTTCTCCCATATATTTCACGCATCCGACTATCTGAATGCATCTGATGTTCTGCATATCAAGCAGCCTTCCTATCTGTTCGAGCTGCTTTTTACTTCTTCCGTAGATCTCATCTATAATCACAAAGATGCTGCTTGTTACAGAAAAAAGATCTTCCATTGCATCGACTACCTTTAAATCCTGCTTCAATGACGTAATGTAAGCGAGATATTTCTCATAGCTTCCCGGTCTCTGTTTTCCTTCGTAATCAACAGGGTTTCCGATATAGAAGACATCGCTATGCTCCTGAAGGGCTGAGACTGTATTGATGATCTTGCCAACGCCGACCATGCCACAGACAAGGACATTCTTATACTGACCGATTATCTGCTTCATATTGCTGACATTGTCATCAGTGAGAACAAGACCGGAAGAGCGCTCTTTTCTGCCCTTTTTCATGATTCCCCCTTACCATGCATATCATCTCCTCAGGTTTTCTCATTATAGTATAAATCATTTGAAAAGGCAGCCCTGAGCCCTTTTTAAAAATGTACTGTGCTCTGTCTTTCTGATGCATGAACCAGGAAAATCTGTTTATACTAGGCATTGAGCAGTTCTATCCATCGGCAGCGAAAAGGAGGATATGTATGAAGGTTCTCGTTCTGTATTATTCAAAAGGTGGAAATACCAAAAAACTCGCTCATGACATTGCCAAAGGAGTTGAGTCAGCAGGAGTAACCGCTGTGTTGAAAAACACTTATGAAGTAAGCAAAGATGATTTTATTGAATCAGCGGGAATTATTGCAGGTTCACCGGTCTATTTTGGTGTCATGGCATGGGAACTGAAAAAAGTTTTTGATGACTTTGTCGGCATTCGGAGAAAGATGGAACATACTGTTGGTGCTGCCTTTGCTACCGGTGGTCATCCTACTGGCGGCAAAGAGACAACAATACTCTCGATTCTTCAGTGTATGCTTATCTACAGCATGATCATTGTCGGCGATCCTCTGAGCGCGTCAGGCCACTATGGTGTCGGTTGTGTCGGTGCACCGGATGATACTGCGTCAGAAGACGGCTTCAAGCTCGGTCTGCGGGTAGCAGAACTCTGCAAGAAACTGGGCTGAGGAATTCCTGAGGCCGGATCAGCCAGGAGGCCGGATCAGCCAGGCGGAAACAATCGTGTTCTGTTACGCATAATATGATTGTTTCTGAATCGGTGATACAGACAATTTCTTCAAAAAATTCTGTTACTGTGTTGGTTCTGAAAGAGTAAAAAATAAATGATTACTATTAGATATATCTTTAGCTTAAGTAATATTTTTTATTGTACACCGTAGGGATTCTCTGTGATACTTTGAATTGAGGGAACATCCTTGTCTTTTCAGATCACGTTTCATATGATCAGAAAAAGATGATGAATAGCAGAATCAAGACACAGTTCGAATCTGAAGAACTAACCGAGAGATTACCGACGGGGTTACCTGCGCAGATTATTTCGAACGGCATAGCTCATGCAGGACGTATAGAAAAATTCTCAGGTAATCTCATCACCTTTTTGATTCCCGTGGTAAAAGACTTTTCCCCCAAATGATAATGATGGTGCATGTTGAAATGCCGTCTGGCGAAAGATATAACCTTACGTGCGAATGTCAATGGTCTTTCAGGATTTCACAGGAAGATAACAGGCTATTACTGGGGTCGTAAATAACAGGGCCCTCTGAAATAAATTTCATGATGGAGCGCTCTATGACCTCCCTGATGTGCCTGGCTTGATCCTTTTTTTTCAAATGATGAGTTTTTTGGCAGCGCATTCGTTTCACCGATCAACTGCTCATCGATTAAGCAGTCGTTTCTGTATCCGGCTATTTAACTTTTTTTAGATATCATATATACTTAGTCATATACGTGTCCCGCATCTTTAAAAACAGCATCTATTCCAGAGTATGATGAAAGGCTTGATATGAGCATCACGAAAATTCAGGGTATACATTCAATTATTGTATTCACTGTGCTTTCCCTGTGCAGTCTTGGTATTGAAACTGCCAGTTCAGAGACACAGTATGTGTCTGATCAACTGATTATTACGATGAGGGAAGGTCAAGGCAATGAATTTAAGATTATCAAGACCCTTAAAACTGGCACTCCTCTTGAAATCCTTGAAGAAAGCGAACAGTACTTTAAAGTTAGAACACAAGACGGCCTTGAAGGCTGGGTGTTAAAACAGTATATAACCGCAGAAACACCAAAAACTGAAATGATTGCCAGGCTTGAAAAAAAGAGAGACCGATTGCAATCACAGCTTGAGCAGTATAGAAGAGATAAGGGTTCATTTCAGGATGAAATAAAAACCGTCAAATCGGACTATAACGCCAGGATAAATGAAATCAATCAGAACCTTTCAGCAAAAAGCAGAGAGGCAGAACAGACAGCAGAAGAGCTCAAGCAGGTTTCTGAAAAATATAATGCCTTGGTAACGCAGTCGAAAAACGTTGTTGAGCTCGTTGATGAACGCGATAGACTGAAGCTGCAGAACAACAGTTTGAGCACTGGGAATGAACGCCTCCAGAAAGAGAATACCCGGCTTAAGCGTATGGAAATGATATGGTGGTTCCTTGCCGGCGGCGGGGTATTCTTTATCGGCTGGATAACCGGAAAGGTATCACGGAAAAAGAGGCGCTATTAACGGCCAGGGATTTTTCCTAATTCCCGTGGCTTAAAAAATGGGAGCCCCGGGATCAGACGCTACAATCGACTTTTTCAAAAAACATTCATCAAGATGAGGCATTGTTATTGACCGTGGATCGCTGGATCGCAGATGCACCTGGCTCCTCGCGACCATTGCAGGAACCGGCTGGGCCTCGGAGGCGCAGGCGCAGCGAATCCCGAAAATTGCTAGTGTATTAGGAGTGTCACCGCTGGTGTTATTTGTTCTCTCCATTGCTCTCGCTGTGGTTGCTAAAAGCTGGAAGCTTGGATTGAGAAGCGTAGTGCTCTGCATATTCTGGGTTGTCTGGTTTATTTTGGCTTCAGTATTTATCGAGTCAGACGCAATGATTTGGGCTCCGATTATCTGCCTCGGGATACATATGTTTATGATCGTCGTTTTTATCGGTTGGTATTTGATGTCCAGGATCTGGGCGCCACGACACGACATCTGATCAGTCATTCAGGCCAATGCGATGACGGAGTGCTGAAATGACCGGGGTCATCCGGTGCGCGGCTCACGCCCTGTGCCGATACCATCTCTGATACGCACGCCTTACCGTCTTTCAGACTCTGTTTTTTAAGCTTTTTACATGCCATATTCAACCGTTCTCTGCCGGCACTATTGATTATATATAAGTTCTCATGATACTTTATGTTCATGAAGACAACAGAGTTATGGTTCTTCATATTTCTGTTAGGCGCCCTGCTCTTTAACTGGCCATTCCTTGATATCTTCAGCCTTTCGCTGCAGTACTACCTGTTTGGGATCTGGGCACTCTTTATTTTGGTTATCGGATTCTTTGTTTCAAGAACCACACGGGAGAAAACCGGCAGAGATGTTTAAAGGCGGTCTCATTCTTGTTTATATCCTTGCCTACCTCTGTGTTCTCTTCCTGATAGCGTATTATGCCGATAGAAGGGAAAAGGCCGGACGGAGCATTGTATCGAATCCATACATCTACTCTCTCTCTCTTGCGGTATACTGCACATCGTGGACATTTTATGGCAGCGTTGGAAAGGCTGCGACATCAGGTCTTCCCTTTCTCACTATCTATATCGGCCCCACCCTTATTGCAGGGCTCTGGTGGATCGTTCTCAGAAAAATCATCAACATCGCGAAGAATAATCGTATTACAACCATTTCCGACTTTATCGGATCCCGCTATGGAAACTCGATCTTTCTGTCTGCGCTCGTAGCGATTGTTGCCGTAGTCGGCATTACTCCTTATCTCGGCCTCCAGATCAAGGCTATTATGAGTACATTCGTCATACTTGCGGGGCAAACTGCTGGCAGTACTGCCACTGGATGGCTCGTCACATTGATCCTCGGAATCTTTGCAATAATATTCGGGGCAAGAAAACTCGTCTTGTCAGAACGCCACGAAGGGCTGATATTCGCTATAGCTTTCGAATCGCTGGTGAAACTCGTCGCCTTTATGGCTGTCGGGGTATTTGTCACCTATGGCATCTTCGATGGCTTCATTGATATCTTCGATAAGATCAAGGAAACCCAATATGGTGAACTGCTCTTTCTGGGCGGCGGCACATCCGTAAGTTACCATCAATGGGCTTCTTTAATGTTTCTTTCAATGATGGCAGTAATGTTTCTTCCCAGGCAGTTTCATGTTTCTGTTGTTGAAAATTCCGATGTCTCCCATGTGTCAAAGGCAATGTGGTTATTCCCCCTGTATCTCTTTTTAATCAATATTTTTGTTATTCCGGTTGCCTTTGGCGGATTGCTTCTGGGGGGCAGTCCTGCTGATGCTGATAACTTTGTGTTGACCGTACCACTGGGTCAGGGTAACTATTTCCTGGCCCTTTTCGTGTTCATCGGCGGATTTTCCGCTGCAACAGGCATGATCATCGTGGAATCCCTCGCCTTAAGTACCATGGTCATGAATAACCTCGTTATGCCGACAATCTATCGGTTTAATGAAATGAGGGGTTTTCCTACGGTAATCCTCAACCTGAAAAGGGTCATTATCCTCGGCTGCGTTTTTCTTGGATATTTCTTTGCGGTTTCAATCGGGGAGTTCTATTCGCTCGTTGATATAGGGCTCAAATCATTTGAGGCGGTCACTATCTTTGCGCCGTCAATCCTCATCGGCCTCTACTGGAAAAGAGGCAATAAGGCCGGTGCAATGGCCGGTATTATTGCCGGTTTTCTCATTTGGTTTTATACGCTCCTCGTTCCCGCTCTGTTAAAGGCAGGGATTATAGCGGAGAAAGGCGTCATGGCTGAAATCATCAATTCCTCATTTTTGAATCCCCGTGCCCTTTTTGGACTGGTCGGCCTGGATAAATGGAGCCACTCCCTGTTCTGGGGTCTTCTCTTTAACGTTCTCCTGTATGTGGGTGTCTCAATCTTTACCAGGCAGAGCCCGGAAGAGGAACGGCAGTCATTCCTGTTTGTTGATTCCTATACACCGAGGATATTGCATCTCCAGAGTGAATATGGTACGGCAAAAATTGAAGATATCCTGGGGCAGTATATCGGAAGAAGTGAAGCACAGGCGATCGTTGAACGTTTTCTCAGAAGAAACAGTATCCAGAGAGACACCATTTCGCAGCATGATCTCATCAGGCTCAGGGACGAGGCTGAGCTGGTTCTCTCAGGAGCGCTCGGTTCTGCTATTTCTTCTATCATATTCGAGGACAGAATGACGCTCACGGAAAAGGAGCGCGAGGAACTCTCGAGTTCTATCAAGCATATGACTGATTCATTGAGGCTCTCGAGGCAGGAACTCGCAGATGCAAACAGGCAGCTTGCATCGCTCAAGGAATTCAGTGAAAACATCATTGAAAGCATATCACTCGGTGTGGCCACTGTTGATGAGCAGGGACTTGTCCGCTACTGGAATCGCTATATGGAAGATCTGACCAAAAAAAGTAAAAAGGTCGCATCAGGAAAGAATATCAGGGAATTACTCGGGGAAATGAATGAATGTTTTATTGGCGAGGATATGAAGATAGGAGAATTCTTATGTGAAAAGGGATCCACCCTGGATGATTTATCCGGCGGTGCGATTATTAAGATATTTGTTTCACCGTTCCGGGGTTCTGAAAAAGGGTATGTTCTCGTCTTTGAAGACATTACTGAAAAGAAGCGCCTCGAAAGAGAGCTGGCCCTGTCTGCAAAGCATGCGAGTCTCGGAAAGCTGACAGCCGGCGTTTCCCATGAGATTGGAAATCCGCTCGCCTCCATTTCGTCTCTTGTACAGGAACTGAAAGAAGTTGACACGCACGACGGTGATACAGAGCAGTTCGGTGAACATGCCCTAACAGCAATAAATATTCATCTTGATCGGATATCAAAAATTGTCAGAAGCCTTGGAGATTTTTCGAGAATTTCATCACCGGAAAAACAGCCGACGAACATCGCCGAGATTCTGGAAAGAACACTGAATCTGGTCAGATATGACAAAAGATCCAAGAATATTGAATTCGACATTACAACTGATCACCTTCCGTTGCTTCTCGTGAACCCGGATCAGATACAGCAGGTCTTTCTGAATCTGATGCTCAATGCGCTCGATGCAATGCCTGCGGGCGGACGCCTGAAGATCATGTTGAAGGCAACCACACAATATGCCGAGATAAGCTTCGGCGACTCGGGATCTGGCATAGAATCTGAAATAATGGATCGCATTTTTGATCCATTTTTTACGACAAAACCCCCGGGAAAAGGAACCGGTCTGGGTCTGAGTATCTGTTATGGTATAATCAATGATCACAGCGGAGCAATTGACGTTACCAGCAAAAAAGGGGAGGGAACATTATTTGTCATCCGGCTCCCGCTTGATCAATAAACGTTTGTCGGCTTCGTATAACGGTATTTTCACTGGTTCATTAATCTACTTTTTATGATATTTTTTTTTGAGCCATACAAAAGCACGCCGTATCAGGATAAACCATAATCATGGCTGCAAGATTGCTCATAGTCGAAGATGAAGAAACACTTCGGGAATCTCTTCAAAGGGTATTCCAGAGAAGCGGGTACCTGGTTGATACGACGAGCACTGCTGAATCCGCGCTCGAAAAACTCGAACAGGAAGTTTATGACCTGATGATAACGGATATCATTCTTCCCGGAATTGATGGCATAGAATTACTGAAAAAAGCGCGCCTGAAACAGCCAAAGGTAATTGTGCTGATTATTACTGCCTATGCTTCAGTGGAAACGGCTGTGGAGGCTTTGCGGGCCGGCGCATATGATTACGTCATGAAACCCATTATCCATGAAGAAATCAAAAAAATAGTGAGCAATGCCTTGCATGAAAAAGCCCTTACGGCCGAGAATATCCTTTTACGAAAGCAGATTGAACAGCGATACGATTTTGATCATGTGATCGGGACGAGCCAGGCAATTCAGGGCGTCATCGCTGAGATCAAAAAAATCTCCGATGCAAAGAGCAATATTCTCCTGACGGGCGAAACGGGAACAGGCAAGGAACTGTTCGCCCGGGCGATCCATTATAACAGTAAACGAAATAACAAGCCTTTTGTGCCTATTAACTGCAGTGCCATTCCCGAAACTCTGCTCGAATCTGAATTGTTCGGTTATGTAAAAGGCGCCTTTACCGGTGCTGTCATTCCGAAGAAAGGGCTCTTTGAAGAAGCAGATGGCGGCACCATCTTCCTTGATGAGATCGGCGATATCACGCTTCAGCTACAGGCAAAATTACTGCGGGTGCTTGAGGATCAGGAGATACGGCCGCTCGGCAGCACCAAATCCAGAAAAGTAGATATCAGGCTTCTGTCCGCAACCAATTATGCCATAGAAGAGACTGTTGCAAAGGGCGCCTTCAGGGAAGATCTTTATTACCGGATTAATGTGGTGACGATTAAACTTCCTCCGCTGCGTGAACGGGGGGATGACATTCAGCTTCTTGCTAAACATTTTAAGAAAAAATATGCACAGGAAATCGGCAGAAATATTGTGGAACTGTCTGCAGATGTCCTGAAAATACTGGCCTCATATGCCTGGCCCGGCAATGTCAGGGAATTGCAGAATGTTATTGAGCGGGCTGTTCTCATTGCTGACACTGAAATCATTCTCCCTGTTCATCTTCCGGAAAGCATGTACAGAAAGCAGGATTTTGCCGGGAGCTCAATAAAACAGCACCTGTCCATTGAAGACTACACAAAAGAATTTGTGAAGTCATACCAAAATACATGCAGTGAACAGCAGCTCGCGGACATGCTCGGTATTACACGGAAAACTCTTTGGGAAAAAAGGAAAAAATGGAACCTGAAAAAAGAATGATACAAAATGTAACTTGGCATGTTTCGAGTTACGTATAGTAACAAATCCTGCAGGTTTTTAGTGTAATACTCTTTATAAATCAACAGGGAATTATAAATCTCATCACTATCACGTTTCTCGATAACATCCTGATTTATAGACCATATTTAACGCTGCTGTCTATTTCTTTTCAGATCCAAAAACAGATACCTGCCATCAGGCATTTCTTTTGCAGTCATTGATCTGTTAAAAAGGGGGAGCTTCACTTTCATGAAAATTCATAATAATTATGCCTATCAGATCAGCTGCTTATTCATGGTGATAAGCACGGCATCGTGAACGCGTCATTGCTGTCATGATAAAAAAAGAGATCATAGAATTCCTCCAGAAAACTCCTCCGTTTGACATGCTTGAGCAGGAATTGCTGGAGCATGCCGCACGGTTTATCACCATTGAGTATTATCCCCGCGGACAAAATGTATTACAGCAGAACGGGGAACCATGCACTGCTCTCCGTATCATCAAAAAAGGCGGCGTTAAGGTATTTATCACAGATAATGAGGGGGATGAGGTCGTAATCGACTACAGGAGCGAGGGCGATTCTTTTGGATACATATCGATGGTTAGCGGTGACCGGTCACGGGCGAATGTCTTCACCGTGGCAGACACCATATGTTATCTGCTTCCGAAAGAGGCACTGCTGCATCTGGAAACGAAGTCTCCTGTTCTCGGTGAATACTTCATGAAATCCTTTTTCCTCAATTTCATCGACAAGACGTACAAGGAAATGCGCCACAGAAGTCTCGTTTTCGGAGAAGGAGATAAACTGCTGTTTACTACCCTGGTTAAAGATCTTATTTCAAAGCCTCCGGTAACTGCTGATGCTTCCGTAACGATTCAGCAGGCTGCCGGTACGATGTCACAACATAAAATAACGTCCCTCATACTCGTTGATAAACATGCGGTCCCCGAAGGAATTATAACAAACAGAGATCTCAGGGATAAGGTTGTTGCCAAAGGATTGGACCCGTCATCTCCGGTGAAAGATATCATGAGCCCTCCTCTGATCCGGGTTAACTCGCACGAAACGTGCTTCGAGGCACTCGTAAAGATGATTCAGTTTAATATCCATCATCTTATTGTGATTGAAGAGGGAAAACTCATCGGAATAATAACGAATCATGACTTTATGTTACTTCAGGGCACATCACCTCTTTCGATAGTAAAGTATATTGAAAGCCAGAAGTACGTTGAAGGTCTTCTCACGGTCCACGAAAAGATTAATCAGATTATTGCTCTCCTTTTTCAGGAAGGAGTCAATGCAACCTATATCATGCGGATCATTACTCAACTGCAGGACAGGCTCCTGAGAAAAATCATTGAATTATCCTTTAAAAAGGTCGGTGAGGCTCCCGGTCCATTTGCCTTTGTCCTTTATGGAAGCGAGGGCCGTAAGGAGCAGACCTTTATGACCGATTTCGACTGTGCGATCATCTATGATGAACAGACTGCGCCCGCTGTAAAAGAAGATATGGAGGCATTCAGCCGAAAACTGCTCTCCCATCTGCAGGACATATTTTCAAAATCCGGTCTGCCGCTTTTTAACGAGCATCCTCTTGGCAGCGATTATCCGTTATATGGTGAGATATCCGCATGGGAGCATGCCATAGTTGACGCCGTGACAACCGGGCCTGAAACGCGTGCCCTTCACGCACGAAAGCTTCTTGATCTCCGGTTTGTCTATGGAGAAAACTCCCTGGCTCAATCTTTGAAAGACCGGACATTCAGACGGCTCCGAAATGACCGGAGATTTATCGGCCTGTACCTTGACCTGGCGTTAAACGAAAGTTCACCGCTCGGATTTTTCAAGCAGTTTGTGGTCGAGAGAAGCGGTGAACACAGGGACAAGCTTAATCTGAAGAAAAAGGGCACCCTGCCTATTGTTGATGCCGTGAGAATCCTTTCTGTTGCCCGTGACATCAAGGAAGCGGCAACAACTGAGAGAATCCATGCACTCGCAAAAAAAGACGACATCCTGTCCGGATTGGCAGATGATATATCATCTGCCTTTGAATTTCTGCTTCACCTGAGACTCCAGGATCAGATGCGGAAAAAAGAATTTCATCAGGAAATAGATAATTTTATTGAGCCGGAAAAACTTACCCTTCTGGAGAAAAAGACACTGAAAGAGGTCTTCCAGATTATTCCGCGTCTTCAGACTGCTGTCGAAGACTATTACAACAGGAAAGAGGCTGTTGTACTATGAACATGGTCAGTTCTTTTTTACATAAATTATTGCCGTCTTCACCGTCTGGTTCGGGAATCGCTGATGTCGCCCCGACCTGGACGGGCGTGATCCGAAAGGAGACGGCAATCTCCGACTGTCCGTTTGTTGTGTTTGACACTGAATTGAGCGGCCTGAATCCTCGAAAGGATTCGATTATTGCAATCGGTGCCATGAAAATGAGGGGTGGTTCAATCGCTCCGGCTGACGAGTTCTACCGCCTCATCAGGCCGTTCGGTGAAATGACCAAGAAGAGCGTAGAGATCCATGGGATTACACCCGATGAACTGGAACACGCAGACGATATCAAAACAGTCGTGCAGGATTTCTTCGAGTTTATTACCGATGCAGTGCTGGTCGGTCATTTTATTCATATCGACCTGCGGTTCCTCAACAGCTATCTGAAAAAACAGCATAACAGTACCCTGAGAAATCCCGCGGTCGACACGCATGGTATTCATGGATGGCTGCTTCAAAACAGCGCGGAATTCAAAAAATATTTTCACGGCGGAAGTCTCAAGACAGATTTGTTCTCTGTTGCTGAACAGTACGGCGTTTCAGTATCAATGGCGCATAACGCACTGTATGATGCATTCATAACAGCACAGCTTTTTCAGAGGTTTCTGCATTTCTTGGAACCTCATGGCATCGATACACTAAATGAGTTACTAGACATAGGCAGGGCTTAACAGTGAAGCAGCTTCATTTCTATTTTCTGCCTAAGAAAGGGGAGGTGATACGAATAGCAGTGCCCGGGTCCAATTGTTTTGGACCGAATTCATATTTTTTGAAAAGGAGGTAAATTTTTGTGGAATCTAAAATTTACTGGTTATTCGCCTTTGTTCTCGCGTACTGGGCGTACTGTATTTTCTGGGGGATAAAGGGCGCAAGAATGTCAAAAACCGCATCGGACTACTTTATCGCGGGCCGGCAGATCCCGATCTGGGTGTTCGTGCTTGCTGCAACAGCAACATCGTTCTCGGGATGGACATTTATGGGGCATCCCGGTCTCCTGTACCGTGATGGGTTTCAGTATGCATACGCATCGTTTTATGCCATTACCATTCCGTTTACCGGAGTTGTTTTCCTGAAACGGCAGTGGATACTGGGTAAACGTTTCGGGTATGTTACACCGGGGGAAATGTTTTCTGACTATTTCCAGTCAGATGCAGTGAGGATCCTGACGGTTGTTATCGCGCTCTTCTTCTCGATCCCGTATCTCGGTGTCCAGTTGAGGGCCTCAGGTTTCCTGTTCAATGTTTTGACCGACGGCATGCTCGGTGTTGAAACGGGTATGTGGATGCTTTCGTTGGTCGTGTTTGTCTATGTGGCATCAGGCGGACTGAGGGCTGTGGCCTATGTTGACACCGTGCAGTGTATCCTGCTTGCGGGCGGAATCGTTGCCATCGGCTTTATAGCGCTTAATGCTGCAGGCGGGTGGTCAGCACTGAACACGGGTATCGCGAATCTGACATCTCCAGAGCCCCTTGCTGCACTTGGCGGCGAGGTGATGGACAAGAAGAGGACCCTCGACGGCTTCAGCCACTATACGGCCATACCCGGGGTCATCCAGTTCGTTAAGAGCGGGCCCAAGGCAGTCGGCGGGGCATGGACCGGTGTCATGATCCTCACCTATGCGTTCGCGCTCATGGGCATCCAGTCATCACCAGCTTTTTCGATGTGGTCGTTCTCGAACAAGAACCCGAGACCCTTTGCACCCCAGCAGGTATGGGCGTCCTCAATGGGTATCGGCGGCATCCTGATATTCTTCACAGCCATGCAGGGATTTGCCGGACACATTATCGGCGGTGACCCGAGAATGTTGACAGCAGGGTATGGAAAAGACGTCCTGCAGCTTGGAAAAAGCCTCATGGAGATGCCCGGCAAACAGGGCATGATCGTTCCTGCACTGATCAACCTTATGAGCGATACGGCTCCCTGGCTGGTCGGTCTGTTGAGCGTCTGCGCGCTCGCTGCCATGCAGTCCACAGGCGCAGCGTACATGTCAACAGCAGGCGGTATGCTCACCCGGGATCTCTATAAACGTTATCTGAACCCGGGCGCATCTCATTCAACGCAGAAGCTGTTCGGCAGAATCGGCGTCGCTATCATCGTTGGATCCGCCCTTATTGTCGCGACAACGTCAAAGGACGCACTCGTTCTGCTCGGCGGGCTCGCTGTAGCCTATGGTTTCCAGATGTGGCCGGCCCTGATCGGTATCTGCTACTGGCCGTTTCTGACCAGACGCGGTATCGTCCTTGGCCTCATTGCGGGTATCATTGCGGTAACCTGCACAGAGACGATCGGAACCAAGTGGTTTGGTATAACCGCATGGGGCCGCTGGCCGTGGACCATGCACTCAGCTGGTTGGGGTATTGTATTCAACCTCGGTACAGCAATTCTCGTCTCAGCAGTTACGCAGAGTAAAGACGCACTTGCGCACCGGATGAAGTACCACGATTTCCTGAAGGAACATGCAGGAATTCCGGCAGACAAGAAGAAGCTTGTTCCTATGGCATGGATCATCGTGCTCGTATGGTTCTTCTTTGCTCAGGGACCGGGCGCAGTTGTGGGCAACACCATCTTCGGCAACCCGAATGACGCTGCAACATGGGTCTTCGGCATGCCGTCAATCTGGGTATGGCAGGTTATCTGGTGGGCCCTCGGCGTCGGCATGATGTGGTTCCTTGCGTACAAAATGCAGATGTCCACACTTCCTGAGACTGAGATATCAGCGCTTGTTGAAGACATCGGTGACGTTAGTAAGGCACGTCTTGATGTAGACAAACCATAATAGAATGGTGTAGTCTATTTTTTTAGGGGGGGATATCATTCCCCCCCTTTCTTTTCAGGGGGTTTCTTGACTACAGGAATGCTCATATGGTACTGGATATCATCACTTATCCTGGCAGCGCTGCTGTATCGGCCTGTCAAGAAATTTATCTATGTCAGCCGGGTACGACGGGCTGAAAAGAAATTAAAGCGGGAGACGACTGAAGCCGAAAGAAAGGAGATGGAGAAAAAGGCAATTCCCCTGTCTGTTGCCATTGCCGTAACATTTTCTTTCATCTTCAATAAAATCATTCTCATCAAATATTTCAAATAATGAATCAGAATCTCATAAAAGCCCTTTTTGGACTTGCGATTGTTGCTCTCATTGCAGCGGCCTACTTTAACTACATGACCAAGGAGACCGTGCCCGGTGAGAACAAGTACCGACTCGCGAACAAGTACCTTGAAGACGGCAACTATGAAGAAGCCCTGAATGTCTTTGATGAAGCCCTTTCTATCAATCCCTCATATGCGCCGAACCATGTCGGTAAGGCAATAACACTGATGCAGGCTGAACAATATGCGGAGGCCCGGATACACTTCAACAGGGCTATTGAGCTCGATGCAAAATCCGGTCTCGCCTATGCAAACAGGGGCATATTGAATGACCGCATTGGTAATTATCGGGCAGCAGTCGAGGATTATCGAAAGGCTGTGGAACTGAATCCCAAACTCACAAAAGGGCCCGGCATACTCTGGAGATTCCTCCGAAATGTGCCGGAAAGACCGCCGACGATTGCCGACCGTGCAGACTACATAGAGAAAGAATTGGCAAAGCCGAAAGACCAGCGGTTGTTGCGCGTTCCTGATGTCGACGCGGAACAGCAGATGTACAAACGATAAACCGGTTACATCAACTAGATCAACTCACCCATCTCACCTGCCACAATATCCTTCAGGCGTGTCACTGCCTTAAAGGCCTGTTTGAGTATCTGCCGGTTTTGAGACGAGAGCTCCCGGGGCTTGAGATAGTAGGATTCCTCTTTCTTGCTGAGGTAGTTGTCTGTCTGCGCCTGTAGCGTATGATACAGGATCACCCGGTATGCATTCTCAAAATACTCGGCATCATCCCCCTGTATGACACCCTTCCGGGCAAGTGCCTGTAACCGTGAGCGTGTGGAAGTTTCCGTGATGCCGTGTTTGAGTGCAAGGATGCGGGCCGCTTCAATAATAAAGATGAGCCCGCTCCTTTTCATATTAATTTCGCCGCGATGCTCCCTGCTCTTTTCCGTGATAAAATTATTGAACAGTCCGAGCGGAACCGCATGGGCGCCCTCTTCTTCCTCGTGCAACTGCCTGAGAATATTGTGATGTTTTGAAATTTCTCTAAACGCATACTGGTTATAGGCATCAAAAAGCTTTTTCTCCCCGAACAGATAAGCAGAATCAAAAATCAGGGTGACATAGCGAACCGTAAACGGTCCCTGGTGTTCGAAAATATATGATACGTGGAGCAACCACTCAGATATCCTCTTTCTCCAGGTAGGATTCTGTCCCATAACGTTTCCTTTGCAGAGCGGGAACCCTGCCTCATCAAGCGCGGTCGAAAAGTTCTGCGCGATATCGAGAAAATAGCGGTCGATCTCATTATGCAGACGGTCATCGTAGTCATCAAGGATGATGCAATAGTCCTGATCCGGAAACAGCAAATTTTCCTTTCTGCCATGACTCCCGGTCACAAAAAAACAGAAATCAACCGGCGGGCTCGTCCCGTGTTCTTCAATGGTTTTGTTCAGGAGGCGTTTATGTATGCCCGCGTTAACAAGTGATAGCATTGTCACGATATCAAACGGATCAGTGTTTGCTTCGAGTTTCTCTTTGACCAGTTCGATCAGTTCCTCTTTGATGATCCTGAAATCAGCACTGGTTTCTGCTTTTTCGAGCTGACCGATAATAACATAGGGTTCCGCATACCGGAGTTTCATGATCTGCCGGAGTGTAATAATGCCGACAAGCGTGGTGCCCTCCACAATCGGCAGATGCTTTATCTTGAACCGTGAAAGAACGGACAGGGCATCGAACAGAGAGTCATCCGGTGAAAGGCATGCCGGGTCTGCTGTCATAATCGTTGCAATCCTTGTGTCTGAAATACTATCCCCGCATTGGCCTACTACCTTTCTCACCATATCGCGTTCCGTAACAATGCCAAGAGGCTTCAGGCGTTCATCGGTAACAACAACAGATGATATTCTCCTTCGGGCCATCTCAGCCGCTACCAGACCAACGGAATCATCCGGTCTGCAGTGGTATACGTCCCGCTCCATGAGATTGCCCAGTGTTTCATGATACTGGAAGGATGAGATCCGATAGAGCACACCGCTTCCCTGAAGCAGATTACTGACGTCTTTGTTCTTCACGGTTTCCATATCGACTATCTTAAAATTTTAGCACGATTTTAACAAACAGAATCTGCACGTTCTTCTGAAGCATATAATCAGCGTAATAGAGAAATTCCAGAGAAAAACAGCTATCACGAGGAGAACTTAACCATATGAGATTGTTCATTTTAGCTCGCTCATGATACGTTATGTAACACATGGTCTCCTGCGTTACATTTTGTTGCAGTGATAACTCTGAATAATTGTTCCATACGCAAATGATCATGCTAATATATTGTTTTTTATAAAAAAAATATTATGAAAAAAATCGAGGCCCAGGCATTGTTTTTGCAATTTTGATTGTTTATTGCCGTACATTCTCTCTATTTTCATATATTTCACATTTAAAGGAGGAGTGAGGTATGTCTAACAAGGAATCACAGAAAGACAGCATATCTGTCCTGATGGAGGAGCAGCGCACGTTTCCACCCTCAAAAGAATTCAGCTCAAAGGCGCACATCGGCAGTATGGAGGAATATGACAAACTCTATAAGCGGTCGATTGAAGATCCTGAGGGCTTCTGGGCTGAGATGGCGGAAAAAAACCTTACATGGTATAAGAAATGGGACAAAGTACTCGAATATAATTTTGATAAGCCTGAAATCAAATGGTTTCAGGGCGGCAAGCTGAATGCCTCGTATAACTGCCTGGACCGCTATATAAGCACACCGCTTCGGAACAAGGCCGCAATTATCTGGGAGGCTGACGACGGCTCGTACAAAACCTACACCTATCAGCAGCTGTATACCGAGGTCAACCGTTTTGCCAATGTCCTCAAAAAACACGGGGTTAAAAAGGGTGACCGGGTCACTTTGTACCTGCCGATGATACCGGAGCTCGCGATTGCCATGCTTGCGTGCGCGCGTCTGGGCGCAATCCACAGCATTGTATTCGGCGGATTCAGTTCACAGGCTTTGAGGGACCGGATCCAGGACTGTCAGTCCACGCTCGTGGTAACCGCGGACAAAGGCGTACGGGGAGGCAGGCATGTACCGCTCAAGACGAATTCAGACACCGCGCTTGAGGAATGCCCTACTGTTGAGAAAGTGCTTGTTGTAAAACGGTCTGACGGAACAGATATGGTCCCTGACAGGGATTTCTGGTGGCACGAGGAAATGAGTGCTGAAGATATCTCAAATTATTGTGAGCCCGAACAGATGGATGCTGAAGACCCGCTGTTTATCCTGTATACATCCGGCTCAACAGGAAAGCCAAAAGGAGTGCTGCATACTACCGGCGGCTATCTCTTGTATACAAACGTTACCTTTAAATGGATCTTTGACTATCATGACGAAGACATTCATTTCTGCACAGCTGATATCGGCTGGGTTACCGGACACAGTTACATCGTGTACGGTCCGCTCTCAGCCGGGGCAACCAGCATTATGTTTGAAGGTATTCCAACCTATCCCAATCCCGGACGGTTCTGGGAGATTTGTGACAAGTATCAGGTCGACATCATTTATACTGCCCCGACCGTTATTCGGGCGCTCATGAGAGAAGGTGAAGAATGGGTCAAAAAATATGACCTATCCTCTCTCAGGCTCCTCGGCACCGTTGGTGAACCGATTAATCCTGAGGCATGGATGTGGTATCACTCGAATGTCGGGAAAGGAAAGCTACCGATTGTTGATACCTGGTGGCAGACAGAAACCGGCGGCATACTTATCACTCCTCTGCCCGGTGCCATGACGCTGAAGCCGGGCTCTGCAAACAGGCCGTTCCCCGGAGTGCAGCCGCGAGTTGTGAAAGAAGACGGTTCTCCCGCAGGAGTCAATGAAGGAGGATACCTCGTTATTGAAAAGCCCTGGCCGGGCATGATCAGGGGAACCTACGGAGACCCTGAAAACAAACGGGTAAAGGAAGTCTACTTCTCACGGTTTGCCGGTACATATATGACCGGTGACGGCGCGCGGGTTGACCAGGATGGAGATTACTGGCTCATGGGGAGAATCGATGATGTAATCAATATATCAGGACACCGGATCGGCACCGCTGAAATCGAATCAGCCCTTGTGAGTCATGAATCAGTTGCCGAAGCTGCTGTCGTCGGATTCCCTCATGAAATAAAAGGCGAGGGCATTTATGTGTATGTAACCCTCAAGGGAGGCCAGGACCCCTCTGAAGATCTGAAGAAGATTCTTGTCGGGCATGTCAGAACAGTCATAGGCCCTATTGCAAAACCTGACAAGCTCCAGTTTGCACCCGGTCTGCCCAAGACACGAAGCGGAAAGATCATGAGACGGATATTGAGAAAAATCGCCTGGGGTCAGATTGAAGAACTCGGTGATACATCAACGCTTGCAGATCCTTCAGTCGTTGATAATCTCGTAAAAGAACGGCTGTAAACCATAGCCCCTCCATCTCAGATTCCCCTGCAGCCTTTTTTCTGGAGGGGAATCTGAGATTTTTGTTTTGACAGACACTCATGATAGGTATGGACAAATTTACCCTTAAAAAAGAAAACGCCATTATCCTCATCGTTGACGTCCAGGAAAAATTGGCAACCGTAATGACCGAGAAAGAGCAGGTAATCTCACGGTGCCAAATCCTTATTGAAGCGGCAAAACTCTTTGCCATGCCCGTCATCGTAACCGAGCAGTATCCGAAAGGGCTCGGGCCTACGGTAAGCGAAATTACAGAGGTTCTGCAGTCGTACCGGCCTGTCGAAAAAATAACCTTTGACTGCTGCGCTGAGCCTGCTTTTTCAGGCCGTGTTGAAACGGAAGGCCGCAGGCAGATCATCCTGACCGGCATGGAAACACATATCTGTGTGCTCCAGACCTGTCTCGGGCTTCTGAGACAGGATTATAACGTACATGTTGTCAAAGACGCGGTCTGTTCACGGACAAAACAGAATTTCAAGACAGGGATTGAGATGATGCGGGATGCAGGGGCAGTCATTACGAGTACTGAAATCGTATTATTCCAGCTTCTTGAAAAGGCAGGCACAGACGAGTTCAGGACACTATCAAAACTGGTTAAATAAAATCTCTTGCTCCCCCCAAAATGCAGCCTGTTAAGACTGCCTTTTGAGGGGAATTCTGAGTACATTACCTGTTACATTTCCTGGAGTGTTACAGACGTCGAGGGGCAGACGCTTACACAGGTTTCACACCCTTCACAGATATCTCCCTGAGCAACGACTGCCTTGCTATCCTGCATTTCAAAGACGCTCACCGGACAGTTATTGACGCATTCTTCACAGCCTTCACAGGTATCAGCATTCACAGTTACCATAAACATGAGACATCCTCCTTCTTTTCAGCCAGAATAAAACTGAAAATTTTAAATAATTTAGTATCAAAATTGCAATCAAAACGCGCTCAACAGTTACAGTTCGACTTCTTCCTTTACTGAAATCGCAATTTTATAAAGCGCAGTCAGTACCAGCAACCCGATCGCCCACACACCAAGTGAGATGAGCAACTCTAGACCGGTCGGCCAATACTCAACCACTTTTTCGAACATATTCGGTATAAACCCGCCCACAACGAGGCCAAATCCCTTGTCTATCCATAAGGAGATAAACACGGCAACAGAAGCCAGAGCAAGCATTGTCTCATTCGCCCGGATCTTCGGGAAGATGAGGAGGAACACTGCCACCACAGCAAGCACACTCGAAATCCTCATCAGCGGGACCAGTTTGTCATGCCCTTCGATGCCAGCATACAGGTACTCGAAGGTATGTATATGACCCGGTATGCCACTGTAAAATGCGGTAAAGAATTCAAGGCCGAGGAAAAACACATTCGTCAGCATAAAGTATGTAACGATCTTCCCGAGCGTCTGAATAGCCTCTTTGCCCGGATCAAACCGGGTTACCCTTCTGATGATGAGCGCAAGTATGATAAGTAGTGCCGGACCTGAGGCAAACGCAGATGCCAGAAAACGTGCAGCCATAATAGCTGAAAGCCAGAAATGTCTTCCGGGCAGACCTGCATAGAGAAACGCAGTAACCGTGTGGATGCTCGGTGCCCACGCGATAGACAGATAAATTAATGGCTTTACCCACCCCTGCGGTGGTGTGCCTTTGCGCTCAGCGCCCAGAACCGTCCACCCAATGACAACATTCAATATAAGGTAGCCGACCAGAACAACCATATCCCAGAACATAACTGAGTTCGGGGTGGGATGCAGCATAACATTCATGACCCGCCGTGGTTGCCCGAGATCAACAAAAATGAATAGGATACACATGATAACCGCGGATATGGCCAGGAACTCGCCGAGGATTACGAGCCGGCCGAACTTTTTATAGTTATGCAGGTAGTACGGCAGAACAAGCATAACACCCGATGCCGCTATGCCGACAAGGAAAGTAAACTGACCAATATAAAATCCCCACGAAACATCCCGGCTCATTCCGGTAACACCCAGTCCATACGTAAATTGACGGAGGTAAGCGAGAAAACCTGCTCCTGTTATAGCAAGCAGAACAAAGATCCATATCCAGTATGATTTATTTCCCTGTAATGCTTTTTCAAACATGTTCAGCACCTCCTATCACATAATATACACTGGGGCTCGTTCCAAGCTCTGTCTTGCGTCTGATCGTGAAATGGTTCCTCAGTTTGTTCCTGATATCCGAGTTCTCGTCTTCGAGGTCACCAAATACCAACCCGCCATCCGATGCCTCGGCGCATGCCGGCTGAAGCCCCTTGGCAAGCCGTTCTGTGCAGAACGTACACTTCTCCACAACACCGATCGTCCGAGTGGGATATTCAGGATTCTCTTTCCTGATAAACGGCCTGCCCTGTGCGTCTTTCCCGCGTGGATCCCGCCAGTTAAAGCTCCGGGCGCCGAATGGACAGGCAGCCATGCAGAATCTGCATCCAATGCAGCGATGCATATCCATCATCACGATGCCGTCTTTTCTCTTAAACGTCGCCTTTGTCGGACAGACCCTGACACAGGGAGGGTTAGCACAGTGATTACAGAGCACAAGGAAGGGCATTTCCTTTAATGCATGCGGCATGTATTCATCTTCGCGCCCCGGGAATGCGTGTTCATACGTTTCAGGCCAGATCCATTTAATCTCATCCTTGGGATTACCGAAATCAGGGACATTATGGATATGGTGACAGGCATCAATCACCTTCTGTCTGTCCGCCTCTGTCCTGAACCTGCTCATATCGACGACCATGCCCCACCGTTGTGCGGTCAATGCTCCGGAACGCTCAGGAACATCGACGAGTTCAGAGGCCTCAAGCAGTCTTTCTTTCATCCCCGCAACAATGACCGGACCTCCCACGCCAGCTATCGTCGTAAGACCGGCTATTTTTAGAAATTGCCTTCTGTTCATACTCATGTTGTCTTCTCCTTTGGCGCGATATGGCAGTCCCAGCAGTACGGTTTTACTGCCATATAAGTGTGGCATTTATCACAAAAATTCTTTTTGTTCGAATGACACTTCATGCAGGTGTTTTGAAGACTCATGTTAAATTCTTTCCCTTCACCGTTTACATAGGTCCTTGTCTTGCCCACACGCACCACTTCATCCCTCCAGTCATTCAGAATCTGCATGTGGTTGGCCCGCATAAACGATTTTGGTTCAACGCACTTCTTCTCAACCATCTTGTTGATTTCCGGCGTGTTGATATCCGGTTCAGGAGGAACACTCGCTTTTCCTAAGGTGTTATAGAGGATCGGAGAGATAATGAGAAGACCGAAGACAACCAGGCCGATTATTATTTTATTTCCGTCATACATCACTCATTACCCTCCTCTCCGGGAAGGGGTTCGAGTCGCAGATCCTGTGTCCGCTCCTTTTCCCCTGTCATCACCATGGCATTTCCCACAAGCTCATGAACACCGGTAACACCCACTGCCGGGACCCAGTAATCCATTGACGCCTTGAGCGTCGCCCGGTCAATTGCACAGATGTTCGCGAGCATGTTCACCCCGTATTTTTCATGTACATGCTTTACCGCATTGGCCCGCGGCAGGCCGCCCTGCATTCTCAATTCCATGTTTTCCGATGCATTCAGCCCGGTGCCGCTTCCGCAGCAGAATGTCTTCTCTCTGATGGTATTCTCCGGCATTTCATAAAAGTGGTTGCAGACATTCCTGATGACGTACCGCGGTTCCTCAAGAAGCCCCATGCCCCGCGCAGTATTACACGAGTCATGGTAGGTCAGCTTCAGATGGTCATTTCTGCTCGGGTCAAGGGTAAGTTTTCCGTTTTTTATAAGGTCAGCAGTGAATTCTGTAACATGGACCATCTTGGTTGAACACGCATTCTCAAAAACAGTCCCGGTTACCGGGGATCTGGGCACTTCAAGAAAATCAGCAGGTCCGTGCCATGTGTCAAGGTACTGATGTATGAGCCTCCACATATGGCCGCATTCTCCTCCGATAATGTATTTTACGCCCAACCGCTTTGCCTCGGCATAAATTTTATAATGTAGTCTTTTCGCCATCTCATTTGATGTAAAGAATCCGAAATTGCCGCCTTCAGAGGCGTATGTGCTCCAGGTATAGTCAAGTCCCAGTTCATGGAACAGCATGAGATACCCCATGGCAGTGTATGTGCCCGGATCTGCGAAGAGGTCACCTGACGGCGTGACAAAAAGTATCTCGGCACCCTTTCTGTTAAAGGTCGGCTCTACCTTGATACCCGTTATCGTCTCAATATCGTCCAGGAAAAATTCGACACTGCTTGTGATGGTATGAGGTTCGAGACCGAGATGGTTTCCCTTTGTATAGCAATTCGAAACCGGCCCCGAAATCCAGTCAGTATTGAGCCCGAGGAGATTCATAAACTCCCGGGCCATTAAGGTAATTTCTGCCGTATCAATACCATACGGGCAGAATACAGAACACCGTCTGCACTCAGTACATTGATAAAAATAGTACCACCATTCCTTTAACACATCATACGTAAGTTCCCGTGCACCCCCAAGTTTTCCCAGGACTTTTCCTGAATTTGTAAAATATTTCTTGTATACTGACCGTAACAGCTCGGTTCTGAGCACAGGCATATTCTTCGGATCGCCGGTACCGATAAAGAAATGGCACTTATCTGCACAGGCTCCGCATCGTACGCAGATATCCAAAAAGAGCTTAAACGAACGGTACTTTGACAGCCGGTCTGCCATGGCTTCCAGCACCGTGCCTTCCCACTCCTTCGGGAGTTTCCAGTCGTCCTCAGTAGGATTCCAGTCCCGGGCGTTCGGGAAATCAACAACCTGGAGGTTCTTCGCCTTTGCTCCCCAGCAGAACGTACCTGGTTTTAAGTTTGCGGGAGTATCCATCCATCCTGTTTTAGGAGGTTTAAAATCTACTTTTGCCAGTTCTTCTGGTTTTGGAAGTTTAGCCATTATTACTCCTTTTCGACCGGTAATCCGACACTTTTCATTTTATCTCTAAATTCTTCTTCATATTCCTCGTACGTATGCACGTGAACAGGGTAATCCCAGGGATTCACATGTCTCTTCATGCGGTTATTATTAATGAGATTTCTGGTAGGACTGAGGAAAACCCCGCCTACGTGCATGAGTTTGCTGAAGGGGAAATAGGCTAGCAGGACTGATATAAGGAACAGGTGAATATAGAATATAACTCCGACATTTTCCGGAATCACCGGCGACAGGCTTAACCAGCCCATGGTGAGCGTTTTAACACCTACAACATGAACCTTAAAAAAATATCGCATAAGAACACCCGAAAGGGCTATGCCGAATATCAGGAATAACGGAAAGTAATCAGCAGCCAGTGAGATGTATTTGAGCTGAGGGATAGCAACTCTCCTCAGGAACAGATAAGTAACAGCACCCAGGATAATGATATCGGTTGTATACAGCAGCGGAGCCCCTATCTGCAAAAAGGCATCCAGGCCCTCTACCATTTCGAGGACGAACGGAATATCTCCGAGAAAGAATCTGAAATGTCTGATAACGATAATCAAAAAGGACCAGTGAAACGCCAGTCCCGCCAGCCAGAGCCATTTGGCAGAACCATACACCACTCTGTCCTCATGCATTTCAGTCTTCAGGTTTCTGAAGAGCGAACGGAAAAAGAGAATCTCGAGAGCCATTCTGACGATGACCCCAAACGTTGATGACGGGTTTTCAACTGTGCTCGCCTTTATCCAGGGAAGTGATTTCTGCTGACCACAGGTTGTCGGAATTCTGAACGGCACAGGAGAGCGCCCCCAGTTTCTAACGCGCAATATGAATCCGAGAACGAACACGGTAAAAGCTGCATACGGTATGACAATACCGAAGAGCACGTGCAGATGTGCTGCCTCTATTCCGGCATAGGCGATCAGCACGAGAAAAATAACCGTAAAAAACGGGACCGCTATATGCATTTAGGTGCCTCCTTTCATTTCGTTCTATTGTGTTACATCATTCATATCATCAGCTACATGATTCTGTTTTTCTTTTAACAGGTTAGCCCTCTGTAAAAGCCTGAACGTCATGTCTTTTGCTTCATTGGACTTAATCTCGTAAATCTTTTCACGGCAGTTCATAAAGATATCAAATGCCGTAAGAGCCAGGCCGTCTATCTGAGACTCAAGGGCAAGCAACTCATCAGCGTTGTGATTGTGAAGCACGTCCACGGTCAGTTCATCCCTGATGATATTCTTGAGCAGAAAAATAAATGAAATGGCCTGGGAGGGATTGAAGTTCTGTACAGCCCTTATCCTGACAATGTTGTCAATGAATTTTGAGACTTTTGCCTGATCCTGTTCATCTTTAAGAATTTCCTCAAATATGCCTTCTAGTCCCCTGGAAATAGTTGCGCCGACCGGATTGGCAAAGCGGTCTTTCTGGTCTTTCAGAAAACGTGATGTGTCAGGAGGGTACGTATCGATAATACGTTCAAACCATTTCTCGATGATATTTTCTTTTCGTTCAGACAGAGAGTCCCTTAGCGTCATCTGCACTATTTCCAGCCCCTCGCAGAATTATAGAGACAGCAGTTCATATCATGTGCCCAAAAAAGACAAGCATATAGATGAGAGTACATCAAAAGAAAAATTATCCCCTCAGATAAAAAATAATGAATTGGTATTATATTACCTAACAGACAACGAGTAACGAGCTACCATGGCGATCCCGGAACGCTCGTTACCCGCTTTTATAACTAAACGCAGCCCGTAGGCTTCGGAAGTCCGGCATACCGGCATGCCTGTTTTGCCGGTCCGGCCGGATACAGCTCATACAGGTATTTTGTATTGCCTTTTTCAGGCCCCATGGTCTTACCAATCTCTTTAACAAGTATTTTGATCATAGGCGCGATTTGATACTTCTGAAAGTAATCCCTGAGGAAATTGATTACTTCCCAGTGCGCTTCGGTCAGAGTAATACCATCCTCAGTTGCCATATGCTCTGCCAGTTCCTTTGACCAGTCGTCGAGGTTTGTAAGATATCCTTCCTCATCAACTTCGATTGATTGTCCTCCAAGGTCCAGTGTTGCCATATTTTTTGGCCCCCTTTCGTTATGCTAGAGTTGTGAATCTCGTGGGATGCACTCCCAAAAAGGAAAAATTAAAAACAGTAATTACCATAGTTATTATATTTCCAACATTTGTTTATCATGCAAGTTAACAGATAGGCTATAAACAGTAATACAGATGGCCTTCAATGGTCAAATAAAAAAAACTTATCACAAAATCATCTTTATTTATCAGATAATTATGTGTCTCTGGAATTGGAATTGTTTCCCCGTTACCGTTCAGGTAAATCGGCCGTAATTACAGTCTTTTTATTCTGTTTCAGTATTCTCAACACGGATAAACAGAAACGTGGGCTGTATCCTTCTTGTCGCAGCAGACAATCTGTTCCTTCTGCTATCAAAACTCAATTCCTGAACGTGATAGTCTTTATCGGGAATGAGACTCCATGCCCTGTCCCAATCACCGTTGCATGCGTACACCAGGGCATCAACATACATCTCGCCAAGGCTGTGTCCTCCCCGATCATACCCATAGACCGCTCCACAAGAGCATTTTCCGCCAAGGAATGTGCTGCCGAGCCCTGTATCTATTTCTTGGGGCTCCCCTATCAGGAGCTTACAGAACGGACATTGTAATACATTAAGGTCAGTCTCTTTTTTTGGCATAATTCCTATTCGCTCGACTGTAATAGTATAACAGTTTCTTTTGCAATGTCTCCTACATTCATCGTCCTGAGATCCCCGTTTTCATAAACAGTAATTTCATTTTTGTCATCCCGGAGATGTTTTATGTCGTTGATACAGTCTGTTAAGCGCAGACAGCCCGCAAGCAGTATCGCATATGCGCGTACCTGAGCGTCTTCATTATCCAGGGACGGCTTTACCAGAAAAGCTGAATTCTGAATAAGAGCGGGTCGTATGTCCCCAATCCGAACCAGGGCCCTGAGAACACCCCTTTTCAACATATCTTCATCGTAAAATGACGAGATAATCGGGCCAATGTCAGAAAAGACATCAGGGGAATTCCGGACTATCTCACCGAGCATTTCCGGTGCGCTCCATCCGATGCCGCCTGATTCTTCGCGAATGGTCCACAATAGCCGTCCTATCAGGTTTCTGATCCGTTCCGGTTCTTTCTGCGCCATATTCCCTGAAATAATACCTAACGCTTCTATGGCCCTCCAGCAGAGCAGTTGATTTTTGTCATAGGCCAGTGAGATCAGGACCCGGAATATGCCGTGTTTTTTCTCTGAAAGAGCGATTAATTCCGGCATATTGTTCTGCTCAAGGAGTTCTGTGATTCTTTTTCGTAATGTCATTGGTTTTTTTCTCTTCAATAATTCTTAAAACCTAACCCACCCGCTCGCTCTGATTGCTCAAGATGCCAAATCTGCAAAAATTAGCATTTCTTCTTAATCGATAGATACTGATTAAGAAGAAACCTCGGGTATGCTGCCAGCCAACTCTAAAAGGGTTCGATATTTTCATTTGTTCAACTCTCCGGACAAATGAAAAAAGTTATTTTTAACTGTCTGTGTTCTCTGTGAGAGCTTTTATTCTGTTCTTTGCGCCCTTTGCGACTTTGTGGTTCTTTTTTTTCTTTTCCTGCTCGCTGTCTTTAAATCATTCCTGTTTTTATCGCCATGCATTCTGCGCTTTGCGTCTTACTTCCTACTGCTTACTTTTTTCTGTCTTTCGATATTGTATGGCACTCCTGACAAGACCGTCTGCCCACGTATCAGTACCGAGCGCGTGAATATGGGTGTACGTGGCCAGAACATTTCTGTAACAGAGTCCGTCCAGATGATCACTGATCCCCTGGCCCCGCTTCATCACGAAGGAATACTGCATACCCGCTTTTCTGTCAGTTTTCACCACACGTGAATAATGGAATTCATGACCTTTCAAAGCCGTTCCCCGTTTGTAAAACGGGTTCTTCCTTTTCACCTCTACCACGGTATATCCATGGGCCTGCGGTATCTTCTCCAGGCTAAAGGTAACCGGAAATATACCAGCCATCGGATATGTCTTCGGGCCAAGCCTGAGCGCCTTTCCCAGATATATCAGGCCGCCGCATTCAGCATAGACCGGGAGCCCGTTTTCAACCGCCCTCTTGAGTGATTTCTTGAAACGGGTATTTTCTGCCAGTGCTATGGCATGCGTCTCTGGAAATCCCCCCCCGATATACAGGGCATCAATGTCCCCGACGGTCTTTTCACGAAGTGCGCTTATTTCAACAAGGCGTACTCCCCTTTTTTCAAGAGCTTCAAAGTTGTCAGGATAATAAAACTGGAAGGCAGAATCCCTGACGATGCCGATGACCGCTCGGGGTTCCTTATTCCAGATGCTTGATTGTGAATGAGCATGTTTCGTTCTGACAGACGATGATGGAAGAGACGGTGCACTTCGGGCGATGGTATATATGCGGTCCAGGTCAAGATACTGTTCGGCTATATCTGACGCAAACGTGATTATGGTTTCTTTATCCGGGTGCTCTTGAAATGGTGTAAGCCCCATATGCCTTTCAAGGAGAATCCCGTTCGGTAGTCTGGGGATTGCCCCGAGGACCGGGACGCGACAATATTTTTTTATGGTTTTTCTGATGATATTTTCATGCCGGCTGCCTGCCACCCGGTTCAGTACTATACCCTTGATGTCGACAGTACGGTCAAACCGCTGCATACCATACACCATGGCCCCGGTTGTTCTTGTGACCTTGGTGCAGTCGAGGATAAGAATTACCGGAGCCTTCAATATCTTTGAAAGCTCAGCCGTACTGAACGTGCCTGTGACATCCATTCCATCATAAAGGCCCCTATTGCCTTCAATGATCGCACAGTCAGCATCGCCGAAGTGTTCCTGAAAAGAACTGCGTATACGTTTTCTTCCAGTCAGGAATTGATCAAGGTTGTAGCAATTCTGTTCTGCGGCCGTGTTGAGCCATCCTGCATCAATGTAGTCAGGCCCTTTCTTAAAAGGAGCTATGGTTAAACCCTGCTTTCTCAAGGCAGCAGTCAGCCCCAGAGACAGAATCGTCTTGCCTGAGCCGCCCCTGAATCCGGCAATGATAATCCGCGGATATCGCCTGCGCATGTGTTTCCGAATCTCCTCCTGTTTCGTACAGTAATAGTGCATTACCTCACCGTGAATATGCAAGATGTCCGGTATACAAAAGGTACGTTGTAATGGGAAAAAATCGGAATGAATCACAGGGACGCTTGTAAAGAAATGCTTATCTCTTACGATATGCTGTTCAGGAAGATAATAGGAAAAGAACAGAGGGGCATATCTCCCCTCTGCTTTTTTTGATTCCTGGCAATGACTGCCGTTTTATTTAATAAGCCCTTTTTCCCTTAAATACTCTTCACTCGGTATCTCGACTGAACTGGCACCTCCGCCATATGAATACATCAGCCGTCCGACATCAATCATGGCCCTCATCGCCTTCTTGACTTCGTCTCGTTCGATATTCTCCGCGTCTGCAACACCTCTGATGATGTCCTTTTCCTTTAGTTTCTTTTTCCCTTTTGCTGCTTCCACAAAGGCAAAAATCTTATCCTGGAGTTCATTTAATTCCATATGCTCACCCCCGTCACAACAGTTTATTGTGTTAGCAAAAAGGCAGCAGCCGTACGGCTGCTGCCTGCGTTACTACCACTTGAATGTTGATGCAGTTCTTAATGTATCCCTCATAAAGGTGAAGTCGTCAATACTCTGGAACGTGAAATTGATATCAGTCAGTTTAAAGAACCGTTCCCAGCCGATTCGTTCGATCCATTCACCTACCCGCTCATGCTTCCGGGCATGGCTCGCGTACACTTCAACGATATGTTTTACAGCAGCAACGACCTTGGGCCATCTCGGCGGGTCATTGGAAATATACGGAATTACGAGTTTTGAAAATTTCGGAGCACTCCTCAGACTCCCAACCTTTCCGCCTACAACAATAGCAATCCCGTCACGTTCAGGATCCTTAATGCTGATCGGCGGACAGACCGTAAAACAGTTTCCGCAGTACATACATTTGGCATCATTGATCTTGACGCTCTTCTTGGCCGGATCCGGGCTGATCGCGCGGGTCGGGCAGGAAGCGATAACTGTCGGGAGTTCGCACATGTTTTTGAAATTGTCATGCGCTATGGTCGGCACCTTCGTATGAACCGCAACAAGCGCGATATCAGAACAGTGGACAGCACCGCACATGTTAACACAGCAGGCAACCGCAAGCCTGAGCTTGCTAGGAAGCCTCTTCGTCGTAAAGTAGTCCATAAGCTCGTCCATCATGGACTTAACCAGACCGGATGCATCGGTTGCAGCACTATGACAGTGTACCCAGCCCTGGGTATGGACGATATTTGTAACACCGGCGCCGGTGCCGCCTACAGGCATCATACCGTGCGCATTGCAGTCATCTACTAGGGCCTGCACTTTGTCAGCACTATCCACCATGAATTCAACGTTATTGCGGGTGGTAAAACGCAGGTACCCGTCACAATGCTTATCAGCCATGTCACAGTAATCATTGATCAGTGAAGTGCTGATGAGCCGGGCGGAACCGATCCTGACAGTGTAACAC
>CP070737.1:458157-582162 GCA_020347665.1 Nitrospiraceae bacterium
CCGGGAAGTACCATGACGCTGGGGCCGTTCGGGATCGACGCGCACCCTGTGAATAACGTAACCACGACAAGAAGTGACAGTATCACTAAACGATGCATTGCATTACCTCCGCGGATTGTCAGGCGGATGAGCAGGAACTGTCTGCCATCCGTCCGGACATTCCTTGACATAAGGATAATAAGATTCTGATTCAGGGCAGTAATACCATATGCCTGACCGGGTGGAATCGTCATCACGCTGGGGCCGCTCGATGTACTCCTGCGGCGATGACGGCACGCTGACCGCAGGCGGGTAATAATAAGGAGAATAGGGGTAGTAATAAGGGTAGTTGTAAGGGTAGTACCAGCCAGGCCAGCCGAACCAGACGCCCAGACCGCTTCTGTAGTAGCCCCCATAATAACCCCTTCCCCTATAGTAGCCGCCGTAATAGCCTCTGCCTCCATAGCGCCTGCCTTTATAACCGCCGCCACCATAATATCCGCCCTTATGGCCCCTGCCGCCGGAGTAGCCTCTGCCTCCATAGTGCCTGCCTTTATAACCGCCGCCACCATAATGTCCGCCCTTATGGCCCTTGCCCCCTGAATAGCCACCCCTCTGACCACTACCTCCGGAATAGCGGTCTGCGAATGCCGCGCCGCTTACCAACAGGCCCATCGACAACATAACCACCATCAATATCAGCTTGAGCGATCTCATTTTATCTCCTTGAACCGGCTTTATCAAACGTCCATATTTCAGCAAGAGCTATGACATTTACAGGTTAATGATTTTTTCTTTGAAATCTTTGTGATCTTCATTGATTTATCCCTTTATTTTTAGCATATCACAAAAATCATGAAGAAACTATGATCCCAAGTATCAATAATGCGGATTCCGAAAAGGGCTTTGTTACCATATCCTTTTGTTCTTTGCCTTTCCCTTTGCACGCCTTTATTCTGCGGTCTTGCAGGTGGAATAGATTCTACAATCTGCGTATTTCCGTATGTAACCTTCAGTATTAGTTGAGTCCTCAAAGTTGAAGGTTTTAGGAAGTAACACAGCATAAATATTTCGTCCTGAAGTCAACAAGCCGGTTAAGACGTTAGAATTATTTATTGCACCCGCGAGCAGTCATTTTATTATTGTTATTTGCAATTTATTCTTTTATAAATACAGAAATCCATATAATCACTTGTTAGCAAGCCACCTTCATCCAAGTTAAGCCATTTCCATATCGATTCATTGACGATGATTGAATTTTGCACCATAATGATATATAAGGAAATAATCCATGAAATATTTACCTTCTCAACTGCTCTACTTTTTTTTACAGAACAAAACAATCAAGAAGAATATACGCATCCTGGTTAAGTTCTTACTGGTTATTCTTGTAACCATTATCCTTTACAGCATCCTCTTTCATTTCATTATGGAGTATGAAGGGAGGCAGTATTCGTGGATTACGGGCTTTTACTGGACCCTGACCGTAATGTCAACACTTGGTTTCGGTGATATCACATTTACGAGCGACCTGGGACGTCTCTTTTCGATGGTTGTTCTCTTAACGGGCATTATCTTCTTGCTAATACTCCTCCCGTTCACCGTTATCCGTTTTTTTTATGCTCCCTGGCTGGAATCACAGGCTCAGCTCCGCACTCCGCGTGAATTGCCCGAGGGCACGAGTAACCATATAGTCATAACGAATTTCGAGCCTATCGCCATGAGCCTTATAAAGCATCTTAGGCAATATAATTTTGATTATGTTATCGCTGTAAACAATACGCAGGCCGCGGCTGAACTTCTGGACATGGACTATAAGGTTGTAATAGGTGAACTTGATAAACCTGAAACATACAGGAAGCTTAGAGTTGATAAAGCCGCTCTCGTTGTTGTGAATAATGACGATATGCTTAATACCAATATTATTGCCACTATTCGGGAGGTCTCAGACTGCGTCCCAATCATTACCACTGCCGATGCGTACGATTCTATAGATATCCTTGAACTTGCTGGGGCAACCCATGTCTTTCAATTTACCAAAATGCTGGGCGTTGCCATGGCACATCACACACTCGGAGTATCTACACAGACTAATATTATCGGCAGTTTTGGAGAGGCCCTTATAGCCAAGGCCCATGCTGCCTTTACACCATATGAAGGCAAAAAACTCGAAGAGAGCAGGCTGCGCGAGATAACGGGGGTAAATGTTGTCGGCATATGGCAGAGAGGCAAGTTTGAGATTCCACGACCTGAAACCGTTATTCACCCCTCTTCTACTCTCCTGCTTTCAGGGTCCGCGGAGCATTTCAGCAAGTATGATGATTTTGTCGGCAGTTCCCGTACCTTTTCGGCTCCGGTTGTGATATTGGGAGGCGGGCGGGTCGGACAGGCCGCTGCCGATACCTTAGCAGAACGCGAAATAGAATACCGTGTAGTAGAAAAAAATAAGAATCTCATAAAGGAAGACAAAAAATATATTCTGGGAAACGCGGCAGATATTCACGTGCTTGAACGTGCCGGAATCGCCGAGGAAACCCCATCAGTGCTTATTACTACTCACAGTGATGACATTAATATTTATCTCACGATTTACTGCAGAGAATTGAGGCCAAATATACAGATTATCAGCAGGGCTACGAGCGACCGCAATATAAGTAAACTCTACTCCGTAGGGGCAAACTTTGTCATGTCATATGGCTCAATGGGAGCAAATAAGATTCTTAATATTCTCATGCCCGATAAAATTCTGATGCTGGCTGAGGGATTGACTGTCTTCAAGGCACCTGTTCCGGCTTCATTAGCAGGAAAAACACTGGCTGAAAGCCAGATAAGAAGAAAGACTGGCTGTAATGTTGTTGCAATTAAATCAGGAAGCATTTTTAACATTAATCCTGATCCGGTGGCTTATCTGAATAAAAATGACGAGTTGGTTCTTATCAGTACCACCGCGGTTGAAAAGCAGTTTATCAATAACTTATCTTAATTTATCGCATGTAAAATGCGGTAACTGGGTCAGGCCGTGACAGCAGGAGATGGGGTCAGGGCTTGTATCTAAATATTTAAATATAAATTTCTAACAACATATTGCATCTGATGCTCCGCACAGGTGACTTCGATGTTATACAAGTTTTTAACCAGTAATCATCAGTTTTTCGGGCTGACAAAAATCATACTTTGTAGGTGAAGTCGATTTTCAAATCTGCGTATTTCCGTCAGTAATATTCAGTATTTGAAGTATACCCCTGAATCGTGGTAAATTTCAATATGCAAAAATCTGTTTATATCTATACATATGGCTGCCAGATGAACGTCCATGACTCGGAAAAGATGCTTGGAATTCTTGGTAATAACGGCTATGTAGCTGCCGGAAAGCCTGAAGACGCTGACGTCATCATATTCAACACGTGCGCAATCAGGGAAAAGGCCGAACAGAAATTTTTTAGCCAGCTGGGAAGAACCAAGCAGCTTAAGAAGAAGAACCATAATTTGACTATTGCCGTTGCCGGATGTGTTGCCCAGAGCGAACAGGAAACCGTACGGAAGAGGGCGCCTCATGTTGATGTAATGCTTGGCCCGCAGAATATAGGCCGTATATCAGACATGGTCTCAGGACAGGCGTCTAATGGTTCCTTTGATGAAAACCATGAGCTTGCCTATGAAGAGCTTTTCGTTACGAGGAGCAGCAGAATCAAGGCCTGGATTTCGATCATGTACGGGTGCAATAATTTCTGCAGTTATTGTATCGTTCCCTATACACGAGGAAGAGAGGTATCACGGCCGAGCAGTAGCATAGTATCTGAAGTACTACGTCTGAGAGGGCAGGGGTATCGGGAGATTACCCTGCTCGGACAGAATGTTAACTCGTATAAGAGCGACTGTGATTTCACGGAATTATTGAGATTGATTGACAAAACAGAGATTGAGCGGATGCGTTTTGTGACATCCCATCCCCGTGATCTTTCACTGGAACTGATAAGAACCATGCAGGAACTTCCCAGTGTCTGTGAGCACGTGCATCTGCCTCTTCAGGCAGGCTCTGATAATATCCTGCGCATGATGAACCGAGGCTATACGTATGGAGAATATCAGAAAAAGGTGGACATGCTCAGAGAGGCTGTTCCGGATATTGCTATTACAACAGATATTATTACGGGTTTTCCCGGGGAAACCAGGCAGGACTTTGAGCAGACAGTGTATGCCCTCAATGGAATCGAGTATGACGGAATCTTTGCATTCAAGTATTCGCCAAGAAAAGGAACAACGGCCTTTGATATGGAAAACACTGTTCCTGATGAAGAAAAGTCGGAACGGCTCAATCGCGTCTTGCAGATCCAGGAAGAGATAACATATAAGAAGAACAGGAAGCTAGAAGGAACAACTCAGGAGGTGTTGATCGAGGGTTCTTCAGATACGGACACCGCTCTGCTTTCCGGAAGAACCCGGACAAATAAGATCGTAACCCTGCCTGATTCCGGTGATGAGATCGGTTCATTTGTTTCTGTACTTATTTCTAAGGCCCGCCGTCATTCACTGTCCGGAGAAAAATGTTGACACTACCCCGGACATCCAGGAAAATAAACAGACTGTGAAAGAGACATGCCGTTCTTCAGAATCTGGGGTTCAACATTAATGAGGTGGTACCATATCCAGCGTTTGGACATATGGACAGAGAGCGTCTGAAACAAAGGATTTGTCATGAAAGTTGCTGTAGTAACGTTGGGGTGTAAAGTAAATCAGGCAGAGGCCAATATTATTCAAGGAACACTTAAAGATAATGGCATATCTATCGTAAAATTAAAAGAAAATCCAGATTATTGCATTGTCAATACCTGTTCTGTAACTGCAAAGAGTGATTATAATTCCAGGCAATTAATACGACGCGCTGCAAGAGAAGGTTCCAAAGTTATTGTTACTGGATGTTATTCTCAGCTCAGGCCGGCAGAAGTAAGAAGGATTCACGGCGTAGAGGAAATCATTGACATCAGCAGGAAGAATGACATTATTTCTCTGCTGACAAAGAAAACTGCGGTCCCGTACCATGGAAATCATAGCCAGTCAAGGCCTCTTATAAAAATTCAGGATGGTTGCGATTTTCAGTGCTCATACTGTGTTGTACCTCTGGCCCGTGGAAAATCGCGGAGCATTCCGTATGAAACGATTCTGGAGCAGTCAAAGATCATAGAGTCATTGGGATACCATGAGGTCGTATTAACCGGTATACATCTGGGAACGTACGGTCGTGACTTACGTGAAAAGACAACCTTGAACAGCATAGTGAGGCGTCTTCTGGATGACCTTACCATTGATCGGATACGGCTGAGTTCGCTGGAAATCAATGAAATAAATGACGAATTAATTGAGATCATGCAGGATAAAAGAATCTGTAGGCATCTTCATATTCCACTACAGAGCGGAAGTAGCAGAATCCTGCAATTGATGAGAAGGACCTATTCAGCAGAATACTTTGAAGAGCGATTCAAATATATTTTCTCAAGGATTGACAACATATCCATTGGAACGGACGTTATCGTGGGATTTCCAGGAGAGCATGAAAATGAATTCAGGCAGACGTATGAACTCACTCGTGCATTACCATTCTCTTATATTCATGTGTTCCCTTTTTCATCGCGTCCGGGAACCGAAGCCTCAAAAATGAAAGGCAAGCTGTCAGTCAAAGAAATTCGTTGCCGGATGAAGAGCATGATTCAGTTGAAAGAGATGAAGAAAAAGGAGTACATGATAAAACAATTGCAGGAACCCCTGGATGTTATTCTTGAGGATCGGGTATCCAAGAGCACGATTATGGGAACTTCGGGAAACTATATGAAGGTGTCTGTGGTATCTGAAACGCATGCAAAGGGAGAGCGTGTATTTGTAAGGGCCGACAGGATTAGGAATAATCTGCTTGAAGGAAATGTGATGAAATGTTCATAACCGATTGAATATGTATTATTATTTGCCTGCCTAAAACCTAGACAACGCCGTTGAAATGAATGAGGGACTGCATACGCCTGAACTACTGACATACCTGCCAACAACTTATCAACAGTACGTGTTTATTTAAAATGACCGATAAGATATATTATGTTAAATTATATTTCTCTCTTTATCTTATCCAGAAACCGCTTAGCTCCCCCCTTCGTCCTGATTTTATTAGAAAAAATTCTTTTTTTGACGTCATTTATTACTTTGCCTAAAAGTATGCCTTCAGGAAGCCCTGTTATAGCCTTGATTTCATCTGTTGATAACAATGGTTCCCTGTCAATTTTGAGGTATTTATCCATCTTATTAAGCAATTTAATTTGATTATTCATGATAAGATAATCCGACGCATTATCGCCCATAAGACAGAATAATCTGAAAAGCATATGCCTCGATGGCGGCCTATTGAAATCAGTTATTTGTGAGGCCCGTTCAATGAGGCCCAAACGCTTCTGTAGAAGCGAACTCAGTGACAAATGGCATTTCGGAAGACCTTTCATAAGCACTTCCAGATGTAATAACCCTCTGTAATTCAGGCCTTGCGAGATCACCCGAGTAAGGTCAAATCGCTTACTAATGTGTCTGCTCTGCAGAATTCTCTGCATTCGAGTAATTTCTTCGATTTTGACTGTTAACTCCTTATTATTATGAATAATTATTCTATTCAAAATTCCGTCATCGCGGAGTTCCCTGAGAGACACATGGCATGATTCCGCATTCAAAATCCTGAAAAACTCTGAAGTAATTCTTTCATGCTTGGCGCTTTCTATGTGTGGGGACAGCTTCCGCATAGTCCTTCGAGTGTTTTGTTCAATGAAAAAAGAGAGTTCATTCGATATTCGGTAAGCCCTCAGGATTCTTATGGGGTCATCTAAGATGTTTTCCATGCGGATCATTCGTATTACATTTCGACCTAAATCCATTAATCCCTGGGAAACATCAGTCAGTCCTGCTTGAGGAGACCATGCCAGAGCATTTATGGTGAAGTCTCTGAACAGAAGATCGTGCTCTATATTTTTCTTAATAGGAGTGAAATCAAGCAGAGTACCGTCCGGAAGTACAATCCGATAGAGATCATGTTTTCCTATCCGTATAAGCTTTCCTTTCAGTTTTGAGGCAACAGTCGCGAGATTTCGTTTGAAATTACCTGAAACTGAGTAATCCCTGTCCAGCCCTTCCCTGCCAAGAATGAGATCCCGCAGATACCCGCCGACGAGATAGGGATTATTCTGCTTCATGGTATTAAAAACTATTCTATTACAGCTATCGACCATTATCTGACGGCGTATCTTCTTGCTGGCGGTAGTGGCAGTTCCAAGCATACAAGAATTGTATACTATTAAAACAGCAAATGACATTCCTTGACATTTACAATTATTCTGATTTATAAAAAAACTGCTGCGGGCGTAACTCAGTGGTAGAGTGTTAGCTTCCCAAGCTGATGGTCGCGGGTTCGAATCCCGTCGCCCGCTCCATACTTCCGGATATCAGCCTGTTATGCAAAGAATTTTTTCAGGGTTTCTTTCTTGATATGACTACCTATTAATACTACACGACTTTCTGCTATTGGCCCGGCAAATGGCATAATTCCTGTGTGACCGTAAGAAAGATCGAACCGGTACGGACCTTGGTCTGTCTGCACCAATGCCTTTGCCCGAACTACCGATCCGAACGTACCCTCAGCAACATCCTGAAAGAATCTGTTGAATGAGTCAAAGGACCTTGTATCAGGAATGAAGAGAGAGAATGTATCAAAGCTAAAAAAAGAACCGTCTTTTGCTATGATACGCTCTTTTTCGAAAACATGAAGCATAGGCCTGTCTATGGCTGAATGAACCGTACGGAACAGAAGAGCTTCCGGATTCATTTGTTCGATAATGGTAATTGTTTTCTCGATCATATGCATTTCTGCCAGGTCAATCTTATTAATAAGGATAATATCTGAATTTCTTATCTGATCTTCCACATACGGGCCGTACATGCGGGATTCGTACAGATGAGGAAATTCAGATGAATCAACAATACCAACAACTGTTTCCCCTTTGATATGCATTGCCCTAAGTGTATCGAGCACGCCTGACGGTGATGCTATACCGCTTGGTTCAATGATAAGGTGATCAGGGCGAAAGTCGTCCTGAATTTTTTTTATTGTGCTAATGAGGTCGTCTTTCAGGGTACAACATATGCAGCCACTAGGTAATTCTACTGACTCTATGCCCTCGGATGACAGGACTTCTCCATCAATGCCTGCATCCCCAAAATCATTAACCAGCACAACCGTCTTCCCTTTACAGTGCTTCATATTATGATGAATAAACGTGGTCTTTCCCGCGCCAAGCAGGCCGGAGACTATGGTTATGTCCATGTTTTCCCTTTGTTATACACGAGCTTGATGTATTGTAATACGAAAGTCCATGCATAAGTCATGATTCATATCATAGCCTTTTAATAGAAGGCAAAATATACTGGAGAAAGGACGTACTATGCCAAAGAATAAACCTGATATCAAAGAGATCGTATCCCGGCGGATTGAGTTATTCAAGAGAAAACCTGAGTCTGCGATCTACCGGCCACATGTTTCTTCGAGGCATATTAAAAATTTGTATACCGAGACGAAGGTCCGTGATCATATCGTAAAGGCTGATTATGCCGAACCAGCAGGTGGAGACAACAGGGCTCCCAACCCGATTGAGCTTTTACTGGCGGCATTTGCTGCCTGTATCGAGAGCGCCTTTTACGAATTTGCACTCTGTGAAGGGTTCACGGTAAACGGACTGTCTGTTGATGTTGAAGGCACCCTGGACCTGAGAGGCCTTTTTATGATAGATGAGAGTATTCCGGCAGGATTCACAAATCTAAAGTATTCCTTCATGGTCGAATCGCCTGACCATGAAGATAAGCTCCGGGATTTGGCGGAAAGAGTTATATTCCATTGCCCGGTCGTGGACAGCCTCGTAAGGCGGGTACCGGTAGCTGGAGAGATTACGATCCGCAAACAGTAAGCGTCACATGGAATTTCATTCTTTCAGAAAGGGATAAGGTTTGTGCATTTTTACTCGCTCACGAATGCCGAGATCATCATCGATAGAGTAAAAAATTTGGACATCCGATAAATGCTGTGGTATGTATTATCGGTCAGAAATTATTAATGTAATTAATGGGTTGTTTTTATTTGCTTATAGCTTATAATATTAATGCGGGGTCAGGTAAACGAGAAAGACGATTGTGCTGTCTCATTCAGATGTCTGGGTATTTTTTTATATTTCATAAAAGGAGGGTGCATTTATGTCCATGACACCAAGAGAAACAATTCTGAAGGCCTTTGCAATGGAGAAGCCGGAACGGATTCCAGTAACGCTTTTTGGAGGTGGAATGTGGTCTATTAAAGACTATGGTACCTCGTTCGAGGAACTCTCCGGAAATGTCGACAAGATGGTTGATATGTGTGTTACTGAGGCCGAAAAAATCAGAAGTGATGTAGTGTATGTTGGATCGGGATACAACAATTTTCATGCCGTTGCTATCGGAAAAAATCTTGGTGCTGACATTAAGTATCGTGAAATCGGTGCCCCGGACCTGACCACTCACTTTGTCAACGCAGAAGAAGATATAGACAAGCTCACTATAGCTGATATCCATAACCATCCTGTGGTAAAAACAGTTGCTGAAGCTACCCTGAAAGTGAAAGAAAGGATTGGCGATACCTATCTTGTTACTATGACCTGCTGGGGGCCGTTCACGCTGGCTGCCCGTTGTGTCGGTGAAGAACAGTTCATGAAATATACCTTTAAAAAACCGGCATTTGTAGAAAGAATGATTGATTTTTGCGCTGACCTCTTGATCGCCTTATACGAGCCTCTGGTACATGCCGGCTTAGAGGTCTTAAGCATTGCAGATCCGACTGCTTCCGGAGATTTAATCAATCCAAAACAGATGGAACGGTTTGCAGTGCCTCCTCTGAAGAAAATGAGCGACTGGGCCCGCATGAAAAATGCCCACACCATTCTTCATATCTGCGGAGACACGAGCGACCGTATTGAACTCTTTCCAGCTACAGGATGCTCTACCATATTTTTTGACCAGAAAGTGGATATAGCAGGAGCCAAAGAGATTCTGAAGGAAAAAATGTGTTTTGGCGGTAATATTGCTCCTGTTCATGTACTGCTCGAAAAAACACCGACAGAAGTGGAAACTGAGTGCAAAGAGGTAATACAGAAAGCAGGAAAAGACGGGGGGTTTGTCTTGGTGCCGGGGTGCGATATTCCACCCACGATACCATATGAGAATATACGAACATTCCATGATGTGGCGTTGAACTGGAAATACTGACAGGAAGGGAGGTGAAAGAAGAACTGTTTATGGCTAAGACCTTCTACGGGGAGGATCTGAGATGGGAATTCTGGATGTAATAAAAAAACTGCTCGTTTCGGACAGTGATGATTCCGGGACAGAGGTGGAGGTAGAAATGGCAGAAGAAAAAAAGATGACGGCTGAGGAAGCTAATGAGTATATGCAAAAGGTAATGGGGTTTGTCCCCAGGATGTTTAAGATTGTGAACACAGTAACCCCTGATCCGGGCAGGACGTTTGCTGATTTCTATGCGACTATTTTTGGCGACGGCGCACTTTCAAAAAAAGTGAAGGAACTCATGTTTACTGCAATTGGAGTTTCCTATTGTTCACCCCGCTGCATTATTCATGTGATTCCTGCTATTAATGCCGGAGCAACGACCGGAGAAATATTTGAGGCGGTTTCAGTGGGTATGATTGGCGCCGGTTTTGTTCCGGGAGGACCCGGTATCCCCTATGCCTTTGAATACGCGTTGAAGTGTCTTGACATTGAAGCAAAGTTCAGAAAAGGGGAGGAATGGGAATACCTGCCGCAGCCGAAATTTGATCGCGGTATTTATTAAAACCATGAGGGCGTGCCCCAGTGCACGCCCTTCCCCATTCCATCTGAAGGAGATTTCATGTTTCTCTTCGCAAAAGAACAAAAAGAATATAAGATCAATTCGATAACGGTAGGGGGACAGCCAGGAGCACATCCTCCTCTTTTGATAGCATCAATGTTTCATAACAAGGATAAGATTTTAAAAGATAGAAAGGGCAATTTTGACAGGGACAGAGCACGAGAGCTGATAAAAACTCAGGAGAAGCTTTCTGCGTCAACCGGCATTCCTTCAATGGTAGCAATGGTTGCTAACTCGGCCGAGGAAGCACGGATATATATTGATTTTTTTCTTGAAACAACGGATATGCCCTTTGGTATTGATATGTGGATGGCTGAAAAAAGGGCACAGGCGACCGAATATGTGGCTCAGTTGGGTGTGCAGAATAAATTCCTGTATAACAGCATAACGCCATGGGATAAGGATATTAGTGGTCAGGTGAAGAAATTAAGAGATCTCGGCATACAGCATGTCGTGATCCAGGCTTTTGATGATAAGGATCAGACACCCGAAGGAAGGCTGAAATCGCTCGAACAGATACTTTCACAGGGGGCTGATGGTTTTGAGACCATAATAGTTGATACGTCGGTCATGAATTTACCTGCAACATCTTTTTCCCTGATCGCAAACAAGATAATTAAAGAAAAGACAGGGCTTCCATGCGGCGGCGCGTATTCAAACGGTACGCATATGTGGAAGGCCTCAAAAGAGATCTGGGGTCTTGACGGCTTCAGGACAATGGATGCGGTAGCACAGGCAATGTCATCGGTATTATGGAGTGATTTCAATTTTTATGGCCCGATTGTGACGGCACCGAGAATTTTTCCGGCTGTTGCCACTGCTCATATACTTCTTTCTACCCTTGTATACCATGAAATCAAGAATATTCCTGAGAATACTGATCTGCCTATCCGGCGATATTTCTCAGATTTTATAGAAAAGCTTGAAGCAGGAGCCGCGAGAAAGTGAATGTGGAGACTTTCGGAAAGGAGAACAGATGACAGTGGATAACAGTAGCCCCAGACAGAGGATCCTCAATCTTTTTGCTGGCAAAAAGACAGACAGAGTCCCGTGCTTCAGCGGCATGGGCAATGTCACTACTGAGGGCCTGAAAAAATTCGGTTATAAATTTGCAGAACTGCATTCAAACGCAAAAATGTTGGCAGATGCTGCTGCATCGACATATAAACTTTTCGGATTTGAGTGCGGAATTGTACCGTTCGACCTTTGTGTTGAAGCAGAAGCTCTTGGTTGTGAAATCAATGTATATGCACACTCTGATGACATTCTCTATCCCACCATAAAGAAGAAATTGATCACCAATGAAGAAGAGATGGACATCAGGATCCCATCTGATGTGAGCAACAGAGGACGGATGCCGCTTATGAAAGACGCCATACGCCATCTTAAGTCTGACATAGGAGATAACGCTGTGATTGGATCATATGTCCTTGGTCCTTTTACTCTGGCAGGACAGATTATGGAACTCAATGATCTTTTGAAGCTATCATTCAAGAAACCGGACAAGGTTGGCAAACTGCTTGACAATCTTTCTGACGTTATTATCAGCGTGGCAAAAGAATATGAGAGTGCAGGAGTTGATTTCATTACGGTGAGGGAAATGGGAGCAACATCCGACGTGCTCAGTCCCCGGGTATTCAAAAGTCTGATCTTGCCGTATCTTAAAAAAGTATTCTCTGAATTAAAGTCAGCCAATGTCCTCCATATCTGCGGTAAGACGAATGACATTGCGGTCTTTATGCTTGAGTCCGGGGCAAAGGCTATCAGTGTTGATCAGAAAAATGACGTCGCAGAGACGAGAAAAAAGATAGGTAGTAATGCCCTGCTATTTGGCAACTATGACCCGTATAATGTGCTTGTTTCAGGTACTCCTGAACTGGTTCATGAAACAATAAAGAAATGCATTGACAGCGGTGTCAGTGCGGTATGGCCCGGATGCGATATATGGCCGACTGTGCCACCTGATAATTTTAAGGCAATGATGGATACAGTACAGCAATACAGGAGGTAGGAGATGACAGGCGAAGACAGGAAGCAGGAAATTTTAGAAGCCCTCAAAAATGCGGTTGTTCAGTATGATGAAGATGCCGCGAAAGAAGCTGCCCAAAAAGCTCTTGATCTTGATATTAATGTGAATGACGCCATATTCAACGGTCTTGTGTCAGGGATGGAAGAAGTCGGTAGGCTTTTTGAGGCACAGGAGTATTTTGTTCCTGAGTTGTTGATGTGCGCTGACGCTCTCTATGCGGGTCTTGACTTGTTAAAACCCCATGCAGAGACTATGGACCTTGGCGTGAAAGGTTCTGTGGTCATAGGTACGGTCGAGGGAGATGTACATGATATCGGAAAAAACATCGTGAAGATGATGTTCGATGTGGCGGGTTTTACTGTCTATGACCTTGGCCGTGATGTCCCGCTCGACAAATTTGTCGAAGAGCAGCTAAGGACCGATTCTGATCTCGTATGCCTGTCTGCCATGATGACAACGACTATGGTGGGGATGCAGAAAGTGATAGACAGGCTGAAGGAAAAAAATCCGGACGTGAAGATTATGATCGGCGGCGCGCCTGTTTCAAAAGAACTTGCAGATAAATGGGGTGCTGACGGCTATGCTGATGATGCTAATAATGCACTCAAGGACGCTATCAACATGATCAGTTCGCTGAAGAAGATGAAGGAGGATGCCGAGGCTAAAAAGAGTTCATGAACGAACAGATAGAAAATCGGCTGATTGGTGCTGGCGCCTCAGTTGTCGGATTTGCAGATGTTACCGAGATCCTGGATAATAAAATATCACATCTTGAAAAGGCTATCTCGATCGGAATTGACAGAAAACTGAATGAAAATACCATACATATTCTCTGTGGATTGCAGAAGCAGACTGCCGGTTACCTGAAAGCCCAGGGATTCAAGTATCTCCGGATCCCCCCTGATTCAGACAGAGTAAGCGGAACGTTTATTTCCAGACTGTATCCTCTTTTTACTCATAAAATAGCTGCTACCTGTTCAGGGATTGGATGGATCGGGAAAAACGGTCTGCTAATAAACCCTGTTTATGGACCACGTCTTTCGCTCGCAACTGTTCTTACGGATGCGCCGCTGAGGACTGCCCAACCGATTGAATCCGGAAGGTGCGGCGATTGCAGTCTGTGTGTTGACTCATGTCCTTCAAAGGCAATTACAGGAAACACCTGGAAGAGATGCAATCCCTTTATTGAACTGCTACACCAGGAGGTCTGTATCTCATACAAAAAAAAAAGCAGGCCGGTTAACGGCAAACCGAATTGCGGACTGTGCATCAACATCTGCCCTTACGGAAGAGATAGATAGAGAAGAATATGATGTTTGTTCAAGGAACGGTTGCGGAACCATACATCCTTCATGGACTTCATGAGATATGAACTCCATTGTATTAAGGCATTAAGGAATTACTGAGTCTGAGATGGTTTTGAAAATGACGATAGTGGAGATGTATATATGAAAAAACATAAGGTAATATTCCAGCCCTCGGGAAGGAGAGGTGAGATAGCAGAAGGGAAAACTCTCCTTGAAGCTGCGCAATCGCTCGGTGTTGATATTGAAGGGCTCTGCGGAAAAAAGAAGGTCTGCGGTAAATGTAAGGTGAGAATCGAGGAAGGGTATTTTGAAAAAGATAATATTGATTCCGGAATGTCTCACCTCTCTCCGGTAACAGAGGATGAATTAAAGCACATCAAACCAGAGGATGGGCCGGGCATACGTCTTGCGTGCACTGCAGAAATCAGTGGCGATGTAAAGGTATTCGTTCCAGAACGATCCCGAGCAGGTAAACAGGTCGTACGCAAGGCTGCCAAGGAACTTTCAATCCCGCTTGATCCTGCAGTCAGAAAGTATAATATTGTATTAAACCAGCCTACCCTGCATGACATGACCACAGGCGACTATGAACGGATTTTGACATTTCTTGAAGAGGATTACGGGCTGAAAGGGCTTTCTTTTGACTATACGGCGTTAAAGGATCTTCAGGATGTTTTACGAAGAGGCAAATGGAATATATCCGTGACTGTTTGGATGGATCGAGAGATCATCAAGGTTGAGCCCGGCTTCGTTGAGAACTGTTATGGCCTTGCAGTAGATGTCGGTACCACGACGGTTGTGGGCTATCTGAGCGATTTGACTACAGGCCGTGTCGTCAATACTGAGTCAATGATGAATCCCCAGGTGCCGTATGGCGAGGACGTTATGTCCCGTATCACCTATGCCATGTCCAATCCTGAGGGGCTTGAAATAATGCAGAAGGCTATTATAGACGGCCTGAATCAGATTATTCGCAATGTTGTTTCTGAAATTAAAGATGACGGTCCTGACCCGGGGCATGCTATTGACGATTTGACCATAGTCTTCAATACGGCAATGCATCACATATTTCTTGGTCTCAACCCTGAGTACATTGGGAGATCCCCTTTTATCCCGGCTGTGCAGGATTCATTGAACGTAAAGTCGAGAGATATCGGGATACGAATAAATCCGGCGGCTTATGTCCATGTACTTCCCATTGAGGCCGGATTTGTGGGGGCAGATAATGTTGGAGTCCTTATTGCTGAAGAGCCGTATAACCAGGACGAAATGGTGCTTATCATAGATATCGGAACGAACGGCGAACTCCTCTTGGGCAACCGGAATAAGATATATTCTACTTCCTGCGCAACAGGACCTGCCTTTGAAGGTGCGCAGATAAAGTTTGGCATGAGAGCTGCCCCCGGGGCAATTGAGCGGGTGCAAATAGATCCTGCGACCAAAGATCCATTATATAAGGTGATTGGTAAGGCTGACTGGCATACGCATCTGGAAAAAGTAAACGCAAAAGGCATTTGTGGCTCCGGCATTATTGAAGTCGTTGCCGAAATGTTCAAGGCGGAAATCATAGACAAAACCGGAAGATTTGCCAAAGATGTCAGGACATCACGTGTACGCAAGGATACAGAAGGAAAGCCTGAATATGTCCTTGCATGGGCTGAGGAAACATCAATAGGAACTGACATAACAGTAACACAGGGTGATGTGCGTGCCCTTCAGCTGGCGAAAGGTGCCCTTTATGCCGGTGCCAAGCTGATGATGGAGAAACTGGGCATTACCAAACTTGACAAAGTCTTACTGGCTGGTGCGTTTGGCAGTCATATAAGCAGAGAGGCATCACTGACACTTGGTATGTTTCCTGATTGTTCTATCAAAAATGTTTGCGCAGTCGGCAATTCTGCTGGAGACGGCGCGCGGATGACATTATTGAATAAGTCGAAACGAATTGAAGCTGATGAGCGGGCTCGATGGGTCGAATTTCTGGAAATTGCTACAGAGCCGGCATTTGAAAAGCAGTTCATGCAGGCGATGCATTTTCCTCATATGAAGGATTCGTTTCCAAATTTAAAATCAATGCTGGCTGAATCAAGCAGCGGTAAAGAAATCAAAGGCTAAATCTCATATCAGTATGCCGTACTGTGAGGTCACATGACTAACGTTACTATTCATCCAGGCATATGCGGATATGTCGTAAGGGTTTCAGCAAGAAAGACAAATGACAAAAAAGTTCTCGTTTCGATCGATACAGAATGTGAAACGGTTCGGCAGATGATGAATGACATTACAGTGCTCGATATGAAAGAAGCATGTACAGGATATCTTCAAAATCCTGTTTACCGGTCTGCGGCACGATGTCTCCAGCATGTTGCCTGTCCAGTACCCTCTGGAATTCTGAAGGCACTTGAAGTGGAACTGGAGCTCTGCCTTCCGGAAGAAGTGAAGATAACGTTTACTGAATAATAAGGAATCAGCTGAACATGAGGACAACGGGAATTATCCTGATTGCTGCCACATACAGTGTTTATCTCGCTTTCTGGATTCGTATCATCTGGCATTTCATCATCTGGTATCGGGCAGCCAACGCTTTTAAGGTATATCCTCTCTCGTCAAAAACGTCGCTGGATATGCTCGCTCTTATTGCAGCGGATCTCTTCCTTTTCAGAAGACTTTTCATATCGAACAAATTACTCTGGATAGGCTCATGGACATTTCATCTGGCCTTTGTACTTGTTCTCTTTCAACATCTGAGATTCTTTATGGATCCTGTTCCGTCAATCATTTTCGTCATGCAGCCGATTGGGAGGGCAGCGGGATACGTACTTCCGGTATCACTCGTATATATATTTGGACTGAAAATGATAAGGGAAAGACAGAGATATGTATCTCGACTCAATATTCTTGTCATGAGTCTGATATTTCTTATCAGCGCGAGCGGATTTGCATTAAAATTCGTGGCACGTCCTGATCTTGTTCAGGTAAAGGCTTTTATGATCGGAATTCTGAGATTTTCACCTGAAGTAGTCCCGGAGAGTTCTCTTTTTCTGTTTCATTTCCTTATGGTTCTTTTCCTGCTGCCCTATCTTCCGTCTCATGTTTTTACAGCTCCATTTGTTACTATAGAAGCAACAAAACGTGATGAGGAACTGAACATTCTATTGCGTGATTAACAAGAGGTAAGAGATCTGCTCGTATGTCAAAAGATCGGACGACTCATAAGAAGCGGTCATTTATAGAAGAACTGACAAAACAACAGGTTCTGGAAATTGATGCCTGCACACAATGCGGAGAATGTCTCAGGCACTGTCCTGTCCAGGAAGTCAGTGGAAACCTGTCGATTTCACCCCCGGAGAAGATACGCATGTTCCGGGAATTTATACGAGCGACAGAAGGCTTAAAGAACTGGTTATTCGGCAGAGATGTTGATCAGAAACTACTGGAGGACTTTACCCGAGCGGTCTTTGAATGCACGACCTGCGGTTCGTGCAGCCAAAACTGTCCTGTCGGTATCTATACACAACGGCTCTGGCCAGTGTTGAGAAAAGAGATGGTCAAGCGTGGACTGGGTCCGCTGGGTCAGCAGGCTGAGATGCCCGCCGTCATAGAGAAGACCGGCAATCCCTATAACAAACCGCCGGATCAGAGATTTAGCCCATGGTTTCCCGAAGGGGTTGCAATATCTGAGCAGGCCGACATTGCCTATTATGCCGGGTGTACCGGTTCCTACGAAGCTTATCCCATGGTGCGGGGCGATGTCCTGGTGCTGAGTTCAATCGGTTCACCATTTACTACCCTCCCTCCTGAGGAAGAAGTGTGTTGCGGTTTTCCACTTTTTATTACCGGGCAACATGACCTGCTTGAGAAGCTTGTAAAGAGACTGGTGAATGCGTATCAGGAAAGAGGAGTAAAAACGCTTCTCTGCTCCTGTCCCTGCTGTGTCAATATTATGGTCCGTGATTGGCCGGTATTCTATGGAAAAAAACTCCCTTTCAGCATACGACATATAACGCAATTTGTCTCAGATGCGCTCAAGAAAGGGGCACTGGTGATCACGAGTGAGCTGAACCAGAGGGTTATTTACCATGATCCGTGTTATTTGAGCAGAGGGGTGGGGATCATGGAAGAACCGAGGACAATTCTCAACAGTATTCCGGGCATTACGCTGCTGGAATTTGACAGACATGGACTTGATTCGCGCTGCTGCGGTGCCGGAGGTGCTGCACGAAAGGTTTTTCAGGAAAATGCCATGGCAATGGGCAGATTAACAATTGACGAAGCAGTCTCCAAAAAAGCTGATAAACTCATATTGAGTTGCCCAGCCTGTTATGAAAAGGTGAATGATGCCATGAAGGGGCATGATAACCAGATACAGATAGTAGATATTATGGAACTCCTTGCTGATCTTATAGAAGGATGTAATCAGTGAGCCATTTCACGATACAATGCAGAAATTGCGGGAAAGACTTGAGAGAAGTGTACTGTGCATTTTGTGAGCATTGCAAAAACGCACTTCTCGTTACGAAATATAAAGATAAAACCTTCAGTAACACGGTTGGCCGGGGTATCTGGGGATTTAACTGGCTTCCGATTCACCATGCTGATTTTAACCAGTCCGGGCCTGTGGTTTATAAATCAAAAGGATTGTCGACTCATATCGGGCTTGATGATCTCTATATTGCGTTTAATGGGTATGCCCCTGAAATAGGAGCATCACTCGAGACCTGTACGTTTAAGGAATTTGAGGCTGCGGTTGTGCTTCAGAATGCTCTTGAAAACGGTATGAGTGGTCTTGTGGTTGCTTCTGCGGGGAATACAGCCAAGGCATTCTCGCACCTGTCAGTCATATCGGGATATCCGGTCATTGTAGTTGTACCGACAATGTGCCTTGTGGATATGTGGTATCTTGAGCATTCATCGTCGATTCTGACGGTTGCTGTTGGAGACGGTGACTATGCTGATTCAATTGATGTGGCAAGAAGGATATCTCTGATAGCAGGTTTCCCGTTTGAGGGTGGTGTAAAAAATATCGCCAAACGGGATGGACTGGGACTGGTCTTGTTGGAAGCTGTCTCGGAAATGGGCAGGCTGCCAGCACACTATTTTCAGGCAGTAGGAAGCGGTACCGGGGCCGTCGGCGTGTGGGAAATGGCAGAACGGTTTGTTCAGGATGGGAGGTTTGGTAGTGCGTTGCCGACCTTGCATCTGGCGCAAAACCTTCCCTTTGCCCCGATGGTATATGCATGGAATAAGAATAGCAGAGAGCTTTTTCAGGACGATTTGAGGCCTGAATTACTGAGTCAGATTACCACACGGGTGCTCTCTACACGTTATCCGGCTTATTCCGTAAAAGGCGGAGTATTTGACGCACTTACCGCTACCAATGGAAGAATGTACGGGATAGAGAATAAAGAAATCTTCCGTGCAATGGAAATCTTCGAACATACGGAATGTCTGGATATTGTCCCTGCTGCTGGCGTTGCTGTTGCTGCTCTCATGAATGCCGCAGACCAAGGGAATGTTTTGAGAGATGAATTAATTCTGCTCAATATAACCGGTGGTGGAGAAAAAAGATTAATGGAGGACAAGAAAACGTTTGCTGTTGAACCCCATATTATATCCAAAAAAATTTCAGATGGGGAAATTGAGGATCGCCTGTGCCATACCCTGAAGAAGAACTCGTAAGCATACTGAAGAACGGCGGTGTAGATTTCACCTCTTCACTGCCCTGTGAGAAAATCAAATTCCTGCTGGAATTGCTGCCCGAATCTTTTTTCCATGTCCCTTTGACCCGTGAGGAAGAAGGTGTGGGCATCAGCGCGGGAGCGGCGCTTGCCGGAAAAAGACCGGCCATGTTTGTCCAGAGTTCGGGTATTGGAAATATGGTCAATGCACTGCTCTCGCTCACAGCATTTTATACATTGCCTCTTTCGATTTTTATCAGCCACAGGGGTATACATAAAGAAAAGATAGCAGCGCAGGTGCCTATGGGTTACAGACTCGCCGGGGTGTTAAAGGGAGCGGGTATATCATATTCCATGATCAGGAAACAAGAGGACTTTGGTATGATTAAAAAGGTTCTTAACCGGATGTATAAGAAGAATATGATACACGCTTTTCTCATGAGTCCGGCTCTATGGAAAACAGCCGATCCGGACCGTCAGATGTCGGAGGTAAGAGTCCGAACGAGACAGCACCTGATGAAGAAAACGGAACCGTCATCCAAACAAACGCGATCATCTTTGTCACTGCTCTCCCGTTTCGAGATCTTACAGACAATGGCTCCCTTTATAACATCGAAAGCTGTTATTTGTAATTTAGGCTGGCCGGCAAAGGAACTGTTTTATGTAAAACATCAGCCCTCGAATTTCTATATGTTGGGAAGCATGGGCATGGCATCGCCGATAGGGCTGGGTATCAGTCTTACGAGTACAAAAGAGGTTCTCGTTATTGATGGGGACGGCAGTTTGCTGATGAATCCTGGCATTCTGGCAACTGCAGCGCATTATGCGCCGTCGAATCTTACCATACTGGCTATTGATAACAGTTCCTATGGTTCGACGGGCGACCAGCCTACGCTTACAGGTTCCTGTGTGGATCTTGAGGCTGTTGCCAGAGGTTTTGGCATCAGAAATACGGTTAAGGTATCGAACAAGAGGCAGATTACTTATGCGATGAAAAAGAGTCACCCGGAACTACGGTTCATCCATGCTCTGGCTCGTGCCGGAAACGAGGATGTTCCTAATATAACGCTTGATTACCTGAAAAACAAAAAGCAGTTCCAGCGTTTTCTGAAAAACGAGAGCAGTTAAAGACGTCCTGTTCTGTTATACGCATCAATATAGAGTCTCATCGCACGCATGAGGAGCCATTCCTGCGAAACACCATGTTCGGCAGCAATTGCTATCATGTGATCGAGAAGATTCCTATTGTCCGCTAAGTGTTCCTGAGATCGGTGATCATCCTTGTCAAGAGAGAGTTCTGATGTGGTGTCGGGCATTCTCTTCTTATGTTCCCTGTGCAACAATTCCATGAGGAGCTTAACATCGCCTGACTGAACAGCCCGCTGTACGTCTTCCGGGGGCTCATGAGAGTGTGGCTCTGTTTCTCCACCTGCTGTCCTGTCTGTGACGGACATGCCTTTTTGATCTTTGGAATCGTCATTGAGACCATGTATTGGCATCATGCCCATTAAACCCATCATCAATTCAGTCAGCTTTCTGCCATATAAGGAATCAGGCAGTTCCTGCTGTATAAATTCATTCATGGTGCCATCAACCAGTGCCCTCGCCATCCTGTCGAACATGAGGGCATTGTCGGACTTATGTTCTTCAAAGAATTTCTTTGTTCCAAATGGAGTTTTTGGCGGCTTCGGCAGCGGCCTGTCTTTTTTTGTCATATTCTCTCCTTTTTTTACTATAGCATACAAATGCCGTATATGATGATATGCTATTGGAAATTCCGGAATTATGCGTTGTGATATAATGATAGAGAATTATGAATACCGCTGCTCAGGGAGTTCATACGGCACGTGCCGGAGCAGACAGATGTCAAGAGATGTCGGCATTGTATCGTGGATAAGAGAAGACATAAGAGATTTTTCGTCAAAGAGATAAAAGTAGTTTCTGAAAAACACTTGAGCACTGAAATCCAGTTGGCTGACATCGGGATTGGTGGTGCCTGCATTAAATCTCCTCATAGACTGAAGTTGAATCAGGATTATCTCTTGGTGTTTGAGAGGGAAGATTCACAAACCGACATTCTCTGTACGGTCGTGTGGGAGGATTTCACGGGTACTGTCAGGGATATTGAAGGCGGCTATACTCATAGTTACCTGTATGGCTTACAATTCAAGGATCTCGATGAAGGGAAGTGGGATGAAATGCGGGGCACCCTTGATGGTCTCTTCATGTCCTCGGAGCAACGGTACTCTGATGAGCGGCGGGTTTCCGGTTTACGGTTTAAATTTTATGAGGAAAAAACAGCCACGTTGCACTATCACGAAAAATACAGTGTCAAAAAAATAAGTTATGGGGGGATGCTCATAGAAAGTCACAGAATGATAGAGCCGGAACAGACGAATACCATGGAACTGCTTCTTCCGGGTGATAGCCATCCCATTGAATTTCGTGGTCGCATCGTGTCCTGCAAAGAGATTCCAGGTACAGAAGAGGACCGGTTCGAGATTGGGATTGAATTTCTTAAAATGGACGACTACGAAAGAGATCGACTGGTAAAATTTATTAGCGAGCTGTATCTGTCTGAGGAGTCGTCGAATGAAGACATGTGATAATCACAATCTCCAAAGGACACCCTGCTCACCGATTTTCATTATCAAGAACTTATAATTAAATAACATCAATTTAAGAATGATACACTCATGCATTACTATACGTTATTGGGTGGTAATTTCGTCGTTATAGTGATCCTGTGGAGGATGTATGCTATCTATTATGCTCATATCAAAAATGTCATCTTCTTCGAGGATATGCCTGATATAACCAAGCTGTTTTAATATTTTCACGAAATCAATGGTGGCAGATCGGTATTCAAGACTGAGATAAGCACAATATTTTGGAGAAACCATTATCGTGTCCATGACAAAATCCCGGTCGATAAATCCGACATAATCTGAAATTACCTGAGAAGCTTCAAGGGGCATTCGCCTCAGAAACGACGTGACGTCCTCATGTGCTGAGAGAAACGTTCCTATCAGTTCGGTCTTTTCAGTTAACAATTCTCGCGTCACAAGAATTCCATAACTCGGATTGTTTGGCCAAAGCAGGAATGGTGGATACAGTATCTTTCCGCTGGCATAACGTTTGAGGGCTATCGACAGAGCTGGCGTACCGCATGCCGCAGCAATCTCTCCTTTCCCTACAGCTTCCAGTATAAGATCGGCCCAACGGAAATTGACTACAGAGACATCATCTCCGGCGTGACATGCTTCAAGGTAGTGTCTAAGTATGACATCATGGATAGAGCCTTTCCCCGGAACACCGATTTTAAATCCGTGAAACTGCTTTAGAATAGTTTTGATATCGCTTACTTCAGGAAACCCGGTTAACGTTTTTATTCCACTAAGCACAGTACCTTCCATATGCCCGCCTGCAACGCATGTTATCGGGACACCGCGATCAATACCAATTATGGCAGGCGGAAGGCCAACATAAGCCAGATCAATCTGTCCCATTTCAAAAGCGTTCACAATATCCGGGCCGGTTCCGAATAAGCGCCATTCAATCTCTGCGTCAACGCCTCTAAGGAATTCAGGCTTTGCCATCATGGTAATTGCCGTATGGTAGAACGTTGAAAGATGTCCTATTCTTAATCTTCTAACGTTATTCTTTCCATGCACCTTACCCCTGGCTTTAATACTTTTCATAGTGAATTTTACTTTCCTGAAACTCCGTATCTTTATGGGGCTCATGGTGTTTCGAAGGATACCCTAACGGCATAAGGCAGTGCACGCGGATATGATCTGGAATATCCAGTATTTCTTTAACATACGCTTCAGGGTCTCCTTTACTTCCTTCAGCCCCATCAGATATCTGTATGTAGCACGTTCCCAGATCCTGATTTACTGCCTCGAGATAGACGTGCCCTGCAGCAATTGAACAGTCTTCCTTGAAACGGTTTCCTTTGTCAGTATCGTAAGCAATAATAATTATTATGGGTGCATTTTTGGCAAATGAAGCATAAGGAGTTGCCTGTGACAACCGTTTTTTATTAGCGGAATCTTTGACGATAATGAATTCCCATGGCCGTAATGCACGTGCGGTAGGCGAAAACATTGCAGCCTTAAGAATCTCAGTTATTTTATCCTCTTCGATTTCTTTTTCAAAATAAGATCTAATACTTCTTCTTTTTCTTATTATCTCAAGCATGACACGCCCTCCTGGATTCGTTTATTTATTTTAACAAAATCATACTGCACATTGGATAGTATTGACTTGCACTGACAAAGTGTGTAGATTACAAGTCGGGCATAATGAAGAAGGGATACATTCATATCTATACCGGTGATGGGAAAGGGAAGACGACAGCCGCTGTTGGTCTTGCAGCGAGGGCAAAAAGCCAGGGGTTCAGGGTCCTGTTTGTACAATTTTTTAAAGAACATCGACAAAGCGGTGAGATCAGATTGCTTGAGAATGCAGGTATAGAAACCATGATATTTAAAGATGTTCGTTCGCCGTTATTTAATCCTTCCTTGAACAAAAATAAACTGAGAAAGAAAACAGAGGACGCCATGGAGATGCTCAAAAAGGTTTTGGATAAAGATGAGTTTGACCTCATGGTACTTGATGAATTTAACTGTCTGATATATGAAGGATTGCTTTCAGAAGACGAAGCAGCGGCATTCATACGGAACAAGCCCGAAAGACTTGAACTGGTCCTAACCGGAAGGGGTGCCCCTGAAAGGACAATAGAAATCGCCGATTATGTTACGGTAATGCAAAAGGTTAAACATCCCTACAGAGACAACATCAAGGGAAGAAAGGGCATTGAGTTTTAAACGACTGCCGAAAGAGACGTCATTCCTGTCCATCCTTTATAGTCTGTCGCCATACGTAATGCACCCTTTGAATCACGGTCATATGAGTGAGAATGAGCAGAATCCATAAAACAGGCAGGATAAATCCCGTTATTGTACCGATCGCAATCAGAATGATTCGCTCAGGTCTTTCCATCAAACCATGCTTGCAGTCCACGCCGAGTCCCTCGGCCCGCGCCCGGGCGTAGCTGATCAGAAAAGAGCCGATAAGTGTTCCCAGGCAGAGTAGCACGCCTCCATGGCTGTTATGTTGTCCCAGATTCCATGCGATGGCCAATAATATAAAGGCATCAGCATACCGGTCGAACACTGAATCAAGGTAGGCACCGAATATAGTACTACGGTTATTAACACGGGCAACAATACCATCCAGCATGTCAAAGCAGCTCCCGACAACGATGAATATTCCTCCTATCCTGAGGTTATACGTGAGAACATAGGAACCACATAACGTAATAAGAAATCCTATGACTGAAAGAGCATTGGGTGTAAGGGGTATTCTTTGAGCAAGTGGTTTAAGAGGTTTATCAAGGACATGTCCTAGTTTTTCACCGATCATGAAAAAAGTTAAATGCTTTTTGTCCCCTTTATGAAATCTTCAAGCATTTCTCTCGCAATATCATCAGAAAACTGTCGTGGGGGATGTTTCATGAAATAAGCAGACGATGAAACCAGAGGACCACCTATTCTTCTGTCCCGTGCGAGTTTACAGCATCTGATTGCATCAATGACAACGCCTGAGCTATTAGGAGAATCTTCCACTGAGAGCCGCATTTCGAGCTGCAGTGGTACATTTCCGAAACCCCTGCCCTCGAGCCTGAGAAAACATACCTTATTATCGTTCAGCCAGGGAATGTAATCGGATGGGCCGATATGTATGTTCTCATGTTCCATTGGGTTCGAGAAAATCGACTGCACGGCCTCTGTTTTAGATTTCTTCTTTGTTTTGACACGGGCATGATTCAACATGTTCAGAAAATCTGTGTTGCCGCCCACGTTCATCTGGTAGGTTCTGTCAATTCTCACTCCCCTGTCTTCGAACAATTTTGCCAGGCAACGATGTACGATAGTTGCGCCGACCTGGCTTTTGACGTCATCTCCGATGGCCGGTATCCCGGCATCCGTAAAGCGACGTGCCCATTTCTGGCTGGATACAATAAAAACTGGTATGCAGTTGATAAAGCTTACACCTGCTTTCAAGCAGGCATCGGTATAATAAGCAGTTGCCCTTTCCGACCCGACAGGCAGGTAATTCAGCAGAATATCTGTACGGGTTTTTTTCAAAACACGGACGACATCAACCGGTTTTCTGCGAGCCGCAATAAATCGTCTGTCATCAGGATAGTCTTTCATATGATGAGATATGCCATCCAGCACGTTGCCCATAGATACCCTGACAGGAGAGCGTGTCTTCACGGCATGAAATATCTTTGTGCAATTCGGCTTACTGGACAGAGCCTGCGTAATGAATTTGCCAACCTTTCGTCTGTCAACATCAAAGGCAGCGACTACTTTTATGGTGTCGGGAGTATATCCGCCCAGATCATAGTGCATTAGGCCGAGCAAACGATCATCACCATGCTCTTTGATCTTTTTATAATATTCAATACCCTGAATTAAAGCGCTGGCACAGTTTCCGAGTCCCGCAATCGCAATCCGAATTTGTCTCATTCAGTTTTTCCTTCCGTCATCATTTTATAGGCAAGTCCGTATCTGCTTTTTCGTGTTGTCCTGTTATATAAATGAGTGATGAGATCCTCAAGTTTTATATTGAAATCCTCTAAGAGATCGTTCATAGATTCTTCACAGTAATCCAGGAATTTCTTCCATATCCTCTGCACAGTGTCTTTGTCTATTTTAGCGGCATTCGCCGCTTCCCGGTAACTCATACCTTCAAGGAGATATTCAATCACCTCCTTGATTTTAGCTTCCTTCGTATGCATTCTATAAAAAAAAGTGAGTCTTCTTTCTGAAAACTTTCCATCGCATGTTTTGCATCTTAGCAATCTCTTGTGATTCTTTCCGTATCTGTTCTGTACGCTTATATTCCCCAGGCCTCTCCTTCCATGATCAGAACAGTATTTATTGGGACAGAAAAAATCTGTTTGGGAAATTGATTGTTCCATAAGGGCACTACATATATAACAGAGTTTCTATGTTATGTCAAGAATAAAAAAATAAAGTGGGGACAGCATTTTTTTGTGATTTACTGCTTGCTATTAAGAATATTCTCTTTTATAATTACATTCTCATGAATTCAAAAGTCTCAGTTATTGGTGCAGGCAATGTAGGTGCAACCATTGCGCAGTTGCTCGCCTCTGAAAATATTTCGGACGTTGTCCTTTTTGATATTCTCGAAGGTATGCCACAGGGGAAAGCTTTAGACATCGCCGAGGCTTGTCCTGTATGGAAATCATCTGCCTCTGTTGTCGGAACAAATGATTTTGCAGATACTGCCGGCTCAGACGTCCTAGTTTTGACTGCTGGATTTCCACGTAAACCGGGTATGAGCAGGGATGACTTGTTACTTGCGAACGCCGATGTAATACGTACTGTTGTAAAGGGAACTTCGGGATTGTCACCAGATAGTGTCCTGATTATTGTTACCAATCCTATGGATGCCATGGCACACATGGCACTGGATGAATCCGGTTTTGCGTCGCAGAAGGTTCTTGGCATGGGAGGTATTCTGGATTCTGCACGTTTGAGAACATTTGTTTCAATGGAACTCGGCATTTCTCCAAAGGATATTGAGACGCTGGTGCTTGGAGGACATGGAGATCAGATGGTTCCCTTAATTCGATATACTACGGTTAAAGGAGTCCCGATTACTGAGTTGCTCGATAGAAACAGAATTAATAGCCTTATAGAACGGACACAGAATGGAGGAGCCGAAATCGTTTCCTTCTTGAAGACAGGAAGCGCATATTATGCTCCGGCTGCTTCAACCGTCGAAATGATACGGGCTGTTCTCTATGATGAAAAACGGCTTCTTCCGTGCTCTGCACTCCTGGACGGGCCCTATGGCATTTCAGGGTTATTTATCGGTGTCCCTGTCTATCTTGGCAAAAACGGTGTAGAAAAGATTGTTGAACTGCAATTAACAGAGGGTGAGCGGGAGCTCCTTGAAAAATCAGCTGCTTCTGTTAAAGATCTGCTATCTGTACTCAAAAAATAAAAGGCTGAAGCTGAAGTGGTTAACGCATTTCTCCGAAAAGACCAGACCGAGATACGGTAATCCCCTTTAATGAGAATCGGTATTTAAATGCTTCCACTAATTACTTCATTATAATTAATCAAATACTTGGCAACAACTGCTTCAATAGTAGAACGCGCAGTCATGCCTTTTTGCAGCAGTCGTATAACTTCCAGATCTGATTTCCAGGCACGGGCATTGGGTGTCAGAAAACAGATGCTTCCGGGTTCACGGCCTGCGCAGAGACCACCGCCCCTCTCGTAATAGTAATAGTCCTGACTCACTTCGATGGGATACGCACGCATACCCGGCGGGATATCATGCGGCGCGAACCACAACTTGATTTCCCGTTCTGCTTCAGCAACCGTGGCAGAGGCGTGAATAAGATTGTCCATCCGCTCGCCGATCACATTTCCTTCGGAATCTTTAAGTGGCGCTAGCGTACCCAGTGAACGAATACATCCCGGTTTGCTGTCCCGGGCAACGAGGGGATTCGTCGGCCCTGCTATGTCCCGTATTTTCTTCGTAGCATCAAGCCCCTGATATACGAGGGCAATTACCCTCCGTCCACCGGGTTCATCGGGATAGTGAATACGACCCATAATAAAGTCGATGAGAGACGAAAAAAATACTTTATCACGATGTTCTGCATAGTGCTCTTCGGCAAGCATCTGACTCACATGAACAATCTTTGCTCCAGCGTACCGCAGGCCCGTATGGTATTCGGAAAGGTGAGAAAGGACATATCCTGTTAATGAGTTTCTTAATGCATCCGGTTTGATCAGCACAAGTGACTGCTCTGTTCTTTGCTTATCCAAACTGTTCCCCCTTTGCCATTCTCATCGATTGAAAAAACACTGTTATTGTAGCGGAAAGAAGCGTTATTTTCAAAGTTCATGACTGTCTTTATACCGAAAGAGGGGCGGTTCTGTCAATTCGCTATACTTAGTCCTTTTCGGGAAAAAGAGGTTTCTCGGACAAAAATATCTGTTATAATCGTTTTTTGCTGATTCTCATTATTGACAATCATTATTGAAAAAAAGTATTATGTAATTAGAGTTATGTCACTGTACCATATGGAGATTGTATATGTTTGAAAAATTCACAGAACGAGGCAGAAAAGTAATAATCTTTGCAAAAGAGGAAGCAGAAAAACGACAGAACGATTATCTCGGGACTGAACATCTGTTACTTGCCATTTTAAGAGAAGATGATGGTCTCCCAGTGGCCATACTTAAAAAAATGGGCCTGGGCATTGAAGAGCTCAGAATGGAAGTAGAAAGAAACCTTCCTGCCGGAATGAATCTTCTTACCTTCGGAGACATCCCCTTCACACCCCGTGCAAAAAAAGTGCTGGAGCTGGCTGTAGAAGAGGCTCGGTTACTCGGACATAATTATATCGGAAGTGAACATCTCCTCTTAGGATTGGTCCGGGAAGATGAAGGCATTGCCGGTAAAATACTGCGAAACCTCGGTGCCAATTTACTCGGAGCACGTCAGCTTACGATCAATCTTTCTATGAAGTCGTACGCACATATAAGAGAAAAAAGAACCACAACACCTGCACTTGACGAATTTGGGAGAGACCTTACCCATATGGCGAAAGAAAACCGCCTCGATCCTGTGATAGGAAGACAGGATGAAATCGAGAGAGTATTACAGGTTCTTGGCAGGAGACTGAAGAATAATCCGGCCATTATTGGTGAGCCCGGTGTTGGGAAGACAGCAGTTGTTGAAGGGCTGTGTCACAGGATTATTGCTGGTGACATACCCGAGAGTCTTTTAGGTAAAAGGATCATTTCTTTGGATCTGGGCTCCTTGATTGCGGGGACAAAATATCGGGGCCAATTTGAGGAAAGACTGAAGATCGTGATGAAGGAGATCGTTCAGGCCGATAATGTTATTCTGTTTATCGATGAATTGCATACCCTCATTGGTGCTGGTGCTGCCGAGGGCTCAATTGACGCTTCGAGTATGCTAAAACCTGCTCTGTCGAGAGGTGAAATACAATGTATCGGCGCATCTACTCCTGACGAGTACAGAAAATATATTGAAAAAGATAGAGCTCTTGAGAGAAGATTTCAGCCGATTCATATCCAGCCACCCGAAATAAACAGTACCATTGAAATATTGAATGGCCTCAAGCCGAAATATGAAACACACCATAAGGTCAAAATTAGCCAGGATGCTATAGATGCGTCAGCCAGGCTTTCGGACAGATATATCTCAGACCGTTTCTTGCCTGATAAGGCTATAGATGTGCTTGATGAAACAGGATCACGTATAAAGCTGAAGCTCTTTACGCCTCCCGCTGAATTAAAGGATATAGAGTCAAAAATCAACCGGTTGGTTAAGGAAAAGAATCTTTATATCAAACTGCATGATCTTGAAAAAGCAGCTGCAATCAAGGCAGACGAAGAAAAGTTCAGGCAATTATTCGATCAAACCAATGACAAATGGCGGACGAGTTTAAATAAGGAGATTCCCGTAATAGAAGAAGAGGATGTTGCCTATACGGTCTCTAAGATGACTGGTATTCCTGTTGTAAAGATCGAAGAAAAGGAATCTGAAAAGCTGTTAAAAATGGAGGATGAAATACACAAGAGGATTATTGCTCAAGAGGAAGCCGTAAAGGCTGTGTCCAAATTATTGAGAAGATCGCGTGCCGGACTGAAGAGTGGCAAGAAACCTATAGGATCGCTGTTTTTCCTTGGCCCGACAGGCGTTGGAAAAACGGAACTGGCAAAGGCACTTGCAAGTTACATTTTTAATGACGAAAATTCTCTTATAAAAATTGACATGTCTGAGTATGTCGAGAGATTTAATGTTTCCCGACTCACCGGAGCGCCTCCGGGGTATGTTGGCTATGAAGAAGGTGGCCAGCTGACGGAGAGAGTTCGTAAAAAGCCATATGCCGTTGTACTCTTTGATGAAATAGAAAAAGCTCATCCCGATGTATTTAATGTATTGCTTCAGGTGCTTGACGAGGGTGTATTGACGGACAGCTTCGGTAGGAAAGTTGATTTTCGGAATACTATCATTATCATGACCTCCAACGTCGGATCGCGTATCATAGAAAAGTCGACTCCCCTTGGATTTCGCCGGAAAGAAAGTGGCGAGCTGTATGATACGATCAAAGAGAATGTTCTGAACGAATTAAAGAAAGCATTTAATCCGGAATTCCTGAACCGTGTTGACGAGATAGTCGTATTCCACCCGCTTGAAAAAGAGCACCTTCTTTCCATAATTGATCTGTTAATTGAGGACACCAACAAACTGCTTATCGAACAGGAATTAGTTCTTGAAGTATCGAAGGAAGTTAAAGAATGGATCTTGGATCAGCATTATAAACCGGCATACGGCGCACGGCCGATGCGAAGAGCTGTTCAAAAGATTATTGAGGATCCGCTCTCAGAAGAAATACTCAAGGGCCGCTTCAAAGGGACGCATAAAATCAAGGTTATGCTTGAATCCGGCGGTCCTGTTTTCGTCGCCGCTGAAGAAGCCCCGGTACTCTCCGGAGTGAGTTAAAGCATTTAAATATACGATAGCGGAGAGGATCAGAGCTACGAGAGCACCTTCCCGAAAGGCTGCTCTTAACAGATAACCGCATATGGGAGTCCCCGTCAAACCGGAAAAGGCAATTCTTTTTGTGGGATGTCTCTTTGCACGGCATGACATATTTGAATCTGCAGAGGCGTTGTTAACGGAGAATTTCGGATCTGTTTATTTCAAAAGCCAGGTCGTGCCGTGGAATTACTCGACCTATTACGAGAGGGAAATGACTTCTCCCTTATTCAGGATTTTCTGTTTCTTTGAGAGAATCATCGATCCATCCTATCTTGCCGAGGCAAAGCTACGGACAAATGAGATTGAACAGCAATTTGCTGCAGATGACAGACGTCAGATTAACCTTGATCCGGGCTATATTACTCCTGCGAAGGTTATTCTGGCCTCTACAAAGAATTATTCTCACAGAGTTTATTTAAGCAAGGGTATATACGGTGAAGTCGCCTTATTATACAAAAACAAAAATTATCAATCCCTCCCCTATACCTACAGGGACTATCAGGATCCCATCTTTATTGATGTGTTCAAACAGGCAAGATGTTTCTTTAAAAAGACTGAGCGATAATCGATAAAAGCTGTAAAAATATTTACAAAATAACGAGATTATCTCTGTGAATCGCCTCGTCAGAATATTTGTATCCGAGTATCGCTTCAATTTCCGAGGTCTTGTGACCCTTGATCTTTTTAATATCCGATGAAGAGTAATTCATAAGGCCTTTGGCGACACGTTTTCCTTCGGGGTCTAAACAATACACGGCGTCACCAACTTCAAAGGAGCCCTCGACGGACACAATTCCTGACGGCAAAAGACTCTTCCCCATCTTACGCAGGGCCTTCACCGCTCCACTGTCGATAGCAATGGATCCTTTGGAGCGGCTACTGTATGCGATCCAGCTTTTTCGGTGAGATAATCCCTGTTTTTTAGGTTCGAAATACGTGCCGGCTTTGTCTCCATCAATCAAGCCCTTTAATAATCCTGGTTTTTTCCCGCTGATAATATGCACGCCGATGCCGTGATGAGTAGCCTTCTTCGCCGCCAATACCTTCGAATACATGCCACCGGTACCAACCAACGTCTTTGACTCACCGGCCATTTTTTCAACGTCCGGGGTGATTTCATCAACATGATGTATGATAACCGCATTTTTGTTCAATCTCGGGTCATCATCGTACAGACCTTTGACATCAGATAGCATAATGCATTGATCAGCCTCAACAAGAATAGACACAAAAGAAGCCAGGTTATCGTTATCACCGAATTTTATTTCATCGGTAGAGACGGTGTCATTTTCATTCACAATGGGAATAACATCATACGATAAGAGTGTTAAAAGGGTGTTTTTGGCGTTTATATATCGTTTCCGGTCGCAAAAATCCTCAGTGGTCAAAAGTACCTGGGCGACTTTTTTCCCAAATTTTGCAAAGCCCCGTTCATATGCCCACATAAGGTTACTCTGTCCCACCGCCGCCGCTGCCTGTTTGTGCCGTATGTCTTTAGGCCTTCTTGTAAGTCCAAGCTTCTTAATCCCAGCAGCAATCGAACCGGATGACACAAGAACGACCTCATAACCCGATGAAGCAATATGTGATATATCTTTCGACAACGCCTGTATGGTATCCAGGTTCAGGCCTGACCGTTCGGTTGCAAGAATATTACTTCCTATTTTAATCACAAGCCGTTTCATATTTTCTGTAAATGCTGTGCAAGATGATATATTAATTCTTTGATTCCTTCTCCGGTAACGGACGATATTTTTATCAACTCGATATGGTTAGTTTTGCAATATTTCTCCAGTATGTCAAGCTTCCTTTTATCGCTTGCGATATCCAGTTTAGTAGCGACAACTGCCTGGTGTTTTGCGAGCAATTCCTCTCTGTACATTCCCAATTCCTTCCGTATCATATGATAGTGTTCTACCGGATCGCCCTGCGCATTGTCGGATATATCAATAAGGTGAAGAAATATTTTGGTCCGCTCAATATGTCTCAAAAACTGAATGCCCAGTCCTGCGCCCGCATGCGCTCCTTCTATTAATCCGGGGATGTCTGCGACAACAAAGCTCTTGTGTTCTTCAACCCTGACGACACCCAGATTCGGAACCGTCGTTGTAAAAGGATAATCAGCAATCTTAGGTCTGGCAGCTGAGATAACCGAAATGAGTGTTGATTTCCCTGCATTCGGAAGGCCAACGAGGCCCACATCGGCAATCAGCTTTAGTTCCAGTATCAGCCAGCGTTCTTCTCCTTCCTGTCCGGGTTGAGCAAATTTAGGAACCTGACGGGTTGAAGTAGCAAAATGTTCGTTTCCAAGGCCACCTTTTCCTCCGCGCGCTGCAACGAAAGAATCACTCTCCTCCTTCAGATCGGCCAAGATCGCATTCTGTTCGCAGGACTTTACCACGGTTCCGACGGGAACTGGAATGCAAAGGTCCGTCCCGTTCTTTCCGTGCATATTCTTGCCCATACCGTCCTGTCCTTTCTGTGCACGATATTCACGTTTATAACGAAAATCCAGTAACGTCTGGAGCTGCACGGTAGCCTGTAAGATAACATTCCCTCCCTTGCCTCCATCACCTCCGTCAGGCCCCCCCCTGGGCACGTATTTTTCCCGCCGAAAACTGACACATCCCTTGCCACCGTTTCCGCTTCTGACATATATTTTTGCGTAATCAACGAATCTCATGAGCAGACAAAAAACAAAAAAAAAGGCAGATAACGATCTGCCCTTACCTGTGCCAATGCTTGTGTGCTACTTAATCCTTTGGATGTGGATGAACGCTGATCTGTAATCGGTCCCTGTTCTTTCTCTCAAAATTGACAATACCGTCAGCAACAGCATACAGTGTGTCGTCAGATCCTTTCCTTACATTGATGCCGGGATGAAATTTTGTTCCTCTCTGACGTATGAGGATATTGCCTGATTTAACAAGTTGTCCTCCGAATTTCTTTACACCTAACCGTTTTGATTCACTGTCTCTGCCGTTTCGAGAGCTTCCTACGCCCTTTTTATGTGCCATCTTATCCTCCGAAAACGATGTCTGTTATCTTCAATATGGTATAATGCTGACTGTGACCCCTGAGTTTTCTGTGTCCCTTTCTCGGTTTCTGTTTAAATACAAGAACCTTGTTCGACCTGCCGGAATCTTTCACCTCAGCTTTAACCAATGCATTATCAAGAAACGGAGTCCCCACATAAACAGAATCATCTTTGGCAAGGAGAAGAACCTTATTAAATTCTACCTTCCCCGTTGTATCATCCATTCTTTCGCTTATTCTCACCTCGTCACCTTGAGATACCCTGAGCTGTTCTCCTCCAGCTTCAACAATTGCGTACATGTTGTATCACCTCCGAAATAATATTAAAATATATATAATTTAAAAAAGTCAACTTTATCCAGGAAAATAAAAAAACGAGTGCTTATCCTGTCTCCGATCAGGAAATCGGCCATTTATTCCTTCACTCGTGTGTGAGCAAAGGATAAAAGTTCCTTGAGAAGTATTGATTGACACATATGCTTTTTTTTGTTATGTTTTTTCATGATGAAATGGCTTTTTTCTCTCTTTTTTTCACTAGTATTATTGATCCTTATGTTACCTGAACCTGGATTGTGTTTTGATATATTAGGATTGCAGCCGGTCTCTCCTCATGGAGTTTTTTCGACGTTTAGCGCTGAGAGCAATCCGAAGCAGAAATATTCCTTCGAGTTGTCAGCCGAGAGTTCCATAGATCCGGATTTTTTTCGATATGCCCTGAAGGGATCATATGGTATTTCTGATTCCGTTGAGCTGAGCATCACTATTCCCTATGTCCATGAGTTTTTGGACACCATTGACGGTCTTGAAGACATTGCTTTCGGCGTCAAGCACAGGATTTATGATGAAGGCACATATGGACCTTCCATTGCCTATTTGATTCATGGATCGCTTTCCACCGGACGTGAAGAGCTGAGTTCGGACGGTAAGCTGGGGGTAGGATTGATTATCAGTAAGCGTATTCCGCCGTTCAGGGGTCATTTCAATGCCCTATACGCCCGTCCTGGAGACAGTTCATTGGAGGATGAAATTATTCTATCCGGAGGAATAGAATTATCTATCGCCCATAACGTCTCGATGCTTGGTGAACTGCATGCAAAGAAGGGCTTCTATTCAGACGAATATGATCAAGTTGAAGCACGATTGGGATATCGGATAAAGACGACGGATACGATTTATACGAACATTGGATTGGGCTTTGATCTCAAGAACAGATCGCCCGAATACCGTATTATCTTTTCCGTGGGTTTTGTTGCACCGCACGAAAAAAAACATCTGAAGAAAATATACGAAGAAGAGTAAATCAGGTTTCTAAAATAACGTCGTTAAGGATTATATCATGTTTGATCTTGGCTTGCAGGAATTGATTGTAATTTTTTTTGTTGCTCTTCTTGTTGTCGGCCCCAAGAAACTTCCGGAACTTGCCAGAACTCTGGGTAAATGGATGACTGAGGTGCGAAGAGGTTTTTATCAGGCAAAATCTCAGATAGAAACAGAGTTCGATCAGGTACGACAGGATACCGTAACAGGCAATGATACACATCTGGACGAAGTGCAGAAGGAAGACATTATGGAGCAGGACGAAGTGCAGAAGGAAGGCATTATGGAGCAGGACGAAGTGCAGAAGGAAGGCATTATGGAGCAGGACGAAGTGCAGAAGGAAGGCATTCCGGAGCAGGACGAAATGCAGAAAAAATCCGGAGAAGGGGAAGGGATATAAATTGGAAGAAGCTAAAATGCCTTTGACAGAACATCTCTCTGAATTACGAAAGAGAATTGTTGTGCCTCTGGTTTGTATTTGCCTGGCTTTTATTATTACATTTTATTTTTCGGAGAATATATTTAACCTCCTTTCTTTTCCTCTGAAATCGGAGCTGAAGCTGAAACTCAACAGTCCTTATGTTCAAATCATTGAAAAAACATCGTCTCCTCTGAAGTCTCTCGTATTTCTCAGGCCTGCCGAAGCATTATGGATGCATTTCAAAATTGCCTTTGTTGCGTCACTTATTATTAATTTGCCATTAATTTTTTATCAGTTCTGGCGGTATGTTTCTCCGGGTCTCCTTGCGCGGGAGAAGAAATTCTTGCTTCCTTTTCTCTTCTCTTCAACCGGCCTTTTTCTCTTAGGGGTATTGTTTTGCTTTTTAATTGTTCTCCCGTTTGCCTTATCTTTTCTCTTTGGCTATAAGACACAGAATCTGGTGCCGATGATTGCAGTTGGTCACTATATCGATTTTGCCTTGAAGTTCATTTTAGCTTTTGGTCTTGTCTTCGAATTGCCGCTCATAATTGTTTTTCTGACAAAATTTGGCTTCGTTACTCCGCAAAAACTTACCAGATTCAGAAAATACGCTGTGCTATTGGCCTTTGTAGCGGCGGCTATTCTGACCCCTACGCCTGATGCCTTTAACCAGACTCTCATGGCAGGCCCTATAATTCTCCTCTATGAAGTTGGTATACTACTATCGAAAATAATGTATCGGAAGAAAGACAATGGCTGATATACGTGGTAAAAGTGTCAAAGCTATAACCTATGATGTTGCTGATGGGTATGCTACGATCAATCCTATATTTCTGAAGTCCTTTCCCTCCGCACTCCTTAAGGATTTTTATAAGGAAATATTAAAAGTTCAGCAGGAAATTCGCACGTCCCGGTTTCCAACCGGTGATATTGATGCGATTCGTCGCAGAAATTTAAGACTTCAGCGTCTGAACACATCCGTAATTATCATTAGAAATTTTGCCAGAGAACGTAGGATTCAGCTGTAGACCGCCTTTACTTCAATCAATCTTCCATGCCGTATACCGTTATGATTTCACTGCAGCTTCATTGACAAAATGTTCTGATACAAAATATAATTAGGGCAAAACGAAAACGCTAATTGGTGGCAAAAGGAGGAATGCATGTCTGAGGGTGTACTTGAGGTTACTACTGATACCTGGGAAAAAGAGGTGATGAATTCCGCTGGTCTGATTATGATCGATTTCTGGGCTGTATGGTGCGGACCCTGCCGCATCGTTGCACCGACGGTTGAGGAACTGTCCAAAGAATACAGCGGAAAAGTCAAAATAATGAAACTCAATACAGATGAAAATCCTGATATCGCCAGTAAATATAAAATAATGGGCATACCCACCTTGATGTTTTTTAAAGACGGGCAGAGAGTCGACCAGGTTGTCGGTGCTGTTCCCAAACCACAGCTAAAAGCAAAAATTGACTCACTGCTCACTTCCTGATTGCGCTGGAATACGCGGCATTATTTCCTGAGACCACTTTTGAGAGGCTTATGTTGAAACGTATAGCGCAATTCGTTGTCATTCTGTTCTGCACAGCTTTTGTCTCTTGTGATAGCACTCAGGACATGAAAAAGACGGTTCAGAAAGGGTTACCTGCTCCGAACTTTACACTTTCAGATATCAATGGCAGGGATGTTAGTTTATCGGATTTCAGAGGCAAAGTAGTTTTACTGGAATTCTGGGCAACATGGTGTCCCCCCTGCATAGAATCTGTTCCAGAACTTATTATGCTCCAGGAAAGATATAAAGAAAAGGGCTTTACTATCGTGGCAATATCGCTGGACAAGGGCGCGGATAAAAACAGCATGGTTGCGGCATTTTCAGATAAATTCAAGATAAATTACCCTATTCTTTTTGCTGATGAGAATATTATTGATAGCTATCAGATTATTAGCATACCTACTAGTGTAATTCTGGACAGAGACGGTGTCGTTATACACATCTATTCGTCATACGGTATGGACTTTGAAGATCATCTGAGTAAGGAGATAGAGAAGGTATTATAAATGCTTGAAAGCTTGAGCGATAAACTGGATGCGGTTCTCAGAAAGCTGAAAGGCAAGGGTCTGCTGAAAGAAGAAGACATCGAGACTGCTCTCAAGGAAATAAGACTGGCACTTCTTGAAGCGGATGTCAATTTCAGAGTCGTAAAAGATTTTGTTCAGAAGATCAAGGCCAAGGCTACTGGCAAAGAAATACTCGAAAGTCTAACTCCGGGTCAGCAGGTCGTGAAAATCGTTCATGAGGAACTCTGTACTTTGCTCGGCACGTCTCATACAAAAATTGCCCTTTCACCAAATCCTCCTACGATCCTAATGATGGTGGGTCTTCAGGGGTCGGGGAAGACGACAACCGCTGCAAAACTGGCCAGGATCTTCAAGAAAGAGGGAAGACGGCCGATGCTTGTGGCATGCGATCTTCAGAGACCCGCTGCCATTGATCAGCTCATAACGTTAGGAAAACAGCTGGATGTCAATGTTTTTCATTCAAAGGAAAGCAAAGATCCGGTTGCGCTCGCGCAGGAATCTGTCAGGAAAGCAAGACTGGACGCTCAGGATATTCTCATTGTGGATACCGCCGGAAGACTGCACATAGACGATCGTCTTATGGAAGAACTGATCACAATCAAGAACGCTATCACTCCAAAAGAGATCCTTTTTGTGGCAGATGCAATGACCGGACAGGATGCTGTGACGATTGCTCGGCAGTTTAATGAAAAAATAGGAATAGACGGAATTATTCTTACAAAGATGGACGGAGATGCACGGGGTGGAGCGGCTCTTTCAATACGATCCATAACTGATAGGCCGATCAAATTTATAGGTGTTGGAGAAAAAATCGATATGCTGGAGCCTTTTCATCCAGACAGAGTTGCTTCACGGATTCTTGGCATGGGTGATGTGCTGAGTTTAATCGATAAAGCACAGCAGAATTTTGATCAGAAAGAAGCAGAAAAACTTCAAGATCGGATTCTGACCGATTCGTTCACCTTTGATGATTTAAGGGAACAGCTGAGGAAAGTTAGAAGTATGGGACCGCTTGAGAATCTGCTGGGCATGATACCAGGAATAGGGAAATTAAAGAATATTAATGTTGACCAGAAAGAATTTATCAAAGTGGAAGCTATCATAAACTCAATGACAAAACAGGAAAAAATAAATCATAACGTACTCAATGGAAGCAGGAGGAAGCGAATCGCCCGGGGAAGCGGGACGACAGTGGCTGACGTCAACAGAGTTATCAAGCAATATATTGAGCTCAAAAAAATGCTTAAGAGGTTTAAAGGCAAGAAGAAACTTTCATTGCCAAACGCATTTCCCTTTTAATGGACGCTCTCCTTTGATCTGGCTCGTAAGGACTCGTAGCGGCATTCCGGGGGTTACTCCAAACTGCCTGTCTTCCGTCAGGCAGACATAACGACGGTCAGGGAGCACGTGCGCGATACGGGGTTTACTTTGTCATATTCAATATATTAAAATTTATGATATCTCAAACAAGGAGGATTCGTTGGTTAAGATACGTCTAACGCGCATAGGAACGCATAAGAGACCTTTTTATCGGTTTGTTGTTGCTGATTCCAGGACAAGAAGAGATGGCCGTTTTATAGAAATTTTGGGTACCTATAACCCTCTGCAGAAACCATCAGAAATCAAGATAGATTTGGAAAAAGCCAGACTGTGGATACAGAAAGGGGCACAGCCTACTGCTACGGTATTGAAACTAATGCAAAAGGCTGGATTATAAGCAGCCAAACTTTCACTTGGAGGTAGGAATGATGAAAGACTTAGTTGGAATGATGGCAAAAGCGCTCGTTGACAAACCTGAAGATGTACTGGTAAATGAGATTGACGGTGAAAAAACCACGGTTTATGAACTCAGGGTTTCATCAAGTGATCTCGGAAAAGTTATCGGCAAGCAGGGCAAGACTGCCCGGGCAATGAGAACGATTCTCAGTGCGGCGGGGACGAAAGTTGGCAAACGCTGTGTGCTTGAGATTCTCGAATAGAACGAACAAGGAGCTTTAACCTTTTAATAAATCACATTACATCGCCTTATTACAAATCGTAAAATCCTGGGGGCTTAAGGGTGAAATCAAGGCCCTCCCCCTATCGGATCACCCAGAGATCCTCCATCCTGGAAAAAGAGTCACAGTTTGCACCCCTGATGGCTTAAAAGAAGAAAAGCACATTACGTCTATACGAAAACAGAACAGGTTCATTATTCTGTCATTCGCTGATGTTAAAAGTCCTGAGGTAGCATCACGATACAGAGGTGCAACCGTGAATATCCAGCGAAGAGAATACCCTGATCTGATGGAGGGAGAGTTTTTCTATGACGAAATTATTGGGATTGCTGTCTATACCGACGAAGGTGAGTTTTTAGGTGAAGTGCATGATATCTTCAATACCGGCAGCAATGATGTGTATGTCATCAAAAAAAACAAAAAAGAGTATTTACTACCGGCGATCAAAGATGTTATTAAAGAAATTGATATTGTAAGCGGCAGAATGATTATTACCCTTATCGATGGATTGCTGGATTGACGCTGTCTATATGACAGACGTATTGCTGTTGTATGCCCGTATCTATGGCACAGACGAAAGTCCACAGCAGTGCCGCTGCTCCTCGGATGAGCGACTGTCTTCACTTACCGCTATCACTTTTCTCGGGTGATGCGATATTATATATTCAATGAAATTCAATGTTGTAACTATTTTTCCTGAAATAGTTCACGCCTACGTCGGCATGAGTATCCTGAAGCGGGCTGTCGAGAAGAATCTGATAACCGTGGATATTCATAATCTGAGAGATTATGCAGAAGATAAACATAAGATGGTCGATGACTATCCCTATGGTGGAGGATCTGGCATGGTTATGAAACCGGAGCCTTTTTTCAGGATTGCTGAATCGATATGGCCTCAGAAGAACAAAAGAAAGATTATAGCTCTTTCCCCGAAAGGACGATTATTTACCCAGGAGCTCGCCTCGGAGATTTCCCGTGAAAGCAGGGACATTGTGCTGTTATGTGGCAGATATGAGGCGATAGATGAACGGGTTATGCAGCACCTGGCAGATGATGAAATTTCTATAGGTGATTATATATTGACTGGCGGAGAACTACCGGCTTTGGTTATAATAGACGCTGTTTCGAGACTGCTCACGGGTGTGCTCGGTGACTCTCATTCTGCGAAGGAAGAATCTTTTTCATGGGGATTACTTGATTATCCTCATTATACGAGACCGGATGAATATGACGGCATGGCAGTACCACGAGTGTTGCTATCCGGCAATCATAACGAAATTACGTTATGGAGAAAAAAACAGGCATTAAAGATTACTCAGAAGCGAAGGCCTGACCTACTCAGAAAATATTCGCTTACGCAAGACGAACAAAGATTACTTAATGATATAAAGGAGGAGTTGTGATGACATTGATAGATGCTTTAGAAGAGGGATTTAAAAGAAATCCCGGAACATTCAGTGTTGGAGATACGGTAAAGGTGTCCGTCAAGGTTGTTGAAGGTGACAAGGAGCGGATACAGCCTTTTCAGGGAGTTGTAATCGCAAGACGAGGGAGTGGGACTAGAGAGACATTTATGGTCAGAAAAGTCTCTTTTGGAGTAGGCGTGGAAAGGATATTTCCTGTCTGTTCACCCACGATACAGAAGGTTGAGGTCCTGAAGAGAGGCGATGTAAGAAGATCGAAACTTTACTATATTCGCGGCAAGAAGGGCAAGTCGGCAAAGATTAAGGAAAAAGACATCACCTCGTCAGCTTCCTGAACATTTTTTGAAATGAGTATTTACCAGTATGATGAAACCTACAGACACAAGGGGTATCAACTCATTGCTGGTATTGATGAAGCAGGACGGGGTCCTCTTGCCGGTCCTGTAGTTGCGGCAGCCGTTGTCCTTGCGTCAGATGTCCGGATAAAAGGACTCAAGGATTCCAAGAAAGTAGCAGAGCGTTACTTTCCAGATTTGTTCCTTGACATCTTTTCGCGATCAGCAGGCATAGGCATCGGTATTGTGTACAATGAGGAAATCGACCGGTTGAATATTTTGAGATCCACCAGACTTGCGATGCAAAAAGCTGTGGATGATCTTGTCGTTTCTCCCGATTTTCTCATTATTGACGCTATGAAACTGACTTCTGTTCCGATAGAACAGGTTTCCCCGATCAAGGCCGATGCAAAGAGCGCATCGGTCGCTGCCGCTTCCATCGTGGCCAAACATGTCAGGGATTCAATAATGCATGCTTATCACAGGTTCTATCCTGTTTATAATTTCAGAAAACACAAGGGATACTGTACACGGGAACATTTAGAACGGCTTCGAACCTACGGTCCGTGTCCGATACACAGAAAATCATTTAAGAAAGTTACGACTATTGCTTTGCCTTTTCAATAATGAATAAGATATTTTGAGTTTTTTTATCCCGTAGGATAGCATATAATTTATTTATGACGATAATACAGGACAAGGAACGCATTGATGAGGCTCTAGAGTTAATATGGGTGCTGGGCGAAGAAGGTCATAACGAACTTGCCCGTTTCTCGATTAGCTCTGACGATCCGGATACGGATTCTCTTATCGAAACTCTGAATAAGAAGGCGCTCGCCCGCCTGGAAAATGACCAAATATTTTTTACGGAAAACGGTAGGAAACAAGCAAAAGGTCTCATCAGGAGACAGCGTCTCGCCGAAAGGCTATTCACAGATGTATTTGAAATGCCCGTCGAAGCTGTCGTTGATGATGCATGTAAAATGGAACATATTTTGAGTGAGGAACTTACCGAAAGTGTCTGTACATTTCTGGGACACCCTCAGACCTGTCCCCATGGCAAACCGATCCCCAGAGGAGAATGCTGCAAGAAGTTTAAGATTGAAATTACCCCTGTCGTTACAAGGCTGTGTGATTTTGAGGTTGGTGCTACTGGAAAAATAACGTTTATCGTTCCATCCGACTCTTCACGGATCAGCAAACTGAATTCTCTCGGAATAACCGCTGGAAGTGTCATAAAATTCATTCAGAAGACCCCTTCCTGTGTCCTTCAGATTGATGAGACAACCGTTGCTCTCGATCCTGAAATTGCCAGGGAGATTCACGTAAAGAAGATTATTCAATAGACTTTGGTTGTTCGATTTCGTTGACTGCTTTAAGACACTTCATTTCCATCGCGTATGATCATTCTTGTGTGTTCGCTGCTATACTAAAACTAAGGAGATCTTATTTGCGTTACACTAGGTTATGATGACGGTCGATGAAAGAATAAGCCGAGCATCATCAGCGCAGGGCGAAGAGTTATGGAAATATGTTCGGGATCCTGTTTCCGAGGTCGTTCTGAATGTGGTCCTGAATAGAAAATTCTCTGAGGAAATGGCTATTTACCTGGCGAAGCAAAAGAGTACGCGTGCCGACGTGCTCGGAATACTTGCTAATGATGTCAGGTTTAAAGACAGTTATCGTCTTAAACTCTCCATCTGTAAGAATCCGAAAACGCCTCTAAACATCTCAATGTCGCTCTTAAAATATTTTAGACTCTTTGACCTTGGCGACATGACGAAAGATCAGAATATCCCCATCAATCTGAGGCAGAAAATTGAATACGCTATCACTGAAAAGATTCCCGCCATGCCGGCGGGGAACAAGATTGCTCTGTCAAAGAGGTCCAGTAGTACCATTGTTATGGCTTTGCTGGAAAGAGGTGACCAGAGGGTGATAACTGCCTGTCTGGAGAGCCCGTTGATAAGTGAGGGGCATCTTTGTAAGGCAGTTAACAGGCGGCGGACAAAGCCAATGATCATCAGATTGATTTCTGAACACCCAAAGTGGTCTTTGAGATATACGGTTCGATATGCCTTGATACGGAACTATCATACACCAATGACACGGATTACCTCTTTTTTGAAGGACATGAAAACTATTGATCTTAAAGACCTGTATGAAGATAGAAGCCTTCCCCTTTCCACAAAACCGTTCATATACCGGGAACTGCTCGACAGGAAAGAAACAACCACCGTTGATGTCGTTGATACCTATGATATTTCAGATAGCGAAGACATATGAGGGATAGAGATGGAAGGCCTTCAAAAACGTAATCATGACATGCTTTTTTTCGCTGATCAGTGACCATAGTTCTCTTTGAGCTTGATAAAATAAGAAGAGAAATGGGTATACGGATAAAAGGGGGTATATCACAGATGAACTATATCAGAAATACCATTTTTTTGTTGCTGGTGTTAGCTTCAGCATGCGCATATTCCGTTAGTTCTATACGTTTAGAAGAAGTAGATACGATACCGCAGAAGAGCTTTGAAACGTATCTTTACAGCGCGGGTTTCGGTGAAATTTTCCGGGCAATTCTGCTGAAGGATCCTGACAGCCTGGTTGAGATTGTTCCGTATACTGTTCAGATTCGCAAAGCAACCGGAACATTTGATGATGCCATACTGTTTATGAGCAGAGGAAGGTTATATAAGAGAGTACACGTGCAGAGTATCATGTATAAGGGCGAGAAAATCGGTTATCTTCTTACTCAGCCGAGAAAATACGGGCCGTATAACATCGGTTACGTTGAGGTTAATCTGTTTGAACGGAGCGGCAAAATCTATTTTGATGTAGATGAAAAGATCATTTACGGAGAATAATGGTTAAAGGATTGGAGAAAAAAAATGGGGTGACTTGCAGGAAAAGAACGCTGACATGGGAAGGTATCTGATTTAGGCCGTTGATCGCTCTTTAAACAGCTGATACCACTTCCCTCTCAGGTCATCATAACATATCTTATAGATAAAACCGTCTTCACAGATGACAGTAAAAAACCGTTTGATATCCCTCTGATCGATATCTTCTGTAATCCACCGGTCAATAATGTCCAGAATTTCTACACGCCTCCTTTCCACGTAGAGCGCACGGGGACTTTCATAGCCGCGGTGCCCTGCATAAGCTTCTACCTGAATTTCCCTGGAAGTCGTCATTGATTTTTAGCTAATCGATTAAATATTCCTGATAAAGCATCATTATTCTTTTTAAACATTTTAGATCCCTGCATGAGTATTTCATCTGCGCTCTGTATATGAGGGGACTGCACAAGCTCATCTCTGCAGTTCTCGACAAGCTGTTGTACACTGTCATGGGTTGATTCAAGATGAAATTGTAGACCGATAACCCGGCCGTCATAGAGAAATGCCTGATTCTGGCATGCCTCACTGCTTGCAAGAAGGAGAGCGTTTTCCGTTATATCAAACGTATCACCATGCCAGTGAAAAACGGTAAGATGGGCAGGCAAAAAGCCAAATATTTCAGATTGCCGGGCAGCCACAGAAAAGGCTATAGGGAACCATCCAATCTCCTTGTGACTATTACGATAAACCCGTGCACCGAGAGTATCGGCTATGAGTTGAGCGCCGAGACAAATTCCGACAACAATCTTCCGGGCTTCAATCGCTTTCCCTATAAAGTTCTTTTCCCTGACAAGCCAGCCATGTTCATCTTCCTGATAGATATTCATTGGTCCGCCTATAATGACAAGCCAGTCAATGGTATCCATTTCCGGTAATATCTCGTTTTTATAGATTTGTGTTGATGTAAGTTTGTGTCCGTTCGAAGTTGACCAGAGCTCTATGCTGCCCGGCCCTTCGTACGGAACGTGCTGTACATAATGAATATTCATACGCTCTTATGCACCGTGGTGCTCATGACCGATTGTGTGGTCTGTTTGCAGAAGGTATAGCATGCACTGCTTTTTATGCTCGCGAACAATGTCCTATGAAACCTCCCTGTCGTCCGAATGGTTTTTTTGCATAACGGTATGAATAATATTTATCCGGATAGCAGTAAGTACATTCATCGGAGATCCAGATGTTATCCTCTGAAACACCGAGCGTCAGTGCCTGAATCTTGTTGGCCGTTGCAAGATCAAGACAGTGTTTATCTTCTTTCTCTTTGTAGTAATCACCCTCACCTGTTTGCTTCATGACTGCTTTAAAAACATCGGAATCAACCTCATAACAGCACCACTTTATGCTTGGGCCCATAGCCATTTGAATGTTTTCCGGCCTGCATGTAAATTCCCGAATCATGAGACGAATGGTCTTCTGCAGCAGTGCATGAGCAGTGCCTCTCCATCCTGCGTGGACAACCGACACAACACCTCTTTTACTTTCATGCATCAGAATTGGTACGCAGTCAGCAACCTGTATTCCCAGCAGCACGCCCTGCTCCCTTGTGATAATCGCATCAGCAATTACTGGTTTGCGATCGGCATGAAGAATATGAATCGTATCGGTATGCTCTTGCATAGGCATGAATATATCTTCTTTCTTTATCTTGAGCATAGCACTGATGGCATCCAGATCCGCCCCTGGATGTTTGCGGGTAAATACAGCAATAACAGAATCCTTAAAAATATCAGGTGCGATAAACTGCTTCATCACACGTGCAGTGAAGAGAATGCCTTAGGCAGCATGGCAGTAATATCTGATGCTATAAGAGAATGCATTCCGAATTCAGCTGCAGCAAAATCGCCTGCAAGGCCATGCAGGTATGGTCCCAGGATTGCTGCAGAGCACGGCGAAAGTCCCTGACCAAGGATCGCAGCGATCATACCGGTAAGAACATCACCTGATCCTGCTGTAGCCATTCCCGGATTTCCGGTCGTATTGATATAAACACTTCCATCAGATTCGGCAACAACGGTCGGAGCCCCTTTGAGCACGACACAGACCCCCATTATTTTTGAAAATGAACGAACCATACCTATTCTATCTGATTCAATCTCTTTTCGAGCACCTCTCTGTGCCGCTCCGGTCTTTGTGCTCTCGCTCGTCTTCCGGCTGAATTCTGGTAATTGCATGATCAGCCGTGCCATCTCACCGGGATGTGGTGTGAGAATAACGGGAGCCTTGGCTTTTTTCAGTGCGGTTATTCCCCTGCTCAGGGAGTTCAGTCCGTCTGCATCAATAACCATCGGTGCCGTTGATTTTTGGACAAGATCTGAAATGATTTTGACCGTATGATCAGTAAGACCGATTCCAGGACCAATCGCCAAGATATCAGCATTTTTACTGAGAAATCTCAATATCTGGGGAGCAGCCTTTTTGGAAAGTGAGCCATCCCCATTATCAGCAAGCGGCAATACCATTTCTTCAGTTACCCGTGCCTGAAACACGTCAATGAGTGTTTCAGGAACACCTATGGTTATCATGCCTGCGCCTGATCTGAGACATGCTTCAGCAGCCATCATTGCTGCGCCTGTTTTTCCCTTGGAGCCGGCAACCAGTAATATATGTCCGTAATCTCCTTTATGAGAATCATCAAAACGTTCTGGCAGCAGGAGCGCAGCATCAGATTGCTCGATTGTCTGTGTCTGCAGTGTTTCAGAGTTTGTAAGTTCCTCGGGAAAACCGATATCCTGAATGTCTAATTTTCCGGTATAGTGCGCCCCCGGAAAGAGTTTATGGCCGATCTTAGGAAGGCCAAAGGTAATTGTATGGCCTGCACGAACCGCTTCACCCATGACCTGCCCGTTGTCAGAAGAGATACCAGACGGAATATCAACAGCCAGCACATCAGCACGTGAACTGTTGATCACTGATATTACCTGTGCAAGAGGATATCTGACGGTTTTATTGATTCCGGTACCAAGGAGGGCATCAACAACAAGAGAGCGACTGAGTTCACTGCTCTTCATAACCGTCCGGAATTCGACCGACACTCCCTTTTTGACCGCTGATTGATACTGCAACAGGCAATCAGGGCTCAATTTATCCTTCGGTGAACAGACATATGACGTTACATTCCATTTCCACTTGTGCAGGATTCGTGCAGCGACGAGTCCGTCACCTCCGTTGTTTCCACCACCGCAAAGTACGATCACTTTTCGCTTTCGGTAAAGCTCTTTTACCTTCTCGGCTACTGCAGTTCCTGCACGCTCCATAAGGACACGTCCGGAAATGCCAAATTCCTGTATGGTCTGCCTATCTATGTCCTGCATCTCTTCAGCCGTTACTACTTTCACGGGGAAGTCTCCAGAACCACGCAGGCAACGCCAAACTCTCTTTCATGGCTGAGACTCAGATGAATCGAGGTAATTGATTTGCCTACGAAAAAAGCCTTCAGTTTTCCCATAACGTTGATGAATGGACGCCCGTTTCCGTAATTCACAACCTCAATGTCAGTGAGGGAGACCGGAATATCAGAACCAATAGCTTTTATAAGGGCTTCTTTGGCAGCGAATCTCACAGAGAGTGAGAGGTAAGGATCTTTTTTTTCATAGCAGTACGAGATCTCTTTTTCTGTGAACACTCTCTTGAGAAACCGCTCCTCCCACCGGTGCACAGCTGTTCTTACGCGATCGATCTTAACGAGATCTATGCCAATGCCGTATATCATATTGAAAAGAAAGTGCAATCAGCAGTACGGAATATTTAAAGCATAACATTAAATTAAGACATATAACATGCTATATTATTTGTAATAATTAATATGTTTAATGCTATCACACTGCTCAGAACTGCTGTTTTCGCCATGCGCTTTGCGCTATGCGTTTCTTCTTATCCTTAACGTTAACCTTGACCTTATCCTGTTTTTCTTGCTTTGTCCATTAACTCCTTCATTTCACGAACAGCTCGCTCAATCCCGACCAGGACAGCCCGTGATATAATACTGTGCCCTATATAGAGTCCTCGTATATCCTTATGTTCTGCAATTTGAGACACATTCGTATAGTTCAGGGCATGGCCTGCATTGGCTTCCAGGCCGACTGCAACTGCCTTGTTTATCGCATCGATGACCCTAATCAGCTCTTTATCCTGCTGTCTCCCTTTCCGATTGGCATACTGACCAGTATGGATTTCAACCATGTCCGCACCGATCGTTTTTGACAAATCGATATCATTTTTAGAGGGATTGATAAAGAGACTTACAAAGATATTACTGTCCTGAAGGGTTTTAATTGCTCGTTGCAGCGTATGTCGATTTCTTTTGATGTCCAGTCCGCCTTCTGTGGTTAGTTCTTTTCTTTTTTCGGGAACCAGGGTTACCATATCAGGCCGTTTCTTTTTTGCGATGGATATCATTTCCCTGGTTGCAGCCATCTCCAGATTCAGTTCAACAGGAACAATCTCCTTCAGGAGATCGAGATCACGGTCTTGAATGTGACGACGGTCTTCTCGCAAGTGTATCGTGATGCCATCTGCCCCGCCGAGAATAGCGAGCGATGCAGCTATGACCGGATCAGGTTCAACACCAAGGCGAGCCTGTCTTACTGTGGCAACGTGATCTACATTAACTCCCAGTATCACTGTTTCCTCCCCCGCCCGGTTTATGGCACTATCGTAACGTCTTTCACTGACGAGGCAATAACAAAAACCTTCTCATTATTAGATCCTAGGTCTACCGGTATCAGAAAAAATCCCTTCAGATTTCCATCCATTTTTGAGAGGAAAAAACCATGTTTCCAGGGGACGTCTCCTTCAAGAAAACCCACAAGAGATTCACCATCCTTGAACTTGATAAATACCCGTTTTCCCGTCGGTTTGCTTAATCCATATACTTTCTTTTCATGATAATTTTCATCTCCTACAAAAAATCTCACGAAAAATATTGCCTTCAATTTATCAATGTGAACCGTACGAATTTTCTCAGAATCCTGTTCTTTTATGGTCACCTCATCTTTTGCAGGAGAAAAGTCCTTTACATAACCTTTTATCATGTTGCCGTTATTATATCGTAATACAGCTTTCTTCATCGCTCTATATTAAAGGTTTATTTCGATCTTGGCCATCTTTTTTCTGTCAGCTACCCAGTGCGCAATGGCCGCCTGTCTTTTCTGTTGCAATAACAGAGTATTTATATCGTCTTTCACCTCTTCAAACCTTGCTACGGTTTCCTTTTCCCGATCTTTAACCCGTATCAGGAAATAACTGTTCTTCCCCATGTACGGTCCTCCGTGTGTGCCAACGTCGAGACCTTTTATTGCCGATGATATTGATCGTGAAAAAACAGCGGGATTTACCCATCCATAATCAGTCGAAAAAGCTTTTTTTTCTTCTCTTAATTCATCTGCCATTTGATCAAAACTGATTTTATTATTTTTCATGATGTCCAGGGCTGCAAGTGCTGCCTCTTCATTCGGAAACTCTACGAGTCTCATAAAGACGCGGATCGGTTTGATGAAGGGTTTTGGACTATTGGAATAGTACTCCCGAATCTCATGTTCCTGGACAGCATCTTCGTTCACCAGAGTATTGATAAATTTTGAAATAATCATCTTTTCTTTTGTCATGGTCTTAAACTGATCAAAGGCTATTCCTCTTTCCTTCAATCTGCTGTCGAATTCTTCCTTGCCTGCCGATTTCCTCATGGATGTAATCTGTTTATCGAGCTCTTCATCTGAAACCTGTATGTCCCGTCCTGCAGCTTCTTCGAGTATCAGGGTTTCACCAATCAGTTCCTGTATAACAGCCTGTTTGATTCTGGACATGTCCACTCCCAATTTCATCTGTTTATGTGCCTCAACACGCTCATTCAATCGAAACTCATAGGTTTTTCCGTCTATTTCTTTCCCGTTTACAATGATTGGCGGTTTGGAACAACCAGAAAGAAAAACCAGAATCACGATCGAGAAGACAAGGATGGTAGTGTAGTTCTTCACAGTATTCCCCCCTTCAGCAGATTCGAGGCAATTGGTCACCGGAAAGCATGTCAATAATTCGTGTGCCACCAAAATCAGTTTTCAATAACACAGTCTTTTCCGGCTTTTCGGATACTTCACCTATGATAGCAGAATCGCGACCAAAAGTATGTTTTTTCATTTCATAAATCAGTTTATCAGCATCACCATTGGCAACGACCGCAACCAGAATACCTTCATTTGCTACATAAAGCGGATCGAGACCGAGGAGCTCACATGCCCCCCTAACACCCGACTGAATACGGACAGCATTTTCAAAAAGAGTTACCCCGTACCCGGAATCATTCGCCATTTCTTTCAAAGTCGTTGCGAGGCCTCCTCTTGTAGGATCTCTCATAGTCCTGATGTTCTTGGATGTTCGCAGTATCGTCTCCACAAGATTGTTCAGAGGTCGCACATCACTCATAATCTGTGGTTCAAAACTTATACCATTTCGTTCCGCCATTACCGATATACCATGATTTCCGATAGAACCGCTCAGGATTATCTTATCTCCGGGCTTCATCTCCGAAGACGAAATAGTCACTCCTTCGTATACAACCCCGATGCCCGCCGTATTAATAAATACACCATCTGCTTTTCCCTTATCCACCACTTTTGTATCCCCGGCAACGACTGCTACGCCAGTTTTATCTGCAAGTGATTTCATGGAATTGAGAATCCTCTCAAGATCTGAAACCGGAAAACCCTCCTCGATGATAAATCCGGCAGTGAGGTAGAGCGGCCGTGCACCTGAAACAGCAAGGTCGTTGACCGTACCGCATATGGCAAGTGTGCCAATATCACCTCCAGGAAAGAATAAGGGTGAAACAACATAGGAATCAGTCGTAATGGCCAGTTTCTGTTTTGCCGGTATGTCGACAACTGCCGAATCAGAGAGCGTTTTAATATCGAATGCAGGCACAAAATACTCCCTGATTAATCTGTGCATCATCGTGCCGCCGCTTCCGTGGCTTAACTGAATGGTCTCCAAATCTTCGTCTCTATCATCGTGCTCAGATGGATCGTGATGTGATGACATCATGCTATGACCGTGTCACACCGGAATATTTGTAATATGCTGCACAACTGCCTTCTGAACTGACCATGCAGGCGCCCACCGGTTTTTCTGGTGTACAAGCCCTGCCGAAGAGAGCACAATCCGTAGGTATTTTAATACCCTTCAGGACATCTCCGCAAGCACATGCCCGTGGTTCTGATGCGTCAGATACGTTACATGACAAAACTGATGCGATGTCTCTGTGTTTGTACTGACTTCGTAATGCCAGTCCGCTTTTTGGTATGGTCCCGATTCCCCGCCACACAGCATCTACAGGTTCAAAATGCTCATCGATAAGGGCTATTGCTTTCGGATTACCCTCTTGGCGCACTATTCTTGAATATTGGTTCTCGACAAGAGAACGCTCCGAGGCAATCTGATCCAGAAGCATCATGATAGCCTCGAGAATGTCACCAGCATCAAATCCGGTTATCACGGATGGCTTATGATAATCAGATGCGATGAAATCATATGGCCGTGACCCGATTATGGTACTGACATGTCCGGGCAGTATGAAGCCGTCGACAAGGACATCTCCGGAGGACAGTAACGCCTTCAATGCGGGGGGTACTAGCTTATGCGTTGAATATATATAAAAATTACTAATTTCATGCTTATCTGCTTCCTGAATCGTACCTGCTATAGATGGTGACGTTGTTTCAAACCCTGTGGCGAAAAAAATGATCGTTCTATTCTGGTTCTCTTGCGCTATCGTCAGTGCATCCAGAGGGGAATACACTATTCTGATATCACAGCCTTCAGATTTTGCTTGAAAGAGAGATTTTTTATTTCCCGGAACTCTCATCATATCGCCAAAGGTGACAACAGTCACCTGTTCTTTTTTTGCCATACAAAGCACCGTATCAACGTCTTTAACAGATGTAACACATACCGGACATCCGGGACCACTGAGAAGTTGCATATCATCGGGCAGCAGGCTCCTTATTCCGTGTTTGAAGATTGTGACCGTATGAGTCCCGCACACTTCCATTAATCTGACTGGACGCTGGATTGACTTCTTTAGATCCATTATTCTGCTTATGACCGCCTTCAATTCAAATACTCCCTTTCTTTATTCGCTCTCTCAGAAGGTAAGCCTGTCCGAGTGATATTCCTGCATCATTGCATGGTACCGCTTCGTTAAGAAATACCGAGCATTCTTCATGAGCGAAAGCGTCTAGAAGTCTCTTCAAAAGATACCGATTCTGAAAAACACCGCCACTAAGCAGAACGTTGTGCAGGTTATACATTATTGAAAGTTTTCTTGTTACCGCTATTATTCCCGTAATAACCGTATTATGAAACCTGGTTGCTATAACCTCCGTTGCCACGTTGTTTGAAAGATCCTCTATAATCTTGAGAATTGTGTAAGAAAAATCAATCTCTATCATATCCTGAAAAGTTACATCAACGGGATAATCCTCATATACATCCTGCACGACATGAGACTCCAGTGCAATCGCAGCCTCACCTTCGAATGTATTTATGTCACAGATACCGAGCAGGGCAGAGACCGCGTCAAACAGGCGTCCTGCTCCTGAAGAAAGCGGAGAAAACTCCCTTTTTCCTGAAATATTGACTATTTGTTCTATCCGGTCTTTTCCATGACGCGCAATAAATTCCGGTCTTATGTAATCCCATAGCTGATCTCCTGTCGCCTCCTGTAGATAACTGACGGCGATTCTCCAGGGTTCCCTCACCGCCATTTCACTGCCTGGCAATGGTACATACTTGAGATGGGCGGCTCGTTTAAATCCATGAATATCGCATATGAGAAATTCACCGCCCCACAATGTTCCGTCTACACCGTAGCCGTTTCCATCAAATGAGATCCCTATAACTCTTTCTTTGAGACCCTTTTCTGCCATGACTGAAGCTATGTGTGCATAATGATGCTGTATGCCCTGCGTTGTTATCATGCGGCCTCCGGCATCTGATTTCTGCTGCAATGCCCATTTCGTTGAAAGATAATGCGGATGAAGATCATAAGCTATTGCTTCCGGTTCTGCACGATAGGCTGCCGTGAGGTTTTGAAGTGTCTCTTCGAAAAAATCCACTGTCTCGTAATTTTCCATATCACCGATATGCTGGCTGGGGATAGCGTAACGTCCTTTTATCAATGTAAATGTGTTTTTTATATCAGCGCCACATCCGAGAACATCAGGCCCATCTGAGTGAAGCGGTATCGGGTTTGGAGCGAACCCACGTGACCGTCTGATAAAAATAAATTTTGAACCTGAGGAGTCCGGACGTTCGTTTATTATTCGGACTACCGAGTCATCGACTCTCATATGGATATCACGATTGTGCGTTAAAAAAGCGTCTGCAACAGGTGCAAGACGGGAGCAGGCATCATCAAGGTCAATAATGATCGGCTCCTCGCTGAGGTTTCCGCTTGTCATTACCAGTGCCTTGAAATCAGGTGCCGAATGCAAATCATCCGGATAAAACAACAAATAGTGTAATGGCGTATAGGGGAGCATGCAGCCAAGGGTACTGTTCTGTGGTGCGACTGCGTCCGTCAGTACTGCCGGCAATCGCTTTTGAAGAAGTACAATCGGTCTTGCGGGCGAAGAAAGCACCTGTCTTTCCTTTTCAGAAACATGACAGATGGAAGTGATTGCTTCAATATCAGGCGCCATAACTGCGAAGGGTTTATTGCTTTTTCGCTTCCTTTGGCGCAGTTTTTTTACTGCATCACTATTTGTAGCGTCACATGCCAGGTGAAAGCCTCCCAGCCCCCTGACTGCAATGATCTTCCCATCTTTCAGAAGATTGCGGGCTGACCTCATCGGGCTGTCAATCGAAAAATCTTTCAAGAAAGTATCGAGACCGATCAGTTTGACCCGGGGTCCGCACTGCGGGCAGGCATTCGGTTGTGCATGAAAACGTCTATTTGAGGGGTCATGATATTCCGCATCACAGTCACTGCACATTTCAAAAACTTTCATGGTAGTGTTTCTTCTGTCATACGGTACTGATTTCGTTATGGTATACCGCGGACCGCAGTTCGTGCAGTTAATAAACGGATAATGATAACGCCTGTCCTGCTTGTCGAAGAGTTCCCTAAGACAGTCATTACAGATCGATATATCAGGCGATACAAGCGTAAATGTTCCTTTTTCAGAACTGTCTTTTATGGAAAAAACCGTATATCCGACGGGTTCTGACGGAGATATTTCTACACTCATAATTTTTGAAAGAGGCGGCGACTCTGTTCTCACCCGCTCCAGAAAATCGTCAAGGTTACATCCTTCCACGGATATAAATACCCCGTCAGAGGTATTTGTAACAAAGCCTTTCAGCGAGAGTTCCTGAGCAAGATTATACACAAACGGGCGGAATCCAACCCCCTGGACGATTCCTTTAATAGCAATATGTAGCGAATCTATATCCTGCATTATTTTTTTTATTATAACTTAATCCTGTCTACAGCGAAAATCGGATGATACAGTGCAGCTCTTGCGGAAGAATTTTCAGCAGACTACTTTTGAGCAAGTCTCTTGAGCCAGTCAACCCACTCCTGGATGCCCTGACCTGTCCTGCAGGAAATCTCGAATATATGCAGCGCAGGGTTGAGCGATAGTGAGTCCTTTTTTATCTTTGCTATATCAACGTCCGTATACGGTGCAAGATCTATCTTATTTAATATCAGGGCTGACGATTCCTGAAACATGAGCGGATATTTAAGCGGTTTATCGTGACCTTCAGTAATACTCAGAAGCATAACTTTTATATCCTCTCCGACCTTAAACTCAGCCGGACATACGAGATTCCCGACATTTTCAACGAAAACGATACCGAGCGTATCGAGAGGCAGATCCCGAATAACTTCATTGATCATATTTGCATCAAGATGACAGGCGCCTCCGGTATTGATCTGCACAACTGGTATGTCCAGACGTTGTATTCGTTCTGCATCATCACTTCCCGCAATATCACCTTCGATAATTCCGATGTGCATGTCTGATGATTTCCGAATGGTCTGTTCAAGGAGTGATGTTTTCCCTGCTCCCGGAGCACTCATGAGGTTAATAACAAATATCCCGTTTTCATCAAATATGTTCCGGTTCTCCAGCGCTATTCTGTCATTTGCTTCCAGAATCTTTGTAATGACTTTTACCTTCACCAGTTTGAAACCTCCTTATTGACATTACATAAACAAGACGTCTCGACACATTAATGATCGTCACAACCTGTAACTATACTGCTTCGATATCTATGATATCCAGCTCACGGCCCCCTGTTATCGTGAATGACGTTCCCTTACATAACGGACATGAGAGGATGTACTGCTCTTCAACAGCAAAATCCTTGTCACAATCACTGCATAATCCGGTAACCGGCACTTCTTCGATATGAAGGGAAGCATTTTTTGCTATTGAATCCTGTTTGGCTGCATCAAAGGCAAACAGCAGTGCGTCACAGAACACACCGGAAGCCTTGCCGATTTTCACATGTATGGATTCAATTTCTGCGCAGTCTGCTCTTCTGCACTGTTCGGAAGCAATATCGAGCACATTAAGAGCGATGGACATTTCATGCATTTTTTCTTTATACATTATAGCACAGCGTTAAGCTTGCCCGGCAGACTCCATTCAGACGATCTTTTTCCAATGCCGTTCCTGTTTATGGTATTCTTTTTTGTATGAGCGACGAGTTTTTTATTAAAAGGACCCTCGCACTTGCTTCGCGGTCGCGGGGTCAGACCAGTCCCAACCCGATGGTCGGGGCCCTCATTGTCAAAAATGGAAGCATTGTGTCGGAAGCATATCATAAAAAGGCAGGAACTCCTCATGCCGAAGTCATAGCCCTAGATAATGCAGGAAGTAAAGCTGCTGGATCAACACTCTATACAAGCCTTGAGCCATGCTGTCATGAGGACAAAAGAACCCCTCCCTGCGTAGACAGGATAATTGCTTCAGGTGTCAGGAAAGTTGTCATATCTATGGAGGATCCCAACCCAAAGGTATTTGGCCAGGGCATTGAAACCTTACGTCAAGCCGGTATCGAGGTCGTCGTGGGCGTACACGAAGATAACGCCCGAAGACTGAATGAAGTATACATCAAGAATATTAAAACCGGCCTTCCTTTTGTAGTTATGAAAGTAGCCATGACCCTGGACGGCAAAATAGCCACACCTGAGGGGAAGTCCCATTGGATCACAGGTGAAAAGTCACGGAGGCTCGTTCATAAATTGAGGGGAAGCACAGACGCAGTTATGACCGCTATTGGTACCGTAAGAGCCGATGATCCGGAGCTCACCTGCCGAATGGCCAGAGGCAGAAATCCCGTACGTATTGTTATTGATTCTGAAATGGAAATAAAACCCGATGCACATGTCATTTCAGTCCCACCCCCTACTCTCATCGTTGCCCGTAAATCGGCTGTACACAATCTGAAGATTGAAGATCAAATGAAAAAATATATATTAGAAGAAAGAGGGGTAAAACTAATCGAACATGCAGGGAATACCGTTGATCTTAACTGGCTCATGCATGAGCTCGGAAGAAAGCATATTACATCAATCCTGATCGAAGCAGGTGGTTCATTTAATGCCTCATGTCTTGAAGCAGGGATTGTAGACAAAGTCATGATTTTCATAGCACCAAAGATTATTGGCGGCAAAGATTCAGTTCCTGCAGTTGGCGGCAAGCAGTTTAGAGAGCTTGAAAACGCTTATCAGCTCGAACAGGTATCAATCAAGCGCATAGCCGAAGATATCCTTGTTGAAGGATATATCAAAAAGTAATTGCAAAAAACATTGCCAAATCAAAAACATCTCTCCCTTTATTGGGGATCACGGCGGTTCATGGAGATATCCTTGTATAAAATATGATTTCTTTGGGGCTTACGATCTGATACCATCAGCGGACATTAGCCCGTCGACCTGATCATTTTATCATGTAATGCTCTTAATTTCTGAATCCATTTTCGGGCACGTGCTTCACGTCGAAAAACCGATATGGCAATGAGTTCATTTTCTCACGTTGCGGTAAGCATCCTCGTCAGACCAAAAACGTAATTACTGTTCGAAACAACAGATAAAGCACCTCGTTCAAACTGTCCAAAAGTTGATATAATCTTGCTCGTAATCATTTTTTCTTCCTGTTCGGTACAATACAGTTTCAGATCATCATTTATAACAATCTCATATATATGTTTGTTACCCGCGTTCAATTCAAGCAAACCGCGCAATGCGGTAAGGGCGTCATGGTATGTATGACGTCCGCCAAAATGTGTAACAATAAGACTGTCTTTCTCTACCCGTCTTTGTTTGAACATCTTTATTCTATGTGCTCAGCCTTAACCTTATTCCGCTGGAGACGTATAACCCTCAACGTGTCTTCAGAGTCTTGGTTTTGCAAGTATTTCGAGTACTCTCAGATCAAGAAACCGCTTTGACGCAGCTGATCGCAGAACCATAACCGTGTCCGCGCCATATCCGGTGCCGGCAACTGCGAGAACCTCTTCCTGCTCAGGTATCAATCCCCCATCGACCGCCATCATCACAATCTCGCAGCATACCTTAGCCCCCTCCCCGAATCGCCTTAACGATTGTGCAACAATCATTGCCGGATAGATACCGCTGAATTTAGCATTCAAAGACGTTTCAATCGAATGTGTGAGCATTGTGCCCGTATACATTTTGTTCCCGTTTGCCAATATTTTTTCTTTTATGCCATCCGCAAACTCAAACGTATTTGGTCCTTTAAAACCAACCGAATGACTGACAACAACAAGGTTCAGTTCTGTATCCTTAAGAGCTTCAGAAAAAAGAAGTCCAGTCTCTCCGGTTGTCGAGGCTACGACTGCGTGTTTATAGTCATCCCGTTTGACAGCTTCCTTCAGCAGTTCGAGACATGCATCGGTATTATGCTTTCCTTTTTTTTCAAAATAGACTATTCTTTTATCCATGAATTCCATTATAAGATAAAGAATGTGCTGATGCAATTCAATCTGGTAGAATAGAACATGTCCAAGCAATCGAAGATAGATATAAAAGCCAAGGGTTCTGAAGAACTGAATAATGCTGTCACAATAGATGATATTACCTACCAGGTCCAGACTGAGGATATGGGGCCACGAACGAATACGGCGATAACGACGATTTACCTGAAAGGCAAAATTGTATATTCAAAGAAATCAAATTATACTCATCTCAAGAAATTAAAGTCTTTCACAAACAAACTCAAGACCTTCCTGGAAAAGCAGCATCAGGAAGCTATTGACATGTTTATTTCAAGTCAGGCTAAAGTGCAAAAACGGAAGTCCGTGTATTTCGAAGAGGTTCAACATCTGCTCAGGAACAAAAATCCCAAAAACGCACTCCGTACGCTCAGAGAGGCACTTGAGGTATATCCGAAGGATCCCTTTCTGCTATCGTATTACGGGTGTCTTGTGGCCGTTATAGAAAATAAGCCGCGGGAAGGGATATCGATATGTCGTGATGCCTTAGACAGGCTGAATGAGACTATGACATTCGGCATTGAATTCTTTTATCCGGTGTTTTACCTCAATTTAGGCAGGGCTTACATTAAGGGCAAAAAGAAAAAGGAGGCTATCAAGGCCCTGAAGGACGGATTACAATATGACCCTGACAACCACGATATTTTGTGGGAAATGAACAAATTCGGGGTACGCCGTAAGAAATCCGTACCCTTTCTGGAAAGAAGCAATCCGATAAACAAGTATATTGGGCTGATCCTTCATAAAACAGCACGAAACTGAAGCCCTATCCAGTGAGAATGCTATATATTTCCTTATATCGTGCCAAAGCCTTTTCAACAATATGTGCTGGCAGTTCAGGTCCGGGATATGTTTTGTTCCAGTCAAGCGTTAGCAGATAGTCCCGTATGATCTGCTTGTCATAACTGTCCTGCGATCTCCCGGTCTCATAGGCATTGACAGCCCAGAATCGTGATGAATCAGGTGTAAGTATTTCATCAATCAGTATTATCTCGCTATCGTAGAAACCGAATTCAAACTTGGTATCCGCTATGATAATACCTTTTTTTTCGGCCATTTCTCTTGCCTTTGCGTATATGCTGAGGCTCACCGCTTTCAGCTTCTCTGCTGTTTCCTTGCCGACAATATCGGCTGCCTGGGCAAATGATATGTTTACATCATGTCCCTCATCCGCTTTGGTGCTCGGGGTAAAGATCGGGATATCGAACCGTTCTGATTCTTTCATGCCTTTGGGAAGATCAAGGCCGCATATCATACCCGTGGCCTGATATTCTTTCCAGCCACTTCCTGAAAGATATCCCCTCACTATGCATTCAACAGGAATCTGTCTGGCCTTTTTTACGAGCATGCTTCGTTCTTCAAGCTGATCACGGTATTTCCGGCACTGAATGGGATAATCATTCACATCTGCAGAGATCAAATGATTCGCTATGATATCTTCCATCTCCGTAAACCAATAGAGCGAAATCTGCGTCAAGACCTTTCCTTTCCCCGGTATGCCGGATGGAAGTACCACATCAAATGCAGATATTCGGTCAGAGGCAATAAGCAAAAGACTGTCACCAAGATCATAGATATCCCTGACCTTGCCCCTTCGTGATAACGGGATGTCAGGCATTTCGGTTTTAATCACTGTTTTGTCCATCTGATCTCCTTTCCTGTTCATCGGATGAATCAGCACAAGGATTTTGACTGCCGTTTCAACTCCGCTGTTTTCTCCTGAAGTATTTCTCTGTTTCGACCGCACAAAAGACCACTGATGATAACACAAGGGTAAAGACCAGCTCTGATGGGGTCAGGGGTTTTGTCTTGAATATGGGATTGAGATACGGCACATATATCGTTGCCATCTGAAGCGCCAGGGTGAGCACAAAGGCCCCTAACAGCGGCATATTAGAGAAGACACCCATTGTGAAGAAAGACTCCTTCTCGGATCGCACAGCAAGCACATGGCCCATCTGGCTCAGGCAGAGCACGGTAAACACAATCGTCTGCCAGTTTTCATGTCCGGTCTTTATTGCCCACGCCTGCGAAAAAATGGAGACGCCACCCATAAGAAGCCCTACCCACAATATGTGCGATCCCAGTCCGTGCGCAAAAATGCTTTCTTTTGGATGTCGCGGAGGTCTGCTCATGATTTCCTTTTCCGCCGGCTCTGCCGCCAATGCAAGCCCGGGCAGGCCATCAGTTACCAGATTAATCCAGAGAATGTGTATCGGTAATAGAGGAATCGGCAGACCAAAAAAAGGAGCAAGGAAAATAGTCCAGATTTCTCCGGAGTTACTGGTCATGGTATATTTTATGAACTTGCGGATATTATCGAATATTCTTCTTCCTTCTTTGACAGCCTTAACAATCGTTGCAAAGTTATCATCCAGAAGAATCATATGGGCTGATTCCTTTGATACATCCGTGCCGGTAATGCCCATAGCAATTCCGATATCAGCTCGCTTGAGTGCAGGGGCATCATTGACCCCATCACCGGTCATGGCAACAAAATGCCCCTTGTCCTGTAGTGCTTTCACAATTTTCAGTTTCTGTTCAGGGGCAACGCGGGCATACACACTCAGCCGCTCAACCCGCTCCTCAAAATCTTCAAAGGGAAGTTTTTTGAGTTCTCGTCCGGTAATAACAGCCTTTGAGCCTTCTTCGATGATCCCCATACGTTTTGCAATCACATGGGCTGTTATGGGATGGTCACCGGTGATCATTACCGGTCTGATACCAGCTGTTTTACAGAGCTGTACAGCCTCTATCGCTTCCGGTCGCGGCGGATCCATCATTCCGGCCAGTCCCAATAAGGTCAGGTTTGTTTCCACTGCTTCTGCTGTTATATCTTCAGGCAACTGCTTCCAGATTCTCATGGCTACGCCCAGAACTCTCATGCCGTCGGCGGCCATGCGGTTATGCACCCGCTGAATTTCATCATTGTCAATATACCCTGCACCATCAGATGTCAGGATATTATCGGTTTTCTGCATTAATACATCGACAGCGCCTTTTGTAAAAGAGACCCAGGTATCATGCGACCATTTATGAATTGTGGTCATGCATTTCCGGTCTGAATCAAAAGGGATTTCATAGGTACGGGGAAACTGCTTCTCAAGACGGTCTTTGACGAAGCCATGCTCCCTGGAGATGGCATATAATGCAATCTCCGTAGGATCGCCGATGATATTTCCGTCAGACCCCACTCTGACATCATTGTTCAGGGCTATCGAACGCAAAAAGGTGACCAGAGCCGGTTTCTGTTCAATACGATCATGTTTTTCATTCAGCTGTGTGCGTTTCAACATCTGACCATTAACATATATTTCTTCAACACTCATTTTATTCAACGTAAGCGTCCCGGTTTTATCCGAACAAATGAAGGTAACCGATCCCAGTGTTTCAACCGCTGGCAATTTACGTATCAAGGAATTCTGCCGTACCAGTTTTTTTGCTCCAAGAGCCAGCGAGATGGTAACCACTGCAGGGAGCGCCTCAGGAATGGCCGCTACTGCAAGAGAAATTGCTGTCAGGAGCATAAGAAGCGGCGGCTCTCCTCTCAAAAGACCAAACCCAAACACAACCGCACAGATAACCAGAACAATAACGGCAAGTCTCTGCCCAAAAACAGCAAGCCGTTTCTGTAGAGGCGTTTTAACCTCTTCTTCTTCCTGAAGCATAGTGGCGATCCTGCCGAGTTCTGTCTCCATACCAGTAGCAACAACAATCCCCGATCCCCTTCCATACGAAACAGAGGTCCCATTAAAAACCATATTTTTCCGATCCCCTATGGGAAGCAGTTCATCGTGAATGGACCGTATATGCTTTTCCACAGATTCTGATTCGCCAGTGAGCGCGGACTCAACTGCCTTCAGCTGAACTGCCTCCAGTAAACGCAGGTCTGCAGGGATAATATTGCCTGCCTCAAGGATCACAAGGTCACCAGGAACCAGTTGACGTGCAGGGATATTTATTGACTCTCCGTCCCGTATGACGTGAGCCACTGGAGCAGACAGCTGTTTCAGTGCTGCTATTGCACGTTCAGCCCGATATTCCTGAACAAAACCGATAATAGCGTTCAGGGCGACGATTACAATAATTGCTATGGTATCGGTGAGTTCGCCGATAAAACCTGAGACAATGGCCGCCATAATAAGAACGATTATCATGAAATCCCTGAACTGGTCAAGAAGCATCACGAATGGCGTTCTTTTCTTCTTTTCTATTAATGCATTAGGGCCGTATTGTTTAAGTGCTTTCCCAGCTTTTTTTGAAGTAAGCCCTTTTCGGGAAGTGTCAAGTTCTGCAATTACCGTATCAATATCTTTTTGATGCCAGTACATGGATGTCGGCTCCTCACCATCTGTTTAACAGAAAAAAGACTACGCAGCAAAAAGGGAAAGAATTACATAAGCATACAGCAGGGCATCTGCTGTTGTTAACTCCCCAAGGACAATGATTCCAGCCTCGCAATTCTCTCTTCCATCGGCGGATGTGTGCTGAAAAGTTTCATCATTGATCTGCCGCTTAACGGGCTGACAATGAGCATATGAGACGTTGCGGGATTTACGTTCATTGGTACTGCCTTAACACCTTTATGCAGTTTTCTGAGCGCACTGGCAAGTGCTCGCGGATTCCCGTGAATGTGCGCGCCGCCCGCATCCGCTGCATATTCCCTAGATCGAGAAATAGCCATCTGAATCAACATGGCCGCAATCGGTACAACTATCATCATAATCAAAGCAACGATCGGGTTGCCACCCCTATCATCACTTGACCGCCCGCCGAAGATCATTGCCCAACGGGCCATCATGGCCAGATAACTGATCGCTCCAGCAATTGTTGCGGCAATCGTCCCGATCAGGATGTCCCGATGTTTAACATGGGCCAGTTCATGTGCCATAACACCGGCAAGCTCATCTTCCGTAAGAATTCCCATAATACCTTCGGTCGCAGCAACGACAGCATGGTTCGGATTTCTTCCGGTGGCAAAGGCATTCGGTGACTGACTTGGTATAACATAAACCTTTGGCATCGGCATTCCTGCCTTTTGCGTCAACGATCTAACGATTCTGTACAAGGCCGGCGCCTCTGCTTCAGTCGCCTCTCTCGCACGGTACATCTTCAGCACTATCTTGTCACTGAAGAAATAGGTCACAAAATTCATCAGAAAGGCAAATATCAGTGCAAACGTCATGCCCTGCTTGCCCCCAAGATACGCCCCGCCGTACACCAGCAGCAGGGTTAACATTGTCATAAGCATTACTGTCTTTATCGTGTTCATAGAACCTCCTCAATTACATACAGCTCCATACCCCGTTCGGGTTATCATTTTTAACAGAAGATAAAAAAGGCCGACCAAAAAAGTATTCCCTACTCCTTTATTGTATATTAGTCCAATTAATGTGTGAAATCAAGTAGATGGCAGAAGAATAGAACGCACGTTATGTTCCGTCTAAATTATTATTTCTATTTGACAATACATAAGATGTTTTATACAGTAAGACGTAATCTGATAACTCCTGGAGGATACCATGCCGAAGGCTACAATAAAATATACTGGAGGAATGCAGTTCGTCGCGGTTGCAAATTCAGGACATGCAGTCGTGATGGATGGACCGCTTTCAGTCGGCGGTAACAACTCCGGTGTAAGCCCGATGGAACTACTGTTAATGGGAACCGGTGGATGTTCAGGTATGGACGTAATCTCTGTTTTGCAAAAAAAGAAGCAGCACGTAACATCTCTGGAAATACATGTTGTTGGAGAAAAGGCCGATGAGCACCCCAAGAAATATACCGCTATTACCATCGAGTTTGTCATCACAGGGAAAAACATATCAGAGGAAGCGGTGAAAAGATCAGTCCAGCTCTCTATGGACAAGTATTGCTCGGTGAAGGCAACACTGGAAGGTACTGCACAGATAACGTACAGTTACAAAATTATTGAAGCATAGGACGGCCTGTCCGCAGACAGTCATGAGCAGCATATGGAAAAACATCGCCACACTCGGCCCTGTCGGATACATCCCGTTTGCTCCGGGTACTTTCGGAAGCCTGATTGGACTCATTCTGTTTACTCTTTTGAGGCCGTCTGCCGTTTTTCTCGCTATTATTATCCTTGCGGGTTTTTTCTTGGGTGTCTATGCCTCTTCTATTGCTGAACATCTGTTCAATGAGAAAGACAGCGGTAAGATTGTTATTGATGAAGCAGTGGGGATACTGGTATCATTTCTTTTTCTCCCTACGGCAGCAGCATATCTGGTTGCAGCCTTTCTTTTATTCAGAACGTTCGATATAATAAAGCCGTTTCCGATCAGACATGCCGAAAAGAAATTCCGCCATGGCTTTGGCATTATGATCGATGATATCATTGCCGGGATATATACAAACATTTTCCTGCACGTATGGATGCTCATATTCTGACCCTGGTTGAGAACATAGCCGCACTGATGCGTGAAAAAAATCTCCGCATGAGTGTAGCAGAATCGTGCACTGGCGGATATATTTCTCATCTTTTGACTGATTTGCCGGGAGCTTCACAGTTTTTCGATCTCTGTGTTGTATCGTATTCCCGACACGCCAAACATGCTGTTCTCGGTGTCAGCAATGCCACAATAAATAAGTTTGGCATGGTCAGCGAAGAAACAGCTCTGGAAATGGCAAAATCAGTAAAAAAGACCTCCAAAACAGGTGCCTCCCTTGCCGTTACCGGGGTAGCAGGACCTGAACGGCTTGAAGAGAAAGACATTGGTCTCGTTTATATAGCTGTTGCATTAGATTCCATTACCGAATCAAAGAGGTTAAAAATTACGGGTACAAGGGAAGAAATAAAGAAACAGGCTGCGTTCGAGGCGCTGCAATTCTTCTATCACAATCTTCAGTTATGGACCTGAGGTGTTTTATTGCCATAGAAATTCCAGAAGAAATAAAAAGGGAAATGCACGCAATAATAGACATACTTCGGACAACAGGGGCTGATGTGAAATGGATTCCGGCTGAAAACCTGCACCTTACACTCAAATTTCTTGGTAAAACCCCAGAACCTGTCATTATCCCTATTACAGAGGTTCTCGGCAAAAAAATGTTATCTTATTCACCATTTTATATTACAATATCTCATGTCGGATGTTTTCCCGACAGAAGAAGGCCACGGATTCTGTGGATCGGAGCAGATCAGGCAGAGGTAATGAAAAAAATGCATGGTGATATTGAGAATGAAATGGAACAGTTTGGCTTTTCAGCTGAAAACAGAGCTTTTCATGCACATGTCACGATTGGAAGGGTCCGTTCTCGGAACAGAGTCCGACCTGTTATCAGAAAATTGGATGAATACGCATCTCACAATTTTGGAACGTGCGAGGTAAGGAATATCAGCCTCATAAAAAGTGAACTGAGTCCGTCCGGGGCACGGTATAAAACCCTTGCTCAAATCCCGTTAGGCAGGAGGAACAATGTCGAATAAAGATAAGGTTAAAGCGCTCGAGATGGCTATTTCCCAGATTGAGAAGAATTTCGGAAAAGGATCTATCATGCGACTTGGGGAGGAAAAAACCGTTGAGGGAGTCAAAGCAATTCCTACCGGCTCGCTGTCACTCGATATCGCAACGGGCATTGGCGGTCTTCCGAGAGGCCGGGTGGTTGAAATTTATGGACCTGAATCTTCTGGCAAGACTACCCTTGCCCTCAATGCTGTTGCGCAGGCTCAAGCCTCTGGCGGAACAGCTGCCTTTATAGATGCAGAACACGCACTTGACGTCAATTATGCCCGAAGGCTAGGAGTGAACGTAGACGATCTGCTCGTATCCCAGCCGGATACCGGTGAGCAGTCACTTGAAGTAGCTGAATATCTTGTCAGAAGCGGGGCAGTAGATATTGTCGTAATCGATTCTGTCGCTGCGCTGGTTCCTCGGGCAGAGATAGAAGGCGACATGGGAGATTCCCTTCCGGGATTGCAGGCTCGCCTAATGAGCCAGGCATTACGCAAGCTGACAGCTGCGATCGCAAAATCCAATACAACGGTTATATTCATAAACCAGATACGGATGAAAATCGGCGTTATGTTCGGCAGTCCTGAAACAACGACTGGCGGCAATGCCCTTAAATTCTATTCATCGATGCGACTTGATATCAGAAAAATTGAAAATATCAAGGAAAACCAGGAATTTATTGGAGGGCGTGTTCGTGTTAAAGTGGTAAAAAACAAAATGGCCCCTCCCTTTAAACAGGCTGAATTTGAAATCTACTTTAATCAGGGCATATCAAAAGAAGGGGAGATTATTGATCTTGGTGTTGCCAAGAGTATTGTTGAGAAATCCGGTGCCTGGTACAGTTATGCAGGCAACCGTATAGGCCAGGGAAGAGAAAACGCCAAGGAGTATTTAAGAACGCATACCGAGATCGCGCATGAACTGGAATCAAAGATTATTGAGGCGTATAATCTAAAGAAATCTGAAGAGTAAGTAAGATCAGGAGTGTTTTATGGAAATTAATGAACTTTTAAAGAATGCACATTCCATGGGTGCATCTGACCTGCACCTTAAAGTTGGATCCCATCCTGTTCTCAGGATTAACGGGACTCTCAATTCCCTGTCGACTGCAAACAAATTGAGTCAAGATGATACCCTGAAGATTGCCTTCACCGTCATGAGTCCCGGACAGAGAGAGATTTTCAAGAAGAGAAATGATATTGATCTTGCCTATAGTGTTCCGGGACTGGGCAGGTTCAGATGTAACATCTTTGTGCAGAGGGGTACTATAGGACTTGTTTTTCGGGTTATCCCCATGAAGATTCCTACTTTTGAAGAACTCCAGCTTCCTGATGTAATCAAGAAAATTGCTCTCGAACCGCGTGGATTAATCCTTGTTACCGGAACGACCGGTAGTGGGAAATCGACAACCCTGGCCTCCATAATAGACCATATTAATGCTAACAGAACCGACAACGTTATTACCATTGAAGACCCGATAGAATATTTACACCGGGATAAGCGTTCAATTGTTAACCAGAGAGAGATCGGCAGTGATACCGAGTCTTTCGGCAAGGCATTGCGTGCATCATTACGGCAGGACCCTGACGTCATCCTCGTGGGCGAAATGAGAGATTTCGAAACAATCCAGACTTCTTTGACAGCCGCTGAAACAGGGCATCTTGTCCTGAGTACGCTGCATACAACCGATGCTGCTGAAACTATTAACAGGATTATTGCTGTTTTTCCTCCGTATCAGCATAAACAGGTGAGGATTCAGCTTGCCGCGATACTAAAGGCAATTGTTTCCATGCGACTGCTACCCCGGGCTGATGGGAAAGGAAGAGTTCCTGCTGTTGAAGTTCTTATTGCCACGGCAACTGTTAAGGACTGCATTCTGGACCCTGACAAAACAAAGACAATAAACGACGTTATTGCTCAGGGAGCGATACACTACAGCATGCAGACATTTGACCAGTCACTGTTCAGCCTGTTTAAATCCGGATTAATCAGTTATGAGGAAGCTCTTCGCAGAGCTACCAATCCCGATGACTTCGCCTTGAAGGTAAAAGGCATACAATCGACCAGTGATCTTACGTTTGAAGATCAACCAGAGAAGGACGATATGAAAATTGACCGATTCGGCACATAGCGCACGGCAATATGCTTTTAAACTGCTAGGATATCGAGGAAGAAGCGAAAACGAGTTACGGGAGAGGCTTTCCAGAAAGGGCTTTCCTAAAGCGGTCGTATCCTCAACCATTTCTTATCTTAAACGGGCCGGTTATCTTGATGATAAGGCCCTTGCAGTATCTCTGAAAAGGCAGGCGTACAAACAGCGGTTACTGGGACACTACGGTGCCAGGAAATTTCTGATGAAACGGGGAATATCAAAAACAGTGATTGACGCCACGCTGGATTATGATGAAAGCTGTGATATGAAAAATGCCAAAACCCTGCTTGAGAAAAAAGTTGCTCATTTAGATAATAATATTACGGAAAGCGACCGGAAGAGGCTCTGGAATTTCCTGGTGAGAAGAGGATACTCATTGGGTGTCATACGTTCGGTCTTCAGGGACTGCAATCTGCAGTAAGGAGTAGATCATGAAAAAATATATCATTACCGTTATTTCATTTCTTTTCATAATTCAGTCAGGCTGTGCGAGATCAATGCGTTATTCCCATCAGGAAATCAAAGATTTTCCACCACCTGTTCAGGAACAGATCAAAAAAGGCGAGATATCCATAGGCATGTCAAAAGTGCAGGTCAGGTACGCATGGGGCGGACCTGACAATATTATCCCTCATAAGCCGCAAGAGGACGGCAAGGAATATACGGAATGGGTTTATAAAAAGGCACTTTTTTTCAAGACGCAGCTTTTTTTTACTGATGACCGTCTCACCAAGATAATCACGAACCACCCGGGATTGACACGGTAACGAATGAAAAGCGCTGAAATCAGAAAATCTTTTCTTGAATTTTTCAGGTCTAAAGACCATGAAATTATTCAGAGCTCATCGCTCATCCCAAAAAACGATCCAACCTTGTTATTTACAAACGCCGGTATGGTTCAGTTTAAATATGTTTTTCTTGGTCAGGAAAAGCGTGCGTATGCCCGCGCTGCTAGCAGCCAGAAGTGCGTGCGGGCAGGTGGAAAACACAGTGATCTCGAAAATGTTGGTTATACTGCCCGTCATCATACGTTCTTCGAGATGCTCGGCAATTTTTCCTTTGGAGACTATTTTAAAAAGGATGCTATTCGTTATGCCTGGGATCTGCTGGTCGATCATTTCAGACTGCCGATCGACAGACTCTGGGTAACTGTATTTGAAGAAGACGATGAGAGTGCTGAACTCTGGAAGAATCTGATAGGAATAGCCGAAAGCAGAATCGTCCGCCTCGGTGCAAAAGATAATTTCTGGCAGATGGGAGATACTGGTCCGTGCGGACCCTGTTCCGAGATATTGATTGATCAGGGAGATACTCTTTCCTGCGGCAAAACGGATTGCACAGTAGGGTGTGACTGCGACAGATACCTCGAGTTGTGGAACCTTGTGTTCATGCAATACGAACGAGATGAATCAGGCAGCTTGAATCCGCTTCCGAAACCGAGCATTGATACCGGCATGGGACTTGAAAGAATATCTGCTGTGCTTCAGGGGAAAGAAAGTAATTTTGATTCTGATATCTTTGCACCCATTATATCCGCAATCTCGTCACAGTCGGGAAAACAGTATGGTCAGGACAGGAACAGCGACACAGCTATCCGCGTAATTGCCGACCATATGCGTGCGATTACCTTTCTTCTTTCTGAAGGGCTTATCCCTGCCAATGAGGGGCGGGGGTATGTTCTCAGACGGATTATAAGAAGAGCCTCGAGATACACGCGGAATCTTGATATCAGTGATCCCTTGTTGTATACGTTATGTGACGCCGTTGTCGAATCCCTGGGCGATGCATATCCGGAATTGAAAGAGGAAAGTGCACGTGTCAGAAGGATCCTCCAGCTTGAGGAAGAACGTTTTAATAAAACCCTTGAGCATGGACTGTCCATGCTTCAGTCAGTTGTGGAGGACGTCAAAACATCGGGCCTTGACACTATCCCTGGCAATGAACTGTTCAGGTTGTATGATACCTTTGGATTCCCGCTTGATATTGTTCGGGATATTGCGTCGGAAAACGGTCTTGGTATTGATGAGGACGGTTTTCACCGGGAAATGGAGGATCAGAAGAAACGGGCACGGGCGTCATGGTCCGGGGAAGATTCTGCAATTGCTCCGGTTTACAGAGATCTGGCACACAGTCTGAACACTGATTTTATCGGGTACGATACTCTGGTATCTCAGGCTACCGTACTCGCGATTATTGCCAATGATGAGCGTCGCGACGAAATAAAAGAAGGTGATGAAGGAGAAGTTATCCTCGACAGGACGCCGTTTTATGCGACATCAGGCGGACAGATCGGTGATAGTGGCAAACTGTCATCTGAATCTGCGACCGCAGTTGTGCTCGATACAGTAAAACCCGTTGAAGGCATTCACGTTCATAAAGTAAAGATAAAGCACGGCCTGCTTCGTGTCGGATCAGCAGTCACCTGTTTAGTCAACGAAGATATGAGACGTTCAACCATGCGAAATCATACTGCAACGCATTTACTGCATGCGTCTCTTCGGAAGCTGTTCGGGGAACATATTAAACAGGCCGGATCCTATGTGGGGCATGACAGGTTTCGTTTTGATTTTACTCATTTTGATGCACTGTCTCAGGAGTCAATAGAATCTCTTGAAGATATGGTAAATGATATCATTCTGAAAAATATCATGGTCAAAACAGAACTCATGGACACTGATCGTGCCATAAAATCAGGTGCGCTGGCTTTCTTTGGAGAAAAATATGGCGCTTCGGTCAGGGCAGTATCCATACCTGAGGTGAGCATGGAGCTCTGTGGCGGGACCCATGTCTCTGCAACAGGAGATATCGGTCTCCTCAAAATTCTCTCTGAAGGCAGTCTCGCCGCAGGTATTCGAAGGATTGAGGCCGTAACGGGGAAAAAGGCGTTTGCGTATCTCAGGGACGAGGAAAAAGAATTAAGAAAGATAACCGAAATCATGAAAGTAGCTGATAATCCTTCAGGCAAACTGATAAAGCTAATCGACGAAATGAAAGAGCTTGAAAAACAACATGAAAGGCTTATGGCAAAAACCGCATCGGAACGATCTGTGGATATTATAAAGAATGCCCGGGATATTAACGGGATCAAGGCAATCGCCCACCGGCTTGACGGTCTCGAGCAGAAGGATCTGAGGACAATTGCGGACAGTATCAGGGATCGTATGGGTTCCGGTATTCTGGTTCTCGCTTCGGTAAAAAACGACCGTGCTTCCCTTGTAGTCATGGTATCAGAGAATCTTGCCCCGAAATATCATGCCGGTAACATGCTCAAGAAGATCGCAGCTGCAGCAGGAGGAAAAGGCGGAGGTACGGCTGAACTGGCTCAGGGCGGGACAAAAGATATTAAAAAACTGGACAAAGCCCTCGAATCATTATACGATATAATTACGAATTGAATGTGCTTAAAAAACCTGTCGTAATACTGAAGAATGTATTCCCGTAAGGAGGCTACCATGGCATTATTTGATATGTTGCGTAACGCGTTGCTTGCCGGTTTCGGCGTTCAGGAAAAAGTGAAAGATTTTGTCGATGAACTTGTAAAAAAAGGGGAGCTCAGCGAGTCCCAGGGAGCAAAACTGGTTAAGGAGTGGTCGGAAAAGGCCGAAAAGAACACTGAAGATATGAGCAAGAGTCTTGGTGAACTTCTTGAAACCACACTTTCAAAGATGAACCTGACAACAAAAAGCGATATCGAAAAAATAGAAGAGAAAATTAATGCTCTTGCTGCCCGTCTTGATACAATAGAAAAGTCATAAGACTTATTCAGAAAGATTCTAGATGCCCTTCAGTTTTCTCGACTTTAAGAGAACATACCAGAATGTAAACAGGCTCAGACAGATAATCAATGTCTTTCTGAAACACGGCTTTGGCAGAATTATTGATCAACTTCGTCTTGGCAGATTCATTCCCTTCAGGCAAAGAATCAGGACATTAGGTCAGTGGCCGCCACTCGTAAGCCCAGCCGTGCCTGAAAGGCTGAGAATCGCCTTCGCAGAGTTGGGCCCGACTTTTATCAAACTTGCACAGCTTCTTTCTGCCCGCCCTGATCTTGTCACCAAGCAGTTTGCGGATGAATTTAAAAAACTTCAAGATCATGTACCACCCTTCCCCACGGAAGAGGCTGTTGCCATCATAGAAAAAGAAGCGGGTTTTAAAACGGACAAGATTTTTTCGCGTCTTGAAAGCAGAACGATAGCTGCTGCATCCATTGCCCAGGTCTATTACGGCACGTTGCATGATGGCAGTGACGTTATCGTTAAGGTACAGAGGCCGTATATCAAGGAACAGATTGAAACAGATATCAATATACTTACAACAGCAGCCAGTCTCATGGAAAAACACATCAGTGAGAGCGTTTTTTTTAATCCGAAGGGAATTGTCGAAGAATTTTCAAAAACCGTAAGAAAGGAGCTCAATTTTGTTGAAGAAGAGCGGAATTGTCTGAGATTCAGGAAGAACTTTGAAAACAACCCGGATGTGTATATCCCGAAAGTATATAGCGAATATACAACAGACCGACTTCTCATTATGGAGAGAATTCCGGGGGTAAGGATCGACGATATCCCGGGTATAGAGCGGCTTGGTCTTGACCGCAAAAGACTTGCCCGTCTCGGTGTGGATGCGTACTTTAAACAGATATTCGAAGACGGATTCTTCCACGCCGACCCTCATCCCGGCAATATTTATGCGATGCCTGACGGCAACATCGGTTTTATGGACTTTGGCATTGTCGGCCGTGTTTCATCTGAATTGAGAGAATCGATGGCCAACACCTTTCTCGCACTGATTCACCGCGATTTTGACCGTCTGATAGACCAGTATATGGAACTCGGTTTGATTCCTGAACACGTAGACCTTGATATGTTTAGAAAGGCATTCAAGGAAGACCTTGCTGATTTTCTCGAGCCGCTCTATGGTCTGACATTAAAGGAAATAAATTTCTCTGAATACCTTGAAGCAATCACCACCCTTGCCGTTAAGCATAATATCAAAATACCGTCTGACCTCTTGTTGATCAACAAGGCCATGCTTATCCTTGAAAATATCGGCGTTCAACTTGATCCGGATTTTGATTTTATTGCTGCTTCAGAGCCGTATGCTTCAAAACTGGTCAGTGCACGGGTGAGTCCCTCAAAAATCTATGATTATACGAAAAAGAATGTTGTCAATATCAGTGATTTAATTACTCTGTTCCCCAGACAGCTGAAACAGCTTATGAGAAAATTGGTCTATGATGAATTTCATATAAAAATGACCCATATCGGGCTTGAGAAATTCATACTGGACATGGACCGCTCAACTAACCGCATTGCCTTTAGCATGATTATTAGTGCAATGCTGCTCAGCTCCGCAATAATGCATGCGTCAGACGTAGGGCCGAAGATTTACGGGATGTCACTGTTTGGTTTTGTAGCCTTCGGCTGTGCCTTCCTTCTCGGTATCTGGCTCCTTATCTCGATAATACGATCCGGAAGACTTTGACATGGTTTCTTTATAACAAGTTGAGATGTTTGCGTTTCTGTTCCGGACAAGTAATAATGGAAAAAAAATTCAAAGCCGATTTTCCATGACATGGCTTAGATAACATACGATGTTTGCTGTATCCATTAAGAAGAATATTTTTTTAACTGGGGCTCCTTCATCGGGCAAAACTACGGTCATCAAGAAAATAATTGAAAAACTGCCTATTCCTGCAAATGGATTTTATACAGAGGAAGAAAGAATCAATGACAGAAGAACGGGCTTTTTAATGAAGACGCTGGATGGACAAAAGGCTTATCTTGCTCATCAGGATATTGCCTCTCTGAATCGTATCAGGAGATACGGCGTCAGCATTGAAAATATTGAGGATATTGCGGTACCATCAATACAGCCGTCAGACAGTCATATAGTCATTCTCGATGAGATCGGCAAGATGGAGTGCTTTTCTGAGCGCTTTAGAGAGGCTGTCCTGCATGCCCTTGATTCGGACAATATTGTTGTGGGTACCATAACCTTTGGCGGTGATGATTTTATCATGCGTATTAAAAGCAGGGATGATATTGAAATAACAGCAGTGACCCGGGCAAACCGAGACAAACTTCCAGACATGCTTTTGAAAAAGATATCTCACGTGATGGAAACTGGCAGATGAGACTATTATATGAATCAATGAGATCACTGTATCAGAAGATGGGAATCTTTTTCATTCTCTTTTTATGCGGTCTCGGTCATTTCACGGTATCTGCGGAACAGCAGGCGGCTGATGCCAGTCTCCCGATTGATGCATCGATTGCTGATGGCCGTGTCATTGCGCGTTCGGGAAGTGGTAAATATGCTCAGCAAGTGGAACTTACCATAATGGGGGATGATCTCGTTGAGTCCGGTTTTGTGCAGCTCGATCACGACACTCAAAATGAATTTATGATTATTTCACGATTCGGAGACAGCAGAGAAGAGTATTACCTCCAGATTATTGATTTCAGACCGCAGGGAATTGTAACGTGGTCATACCGCTCGTATGAGAGACCGGTTGTGATCAGCAGGATCATCATATCCACCGCTCCTGACGAAATAGAAACAGGAGATGATAAACGAGCGCTGTATACAACGCACATATTGTCATCAAACGGTCTTATCCCGGCCTTAATAAATCATGATAAAGTTACTGCTCTTCGTGATGCCCTCCAGATTTCAGAAATTCCTTTCAATAGAACCCTGCCTCACTCATTCCATGATCAGGCCATGGAATCAGTGAAGCAGCTCTATGCTGGTCCGGAGATCATTGATCACATACGGTTGGGACAGATGAACGATACACAATATGCTTTGGTAACCTATCGTGAGAAGGCTGGATCATTTCTCATCCATATTGACGGTGTTGCAACACGTCATCAAAAGGCATTTCGGTTCAATACGTTTGTTGAGAACGATGATTATGATGATGCATTACTGGCAATTATACAGTTTATTCGCGGGCTCCGCGCTGAAGGCAAAATCTCCGAACCGGAATAGGTAATCAGTTTTCATCTTACGGAATACCATCATTGCTTTCGTTCAAATGCCTTCCCGCCAACAAAAACAAACACCACTGCAATTGCAATGATGATCAGAACATCGCTGTAGATTGAAAAGTCCGAGCTCATCCTGCCTGTTTCCATAGGCAGTATTACATTCCTGAGAGCATCAATTCCATACGTAAGCGGATTCGCCTTTGCAGCGATCTTCAATACAGATGGCAAAAGCTTTACCGGATACATTGCTCCTGAAAGAAAAAACATGGGCATCACGATAAAATTCATGATCACACTAAAACTCTCATAACTCTCATAATAAGAAGCAAGGAGGATTCCGAACGAAGCTATCGTAAAACCAAGGAGCGCACAGATCAGCACTGCGCTGAAAAACTGCACAAATGAGAGCTGAAGACCGATAAAAGGAAACAGTCCAAGCACAATAACAGCCTGTATAGTTGAGATGATCATGCCGCTTGTTGCCTTCCCGACGACCACAGAAAACCTCGACACCGGTGCAACCAGTATCTCCTTCATAAAACCGAATTCCTTGTCCCAGATAATCGATATAGAGGAGAATATTGAACTAAACAGAATGGTGAGCCCGAGAATTCCCGGAAAGATGAACTGAATATAAGAAACTCCCTCACCTGCAGGAACGATCCTCGACATTCCGCCTCCAACGATGAAAAGCCATAACAAAGGCCGTGCAATAGCGGAGAAAAGGCGGCTCCTCTCACGGATAAATTTTTTGAACTCACGGACAACAATTACATATATTGCATTAAATTCCATATGCCTGTTATCAGAACTCCTCCCGCTGCACTCTCCATGCTATGCGACTTAATACTTATCCCATCTAATCCTGAGTTTGTCGAAGGATTCTCAGTACTTTTGACTTTTTGTTTCTTCTTTTCTCAATTTAAGTCAGTCTTTAGTTTTTGTCTTAACCTTATCCTTAACCCGTCTTTAATGCCGTCTCCTGTACGATCTCACTGCCTCCTTAATATTGTCCTCCGGAGTTGCTGTCTCATCTCTGATTTCCTTCCCCGTCAGTTTCAGAAATACATCATTCAGGGTTGGCCTCTGCATCCTGACAGATATTACCCGTTCACCAATCTCGCGAATGATGACAGGAATGCATAAATCGCCTTTCAAAGAGGACAAATAGATTTCACCATCCTTTTCAGAAACGTCAGCCTCAATGACCTTCTTGATATCTGACATCGCCTTTTTATTGTCATCTGTTTTGATATAAATAATATCACCACCGATAATCTTCTTGAGGTCGGTAGGACTACCCAATGCAATGATTTTCCCTTTATCAATGACCGCAATGTTATCGCAGGCCTCGGCCTCTTCCATATAATGAGTAGTCATGAAGATCGTGACAGCATGTTTTCTTGGCAATTCAGTAATGAATTCCCAGAGGTTCGCCCGGCTCTGCGGATCCAGGCCGAGTGTCGGCTCGTCCAGGAAGAGGACCTTTGGACGGTGGATCAATCCCCGTGCTACTTCCAGACGCCTTTTCATGCCCCCGGAAAATTTTCTTACCAGGTCATCTGCCCTATCCTCCAGATCCACAAAACTGAGGGCGTCACCAATGCGCTTCTTTCTTTCTGACTTATCAACATTATAGAGATAGGCATGGAATAACAGGTTTTCTCGCGCCGTCAAATCCTTATCCAGAGAACTGTCCTGAAAAACAATACCTATAGATTTTCTCACTTCAGCAGACTCTTTATTGCAATCATGACCATTCAGCGAAGCGTGACCCGACGTTGGGGCAAGCAGTGTGCAGAGTATATTTATGGTTGTGGTCTTTCCTGCACCGTTTGGACCTAAAAAGCCAAAAATTGACCCTTCTTCGACATCAAAGGAAATATCGTCAACTGCCCGTATATGTCCGAACGTCTTGACAAGATTTTTAACGGTGATAATTTTCATCTAGTCATTTTAACAAATAACAATCAGTTATAGAGAAACCTACTAATGGTATTCCATTTTTATATATAGACGCTCGGGAAATTTGGTGATATAGTTTAGATAGAAAGGTAAATCTGTCCGAAATAGTTAAAACTCTTGTCTTGCTGGAGGGATAATTATGCCAGTCAAAAAATTAAAAGAATTCCTTGACAACAATAAAATTCAATATGAGATCATTACACATTCGCCGAGTTATACTGCACAAGAAACAGCTGCTTCTGCTCATATAAGCGGCAAAAATATGGTAAAAACTGTGATGTTAAAAATTGACAAAAAAATGTCGATGGCCGTTCTGTCCGCACCTGCAAAAGTCGACTTCGAACTCTTAAGAAAAGCATCTGGTGCAAACACAGTAGATCTTTCGTCAGAAGACGAATTCAAGAATAAGTTTCCAGGCTGTGACATTGGTGCCATGCCGCCTTTTGGAAGCCTGTATGACATGGACGTATATATGGATGCCAAATTATCTGACAATGAGGAAATAGTATTTAATGCAGGAACGCATACCGAACTCATGAGAGTGACATTGGAAGATTATCGGCGTCTGGTTAAACCAAAAATCGCTCACATTTCTTCAACATAACGATTATCGCAGAATATCACATGCTGAGCTCGTTGTTGAGGGACATATTCATCTCAAATACGGATTTTAATTCATACTATCTTCATCCGAAATAGTGCGATAATCTGGTAGAATAAGATTAACCCGCATCAGTGATTTTATTTGTACTTCATACACTTGACAAAGGAGGTTGACGATGGTGAAACTCTGGAGGTGTGAAATCTGCGGTGATCCCTATGTTGGAGAGAGTCCGCCGAACAACTGCCCTTTTTGTGGGGCGCATCAGGAATATATCAAGGAAGCAAAGGATGTCAGAGCCAATTTTGATATTGAGGTAAACGATAAAGATCGGGCGAATGCCGAGCACGCCTTGCAGGTGGAAGTGAGCAATTCCGCATTCTATTTCTGTGCTGCCCAGAAAACTGATGATGCAGAAGGCAAATTACTTTTCAAGGCTCTCGGAAAAATAGAGGCGGAGCATGCCAGCATCTGGAAAAAGATATTGAAACTTGATAGTGTTCCAAAAGGCAATGATACGTGTCACGTAAAAAACAGGGAAAACCTCGAAGATTCCCATGCCCGCGAAACGCGGGCGATCAATTTCTACCGTGAAGCTGCAGGTGCCTCTGATAATCAGCGGGTTAAAGAGATTTTTGAAGCGCTGGTAGATATTGAGACTGACCATCTGCACCTTTCGGAACAAAGATTGAAATAGGAGTTTTTTTTAGGCCGATATGTAAAGAGACAGATCGAAAGATTGCCGGCACATCACATGCTTAAAGTAATGTTTCTCTGCACAGGGAATTCCTGTCGCTCTCAGATGGCAGAAGGTTTTGCCCGTCACCTTGGCAAAGGGGTCATTGAGCCGTACAGTGCGGGATTGCTAGCTGCGGGTATCCATCAAAATGCCGCTGCTGTTATGAAAGAGATCGGCATAGACATATCACGTCAGAAATCAGAGCTCATTGATGAAGATCTGCTTAAGAAAATGGACACTATTATAACCTTATGTGATAATGCGGAAGAATCCTGTCCATGGACTCCGCCCCGGATACAGCGTCATCATTGGCCGATTAAAGACCCGGTTGGTTTCATCGGCAGCAAAGAAGAAACCTTGAATGATTTCAGACGGGCACGTGATGAGATTAAGAAGAAAATTAAGGATTTTATAGAGGGCTTGAAGGCGGGAAAAGATTAGATATCGGTATTGAGGTTCATGTATCGAATATCCTCTTCGGACTGGTTAGGTATTCGTTTCGATCGATGGTAAAGAGCACTGATCCCTGGATACGACCGGTGATATAAAAAAAATAACTGTCAATTCCTTACAGGCTTCCATCCGGACTTCCATTTTTTATAGGGAAGCACAACAGCCGGTTGTCCGTTGTCAAGAAACCAGGAATCAACAACATATTTTTCTTTTGTCTGCTTGTTCACCAGAACCGGGGCAACATGCGGCCAGCCATTGAGAAAAAATCCACGACTCGCAGGCAGGTTGATATCATGATATGAAATCAATCGGTCTTGCTCCATCATCGTCAGATACGTAAGTGTATTGACTGCCTCGTCAACACAGTCCATCTGATTGGCACGCAGAATACCGTGAAATGATCCCCCGATATCCTTTTCAGTCTCGGTAAGCGGACCTACCATGGACTCCAGCATGCCAATCGCGTGGGATATATTTTCGCGTTCTGTAGCTGCATCAGCAGATTTCGCTGAAAAGATAGCCCTGACGCGTTCCCATTGATCAGGACTCAGCTGAACTTCTGCCAGATCCTCACAGCCATGAGAATAGCATATTTTAAAGCTGGCCGGAGTAGGATCCACAACACCGTACTGCTCGATATAAATACGGGTATTCATTTGATAGGCAGTGCATGAAGTCATCAGGAGTGAGATCAATCCAAAATTTAAAATTCGCAACATTATTGTCTATACGATCATTACAGATATCTTTTGTCTCAGTAAAGCAGCAATTTTGCCTCTTATAAATCATTGAAAGCGGGATTCTTAGAGCTTTTCACCGCAGTCCTTACAATGTTTCGCATCTTCAGTGTGATCCTCTGCACTGCATGACGGACAGACAAATTGACGTCTTGATTTTAACCGGGCATGAGAAAGCTCTACCGTTACAATGCCGGTCGGGACTGCGATAATACCATATCCCATGATCATGATAACCGAAGCAATTACCTGTCCCAGATTGGTATGAGGGGAAATATCGCCGTAGCCGACCGTGGTCATCGTAACAATCGCCCAGTAGACACTTCTCGGAATGCTGGTAAACCCGTTTTCTTCTCCTTCAATTAAATACATGAGTGCTCCGAATATTACTACCAGTGTAAGCACGGTAAAAACAAAAACCGTTATTTTTCTACGGCTCGCCCGTATTGCCTGAAGGAGCACCTGCGCCTCATCACTGTATTCAACCAGCTTGAGCACTCTGAAGACGCGCAGAATTCTGAAAATACGAACAGTTATGAGGTATTGACTGCCCGGAAGTAACATACTGATATAGGTAGGTAATATTGCAATCAGATCAACAATGCCGAAAAAACTGCGGGCATAGCGTACCGGTTTCCCAATAGAGATCAACCGGAAAATATATTCGACTGTAAAGAGCAGGGTAAAAAACCACTCAATAACATACAGTGTATCACCGTATCGGGCATTGATGGTCCTGACGCTATCAAGCATCACAGCAACAACGCTCAGGATGATGCTCACAATTAAAACAACATCAAACAGTTTGCCTTCTGGTGTGTCAGCTTCAAAAATTATGATGTAGAGCCTGTTCCGCCAGTTATTTCTGGTATTGTCCTGTCTATTTTTTCCCATTATATACGTTGATGAACTATAGTCCGATTTCTCAATAGGTATTTCTTACAGTCTTTAGCTTGGTATTGCCCTGCATGCTCTCTCCGCGCCTGTTCAAGACATCAACATCAAAGCCGGGATACAGCGGTCTAAACCGTGTAGCCTTCCAGGTCTCAACCGTCATGTCATTTCTTGAAGCCTTTTCATACGCGTAAAAGTCCGGAATTCCGGTAAGATCTCCCCGAATATCGCGTCCATACGACGTAAGAATGCGCACCTTGAATCCCTCTATATTCCTGATTCTCTGCTCAATATGCTTGATCTTGGCCATACCATACTGTCTTTCATATGAAAACCACTGTTATAACATGATTCCTGTTCACTATACGTCATTACATTACAATAATTATATCTATTATAATCAAATAGTTAAACATCTAGACATAAACAGTTACATTATACTTTTGCCAGCCATGAATTTATGTATTTCATTATAACGCACAACCAGTGTACTTTTGCAGATTGTTTAACTAACCGGAATCATCTCCGGAACTTTAACAACGGCTTCACCTGTAATGACTACCTGTCCACTGTCTTTCTCACATACAGTGCTCAATGTAACAATCGGCTTGTCTTTCCTGATTTTTATTATTTCAACTGTCGCTGTAACCGCTTCACCGATAAATACAGGTGCTTTGAATGTCAACGTCTGTCCAAGATAGATCGAGCCTTTGCCCGGAAGTTCCATGCCAATTAATCCGGAGAAGAGACTTGCAACGAGCATGCCATGCACAACACGTTGTCCAAAAATAGAGGCCTTGCCAACTTCCTTATCCAAATGGAGTGGATTCCTGTCCAATGAAAGTTCTGCAAATTGTATCACCTCTTTTTCAGTAAATACCTTGCGAATCAATGCTCTCGCGCCGATCTTTAACATGAGGGCCTGCCCGCCTCCGTCTGGCCTGACTTGTCCGCCTCCGCCTCTGGCGGATATAACCATATCTTCCTCCTCATCGGTTCCTGATATTGTATTGCTATTTACAAAACATTACGATACAAAAATTTATCATGACAATCAGACAACTTCTATGTGCCAGTCCTGATTCACCCAGAGACAGATTATATCCACTTCAGGATAATGCTCATTCAGCATGTGCTTGCCTTTATGTATCTGCTCTATTTGTTGTGCTCTGTCTGACTGATTTCCTGCGCAATCATGATGACCCGAGAGCGCAATGAGCTTTGAGTGATGATGATGCAGGGAAATGGCAATTTTATTCAGGATCAATTTAATGGATTTTTCATTGCTCTCGTCTGAGAGTATCCTGCACGGGCTAACCTCAGTAATGCAGTCAACATATGATACGTTATACCTATCCCTTAGAAACGTAATTATCGGTTCCTGCACCCGGCCATCCATACAGTGCACTGATGTGACAAAAGTCATGGGATCCATACCATGGGAATGCCTAGCCATTAAATCGTATCAGTCCAAGATCCTTTCATTCACGATAATTAAATGTTACATAATTCAAAAGGGAAAGTGTATGAAAAAAGATAGTATAGGGGACAAGAAATAACGGAATCATGCCGGTTGGAAACAGCAATGGACATCAATCATTTGATACGTACGTGAGACACCTTCTTAATGCGAAAAATAATTTTTTGATGTTCCTTTTGACAATCAATCAGGCTGTGTTGCTTTGTTCTTTATGCGTTTTGCCATACCAGCGAGACTTTTCACCGCGATAGTTGGTTCAATTTCCCACGGATCAAAAATTGCATCCGAATTTCGCTGGACCCATACGGCCCGCATGCCCGCTGAAACCGCCCCAATAACGTCAAATGGATTACTGGATATGAGCCAGGCCCTGTTACCCATGGAGCCAGAGCGTTTTAAAAAGTGACGGTATACAGCGGGATTTGGCTTGAATGTCTGTATTTCGTCAACACTGACAACATCAATAAAAAAACTTCTTATGTTCGAGTTTACGAGCAACGTTTCCACAGCATCGGCTTTCCCGTTAGAAAACGCGAACAAACGGAATCCAGCGTCTTTTGCCTCTTCTAATCCCACTCTGACATCCTGAAAAGGCGGGAGAACGCGATACGCATTCATCAGTTCCTCTTTCTCCTGCTCTGAGAGAGACACATGATAATAACGGCAGGCAAAATCGAGGGCATGTACCGTACATATCGAAAAATCCCGGTAGTTCTGCATGAGGCCTCTTCGAAATGAATACTCAAGCTGTTTTTCCCGCCACAGGCGTGAGAATTCCCCTGATCGTTCTCCGACATGCCTTTCAAGAGCAACGGTAACACCATGTGTATCAATGATCGTGCCGTACACATCAAATGCCAGTGTGATAGCCATGTTATGTATTTTGCTCTTTCATCCAAGACGTGACGTATTCTTCTATCATCTGAAGGAGCAAGTTATATCCCGCTATTGGTTTTTATCATAACAGGAACGCTGGCGTGTGAATAGAAACTAACAGCATGATGATCAGAGGAACGTATATTCTTTAACGCTCTATCCATTTTTCTATTATTAACCAGCTTTTAACTTATGCTTCATAGGCAATCACTCTGATTATTCCGATGGTGCTTCCCTCACTGGTGGTACACGTGTCTGAGACGGAGACTATTTTTTTTATGCTGTTCTCTTTAATGAATTGGGTTACTTGGTTATCCAGTTCTGCGAGTTCCTTCATCGTCTGAAATATTTTTAACTCATTTGTGAATGTCTTTACCTTGATCATAGTCATACCTCTTTTATTTAAATTCTATGCAGATGGAATAGTCTGCATACCCAAAATATCAGCGATAGGGACTTCTTAGGCAGAACTTATCTGTTTCTTATATTTTTTTTCAGTTCCCGTACAGCCTGGCGCTCTTGCCTGGCCCTTCCACTGAATGTCTGTAATGCAGTTACTTCCCATTCGAATTCTCCCCACAGAGAAAGTTTCCTCAGCATTTGGTCCAGATCATCATTGGACTTGGCATCAGCTATAAAAACAAATGCCCGTTCACCAACGGGAAGGCCTCCTGCAATGATCCTTTTTCTTTTTTCGAGCGAAATAAGCTCTTTGAAACCTGGAAGAATGACATCCTGTAAAACCTCAAGTGCCTCTTCCGGCGATGCAAAACCGGGTCCTCCTGTAGCAACGACTAAATATTTCATCATCTATCCTCCTTGTTAGAATAGTATCACGGATGGATCTGTTTGAAAACCAGATAATATTATGTATTAAGGGGAGACGATCGTCCGCGGCCAAAAATTATACGCTGTACTTTTTTATCAATTAAATAAGACGTCACAGTTAATAGAAATCCCAACCCGACAATACCAAATAATGCGAGCATAAGAGGATCTTTATACATAAGATAGAATGCAAGCAGAGAGATCAAAATGATAGAGCGAACTAACAGTGTGGTCGAATACAATTGTTCTATACGATGTCTGATGATTTGGACGATGATGATTCCCAGCGATATCATAAATAATCCAATAAGCTGGAGCATAACATCGCTGTAATTCCCTTGAGACAGAAACATTCGAAGCATTGGTCGGGGAAAAATGAAAAAACCTGTTCCGCCAATGAGAAGATAAGATGCCAAATAAAAAAGACTGATTCTTGTTTTTGTCATTTTGGTTCTCTCCTCTATTGAGATTTGATATGCTCATTCATGTTGCTGTCCAAACGTTAAGTCCCAGCATCGTAGACTTTGAGAAGGCCGTATGCTGTTATAAGGTGCTACATCTTCTTACTATCGTAAGCCCAGTTGAGCAATGCCTGCCTCTGTTTTGGTCGGCAACTGAGATCGCCCTTTTTACAGTGCTTCTTGATTTGAGCACTATGTCTCTTCATTGCTTTCCATCTTTTGATCTGACGCTCATCATCAGGGCATCTCCTCCCCATGTAGTACCTGCAATACCATTGAAACCACCCCCTCGGATCTTCATGATAAATCCACCCTCTTTCTTGCCAAACAGACAAAGGCTGAGAAGCATTGACTTTAAAATAATTCAACATGGGATCATGCCGTTCATGACAAAGCTTTGCGTGGATATACCAGTCTTTCGGAAACTCACCTCTACAGTCGGTCATGTATTTGCCACCGAAAACTCCCATTTGCAGCAATTGCTTTGGCGATATTTCAGGCGCGAATTCTGGGTGAAAATTCATTCCGACTGGTTCAGTAAGATAATACACATAATTCTTCTGCATGAGATCGCTTACAATTACCTTTCGTTTCTTCATTATATTTTTACTGAAGTGAAAAAATATCCGAATTATTTATTCATCTATATCCAGTCCAGAGCCTGTCCGCATCAGGCGTGGTTTGTCCGCCTGGACGCGATCTGCGTCCATATGGTTATGCGTTATTGCTTGCTGCGTTCAAGTGATTCCCTGTCCCACTTACTCAGGACAGCTGCAGCCTCATAGGTGCTTTGCAGAAAAGGAAGCAGTTTTTCATCAGGCAAATCTGCTGTTCTGACAGCTTCATACGGCAGAAGAAACTCTCCAACGGTTTTATTGTAATAAGTCTCCTCAGGCTGTACCGAATATTCTTTGAATCCTTCAGGCTCAGGATATGCATAGGCGTAAAAAGCCGGTTCACCCAAACCAGCTCCAGGCCAGAATCCGCAGCTGCTTACTTCATGTGAGTAGGCTTCGACCATGACACGACGAGCGACGTTCGGAACTCCGGGATGCACAGGAGCGCGTCTGCCGGAGAATCTCGTTACTGCCATATCAAAAGCTCCCCAGAAAAAATGAACCGGACTGACTTTGCCGATAAACCGAGATCGAAACTCTTTAAAGACGCGATCAACCTGAACAAGAACTTTCCAATGTCGCTGCGCATATTCTGGATCATAAGCAGTATGTGAATCATCTTGTTCAAATGGTATTCTCTCAGAAACTTCTACTGGCGTTGTCCAAATTGGCGCATCGATTCCCAGGGAGTTCAAGGCTTCCATCGCAGCATGATAGAAATCTGCAACAGATCGTGCCTTGAGTTGAATTGAACATGAATTTCCGTTGTCTGTCATAAAAAGGATTTTGTGATCGATAAAGTCAAAATCAATCTGACAATATATTGAACCAAACGGCATCGGTGATGTCGTGAACCCTCGAGACGTAATATAAAATGCCACCTGCCACCAGTGATTTATCATCGGAGAAAGCTTCAGTTTGATCTTACCGATTATTTGCGTCCACATATGAAGAGTTGCATACGTGTCTTTCCAGGCTTCATACGGAAGTTGAGGCCAGATGTGTTCCTTTAGATTCATTTCAGACATGGTGCCTCCTAATTAAAAAGCATACGTGCTCTTATTTCCGCTCCTCTTTTATCTTCTTGCCTGCACTCCAGGCTTTTCCTAAACAGTCCCCGATCGACCAGAATCTATTATCAGGCAATGTTAAGAGGAAAGGTCTTATTTTTTCAATGTCCGGCTCGCTGTCGGTTACATATCTATATTTAGTATAAATAGTAATGATTTCAGCTTCCCTATCCCCACAATTTCTCCCTCTACAGTAATTATAATCTTTTTCAGTCAAACAGATTCAATTGTCTAGAAACGTGATATACTTTAACGTAGATATACGAATTTTCACGGAACCAATCATACATAAAGGAGGAAATAAATATGGGAGAAGCACAGGTATGTCCGATAGGCGGTCTTAGTGTTATACTTTTTGCGACAGATGGATCAGCTCATAGCGAGAATGCAATGACAGAGGCAGTGAACCTCTCCAAGGCATGTTCGACCAAACTCTTTGCTGTATCTATTGTAGAAGGCAATCCTGAATATGATGCCCTTGCTCCGGGACTCGTTGAAAAGAAAGAAAAGGAAGCAAAAGAATTTCTTGATGCAACAAAAAATTGTGCAGAAAGAGAAGGCATCACGTGTAACATTATTGCCCGCCATGCTGAAGACGCTGCCGACGCCATCGTCGAAGAAGCCGAAAAGTTGAAGTCTGACATGATCATTATGGGCCGACACGGCAGGAAAAAAGGAATTAAAAAACTTCTCATGGGCAGTGTTACATCAAAAGTTATTGGTTATGCCCCCTGTAAAGTTTTGGTAGTACCGTAACGTGTTAAGGTGACAGGTCTTGACATGTGACTTAATGTCTGGTAATTGATTCCGAGTGGTGTCACATGTCAAGACCTGTCACTTATTTGTCTTATTTATCCATATGTATCATCTCTTTAGCTTAAGACATCTTTCTTATTCGCTCGAATTCATCTTTTGATAGTTCGCCTTTGGCATATCGCTTTTTTAGAATCTCTAATGCGCTCTCCGAATCCCCACCTTCGCCATGATGTTGTCCGGTCCCGGACCAGGGAGGCCGACACCCCCATTGACCAGCGAATAAAAATACTACCACTATGACCACAACAATCATAATCATTGGGAATATCCAGATACCTGCCCAGGGCTACCAGATTGAGTGCTCCGGTCCCATTTTAAATCTCCTTTTTTGTTATTTCCCTTTTTTGTACTAAAATATAACACAGAAAAAAAAGGGTGGAATTAAGTGCCAAAATTAAATGGTCTTTATCGTGTTTTCTTATATGGCGAATTCGGTGCAATAATTAACGAACACCCTTTCTGCCTCATTCTCCAGGTCGTCACCCATTATCATAAAATGATCCCCTTCGAGATCAAATTTCGAAAAATAATTATACTTTCTTGCCATATGAAATCCAAAACGAGAATAATAGTCAGGCAAACCCAGGACAAATATTTTCTTATATCCGATTGATAGAGCTACACTATTGCCATAACGAATTAACGCTGAGCCAATACCCTGATTCTGATACTCTGGCAAAACAGCTATGGGGGCAAGTCCCAGACCAATAATTTCTTGTTCTTTATATACAGGGCTATACGCAATGTGTCCTACGATATTTCCATCGATTTCATAGACAAGTGAGATAGTAAGATTGTTGTTCTTTCTTAAATTGTCAACAATTGTTCCTTCTTCAGGTTCGTTGAATACTTGGTAATGTAGTTGTGTAATTTGATCTCTATCAGTTTCTTTTTCTTTGCGGATTCTCACCCAAATTCATCCCTTTAATTATTCAATACTAAATACCGGTTTATTCACTATTCTGTGAAATATGAAGCCCGGCCATTGAATGAACCTCTGAATGTCAGGATACAGGCCTGATCCTCTTGAGAAGAATGACACCTTCAGAAGAATGGTTTAATCGTGTTCTGTCTTCATGTCCCCTATTCTTTTAAGAGCTGTATGCCGTCAAGCGTCTCTTCGAATCGGTATCCCATTTTGCGAGCCTCGAGATAAATGGTCCGGCCCGCACGGTGCTGCATGGCTTCCATAACAAGGGGAAGTTCGACTCTGGGATCCGCAAGAAGATGTTTCTCGAGTATTTCTGTCTTCGCTTCCCCGATTAAATACCGTGCTGCCTCTCTGATATCCCAAGGATTGTCTGAGGTAAGCAGCCTTTCGGCAAAAACTGCCTTTGCTTCAGCCTCGGCGTTTCTGAATTCCGTAATCCACTTTGCTGCATTGTACCATTTTGTTTTTTTGTCGAACTTCAGGTGCTCAGTGTAGCTGATAAACTCCTCTGGAGCTGTAACTTCGGCGAGTGAACGCACAAGGGTCTCAAGGTCCGAATGTTTATGTTGCCTCTTCAGTGATTCAAGGATTAGGTCTCTGGCAGCGGATTCTCCCAGTCTTGCCATGAGAAACACAGCAGCCAGATGCAGTTCATTACCGGTATTATTTAGAGAGTATTTTTTTGCCCATTTCAGAGACCGCCTGTCCCTGTGTAAAGCAAAGTAGACCAATGCGCTTCGCTGGGCAATGACACTCCGTTCTCCTGTCAGTTGTGCAATCGCAAAATCGAATGACTCATTTGTCATCGGCATCTCAGACAGTGCGAGGAAAACATTTTTATATGTATTCTCAGGCCCTGGCAGAACTGAATCCAGTATAGGCTGTATTGACCGTGCATCACCAATTGCCCCGAGTATGGAAATCAGTTTCAGTTTCGCTTTTATATCTGTATCTGAACGCCTGATTACTTCGTGTGCATAAGGAAGAATATCAGGGCCTGTTATCACAAGCCACATCGCTGCATTTTTAGACGCACTCCCATGCTGTGAAAGGCTTTGGATGTTCTGTTTTATCCCTTCGGGTGACATATGCTCGATAATCTGGTCTTCGAAATGTTTCCGGTACCTCGCTTCTTCAGTCCGGGCACGTTTTCTCTTTCCATCGATTTCTTCTGCTTCTCTCTTTTCCCTGAGTAAAGTGTATAGCTCCGATTCATTTCCGATTAGCTGATTAAGGCGTTTTGAAGAAGAGATATAGAGATCTTCATCGAGATTTCCCTCATTAAACAGACTGTCGATCTGTTGACGGCTCAAAAAGAGATACTCGGCGGCATCAAATGTGATCAAGATATCAAAAATCATTTTGTAGGCGGACTTCCTTTGAATACCCTGTTTCATCCAGACGGTGTCTCCTGATGAGGCAATGTCCTGAAGCTGCATGAGAAGAAATGCATGCCCTTCAGGATGAGGATGTTTTCCTAGAATATGAGGTACGATCAGTAATTGCGACCGCTTATCCAGCTTATTTACCGCTGAAATAAATTCAGGGATATTGATTTCAACAGAAGCAGGAAGGGCTGAAAGGTTAGTCAGGATCTGGGTAATAAGTGCCGCAGAGCTTTTCGTACCAATACTGCCAACTTGCCTGTTCAGCTCTTTTGTAAGAATAAGTCCTGAGTCGCGTGTGCTTGCCTGTGCCAGGAACTCTATGGCCTGTGATTGCATCTTGTAATCTATGATAGCACGTGCCTTTTCTGAAGCAGAGGGGTCAGAGACCTGTTCTGTTGACAATATCCCGTCAAGATATTGAACGATATTGCCTCGTCCTTCATAGGAAAGGGCATGTTTGAGTGCATATCTCCCGGCCGCCTCCAGTTCAAGATTGAAGAAGATCTCATCGCGCATGATATTTTTTAGTTTTGACAGTTGCTTCGCAAAAACCTCTTCGACAAGGGATGACGGAAATTTGTCAAGCTGATAATAGAGCGCCCGGTGCCTGTTATAGACATGCGTTCTGTATATTTCAGGAACGATGGAATAATGTGTTTCATCAAGAATCTCCTGCATATAAGACACTGCAGGTTTAAAGTTTCTCTGGACAAAAAAATCAAGGTAATACTTGTCTATGGGCAGAAAATTGTGCCAGTATTTGAGTTCAACATCAACCATGTATTTGATTGCATGTTCAAACACTGCATTTTCAATATCAGGCTGATTGGTGGCAATAAGAGAACGTATCACGGCAGTAAAAAATCTTATTTCCCTCAATGAAATGTTTACGGTGAAGAGCATGTCAAAGAACTTCCTGCTTTGGTACAAATTTTTACCAAAAAAAGTGAGGAGGTATTCCCTGAGTTCGGTATCGTCGAAGGATTCGATGATCTTATTTTCTATATGGGGATCTACACAGCGGCTTCCGTTACGGTTCTGATAGAATGAACCATACAGACTGAGCAGATTAAGGTTCCTTTTCTCGAGCAGGACAGAGAAGGCCTTCAGATTGCCGCTTAACGCAAGAGAAATAGTCGCAGTGCGGGATTCTTTCTCATCCCTGGAGTTCACCTTTTCAAACAGTTCTTTCTCTTCCAATATCTTCGGCATATTGATAGTACGTCCATTCATCGAAATGCTCTTGTGATGGTCTCCTTTCGGGCAAAGGTAGGGGTAATCTGCTGCGACTAGTGCCGTGTCTGCAAAGGAGTACGAAGCGGAAATTAAGAAGAACGCTATGAGGACTACCATGATTCCTGTGTCAATCCTTCTCATCTTTCATTTATCTATCTTATGGCAGATAAAAAAAACGAGAAATTACGTCACTTGTCAAGACCTGATGCCTAGCATTTCTCATTGCAATCCTGAAATAGTCACCTGCACCTCACCATCATGGACAGTCGTTATGTAGGTAACTGGCATGCTTTCTACACCGCCTGCACTTCTTACCGTTAGATCAGCAGCACACGTATATTGATTTGTATTTTCGTCAACACTCTTTTGTCTGATATTTCCGACTACTACACTCATGCTCGCTTTAAACATCCTTCTTTCATCTTCGGATAACTCCCCTGCTCCAAGAGAAGCTACAGAACTTATATCATCTAACAGGATTTCCATTGCCTGGGCCCTGACAGCCTTGACCGTCTTTTTGTCATCACATAAGGGTACTGTTTTAGAGCAGGAGGATAAGAATGCGACAAACAGAATGACTACCATCAGAATAGTTAAAGAGATTTTGTCAGAAAAGCCATAATAAACTGTATTGCTCATGTTTTCTCCTTTTATGCCGTGCATCCGGCTGTAAAAATTATGTTTTTATATTTGCTTCGAGTTTTGTAACCATCAATGTGCCGTCTATAATTTCTATATCTATTTTTTCGTAGGCCTTCTGCTTTATGGTCTTCCCCTGTATAGTAATTACTTCGAAAATTTCAGTTTCAACATGGGCACTCTGTCCGTCATCATTAATAGTAATTTTTTCATTCTCTCGTTCATATTTGTAAGACGAAGCATTTGACCAGATATTTTCTGTCTCAATTCTGTATTTCGTGAGCGTCCAGTGCATTTTTTGCGGACCCAAGATAGTATTAAGAGTAATAATAATTTCAATATCAGGAGACAGATACTGCATAACGCCTTCTATATCCCTGTTTTTGTTTGCGGTTTCAACATCATATATCATCTCTCTAATGTCATCCTCAGTTATGTATTCATGGGACATCGAAGTTCTTTTACACGAGTTGCAGATTACAGTAACAACTAAGCTCAGCAGTAAAATTAAGAGAATATACCTGTTTCTGAACAATCCGTACATGTACCTAACATTCGACCTTATTAAGATTTCTTTAAGAATATAATGACTCCTGAAGAGAAAAGCAATAGAGAGAGATTTTTATTCTATCGTCATTTCCCTTGCCCCCTGTTTTTCATATATACAGGTGTCGTTCTTTATCTGCCTGTTATATTTGAAATATTCATGATGATTTTGATAATATAATTAGTCTTTGTGAGCACCTTGACACGGTAGGATTCGGCGTTCAGACAACAGCAGGACCTGCCATATAATTCAAGGAGTTAGCCATAATGGCAGGCTCCTTTTTTTATTGTCCAAAATCAAAAGATATAATTCAAGGAGATTTGAATGAAAATAGGATTTACCGGTATAGAGCTGCCGGAAGGAAAAATAAAGTACAGAGATGAAACCCTCATTGCCCTCGAAATGAAAGATAACCCGAAAAAAGTTTCTCCGTTTTATACAGAATTCATACGGGATGAGTATGTTCATTCTGATGTCATCGTCATTCCCCGAAGCATGATCCTGGATCTGTTAATACTGGACATTGAGAAGATTGAGATACGATTAAACCGCTTAACCGAAAATGCCGATAAGGTTGTACTCGATAAATGCATAAAATATCTCGAAAAAGAAATACCGCTTTGCGATATTGAACTTAGTAATGAAGAAAAAAAGATTTTGATATCGGCAGCACCGTGCAGTCTCAAACCTGTCGTTATGCTCAAAGGCTCAGAGGATGTCAACACGATTATCTCTCTGGCACTTGAAAAAGCGGACCAGATGTTCTTTTATACATCAGGCCCGACAGAATCACATGCCTGGCTGGCAAAAATTGGCACCAGCATTATTAACTGTGCTGCAAAGATCCATACTGACCTTGCCAGGGGGTTCATTAAAGGTGATGTAGTCAGTTATGATGATTATATGAGCTGTCACAACTTCAATGATTGCAGGTCAAAAGGTCTGGTTAGAGTCACGGATCGTGACTACATAGTACAGCCTTGTGAGATAGTAGAGATTAGGTTTAATGTATAATGATTTTGTGTCACGTCTTGACATGTGACTTAAGTTCCAGTTTTGATTATGACTTGTGTCAATTGTCAAGACGTGACACCTGTTATCTGCCTACTCTATGTTTGCTCCGACAACAGCGGCCATCTGCATCATGTTGATCGTCTGGCCTTCTTGCAGATTTGTAAGGTCGGTGACCTTGCCTGATTTACTTTTAGACTTTGTGTTTCTGAAGATCGGGAGCAGTTTGGCATCAGCCACAATGAACTTGCCTGCGTTCTCAGGCTTTCCATTTTCAGTCTTTGTCTGAAGTTTATTCTCTTTAATATAGTCCCATAGTTTTTTGGTGATTTCTGTCCTGGGAAGTTCTGTTGCTCCCAGAAACTCTGCCAGCTCTTTTTTCAGCTTTACCGGTTTGCTCAATCCTTTAGCTTCTGTCATTTTTTACTCCTTTATGTTCAGATTTAATAAAATGATCTCGGGGTCAGATCTTCTGACCATTCAGTTTATTTCAAAATATTTTTTAGACTTGAATACTCTAGCATATTTTTATTGATTTTATGCAAAACCCAAAATAATTTGGTTTGTATTATTATATTATAAATGCTGCTATATAAATAGATTTCACTCCATTGCCACTGATGTAATTAAATTTATCAGTCTATTATCATTCTAAAAGAAAGTTCGCTTTTAAAGTCCCTTTATCAAATGAATCATTAAAAGATATTAAATATATGTCGCGATTTGAATTGTTTTTAACTGCATGTTCAACATTGGGTGGAATTTCAAATAATTCTGCCTGATCATCTTTTATATTGATTTCATTAATTACATCATTATCGCTGGATCGCCATACGAGTAGTGATGGACCTCCAAAAATTAAAATCCATTCGGTTGCATTTGTATGAAGGTGATTGCCTCTTACAGCACCAGGTGTTATAGAAATCACATGAACGTTTCCGAGAGTCTCCTGTAAACGACCGATAACTTCAAAAGGATTGATTCCCCATCCTCTATTACTTTTCCAAACGTGATTTTGCAGATTATATCGTTTAATTTTACCCATAATACTTTTTATGAAATATATTTATCAGTGTGGCTGACCCCTTGAAACTTTCAAATCTTGATTCTTATGGGAATAGTATATCTATTTCTCGTATTATCTCCGTAATCAGTATGTTCACCCTGGAATACTTCTTATCTGAATCGGAATCAGCAATAATATTCCATGAGACATCAATGGTATGACCATCAATGTTGGCACTTATACTGGTGAATGGAAGATTGGTCCCCTGCACCGTCTTGTCTTTCAGAGAAAATAACCCGGTATCTATGAGCGACTGAAAAAGTTTCTCAGTTCTTCCTATGGATAATTGATACGTGCCCGATATCACTTTCTCTGGCCCTATACCCTCGTAAGGATTCTCACCATAATACCCGATCGATCCGTCACCGTGAAAAACAATCCTAATCCATGATGCTCCCAGTTCACCATTGCTGGTCTGATAAATAATGTAATCGCTCTTATCGGGTTTTGCTTCAAATCGATAGTCACAGCCGGAAAACATCAAAACCAAAAGGCTATACATAACAAATGATTTATTTAACATCGGCATTACATGAAAATTAATTCAATGAAATCTTATGAAAAAGTCACCTGTGCTATGCAGCAGGTGCATTGTGCTGTTAGGTGTCCATTATGAGAAGATACAAGCCTGCCTCTACCTATCGGCAAACAGGTTTACCCGCCTCCGGCGTGGTTTATCTGCCGTGTAGTGTGGCGGGACCTGACCCTTCTTTCCTTTCTGTAAATGTCAATAGTCAAGCCAAACCTCAAACCAGACACTCTCTGCTTATTTTGTCAATTGTGGAGACGTGCCCATCAAATCCCTTTTTAGACCGGTCTCAGACGGGAATGACCATTTTTTATATAGGAGAATGGCGGTTTCTTCGCTGAACGCAATAAACGCCTCACACGGAACGCTGTCTGCAATTTGCTTATTCTTTTACGCTTTGCACTATGCGCCAAGCGCTTTGCGTCCTTCAGGCAGGCTACCGCCGGTATGGTGCAGCCCCCCCTGCTGCTGCAGCTCATTCATATAACATCCCCTCATTCATCTTTTAAGTCCCATTGCGTGTTGAAAACCTAAAAGCCTCTCAATACTGAACCCAGCAACTGCTCTACAGCAAAGTGAACGACTAAAAACTATTTCTTTTTGTGTGCTGTAATTACATCATCTGCCCAGCTGAGCGCAGCAGACGCCGTCGGGAATCCAATGGTGCTCGAAAGAAGAATAATCGTGTGATAAATCTCAGCAGGCTTTGCCCCTGCCTGAAGCGCCCGCCGTGTATGAGAATGGACTGCCCCCTCAGACCGGATGGCTGCTGCCGCCGCAAGCTGGACGAGATGAGAATTCTTTTTACTGATCGGTCCTGATGCCCGCGCAGCCCTGCCAAGTTTGTCCGAAGCGTCATAGAATTTCTTGAATCTCTTTTTGATGCTCGTATACTGATTCGGTAATTTCGACATAAAGCCCTCCTCTTTCAATTAGATTTAATTTACTATCTCCATTGCAGAATCATGTCTTTTAGCTTTTCAAAATAAATCTGCTCAGTCTATTTTTTTAAATGCCTCTTTTCTTGCCCCGCATACCGGACATTCATCCGGTGCTTCATGTTCAGCGGTATACCCGCAGCCATCGCAAACATAATAATCTATTTCCGGATTGTTGCCGAAATTCTCCAAAGCCTTTTTATACAGTTCAGCATGGATCTTCTCAACTGCATTGGCATACGTGAACGTCCTGAGCGCGCCTTTGTGGCCCTCAGCCTCTGCATCCTGGATCATCTGCGGATACATCTTCTGAAACTCATACGACTCTCCATTGATCGCCTCGTCAAGATTTTCCTTTGTACTCTTGATTCCCCCTAATTCCCTGAGATGTGCATGGGCATGAACGGTCTCTGCTGCTGCTGCAGCCCTGAATAACTTGGCAATCTGTTTGTCTCCTTCCTGCTCAGCCTTTTTTGCAAATGCCAGATATTTCCTGTTTGCCTGCGATTCGCCGGCAAAGGCATCCTGAAGATTTTTTTCTGACTTCGACATAACAAGAATCCTCCTCTATTCTTTGAAAATGAAATACACCCCTACATAAGTTCTTATTGTATCTCTTTGAGCAGCAAACTGTAAATCTTTTTTACCTGTCTCGCCGTGCCAGCCCTTGAACCGTTATTGTCGATTATATAATCTGAAAGCTTCTTTTTTGTTCTTGCGGGCATTTGTGCCCTGAGCCGTGCGAGCGCCTCATTTCGTGAAAACCCGTCCTGCCTTAGCCGCTCAAGGGCTGTCTTTTGCGTCGTGTATACTGTAATGACTTTCTCAAACAGGTCCTCATACCCTCCCTCAAAGAGCAGCGGGACCTCAACAATAAGAATCCCGTTTCTCTTTTCCATATTCCGAAAATACCTGTTTACCCTTTTTATCACCAAAGGGTGAAGCAGTTTTTCGAGCCGTCTTCTCTCCCGGCGATTGGAGAATATTCTTTCGCCGATCTTTTTTTTATTCAGCCCCTTTTTCCCTTCAAAAACGGCATCTCCGAAGATCTTTCTTACTTCTCTTATAATGTGCTTTTCTTTCAGCAGGGAATTCACAATGCGGTCGCTTTCGATTGTGCGTGCGCCGAGCTTCTTAAAGATTGAAAGCACGGAACTTTTACCCATACCGAAATTCCCTGTGAGTCCTGCTATCAGCATACCGTATATATATCCCCTGCCCTGTTTTCCAAAATTGACGTTATCTTTCTTTATAGGGTATATTAAAAAGCTAAATCTTTCCAGCAGGAGGTAATGCTGATGCCGATATATGAATATGAATGTGCTGCGTGCAAAAAACAGTATGAAATAGTTCAGAAAATTACTGACAATCCTGTTGTGACCTGTCCCGAATGTAAAGGATCCTTAAGGAAAATGATATCCAACACGTCGTTTGTCCTGAAAGGCACTGGCTGGTACGTCACTGACTATGCCCGAAACAACACCAAGTCTGAAACAACGACAGATGCATCCTCGGACAAGAAGACTGCAGACAAGGATGAAACCAAAGGCGAATCCAAAGCCGACGCCACGAAAGAAAAGAAGGACAGCTCTACAGAGACTGCTGTTTCAAAATAGTGCTGTTGCCGCACGTCCATATTCCTTTCCCCAAAGTCCCTGAATATCTGGAATTCATCAATAAGCATCAACCTAACCTTGAGGTATATTTCAGTTCTGTAATTCTGGATAATGTCACACACGACAATTTAGAGGATTTTAGAAACAGTCTGAACTACAGCCCTTCATTGACACTGCATGCCCCTTTTATGGACCTTTCACCGGGGGCGGTTGATCAGGCCGTCCACCAGGTAACCATGGATCGATTTTTCCAGATTCTTGATGTGGCTGGAACGCTCAAGCCGCTGGCCATTGTATTTCACTCCGGATATGAGAAATGGAAATACGCCCTAAACGTAGATATATGGCTCGAAAACAGTATAAAGACCTGGCAGCCGGTCAAAGAAAAGGCCTCTGCCCTGGGGGTAAAGATTGCCATAGAAAACATCTTTGAGGACGAACCTCACAATCTGAAACTGCTCATGGAGCAGATGCGTTCAGAGAACTTTGGAATTTGCTTTGATACAGGGCATTGTAATCTTTTTTCTAAAGTATCACTTAAGAAATGGATGGATGCGCTCAATCCGTACATTCTTGAAGTTCACCTGCATGATAATGAGAGAAAATCAGACGAGCATCTTACACCCGGAAAGGGCTCTTTTGATTTTGATCTCTTTTTTAAACTGCTTTCGAACAAAAGCTGTATTTACACCATTGAAGCCCACTCTCCTGAAGGAGTGCTTGAAAGCATTGAAGCAGTAAAACAGTTCACCCTAACGACGTAATTCGATTTCTAATAGAAAATCCCTTTAATTTAGGTGTATTATTGCCTTTATACTGAACCATTACTTTATGTGAATCTCCCATGCCTTCAGGCAATATAAGCCTCTTGATCCTCGCAAGTTCAGCCTCATAAGCACCTGCAGTCTCGTAGAGTTTTCTGATCTCTTTGTCAATTCCAAGCGCTGTCAAAAACAATCCCTGAGAACAGTATCCTGTGGCATGAATTCCCAGTTCCTCACCCCATTTCTTGACCGATGAAAAGTTCACATGTGCTGTCATGTCCTGTTTTCCAATATGCTGAAAGGGGTTTTCATTGAACTGATGGTTGTGATAACACATCAGCGTTCCCCTGTTCCGATCGCTGTCAAAATATTCAGCTGCACTATACCCGTAATCGATTGTGATAATGAAGCCCTCCTTCAGCATATTGTCCAGATCAAGAAGCCAGTCCCTGATCCATAAATTCACTTCTGTCCGGTATCCCTTCCCGAGTGTTACCTCAAATGAGTCGAAATAAGCCTGGATGGCCTTGGTGCTCAGAGGGCCCATTACCTCTTGGAGTCCTGATTCGTCGCTCGTTACGTAGACCTCTTTCAGTTCATCCTCCATCTGAACAACATGAACCGGAAAGGCATCGAGCAGTTCGTTCGAGAAAACACAGCCGGCTAAGCTGCTTAATCCTTGTATCGTACTGTGCCACGAGATCTTGTCCAGAAAGCCTGAGAGCAGTTCTTTTTGTATCCTGATCAGCGAGGGATTCAGTTCTATAATGATATATTGTAATGATGCATAAAAATCTGAATGTTTTATAGAGTCAAGGATGTCTTTGCAAACATACCCGGCGCCCGGCCCGACCTCAACAATCCTGAAATCGCGGGGTCTGTCCATCAATTTCCACATCTCCTTCATCTGCTTTCCGATCAGTTTGCCAAAAACAGGATGCAGATGCGAACTCGTATAAAAGTCCCCTTCCCTGCCGATTATTGATTTTTCAGACGTGTAATACCCCATTCCCGGCTTATACAGGGCCATTTCCATGAATGTTTTGAACGGAAGCGGGCCTTGCTGCCTGATCCTGCTCAGGATGATCTCTTCCAGCTTATTCATCTGACTCATAAGGCAATGCGGTCATGTAGAATGCTCCAAAAGGTTATGGCATGAAGCATATGAAAAAATGTCCCCTATTCAAAATCAGCTTATGGTATCGCGAGCATTCTGTCAAGAGCGATTTTTGCCGGAATCCTGATATGGTCAGGAACTTTTACGATGTGGGTATTTTCCTGAAATGCCCTGAATACACTGTGCAGTGTCGTCTTTTTCATATTCGGACAGATCATGTCTTTTCTGAGCGGATAAAACATTTTGCCAGGATTTTCCTTCCTCAGCCGGTACAGGAGGCCGATTTCCGTTCCGACAACAAATGCTGCAGCATCCGAAGACTTCGCAAATCTGAGCATGCCGGATGTGCTGGTAACGTGGTCAGATATCTCAAGCACTTCAATCCTGCATTCCGGATGCGCCATAACAAGGGCTTCCGGGTGTTTTTTTCTCGCCTTTGTCACGTCTTCAGGGATTACCCGCTCGTGCACATGACAGAAGCCATCCCATGCAATCACTTTTTTCTTCGTGTTTTTGGCAGCCCATGCGGAAAGATTCTTGTCCGGGATGCATATGACCTGATCACTGGGCAAAGATTCAATCACCTTGACAACATTCGCCGAGGTACAGCAGATATCACTTTCAGCCTTGATATCCGCGGTTGTATTCACATAGGTAACAACAGGAGTACCTGGGTACTGTTTCTTAATATCCCTCAGCGTGAATTCCGGAGGAAACAGAAACCGCGGGGCATCAAAGCCGGGAAAGCGCTTCCGTACCGGCCGCGGTGAATCTACCTGAATCATGTCTGCCATAGGACAATTTGCTTCTACTTCAGGCAGCAGGACCGTCTTGTCCGGAGAGAGTATCGATGCGCTCTCTGCCATAAAATTCACCCCGCAAAAGACGATCATATCACACTCCTGAGTAGCTGCAATCCGCGAAAGCTCCAAAGAGTCTCCCACAAAATCGGCAATATCCTGTACTTCGTCGCGCTGATAATTATGAGCAAGGATTATGGCATGCTTCTGCTTCTTGAGTGTGAGGATCTGATCCTGAAGATCAGTGCCTGTGGACGGCATCTAAAACCTGACCGAGCCGGGCTTCAGGAGAGGAGAGTTGGTAAAAAGAACGGTCCCGTCCTCGAGGGTGACTTTATACACAGGGGTTTCTTTTGCCACCGGCCCTGTGAAGTCATATCTGCGTTTTCCCTTATAAAGAGAAAAGACCTTTTTGACATAATTCTTGGTCTCGGAATACGGGGGAACATTCCATCCATACTTTTCTACGGTCTTTGGACCTGCATTGTATGCAGCAAGGGCAAGGGTAAGATCGCCATTGAATTTCTCAAGAAGGAGCCTGAGATATTTCGTGCCCCCTTCTATATTCTCTTCGGGGTTGTACGGATTGTTCACCCTCATATCGTTTGCCGTTGTCGGCATAAGCTGCATCAGCCCCATTGCGCCTTTTTTTGAGACCGCCCGATGGTTTCCGTTCGACTCCGTTTTAATCACAGCCTTGATAAGGTCTGGTTCAATATTATACTTCGAAGCAGCTTGTCTTATCAGGCTGTTGTAATCTGTTGATCTGGTTAATCTCTTTTGAGCATGATCAGTTTTTTTTGCCTTCATCACGAGCCGCGACTTTTTTCCATACGGAGTGTCAGTGTAACAGACTACACCGTTTTCGTCAGTATATTTATAAATGTCCGCTTCCGCAGGGAATGCAATCCATATGAGTAAAAGCGCTATGATTATACCTTTTTTCATGATAAAAAATAGTACCATGACAGTATATTCCTGTCAATTTTTAAGCAAAACACATGCCAAACATTAAAATCAGTAAGGAGTAAGAAGAGCTAGAGTGAAGCAAATGACCTGGATTCCCGGTCTCAGCCGGGAATGACCATATTTTTATATCGGAGAATGAGAATTTTCTTCGCTGAACACCGTAAATGCATCACGCTGAACACCTGTTGCTAACTGCTATATGCTACATGTCTTTTCGCTATGCCCTACTTGTCCGCCAGAGCTCAATAGCGTAGGCTGGATGCGCTGTGCTCTTTGCGTCTTTGCAATACAGGAGATCTTCTTATTTCACCTTACTCCTAACCCCTAACCTCCTCACTGTCTTTTATCCTGAGGAGTTCGACTGAGGCTCGCTCGAAGTCCTCGTCTAAGGATGCCTTTGCCTGTCTTTAGTTCTTTCTTAACCTTAACCTGCCTGAGGCGGGTAAACCTAAATCTGTCTTTCTTGCTTGAAGATATATTTATGCAGTTGCAGGTTCAGTCTCACCGGAAGTCTATCCGCAAGAATCCAGTCTGCCAGTTCATCAGGCTTTACCGTGCCGAATGCGGGTGAAAAAAGTACTCTGCTGGTCTTTATAAGATGATATTCAGAAACGATCTTTTTTGACCACTCGTAATCTTCCCTGCTGCAGACAACAAACTTGACCTCATCCTGAGGTTTCAGGTGCTGAAGGTTCGAGAAATCCATCTGATGATTCATTCCGCTCCCCGGAGTCTTTATATCGAGTATCACAATGAAGCGATCGTCCAGTCCCTTTATGCTCAGAGAACCGTTCGTCTCTATCAGGACTGTATAACTATCATCAGTTAACCGGTTCATAAGGTCCTGAACATCCCTGACCTGAAGAAGCGGTTCGCCGCCAGTTATTTCTATGAGATCGACCCCTGCATGATGAACCTGTGCAACAAGCTCATCGAGAGAGATATCGTATCCTTCATCATACGCATATTGTGTGTCGCAGTACACGCATCTCAGATTACAGCCGCTCAGCCTTACAAACGTACAGGGAAGCCCAGCAAAGCTCGATTCTCCCTGAATGCTCGTAAAAATTTCGCAGATCTTCATATAATACTCCAGCTGTTCGTTCACATATCCCGATGATAAAAGATCTATAGGGACAAAGGAAGATTCCGTATATTTTTTATAACCCGTTTTCGTATGTTTCGGGCGTGTTCCCTCTTTGTGAGCATCCTGTTCTTGTCAATAATTTTTTCGAGGAGGTCTCTGAACCTCCCGCCGCAGGAACAGGTGTAGACCTTTTTTTTATTAGGAACAATTTTTCTCGAGGAACAGGTGACGCATTCAAGAAGTCTCTTACTGCCCGACCATTTACCCCTTTTCGCATACGGCTGTCCATCCACTTCCATAATATCCATGGCAAAGTCAATGACCGGTGCATTACTTATGGCTGTTCCGATACCGTATCCCTGGACCAGAGGGTTCAGGTGTTCTAGGTCTTCTTCTGAAATACCGCCGCTGACATAAAACTGTACATGGCCGTATCCCCTCATATCAAGTTCCCATCTGGCCTCTTCAAGGATACGATAGAAATCACCACGTCGTGACGAGGGTGTATCAAACCGAACTGCGAACAGTTTCTTCCCGAGTGCGCCAGCAACATTCAGGCACTCAAACTTTTCATCAAGAAAGGTGTCTATTAACGCAACCCTTTTTATCTTCGGCATCAGCACTTCATCATAGGCCTTCATCGCTTCAATTGTTGATCCAAAACAGAGTATCAGGCCGTGAGGCATCGTACCCATCGGCCCTTCACCGATCAATTCACCTGACTTTATCACCGCAACCCCGTCGCATCCCCCGATATACGCGTTGCGCTCGATCATGGGAGCCAGAACAGGGTGCATCCTGCGTGCGCCGAAACTGATAACCGCCCTGTCTTCCGCGAGTTTTTTGAGTCGCGCCGCTTTTGTGGCAATCCCGGATGCCTGACAGATGAGACCGAGAATTGCTGTCTCATAAAGACAGAAATCCTGATACAGACCTTCAATTTCCATAACAGGCTCATAAGGGGAAAAAACACTCCCCTCTTTCAATGCCCGTACTTTTATGGGAAGCTGTTTCATGAGGTAGGCTGCTTCTTCCAGTCCCGCAAACACTCCCCACGGCCATGCATCGGGCAAATTCTTTGCTATGAATTCGGCCTTGACCTTTTTATTTATTTTTTTTGCCCTCATGATCTTCAAGGCACGATCAAAGTACACATCCGTGACCCTGCCCTCAAGAACATCCCTGGGATCTGCAATATGGAACATAGTACCCCCTTACGATTAATGACAAATGACAAAAGCCAAATGTCAAAACTAAAAAAGATAAAGCTAAATGTCAAAGTTTAAATTGGAAAAAGCACTGCCACCAGTCAACCATATGTCATGAAATCTTTTTTATTGCTTTTTTGCATTTTGATTTTTTCTTTTATCTTTTGTCATTTTGATTTTGACATTTGACATCGTCTTTAATATTTGGCATTGCCTTATATCAGTTTTGCTCCTAATACATTTTTCATAATCCGCAAGGCAGCGTTATGGTCTTTAGAAGCAATTCCTGCAACACCGTCTTGAACAACAGATACTGCGTAATCTCTTAGCACCGCATCAGCTGCGGTAAACAACACACAGATATGCGTAACGCATCCGGTGAGGCGTAATGAATGGATTCTCTTTTTCTTCAGAACGCTCTGCAGCTTGGACTGGTAAAAGCCGGAGTAGGTTTTCTTGGTAATGATAACGTCTTTCTTCCCGGGTTTCAGTTCTCTAATAACTTCAGCTCCTGATGTTCCCCTCACAGCATGCACAGGCCAGCCAAATTTTCTGAACTCGACATCATCAGGCATATGAGAATCGCAGAGGTACAGAACAGGATATTTATTCCTGTGTGCCCTCTGTATCTCTTTCTTTATCTTCGGAATTACCTTTCTTGCTTCAGGGACTTCAAGAGGTGCGCCTTTAAGGACAAAATCATTCAGCATATCAATGATGAGCAATGCCTCCTTCGGCATACGTACCTCCTGAAATATGCTAGATAGCCTTGAACTTCTCTTTTAGAGCATTTTCAACCGGTTCAGGCACGAGACCGGTGATATCTCCACCAAATGACGCGATCTCCTTAACGATAGTCGCCGTTAGAAATGAATACTCCACATTCGGCATCATAAAAACAGTCTCTATTCCCGAGTGGAGACGTCTGTTCATTAGAGCCATCTGAAGTTCAAATTCAAAATCAGAGATTGCCCGCAGGCCCCTGATGATCGCGATGCCTCCCTTTTTTTTAACATAATCAACCAGCAGGCCGCTAAAGACCTCCACGGATGCCCTGTCCTGGTTATTCATGGATTCGTTCATCATCGAAATCCGCTCCCTGACCGAGAACAGTGGTTTTTTCTTCCTGCTCGGAGCCAGGGCAACAATAACGGTATCAAACATAGTCAGGCCTCTCTCGACAAGGTCGAGATGCCCGTTGGTGAAGGGATCAAACGTGCCCGGATAAATGGCAATTCTTTTTTTCATGAAATCTTCCTGTAGACTGAAAGCATGGTATCTCCGTATCGATAATTCTTTACGAATGTCAGATACCCGGAGTTTTCTTTACAAACAGATTTAGTAGAGTGCTCAATAATCACACACCCTCCCTTCTCAACAATATCATGGTCTTTCAGCAGGGAAAGGATCTTTTCAGCAGCATCCGGGGCGTATGGCGGGTCAGCAAAAATGATATCAAAAGTCGCTTCTGCTGCAGATGCCCTCTTCAGAAAATACTCGACTCTCTGCCGATGAAGCTTCACCTGCTCTTTCGCTGCAATAGCCGTTACATAGTCTTTGACAGCCTTTGACCTGACAGGACTTTTTTCAACCAGAACCACCTGTCGTGCACCCCGAGATAAGGCCTCGAGACCAACTGCACCAGTGCCTGCATAAAGATCAAGAAACACTGAATCCTTAATTTCACTCTGGAGTATATCAAAGAGTGCTTCCCGTACCTTTGCCGCGGTCGGCCTCAGTTCGTCTTCATGGCCTCCCGTGGTAAAAAACTTTTTAGAGGCAAGCTTTCTGCCTTTTAACGATCCTCCTGAAATGCGCACATTGCCTCCTTGTACAAGAACGAAAAATCCTGTTTTCTATTAGTAGTATAGCAGAACTGCTGCTTCAAGACCGTGTTTCATTGGAGAAGATAGGATCTCGTATTCCTGATGGTTTTAATGATCGAGTATGGCAAAGCAGAACAGATTTACTGCAGTTTATTTTCTTCATGCTGTGGAAATAGCAGTTTTTTGAATATTTCTCGTTCCTGTTCGTTCAAACGCTTCCAGAACAGGGATTTCTTGATCATTCTTATTTGCTCTTCACGGGGTTTCTTTTGCATGGTACCGTACCGCTCCAGAATCATGTTTCTCCGATCCTTAAACATTTGGTCCATTTTCTTTACGCGCTCACGAATCAACTTCCGATGTAGTGCATCGAGCCGTTTATATTCGTTATACCGGGATTTCAGTTTCTGCCGTTCCTCATGAGACAGGTTATGGTAGGTCTTATAATTTTGCTGGATTTTTCTCCGTGACTCAGCCGGCTGGGTTTTCCACACACGGTACATCTTTATAATGCGGACTCTTTCCTGCTGTGACATTGATTTCCACAGCACCCTGTTCTTCGTTATCCCGTTTTCCTCTGCCTGTAGATACGGCGATGCAATAAGTAAAAAAACCATACTGAAAACAATGCGTATCCCCTTTTTCATACTAATGAACACTCCAGTGAGCTTCTCTGTTCTTCTTCGATATTCTGCATGACTTCTTCGACCAGCGGCAGGTAGTCGATCTTTTCCAGGGTATCGAGCGTATCATAAAAGTCCTTATCCCGAAGCAGCTCGAGATGCGTAATAATTTCATCCTCATTTACATTCTGCAGGTCATGCTCGGTCACCACCGCGGTGCCTTCTGTCTGTCCCGCCATATCTTGATCGTTCCTGGCATGGAAATAGCCTACATAGATATAAATACTCATTGCCATAAGGAGCACTGCGGCAGCAGGCAGCATGATCTGGAGCCACTGAGAGCTCTTTTCCTCCTGAACAGCATGTAGAATTTTTTTTCGGAGATCAGGCCGCGGTTCTATCTCTGCCCACAGATTCAGGACATTCCAGGCCTGGCTCATCCGCTCATACTCCGTCCTGCATCCAGTACAGTTCCGTACATGCTCACGTATTGCCGAAATCTTTGCTTCGGAGAGCTCTTTGTCCATATACGCAGACAGATTATCCTGTATCCACTGGCAATTCATGAACATCCTCCTTAAGTATTAAACCCCTCCTTAGGTTAATAGGTTTCTTCCTTCAGGGTTCCCAGTGCCTCGGCCAGATATTGTTTTGCCCGGTGAACCCTCAGTTTCACGGCATTCTGGGAGCATCCGAGCATCTGGGCGATCTCTTCATATGAAAACCCGTGGAACTTCTGAAGTATGATGGCAAGCCTTAAATTGTGTGGAAGGTTATTGACAGCCCTGATAACCCTCCTTTTTAGCTGTTCCCGTGACAGCATTTCTGAGGGATCATCGCCAGGACTAACCATTTCCGGAACTGTTTCATCTTCTATTGATAGTAGTCGGCCTGACTGTTTCTTTCGTATCGCATTAAAACAGAGGTTTTTCACGATCGTGTACAGCCAGGTAGTAAATTTTGCCTGCGGCTTGTATGTTGCCGCAGCCTTATAGACTCTGATAAAAACCTCTTGAGTTATGTCTTCGGCATCTGCTTCATCATTCAGGAATTTATAAGCTGTATTGAAAACAGGGCGCTGATGCCTGTCAAGGAGCTGTTCATATGCCTCAAGATCACCCTCCTTTATACGGGCCATCAAGGCAATATCAGTATCGTCCACAATCAGTCCGGAAGCGGAGGATTCGTAATACAACCATCCTCATACGTCATCCCTTTTATTATCACGGTATGACCCCTGACGTCCAGACGTCCTTCAGCAAAAAGCCGTATTGCTTCCGGATATATTTTATGTTCTAATTTCAGAATTCGTTCTGATAACGCGTCTTCAGTGTCATCGTCTCTGACAGAAACAGCCGCCTGTATGATTATGGGGCCGGTGTCCATTCCTTCGTCCACAAAATGAACCGTACACCCGGATATCTTGACTCCGTAATCCGCCGCCTGTTTCTGTCCGTGAAATCCGGGGAACGAAGGAAGTAATGCGGGATGGATATTCATAATCCTGTTGGGAAATTGATCTATTACGGGTTTCCCGACGATCCGCATAAAACCGGCAAGAACTACAAGCCCAATATCCCTTTTCTTTAATTCCAAAGCAACATACTCATAATATGCGTCACGAGAATCAAATTCCTTCGGCTTCAGTACGAGATGTGGAATCCCGTGCTTCTGCGCCCGTTCGATCGCATACGCGGCAGCATTATCCGTAATCAGGAGGCTGATTTCAACGTTCTTCAAATAATCCGATTCAATAGCATCAATGATCGACTGGAAATTTGAACCCCTTCCAGACGCCATAACCCCGATCTGCAGATCTTTCATGGTCTACTCCTCTACGATAAAATACAGACTGCTAGAGTCTTATCTCAATAAAAGAATGTTCCCTCAGGTGTTTTATCCACTCCCTGTATTTCTTTTCAAAGATTTCCTTGAACAGCTTTTCGCGTATTTCCTCGAATTGCTCCTGATCATCCTCTGGCCTGGTTTGCTCGGTGAGCTGAATGATGTGAAGGCCCTTTGATGTCCAGAACGGCTCGCTGGTCTCACCTGGCTTTAATGCTGATATAACCTCCCTGAACTGTTCATTTAAATCCTGTTTTCGTATCAAGCCCAGATCTCCGCCACTCTGCGATGACGGATCCTGGGAATACTGAGATGCCAAATCTTCGAATCGTCCACCATTCCGCAGTTTATCAAGGATCTCTGCGGCCTTTGATTCGACTTCGTTCATCAACTCCGGTTGTTCAGGGATCTTCAGGAAAATCTGGCTGATCCTATAGCGTTCCTCCCCTTCCGTCGCACCCTTATTCTCCTTGATATACGCCTCAACATCTTCATCAGATACCACTATTTTGCTTCGTATAACCTTCCCAACAACTCTGTCAAGCATCACTTTTTCCTGCAGTCGTCTCCTATACTCCTCAAGGGTGAAGCCCTGCTTCTCAAGAGATAGTTGGAAGGAATCATCATCCATGGCATATTTAGCCTTTATTTGTTCTATCGTTCCATCCACTTCAGCTTTGCTGACGTGCACATTCATTCTTCTGGCTTCCTGAAGCTGGAGTCTCATATCAATGAGTTTTTCGAGAAAAGGCGCTTCACTTTGCTGAAATATTTTCATTCTCTCCTGATCATCAAGAGCCTTTACCTGCGGTGAAGCATCCGCCTCCATGGTACGATATAGTTGGCTCCAGGTAATGACTTCCTGATTTACAACCGCTACGACACGGTCCATAAGAAAAGATGACAGTGCAGAGCCGGATGTTAAGACTATACATAGAATAATGACACATAATCGCAGTACTGACATAGTATTCCTCCGCCTACCCCATGTTCAAGAAAGTGAGTTAAAACAATTTATTATACAAAAAAGTACTGTTAATTCGATACACATACCGGTATGATCAGAACTATACCTGTTTCCTGATCACCTCTATGCTATTCATGTTATGACCTCCCCCGAGCATTACATGGATGAATGGAATCATGCAGATAACCGTCAGGTGTCATACCTGCAGCCTGTTGGAAACCACGATTATATTTGGGTTATAATATTTAAGATACCTGTCCATCCTCATCCTTGACAGTGTTTCTCTACTTATGATATTTTGAGTCTTTTGCATTTAAGGATTTTTCTCTATGGACAAAGCCCTGAAAAAAATACTTGCGGATTTCACTAAGAATGAGGGCAATATCATCTCTCTCCTGCAGAACATTCAGGATGCATTTGGCTACATACCTGAAGACGCAGTGTACTGTTTTTCAAAAGAGCTTGATATACCCGCCAGCCGATTTTTCGGCATAGCAACGTTTTATGCACAGTTCCATCTTTCACCGAGAGGCAAGAATATTGTTACCACGTGTTGCGGCACCGCATGCCATGTTAAAGGTTCCGAGAGACTCCTTAATGGCCTGAAAACTGAGCTTAATCTCCCGGAGGGAGAACACACGACATCTGACCGCGAAATCACTATCGAGAAGGTTAACTGCGTTGGCGCGTGCAGTATTGCACCTGTCGTGATTATCAACAAAAAGGTCCATGGCAAAATCTCTGCGGACAAATTAATGAAAGAGATAAGATTACTCAGGAAACAATAGTTGAAGAACAAACCGATCATAAGAATTTGCATGGGGACCGGCGGTATTGCAGCTGGTGGAACCGAGGTAATGAAGGCCTTCAAAAAGCAGCTGAAAAGAAAAGGCATTAAGGCTGATGTTAAAAAGCACTGCTTATTGCATAAAGTCGGATGCCGTGGTCTGTGCGCGAAAGACGTTCTGGTTGATATTATCGTGAATAAGGTTAAATCAACGTACCAGTTCATACAACCTGATATGGTACAAAGAATTGTCGATGAGCATGTCATCAATAATGTGCCGGTACAGGACTGGCTGGTTACCGATGACTATCATCAGTTCCATAATAAGCAGATCAAGGTAGTGCTTTCTGACTGCGGTACCATAGACCCCGAGGAGATTTCTTCTTATAGAGCTGTTGGTGGATATGATGCTCTCAAACAGGTATTAGAAACCGGCTCACCCGGCGATACGATAAAAACCTTAAAGGAATCGGGATTGAGAGGTCGCGGCGGTGCAGGCTTCCCAACAGGCATGAAATGGGAGTTCTGTAAAAATCAGAGTTCTCCGGAGAAATATATAATCTGCAATGCTGACGAAGGTGATCCCGGCGCCTTCATGGACAGGTCAATTATTGAAGGCAATCCGCACGCTGTTATTGAAGGCATGGTGATCGGAGCCTATGCCATCGGCGCTCATAAGGGGTATGTCTACATCAGGGCTGAATACCCGCTGGCTGTGGAACGACTCAGGAAGGCTTTAACCCACGCCCGTAAACTGAAGTTCCTCGGCAAAAACATTCTCGGCAAAAAATTCAATTTTGATATAAAGGTTAAACTTGGTGCCGGTGCCTTTGTTTGCGGTGAAGAGACCGCGCTTATCGCATCGATTGAGGGCTATAGAGGGATGCCAAGGGCAAAGCCACCTTTCCCTGTGTATAGAGGTCTCTGGGGCAATCCCACCGTGATTAATAATGTTGAAACACTTGCGAATGTTTCTTACATCATCAGGAACGGAGCTGAATGGTTTGCCTCTTTCGGCACGGAAAAGAGTAAAGGCACAAAGGTCTTTGCCCTGACCGGAAAGATAAGAAATTCAGGGCTCATTGAGGTTCCCATGGGAATCTCTCTCAGGGAGATCATCTATGATATCGGGGGCGGCATAGACAAGGATGTGGCTTTCAAGGCGGTCCAGACCGGCGGTCCCTCCGGCGGGTGTATTCCCGCAAGCCTTCTGAACATCAATGTCGACTACGAGTCCCTGGCGCAAGTGGGTTCCATCGTTGGATCAGGCGGCATGGTCGTACTGGATGAAAACGATTGCATGGTCAATATCGCTAAATTTTTCCTCCAGTTCACGCAGGCTGAATCATGCGGAAAATGTATCCCCTGCCGCATAGGAACAAAACGGTTATTGGAAATTCTCGAGAGGATTACTGCAGGTGACGGAAGGGATGAGGACCTGGAACTGCTCATGAACCTCTCGTATGACATAAAGGCCTCGTCTCTGTGCGGCCTTGGACAGACCGCTCCGAATCCCATACTGAGCACCATAAAATATTTCAGGGAGGAATATGAGGCACATATCAAGAAGAAAAAATGTCCGGCCGGCGTGTGCCGCGATCTGCTCGATTACGCGGTTCTGGCGGAGTTCTGCACGGGATGCGGCGCGTGCAAAAGAGTATGTCCGGCCGGCGCGGTCAGTGGTGAGCGCAAGCAAGTTCACAGAATCGATCCTGAGCTCTGCGTCAAGTGCGGAGCGTGCTTTGAGGCATGCAAGTTCAAAGCCATAGGGAAAGGATAATGCAATGGTGAATCTCACAATAGACGGTATTACTGTTTCTGTGCCCGAGGGCACAACAATTTTGGATGCTGCACGATCAGCTGATATCTCTGTGCCAACACTGTGTCACCATCCGAAACTCACACCGTTTGGTGGCTGCAGGCTCTGCATTGTCAATATCAAGGGAGTTCCGAGACCGGTAACCTCATGCACCACACCAGCCGAGGATGGCATGGAGGTCACGACAAGAAGCAGTACGCTCGAACGCCTTCGCAGAACCCTCGTTGAGCTCCTCCTGTCTGATCATCCGAATGACTGCATGGTGTGTGAACAGGCCGGTAACTGCACGCTTCAGGAGCTCGCCTATTTTTACGGCATACGGGAAAACCGGTTTGCCGGCGAACGGAGAGTTTATACGAAAACAGACAACAATCCTTTTCTCGAACGGGATATGGAAAAATGCATACTCTGCGGTAAGTGCGTTCGTGTCTGTGATGAAATTCAGGGAGTCGGCGCTGTGGATTTCACGTACCGCGGTTTTTCCGCGAAAATCTGTCCTCCCTTTGAAAAAGATCTTGAGTGCGAATTCTGCGGACAATGCGTCACGGTCTGTCCAACAGGCGCCTTAACAGGGAAGATGTGGAGACAAAAAGGTCGACAGCAGGGCATACGGAAAGTGCATACCGTCTGTCCGTACTGCGGCTGTGGATGCAATCTGACGTTGCATGTGAGAGACAATGAGGTTATTCGGGTCAGCTCGCGGGAGGACACCATTAATGAAGGCTGGCTCTGTCCCAAGGGAAGCTTTGGCTATGGTTTCATTGCCAATTCCGACCGGCTTACGAAGCCGCTTATCAGGGAAAAAGGCAAATTGCGTGAGACCACATGGGAGAAAGCACTTGAATATATAGCATCTAATTCCTTAAAAATAAAAGAAAATTACGGGCCTGACGCAATTGGTGGTCTCGCGTCCGCCAGATGCTCGAATGAAGAAAATTATGTATTCCAGAAATTCATGAGGGCGGTCATCGGCACAAACAATGTTGACCATTGCGCACGTCTTTGACACAGCGCAACAGTGGCCGGTCTGGCCACTGTCTTCGGGTCAGGGGCAATGACTAATTCCATCCCTGAAATTGAAAATAACGATGTTATATTCGTTATCGGCTCCAACACGACAGAAACACATCCTATCATAGCACTGCGCATGAAAAAAGCTTTCAGAAAAGGAGCCAAAATCATTGTTGCTGATCCGAGAAAAATAAATCTCGTCAGGTTTTCCGAGCTATGGATGCAGCAGAGGCCAGGTACTGACGTTGCTCTGCTGAATGCGATTATGCATGTCATTCTAAAGGAAAAACTTATCGATAAGAAATTCATAGAAGAAAACACCGAGGGGTTTGAAGCATTCAGGAAAAGTCTTGCTGAGTACTCTCCAGAAAAGGCAGAAAAGATAACCGGAGTACCGAAAAAAGATATCATAGCTGCAGCGCGACTCTATGGTAAGGCGAACAATCCGGCAATATATTACACTATGGGTATTACCCAACATTCCCATGGAACTCAGAATGTCTTTGCGATTGCCAACCTTGCCTTAATGACTGGAAATCTGGGCAGGGAGAGTACGGGAGTAAATCCCCTGAGGGGGCAGAACAATGTTCAGGGTGCAACAGATATGGGGTGTATCCCGAACCAGTATCCGGGTTATCAGAAGGTAGACATAAAGGACATTCAGGAGAAGTTTGAAACTGCCTGGGGAGTTCCCCTATCAGATAAACCGGGGTTAACCGCTACCGAAATGATAGAAGAAGCTATAAAGGGGAACCTTAAGTCTCTCTACATCATGGGTGAAAATCCCGCGGTGAGCGATCCCGATATCAATCATACGGTTGAGGCTCTCAAAAAGCTTGACCTACTTATAGTGCAGGACATTTTCCTCACGGAAACCGCTCAACTCGCTGATGTTGTCCTGCCTGCGGCCTGTTTTGCTGAAAAAGACGGGACGTTCACGAATACCGAAAGACGTCTGCAGAGGGTCAGGCAAGCGGTAACTCCTCCTGGTGACGCGCGTGAAGACCATTCCGTATTACTTGAACTTTCCAGACGAATGGGACATGCAATGAATAATCAGTCACCTGAAGAAATTTTCCGGGAAATATGCAGTATATGGCCGGCGGTTGCCGGTATCACCTATGACCGGATTGACTCGTGGGGTATTCAGTGGCCCTGCCCTACGCCTGATCATCCGGGAACACCATATCTATTCAAACAGGGTTTCCCGCGCGGTAAAGCTCTCTTTTCGACCGTGCATTATGAACAATCAAGAGAATTGCCGGACAAGAAATACCCTTTTGTTCTTACTACAGGACGTCAGCTGTTCCAGTATCATACGGGCTCAATGACACGAAGAGTGTCCGAGCTTGATCAGGTGGCTCCACACGCATACGTCGAAATTAATCCGGATGACGCAGAAAAACTGAAAATAAAAAACGAAGAGATGCTAAAAGTTTCGTCAAGAAGGGGAGAGATTCTCATACAAGCCCTCATATCAGAACGACCTTCAAAGGGGGTTGTTTTTATTCCCTTCCATTATAAGGAGGCGGCTGCTAATATATTAACGAATCCGGAACTTGATCCTATTTGTAAGATACCTGAGCTGAAAGTCTGTGCAGTCAGGATTGAATCCGCCAAAGGGGAAAAGTATGAAAAAGGGGTACGTCGTATAAAGAAAACTGAGAAATCAACATCTGTTTAAAGATCTCGACGAACAGGAACAGAGATGCGTATTCAAGATAACCGGGAAATTACGGAAGTATGAATGACCGATTCGTAAAGTCATCGTAAGGTTACTGACTCATTCAGAACATTCAATATAAAAAGGAGGAATTACTATGCCGTATGATGCAACGAAACTAGCCGACTGGCAAATTTCCGAAGAATCTGAAAAGAACATGCCCACCCCTGAAGAGTGGCGCGATAAGCTCGGACTGGAAAAGAATGAGATGTTGCCTATGGGGCGTCTCTCCAAGGTCGACTTTCTGAAAGTTATCGATCGCCTCAAGGGGAAACCTGACGGAAAGTATATAGAGGTAACCGCAATCACCCCGACCCCTCTGGGCGAAGGCAAAAGTACGACGTCATGCGGTTTGATGGAGGGGCTTGGTAAGCGTGGTGTGAATGTCGGCGGAGCGCTGCGGCAGCCGTCCGGCGGTCCCACGATGAACGTAAAAGGTACTGCAGCAGGCGGAGGCAATTCTCTCCTTATCCCGATGACCGAGTTCTCACTGGGTCTCACCGGTGATATAAACGACATAATGAACGCCCACAACCTGGCCATGGTAGCTTTGACAGCCAGGATGCAGCACGAGCGGAACTATACTGACGAGCAGTTAGATCGTCTCACAAAAATGAAGAGGCTCAATATTGATCCCACTCGCGTGGAAATGGGATGGATCATGGACTTCTGCGCCCAGTCACTCCGTAATATCATCATAGGAATCGGCGGCAGAATGGACGGGTTTATGATGCAGTCCAAGTTCGGCATCGCTGTTGGTTCCGAGTGCATGGCGATCCTTTCTGTTGCCAATGACCTTGCTGACCTGAAAGACCGCCTTAACAAGATAACCGTTGCCTTTGACAAGAGCGGTAAACCAGTCACCACAGGTGATCTCGAAGTCGGCAACGCCATGACCGCCTTCATGCGCAACACCATAAACCCAACGCTTATGTGTACCGCTGAATACAACCCGTGCTTTGTCCACGCAGGGCCATTTGCCAATATAGCTGTGGGCCAGTCATCCATTGTTGCTGACCGGGTCGGCCTCAAGCTGTTCGATTACCATGTAACCGAGTCCGGCTTTGCTGCGGACATTGGCTTTGAAAAATTCTGGAATGTCAAAAGCCGTTTCAGTGGTCTGAAACCTCATGTGTCAGTACTCACCTCTACCATTCGCGCCCTGAAAATGCATGGCGGAGGTCCCAAGGTTGTCGCTGGAAAGCCTTTGCCCGAAGAATATACAAAAGAGAACATTGCACTGGTCGAAAAGGGCTGTGAAAACATGGTTCACATGATAAACGTCATCAGAAAGTCAGGAATTAACCCCGTTGTCTGCGTCAACCGCTTCTATACTGATACTGACGCTGAAGTAGCCGTTGTTAAAAAGGCAGCCGAAGCTGCAGGCGCCCGCTGTGCTGAATCTCAGCATTGGCTCAAGGGCGGCGATGGCGCACTCGAATTTGCGGATGCGGTTATCGATGCATGTAATGATAAAAATGACTTTCATTTCCTCTACCCTCTTGAAATGAAGCTGCGTGATCGCGTATCGATCATTGCCAAGGAAGTGTATGGTGCGGATGCTGTCTCGTGGCTGCCTGAAGCTGAAGCAAAGGCCAAGATGCTTGAAGAAGATCCGCTGTACGCAGACTTTGCCACCATGATGGTCAAGACCCATTTGAGCCTCAGCCATGATCCGACCCTTAAGGGAGTGCCCAAAGGCTGGACCCTTCCTATCAGGGACGTTCTCATTTACTCTGGAGCAAAGTTCCTCTGCCCGTGCGCGGGTACCATCAGTCTCATGCCCGGAACAAGTTCAAATCCTGCCTTCAGAAGAGTCGATGTGGATGTGAAGACCGGAAAGGTAAGCGGATTGTTCTAAATTCATGTTGGAATAGTGTGCTCCAGGGGCAGGGTGATCACCCTGCCCCTTTATTTTTCATCAAAAGCTGTCGAAATTCCGCCATCTGCCTTTTACGAAGATCTGATTCGGCCTGAAGAACTTTTTGTATGACATCTTTGGATTTTCCTCAATATAAAAACCGAGATAATAATACTTTTTGCGTAACACCTGTGCTAAATAAATTTCTTGCAGAATGCTGAATATGCCGGGTCTCCGCTGCAGATAGTCAGTATCATAGTAAAAATAATTTGATGACAAAGCATTCTTTGTCACATCAACAATACCTACCCCTATCAACCTGTTTTTCAACAGGTAATCCACTTCTATGGTTTCCGGGTAGCCATAATGTATCATTGAAAGGGTATCGTTGTGATGAGCGTGCTCTTCATGATCAGGATCGCCATGTTTGGAATAGATATATTTTTCGTAGAGCCTGCTTTTTCCCGGAGTAATGATAGCTGGAGTATGCACTTCAATTCTGACATCCTCGTTTTTTTTCATGGTTCGTTTCTGACTTCTGCTGATCTGAAACTGTTCACGGGTAATCCTGAGCGGCCTGCATGAGGAACATCCCCTGCACGCATTTCTGTATATGACATTACCGATACGACGATATCCCTTTGACAGGTACCGGTAATAGGTCTCCGCAATATTCTTTCCTATAAACAGATATTCCATCTTTGAAATCCTGCCGTCACTGAAATAGACGCAGGGTGCACTTCTTCTGAATACCCTTGTGCTGCTGTCTCTGTTATCTGTCATACTTTTATTATAGATCTCGTGGTACGATCATACAAAATGTTTACTCCATATCCCGGAAAGCACCGGAGCAGGTCTGTCTGCCATAGGTAGGCACGTTATTGTGTGATACGGGCCTATCTAAGAAGACAGCAATGGTATAATAAACAAGGATATACCCTATGAATGATGAACTGCTGCGGGAAGAAGAAAGAAAGATGAGGCGTTTACGAATTATTATTGATTGTACGCAATCCGTACTCATGCAGTCGGATCTGGGTCTTCAGGAGTCCATTTCAATAACTGAGCATGCCAAAAAGGCTGCTCTTGCGCTATTCCCGGACAAGGAGTCTGTGTTTAATCTTATCTATGTACCACGTTTTCGCAGAATAATCGAAGAACGGTATTTCATTCAGGGAACCTGTTCGGGAAAAAACTGATTTCATCTTTTCTCAGGCCATGTGTCGAATCTCCATTTCCCTTTTTTTGTCGACTGTTCAAGTGCCCGCCGCAGCCGGTGTAGAAAGTCGCTTCTCGCTATTTCCTTTGCTCCGAAACGGATAAGATGTGCTGTCGTGATCTGGCAGTCAACAAGGGTGAATTGCCATGACTGGAGCTGTTGAACGAGCCGAACAAAAGAAACCTTTGACGCATCGCTCCTGATAGCGAACATGGACTCTCCAAAAAATGCCGTACCAAGCGAAATGCCGTAGAGTCCGCCCGCCAGCTCTCCGCCATGCCATGCCTCAATTGAATGCGCATATCCGCTATTGTGAAGCTTGGTGTAAGCAGAGATTATGTCATCGGTAATCCAGGTTCCGTTATTCTCCCGTCTTTGAACCGTCGCACAATGAGTGATAACCGATTCAAAAGCCGTATCCATAGTGATGGTAAAAACACCTTTTTTTAGCTTTTGCCTGAGGCTCCGGGATATCTTCAATTCATCCGGAATAAGCACGAGTCGCGGATCAGGGGACCACCACAAAACAGGCGATCCCTTTGAATACCAGGGAAAGATTCCCGCAGTGTATGCGAGAAGGAGACGTTCTTCACTGAGATCCCCGCCTACGGCAAGCAAACCGTCATCTTCTGCATGGTCAGGCGGGGGAAAGATATGTTCTTCAGGTAATCGGTAAACAGGCATGTAGGGAACAACTATGTTCTGGAATACGAAAATGATAGTCGGCTTTCTTTCAGATCAATGTTGACCGTGCCGCCCTTATGCAACTCTCCGAACAGGACCTGTTCGGAAAGAACATCATTTATTTCCGTCTGGATCAGCCTTCCAAGTGGCCTCGCTCCATACCGCACGTCATATCCTTTTTCAGACAGCCATGTTTGCGCGTTTTTAGAGACAATGACCGTAACTTTCTTGTGTCTCAGCTGCTCCTGAAGCTCATGGATAAATTTTCCCACAACTCTTTTCATGATCTCTGCCGTTAAGGCATTAAAGTGAATAGTAGCGTCAAGACGATTCCGGAATTCAGGGCTAAATAACTTCTTAATTGCGTCCTTGCCCTTTGACTGCGTATCTTTGCTTCTGTCACCAAATCCTATAACGTCTTTGCTCATATCAGCTGACCCCGCATTTGATGTCATAATGAGTATGACATTACGAAAATCAGCCTTTTTGCCGTTGTTATCCGTCAATGTGGCATAATCCATTACCTGAAGGAGAATGCTGAATATATCAGGATGCGCCTTTTCAATCTCGTCCATCAAGAGGACACTATAGGGAAACTTCCGTATCGCGTCGGTCAAAAGACCTCCCTGATCAAAACCGACATACCCGGGCGGCGCACCGATAAGTCTTGCGACCGTGTGTTTTTCCATATATTCACTCATATCAAACCGGATAAATTCGATGCCGAGCACTGATGCGAGCTGTTTTGAAACCTCGGTCTTCCCCACACCTGTCGGCCCGGTAAAAAGAAAAGAACCGATCGGTCTGTCAGGAGAACCAAGGCCGGCGCGGGTTCTCTTTATAGATGAAACGAGTGAATGAATCGCGTCATCCTGTCCGAAGACGACCAGCTTCAGGTCATCTTCAAGCGTCTTCAGTCGTTCCATATCTGATGTCGAGACCGTCCGTTCCGGTATCTTGGCTATCTTTGCCACAACCGCCTCGACTTCAGACTGCCCGACTGTTTTTTTGCGCTCATACGACGGAGAAAGCTTTAACAGTGCACCTGCCTCATCAATAACATCAATCGCTTTGTCAGGGAGATATTTATCATTGATATATTTTGCCGAAAGCTCCGTAGCTGACCGCAAAGCGGGTTCCGTATACTTAACGCCATGATAGTTTTCATAATATGACTTCAGCCCTTTCAGGATATGTATTGTCTCCTTTTCATCCGGTTCCTGTATCTCAATTTTCTGGAAACGCCTAGAAAGTGCTCTGTCCTTTTCGAAGTAATTCTTGTATTCCTCATAGGTGCTTGCTCCGATACATCTCATTTTACCTGCATTCAAAATCGGCTTAAGAATATTCGATGCATCCATGGAACCACCACTCGTTGCTCCTGCTCCCACCACCGTATGGATTTCATCGATAAACAGAATTGCGTCAGGAATTGACTCAAGTCCCTGCATGATCGATTTCAGGCGTGCCTCGAAATCTCCCCGGTATTTTGTTCCCGCAAGCATTCCTCCCATGTCGAGCAGGAATATGCGTGCATGTTTCAGTGCCTTGGGAACTTCACCGTTATAAATTTTCAGGGCAAGACCTTCTACAATAGCGGTCTTTCCGACACCAGGTTCTCCCACAAAAACCACATTATTCTTTCTTCTCCTGCAGAGCACCTGAATCGTTCTCTTCAACTCCCGTTCGCGACCGACGAGCGGATCAATCCCGCCTTCAGCAGCCTTCTGTATCAGATCAACAGTAAATGTTCTCAAGGTATCTTTCTTCTGCGGTTTTCTCGTAAGACCCGACTCATCAGCAAGCGTCTGTGACTCACCCGGAGAATCAATGCCTTCCTTTACAATGCGATGAGAAATATAGTTCAGTATATCAAGGCGGGTTAAACCCTCTGATTCCAGGAAATGCACTGCATGCGAATCATCTTCAAGGAAGACAGCGGATAACATATCACCAGCATCAGCTTCTTTCTTTTCAGCTGACTGAACATGACTGACCGCAGTCCTGATGACACGTGTAAAAGCTATGGTTGGCTGGGGAAAGCTCTTTGAGTCTTTTGGTAATTTTGGAATCTCTTTTTCAAAGTAGTTCTCAACCATAGACTTCAATTTCGTAACATTGCAGCCGCAATTCGTGAGAATCTCAACACCCCAGTCATCGTGCAGAAGTGCAAAAAGGATATGTTCAACCGTAAGATATTCATGGCGATGTGCTTCCGCATCTTTCATAGTAGCCTGTATGGTTAATTCAAGCTCTTTGCTGATCACTATTCCATCTCCATATCACACTTGAGCGGAAACCCGTGCTGCGTGGACAGTTCATGCACAGTGGCAATCTTTGTCTCTGCGATTTCTTTTGTATATACACCCGCAAGCCCTTTGCCGTTCTTATGCACATGCAGCATAATCTGCGTTGCTTATACTGATTTTTTATGAAATACTGTCTCAAGTATATGAATGACGAAATCCATGGTCGTGTAATCATCATTGAGAAGAAATACCCTGAACTGTGCAGGAGTCTTCGTCTCCTGCAGCTCCTTTATTTCAACTGATTCGCCAGATTTAAGATTTTTGTCTTCCATTGTCTCTTTTTATATTGTAATAAATAATCTTCAGAAAATCACACTGTTTTCATTGGTTAGGACGCTGTTATTTCATTTTTTTGCAACTGCATGATACAATTTTCCAATGAAAACGGTCGGCTTTTTATATCATGATATTTTTCTTCGTCATGAAATGCCTCCTGGCCATCCTGAATCCAAGGAGCGCCTTGTTGTCATTACAGAGGCCCTCAAAAAGTCCAGAATATGGGAACAGATCACACACATAACGCCACAGAAAGCCGACAAGACCGACATTGTTGCTGTTCATAGCGCTGCTTATTTTGAAAGGATCCTTGGTTTTACAGGGTACTTTGACGCGGATACCTTTGTATCAAACGATTCAGTAGAGGCTGCGCTCTATGCCGCAGGGGCGGTAAAAGTCGCAATTGACGTATGCGCAAAAAAGGAACTTGACCGGGCCTTCTGCGCTGTAAGGCCTCCGGGTCATCACGCGGAGTTTGACAGGGCCATGGGTTTCTGCATTTTCAACAACATTGCTGTGGGAGCACGGCATGCGCAGAAAGCAGGATACAAAAAAGTTTTTATTATTGATTTCGATGTCCATCACGGCAACGGCACGCAGCATATATTCGAAGAAGATGACACGGTTTTTTATTTTAGCACTCACGAGCACCCGCATTATCCAGGAACCGGCAGTGATGCAGAGCGTGGGATCGGAAAAGGAAAGGGGTTTACCTATAACATACCCATGCATCATGGTTCTGGAGACAAAGAATATCTCTCAGCATATCAGGATATCCTTCCCGGTCTAATCACAAATTTCGATCCTGACATTGTCCTCGTTTCTGCGGGTTATGACCTTCACTCAAAAGACCCTTTGTCAGGGATCCGGGTCACGAATGAAGGAATACGCAGTGTAGTCAGAGGCATTCTTACGGCAAAAAAGGGTATCCCGTATATCCTTGCCCTCGAAGGAGGTTATGACCTCACCGCCCTCAGCGAGTCCGTTGTAATCACCATCGAAGAACTCTTATCGGACTAGACCCTCTTTCTCTCTTGACAGGTGCCCTCTATATGGGTGCTAACAAACAGGTTTCAAAAAAGTGAAACTCTGAGGAATATTGGTCGAAATGTTTAACGTCCAGTATGAACGGTTGTCGAAATGCGCCAGCTTGTAGACAATCCAAATCGATACTGTGGTTAGCTCTTATATTCTGTTACGTCGCGGTGCTTAAGTTTGTGTGAGGCAAGGATATCTCTTGCGTGCTGATACCGGGGGCTAGCCCGTTCGGTTCAATGGATTATAATGATAAATTTTACGGCAAGTCAAGATACCCGGAACGGAATTTCCCTTTAGCTGAACTTTTCAATGATATAGCCGACTAGGTACTCAAGCCTCGACGCAAGCTTGACAGGATCAGGGTCTGATCCCTTATTTACATAAAAAACCAGCTTCAGCGCTTCCATCTGCTGCCTGAGATTCTCGTCAGCCTGTTGAGTATAGCTGATACTGTTTAAATCCGCAGGCAATGAACTGCTCCGTTTTGGTGTTAAATCTACAGCAGGAGTACTCGGTCTTTCTATGTTATTATTGAATTAATTTTTATATAAGATGTTCTTTTCGGTATTTCGTTATTAAGGATTGGAAGTATAATGCATCTTTCGTTACAGATTGGGAATTAAAGATGCTTTAAAGAATATGCTTATAGTCTGTGAAGAAAATAATAGAAAAAAATAAAGGTTCAGATATATTGCTTAACGAATATTAGGAATATAGAATTCTGATGAACATCCAGTACACAAGAAGATTTCTTAAGGGGTTTTTTATAGCTACAAGGATTTTCCTTTCCTACAAGTTTATGGACATACTCGGCTTCGTCCTTTCCTCTGAACGCAAAAAAAGATATACCGGTAAACTTCATAAAAAAAATGCATCTGTGATAAGGGAAAAGGCTATTGAGATGAAAGGTGTAATGATCAAGGTCGGACAGTTTTTGAGTTCGAGAATAGATGTCCTCCCTGATGAATATACCGAAGAACTTTCGCAATTGCAGGATCAGGTTCCCCCTCATGATTTCAACGAGATCAGAATACAGCTCATGAATGAATTTAATCAGTCTCCTGAAGATATTTTTTCAAGCCTCGATAAAGAGCCAATTGCAGCAGCGTCACTGGGGCAGGTGCATAGGGCTGTGCTTAAAGATGGACAGCTCGCTGCTGTTAAAATTCAGTATCCTGGGATTGAGAAGATTATAGAAACCGATATAAAAATGTTTGGTATTCTCGTAACAATAATGCGGGGCAGGTACGGGAATATAAATCTTAGGATTTTGCATGAGGAATTTGCAAGAATAGTTAGAAGCGAACTGGATTATATTCAGGAGGGGAAAAACGCCGAGAGGTTCCGAAAGAATTTTAAAGATGACGATAGAATAATAATACCCTCAGTTAAATGGGATTTCACGAGAGAAAGGGTTCTGACTCTTGAATTCGTCGGCGGAATAAAAATATCAGAAAGCAATACTATAAAATCCTCAGGCATAGACAGCAAAGAAACTGTAAACCTTGTTGCTGAGGTATATTCAAAAATGATTTTTATCCATGGATTTTTTCATGGCGATCCCCATCCGGGAAATATATTTGTGATGGAAGGCCCCAAATTGGTCTTCGTTGACTTTGGCATGGTTCAGGCAATACCCCAAAAGCTAAAAAGAGATCTGAGGACATTCGCCAATTCAATAGTAGAAAGAGACTCAGCTCGAATAATAGATTCAATGGAGCGGATGGGTTTCATAATTGAGGGAGTAGATTATAGTGCATTATCAGATGTTACACAGTCCATGCTTGACAAGTACAGGGACATAACACCTGCAGAACTCAAGGCGCTCACTATTGATGATATCTCTGAAGAGATGGAAAAAGTGCTTGATATCATCAAATATTTACAGATCCCGAATAATTTTATACTGCTCGGGAGGACAATAGGGATACTGAACGGATTATCTTTTAGCCTGAATCCTGAAATCAATATTATAGAGATTGGGAAACCGTATATAAAAGAGTTTCTGAAAGGAAGTCGTGAAGAGCAGATTGAACACCTTCTCATCGACATAAGAGAAAAAGTGTTGAAATTATGGGAACTGCCTTCCCAATTACATGAGTTTTTGTCCAAGGCAAACAGAGGGGAATTATCTTTGAAATTGGCAAAATCTGAAATGCAGGAAATTACAGGTCAATCCAAGTCCATGCAGAAAGTAATGATGCTCGTCATCCTTACTGTAACCACTGCCGCTTCATCCCTTTTCTTCATTGCACTCGGCAATAATACGATGTCCCTCATTACAGCAGGGGGTGCGGTCATCCTCGGATTGTTATCTGTTTTCAGGCTGATGCGGAGTTAACCCAAAAATGCTCCTGCATAAAATAATCAATTGCACTTTTCTAATTAACAGGTGTTTTCAGATGAACCGTTCAAAACCCTTGAGATACGTTGAGAAGAACGAGAATCCGCAACTCTTTCAAATTGAAATTTAGCAAGTCCCTGATGTATTTATGTTTGTACTCTTTCGTATCAGGAGGGTTTTTAAAGTTGAGGATTATGGAAGAACTCTACGTCTTATCAATGCCTTTAAAATGAAAAGGCATTGCAAGTAATCTTCTTATACTGCTAAACAGCTCATTTTTTCCCAATCCCGGAAGCAGACTTCGAAAAGGCGGATATTTTTTGCAATTCTGCAAAAGGATTTGCAGGAATGCAGAGGAATTGAGGGTAAGAACTCTTTAAAAACAATATGTTAGCACTGGCATGGAACCTGCATTTATATGGGCAAGATGAAACAAAAGGAGGATAGGAAAATGAAAGACAGAAATTATGCAAAGAAACTGGCGTACATGGGGGCAGGGTGTGGAGTAGTGCTGTTTGCCGTATTCGGGCTTCTTCCCGGTTTATACATTGGGGG
>CP070737.1:582262-598027 GCA_020347665.1 Nitrospiraceae bacterium
ACGGCAATAACTGCAGCATTGTTTCTGGCCAACGTTTCAATGAGTCTTGTATAGATTGACCGAGGCCACTCATCGATATCAGGCGACAGATTCATCCTATCGGCTGACTGCTTATCCAGGCTTATCACAACAACATCTGAAGGATTTTGTCTGGCTCCCCTCAGTTTGAATAATATGGTCAGGCCGGCATTTTCTTCAAGAGCAAGCCCAAACGGAATAAGGGCAATCACGAGCCCTATGATGCCGATGAATACGCCAAGGACTAATGCTTTAAACGGATGTGACAAAACTTATCTTCCCCATAAAAAGGTTACATCGTGTTTTTCGAATAATGAAAAATATCTGTTGTTTTTCCCGGAAGTGTAGTCGGACTGCACATTCCGGTATTATGCGACAGCAGTTCACCCTTTTTAATCGCAATGATACCTTTAATTTGTACTGCACAATATTCTATATTTATTTTGCCCCGTCAGGATAATTATTGTTTATATTACGTATCCTGTCAAGGGTATTTTGCATCTGATTGATTGAGACCACAAGCTTGCTTTTTTACCAAATGATACCGTATTCTTAGATTATTAAAAGAATGGAGGTTATGCATGTTAAAAGTTACTGAAGCTGCGGCAGATATGGCCAAAGATATATTGAAAAAGGAAGGGAAAGAAGACTGGGGTCTGAGGATATTTATTCATGGATCCGGGTGCTGCGGTCCAAGCTATGGCCTTGACCTAAACGAAAAAGCTGCGGAAGGCGATGAAACCTTTGAAGATAATGGATTAAGAATCTTTATGGATAAAGAAGCAGTTTCAAGTTTAAGTAACAAGGAGATCGACTATATCAAGACCAATGAAGGTGAGGGCTTCGTCATTAACAGCGCCGAAGCACCTTCATGCAAAGACTCTGGTTGCAGTTCGTGCGGATAAGGGAATAACCGGGGATGTTTCCGTTTCAACGTCCAAGGAGACTCAGAAAAAACAAATCCATCAGGAGAATGGTGAGGGAAACCTCACTGTCTCCTGATGATTTGATTTATCCCCTCTTCGTTACATACGGCAGAAACATCCGCACGGCTATCAAGTCAATGCCCGGGTGTTTTCAGGAGTCCGTTGACAGAGTAGTCAAGCACGCTAAAGAGATTTATTCACTGGGAATACCCTCAGTTATCCTTTTCGGCATTCCGGAACACAAGGATAAGAAAGGTTCAGGCGCATACGATCCACAGGGACCGGTCCAAAAAGCTGTCAAAGCGATAAAAAACAAAGTTCCTGAGCTGTTTGTTATCACCGATGTATGTCTGTGTGAATATACCAGTCATGGACACTGTGGATTAATCGAAAAAAACGACGTAAAGAATGATCCTACGCTTGAACTCCTTGCGAAAGAAGCTGTGTCGCACGCTAAGGCTGGTGCTGACATGGTTGCCCCTTCTGACATGATGGATGGCAGGGTCGAAGCTATCCGCATCGCGCTTGATAACAGGGGGTTTACTGATATCCCCATCATGAGTTACGCTGCAAAATATGCTTCAGCCTTTTACGGCCCGTTCAGGGAGGCGGCTGAATCAACTCCTGAATTCGGCGACCGCCGTACCTATCAGATGGACCCTGCAAACAGAAGAGAAGCGATGAAAGAGATAGAACTTGATATCGAGGAAGGAGCCGATATCATCATGGTTAAGCCCGCCCTCTCATATCTTGACGTGGTTTCTGATGCTAAAGATTTCTTTAATGTACCGGTTGCTGCTTATAATGTAAGCGGCGAATATTCACTGGTTAAGGCCGCAGGAAAGCTCGGCTGGATTGATGAAAAACGCATCATGATAGAAATTCTCACCTCGATCAAGCGTGCCGGCGCTGATCTCATTCTCACCTATTTTGCGAAAGACGCAGCAAAGATATTGAATAAGTAGAAGTCAGGAACTAGCGATTAGTGGTTAGCGATTGAGGATTCGTAAACTTCTACTCAGTATTCGTTGCTCAGTACTGTCTTTTGCTTTTCCTTAACCTGAGCCTTAACACGTCTTTACCGACTGTTCCTTCTTCGCTTTGCGCTCTGCGTTTCTTTTTTCTTTTGCCTTTAGCTCTCCGCCTTATACCTGTCTTTACTCCTCACTCCTTACTTAACCTTCACCTTATATCTGAAGCAGTGTAATCCTGAGCCTAGTCGAAGGGGTTGTCTTTCGTCCTCGTAATGATTATTATGTATTAAATCACCATCATGTAATGCAAAGGTGTCTATTATGAAAAAAATCCATTTCTTATCTTTGATATATCTATTATCAATGATTGTCGTAGTTCCTGTTTTTGCAGAGGTTTCTTCTTCATTAGATCCAAATCAAAATGCCGGTGATCTTATCTTACCTGATTTTCTCCATAATACAATGCATCTAACTCCTGTACCTCAAATAAGGCCTTATGAAGACAATACCTTTAATCAATCGGATTCTATTATTCTCAGCCAGTCTCGTCAACCACTGGGTGAAGTACTCAAAAAAGAAGAAGAACCTGAGGATTTTGAAGACGACATCATAGCGGATCCGATAGAACCGGTAAACCGTTTATTTTTCTTTATTAATGATAAGCTCTATTATATTATACTGAAACCGGTAACGGAAACATATGCTTTTATTTTGCCTGAAGGGTTTAGAATTGCCTTCCGTAATTTCTTTAATAATATAGCAACACCGGTTCGGTTTGTGAATAATCTGCTGCAGTTTAAGATGAAATCTGCTGGCAATGAATTGCTGCGCCTGTTAGTGAACACAACCGGCGGCGTTCTTGGATTAAGGGATTATGCCAAAGAAGAGATGAACCTTCCCATGCAGGATGAAGACTTAGGCCAGACATTGGGCGTCTGGGGTCTGGGGCCTGCTTTTTATCTGAATCTGCCAATCCTCGGGCCTTCGAGTATGCGTGATGCAGTCGGAAGGGCTGGTGACTATTTCCTCGACCCGATAAGTTATATTAACCCTTCTTCTGATCGAATCGCTATCAAGGCAGGTGACCGGGTAAACAGAGGTTCACTCGTCCTTGGGGAATACGAAAGATTCACAAAAGAAGCATTTGACCCATATATTGCTGTCAGAGACGCCTACCACCAGCACAGGGTAAGGGAGATAGAAGAATAGTCCACAGGCAGTAAAGACAGGTTCACCTGCCTGAGGCAGGCGAAGGCTTAGGTTAAGGAAAAGAAAAAACACAGAGCTCACCCCGAACAAGCTGCACGATACGGGGCAAGCAGAGCCCACAGTCTATGACCCGTTGGGTCAACGACCCATAGGGAGAACACAGAGTTATTTTTTTATTCCTTGAGAGGAGCAATCAGGACAAATCTCATTTCACTTTGCTTAAACATAAACCACAGTTGTAAAATCTTAAAAAACCTCGTTAATTCCCATAGTCCTTTTTATTCCTGAAGAGTGATATCAGTTTATGAATTCCCTTCTCATGAATTCATAAACTTTTCTCTGTGATCTCTGTGAGCTCTAGCAACCGGAGGGAGCGGACGAGAAGAATATTATTCATGCAATTTGTAACTGCTTAATATATAATAATAAAAAACTGGAATTACCCAAATGATGGAATTTTTACGAGAGCATAGATGGATACTTGATATTCTTGATATCAGCGTTATGTCGCTGATTCTTTACCGGTTACTCCTGATCGTCAAGGGGACAAAAGCCGCTCAGATGCTTATTGGTCTCTTGGTACTCCTTTTTGCCTCTCTCGCTTCACGTTATCTCGAACTGTACACCATCGACTGGCTCGTACAGAGTTTCTGGGCTCAGATTGTTATCGCGATTATTGTTCTGTTCCAGCCTGAGATCCGGCGGACCCTTGCGCAAATGGGCGAAGCGCAATTCCTGTCTTCATTCACGACCGCAGAAGAGCTGAAATCACTCGAAGAGATTGTGCGTGCCTCTGTTTCACTGGCGAACAGAAAAATCGGAGCAATTATCGTAGTGGAACGAGAAACCAGTCTGAAGGATTTTGTTGAAGTTGGTACACCGCTCGATGCCAAGGTTTCAAGAGAACTGCTGATGAGTATTTTCCATCCCGCTTCACCAATTCATGACGGAGCTGTGATAATTGAGGGTAACAGGGTTGCTGCTGCCGGATGCTTTCTCCCGCTTACCCTCAGTTCCGAAATCAGCAGATCACTCGGCACCCGTCACAGAGCAGGCCTGGGACTAACTGAAGAAACAGACGCAGTTGCGATTATCATATCTGAAGAAACAGGGGCAATTTCCCTCGCTATAGGGAAGGATCTGGAAACGAAACTTGATATGCTCTCGCTCAGAGATAAACTAAACAGAATATTTGCATCAAAAAAGGGAAAATAAATGAAAAGGATTTTATTTGATAATCTTGCGATGAAGATTTCAGCTATTCTCATTGCCATATTTTTATGGCTCTTCGTAACATCAGGGGGTCAGTCTGAGATATTTCTTGAGATTCCTATTGAATTCAAAGATATTCCTGTAGGATTGGGGATTGCAAGCAATGCTAACAAGACTGTTCATGTGACGATCAGGGGACGGGAGCTCATGATTAAGAGAATACAGCCAGCTGATGTCAGTGTGTTCGTGGATCTGAGTAATGCACATGCCGGAGAAAGGACATATTACATTTCAAAACAAGATGTTAAACTTCCTTATGCAGCAAAAGTGATGAACGTGCAGCCCTCATCCCTCCAGATACGACTGGATGAAATTGTTGTCAAGATAGTAAAGATAAAACCGACTATTACCGGACTTCCAGAAAGAGGATATTCAGTCAATACCATCCGCGTGGATCCGGCAACACTTTCTATTCAGGGATTGGGTTCGGAAATAATGAAGATTCGTGAGTTAAGGACAGAGCCAATGGACATTACCGGTATGAGGGAAACAACTTCGCAAAGCTTGAATATTGATACTCAGGGAGCTAATATAAAACCGGAGTACAACAAAGTGAAGGTTACTGCTATTATTGGTAAAAATTAATGAAACTTTTTGGAACTGATGGCATACGCGGACGTATCAACGAGCATCCCATGACGCCCGAGACAGTTCTGCGGATCGGAATGGCTTCTGCCAAGCTGCTGCGCAAGCTTCATCAAGGAAGAAATATGGTGCTCATTGGTAAGGATACAAGGCTATCCGGATACATGATTGAAAGCGCCTTGACCTCTGGAATCTGTTCGATGGGAATGGATGTAACACTGGTCGGGCCATTGCCAACACCCGGCATCGCTTTTCTTACGAGGACATTGCGGGTTGATGCCGGCATTGTAATATCCGCTTCTCATAATCCATTTCAGGATAATGGTATAAAGTTTTTTTCTCATAAAGGCTTCAAGCTTCCCGATGGAATCGAAAAAAAGATAGAAAAGCTTGTTGCTGACGAATCATTGTTTAAACACAGACCAAAAGGAGAAAATGCCGGAAAGGCTTTCCGGCTGGATGACGCAACAGGACGGTATATAGAATATATTAAATCGACACTGGCCAAGGGCACGACCCTTGAAGGCATAAAGGTTGTCGTTGACTCTGCCAATGGGGCTGCTTACAAAACCACTCCCTGGCTGTTACGGGAACTTGGCGCAGAGGTTATTTCACTGCATGACAAGCCTGATGGCATGAATATCAACAGAGACTGCGGCTCGACATATATGGGGGCCCTTCAAAAGGCAGTTCGCATGCATAAGGCCGATGTTGGGATCGCGCATGACGGCGACGGTGACAGAACGCTCTTTTGTGATGAAAAATGCAGGCTCGTTGATGGAGACACGATTATGGGGATGTGCGCTGTTGACATGGAAATGAGGGGACAGCTAAAAAAGGGCGCTGTGGTAGCGACCGTGATGAGCAATCTGGGCCTGGAACGGCATCTTGACAGACATGGTATACGGCTTATACGAACTAATGTCGGTGACCGATTTGTCGTTGAAAAGATGCTGGACGGTGGTTACAATCTTGGAGGCGAACAGTCGGGACATATCGTATTTCTTGATCTCAATACAACCGGAGACGGCCCAATCACAGCAGTACAGGTGCTGAATCTGATGAAGGTAAGGAATGTTTCTCTCTCCAAGCTGACCTCCAGCATAAAGCTGTTTCCACAGGTGCTTCAAAACATCACCATCCAGAAAAAGAAGGATATCTCCTCGATACCTGAAATACAGGATTCGATCAGAAAGGCCGAAAAAAAGTTGAATAAACGCGGGAGACTTCTCGTCAGGCCATCGGGTACTGAACCGAAGATACGGGTTATGCTTGAGGGAGAAGATATGAAATTGATCAACAGGCTTGCCGGAGATATATCAAGAGTAGTTAAAAAGTATATGTCTGATAATCAGGGGATCTGACGCACATTTTTTACGAAAACATACCCCGTTACAGTGTGGATCACTTTTTTCCATTAAGACCATAGCGTATTCTTTTTTTTGAGGGGGCATTGTATGGGGATTCGTATAGCGCATTCAGAGCATGTCAGCTTCATGGCAGCATGGTGTTTGTGATCGCATGCTCCTCTTTATCTCATTTCTTGCAGGAGTTACTCTCTTTTATCTTTTCGATTATTTCCCTGTGTCGACTATGCTCATTTTTGTCGCATTCTCATCGTACGTGCTGTTGACGAGAAGGATATTTTTTCTGCCAGTGCTCATCCTCGGACTAATTTATCCTTTCATGAGAGGAGTTCCTGCCGATCACCCTCCAGAAATCTGGAACAAAGAACTCGTGGCAATCGGGCAGTTTCATCCGGTTCCTGCCACAGCTCAGCGTCAAGGCAATACTGCGCTGACTTTTCATGCAGAATCAGTTCTTGATCCGGCTTCAGGCACAGAAATAGACACACTGAAAAACGCAGAGATTATGATCTTCTTTGATAAAGAAGTTACCGATAATCATACCTATGAGCTCTTTATAAAGACGGTCCGTGACCGCACGCGGAGGAATCCGGGCGGCTTTAAAACAGCAAAGATCTACGCTTCGGTTATATCTTTTTCAGAAGGCGGGCCAGGATCTCGCTCATTACCCCGTATATTTAATGGATTTCGGAACAGCCTGAATAGCTATGCTCTAAAAAGGTTCAGTCCTGATACTGCGGGCCTCATCACCGCGGTAACAACGGGCGAACGTTCTTACATCTCTCGCGCAGTTCGGAAGGCGTTTAACAATTCCGGACTCGCTCATATGCTGAGTATTTCAGGCACACACTTCGGACTTTTTTCAATAATGCTTTTCAGTGTGTCTATTTTTGCAATACATCGGCTTCCCTACCGACTGCTTCAGAATATTACGGTATATGTTACGCCAGCCCAGTTATCGGCGATAGTATGTATCCCATTTATGCTCTTTTATATCGGCATCTCAGGTGGTAATCCACCTGCAATACGGTCTTTTATCATGATCAGCGTTTTCCTTGCAGGCCTGTTTTTTGGAAGAAAGGGATTCTGGCTTCACTCATTGCTTTTTGCAGCTGTTCTGCTCGTATTGTGGGAACCCCATATGATCCTAAGTCTTTCATTCCAGCTCTCTTTTGTCGCAGTTCTTTTCATCGGGTTTTCCCTTGAAACAGCAGATCCGACCGTAAAGATAGAGCGAGCGGAACAAAATCAGAGTCAGGAGCAGGAGAGAGCAGACGCGCGGACAGATCTCGAGAAACTGGTAAAAGAGAAGGGGGAAAAAGGCAACACATTTATCAGATATATACAAAAGGCTTTTTTTATAGCGATTGCTGCCTCAGTAGGTACAGCACCTTTGGTTGCCTATCACTTCCACTATCTGTCTGTCATAAGTCCGCTGACAAATCTGCTGGTTGCTCCGCTCATCGGCTTTACTGTCATACCGTTGGCCCTGGTGTCATCATTTACATTCATAACAACAGGAGTTTATATAGGTGCCCCCCTTGTGGAGGTATCTGCTGATTTTTCGCTATGGCTTACGCACGTGACGGCGAAAATTCCCTATGCAAGTTTTATGATTCCTGCCTTTCCACCGATTCTACTAATAACATTCTATACAGGATTTCTGTTTTACGTAATAAGTGGGAAAAAGAGAAAGCTTCTCATCGTCCCATTTTTACCGTTCCTGATTTACGCTGTATTTCACCACTTTGACAGTCGGGAGCTGACTGTTCATTATCTTGATGTTGGACAGGGTGATGCCGCAGTAGTAGAGCTGCCAGATAGAAAAACGTTTTTGATAGACACCGGGAGGACTGGCATCGAAGCAGCCTCTTTTCTCCGGTACAGGGGAATTAATCGCATTGACGCTCTTATACTGTCGCATGTTCACCCGGACCATACCGGAGGGCTTAAACAAATATTGGATGAATTCTCCGTAAACGAACTATGGGATAACGGCCATATCACATATCCAAAAGAATTTATCTTGCCTGCATCAGTCAGGCATCTCGAAAGAGGTGACGTTTTAAATAATGGCTCATACAGCATTACGGTGCTACATCCATACAGGGAATTTTATACCCTTTTTGGTGCGGACTATGACGCAGAAAACAATGCTTCTCTTGTTCTGAAGCTATCCGGCATGAATCGTTCATTTCTCTTTTCCGGAGATATTGAGGAAGAAGCAGAGCATGATATCACCTATCTCGACAGATGGGTGAAGAGTGATATACTAAAAATCCCTCATCACGGGAGCAGTACGTCCGCAGACGCTGCATTTCTGAAAAGCGTTGCTCCATCAGTTGTGGTCATATCAGCCGGCAGGGGTAACGCATTCGGCCACCCCAGTCAGGAGGTTCTTGAGCGTTTAAAGGGAAAAAGAATATTAAGAACAGACAGAAGCGGTGCGATACAGATCAGTGATGGTCATAATGGCCTTAAGATGAAAACATATGACGACTATAAACTCAAAAAAACCCGTCACCCCAAGGAAGAATGGAAGAACATTAAGAAGCTGTTCACCACATGGTGATTTAATAAAAAAAGAGCAGAGACAGGTTAAGGTTGAGGTTAAGAAAAAGAAATGTTATTTTTCTGCTTCGTTCCCTTTCCCTGTTTAATTCTTGTTTAGGGATGCAAATTGACAACTTCTCCCTCAATAAGTTAATTTAAACCACTGTCGCGGGGTGGAGCAGTCCGGTAGCTCGTCGGGCTCATAACCCGAAGGTCGGTGGTTCAAATCCACCCCCCGCCACCAAATTATTATCCCTTTTCTATTTACCTGATTTCTCGTTTCTGTGCGTATCTGCACATTATGCTTCTTCGCCCTAATCTGTTCTTATTCCTTGATTCTTTAATCTTCTTCCCTATCTTGCTTCACCTTCACAGCTTACTCCTTTTCTTTTTTTCTTTTACTTATATGGAGTTATGCGCTTTACAGCAGCACTGCGCCCTGTGGCTCATGAATGTTAAGCATTTAATTATTCTAATTGACATATTTTAATTTTTTCTTGACATCCGATAAAATAATCTGTATATATATTACTGAAGCTTATTAGGCTTAAGTTATTGTCAAATAATTGAACTAATGGTGTTCTGATTTTGTATGTGTCCGAAAGATACACGCACATTAACTGTTTATATTTGATACAAATTTTTATATATGGAATGAATGAAAGGAGAAGTTTTTTATGATTTCATCTAACAGATTCTCACTTGCATGTTTAATTCTTTTTATCTTTACGGGAGTGATTTTTTCATCTGTCCTGGTATCAGCAGAAAACATAACAGCATTTGGTGAACTTAATGCAAAGGGAGAAGTTTTTATCGGGTCTGACGATGAAACATGGATGCCGTCCGGATCATCATATCCCCTGCTGCAGAATACGGTAGTCAAAACAGAAAACGGTTTTGCATCCCTCTTTTTAAACGACAGTTCGAGGGTTGACATCTCAAAAGAGACCGTTATCGCGATTAATAGTTCTAAAGCAGATCATACAGTAAAGCTTTCAAAAGGCATTGTCGCGTTCAATATCGCGCCTTCATCCACGTTATCGGTAATTACTCCCTCATCAAGCGTCTCCGTACGTAAGAGCGGAGACGTCGCTCATAAAGTATCTCTCAGCAATGATGGTCGTGTGCTGGGTGTTATCACGGTCAGTGAAAAGGGTACTGACGTAAAAAGTATCGCCGGTACGATAACCGTTTCAACAGAAGCATCGGTGATCAAAAATATCTCTACGGGCGAAAGTATGTTCGTGGGTACAGACCAGGCCATGAAAGTCTATAAAACACAGGCGGGAGAAATCATCGAGAAGGGCGATCGCCTTGAAATAAAAACAAATGGCCTGGAAGGCATATACAAGGTTGATGCCGATGGAAACATAAAAATACTGAATATAAATATACACGTTGAAGGCCTTACAGAAGCTGAAGCTGCTAAACTCGTTGCTGACGTATTAAGCAAAGAACTGCCAAAAACTTTTGTTAACATAATCGATGATGAAATAATCGCAGCAGCCTTATTCCCTGCCAGAGCAGGTGCTATTGCAGCAGCAGAAGTCGCATTGGCAACTGGTATTACTATCTATAGTAATAATAAGAGTCATCCGAGGATTGCGAGTCCTTTTACTTTTGATCCATTCTCGCAAATTCAGTAGTTTTTTGTTAGTATATATTGATGCATCAGTGGTTTGTTCAGGGTGTACTATTAACACTCGTCATAGTATTGGTAGCTGCATGCGGCGGAGGCTATAAGGCAAAGGCTGTTCCGCCATCTTCTCTCGTCAATCAGCAAAAAAACAACCGACTTAACGACGCGCTGATGCTCAGTGCCGTAAGCCAGCAGCAAAGTGCCGATATGAGCTATACGGTCGGTCCCCAGGATCTGCTTGAAATTTATGCGTATAATGTAGAAGAGTTGAATCGGGAAGTGCGCGTAAACTCCCGGGGAGAAATCGCCCTTCCCCTGATCGGTGTTTTGAAAGTCAAGGGTCTCACAACATCCGAGATTGAACTTTTTCTGGCAAAAAAGCTTGAAAAATATGTTGAGGAACGTTTTGTTACCGTCACTGTTAAGGAATACAAAAGTCAGGTTGTATCTGTTGTTGGTGCTGTCAACAATCCCCAGCTTTATAGTATTACGAAAGAGACTTTTCTTATTGATATGTTAATGATGGCAGGAGGTCTTTCATCAGAAGCAGGAAAGGTCTGCTACATCATAAGACCTGCACGGAATGAAAAGCCGGATGGCAGCAATCAGACCATTGCCATTGACCTTGATGACCTCCTCCTGAATGGAAATTTTGCTCTGAACATACCGGTGTATGCGGGCGACGTCATCAACGTTCCAAAGGGCGGAGCATTTTTTGTTGACGGGGCGGTAAGAGCGCCCGGCACATACCGAATGCAGGGCAGGACAACGCTCATGCAGGCACTAAGCATGGCAAAAGGAGTTAATGACTCTATCGCTGATATGAGTGATGTCCGAATTTTTCGTGATGACGGAAAGGGAGAACGGGATATCATCACTGTTGACTACGAAGAAATCATAGGAGGACAGAAGCCCGATATTCAGATCGCTGAAAATGATATAATTATTGTCCCCGTGAGCGGTATTAAAAACTTTTTTCAGGGTTTTATCAGCTCATTCAGAGGCGGCGTATCAATGAGAAGCGTAAGCATGGGATTTTAACCCGGAATGATGGATACACCCTATAGCAATATGCAGGACGAAAATCGAAACAGGGCCCTCGCCAAGCCCGGTCATTACCCCCTTTCCCAGAGCGGTTACCAGTACTCCTATCCCGATGCAGAAGAATTACATATACGGGACTATATTCAGGTAATACTCCGCAGAAAATGGATTGTAATCACATTCCTGGTTGCTGTCATAACTACAGTCACGATAGGCACATTCATGATGAAACCGCTCTACAAGGCAACGACAACGCTCAAAATCGATAAAGACAATACACAGGTTGTCGTGTTTAAAGACAGTTATGCGATAGAAGATGTTAATGACAAATATTATCAGACCCAGTATAAAGTCCTGAAATCAAGAAATCTTGCTCAACGAGTAATACGTAAGATGAAGCTCTATGCAAACCCTGAGTTTTCCGTGGAAGAAACAGATAAGAGTTCTGCTCAGGCAAGTCATTTCCTTAAAAGAAGTGCCAATCTGGAGAATACGCAGATCAACTCAGATCTGGTAAATAGTTTTATTAAAAGGATCGATATCGAGCCGCAGTCAAAGTCAAGTCTTGTTAATGTGAGTTTCGAATCGTACAATCCTGAACTTTCTTCAGATGTTACCAATACCATTGCACAAGCCTTTATCGAGCTCAACATTGAATCCAAGTTCGAGGCCACCCAGCAGGCACGAACCTGGCTTCAAAATCAGATCGATATCATGAAGGCAAAGCTTGAACAGGCAGAAGAAAATCTGAATGAATATGCTGCACGGAACGAGATCATTTTTCTTGATTACAGTATGAGTAAGGAAGGCGAAGGTATATCCGCAGAAAATATTATCACGAAAAGGCTCGCTGATTTATCAACCGAACTCACCGAGGCATCAGCAGACAGAATCAGTAAAGAGGCCCTTTACATGGAGCTTCTTGAAGGTGATGCTTCGTCCAGTTCCCTGGCTCTCAACAATCCCGTAATTCAGGCATTAATTAAGAGCTATGCAGATACAGAAACAACATATAATGAAAACCGAAAAATATATAAACCTGATTATCCTAAAATGGTGCAATTAAAGGAGCGCCTCGTACAGCTGAAGGAGAGGATAGATCAGGAAACAAAGAATGTTGTAAAAGGTTTTAAAAAGGATTATGAAGCAGCGGTTAAACGCGAAAATTACCTGAAGGCAGCTCTTGATCAGCAGAAAAAGGCTGCCCTTGAACTGAATCAGCGCTCAGTCCAGTACCAGATTCTTAAGAGAGAAGCGGACACCAACAGGGAGCTGTATAACAGTCTCCTTCAGCGACTAAAAGAAACTGGTGTTTCTGCGAGTATTACCTCGAGCAATATCCAGATACTCGACAGTGCTGAAACTCCGCAGTTTCCCTTTAAACCAAATAAGAAACTGAATATTCTTCTTTCGCTCATTGTCGGTCTTTTCGGTGGAGTCGGTCTCGCATTTTTTGCGGAGTATCTCGACAATACAGTCAAGACACCTGAAGATATTGAGAAGAGGCTCTTCATGCCGTCCCTTGGATTCGTTCCTTTATACCAACAAAAGAAGGATAGTAAGATGCCGGTCGAAATTATATCCTTTTCACAGCAAAAAAACCCTCTTGCTGAAGCGTATACGTCGATCAGGACATATCTGCTCTTTTCGTCGGCAGGCCAACCTCCCAAGGTAATGCTCGTAACAAGTCCGCTCAAAGAGGAAGGTAAAACTACAACGTTGATTAATACAGCAATAAGCCTCACAAAATCTGGAGCAAAGGTATTGCTCATTGACGGTGATATGCGCAGACCGAGACTTCACAAAATCTTCAAAATAAGTAATACTATCGGGCTTTCGACTTTTCTTTCCGGCAACACTGATTTCGAGGAAATCCATATAAAAACGACCCCCATCAAGAATCTCGAAATCCTGCCGTCTGGCCCGATACCTCCGAATCCAACCGAACTTCTGAGCTCAAACCGGTTTAAAGAACTCCTGGACGGTGTTAATTTATTGTGTGATTTTGTTCTCATTGACAGCCCTCCTCTCCTCGGTATGGCAGATGCTGCAATTGCCGGTACCCAAACCGATGGAATCATACTTGTCGTGAGGGCGGGACAGACGCCGAGAGAAGCAACACATCAGGCAAAGAAGATACTCGAAAGTGTTCACGCAAAATTGCTCGGAGTTGTGCTGAATGCCATGGAAGAACCGCATATGAAATACGGATATTACTCGTACTACCGGTCTTATTACCATGACGACACCGCTGATGTCAAAAAATGATTCTGCTCCAGAGAAAAGATTCTTTGACCAGCTTCCCCTCTCGATCATTGCTGTCATTGTTTACATCGTAATCTGTATTTTTCTCTCAAGACCTTTCTTTGGATGGCTCTTTTTTAGCGGAATCACGGAGAAAAGCATGCTTTCGGCCACAGGGTATGAGCGTAATAATGCGTTATATCACTATATTCTCGGCAGATATTATCACAGGAATTTCATAAAGCCTGATCCGAAAAAAGCAGTTCTGTACTACAAACGATCCCTTGAAATCAATCCTCTACAGCCTGATGCGTGGTTAGACCTCTCAAGGGCTTACAAAAACCTTGGGCAACAGAACAAAGCGGAATTTGCACTTGAGCGGGCTGTCAGACTAAGTCCAAATAACGGTGAGCTCATGTGGAATGCAGGTTCATTCTGGCTCATGAACAATATGACCGAAAAGGCCACGAGCACATTCAGGCAATATCTGCTGCTTGAGCCAGCACGACAAAAGAGGGTGTATGACCTCTATTGGAAGCTCAAACTTGATAACCGCTATATTCTCGAAGACGTAGTACCTGATTCTTACGAATACAAAAGCAGATATCTGTTATATCTTATATCAAGGAACAAGATTCCTGAAGCGGAAGAAGCCTGGAATACGATTGATCTGGAATATCTTGAACAGAATGTATTTATATCATATATAAATTTCCTTATACAGCAGGGTCTCTATGAAACAGGAGGAGATCTGTGGAAAGAAATAACAGCACAGATAGAAGGACTGGAAACCGGGGATGATTCTTCTCTCATCTGGAATTCAGGCTTTGACAATCTGCTTCTGAATGGCGGATTCGACTGGTCCATTCGGGAAACAAGAGGTGTAGATGTCTTCATAGACGATGTTATCAAATTGACAGGTATCCATTCCCTTGGTGTGACGTTCGACGGCAAACATAATCCGGATATTACTATCGCACAACAGATTGTCAGGATTAAACCTGCCACTCAGTATATTTTAACCGGTTATATAAAAACAACCGACATTACAACAAAGAACGGAATTATTTTGCAGGTAATCGGACATAAATGCAAAGGGCTTTACAAAAAAACCCTTCCAGTGACCGGAACAAACCTTTGGAGAGAAGTAGCCCTGGAATTTAAAACGCCACCGGATTGCAATGCCCTTGTAGTGAGGGTCCGAAGGGAATTATCAAAGAAACTTGATAACAAAATTGAGGGTACAGCGTGGATAGACAGCGTAATGCTGAAACAACAAATAGACTAGACGATAAAATCCTTCAAAAGGCCTTGGGAGTAATTACTCAATCATATCAGGGCGTCCCACCTGAAAAACTCTTTAACGAGGCTATTCATTGTTTTGACGCATTGATAGATATTTCATTACAGACAGAAAATATCAGAGATTTTGCACACAGAAAGCATTTAGACAACAAATATATCGTTGATGGAGCTAACTTTGTCATATCAAAAATGCATTTTAATACTGAAAATAATCATTATATTACCCTGGGTCTTCCAAGCACTGCTTCGTCCGAAATGATTCGGGAGAGATGGAAGCGATTAATGCTTCTCTATCATCCAGACCGTCAGCCGGGAGCCGAAGAATGGGTTTCGGAGCGGGCGAAAAAAGTAAATGAGGCGTATAACACACTGAAGGATGAGGAAAAAAGAAATGTATATAACCAAAAACTTTCGGAGTCGTCTCCGGATATAAGATTTACTTCGCATCCAAAAGTGAGAACTCGGGGATCAAGTCGCAATTCACATATACTCCCTTTGAGTCCGGGATGGATGAAGATAAGGAATTATCTTCCAAAGATACTGGTTGGGATATATATCATTGCCGCCATGGTATTCATTTGGTTCATCTATATGCAAAACCGCTCGTCCCACCTGGAAACAGCTCTCTT
>CP070737.1:598127-619217 GCA_020347665.1 Nitrospiraceae bacterium
ATGATTTTTTTATAGGAATTTGTATAATATCGTATTTATTTTTGCTGTCTAATCGTTCATCCTCATGGAGGGGGATTACACAAGAATATGCTTTCTGCGATTTTATCGGAGCCAGGCAAGATAGAACTGAGAGACGTTGAAATACCTGAGCCTCAAGAAGGAGAGCTCCTTATAAAAATAAAGTCCGCCTTAACCTGCGGTACTGATCTCAAAGCCTTTATCAGGGGACATCCTTTCATCCCAACACCTGGACCATTCGGGCATGAATTCTCAGGCATTGTCGCGGGCAAGGGGAAAGGCGTCAGTAAGTTCAGGATGGGTGATGCTATCATGTCCGTGCACAGCGCTCCCTGTTTAGCCTGTACCTATTGCAGACGCAAATTCTTTAATCTTTGTGAACAGAGTATGGCCTCAAAGGTTCTCGGTGCATATGCTGAATACATAGTAATCCCAAAGCATGTGGTTCAACAGAATGTATACAGAAAGCCTGCAGGGCTCCATTTCAAGGAGGCTTGCTTTCTAGAGCCTCTGTCATGCGTTGTTCACGGGATTGAGTCCCTTGACATTCACAAAAAAGACACCGTATTCATCATCGGCGCCGGCCCGATTGGACTCCTTCATTTATTGTATGCGAAATCAAAGGGAGCACGGGTAATTATTACCGGCCTTGAAGAAGATAAGCTTAACATAGCAAAAAAATTGGGCGCTGATATCAGTTGCCACCCTTCGAAGGTTCATGAACATGTCAGCACGATCACGCAGGGAATAGGCGTTGATTATGTATTTGAATGCACTGGACAGCCCACTATCTGGGAAACCGCTGTAGACTTTGTCAGAAAAGGCGGAACTGTTATTCTCTTTGGAGGATGCCGGACCGGCACTACCGTCAGGTACAAAACTGAAACATTGCATTACCATGAGATCTCACTAAAAGGAAGCTTTCATTTTACGCCTCATGATGTTAAGAAGGCATATTCCCTTCTAAAAAATAAAAAAATAAATGTGAAGAAGCTCATTTCAGGAACCTATCCCCTTGAGGAAATTTCGGATGTATTTGTGAGTCTCAGCAAAGGCAATGGATTAAAGTACGCAATAGTGCCGTAATAGTGATTTGTATTCTCTCGTTTCACCTGTCCTTTTTCCCTGGACCCATTATTATCACAATCTTGTTTACAACAGGCGTGGGGGGTTGCAGAGACTTGTTTGGTTCAGGAATGCCCTGCTATTATATTTCATACGCAAGAAATTCCCATGATTGATTTCATTTTTTTTGTATGGCTATAGTATCAGGAGCCATGTCAGGATGAAAGCAGCAAAGCTGTATAACATAGATACCATATCTATAGAAGACATTCCGATACCCGAGCGGGGCACCACAGATGCCCTCATGAAGACAAAGGCATGCGGTATCTGCTCAGGAGACGTAATGCAGTGGTATATCGAAAACAAAGCGCCGCTGGTATTAGGTCACGAGCCCGTCGGAGAAATTGTCGAGGTTGATCGCTCACATCCGTCGCTCAGACGGGGAGACAGGGTTTTTACGCATCACCATGCTCCGTGTCTCTCGTGCAGATTTTGCAAAAGGGGTAATTATGTTCAGTGTGAGACGTGGAGACGTTCCAGAATTATTCCAGGGGGTATTTCCGAGTATATTGTTATCCCTTTCGTAAACCTTACACATGATACAATCAAGCTTTCCTCTGATATGAGCGATGAAGACGGAACGTTGATCGAGCCGACCGCCTGCTCGGTAAAGGGCTTTCAGAAAGCACAACCGATGCCGGGCGATACTGTCCTCGTTATTGGCCTTGGAGTCATGGGTATGATTCATATACTGCTGGCACAGGCATATGGGGCCGGCAGGATCATCGGTGCCGACCGGGTAGCGTACAGGCTGAATAAAGCGCTTGAGCTCGGTGCCGATAATGTTATCAATGTGTCTCAAGATGCCATCAGTGACGCACTTCATGACATAACAGAAGGGGATCGCGCTGACCTGGTCATTGTCGGACCAAACAGTGTAGATGCGATGATTCAGGGCATTGACTGCGTGAGACCCGGAGGAAAGGCTCTTTTTTTCACACCTGCAAAGCCAGGGGAAATGCTTACAGTCGATCCCAATTATTTATATTTTAATGATATTGATATTATTACCAGCTATTCATGCGGACCAGCAGATACTCTCCGTGCACATGACCTCGTGAGAAAGAAAGTCGTCAGTGCTGAAAAACTCGTGACTCACAGATTTCCCATCAAAAAGACGCAGGAAGCATTCAGTCTTACGGCACGAGCACAGGATTCTCTTAAAGTAGTCATACTCTTTGATTAAACATACTATAGAAGGATACGCCGGCATATGAAACAAAGAAAAAAAACAGGGCAGTTTTTTTGTTCTGTCCCTGCTCAGAAAAAAGGGGCCCAGAAAAACAGAAATGCGTTCTACAGACACAAAGGTAATTTCAGATGGCAGGGCATTCCCGACATCTCCTATAAAAATGAGGGGAGTGACTGGTCCGCCATTTCGCGAAGGGTCCTCATCGGTTCTCACGGTGAATCAACAAAATTTCATGTGAGGTATTTCGAAATTTCGCCGAAAGGATACAGCAGTCTTGAACAGCACGGGCATGAGCACGTTGTTATTTGCGTAAAAGGGAGCGGAATCGTCCGTACGGGCAGAACAAAAAGGAGGATGAGTTTTATGGATACTCTTTATATCGCTCCAAACACTCCGCATCAATTGTCCAATCCTTACACAGAGCCGTTTGGTTTTTTCTGTATGGTAAACGCACGGCGTGATAAACCAAAATCATTACCCTAGCCTCTGGTTACATTCCGGTATCCGGTGATTATATAAGGGATGAAGGGATACCGTGCTTTGAGAGGAATGTCTTGCATTGGCTTAATTAAAAATATTATCATATAAAGTTATACCTTCAAAAGATAATTTCATGACGATGGAAACAGAGAAAAACTCCTTTGAGAGAATAATTGATATTGCCTGGGATCTTTTTGCCTCGATAAAGTTTGCGGTAATTATTTTTGCTGTCATATCACTAACGTCAATTGTCGGAACGATCCTCGAACAAAACGCAGAACCGGAAAAGAATATTCTGATCCTTTCAAAAATCTTTGGCAGTTCAGCAGCTCCATCCCTCTACATTATTCTGGACAAACTGCAATTCACGTCAATGTACAATTCCTGGTGGTTTATTCTCCTGCTGCTTCTTTTCGCTGCTAACCTGATCATCTGCTCTATTGACCGTCTTCCGAGAATTCTCAAGCTCGTCAGGGAGTCCATTCGTCCTGTTTCGCTGGAACGACTTAATAAGCTCTCGATCAGAAAAACGACGTCGATAGCCGGGAAAGGGCATCAGAGTAAGGAGCAGATTATCTCAGCACTTCAGAAAATAGGTTTTTCTCCTTCAGAACACGCTGACAGCTCCGGGATACAGCTCTATGCCGAGAAGGGTAATGTTACCCGATTAGGCGTCTATATCACTCACTTCAGTGTCCTCGTAATCCTTGCGGGTGCCATCATTGGCATATACTTTGGATTTAACGCTTATCTGCCGCTGAATGAAGGTGAAACATCCTCTGTCGCTTATCAGGGAGGTTCGCCGGTACCGCTCGGGTTTGAAATCCGCTGTGATAATTTTGAAGTTGACTTCTACGGGTCAAGTGACCGGCCGAAGGATTTTAAAAGCTGGCTCACCGTCATGAAGGATGGAAAAGAAGTAAGCAGAAAATCGATTGAAGTTAATGATCCTTTAACGTACAATGGTATCACCTTTTACCAGTCCAGTTATGGTACGGCTCCGGACACAACCAGGGGAATTTTCGTTTTTAGAGTCTATGCCAAAGATGGAAAATTCATTGAAATCAATCCGCGGATTGGTGATACCTTCACTATCCCCGGTACGTCTATTACCGGTCAGATAGTGCGTTTTAACCCGGCGCTTTCAATAGATGCAAGCGGCAAACCATTTCAATATTCTCAACAAATGACAAATCCTGCGGTGTATATAGAATTTACGGAGCAAGGGAAGAAAAAATATTCAGGATGGCTGTTGAAAAGATATCCGAAAACGTGGGATCTTCCGGATGGTAATCGAGTGGAATTTTTGGAATACTGGGGAGTTCAGTATACCGGACTACAGGTCAGAAAAGACCCGGGCGTATTTCTGGTATATTTGGGATGTCTTATCATGTCCGTAGGTCTGTACATCACCTTCTTCATGAGCCACAGAAAAATCTGGGTACAGCTTTTGCCAGGCCGGAATAAAGCAGACATCGTCATCGGGGCCCTGGCAAATAAAAACAGGGCTTCCTTTGAACGGAAGATTGAAAAACTGCTTCATATCCTGACTGCTGATCACAAAGGGAGGGCATAACATGGACAGTTCTGTTTTTTTCGGGGTTTCAACTATTGCATATTTTCTGGCGATGATCTCTTACATTTCTTTTCTGGCCTTCAGGAAGACGCAGATCGGCATTATCGCAACAACCATCACCATAGCGGGCTTTGTTTCTCAGACGGCCGCAATTATACTGCGCTGGATCGAATTCAAGGACATAGGCCAGATGGGCTGGTTGAGGGCTGCGCCGTTAACTAACCTGTACGAGTCCCTTGTCTTTTTTGTCTGGTGTCTGATTCTGGCCTATCTTGTCATAGAATTCAGATACAGGAACCGTTCGTTCGGTGCTTTCATCACTCCGATCGCAGGGTTGGCCCTTGCATATATCGATCTGTCCGGTATGTCTAAAGACATTCAGCCTCTTGTTCCCGCACTTCAGAGCAACTGGCTGCTTGCCCACGTCCTCATGAGCTTTATTGCCTATTCAATGTTCGCAATTTCTTTCAGCACGGGGCTCATGTACCTTATGGTGAGGACAGAAAAAAAGAGCGAGCCAATATATATTTTTTGGACTGTCATGCTCGGTATTTTTATCATTGTTCTTTCTGGAATGGGTCTCGACTATATTAAATTTAAAATTGCTGTGTCAGGACATGAAGAACTTATTCAAAACTATCTTTTTAAGGCGACCTTCAGGAGCAGTTCAACTGCTACCATGATAGTAAGCTGGCTTGGGGCCGGTGCTATCGTGTTTGCCATATGGCATTTTGGAAATCATATGAAAAAAGTGATCACCGGATTTGGGATTTCTCATGATATCCTTGATGATATAACCTATAAGAGCATAGCGATCGGGTTTCCGGTTTTTACCCTCGGCGGGCTTATTTTTGGTGCCATATGGGCTGATCAGGCGTGGGGAAAATACTGGACATGGGATCCAAAAGAGACATGGTCGCTTATCACATGGTTCTTTTATGCGTTTTATCTTCACAGTCGTCTGTTACGAGGATGGAGGGGAAAAAAAGTCGCGGTTGTGGCGGTGCTCGGATTTCTTGCTGTTATATTCACCTATCTGGGAGTGAATCTTTTGCTGTCCGGGCTCCACAGTTATGGTGGTCAATAGATATGGAGGGGAATAAACGTTCCGGATTCAATGCCTGCCATGAACAGGATAAAAGGAAACCCGGAACTGTCTGTGGCTGTCCGGAAAACATTTTCTCATGTCTGTGATGCGTTTACACCGAACAATCTTAATTGAGGGATTCCGAAATGAGAACATCTGATCATGGTTCTTTGGAAATATTCCGCTTGTATGCAAAAGGCATGATAGATACCAAGAACACAGGAATACCCGGATTATGACAGGTTTCTACTTTATCCTCGCTGTTTTGATAATCATTTTATGTATCAGCCTTTTAAAGACATATTCTTACAAAAAAACATTAGCTGATATAACGGCCTCTATCAAGAAAGCTGAGGGCAACAAGTTCAAGACAAGGGTTTTGGGTTCTAAGAGTGATGAAACAGGAATTCTCATATCGAACATTAATTCGCTGCTTTCCGAACTGGAAAAGGCTCAGGAGTCTATTGATACCTATCGGACTGATACCAATCGATATGTCGAAAAAATGGCTTCAATCGGAGAGGTCGCTGCTACGATTGCTCATGAAATAAAGAACCCTCTTGCAGGAATAAGCGGTGCCCTTCAGGTGCTCGCAGAAGACTTTCCAAACGACAGTCCACGCAGAGAAATAGCCAATGACATTCTGACCGAGATAGAGAGGCTTGATATGGCGGTGAAAGATCTTATCTTTTATGCAAAGCCTCCTGATCCTGTTTTGACCCTTACAGACGTTTCAGTCCTCCTTCATAGCATCAGGGATTCCGTAAGAAACCGGGCTCAGGAACAAAGCGTGACAATTTCCTTGAAATCGGATAACATACCAAAAATCATGGCAGACCCATTCCAGCTTGAAAAAGCGTTGTCACATGTAGTCTTTCATTCGCTCCATGAAATGGAGGGGGGGGGGGAACTGACTATCATCGCTGATAACCGGTATGAAGACAACACAGTAGAGATACGTTGTGATGACACAGGAGCAGGGATGCAGAAAGAATTTCTCAGCGACGTATTTAAACCTCGGTTTTCGACACGGTATGCAGGCAGTGGATTAGGGCTTGCCATAAGCAGGAATATTATTGAAAGCCACAAGGGAAGGATTGAAATCGAAAGTGCATTGGGCAGTGGAACCACATTTCGGATAACTCTTCCTGTTGAGGGTTAGAGATGGAAAAAGCAAAAATACTCATAATTGATGACGAAAAACTTCTTCGCTGGTCTCTTGAACAGAACCTCACTAAGGAAGGATATATCGTAATCTCTGCCGAATCCGGCATGGAAGGGCTTCAGCTTCTATCAGAAGATCAGCCCGATATCGTGCTCCTGGATATTAATCTGCCTGATATTTCGGGCATCAATATCCTTGAAAAAATAAAGAAAGAAAAGAAGCATCCGATCGTCATCATGATTACAGCGTTCGGCGATATTGAGACTGCTGTCAAAGCCATTAAACTCGGCGCTTATGATTTCGTTGAAAAGCCATTCAACCTCGATAAACTGAAGATACTCCTTTCAAAGGCGGTTGAAACCGGTTCATTGCGACAAGAGGTTTCTCAATTTAAATCTCAATTGACCAGTCAGTTCAGTATGAACAGTATTGTCGGACAATCAGACCAGATGAAGGAGGTAATAGCACTCGTCAAGAAAGTTGCACAGAGTGACGCTTCCACGATATTTCTCCATGGAGACAGCGGTACAGGCAAGGATCTTATTGCAAAAGTAATCCATTATAGCAGCAAGAGATCAGACAAACCATTTATGGATATAAACTGTACAGCACTTCCCGAAACTCTGATCGAGAGTGAACTCTTTGGTTATGAGAAAGGTGCTTTTACAGACGCGAAAGTGCTGAAAAAGGGGTTTTTTGAACTTGCTGACGGCGGTACCATATATCTTGACGAAATAGCTGATATGAAGAGCAGTACCCAGGCTAAGTTATTAAAAGTTATTGAAAACAAGACATTCAAGAGAATTGGCGGTGTCAAGGATATTGCAGTGGATATACGAGTCATTGCATCGTCAAACAAGAATATCGAAGAAGAGATAAAAAATGGAAATTTTCGCGAAGATCTTTATTACCGGCTCCAGGTTATACCGTTACTGCTTCCGCCTCTCAGGGAGCGGTCGGAAGATATCATTTTGCTTATCAATGCATTTATTAATCAGTTTAATAATGAATTCAAGAAGAATGTGATCGGTGTATCAAAAGAAGCTAAGAAATCTTTTCTGAATTATGCCTGGCCGGGGAACATAAGGGAGCTCAAGAATGTTATTGAACGGGCAATGATCCTTGAGAATGAAGAGTACATTCTGCCTGAGCATCTTCCGATTGAGCTATCGAAACAGAATGTTCCCGGAAAAGATTTATCAGAAAGCCGGGTGACGATACCACCCGGAGGCCTGAACATTGAAATGGTTGAAAAAGAGTTGATCACACAGGCATTGGAGCAATCAAAGTGGAACCAGACAAAGGCTGCCAGACTGTTGAATCTGACAAGAGACGCCCTGCGGTATAGAATGCAGAAATTCGGCATCATGAATGAGAAACCCTGAACTTTAGCATATTTCTTGCAGAGCATTATGTTATATTGTTCATGTCATGAAAATACTTGTTGTTGATGATGAACAGCTTGTTCGGTGGTTTCTCGACCGGGCGCTCAAGAAAAGCGGCCACGAAGTCATTGTTGCAGGCAATATTGCCGAAGCTTCGGCAATACTTGATACGGGAAAAATCGATATTGTTTTTCTGGATCTTAAAATGCCTGAGGGATATGGCACAGACCTTATCGATAAAATGGGCGATTTCCCTCGAAGGCCAAAGATTGTCGTCTGTTCAGCGTTTATCACATCTGATTATGAAGAGAAATTCAGGCGCGAAGGTATTCATATACTCAAGAAGCCTTTTAAACTGGAAGAGCTGAATCAGATTCTTGACGCCTGCCTGAAGACCTGATACCTGTCGTGTGCTCAGCCATCCCTGTCCCTCTGATTTTCTGCTTGACTCTCAATCCTGTTATCAATAACAATACTGAAATCGTATGAAAGCTCTAGTTACCGGTGCGCCGGGTTTTATTGGCAGCCATCTTGTTGAATCCCTCATCAAAAAAGGCTACACCGTTACCTGCCTCACCAGAAAAACATCACATCACAGGTGGATAGAACACCTTGATATCTTTAGTATTCATGGAGATTTATCTGACCCATCATCGTACCGGAATGATCTGACAGAATATGACGTCGTTTTCCATGTAGCCGGGGTGACAAAGGCTGCCACGGAAAAAGACTTCTTTATCGGCAATGCAGAAAATACCAAGAAACTATTGCAGGTCATTGGAGATACTCAGCCTCATATAAAGAGATTTGTTTTCCTGAGTAGTCATGCTGCAGTAGGTCCCAGTCATAACGGGATTCCGGTTAATGAGGACTCACCTCCACGGCCGGTTTCGGCATACGGCAGGAGCAAGCTGGAAGCGGAAAAACAGGTCTATGCGTTTGAGAATACCATACCATTCAGTATTATAAGACCACCTGCAGTCTACGGGCCGCGGGATACTGATTTTCTGCTACTCTTTAAGGCAATTAAAAATGGAATTTATCCCTACTGGGGGGAATGTCACTATTCTTTGCTGCATGTTGAGGATCTCGTTAACGGTATCGTATTATCAGCCGAAAGGCATGAGGCTGAAAACCAGCTTTTTTTTCTTTCGGACAGCATACATTACACAAACGATGAAATAGCAAAGGAAATTTCATCTGCACTCGGCACAAGGGCCCTGAAATTACGCCTGCCACGCCCCTGTATGCCTTTTTTGGCTTTTCTGGGCGAAAAATTTAATCAAAGGAGTATAATGAATAGAGAGAGGGTAAAAGATTTTCGTTACTTAAACTGGACGTGCGATTCCGGCAAGGCAAAAGACGAAATCGGGTTTGAATCAACAATACCATTACGGGAAGGAATTAAATGGACAGCAGACTGGTACAGAATTCACAAATGGCTGTAGAAAAGACATCTGATCTGTTTGACAGATGTTACCGGTTCACAAAAGCTCGCGAACTCATGGGTTCCTCTCTTTATCCTTATTTCAGAGTCATCGAAAGTGCTCAGGAACCCGAAGTCATTATCAATGGGAACAAAATGGTTATGGTTGGTTCGAATAATTATCTGGGGCTGACGAATCACACTGCTGTCAAAGAAGCCTGCACTGAAGCGGTCAGGAAATATGGATCAGGATGTGCCGGATCAAGATTCCTGAATGGAACACTCGATATTCACGTTCAGCTGGAAGAGAGACTTGCTCAGTTTATTCGCAAGGAGACTGCTCTTGTCTTTTCGACCGGATTCCAGGTCAACCTCGGGGTAATATCCGCACTTATTGGCAAAGATGACGTTATCATAATAGACAAGATGGACCATGCCAGCATCATCGACGGCTGTAGACTCTCGTATGGTGAAGTAAAGAAATTCAGACATAATGACATGGCGGATCTTGAGCGGCTGCTTATTGAGTATAAAGATAAGAAGAAACTTATTGTGGTTGACGGTGTATTCAGCATGGAGGGGGATATTATCCGTCTACCGGATGTTGTCGATCTGGCAAAGAAATATAATGCGCGGGTAATGGTCGATGATGCGCATGGCATCGGGGTTCTCGGAAGAACCGGACGTGGCACAGCTGAACATTTTGGTCTTGAGAAGGAAGTTGACCTGATCATGGGAACGTACAGCAAATCACTAGCCTCGATCGGCGGTTTTATTGCCGGGGAAGAACAGGTAATACACTATATCAAACATTATGCGCGATCACTGATTTTCAGCGCCAGCCCTCCTCCTGCATCCGTAGCAGCAGTGAGTGCTGCTGTGAACATCATCGAAAATGAACCCGAACGCATTCAAAGGCTATGGAAAAACACGACAAAAATGAAGCACGGCTTTGAATCCCTCGGTTTTGATACGGGGAAAAGCCAGACCCCTATCATCCCGGTACTCGTTGGTGACGACCTCATGGCATTTAGGATGGCGATTATGCTGCAGAATGAAGGCATTTTTGCCAATGTAGCAGTCAGTCCTGCAGTAGCAAGTGGCAAAGCACTCATCAGAACGAGCTATATGGCAACACATACAGATGAACAGCTTGACCGGGTGTTACATGCTTTTGAAAAAGTAGGAAAAATTCTTGGAATCATTTAATGATTGGAGTCTCGGAGGTTCAAAAAAAAGACCTCGACGACTTTATATCATGGCCGGTATCACTCTATAAGGATCTTCCTCTCTATACACCGCCCCTCATGAAAGACATCCGCTTGCAGCTCTCTGAAAAAAATCCTTTTTTCAGACATGCTCAGTCACGATATTACCTGGCAAAGAAAAACAATCAGACCATTGGCAGGATCATTGCTACGATCAATTCCAGACATAATATGTTCCACCATGATAAAACCGGGTTTTTTGGTTTTTTTGAATGTATCAATGACATCTCTGCAGCCAGCGCCTTGTTTGACCAGGCCGGGGAATATCTCAGAGCAGCAGGCATGAATGTTATGCGCGGCCCCATGAATTTTTCGACAAATGAGGAATGCGGTTTTTTGCTGGAAGGACATCAGACAGCCCCGATGATCATGACTCCCTATAACCCTCCGTATTATAATCGCCTTGCTGAGCAGTATGGTATGCACAAAGCAAAGGATCTGTATGCATACCGCTATGTAATAGAACAGCAGTTACCTGAAAAAGTCCTTCGTGTTGCTTCAATCGCTGAAAAGAGAAATATAATCGTCAGACATATCAATAAAAAAGAATTCGATAAAGAGATGCTCGTCTTTAAAGCGGTATATAACGCCGCATGGGAAAAAAACTGGGGTTTCATCCCGTTGACAGATGAAGAATTGTGGTATCTGGGGGAGCGGTTGAGACCGGTTGTTAATCCTGAACTCATACTTGTTGCCGAACATAAAGATCAACCCGTTGGTTTTTTGGGAATGCTGCCTGATTTTAATATAGTCCTTAGGCACATGGCCGGAAGACTGAACCCCTTGACCATGCTGAAGGGACTGTATTACGCCAAAAAAATCAGGGATGCGAGACTGCTGCTCTTCGGCATCAAGAGGGAATACCGGCATAAAGGTGTGGACGCCCTGCTCTTCAAGGCGGGATTCAAGAATTTGAAAAAAGTCGGATATACAGGTTTGGAATTTTCATGGATACTCGAGGACAACCATGCAGTTCAGAGGATCATTGAAATGATAGGAGGCACGTTATATAGAACATTCAGGATCTATGAAATACCCTTATAATTTCTTGCATACAAGGACGGTGTTGACACCCCCGAATCCAAAGGAATGAGAAACAGCAGTCTGTAAGTCACGTTTCATCTTTTCCGTTACAATATTCACAGCACAGGCATGATCCTGCTCAGAAAGATTTATGGTTGGAGGAATGATGCCTTCCTTCAGGGACATCAGGCTCGTAGCAACCTCAAATGCTCCTGATGCCGCAAGCATATGCCCTGTCATTGACTTGATCGCTGAAGCTGGAATTATTGATGCATGCTCACCATACACCATCCCGATCGCTTCAGACTCTACCTGATCACCAAGATACGTTCCTGTTCCGTGCGTGTTAAGATAATCCACCTGCTTTGATACAAGAGATGCGTCCTGCAGGGCCTTGATCATGGTCCGCGCCTGGCCTGCGGCATCCGGCTTTGTCTGATGAAATGCGTCTGCCGTGTTGCCATATCCTGTAATCTCTCCATATACAACTGCTCCTCTGTTGGCGGCACAATCATGCCGTTCAAGTACCATAATACATGCCCCTTCCGCGAGAACGAATCCATCCCTGCTGTGAGCAAACGGCCTGCTTGCCGAATCCGAAGTTCTTTTTGACAAAGCGCCCGAAACACCATATCCCTCGAGGCACAGCCTGCAGACAGCGGCATCCGCCCCCCCCGCCAATACCGGACCGCTGTAGCCACTTCTCAGGAGCCGGTATGCCTCTCCTATTGCATTGGCTCCTGAAGAGCAGGCATTTGAAATCCCCAGGCAGTATCCCCTCATGTTCAGCCTTTGGGCAACATATGATGACGCCATGCCAACCGTCGTTGCCGGCATGAGAAAGGGTGAAACTCCAAACCATCCAACGTTTTTTTGGTTTTTCCTCTCTTGCGTAAGGGCTTTTTCTATGGTTCTGATCCCTCCACGGCTTGAACCAATAATCACAGCACCTTCTGAAACATAATCACCGAATTCCTTTTGTGAAATCTGCGCCTTTTTCCCTTCGAGAGGGTCCATTAGTCCTGCATCCTGAGCAGCCATAACAGAGGCTGCTACTGCATAGCGAACAAAGGGGTCGAGAATACGGATCTCCCTTTCAGAAAGGTACGTGTGTTCATTGAATGCCTGTGGTTCTCCGGCAACATTCCACGGGAGATCATCGGCATCACATGCTGTTACTGTCCGTATACCTGATACCCCGTCCATAACCGCATTCCATGACTCAATAAAGGTATTGCCTATAGGGGTAAGCGCACCTATACCGGTTATGACGATCCGTTCCATTGTAAACCTATATTATCATAAAAGTTTACCACTCGTGGCTGTGCCACTATCTGTCAGGCCGGCATAAGCATCCTTTGATAACAGACAATGCTTTATGCTACCGTATAGCATTCATCGAATAGGGGGTATCGATGACGGGAGAGCAGTTAAAAGAAAGGCGTGAAGCGTTACAACTTGATCTGAAAGAAATTGCTGACGTTTTAAGAATCAAGCTGGAATATTTGCAGGCAATTGAACAGAATGCTATCGATAAACTCCCCGTTGCTGTTTATGCCATTGGCTATATCCGGACATATGCGGATTATCTTGACATTGAACCGGAGCCGATTATTGAATATTTTTCAGAACATCTTTCACGGCCGAAGGCCTCTTCAATCGTCCCCTTCGCCCTTATCGAGAAAGAAAGAACATGGCGCTATGTACTTATCCCGGTTGTTCTGGCAACAGCGCTTTTTCTGATCATATTTTTTTCTTCGTCAGGAGAACTCCCATTTCTGGATAAACCGGTCCTCCATGATGACCCCGAGGTGAAAGACAGTTCGCTTCCTGTCGACATCCGCTCTCAATTAGAAATAACAGACGCAGCAGAGCATTTGATAGAGAGTAATGAACACGCCGCACAGGAAAAGCTCCTGATTCGTAACAATCCCGGCGTTATGCGGCAAGAAATAAACAGCAATCCGGAGATTCCATCAGATCAGCAGCAGACACCAAAAGAAAGCCATAATCATGTACTGGAAATACGTGCAACAGACGTCACCTGGGTCCGTATTCACGCGGGTGCACAAAATGCCCGTGAGATACTGTTTCAGCCGGGTCAAACGAAAAAACTGACGTTTTCTGGAAAAACCGTGCTCAAGATAGGGAATGCCGGCGGCATGAGATTACTGCTTGACGGTGAAGACCTTGGCTCTCTCGGACAACCCGGAGAAGTAATAAGTCTGAACATTCCTAAGGAATAGACATCCGTTTCATGCGAGCCATTTTCCCTTTGTCAAGCAAAGAGGTCGTAACCCGTGGGAATTAGATGTATACCGCTTTTCTCTACGATTACAACGGGCTCATCATAATTGACGTTGGCGCTTATACTTGCTATTATGTATCATGTCTCGAGAACGTAGTGCAGACAAACGAATCTTCCCCCGTCATTCGATTGACCTTGATACAGAGCTCATTATCGCGGGCAAAAAGATCATGGCCAAGCTAACAGATTTTTCTGTTTCCGGCGTTGGTCTCATCATTCGTGAATTTCCTGACAACATTCCTGAAGAATTCGATCTTACAATAAATGAGCTAAAGGTTGAGACAAAAGCCAAGGTAGCCTGGTTACAGGAGATGTTTTCCGGCAAAAGGGTCGGGCTCCAGAAATCAGGGCCTCTCAAGGGACCAATCCCGAGATATCCGCTTCCGGATTTTCTGATCGGGCTTCAGAGAATGGGGAAAACCGGCATGCTGCAGATCACGACAGGGCCATATACCAAGAACATATTTGTTAAGCAGGGTGATGTCATATTTTCTTCTTCAAACCAGGAGCAGGAACGCATGGCTGATATGCTTCGGGATATCGGCAAAATAAGCCCTGAGCAGTATGATGAAGCAACTGAATTAATGAAGGCATCAGGAAAACGTTTTGGGACGGCCCTTGTCGAGCTGGGGCATCTGTCGCCGACTGACCTGGTCTGGGCTGTTCGTTTTCAGGTTGAGAAGATTATTCAGAACTTGTTCGGACTCGAAAGTGGTAACGTTATTTTTAAAGAAGAATCAGACCCTCGTGAAGAGGTAATAACGCTGAAGTTTAGCACCGGCAACCTCATTTATCGCGGTATTAAGTCGATAGATAATATTGACTTCATTAAACAGAATATGCCTCCTCTTGATGCGGCATTTAATTTTTCATCTATTCCTATTGCTCTCTTTCAGGATATCTCACTGGAAGATGACGAACGGAAACTACTGAACCTGGTTGACGGTACAAAGAGCATAAAGGACATTATCGCTGCATCGCCCTTCAATGAGAAAGAAACACTGAAGACACTGTTTGCTCTGTACAACACTCGTCTCTTAAATCTGGATGACCGGAGGACCATTGACTCGGATCTGGTCAAGGAGCAGCTATGCGAGAAGCCAGAGCCGCAGGACGCTGAAGCCGCTGAAGCCTTTGTAGCAAAGATCGAAACACTCTACCGTGATCATGTTAGACTTGGGTATCATGGTGTTCTGGGTCTCCAGAAGGATGCCTCAATTGATGACATAAAAAAGGCTTACTATAAGGCTGCAAAGGAATATCACCCTGACCGGCATCTGCATTTTCAGTCCAAAAGCATAAAGCATAAATTAAACGTAATTTTTGCCTATATCAGTGAGGCATATGCTGTTCTTTCGCGTCAAGGTTCAATTACCCTGTCCGGTATTTCGGATCGAACTGAAGAACCAGAGCCCCCTGACCAGAAGAAAACAGCACGTATGAAGTTTAATGAAGGACGGGATCATCTTGAGGACCGGGATATTGAACAGGCAGTTACCTTGCTCGGACAGGCTGCATACCTGGATAATGCTATACCAGAATATCATTATTTTTACGGAATCGCTCTTTTTAAAGATAAGCGGTTGAAGGACGCTGAACAGTCACTGAGAAAGGCTATCGATCTTGAGCCATCAAACGCCGTATACACGGCTGATCTTGGTCATATTTACCTCAAACTAGGGTTTAAAACAAGAGCGAAAAACAGCTTTGAAAAGGCTCTGAAACATGATGCCTCGAACAAGCGTGCCCTGAAGGGGCTTGAAGCCCTGAAGGGCTGATTTCTGGTTTTTTTCATAATCCTGGTAACATCCGCTGTTTTTTCCTGCTCTTTACGAACAGAATTCAGTCCAAGTAGGAAGTTCTTCCAATTGTTTCAGATAGGGATATGCGGTATTCTGGAATCAAGAGAGAAAAGGGAAAGGAGGAAAGGACGATGCTAAAGTACAAGGGAGGACATAAGGTAGGAAAGGGGACATACTGGAATTTTGGAACTGGCGACCGGATAGACATCAGTGATGAGGGGATACTGCCGGGCGACCGGAAGGCGGTGTATTTCAGGATGCCGGCGACGGGCATATTAGTGTTTGGGCCAATCATGGGGCTGTTGTACGCAATCTTTCTTCCATTCATAGGTATAGCGATGCTGGTAAAGCTGGTGCTACAGAAGGTAGTAGGGGAGGTATCGATATTGACGAGGAGTGCGGCCAGCTTTGGGTGGCGGCCGAGCGAGTCATATCTTGCGGGCAAAAAGAATGGCGAGCAGAAAGAGGCTGAAGCAGAGCCTGATGAATCCTCAAAAGACGACTGACAACTGATACAGTTATATCTGTCTTTGGTAAAAGTGGGGTTCCTTCATGAGGAACCCCACTTTTTTTTTGGATTTGCCTATTTTTTATTCAGTCCTGCTTAAAAAATAGGCATTTAACAGGACACCAAATTCATGAAATTACAGTTTATCAAAGGATTATCTTCTGGCAAGCTTCTTGTATATAAAGAAAAAATTATTGCACGGTCCGTATTTCGATAAAAACAACAAATAGAGCGCAATGAGAAAAAATCAGGTAATAGTGAGCACGTTAGATCTAACTATGCAGCAACACGAACGTATAGGCTTGAAACTCTGAATTTTACTGTGGAGGTGAAGTATGAAGAAAATTGAAGCGATTATAAAGCCTTTCAAGCTTGACGAAGTAAAAGATGCCTTGAATGAGATCGGTGTTCAGGGGATGACGGTTACGGAAGTCAAGGGCTTTGGCCGCCAAAAAGGGCATACCGAGCTTTATCGGGGCGCTGAATATATTGTCGATTTTATCCCCAAGATCAAGATTGAAATAGTTACCTCTGATGAACTTGCCCAGAAGGTAATCCAGATCATTGGCGACAAGGCCAAGACGGGTAAGATCGGGGACGGCAAGATATTTATCCTTTCAGTGGATGAGGTGATACGCATCAGAACCGGAGAGCGCGGAGAACAGGCAGTATGAAAAAAGTAAGCAGTAAGGAGTGGTAAGGGGTATCCTTCGGCAAGGACTTCGAGTGAGCCTCAGCCGAACTCCTCAGGATTAAAGGCAGTAAGGCATAAGTAGTGAGGGGTAAAACGCAAAGAGCAAAGAGCATCAAGCCTACGCTAAATAGCTTCGGTGGACAAGTAGTGCAAAGGGAAAAAGGTAAAACAATAGTAAGAAGTAGAAAACAAAGAATTTCTGAACACAGAACGCAGAACGTTGAACTATAAACAAAGGAGGTCGATATGACACCAAAAGACGTACTAAAACTAGCACAGGAAAACGGTGCTGTAATGGCGAATTTCAAGTTCATTGATTTTCCCGGGGTATGGCAGCACTTTTCTGTTCCTATTGAGGAACTGAAAGAGGAAACGTTTGAAGAAGGAGCAGGATTTGATGGGTCTTCAATCAGGGGATGGCAGGCGATTCATGCATCGGATATGCTGATTATTCCGGATCCTGAGACTGCAATGATTGATCCTTTTAGACAGTACCCGACAATAAGTCTTATCTGTAATATTGTCGATCCTATTACGAAAGAACCGTATTCACGTGATCCAAGGTTTATAGCTCAGAAGTCTGAACAGTATCTTAAATCACTTGGTATTGGAGATACTGCTTATTTCGGTCCCGAGGCAGAGTTTTTCATACTTGATGATGTACGCTTTGACCAGAATGCTCAAAGCGGCTACTACTTTATTGATTCCGCGGAAGCAATATGGAATTCAGGGAAAGAAGAGAATCCGAATCTTGGGTACAAGCCGAGGCACAAAGAAGGCTATTTCCCTGTTCCTCCAACTGATACGTATGAAGATATGAGAACGGAAATGGTTACCATCATGCAAAAGTGTGGTATATACGTTGAAGCACAGCATCACGAAGTAGCGACAGCCGGGCAGGGGGAAATCGACATGCGGTATTCCCCGCTTGTGAAGATGGCTGATAATCTTATGTTGTTCAAATACATTGTAAAAAATGTTGCGCGCGTTCATGGGAAGACGGTTACCTTTATGCCCAAGCCGGTTTTTGGCGACAATGGTTCAGGAATGCATACTCATCAGAGTATCTGGAAAAATGGGAAGCCGGTATTTGCAGGAAATGGGTACGCGGGACTCAGTGAACAGGCGCTCTATTACATCGGGGGCATATTAAAACATGCAAAGTCTCTCGCCGCATTTACAAATCCGACAACCAATTCGTATAAACGTCTTGTCCCTGGTTTTGAGGCCCCGGTTAACCTTGCCTATTCCGCCAGAAATCGTTCTGCAGCAATACGTATCCCGACCTATTCAGCCAGTCCGAAGGCGAAAAGAGTTGAAGTACGTTTTCCGGATCCCTCCTGCAATCCCTATCTGGCATTTGCAGCAATGCTCATGGCAGGTCTTGATGGGATAGAAAACAAGCTTGATCCCGGAGAGGCCCTTGATAAGGATCTGTACGATCTTCCCCCGGAAGAGCTTCTGCAGGTTCCCCAGATCGTCGGGAGTTTGGAGGAGGCACTTGACAGCCTTCAGGCTGACCATGAATACCTTAAGAAAGGGGATGTCTTTACAGAGGATGCGATTGACAAATGGATTGAATACAAAAGAACTGCAGAAGTGGATGCATTACGACTGAGACCCCATCCGTATGAGTTTTTTATGTATTTCGATATCTAATTCCATTATGCCTCAGGAAACGCCTGCCCCCCCCCGATGTGAGAGTCAGGGGGGTCAGGCGTTTCCCATTGGTATCTTATCATGAACATGCCGGAAAGTTATCTTTGCTGAAGGGCAACAACCTCGTTTCCCCTACTCAGTCATTGTTTTATTCTGTTGATGTATATAATATTCCTGTTCGGATCACGGACGCAAACGGTCTGGTTAAGCCTGTCAAGGATAATCCGGGTAAAGGTCGGTTTTTTGCATGTCAATATATTGAGCGTATTCTTCCTGTTTTTCTGTCAAAGAGCACTTTGTCAACCTGCTCATTCCCTTTGTATATGTCAGCCCGGAGAAATCGGCCTTTATGATATATCATGCCGACAGAATAGCCTTTATCTCTGTAATAGCGGATGAGCGCTTGAGCAGCGTCATCAGGTGACATCATTTTCTCACAGGTTCCGTAGGACCCGCATTCTTTGCAGTAATCACCGTACGGTGTTATCCGGTCTTCTTCAGCGTGAACAGGGATCAGCAACACAACGATCAAAAAAGATGAAAGCAATAGCATGCACACAGATTTCATCCCTGTTCTCATAACATCTATTACACTATACTCTTCACATAAATGAAAGATCTTCATGATCTATAGACTGTCTACTCCCTTGATCGCGACCATTTTTATCTTTGATGAGAATCCCTTTACTATTTCTATCTGGGATTTTCTGATACCCGTTGCTTCGGAAATAAGTTCGATCAGTTGTCTGTTAGCAGCTCCGTCCGAAGGAGGAGCTGTTAGCTTTATTTTTATCATCGTACCATACAGAACACCGGCAAATCCCTTTGCAGAAGACCGTGGTTCTACCTTGACAGAGATCAATACGCCTTCTTTTGTTTTTTTATACGGTATGTTCATGCCTCTTTATTTGTCGGCAGCCAAACGGTAAACGTTGAGCCGGCGCCGGGCATGCTCTTCAAATCCATACGTCCGCCCATGGTGTCAATTAATTCCCTGACTATCGAAAGCCCAAGACCGCTGCCCGTTGAGTCCGCTCCGCGGTAAAACCGTTCAAATATCAGTTGTTGTTTGTCTTCCGATATACCAATACCCGTGTCCTGAACTGCGATAAAAAACATGTCTTCTTTTATGCCGTAATGTATCCGGACACTGCCATTTGAAGTATTTCTTATGGCATTCGACAGTATGTTCTGCACGATCGCCTCAAGCTTGTCAGTGTCGGTCTTCACGAAAACCGGCTCTGTCGGGACGAGTTCTATAGTTAAACTTTTCGTAAAGGCCAGTGGCTGCATTTTTGCAATGATAGTTGTGATAAAGGCTGAGAGACTGATATCAGCGTTCGCTTTTCTTGAAAAGTAACTTGCTTCAGCTTTGGTCACATCTTCAATTCCCTCGACGAGCCCGATCAATTTTTCAACTTCCATCCTGACATTGTCGAGACCTTCAGCTTTGTTAGTAACAATCCCGTCTATCATTGCTTCAACATGTGCCTTCATAACACTCAGCGGTGTTCGTAATTCATGGGCGATATTCGAAGTCAGATGCTTTCTCAGAGCCTCTTCTCTCTGCAGAGCCTCTGCCATAAAATTAAAGCTTTTGGCCAATCTTCCAATCTCATCTGTTGATTCGACCGGAACTCTGATACTGAAATCACCCCGGGCAAAGGCATCGACTGCGCTCTTAATCTTATTGAGCGGTCTTGACATGAATATCGCGAAAAAGAATGACAGGAATAATGCTCCTCCGCCGGCAATAATGAAAGAGATAATCAGAAATTCCCGTCCTCTCTTCTTGAATATAGAGTCTTTTTCTTCTATACTGCCCGATCTTTTCAGGGGTCTTACTGCAAGTGTTCCTATTTCTCTGCCGCCCTGATATAGCGGATACGACTCATACTCGCCCTCCGCGGACTCAATATCAATAATTCCTTGCATTCGGCGCTTCATCGAAGGCGAAAGGTGATCGATAACCGTTTTTGTTGTAACAATCTCTGTGCCGGAAAAATCCGATACGGATACATCAAAACCGAGCATCGTGGCCCAATGGAGCGATTCCTGCAGTGCATCTATATCCCAGGTGTCATCCACATAACTGCCCTCAACATTGGCAAGGACCCAGTACAGTTTATCTTCCCTGGTTCCGCTGACATAGTCTTCAAAGTCCCTGGAAATAAAGTGTTCATATATCAAATTTGAAATAAGCGCAACGACAATGACTGCGAGAAATGCGAGAAACAGTCTAGTTCTCATCCGGTGTGCCTATAAATTTGTAGCCCACACCATAAACCGTTTTTATGAATTCGGGTTCTTTTGAATGCCTTTCCACTTTCTGGCGAAGATTTTTTATATGGGCGTCAATCGTCCTGTCATATCC
>CP070737.1:619317-668587 GCA_020347665.1 Nitrospiraceae bacterium
AAACAGTATATGGTGATTGTCGTTTCGTAAAAAAGGGGAGGTGTTTTTATGGAAACGTTATCACAGTCAGTATACGCATTATTAAGAAATGCACTCAGGGAAGATTTCTCTGAAGCCCTGTCCACACAGATCATCTTACAGAATACCCGAAAGTGTTTTATTGACTTCAACAGCTGTAACAGTGTGGATTATATACGGCTGGTTGATGCCATCGCGGATGACTATGAAATGATTAACCCATTGGGAGATAATAACTTCTTTCTGAAAAAGAACGAAATCATTTCCGCGCTATAATGGTGCCGACCGCTTTTCAGGAAAACATAAACGCTTGAAATCGTTCAATCCTCTGCTGTATCACCAGATTTCTCTTCATAATTCCATGGGAACGCGCATCTAACATGACGGAATACCAGAGGATACAATGCTCTTTGGATAGTTTTTGCCTTTATTCATCATTCATAGTCATCCGGGAAAGGGATGTTCTTAATGTTGTTTGATGTAAAAACTGCGCCCTTCCTGGATGTGCCTCTTTGTACTCAGTGCAAAAGAATACTGGCACGTAGACACCGTACATGGTGGATGAGACTCCTCATATTCACAAAATTTTATAAATGTACATTCTGCAGAAGTTATGTTCTCAGTTTTATGGGTATGCCAATCATATATCGAACGGAAGGTAGGGGTAGCAGAGCCTCCATCGTAAAAGGCAAAACGTTTAATTGTCCTGAAAACAAACGCAAGAAAATTCTCTGACTATGAGGGAGTCGCGTTATTCCGCACGGGAACTTCTGAGGAATGTTGTCAAAATAATCGCAAGTCCTGCCATAATCCCTGCCATCAGGAAGCTACTCGAAAAACTTCCGTACTGTTCCGCCAAAACCCCGGCAACCGCAGGTCCTGAAATCTGACCGAGAGCGAAAATAAAGGTAACAAAACCAAAGGCAGCTACCGCTTTCACTGCTCCCACATAATCACTGACAGCTGCGATCATAATCGACGGTATGCTCCACGCAACTATGCCAAAGCAGAAGATCGAAACATATAAAAAAACATTCGGCAGATTCAAAGCAACCAGCAGATATGCCAGCATCTGGAATGCAAAGACCGTAATGAGTCCCACTTTGCGTCCAATCTTGTCGGACAGGGTGCCGAAAATAGGCCCTGAAAAAAGACTCAGCAGACCAACCCAGGACCAAAAGTTCCCTGCTACGGATTCGGAAAATCCCCGTTCCTGAACCAGTGTCGTAACAATAAAGGTAGCATAAATGACATAGGTGTATCCAAAAAGAAAGTATATCGCGCCAAGGAGATATATTGCTTTTTCCCGATAGATACTCGAAACCGTGTAACGCGTACCAGGCAGAGATAAACTGCCGGCGTATTCCTTTCCAACCGGCTCCAACCCCTTGTCTTCAGGTCTGTTCCTGAGAAGCATGAGACAAACAATCGAAATCATTATGACAGTGACACCCAGGATCAGCCAGTTCGTTCGCCACCCTTCGGCACCAATTGAGCTGTTTATATACGGAATCAGTTTTCCCGATACGATAATTGCAAAACCGCTTCCAATAACAATGAACCCTGCTGCCTTTCCCCTCTTCTGCCTCGCAAACCAGGTAGACACCAGCCCCATCATCGGAATATTCGATGCACCGCTTCCTATCCCCGTTAATGTATACAAAATAAGAACATGCCTATAGCTCTGTGCAGTACTGATCAGAGTCATTGAAATACCAACAAGGAGTAGAGCAAAAAAAATCAGTTTGCGGGCACCTGATCGAACCGCAATTAATCCCCCAAGGAATACGGATACCAGATAGCCGAGGAAATTACCCGTGCTGATGAACCCCATCTGGGAGTAGGTAAGATGCAACGGTTCGGCCATCGAAGGTAAAAGCATTCCGAGGGCAAAACGACCGAATCCCAAACAGGCGAATATACAGAGCGTACCAGTGCCTGCAATCACCCATCCATAATGGAACACATGGTTATCAGTTCCCGTTTCTGTCATTTTGCGAAGATTTAACTTTAGCATTAACGCTGTTACATTGCACAACCCCTTGCAAAAAAAGGAAAAATTCAGTAAGATTAATTTTCAGCCACGGTATCGTGAGGTTGTAACAGAATGGGTTAAAAGGGGCCGAACATGTCTAAGAAATCAGGTGGACTAAGGAAACTCAGGGACAAGATTGATAAAATCGACGATGAGATACTCGAACTTCTGAACAGGCGGGCCGGATATGTTGTCGATGTCGGCAACATCAAAAAAACCGAAAAAGTAAAATATCATGCCCCTGAACGTGAACGCCAGATACTTAAAAGACTTACCGCACATAATGAAGGACCGTTTCCGAATGATGCGCTAAAGTCAATCTACAGAGAAATTATCTCGGCATCCCTCGCGCTGGAAGAGCCGCTGAAGGTTACGTGTTTGGGACCCCTTGCTACGTTCACGCACCTTGCTGCTCTGAGACACTTTGGTTCGTCAGCCGATTTTATACCTGTTGACAGCATAAAGAAAGTGTTCGAAAATGTTGAGACAGGGAAGGCAGAATACGGCGTTGTCCCCATAGAAAATTCCAACGAGGGAGTAGTCAGCTACACGCTTGATATGTTCATGGATTCCGAACTGCAGGTGGTAGCAGAGATTATTCTCCAGATTTCCCATAACCTTCTCTCCAGACAGCGTGCAAAGTCACGGGTCAAAAAAATATACTCTCATCCTCAGGCACTCGCACAATGCAGGGGCTGGATTGAGTCAAATCTTCCCGGTATTCCGGTTGCAGAGTCGACCAGCACGGCCCGTGCTGCTGAACTGGCTGCCCATAACAGAAATTCAGCTGCCATTGCAGGTGATATCGCTGCGAGAATGTATGACCTCAATATCATTGAAAAGAACATAGAGGACAGTAGATACAATATAACCAGGTTCCTGGTAATATCAAAGGAATTTCCGCGAAAGACAGGGAATGATAAAACATCGATAATGTTTTCCATCAAGGACAGACCCGGGTCCCTCTATGAGATATTGCTACCGTTCAAAAAAGCCAGAATCAATCTTACGAAGATCGAGTCCAGACCGTCAAAAAGAAAGGCATGGGAATATATATTTTTTGTTGATATGGAAGGGCATATGGATAACAAGAAAATTAAGCATGCGATAGATCAGGTTAAGAAGGGGTGTTTCTATCTGAAGATACTTGGTTCATATCCACAGGGGGTGATCCGATGATTCAGCCGCCTGAATATATTCGTGATATTCAACCGTATGTTCCAGGAAAACCGATTGAAGAGCTTGAAAGGGAACTCGGAATTTCCAAGTCGGTAAAACTGGCATCAAATGAAAACCCAATAGGCCCCTCGCCGGCTGCGATCAACGCGATCAGGAATTCTGCTGATATCAACAGATATCCTGACGGTGGCGGCTACTATCTCACACAGGCCCTTTCGCAGATGCTCGGGATTGCTCAGGATGAGCTCATACTCGGCAACGGCTCCAATGAAGTCATTGACATTGCTGTTAAAACATATATGCAGGATGGGGATGAAGCAGTAATGGCTGTGCCTTCATTCGTGGTATATGCGATGGCAGTAAAAGCGGTCGGGGGAACCCCTGTTCAGATCCCGCTGAAGGAGTATACGAACGATCTTGCTGCAATGGCTGATGCAATAACGCCAAGAACCAAAATGGTATTTATCGCAAATCCGAATAATCCAACAGGAACGTTGAATAAACAGGCAGAATTCGATGCAATGATGATCAGGATTCCTGATACTGTTCTGGTTGTCATTGACGAAGCCTATTATGAATATGTCACGGATCCCGAATACGCGCAGAGCATGAAGTATTTTGGAAGTGACAAGAATATTATTATTTTGAGGACGTTTTCCAAAATGTACGGTCTGGCCGGCCTCAGAATAGGTTACGGTATCGGGAAAAAAGAGCTGTTGTCTGACATGAACAGAATTCGGGAGCCCTTTAACACGAATACTCTTGCACAGGAGGCAGCACGTGCAGCCCTGACTGACACGGAACATGTATCCCGGTCCAGAGCATGTAATGAAGAGGGTAAGAAATATCTCTATGATGAATTTCGTAATCTCGGTATAGCATTTGTCGCAACTGAGTCAAACTTTATATACATGCCGATCAATGATTCCTCCACGATACACCGAAGACTGTTGGAACAGGGGGTAATCATAAGACCAATGGGACCGAATGCCATTCGGGTAACGATTGGGCTGTCTGAAGAAAACAGACGGTTTGTCCAAGCTTTAAAGAATGTTCTGAGTTCTCAGTTCTGAGTTCTCAGTTCTCGAATGTGGAGATTAAATGGACATTATAGTTTTAAATCATGATGCAACTGAAAAAGATGTAGAAAATATTGTCCAGAAACTGGAAAAATGGGGGCTGAACGCTCATATTTCTCAGGGCACGGAAAGAACAATCATCGGTGTTATCGGAGATACATCAAAGGTCTCCGAAGATGAAGAAAACGCCATACGGGTAACGCAGGGTGTTGAAAATGTGCTCAGGATATTAAAGCCGTATAAACTCGCAAGTCGCGAGTTCAGAAAAGAAAATACCGTTATAACCGTGCGCGACCAGATAGTCGGCGGCAGAAAAATCCCGGTTATGGCAGGTCCTTGCGCCGTTGAGAATGCGTCAGTACTTCTTGATAACGCAGAAAAGGTGAAGGCCTCGGGCGCCTCATTTCTGAGAGGCGGTGCGTTTAAACCACGTACGTCTCCTTACTCGTTTCAGGGTCTTGGGGAAGAGGGTTTGCAATATCTCGCTGAAGCACGGGAAAAAACAGGCCTTCCGATCATAACAGAGTTAATGGACATAAGAGATCTGGATATCATAATGCAGTATACGGATATCATTCAGATTGGTGCGAGGAATATGCAGAATTTTCGTTTGTTGCTGGAAGTCGGAGCAGTTGACAAACCTGTGCTTTTAAAACGCGGGCTTTCATCAACGATAAAGGAATGGCTGATGTCTGCGGAGTATATTATGTCCCGCGGCAACCAAAACGTAATGCTCTGTGAAAGAGGAATCAGAACGTTCGAAACCGCAACCAGAAATACGCTTGACCTCAGCGCTGTCCCCCTATTAAAGGAACTCTCTCATCTGCCTGTTGTGGTTGATCCAAGCCACGGCGTAGGCAAATGGAATCTTGTAGGTCCCATGGCAAAGGCCGCGCTGGCGGCAGGGGCTGATGCGCTTATTATCGAAGTTCATCCCAACCCTGCGGAGGCAATGTCTGACGGAGAACAATCTCTCAAGCCTGACCATTTTGATACCTTAATGAAGGAGCTGAAACCAATCGCTCATATTATGAGAAGAGAAATGTGACAGCATGGTTATCGAATGGATGATAGTATGCAACAGGAAATGCTAAATGAAAAAAATATTTTTTGATCAGGTCACTGTTCTGGGCGTTGGATTAATCGGTGCTTCATTTGCTCTGGCAATGAAGAAGAAGAATCTCTGCAAAGAAATTATCGGTTTTGGGAGAAATAAAGATAATCTCAGGAACGCCCGTGAAAGAGGTATGATCGACCGGTATGAGGCGGATCCCGGTGCTGCCTGCAGTGGCTCTGATCTGATACTGTTTGCGACCCCTGTAGGTTCTTTTCTCGATCTTGCGGCACGGGCGAAAACATCTTTCAAGAAGGGGGCAGTTGTTACTGATGTCGGCAGTGTAAAAGGGAACCTTGTGTATGAGATGGAAAAAACACTCCCCAAAGACGTGATGTTTATCGGAGCACATCCGATAGCAGGAAATGATCGTGCCGGTATAGATACATCTCAGGCAGGGCTTTTTGAGAACACATACTGTATTGTCACGCCAACCGAGCATTCTGATGCGCAGGCTACGGAAAAAATCATTGCCCTGTGGACAGCGTTGGGGGCTCGTACGATTACTATTCCCCCTCTGCGGCATGATATTATGTATGGTGCAGTAAGCCATCTGCCCCATATCATTGCGTATACCCTTATAAACACTTCCGCGGAAATTGACAGCTCGTCGTTACGGTTTTGCGGACAGGGTTTCCTGGACACCACACGAATAGCAGGCAGTTCCCCTGAACTATGGCGCGACATATGTATGCTGAATAAGGACAACCTTCTTGAGATGATTGAGATATTCCAAAAGAAGCTTGCATTGATTGGCCAGTATCTCAGGGCATCTGACGCGGATTCCCTTGAAGGGGAGTTCAAAAAAGCCCGGACACTGAGGGAAGGTATTGGACAGGATTGAAATCAGTAAAGCGAATGTTCTCAAAGGAAGCGTATCCATTCCGCCTGACAAGTCTATTTCACATCGTGCGATACTCTTCTCTTCCATTGCAAAGGGAAAAAGTTTCGTCAAAAATATTCTCAGAGCAGGAGATATCGATGCAACACTGGAAGCCTGCCGGTCGCTTGGTGTTTCCATAGAAGACCACGGCGACCACGTCATCATTCATGGCAAAGGATTGCACGGACTCTCTGAACCAGCAAACATTATAGACTGCGGCAATTCAGGAACAACCCTGCGACTCATTTCCGGAATTCTGGCGGCTCATCCTTTCTTCTCAGTGTTGACCGGTGATGAATCTCTGAGAAAGAGGCCCATGGCACGGATTATCGAACCGCTGAGTCTCATGGGAGCTGATATAAAGGCTCGAGGCGGTAATCAATTTCCTCCTCTGGGCATCAGGGGCAATCAACTTAAGCCGATAACCTATACGATGCCGATAGCGAGCGCTCAGGTAAAATCATCACTTCTTCTCGCCGGCCTGTTTACAGACGGAATAACGGAAATCACCGAACCGGTACAATCCCGTGATCATTCTGAAAAAATGTTATCGTTTCTTGGGGCAGATATCACGGTTAAAGATATGCAGATCACGGTAAGGGGCGGCAAAGACTTGCGTGCCTCGGAAATAAGCGTACCGGGCGATTTTTCCTCAGCTGCCTTCTTTATCATTGCAGCATTAATGATACCGTCCTCTGAAATTACTCTCAAAAAGGTCGGAATCAATCCAACACGAACCGGCCTGTTGACTATTCTTCAGCAAATGGGAGCCCGGATTGAAGTAACAAACATCCATGATGTCTCAGGTGAATCGGTGGCTAATATTTCCTGCACCGGTATGGACAGATTACAGGCAGTTCATATTAAAAAAGAGATGATTCCCTCTCTGATCGATGAGGTTCCCATATTATGTGTCATATCAGCCCTAGCCGACGGAACAACAACCATACGGGGAGCGGAAGAACTCCGGGTCAAGGAATCAGACAGGATTGCATCAATGGCATCGGAACTCAGGAAAATGGGGGTAACCATCGAAGAATACCCGGATGGCATCAGCATTCAGGGACCTGCCGATCTCAGAGGGGCAACAGTAGATAGTTACGGTGATCACCGAATCGCAATGGCACTTGCCATAGCTGCGCTCGCTGCCGAAGGAACTACAACCATCAGGGGCTGTTCTGCTGTGAACATTTCCTTTCCCGGGTTCTTTGATGCCATAAGGAGTATCGTGCGATGAGAAAAGTTATCGCAATAGACGGACCGTCTGGTGCCGGCAAGAGTACTGTTGCGAAGCTCATAGCGGCAAAACTTAATTATGACTATCTCGACACTGGCGCCCTGTACCGCGCAGTTGCCCTGCATCTTAAACGGCTGGGATTGGATGCGAACTCCACGGATCAGGCAATAGCGTCTGTCCTGGGAAAAACTGAGGTAGCGTTCAGGAATGGCAGGGTGTATCTGAATAATGAAGATGTATCCGATGAAATACGTTCGACCGATGCAGGACATTATGCGTCTGTATTTTCCACACGAAAGCCGGTTCGGGATTATCTCTTAAGCGTTCAAAGGGATACTGCGGAACAGACCAACCTTGTGGCAGAGGGACGGGATATGACTACGATTGTCTTTCCGGATGCATACAAGAAAATTTACCTTGACGCTACGGTAGATGAACGCATGCGGCGCCGTACCCTGGAACTTACTGGGCGGGGGCAGGAGGTTGATGACCATAAGATCAAAAAGGAAATAATCGAACGGGACATGCGGGATTCCGGAAGGGATATAGCTCCGCTTAAAAAAGCCGATGACGCTCATCTGGTGGAGTCCACTGGTCTTTCAATTCAGGAAGTGCTTTCCGCTATAATGAATATTATTAATGACATTTCAGTTCAGGGAAAAACGCTGTGAGCACACCATGGATCATGATGTCGGTAAGGACCATTCAGGGGTGCAGTGTGCGCTAAATGTATATGATGAAAATCGTTACTGCTAAAAGAGCTGGTTTTTGTTTTGGCGTTAAAAGAGCTTTGGATATTACACTGGATATTTCCAAGAAAGACAAAAAGGGTGTCTATACGCTTGGACCATTAATTCACAATCCGCAGGTTATAGAAAAGCTCAAGAATGAGGCGATTGTCCCGATAGATGATATTGAGAATAAGTGCATCAAATCGCTAATCATAAGAACGCATGGCATACCAAATTATCTTTATGATACTATACGGTCACGAGGGGTAAATATTATCGATGCAACATGCCCGTTTGTCAAAAAAGCGCAGCAGTATGCCCAGCAGTTGAAGGAGAGCGGATATCAGGTTGTTATTCTGGGGGATATCAATCATCCGGAAGTGCGGGGGATCATGAGTTATGCCGGCAAAGACGTGATAGTGATTGACAATTCAACGGTTCTGCCAAGACTTAAATCTAAAGTGGGAATTGTGGTCCAGACCACCCAACCCATTGAGTCATTAAAGAAGCTCTTGTCAAATATTATTGCACATGTTAAGGAAGTTAAAGTATATAATACTATATGCAGTTCAACAGCTCTACGGTTAAAAGAGACAGAAGATATGGCTCGAGTGGTTGACGCAATGCTCGTCGTGGGAGGAAAAAATAGCGCAAATACGACGCAGTTGACCAACTTATGTAAATCATTGGGCGTTAGGACGTATCATGTTGAAACAGCTTCGGAGATTGATTCTACGTGGTTTAAAGACATAAAAAAAGTTGGTATTACAGCGGGAGCATCCACGCCGCACTGGATTATCAACGAGGTTGAGAAGAAAGTTCGTGTCATAGGAAAGGAAGACCGTTGATGGAATTAGAACATAACGAAATGGCACGACTCTATGCTGAAACCTTTCACAACATAGAAGAGGGATTGATTCTTACCGGTACGGTAATCGCGGTCAAAGAGAACGCGGTACTGGTTGATATTGGGTATAAATCTGAAGGATTCATTCCTCTTGGTGAATTTAGAGAGAATGAATTAGCGGCATTACAACCGGGTCAGGAAATAGAAGTCTTTCTTGTTCATATCAATGATTCCGAAGGGGTTGTCAGACTATCCAAAGAGCGCGCCGGTAAAATAAAGATATGGGAGATTTTAGTAAAAGCAGCTTCAGATGGCACCTGTGTTGAAGGAAGAATTACGGAAAAAATAAAAGGTGGTCTCAATGTTGATGTATGCGGGATAAAGGCATTTCTCCCTGGTTCCCAGATTGACACGAAAAGCATAAAAGACCTTGACGGATTGATTGGCAGGGAAATGTCTTTCAAGGTATTAAAAATCAACAATAAGCGTTCCAACGTCATAGTATCCCGCAGGGCGGTCATTGAAGAAGAAAGGATGAAGCAAAAAAGCAGGACTATTGAAAATATCAGGGAAGGCGCCCTCATGGAGGGAACGGTAAAGAATATTACCGATTATGGCGTTTTTGTTGATCTCGGAGGCATCGACGGATTGCTGCATATTTCCGATATTTCCTGGGGAAGGATTAATCATCCTTCAGAGTTTTTTGTTCTTGGCGACGCCATAGAAGTAATGGTTCTGAAATTTGATAGGGAAAATGAGAGAGTCACGCTCGGGTATAAACAGAAACATCCTGATCCATGGGAAAATGTTTACGACAAATATCCGGCTGGCATGAAAGTGAAAAGTAAGGTCGTTGGTATTACGGATTACGGGGTATTCATTAAATTGGAAGAAGGGCTGGAAGGACTCGTCCATATATCTGAACTTGACTGGCTGCCAAAGTTAAAACATCCTTCGAAATATCTGACAATAGGTGAAACCATCGAAGCAGTTGTTCTCAAAGTAGACAAAGAAGAGAGAAAACTATCCTTAAGTATCAGGCAGACAAAACCAAGTCCGTGGGAACTTGTCAGCGAACGGTATCACGTTGGTCAAAAGATATCAGGCAAGGTAAAGAGCTTGACCGATTTTGGCGCATTCATCGGCCTCCCTGAGGGGATAGACGGACTCATTCATATATCCGATATGGCATGGACAAAACATGTAAAACATCCGTCTGAAATGCTCAGGAGAGGACAGAAAATAGAGGCTGTGATACTGGCGTTAGATGCAGATCATGAAAAAATGTCACTCGGTCTGAAGCAGCTCGAAGAAGACCCATGGCTGGAAAAGATACCATCGAGATTCCGGCTCGGTGATGAAGTGAAAGGGACAGTTCTTAACGTCGCAGATTTCGGGATATTTTTAGAGCTTGATGAAGGAGTTGAAGGGCTCATATATTCTTCGGAAATCGTTAATACTCATAAAGACGGCACAGATTCAGAGCCGTCACCCATAGAGGAAGGCGAAGAAATCTGGGCAAGAATAATTAAAATTGATATCAACGACCGGAAAATAGGGTTGAGCATGAAGAATCTTCACCAGGTGAAAGAATGAAAAAATTCTGTCTTATTCTTACCGGATTGCTTCTCATACTCTTGCTAATGAGTTTGGCAATAGTCATGTTTGATACTACGATTCCACTTGCAGGCAAAGTAGCACTTATCCGGGTAGAGGGGCCGATTCTCGACGCAGATTCTGTTGTGGAAGAAATCAAGGAGCACAGCCAGAATGCTTCGGTTAAAGCGATTGTTCTTCGTATTGACAGTCCTGGTGGAGCCGTTGTTCCTTCTCAGGAAATTTATGAAGAAATAAAGAACGCTGCGGTAAAAAAGAAGGTAATTGCCTCAATGGGTTCAATGGCTGCCTCAGGTGGTTATTATATTGCTTCACCGGCTTCGAGAATCGTAGCGAATCCAGGAACCATAACCGGGTCGATCGGCGTTATTCTCGAAATCCCCAACGTGGAAGGACTTATGAATAAAATTGGAGTTACATCGCAGGTTATTAAAAGCGGCAAGCACAAGGACATCGGTTCTGCTTTCCGCGGAATAAAAGAAGAAGAAAAAGAAATATTGCAGGGAGTCATGGATAATGTTCATGCTCAATTTATCGAGGCAGTTTCCGTTGGCAGAAAGATGGACATAGAAAACGTCAGAAAAATCTCGGACGGTCGGATTTTTACCGGTGAACAGGCCCTTGAGCAGGGACTGGTTGACGAACTTGGTACGCTCGAAGATGCAATTTTGCTTGCTGCTGAAATGGTCGGCATAAAAGGAAAGCCGGTAGTTGTCAAAAAAGAAGACAGATTTTCACTTTTTAAAATGCTCGAGAATAAATTACCGGGGAATATGATGGATTTATTTCCTCAGGTAAAATTAAAATATATATATTCACCGTAAAGGAGGAATTTATGACCAAATCAGTATTGATTGAAAAGGTTTCTGAAAAGATTGAAGGACTGACAAAAAATCAAACAGAGATTGTAGTCGAAACCGTTTTCGATAGTATCAAAAAAGCCCTTATGGAAGGGGAGAAAATTGAAATACGGGGGTTCGGTAATTTTCGCCTCAAAACGCGGAAGCCCAGAAAGGCCAGAAATCCCAAGACCGGTGAAAGTGTCGACGTCCCGTGGAAAAAGGTCCTCTATTTCAAAATGGGAAAGGCCCTCAGAGAAGCCTTGAATTCTGATTAAAGCATGGTGTTATTACTCCCTGTGCGGCGGAGTGGTTTTGTTATATGCCGCTCTGAAGTGGCATAGTGCTCGGGCTTGACAATTTCGGATGAATAAGCAGTTCGTTTTATCTTGACGATAGAAGAGCCTTTTGTATATGATATTTCGCATATGAGAAACAAAATACTTCTTGTTGAAGATTCCAAGGCCGTACAGCAGATGTACAGAAACAAGCTGACGATCGAGCAGTTTCAGGTTACAACTGCTGATAACGGGATGGAGGCTGTCAAAAAACTCTCTGAAGATGCACCTGACCTAATACTTCTTGATCTTATGATGCCTATTATGGACGGGTATAAGGTTCTTCAGGTTGTGAAGACCAATCCCAAGCTCGCCAAGATTCCAGTGCTCGTATTTTCAGCAAAAGGCCAGCCGGAAGAAGTTGAAAAGGCATTGAATCTTGGAGCTTCAGGATATATTGTAAAAGCTACTACAAAACCAAACGAAGTTATTGAAAGGATTAGAGCTGTTATGGAACAGCAGCCCGAAGAGCACTCAGTAAAGCACTACTCTATAGAGATAAAAGAAGATGTCTATGATGCAAGAAAATTAGCTGATGATTTCAAACTGCAGAATTTTACCTGTCCAACCTGTAAGGTATCCATGGTCCTTGACCTTATTCCCGAATTCTCTCACGATACCCCTTGGTTTTCGGGGACGTTCCTGTGCCCCCGTTGTAATAAGTAATCTTTTCCGTTTTGTTTCTAATCGGGATTTCATGCTAAAAAAAATTAACCTGAAAGAGTTAACAAAAGATGAAATACATGCCTTTATGAGCAGTTCCGGGTTATCCAGATTCCGGGCAGACCAACTCATTCATTGGATCTATACAAAGTATGTATCAGACATAAATGAAATTACGGAATTCTCTAAAGGCTTGAGAAACTCGTTACGTAACCGTTCGTATATAAGTGGTCTCAAGCTTGAACAACATCTAAAATCTACGGATGGAACGCAAAAATTTCTTTTTTCTTTGGAAGACGGGCATACCATAGAAACCGTGCTCATTCCTGATGACGACCGCCTGACCCTTTGCGTATCTTCACAGGTCGGCTGTGCATTCAGCTGTGCCTTTTGTCAGACCGGAAAAAGCGGATTGTCCCGAAATCTGAAAGCGTACGAAATCGTTGATCAGATTCTGACCGTACAGAAAGGCATACAGCCTCAGGATACAATAAGTAATGTTGTATTTATGGGCATGGGTGAACCATTGGCGAACGTTCACGAAGTCATTGAAGCGCTCTGGAGAATCGTGTCGTTCATCGGCATATCCAAAAGAAGGATAACGCTTTCAACAGTGGGGATAGCTCCGGTCATAGGACTTCTCGCTTCGCATGCCCCTGAGATTAATCTTGCCATATCTCTCAATGCCACTACAGATGCTATTCGGCAGAAAATTATGCCGGTCAACAGGCGGTACCCTCTGAAGACCGTTTTAGACGCTTGCAGGACCTTTCCTCTCAGACCACGACGCAGGATTACTTTTGAATACATTTTAATTGAAGGAATAAATGATTCAGCAGACGATGCGCGGCGTCTCGTAAAACTTTTAAAGCATTTTCCCTGCAAGATAAATCTCATACCGCTCAACCCCATTGCGGGTAGTATAATGCATCCCCCTTCTGAGATAATTATTCAGCGCTTTCAGAATATCCTTGTGCAGAAACAGATGACGGCTATGGTGAGAAAAAGCAAGGGACAGGATATCAATGCTTCCTGTGGACAACTGAGAGGCCACCCTGTATCGTAAGACCAATGCGACAGAACTTCTTCAGTAGAAATTCCTATGTACCAGCCGGAAGGTACGTATTAACCAGTTTCAGCAGCTCATGTGTTTGAATGGGTTTCGTAAGGTAGGCATTTGCACCAATTGAAAGTGCTCTTTTTCTGTCCTCTTCCGCGCCTTCAGTTGTAATCATAATAATAGGGATAGTCTTATATACAGGATTACCCCTGACGAGACTTACCAGCTTCAATCCATCCATGACCGGCATATTGATATCAGCAAGAATCATATCAATTTTGGCCGAGGACATTTTCTTGAGAGCATCGACACCGTCTGAAGCTTCAATGACGGTTGAATTCGGAATTCGTTTCATTGCAAAACTCAAAAGCTGTCTCATGGTTGGTGAGTCCTCAACAATAAGAATGTTTGGCATAAACGTAAATTTATCTCCTTCTACTGTCTTGGTTTCTCCTTGAGAAGATCCAGAAAGCTCTGGATCGTGGTTAATTTTCGTTCCGACTGTGTATAGAGCTTCGATGCAAATATTGCGGTTGCCGCATGACCTGCCAACAGGTTAAATAACTCATAGTCCATAGTGGAAAAAGCTTCTTTCTGGATGAGAACCGTATAAATCGCGATGACTCCGATAACATGTTCTTTTATCTTCAGTGGAATGCATACGATCGGTTTCATGGGATCAAACGCCGTGTTGACTGACATATCATCGGCAAAATAGCTTTGACCTTCTTTCGCAACAGTTCCAATAAGGCCATCGCCAAATTTGACCGTGGGAGCAGATCCCATATCAAGTCCTTCTGTTGCCACGGGAACAAGCTCATTTGTTTTATCATCAATGAGCAGAACAGCAAATTTCTCCGCACCAATTAAATTAATGACTATTTCCAGCACGATTCGGAGCACCTCTGAAAAATCAAGCGTGGAATGTAGTTGATAACTCGCTACATAGAGATTTGCAAGATTGTTATTTTCTTCTTCTACTTCCAGATACTTTGATGCAAAGTCCTTGTTCTCTTCTTCAACCTTGTTATACCGTTCTTTCAGCGCATGTATTTCCTGCTCAAGCAAGGCTATTCTGTCTTCATAAATTTTTGTGCGTGCTTCATCTCCTGATCTTTCAATGAGCTGCTCAAGGTGAGCAATTTTGTACCTGAGACTTTCATTTTCCTTTAAGAGGTCCTTGGTAAATTCCTCTCCTTTTCGAAACATCTGCAAAAATTCTTCAGCCTTATTCATACTATCAATCCCGTTGCAGTGATCAACCACATATTTATTTTCTCAAGTCTGAATTATTCACCACATCTATTATTTCCGCTGGAATTTCTACTATTGGCAACACCGTTTTAACAGCATTTGCCTTAATAGCTTCAGCGGGCATTCCAAAGACAACAGCACTTTCTTCAGATTCCGCTATAGTATAACCGCCTTTTTCTTTTATTTCCAGCATGCCCTCTTTTCCATCGCTACCCATTCCTGTCAGCACTACAGCCAGTGTACGAAATCCAAAATGCTTTGCAACCGATTTCATCATCCGATCTACCGACGGTATATATTTATCCGTTAGTTTTCCTTCCGTCAAGGAAATAGTAGGTCCTCCAGGACTTTTCTTCACGCTCATATGATATCCTCCTGGACAAATGAACACAGTACCTGCTTTGATCTGCTCTCCATCCCTGGCTTCTTTGATATGCACAGAAGACAACTTATTAAGTCTCTCAGCGAGCGGGCCGGTAAATCCTCGTGGCATATGTTGTGAAATGAGAACTGCCGGACGAAAATCATCCGGGAACTTCGTTAAAATAAACTGAAGAGCAGCCGGACCTCCCGTCGATGATCCAATGGCAATAACCTCTATTTCGCTTTCAGTTCCCTTAACCGGAACTGTAAAGGAAGCGCCTGATTCCTTCTCAAATTGCTCAAGATTCTTGCTCAGCACGTCAAGTCTTATGCCTCGAATACCGGCAATTTTCCTCAGGAGATCCTTTTCAATATTCCTCAACTCGGCTGATGCACGCTTTGTGGGTTTCGCTACGAAATCGACCGCTCCAAGCTCGAGAGCCTTAAATACTATCTTTGAATCGCTGTGAGAACTGACCATAATGACCGGTGTTGGTTTTTCTCTCATGAGCCAACGTAAAAAAGTGAAGCCATCCATTTCAGGCATCTCAAAATCCAATGTGATAATATCAGGTTTATAGCGCAGCGTTTTTGCCATTGCATCAATACCATCCGCAGCAACACCTATGACCTCAAGGCTTGAATCTTTTTCCAGAATCTTCCTGATAATCTGCCTTGTATAAGGAGAATCATCAATTATAAGTACACGGGTTCGCACCTTATTTCTTCACATCCATATTATTTTTTATGGGTTTCTGATAGACCATATCATTTTTAAAATGCTTTAAATCAAATGCCGTGGATACATTCATCAGAGACTCTGCATGGCCAAGCAAAAGATATCCGCCGTTAGTAAGTCTTTGATACATATTTTCGATAACCTTCTTTCTTGACTCATTATCAAAGTAAATCAAAACATTCCGGCATAATATAACATCCATAGTACCAAGAAACTTCATCTTGAATGGATCAAGAAGATTCAAATAACTGAATGTGACGTTCTCCTTCAAGGAATCATGAATTCTGTAATTACCGTTTTCTTGATTAAAATATTTCTTTTTTATGTAAGCATCCATCGTTCTGAAAGATATTTTTCTGTATACTCCTTTGCGTGCTGTCTGTAAGACGCGCTGATTAATATCGCTTCCGTGTATTTCAATATCCCAGCCCTCAAAATTACCGCGCTCTTTGATCAGCATCGCTATTGTATAGGGTTCTTCTCCTGTCGAACATCCGGCCGACCATATTTTGACTTTTTTTCTGCTTTTATTTTTCTCTTTTAGCTCATCCAGTATCTCCTCGCTAAAAGCCTTCAGCTGGTTTTGTTCCCGGAAAAAATATGTTTCATTTACCGTAAGAATGTCAATGATCGCTGTCAATTCTTCTTCTGAATTTCTGTTGTACAGCATGAACCGGTAATAATCTCTAAAGGTATCAAGGTGATGATTTCTTACCCTTCTGCTCAGACGCCTTTCTATGAGATATCGTGAACCATCGTCAAAATAAAGTCCGCAATAATCCTTTATGAGTTCCCTGATCAACCTGAAAACATCTTCTCCGAGAGGGATGATATCTTCTTTATCAAACACTCAGGATCTCCTCGACTGCTTTGATTACCGTGGGATCTTCTTCTGTATCAAGATGTCTTTCAAGTTCATCCCTCACACCCTCTGATAAATTGGCGCCAAGTACTCTAACAGTGGCGATTCTGGTAGCCCAGTCAGGATCTTTCAGGAACGCGACCAGTTTTTTATCAACACCTTCAAATACTCCAAGGGATTTGACCGCTGTTCTTCGTACTTCAATATCATCAGAGTCGAGCATATTAATTATGGCGTATTTCGCGTCTTGTCCTCCTATGGAACTGAGGGCCTCTACAGCAGTTGTAACTACGAATCCATTACTATCATGAAGAAGTGTCATAAGAGTCTTCACTACTCCCGAATCACCAAGCATACCGAGTGCCTTTGCAGCTGCAACTCTAACTGCGTTATCGGGATCTGTGGCAAGAATTGTCAGTGATTCCATCGTATCTGAACCACCAATATCACCAAGGCTGAGAGCGGCAGTTATTCTTATATCTGGGTTTTCATCTGTAAGCGCATATCTGAGGTACCTCACAGCGTCTGTAGTTCCAGTTGAAGAAAGTGCTTCTATAACCGCTTTTCGTACAGATACATTGTCATCCTTAAGAGCAAAACCAAGTGCTTCGATCGCCAAGCTAATTTCCATTTTACCAAGAAGTCTGGCTGCATTCTTTCTTAATGACGGGTTTTTGTCTCTCAGCATCATCATTAATTCATCAGTCTGCAAGCCTTCCTTTAGATTAAAGAGTGCCTCTACTGCAGCTTCCTGAACATCTTCATACGGATCCACTAAAAGTTTTTTCAGTTTTGCAAGAATGCTCATATTGTGAAGTCTTGATATGGCGACTGCCGCAATAGAACGCACGTGTCCATCTTCATCTGAAAGCATTTTTTCAAGAATATCATAATACTCGGGAGAAGCTATCTGCTCCGCAACTTCACATATAAACCTTTTCCGCTGTGGATTATCCGTATTGAATAATGATAAAAGAGAAGCAGGCTTGCTTTTTCCTATAAAGATCAGCGCCTTTTTAACATCCTCGGCAAATTCGTCTTCGTGCGAGATATCAAGAAGCGGAGTAAACGCAGCTTCGTCCTTCATGAGGCCGAGCAATAAAATTGCCGAGATACGCACTTCTTTCTTATTCGACCATGCAAATGTGATCAGCAGATCAAGCACCTGATCCCCGAGAATACGCTTCATCTCTGTTATTATCAGATCTGCACTGGCACCATTATGATAATATTTTTCGATAGTTTTTAACGTTTCCTCCTGTATGTTTCTGGAAGAATCGTTGAGCAAAGGGATGATGTACTGCAATGTTGATGGCTCGGCAAAATGAGACAGTGCCTTTAACACGGGTTCTCTTAAGGGTTTCTTCTGCAAGGCAGAAGTGAGATACGGTACGGCCTTTTTATTTCCTATCCTGCCAAGAGCGTTAGCAGCAGGATATGCCGTCCACAGCTCACCGCTGTTCAGTATGTCAATGAGGGCATCCACGACAGATATCTCTCCCCTTTTTCCCAGTTGTTCAACTGCTGTCGCACTTACATTCTCATCTTCATCTTTGATTGCATTCAACATTAACGAGAGAGAACGGGGGTCCATCTGTTCTCCAAGGACGTCTATAATAAATTTTCTTACGTCTCTATTTGGTGTATTGAATGCTTCTATAAGAAAAGGTGTTGCTTTTCTGCCCAGTCTGTTCAGAGCTTCTATTCCAGAATTTCTGGCACCAGCATTGTCATCAATATATAACAGCTGAATCAGTCCATGAATATACTGTTCAATGGTATAATCAGCAAAGAGCATTTCAACAGCTGTTTTGCGAACCCGCCAACTCTCATCTCCCATGGCATTGAGGAGAACAGGAATACACGCTTCGTTTTTCATCCCCCGCATCTTCTCAACAGCTGCCCGTCTGATATCTATATTGCCGCTACTGAGTTGCCTGATAATTTCCTGCATCTGATTCCTCTAATAAACCTTTGGATTCCTTCAATTGTATTTTTTCTTCAGCCGTAAGTATGTTATCAATATTCAGCAAAATGATTACTCTTTCATCCTTTTTCCCCAGACCTGTCAGATATTCCGTCTTGAATCCTTTGAAGATTGAAGGAGGGTTGATCACTTCTTCAGGCAGAAGAGACAGAATTTCGTGTACGCTGTCAACGAGAAGACCCAGCCGTTCCTGCTCAACCCGCACCAGGATAATCCTCTCTTTCGTTCCAGACGGTTTCTTACCAAAGCGCCTTCGCAAATCCATAAGAGGAATAACGGTATTTCTAACATTCATTACACCAGACAGGAATTCCGGCAAACCGGGAATAGAAAAAACTTTCTGAAGTTTGAGTATTTCCTGAACCCGTTCGATGGCAATAGCGAAATCTTCACCGGCAATCTTGAAAACAGTAAATTTCTGCATCTATGTGATCTTAAATACCCCCAGTTCATTTTTCAGAATATCAATCTCTTCAGAAAGTGAATTCAGCGAGGATGAAACGTCCTCCATATCATTGATAATGCTTTTGCCAAGGCTGTCAATGGTATTCATTGATTTTATGACTTCATCATTTAACGTCTTATGATCCACTGTAGCTCCGTCAATATGGATGATTCTATCGTTGGCAAGTTCCAAATTCTTCGATATAATTCTAATACCAGCTGCCTGCTCCTCAGTCGCGCTTTTACTTACATCAGCAACCTTCTTGACATTCGTGACATTGTTCATAAGATAACCGATAGATTTCACCTCCTCTGCCGTTGACAGGGTGATATTCTTGATCATATTCCGAATTCCGTCAATTGCTGTGGTAATCTGTCGTAATCCGATTGACTGCTCTTCGGTGGCCCGTTTAATCGCCTGCGTCATCTCTGTAGATTTCCCCGCTTCCGTAAGGGCATTCTTAAGGGTATCTCCAACTTTCATCACAAGGGTGTTACCGGCTTCAACCTTGCCTTTAGTGTTATCGATTGATGAAACAGCACTTTTTATATCCTTCTGTATCGATTTTACAATTTCGGATATCTCTCTGGTAGAAGTAGCGGTCCTGTCCGACAATGCGCTTATCTCTTCAGCGACAACAGAAAAACTTTTTCCGTATTCACCTGCCTGGGAAGCAAGAATGGCGGCATTGAGACTTAACAGGTTAGTCCGTTCGGTAACTTCTTTTATAACGGAAAGCACCTTTTCTATATCTTTGGATCGCATACCAAGTTGTCTGACAATTTCTGATGATGCATTCACCTCTGCCGTTATTTTTTCCATACCTTCAACTGCGTTAACAACTGCAAGCATTCCCGTGTCAGAAGTAATCGTTCTTACATTTTCGGCAAGTCGAGCAGAATCTGCTGCATGTTCCTCTACTTCTTTGATGGACGCACCGATCTCCTCAACAGACGCAGATGTATCCTCAACCGCGGACAAGGCTTCCTGGGCATTGGCAGATTTATTCTCGGCAGACTGATTTAATTGCACCACAGAATCGTAAAATTCTCCGGTTAAGTTATAAAGCCTTTGTGAATGCTCTGCTATTTCCTCTGCAGAGGCTTTCGTCTCGAGCAGCGAAGATACATTTTCCGTTGAAAACTTCGAAAGCTCATTCGTACTATTAGTTATTTCCCCCAAAGAACTATTCGCTGAGTGAATTGACCTGATTAAATCGGACATGGCCATCGATTGCTTCGATACCCCCTTGATAACATTTTTATATAACAGGTCAACCTGTTTAATCGCCATTCCCACATTTACAATCGTATTATTGAGCTGTGAAATTATTCCGGATAATCTCTCAGACAGAAAAGAAATTCCCTTTGCAATGCTTCCTATTTCGTCTTCGCCGAGGTCCGGAATAGCAGCCGACATTTCTCCTAATGTAATCTTTTCAACAGCTTGGTTAATACGATCGACCGGTTTTCTGATATTTCTGTTGAAAAATACAAAAACTATGATGCCAATCACCAGTAACATGATCCCCTGATAGAGAGATATCAATGCCCCGCCTCGTATGATTTTCTCATTCAGGCGTCGTGCGGAGTAATCCAGAATAACAAATCCAATGTTATCTCCCTGTGCACTAATCGGTATTCTTACAGGATCGATTTTTCCAATCATAAAAAAACTCGTTGACTCTTGGCCAACGTCTCCGGTCTTTATATTTTCACTTATCAGGTTCTCATTCGAATCCAGAATATGAATGGACGTAATATCATCATCACGGACCACCTCATCGATATGAAACTGAATCTCATCCATATTGCCATTCCTTAATGGTTTAGAGATAACATTGGCAACAAGTGAGGCAATATTCTCCATACGTTCAAGTAGGGTATTATGCAATGCAGATTTTGTATTGTAAAACAGAATAATCGCACCCAACATTTGGCTAATCAGTAAAACAATCAAAACAAAAAAGAAAAACTTCCCTGTCATTGTTTTAAAATATCTCATATGGTTATGATCACCTTTTCATATTTAATTCGTTTTTCAGATCTTCTCACGCACTGTTTCATGGTGATATCTCTCGTTCGAATGTCTAAATAGCATTCAAATCATTCCAAGCTTTACCATCATTACACGTACGGAGTTATAGTCTTCATCTAATGCTTCCGTAAATCCGGTATAACTCCTATTCATCGACTGCAGGATTTCGGTATGCTCAGGCTCAGAATCCCGCAAGGCTAGTAAGGAACTTTTTATAGCTTCAGCCACATTATTATCAAGCGATTTTGTGACACATATATTAAACTCAGGTATATCTTCTGAAAACTTGATAAAGGCTAATCCCCTGTCTTGGAATTTATAGGCAGTGGATTCCATCACGCCGCCAGCGTCAAAATCTCCCTTCAGGACTGCTTCAGCCACGTCATCATGATGACCAAGGTAGTTGTAATAACTAAGATCCTTGACATCAAGCCCAGCGTCCAGAAGCATTGCACGGGGTACGATGTGACTTGAGGTCGAATGGATATCACCAAATGCAAAGGATCGTCCTTTCAGTTCCTGTATTGATTGAATACCGCTGTCTTCTTTCGCTATGATTACAGAATGATGAAACGGTTTTCCTTCTCTTAATGCCTTAACAAGTATTCTGGTACCATAGGCACCATGTGTCTTTATATATAATGAAGGAGTCAGAAAGGACACTTGTGTTATTCCTTCGCTAATATCTTTCATTGCCCCCTCTAAATCTACCGCGACTTTCAGATCAATTCTAACGTTCAGCTGTTCTGACAGATATCTACCCAAGGGACTGAATTTCTTGAACATTTCGGCGGGTGTTTCAATCGGAACGATACCAAGCCGCAAAACCTTCGCAGCAACTTCGGAACTCACCAGCGTAAATTTGTCCATTTCAGTAATAGTCAGCTCAGCGTCCTTGTTTAACTCTTTCAACATTTGATTAAGCCGGAAAGCGCGATCCTTGTTTTCTTTGGGCAGATCTTTTATCTGCTCAATAGACATCCAGATCTGCTTTGAGCCCATTTTCTGTTCATTGATAGCCCGGGAAATCTGCTGGCTCTTGTCCGAAACTAGCTCGACAGCCTGTGAAATCTGTCTGCTGTTTAGAGACTGTTCATTGGTAGCAGTTTTGACGTGAGATGCTACATGATTGATCTTTTCTGTTGCATCGATGATGAGCTGAATTCCTTTACTCTGTTCTTTCATGGCTCTCGCAATTTCTGCTGACCGCTGCAGTACCTTTTCTATTGCCTCGGATACAAGCCTGGAGGCTGCCGACTGCTCTGTTGTGGCACGTTCAATAGCAATAGTCATTTCAGAAGATTTTGCAGCGCTTTCAATGATTTTTCTTAAAGCGTCTGCAGCTTCACTTGTGACACTCAGTCCAGATTCTACAGATTGCGTACCTTCCTCCATGGCATTGACAGCATCACTAACTTCCTGCTGAACATTTTGTATAAGACTGGAGATTTCCTTCGTAGATGTAGAGGTTCTGTCAGCGAGCTCCTTAATTTCATCTGCAACAACAGAAAATCCCTTGCCGTGTTCGCCCGCCTGAGCCGCTAATATGGCGGCATTGAGAGCTAAAAGTGTCGTCTGATCCGTAATGTCATCGATGACAGTCAGAATTTTTCCAATCTCTTCTGACCTGCCACCCAATTTAATGATATAATCAGCGGTTCTTTTAACCGCATCCTTAATATCCGTCATTCCCTCTATTGTCTTATTTATTGAATCCATCCCGAACGTAGTCGCATCATTTCTGACTTTCTCGGAAAGCCGTGAAGATTCCTTGGCACTCTGTGTGATCTCTTTCACAGATGATGAAATTTGAATCATTGAAGACTGTGTATCCTCAGCATACGTAGCAAGTTCTGTTGCATTATTAGCAACTTCTTTTATGGTCGCTGAAAGCTGTTCAATAGATGTTGATGTGGATTCCACTGCGATCGAGAGATCTTGAGTGCTATCTTTGATCTGCGTAATGCTGGTCACCATCTCTTCCATAGACGCCGCTGTTTGCTCAGTGGAAGCCGCCAGTCCATCAGTTCCATCAGCAATTTCAGAAATTGAAGCATTCATTTCTTCTATAGATGAGGAAATATTAGCTATGGCCTCTGTCTCAAGAAAAGTTCCATCAACCACTTTTTTAGATGCTGTTTCAACATCTGATGCGACTGTGAAAATTCTCCGAGCGACATCTTTTATTCGTTGTAGTATACTTGAAATTGAAAGCGCAGAATCCTGAACCGCGTTGCTCAACCTGCCTATTTCATCTTCTCTGTTCAAATCAATAACAAATGACAAATCCCCCTTGGACATCTTGAGAGCTGATTGTTCCACGATCTTGACGGGATCAATAATAACTTTTCTGATCGTCATCCATAAGACCATGCTGAAGATAAAACTGAAAAAAATAGTTGCAAGAATTACCATTTTTATTATGAACATGGCCCTGACATATTCCTCTTCTATTGATATGGTAATCTTTGCAGCACCAAGCAGTGCCAAATCACGTGCATGACAACTCTTGCATTGTTTCGCGTTTATAAGCGGTCTGTAGTACGTCATATTTTTTTCACCCTGTATGAAAAGAGGTGCTTTCTGTGAAGCTATTTTCTCCATGATTTCTTTTTCAAGCGGGGGAGCATTTTCATCCCATGCCTTGCGTCCTTCATGATTCAGAACGCTAAGCCCCTCAATTCCGCTCGTTTTCTCCAAGTCTTCCACCAGAGCCTTTACAATATCTGCCCGCCCCTCGAGCATAGTCCTTTCTACATTCCGGGCAACGATATTTGCAACTGATTCAGAACTTACCCTGGTAATGAAATATAAACTTCTTTTCTCAATCACCATGGTCATAATACCAGCCAGAATAACCCCTAAAAGAAGAAGCCCTACTACAAGAGCTAATATTTTTAATTCAAGCTTCTTCAGCATAAAGCCTCCTTTAAGCAACCTCTATGTTCATCGTTTCATCTGCACGAATAACAGAAATGAACCGTTGTTCGTATACGACAACGCCCTCTATAAGCTTAATTTGATCTTCACTTAAATGCCCCGGGGGGTCCAGCATTTTATCAACGGGTACGCGCACAACACCAATGACATTATCAATGACAGCACCGATAAACCCTCTCGGACCAGAAATAATAATCATTTTCCCGCTTTTGACTATTTCGCTATCGCTGTCGACAAGATCATTAATGTCTTCCACCGTGAGCAGATCATCTTTCAGACCGAGCCGTTTTCTGAGACTCAGGATTGGGATAATTTTTCCACGGAGTGAGGTTATACCAAATACATGCTCAGGCACTGCAGGAACCATAGTAATCCTCTGCAATCCGACAATCTCTTCAACTTCAGCAACCCTGAAAGCCAGCTCTTCGTTTGCAAGACTGAATGTGAGCAACTCCAATAACTCATCTCTTGATTCAGGCTGGTCTGTACTATCTTTATCTGGATCGTAACCATCCTCCGGAGCACGTGCCTTTTCCTCTGTAACATCTTCGGGAATGCCTATTGTACCGGCTGTTTCATATGCCCGATCCTCTTCAGCAGGATGTTCTTCAGTACCCGCAGACTCCTGAACAGGTTTTTCTTCTGCAACATCTTTCTTCGCTTTCTCTTTAAGTTTCTTCCTAATTCTCGCGATATCCATTTAATCCCAGTTCACGTGCAGCATCCTCTATGAGTAATTCGCCAATCACTTCACTGTCACGGGAAAACCCGTCCAGCAGTGCGGCCGTTGCCATACTATTGATAATGCGGGGAATACCTCCGGAATAGCGGTACAGGCATTTGATAGCTTCATCGGTAAAAAGTACATTGTATCTTCCCGATATCATGAGACGGTGCTCAATGTATCCTTTGATTTCATCTCTGGACAGAGGACCCAAGTGATAAAAAAGGCCAATACGCTGTTTTAGCGGCATATATGATTTATGATTTAATCTTCTTCTCAGATCTGTGTGACCAACGAGGACAACGCATATTAAATTAGCATCATCAAGCTGAAAATTCGTAAGTAGCCTTAACTCCTCAAAGGTATCTCTGCCCGGAATCAATTGCGCTTCGTCAATTATGATGACAAGACAAATGCCGGCTTCATAGTCCTCAAATACTTTTGCGGATATCGCATCAAGAAGGTCTGCTTTTTGCGTGTAGGGAATATCAATATCAAGCCTCCTGGCAATAGTTCTTAAAAATTGCGCAGGGCTTAATCTCGGGTTGATGATGTTTATAACTCTATACTGTTCGTTCAGAATATCCATGAGCGCACGTGTCAATGTCGTCTTCCCACATCCGATATCTCCCGTAAGCAATACTATTTCCCTTTCTTCTACGGCATATTGTAATCGCGCAAGAGCTTCTTCGTGATTGCTGCTGAGAAAAAGAAATCTGGGGTCAGGAGTTTTGTTGAAGGGCCTCGATGTTAGTCCGAAGAATTCTTCATACATACGTTCCTCCCTTTTGCTGTGCCAAAGACTCACCAATAAGCGATTCAACATCAAGTACCAGGATGATTTCATGCTTGCCAATTTCCGCGGCTCCTGCGAACCCGCGTAGTTTTGTAAGATACTCGCCAAGAGATTTAATGACAATCTCGTATTGTCCAAATAATTCATCAACAAGAAGACCGACCCTCCTCTCGCCAAAACCTACCACAACAGCAAAGGATTGTTCAGAAGCATCATTTTTGAGATTAAAAGCATCACTGACTCTCATAATAGGAAGCATGTCACCTCTAAGATAATACACCTCTTTGTCCTCAATGGTCTGTATGTCTTTCCGATCAATCGTAAACGTTTCCAGCATCGATGTAAGGGGCAAAGCGAACTTTTCCTGCCCTACCCTGATAATAAGTGCTTTCAGGATTGCAAGCGTGATCGGTATCGTAACCATAAACGTCGTTCCAACGTCCTTTTGCGTATCGAGATCAGCAAATCCACCTAGTTCAGAAAGCTTCTCCTTGACCACGTCCATGCCAACTCCCCTTCCTGAAACTTCACTCACTTTCTGTTTCGTGCTGAATCCCGGCATAAAGATAAAATCTATAATTTCTTTTTTATCCAGTTCAACATCGTCATCAATAAGCTTTTTTTCAATAGCCTTATTTCTTACCCGTTCCACATCTATTCCTTTACCGTCGTCCCCAATTTCTACAATTACATGATTTCCTTTTTGATATGCCTTAAGAATAATCGTCCCTGATTCTTCTTTTCCCTTTTTCTTTCTTTCATCAGGTGTTTCTATCCCATGATCTATTGCATTTCTGATGATATGCATCAGAGGATCCACTATCTCTTCTGCCAGGAATTTGTCAAGCTCGGTGTCCTCCCCGTACATGACAAGATTTATCTGTTTACCGATTTCCTTTGCATAGCGTCTCACGATCTGCCCAAGCCTTGAAAAGATCTGCCCTATGGGAACCATCCGTATTTCAAGAACCTGGTCCTGAAGTTCGACAAATCTTCTTTCAAGTGTCTGCGATATCTTATAGACATCATAGACAAGTGAGGTATGTCCGTATGTCTCTATAAGCTCATACCCGATCCTCTTAACCGCGCTCTTGGCAAGTGACAATTCAGCAATCGTATTCAATATTCTATCCAGTTTATCGATATCAACCCGTACCGTTGTCGATGTGCTCTTTAATCCTACTTCATGCTGCTCCTGTGACGGAGATGGTACGCACTCGTTTTTCTTCGGCTGCAATAATATGTCAATATCGCCTTCAATGTCTTGCTTAATATCTTCGAATGCCAAGGCACTGCTAAACATGAGATTAAACCCTATCGAACCTTCAGGAACATCAGAAGATGTCGGTAAAGTTGAAATAAGCTCTCCACGGGTTTTGATCACTTTTGTAACTGCTTCAAGCGCCGTATCAAAGGTATCCATACCAAATATGAGTTTAGCCAAATATATTCCTTTGCCGCTCTGTATGTTCGCATTGAGTCTGTGCTCTTCATATTCTGACAGAACTTTGCGGATAGACGTGTCGATGCTTTCAGCAGCTCCGACACGTTTTTCATCACCCTCCTTCTGTGTTCTAAAAGATTCAATATCTTTCAGATACCCACTGACATCTTCTGTCTTGTCCTGATGGAGCAGGTCAACAAGTTTTACCAGAACGTCATGATTCCTAAACAGGAAACTAATAACACTGTCATTAATTTCGATCTTGCCAAGCCGGATATCATCCATAAGCGTCTCAAGTGCATGGCTCAGCTGAGTTATTTCGTCCAGACCAAACAGCCCTGAAACACCTTTCAGCGTGTGCATTGACCTGAAAAGTGCATTGATGGTATCAGGATTGATTCCGGTAATGCAGGTCTCCTGAATCTCGAGTATCAGCCCCCGGGATTCATTGAGCAGTTCTTCTGCTTCCGCAATAAATTCCTTCTTTGATGAATTCATGAATCGATTGTTTTTCTTATAACATCCTGAAGCTCGAAGGATTTGAAAGGCTTTGTAATGTAAGCTGATGCTCCAAGGGCTATACCTCTTTTCTTATCCTCTTCGCTTTTTTCGGTACTGACGATGATTATCGGGAGATGTTTGTAGCTGTCATTTTGCCTGATAAAATTAATAAGCTCCAGTCCATTGATGTCAGGCATATTTATATCAGTGATGATGAGATCGAATTCTCGGGAAGGCAATACTTTGAGCGCCTCAAAACCTGATGATGCCTCCATCGTCTCATAATCATTCATTTCTTCAATGACCGCTCTAATGAGAGCTCTTGTGGTGGCTGAATCTTCAACAATGAGAATGGCTTTCATAAAATATCTCCAGTATTCCGTAAAATTTTATCAGATATGTTCAAAAAATCTCAATGACAATCAATCAGAGCCTCTCCTCTGTTCCATTTCCTTCAGCCTTCTCTGTAATAACGATTTTTCTAAAGCAAGCCCCGCATGGCTGATGAAGATTTCAAGACCTTCGGTATTGTTTATCGAATTGCTCGAAGTGCCATTATCGCAGTACAGCATCGCGACAACTTTACCTTCAGCAACTATGGGGAAAAAAGCAATCTCAAAAGGCTTAACTCCACCAAGCTCTGCTAACATCAAGTCCGTGACAGCATCTTTTTAAAGAGCGCCCCTGTACGTCATCTGTTCAATGATCATTCTTCTCAGAAAGTCACTCTCATCCAGCTTCAATACCAATTCCCTGACCTTTTGATCTGCTTTTTCTATATCAAGTCCAAATTGGCCCAATCCGATCATTTCATTATTCCCGACCATATAAATAACCCCCCGCTGAAAAATATCGCTTGCAAACCGCAGGATTAACAATGTTATTTCTGATGCAGAACTTGGAAATCTCAGTTCTTGCGTTAACGATTTGAGTGGACCAAGATCCTTTTTTTCGTCAGGCTCTCCAGTAGACCAGTCATCATCCCAGCCAGATATTTCATCTGAATCATCTATTGCCATTTCTTCCGCCGACAGTGCAAATTCCTGAGAGGCCTCATCATATACTCGGGCTCCCTCCATAAGAAGATATTCAGGGCTTAATCCTTTTGAAAGCTCCCATCCGAGATCACTGAGGTTTATCTTGTCATCAACGGCAACATCGTCAAGTTCAAACTGAAAGTCTCCTGTATCCCACAAAAGAAGACGGTAGATTACTCTCTCAATGCGCTTCCTGGCTACTTTTTCTATAATGTCTCTGCTCACCGATCCAAGCTCATATAAAATTTCAGCAATCGATTTGCCGGGAAGTTCTTTTTTTAAGGAAACGGACATTCCATAAACTGATTCTTTTACCAGACCCATGTCAACAAGATTTTGTCCCAGATTCTTGTCTAGGTCGTCTGTCTCTGCCCTGACGATAAGGCCTTTTTTGAAAACAATCACTGCAGTTCCCTTACTGCCGCTCACGAGAAACGTACCCGTTTTTCTGCCAACGCTCAGGATTTGAAAAATATCAGATAAGGCAAGGTCTTCAAGCCTTCCCGCAAGGCTCATAAAGCAGTCTCTCCTCTGCTCCCTGAGATAATACCGTGATAGACATGGATTGAGAACGCTCTGTTGAGCGGTGTGGATGAGCAGAGACAACAGGTGATTTCATCAGCAATCAGTATGAAATCTTCTTTCCCTCTGTTTATTTCTGATATACAATGCATATAATGCTCCGCATTCTATTAGCCATACCAGTTCTTCTCATGTTTTATGTATCGTATCGCTGTTCCATTTTACATATACCCTATGTATTATATATAATTTATTTAATAATATCAGGAGTATATCAGTAAAAATTCAAGAGTGTCAATGAGTTAGAGAATTCTTATCGATATATAATGACGTGTTGAGCACTACGATTGAGACAGAATGGGAGACGTATGATAGCAATCATTGATTATGGAATGGGAAACCTTAAAAGCGTTGAAAAAGGTTTCAAAAAAGTCGGTGCCGATGCAAGAGTTACTTCTGATTCCCAGGTAATTGATGACGCCCGTGCCGTTGTGCTGCCGGGTGTCGGTGCTTTTCGTGAATGCATGAAAAACCTTTCCAACAGATCACTTATAGAGGTTATTGTGCGATCCCTAGAAAAAGGCAAACCATATCTTGGCATTTGTCTCGGTCTGCAGGTTCTCTTCAGCGAGGCCGAAGAATTTGGAAAATGCCGCGGACTTGATATATTTCAGGGAAAAGTTGTCAAATTTACGTTTGATGAAAAGGACAAAAAGATTCCTCATATGGGATGGAACACCATTACCATTGTGAACAGACCGCCGATATTGTCCGGCATTCCTGATAATGCATTCGTATATTTCGTTCACTCTTTCTATGTGGTTCCGGGTGACCAAACAGTCATCGCGGCAACGACTGATTATGGAATATCGTTTACGTCCATGGTTTGGAAAGATAATGTCTTTGCAACGCAGTTTCATCCTGAAAAAAGTCAGGAACTCGGACTGCATATATTAAAGGGTTTTGCAGAATTTGTTCAGAAGGCATAATATGAACCGCCTGCATATGCCCAACGCATAAAAGATCATCCAGACGATCTACTGCCAGTTTCATAGAGAACCACGGACAACCTATCTGATTGTAATAACAATATGCACGTTATCTTTTGAAGAACTTCATATTATACATACCGGGCAACGGATGTTCGATATCAACGAGGGGCTGATGCAGGCCTTTTTGATGCATAGCATACAGATTTAAAGCTTTTTGTTATTTTTATGAGGCATAACGGTCCGGCTTTTATCTTCTTCAATTTTTTCCATCTTTATTACAAACATCAGGAGTGACGGAATGACAAATATCGTAAATATTGTAGAGAGGGCAAGCCCCCCCAGTATGACACTCCCGAGTCCTCTGTAGAGTTCAGATCCGGGACCGGGAAATACAACGAGAGGAAGCATGCCGAATATACTCGTTGTCGCACTCATATAAATGGGTCTGAGCCTCGTCCTGGTTGCCTCGAGCACTGATTGTTTATGGTCCATACCATGATAGCGGACATTATTAAGAGACTGATATACAATAAGGATCGCATTGTTAACCACAACCCCGATGAGAATGACAAAGCCCAGCATCGTCAGGATATCCAGCCGAGATGGAGCAAGCAGCGTATCAACAAGCCTGAGTCCCATCATACCGCCAGCACCCGCAAGTGGTACGGTAAACATAATGATCAGGGGATAGATAAAGTTCCCAAAAAGAGCCGACATCAGAAGATAGGCGATAACAGCCGCTAACACAAAATTCCATTGCAGAACGTTTCTCGTCTCCTTTAATTTGTCAGCCACTCCGCTCATTGATACAGAAACGCCTTCTTCTATCATCCCCATTGAACGAACTTCAGGGATCACCGTATTCTTTATAATATCCATTGCTTCTTCCAGCGGGATCGTAAACGGTGGTGTTACCTGAAGGGTAATGGTTCTCTTCCGCTCAAGATGACGTATTTCACTGATGCCTGATGTCCTTTTCAGTGATGAAAAAGAGGAAACCGGAACAGTCCTCCCTCCCGGCGTCGCTACAATTGCATGATAAAGATGCTCAGGCGTCTCGATATCTTTTTCTGAAGCCTTTAGAATCAGATCAATCTTTTTTTCCCCTTCCTGCTTGAACTCACCAATTTTTCTTCCATCCATGAGAACATCCAGTGCTATGCCAAGCTGCCGGGCGTTCATGCCGGACGCGCGCAACCGGTCTCTGTCAGGAACCATTCTGACTTCAGGATACAGCAATTCAAGAGAAGGAAGCGGTCTGATCTGCACTTCGCGTATTTCTTTTTTAATGATTCCGAACATGGTTCCTGCGGTGCCGACAATCTGGTTCATATCATCCCCTATGACATCAACTTCCACGGTCCTCCCCCTTCCAAGTCTGGTCTGGAAAATCCCTGCCTGTATACTCACACCAAACATACCGGGAATAGCATTGATATTCTTCATGAAAAGCGGGACCAGTTCTCCTGCGCGATGGATATGCATGCTGGTAGCACCGGCTATATTAAATCGGTCAGAACCAACATAGAACATATTCTCAATGGCAGGGTATCCTTCATGGTCTTTTCCAATATATTCTTTTGTCGAAAGAAAAAACTGATCACCAATATTTTTCTTTTCTTCATATGAAATGCCTGGTGGCGGTATCAGCATACTGAAAACAAGATTCCTGTTACCCTGAGGCAGGTATTCCATCTTGGGAACCAAAACAAGGACAGCCAGAATAGCAATGAAAGTCAGGCCGAGAACAGTAATAAGCCGGGTGCCCCAGTTGGTTACCGCAAGGCTGACTGTCTTCATGATCTTATCAACAACACGGTCACCAAAACGAACAAGTTGCGTTTTGCCCTTTTTGACTTTCTTGCTGCCGATCAGAGTGAATAGTTTCTCTGCGAGCATGGGGATAACGAACGCCGAGACAAAGAGGCTGAGCAATACCGCACAACTGACCGCTATCGCAATATCCCTGAAGAGTTGCCCAGCTTCTTCTTTTACAAAGACCACAGGAAGAAAGACAGCAACCGTTGTGAGCGTCGAAGCGAGCACTGCCCCCCAGACTTCACGGGTTCCATCATAAGCGGCATGGAAGGGGATTTTCCCCATACCCCTGTGTCGGTCTATGTTTTCCAGAACAACAATGGCATTGTCTACGAGCATACCGACCGCAAAGGCAATGCCGGCAAGACTGACAACATTGAGATTTCTTCCAAAGGCATTCATCACGATAAAGGTGCCGATAACACTTATAGGGATTGCCGTTGCAACCACTATTGTCGATGAAATACTTCTCAGAAAAACCAGCAGAACGACTATAGCAAGGACTCCCCCGATCAGAATATTCTGCCTCACGAGATCAATAGATCCCTGAATATACGGACGCTGGTCGTATACCCAGTCGAGATATATTTTGTTAGGCTTCATCTTTTCCCGGTTCAGCCAGTCAACTGCCTCCTCGGTTCTCCTCGTCATATCCAGGACATTGGTCCCCGGCTCCGGTTTAACACCTATCGCAATACCTTCTTTTGAATTATGGATCATGGCTACTGATTTTTTTTCAAAACCAAAACTGACTCGTGCAACATCTGCAACGGTAATGCGTTTTTGACCGTCTGATTTAATAATAATATGTCCTATATCTTTCTCCGATTTGAACTGTGCGACCGTTCTTATCCTGTAATTTCTCCTTTCCACACCCATAGTCCCGGCAGATACATCTACATTCTCAACCTGCAGAACATTGATTAAATCCTCTATGGTCAGACCATAGGAAGCCAGTTTTAAAGGGTCTGCAATAACATGCATCTGTCGCTCTCTTCCACCACCAATGAAAAGGTCTGCGACGCCTTCTACGCGCTCAATATGCTGCCTGACTTCATTCTCAAAATAAGTTCTATAGGTACTGATCGGATCAGGATTATCCTCTTCGGATTTCATTATGATCCAGATAACAGGTGAAGTCGCAGCGCCTGTTGCATTAATAACTGGCTTTTCAACATTTTCCGGATAGGATGGGACCTCGTTCAATTTATTGGATACCCTGAGAAGTGCGTCATCGACATTCGTTCCTATGGTGAAACGGAGGGTTACAGAGCCCTGGTCATTATAAGACGTACTTTCCATCTCCGTCAGGCCGGGAATTCCCTTGAGCGCCTTTTCCTGCTCCTCGATAACATCCCGTTCTATTTCGTATGGAGTTGCCCCGGGCCAGACCGTCCTGACTTCAATTTCAGGAACAGTCACATCAGGGCTTAACTGATAGGGCATCTGAAAGAGTCCAATGAACCCGAACAGTAGTAGCAGGATAATACCGACTACAACTGTTACCGGTTTTTTGATAGAAAATTCAATGGGATCCATTTATAAAAAAATGCCAAATGACAAAATCCAAATCATAAAACCTATATTTTTTACGTAAATTGCTAAACACAGAAATCATTTAATGCAAAACATCTGTTTGAAGCTTACAATAATTCTGATTTTTGATATTTGACCTTTGTCATTGCTGTATCGTTACTTCTTGTCCGTCACGAAGCCGCTCATTTCCCTTAACAACAACTTTCATCGCTTCTGTGATCCCTTCAGCCAAAAGTCCTACAGTCACACCCTGGTAGCCAATCACATTGACCGGTATCATTTTTGCTTTTCCATCATGCACAACAAAAACAGCATCTGAGCCGAATACAGAAATAACCGCGTCTCTGGGCACAATAAAGCCCTTTTTCTTTTCATCAACCGGAAGCCTCGCCCTGGCTTCCATCCCTTCCATAAAGGACTTATCATTACGGGCACGTATTTTGACCGGAAACGTTCTCGTTGATAAATCACCCTGCGGAATGACAGCGATAATTTCCCCGGCCGCTTTTCGTTCTCCTGCCTGTATTTCCACAATCATTCCTTCTTTTATGTGTCTGACAACAGCTTCAGGCACTGCTACGATAATATCAACCATATCATCTTTTGCAATGGTTGCCACTGGAGAACCTTCGGAAAGCCATTCGCCTCTGTCCACTTTTTTTTTCAGAATAACTCCATTAAAAGGCACCTTAACTTTTCGCTTCTGGAGTTCCAATTCAAGGCGTTCCACCTCTGCCTGTAACGATAAGACTTTCTTCGCCAGGCCTCTCACTCGAAACCGTGCTATGTCGTATCTCTGCTCTGATATGAGTTCTTCTTTGCGGAGGTTCTCAGCGCGTTCAAGCTCTACACGTGCCTGTTCGAGGTCTGAGAGTCCCTGTTCATATGATGCCGTAGTCGCACCAAGAGACTTTTCGATCAGGTCGGAATTGAGTTGCACAAGAGTATTACCTTTTTTTACCCGCATGCCTTCTTCGAAATAAACAGATTCAACACTCCCGCTGACTTCAGAGGCAACATCTGATACTTCTTCATAATATACGGTTCCAACAAATTCAGCATCCGGGGCAATCATTCCGTTGTGAACTTCGTCTACAACTACCAGTGCAGGAGGCATGGCTCCTGCTTTTTTATCCTGTGCAAAGGGAGTGGAAAAAGAAGATACGATTATTAAAAGGAGTAACACCATCGAGAATATCATCTGCTGCATGTATTGTCTCCCTGCTATTCTTTTCTGACAGTATGATGAATAACCGTTTTTAACAATGTCCCTGTGGACCACTTAACTTTCAAAACTGCCAATTGATAATCAAACTCTGCACGGGCAAGTTCTCTTTCGGCAGTAACGAGAAGCGTGTTGGCATCAATTAAGTCTACACTATTTGCAAGACCATGCTGAAATTGCTTTGAAACAAGATTATAGTTATCGCTGGCGAAAGAAAGCTGATCCCGAAGAGATTCCAAAATTGATTGTTGTGTTATATAGTCAAGATAGGCATTTTCAACATCTACGTCTACTGTTTTTTTCAGTTCCTCATACTGAAGACCTGCCTGACGCTTTCTGGCCTCTGCCTCTCGAGTCTCCGCAACTCTCAGTCCGCCTTCGAAAAAAGGGAAATTTAATCGCAGTGTACCGAAGATGCTTTCGTTCAATTCGAATGATCTGGATGGATCATTTTCATTCCGGGCATATATTCCTTCAAGTGAAACCGTTGGCCAGTATAAACCCTTGGCAAGCCGTACTTCATCATCCGCTATCTTTTTCTCTTCAGCCAGTGCCATAAGGTCAGGTCTCTCTGATAAGGCAGTCTGCTTTAAACAAGAGAGCGTAATCTTCTTGCAACGCTCGATAAAATAAGCTAACGCCTCCTGCCGGTAAGATTCAATTGTTTTTTTACTCTCCTTAACATCATATATACCATCGATGCCTACGGTCTTGGCAAGGACAGCCTTTGCCAGCTTGAGGAGATTTTCGGTTTTAATCCGCTCAGACCGAGCACCTGACAGTTCTGCTTCGGCCCTCAAAAGTTCTGTCTTCGTCGATTCACCGACCTGCAGCCGTTTCCTGGCAGCATCTCGTTCGGCTGTTAGCCGTTTCACATTCTCGACAGCGATATCCAGCGCTCTTTTTACCTTAACAACATTGTAATAGTCTGTAGCTACCTGCAAAAGATACTCCTCTTTGACCGTATTAAATTCATAATTGCTCTTTGTTATCGTCTCTTTTGATATCCTGTATGAGGTGAATTCCCTGCCTCCCAAGGATAGCGTTTCATCAAGCCGTAGTCCCCACTCAACAGAAGAGTCAGGCTGCACAAGAAACCCTTCAGACGACACCCTTTTCTTGCTGAACTTTGTATACGCTCCAAAGGCGGTGAAGACTGGAAGAAATGCTGACAGGGCCTTATCTCTGCCCCGTTCTGCAATATAGAGCTCCTCTTCGGAAATCTTTATCTGTTCAGCACGTTCAAGGGCGAGTATAAAAAGGTCTTCCAGTGCATATTCATCCTGATGTTCACCAGGGGACACAGCCTGACTGCCATTCTGGGCATATAATCCCCGTGCAAACGACAGTACCACTACCATGAGCAATATTAGCAAAATTCTCTGTTTCACATATGGCCCCTTTGCTATTACCATAATGATATTTGCATCGATGAGACTCCCTTATCAGCGAAACAAATTAGTATAACATTCTCAGGACGATTTATTGAATTGACATACTACCGCAACAACAGTCCGTTATTGGCGCGTTATGTAAGAATTCCTGGTCTGAGCAAACAGCAGAATATTCCTTACGGATGGAGGCACGCACTCAAGGATACTGCCATTCAAGAAAAATCAGTTTTTCTTGATAATTTTATTTTTCGAGTCGAGATAGAGTATCTTTGGATAAAAAGTGTTCAGTTCGCTGTCATCATATATGCTGTAGCAAAAAATAATGATTTTATCCCCGACAACGCCTTTCCGTGCTGTCGGACCATTAAGGCATATTTCACCGGAATTTCTCCTTCCGGGAATCACATACGTGTCAAGCCGCTCCCCATTGTTCAAATTGCTTATCATTACCTGTTCAAACGGTCTAATACCGGCACATTCGAGAATATACTCATCAATGGTTATACTGCCTTCGTATTCAAGATTGGCTTCAGTCACCGTTGCCATGTGTATTTTAGCCCTGAGCATACTCCGTAACATACTGTCTCCTGTAAACAATTCCCTTCTTACCCTAACCTATTTTTAGGATAACAGATAGAACATAATATTTGTAGAATGCTTGAGCATTCATTGTGCATATCCCTTAGCGGCTCTCGAGAAAAAGGAGTCCGGTCTGTCCATTATCGTAACATTCTGAAATTTGCGAGCTATTCTATAATTCTGGGGACCCGATAAAACGATTCCGTATGGTCTGGCGCATTGGATAGTACTGCTTTTCTTTCAAGACAGGGAACAGAAATGTCCTCCCTTATAACGTTGCTCAAAGAAATGACATGCGACGTGGGCTCAACATCAACGGTGTCAAGCTCATTCAGCTTGTTCATATAATCAAGAATTTTATCTATCTGCTCATTGAACAATGCCAGTTCTTCCTCTGTCAGAGACAACCGTGCCAGTTTTGCAAAGTGAGCGATCGGAATTTTCATGAGATTACTGGGATAATTTAGTCAAAGAAGCAAGTTTCAAAGAAAGTCTTTTCAGTCCAATGTCCGGAAAGTTCACCGTTACTTTCTGCTCATCACCTTCCCCGTAACAATCACGCACAACACCTACTCCCCACATAGGATGTTTTACCCTGCATCCCGTTGAAAACGGCGATCTCACTTTCTTTGAATCAATTTTCTTCTTTCCTTCTTTCCCTTTACCGGTTTTTGGAAAAGATACTTTTTCGATCCAATGACAACATGCCCTCGGCATATCCTGCAAGAACCTTGAGGGTTCCTGCTCCTGAATCTTTGCATATAATTTTCTTTTTCTAGCCCCACTCAATAATAAAACGTCTTTCGCCCTGGTCATACCAACATAAAAAAGTTTTCTTTCTTCTGCAATCTTGTCGTCATTTCCAATCGCTTTAAAGTATGGAAGGGCCCCTTCTTCAAGGCCGGTGACAAATACAACAGGAAATTCAAGGCCTTTCGCATTATGAAACGTCATAAGCGAAACATGGTCACCCTTCGACGTTTCATCAAGATGTGTCATTAAAGATACGCCATCAATAAATTCACGAACATCTCTGCCATTAGCTGCTTCACTCAACTCAAGCATGTTTTGAATTTTATCATCGTCCAGACTCGCCAGGTACCCCGTCTTTTCGCCTACGATTTTTATAATTTCATCAGCCGTTTTATATTTGGCTGCAGACAATTTTTCTATCATTTTCACGAAATTACTGAGTTTTTCTCGGGCGGATGCGGCAATTCCATTATTCCTGATCATAAGTTTTAATGTGTCCAACAGAGACAGCGATTTCTTCTTAGCCTCATTCTCCAGTTTTATCAGTGTTGCCGTTCCAATACCTCGAGACGGTAAATTAATTATTCTTCTCAGGCTCACATTATCTCCATGATTTAAAACAAGGCGGACATAAGCAATGATGTCTCTTATTTCCTTGCGCTGATAAAAACCGATTCCCCCTGAGATCAGATAAGGAATGCCCGCTTCACGAAGAGCTTCCTCAATAGCTCTGGACTGAAGATTAACTCGATAAAGGATACCGATATCCCTGTAGCGATAGGCTCCCTTGAGATACAGTTCCTTAATAATCTTCGCAATATGTTTTGCTTCTTCTTCTGCATTGTTAAGCCAGCAAAAATGTACTTTTTCCCCATGCTTTCTTTCGGTCCAAAGTTTCTTTTCCTTTCGGTTATCATTCAGAGAAATTACAGCATTGGAAACATTCAGTATATTCTGAGTCGAACGATAGTTCCGCTCGAGCCGTACAATGCTCGCCCCCGGAAAATCTTTTTCAAAATTATGGATACTCTGAATATCAGCGCCTCTATTTTTCGTAATGCTCTGATCATCATCACCAACAGCACAAATATTCTTATGTTTTCTCGACAGCATCTTAACAAATTGATACTGGGCAAACGTTAAGTCCTGAAACTCATCAACCAAAACATAAGAAAATGAATTCTGGTATTTCTTTAAAACACTCGGATTCTCCTTAAACAGCTTAATGGTCAACATGATGAGATCGTTTAAATCAAGGGAATTACACCGCTTCAGTTCATCCTGATAGCGAACATATACTTTTGCAAGCTTTTCATCAAAGCCAAAGCCGTCACCAGAAGAAAGAAATTCTTCAGGGCCAATCAGCGATGTTTTAAGAAAATTAATTCTCGATGAAACGCCTTTATAGAGAGCCTCGTAAATCTTGAATTCCTTCAGTATATGCCTGATAAGGGTGCATCTATCATCTTCATCATATATTGAAAAATCTGTGGAATAACCGATTTTACCAATTTCCTTCCGCAGTATTTTGCTGCACTGGGCCTGGATCGGCCCCAGCCAGGGAAATCTTATTTCCTTACCAAGGATGGTATCAATCTCTTTCTTCATTTCGCCGGCGTCTCTATTGGTAAATGTAATTGCGAGAACAGAATCGGAAGAAACTTTCTGCTTCTTTAAAAGATAGGCGTATTTATGTGTTACGAGTTTTGTTTTGCCACTCCCGGCGCCGGCCAATACCAAAACAGGGCCTTCCATATGTTTGATCGCTTCAAGTTGTTCAGGATTTAAATCTTGTAGTATGTTTGGTCGTGACATCGGATAACTCATTTTTATTTTAACAAAAAAGTACTATATAAATCCAGATGGGCGTACGGCACTACCACACTATTCGACGGTAACACTCTTGGCCAGATTCCTGGGCTGATCAACATCACATCCTCTGAGCACACCGATATGATATGCGAGAAGCTGCAACGGAACTGCAAAAAGAATCGGGGACAAATAGTGATTTGTTTCAGGTATCAGGATACAGTCTTTAGCAATTTTGCAGATGTTCGAATTGTTTTCCGTTGATAGCGCTATTACATTTCCGCCCCTGCTTCTCACTTCCTCAATTCCAGTCATCATTTTTTCGACAAGATTATTTCTTGGTACGAGCACGACAACAGGTAACTCTTCCTCAATCAACGCAATCGGCCCATGCTTCATCTCACCGGCAGGATATCCCTCCGCATGCAGATATGATATCTCTTTGAGCTTTAATGCCCCTTCAAGGGCTATGGGATATTGAATGTTCCTGCCGAGATAAATAAATCCTCGTGCTTTAAAGTAATCCTTGGCAATTTCTTTTAATTCGTCATCCACCGCTAAGGTCTTCTCTATTTTTCCAGGCAGAAGAATCAATTCGTTCAATAATTCCCGTGATACGGCTTCATGAACCCTGCCCTTTATTTTTCCCAGGGCGATAGAAAACAGATAGAGACCCGTTAACTGTGTCAGAAAGGCTTTTGTCGAAGCAACGCCGATTTCAGGCCCTGAATGTGTATAAAAAATAGCATCCGCTTCCCTCGTAGAAGTACTGCCCACGACATTACAAATGCTCATAACTAAAGCTCCCAATTTCTTCGCTTCCCTCTGGGCAGCCAATGTATCAGCAGTCTCTCCAGACTGTGTAATTACGATAACAAGATGGTCTGAAGTAATAAGGGGGTTTCTGTACCGGAATTCGGACGCTATTTCAGCATCGACTGATATGCGTGCGATCTCTTCTATCATGTATTTACCGATAAGAGCTGCATGCCAGGACGTTCCGCATGCAACAATTGAAATCTTTTTAACCTTCTCCAGCCTATCCCTGGAAATTCCAAATTCATCAAGGTTTATGTCTCCGGTTTCCAGAGAAAATCTTCCCCTGATGGTATCACTCACAGCTCGAGGCTGCTCAAAAATCTCCTTCAGCATAAAATGCCGGTACCCGCCCTTTTCAGCCATCGCTGGGCTCCACGTTATTGACGTTATCTCTTTCTGAACCGCATTGCCTTCAAAATCGGTTATCATAACGCCCTCAGGCGTAATCACCACAATCTCCTCTTCATCAAGAAACATAACATCTCGTGCATAATTCAAAAAAGCAGGGACGTCAGAAGCTATAAAATACTCATTATCACCTATGCCGACGACAAGCGGACTGTCTTTCCTTACACCAATCACTTTATGAGGTTCTTTTTCATCGCAAATGGCAAGGGCATAGGCACCTTTAATTTCCTTTACCGCCTCTCTAACCGCTTCTTCGAGAGAATGCCTTTCACGATAATCTTCGATAAGATGGCAGACAACCTCAGTGTCTGTCTCAGACGTAAAATGGTAGCCCTTCGTCATAAGCTTATGCTTTATATCTACGTAGTTTTCAATGATCCCGTTGTGAGCTATAACGATATCTCCAGATCTGTGGGGGTGGGCGTTTTCTTCAGACGGCTTGCCGTGAGTCGCCCATCTCGTATGCCCAATCGCTACAGAACTCGATACCTTCTTATCCTCCACCAGAGCCTTCAGATCCTTTATTTTTCCCTTGCAGCGAATAACGTCTATTGTCTGATTTCCGGCATAGGCTATCCCCGCTGAATCATAGCCACGGTACTCAAGCCGCTTCAGACCTTCCAGAATAATTTCAACGGCATTTTTAGTGCCTAAATACCCTATAATGCCACACATGTTAAGCTTCTTTCTTCCTTCCGGTTTTTGATTTTTTCTTTCTACCGGTCGTCTGAAATTTCTTTTTCGCCCAATTCAATATTTTCCGCTGTTCAGCCCTGCTGAGGGCTAATGCCCATGAAGGCACATCTTTGCTAATCGTTGATCCGGCCCCGATATATGCGCCTTTGCCAACCGTTATTGGCGCAATAAGCTGGGAATCGCTGCCGACAAATGCATAATCGCCAATGGTTGTAACATGCTTGCTTTTTCCGTCATAATTACATGTTATCGTGCCAGCGCCAATGTTTACATGCCTTCCTATGACTGCATCGCCAAGGTAGCTGAGATGAGCGGCATTCGTTTTTTTCCCTATAACTGTCTTTTTTAATTCAACAAAATTTCCTATACGGGCCTCACTGCCAATTTCAGAGTCAGGACGGATATGCGCAAAAGGTCCTATGAGGGCTTTATTCTTGATAACAGATCCTTCGATCACTGTCATGTCTTTAATGATAACGTCATTACCGATAGCGCTGCTGAGTATTCTGACGTTTGGATAAATAGTCACCCTTTTCCCAATTATCGATTGCTTATCGATAAATACATTGGGGTAAAGAGTAGTCTCCGCCCCTAAAACAGCGTCCGGATGTATATATACAGAGTCCTCATCGATAAAATAGACACCCCTTGCAATCCAGTGATTTATGATCCTTTCTTTCATAAATCTCGTCGCCTGCAACAGTTCCTGCTTCGTATTTACACCTAAGAACTCCCTTTCATGGCCAATGCAGTATGCTGCAGTTCTCTTCCCCCTTCGCAGCGCTATATCAACGATATCTGTAAGATAATACTCTTTCTTCTTCTTATTCATTTTAATTTCATCCAGGAAGCCGAGAGCACCGGGATGCAATGCATATATGCCGCTATTGACTTCCCTGATTTTCTTTTGTCTCAGAGTGGCATCTCTCTCTTCAATTACAGCCAGAACATTTCTACTGCTATCTCTAAGTATCCTCCCATACGAATCCGGATTCTGTGCACGAAAAGACAGGACAGAAACAAAATTACGATTCTTATGATGCCTTAGCAAAAATTCCCTGATTGTCTTTGCTGTAATGAGAGGCGTATCACCATTTAATACAACGACGGTTCCTTTGCAGTGCCTTAATTCCTTCCGCGCAGATCGCAGAGCATGGCCTGTCCCTTTTTGCACTTTCTGCCTGGCATAAACAATATCCCGGTCATTGAGCACCTTCTTCATTCCATCAACATGTCTGCCTGCAATCACTATAATCTTCCCAGGAGCCAATCGTTTGACAGTGCTGACAATGCTTTGAATCATAGGGACTCCATACACAGGATGCAGAACCTTCGGGAGAGAAGAATTCATTCTGGTTCCAAGTCCCGCAGCAAGAATTACATATGTACTTTTCATGTTAAACTTTCCTTTATATAAAAAAGGCAAGAAATTTCAGAACGACATAAATTATCTGCCGACTACCTCTGCTATGCTGTCCGGCATATCAAAATTTGCATAGACGTTCTGTACATCGTCATGATCTTCAAGAGCATCGATCAGCTTGACCATTTGTTCCGACTGCTTTTCATCGAGCATGATATAATTCTGCGGAAGGAGTGTGATCTCGGCAGACGCCAACGGTAATCCTGCCTTCTCAGCAGCTTCTTTAACCGCATTGAAATCCTCAGGTGCGGTAATAATCTCGTAGTGTTCTTCTTCCGGATCATTCTTCATGTCTTCCGCTCCCGATTCCAGCACAACCTGCATAACAGTATCCTCTGAGACGGCTCCTTTGCGCACTAAGACGTATCCCTTCTGATGAAACATCCATGAAACACAGCCTGCCTCCCCGATACTACCGCCATTTTTGGTCATAAGATGCCGGATTTCAGGGAGTGTTCTCTTCTTGTTGTCAGTTAATACCTGGATCATCACAGCAACACCTGCCGGTCCATATCCCTCATATGTGATTTCTTCATAAGAAACCCCCGGAAGTTCGCCGGTTCCCTTCATAATAGCTTTTTTTACATTATCCTGTGGCATATTCATGGATTTGGCCGTTTCAATTGCCAAACGCAATCTCGGATTTCCCGCAGGATCTCCACCGCCAAGCCGTGCCGCAGTTGCAATTTCTCTCACTATTTTGGTAAATAATTTACCTTTCTTCACATCAGCATGCGCCTTCTTATGCTTTATCTGTGCCCATTTGGAATGTCCAGCCATCATTTTCTCCTGACTTACAGTACCGGTGCTTTCTTTTCATTGATAATGTCAAGCATTTTTTTAGCTTTCTGACTTTCCTCCGATTTTGGAAAAAGCGTTATCACAATTTTATATCCCTTCTGCGCCTCAGCAAGATCACCCATATGAAATTTTGCCTCGGAATACATAAACAGTTCGGTCGGCCTTAACAGTTTCTCCCCCTCGATAAATTCTTTTATGACAGGAGAATGAAATTTCATAAGCCGTTCCCACTCGTGCGCCTCATGATAGCTTTCAGAAATCGCATCTGCAAATACATATCGATCACCCGATTCCGGATATTTCTGCATAAATTCCCTATAAAGGGTTTCTGCTTTCCTGAACTGTGGCGGATCGTATTCATGTAAATAAATCAATGCAAGTCTCCAATAGCACTCCTCCGCTATCGACGCAGCAGGATAATGTTCGATTATCTCTCGATATGCAGTTTCAATCTGCAGAATATTCTTTTTTCTGTCCGATGCTTCAGTCAGATTTAGAATTCTTTCAAAAATTGCAAATGCCTTGTCAGACTCGCTTTGTTTCCTCAGGTAATCGGCTCCCTGTTCCTCTTCCGTAGTTAAAGCAATCGAACTAAATCCAACGGTTGCCAAGAGGGCCACCATAACTGCATTAAGGCATTTCTGCATTTTTTTTATGATAATTCTAAGAAGTTTAAGCTGTCAATAGTATCAAATTTGTGATGCTAAAAGCTTATGTTGTACTCTTTTATTTTATTTAAAAGTGTCTTATAGCTAACCTTCAGGAGCTCTGCCGCCCTGCTCTTGTTTCCCTTGGTTTCCTTTAATGCACGTGTAATTCTCTCCGTCTCAGCAATTGTTACTGCTTTCTTCGCAGCATTTTCCAGGGTCCCATGCATCGGGAGATTTCCGAAATGATCTTCTGCAGTAATGGTGCGCGTCAGTGAGATATGCTCAGGAGTTATCATACTCCCCTCACAGAGTATGATGGCCCGTTCTATACAATTTTCGAGTTCTCTTACATTGCCTTTCCAATGATATGCTAGCAGAAGATCAAGAGCTTCATCAGAAATACTCTTGACCTTACAACTTAATTCCGCACAATATTTCTTAATAAAATAGTCAACTAATATCGGGATATCGTCTTTCCGCTGCCGTAACGGCGGAATGACTATCGGAAATACGTTTAATCGATAAAAGAGGTCTTCTCTGAATCGCTTTTCTTCAACCGCTTTTTCGAGATCTGCATTGCTCGCTGCCACTATTCTTACATCTATCTTGATCGCCTTGACCCCTCCCACGCGTTCAATCTCCTCTTCCTGAATAACCCTCAAAATTTTTGCCTGAAGGGCCAGATCCATCTCAGAAATTTCATCCAAAAAAATGGTTCCCTTGTCCGCTAATTCAAATTTCCCTATTTTCCTGGTATCCGCACCGGTAAACGAACCTTTTTCATGTCCAAAAAGTTCCGACTCAAGAAGTTCCCTAGGAATAGCGGCACAATTGATAGGGACAAATGGGTAATCCTTTCTGGGGCTCAGATTATGAATAGCACGTGCAAACAGTTCTTTGCCAGTCCCGCTTTCACCCAGGAGAACAACTGTTGTCTTCGCTGAAGCCACTTTCTGCACTTTCTGCGCTACACCGCTAATCTCTTGACTCTGGCCAATAATCTTTGGGATGTTATACTTCGAAGCTAATTCTTCCTTGAGAAGAATATTCTCAGTATGAAGCTTCTGATTATCAAGCGCTCTCTTTATCAATAATAATAAATGATCAGTATCAAACGGTTTCGTGATGAAATCAAAAGCACCTTCCTTCAAGGCTTGGACAGCGGTTTCTATTGTTCCAAATGCAGTCATTACGATAACTGGCGTCAAAGGGGTTTCTGCTATGGACATCTTCAGAATTTCAAGACCATCCTTTTTGGGAAGCTTTAAATCCGTCAACACAAGGTCAAAGTGCTTTCCCCTGATATTGTTGATTCCTTCCTGTCCATCGCGTGCTATAACAATTCCATAGCCTTCAGTCTCGAGCGTTTCCTTCAGCATTTGAGCCATTGAATCCTTATCTTCTACCAACAGTATGGTCTGCATTTTCCTATTGTACCTGAAATAACATTATTAATTAATACAAATACTACATTGAAGCATCTTGTAACGCTTGAGTACAAAGACAGCGTCGTTCAGCAAACTGTTGATCAAAAAAAACCTGCAATAGTGATTTGATTCTTGCTGAGGATCTCTCCATTTCATTAAGCACTTCTTTTGTTGTTAATGTGCTGCCAGCCAGACCAGCAGCATAGTTCGTTATTATCGTAATGAACAAAAAGCATATTTCCAGTTCTCGTGCCAGGACAGCTTCGGGCATGGCGGTCATCCCAACCATATCCGCTCCAAGCAGGGAAAAAGCCTTAATCTCGGCCGCGGTCTCAAGCCTAGGACCATTCGTACAGATATAGGTGCCCCTCCTGGCAACATCAACAGCAGCCTTTTCTGACGCCCGAAAAATGTTCTCTCTCAAATCGGGACAGAATGGTTCGGTAAAATCTATGTGAACAACTTTGCCTTCCTCATAAAATGTTGATGGTCTTCCATGTGTCACGTCAATGAGTTGATCCAGAGCCGCAATCTTTCCCGGATTCATATCGCTGCTGATACCCCCTGATGCTCCGACCGCAATAAGACGCTGAACCCCCAATTCTTTAAATCCCCATACATTCGCTCTATAATTTATGTTGTGCGGCTGGATAGTATGGTCAATTCCATGCCGCGGTAAAAAAGCAATGTCCTTCCCTGATAATGTCCCGATGCGATAGGCAGCTGAGGGATTCCCGTAGGGAGTATGTACGGTTCGCGTTTCTTTGATCATGAGTCCGGGGATATCGTAAAGCCCGCTTCCCGCTATCACGCCAAAATGTGCCATAACGCCTCCTGATAGTCTTCGTTTCCGGCCCTGTTGTCGCTGTGCGACTATGCGGGATTCCTTCCCGATTTTAAGTTCCGGATTCTCTGTTCTCAGTTCCCATATTATTAGTGTTATAATTGCATTCATTATATATTGAATCAACATTTTTGTGGAGTATGAGGACATCTGTCCTATCTTGAATAATATTACGCGTGAACATACATGCTTGATCGTATTCTCTTATCAAAATTGATCAGAAAAACACTGTCCCGCGGCGGTGAGTTTGCTGATGTATTCGTCGAACGCCGCAGACAGACTTCCCTTATCATTGAAGATCAGAAACTCGAAAAAATTATAACGGGTACAAAAACGGGGGTTGGCATTAGGCTTTTATACAATGGGAAGACTTTTTATGCATTCAGCAATGATCTTTCAGAACGGGCATTAGTGCGGGTTGCGTCAGAGACATCCAAATTAGCAGCCGGAAAGGCAAATGCTACGATAATTGATTTTGATACAAAAACTCCACATCTGGATTTTGCTATTAAAGAATCACCAGAGAGCGTTCCTCTCGAGAGTAAAATTAAAATAGTTCGGACCATTGATACCGCGGCGAGGGGATTTGATTCAAAAATAAAGCAGGTCTCATCAATTTACAGAGATGCAGTGCAAGAGGTCCAGATAGCAAACTCTGAAGGCTCTTTTGTAAAAGATACACGCGTTTATACTACGGCTGTTGTTCACGTAATTGCCGTTCAGGATACTATCGTTCAGACTGGATATGAGCCTATCGGCGGTTTTATCGGCTTTGAACTCTTTGAGCAGCATAACATTGAATCGTTAGCGCTTACAGCTGCAGGCCGTGCCGTAATGATGCTTTCCGCACGTAAAGCCCCGGGCGGCAGAATGCCCGTTGTCATAGCTTCACATGCGGGAGGAACAATGATACACGAAGCCATTGGACACGGACTGGAAGCAGACCTCGCTCAACAGGGGTTGTCAGTGTTTTCGGATAAAAGAGGAGCTCAGGTTGCATCAAAACTTGTTACTGTTATTGATGATGCAACGTTGCCTTTTAAAAGAGGATCCTTTCGTTTCGATGATGAAGGGATTCCTTCACAACGAACAATGTTGGTGGAAAAAGGAATATTAAGAAATTATATGTATGACAGGCACTCAGCTATGATAGACGGCTCTCTGTCAACGGGAAATGGCAGACGTGAGTCATATCAGCACCGGCCAATACCCCGCATGACAAATACCTTTATAATGGAAGGTTCTGTGTCACCGGAACAGATTGTTCGCTCACTTGATAATGGTATTCTCGTTGCAAAGATGGGAGGTGGACAGGTAAACACCGTGACGGGAGATTTTGTGTTTGAGGTGCAGGAAGGCTATCTCATTGAGCAAGGCAAGAAAAGTGACCCGATTCGGGGGGCAACATTAACCGGCAATGGCCCCCGGGTTCTTCAGTCAATAGATATGGTTGGAAATGATCTTGGGTATTCAATCGGAACATGTGGAAAGGATTCACAGAGCGTCCCTGTATCAGATGCGATGCCGACCATAAGGATTCCCGAACTAGTAGTCGGAGGAGTACCTGATAAATAGAACAAATGTGTAGAAACTGTATTATAGTGAATACAGCTGCGTATTTATATTGACACCATGCATATGCTATCCCCATTGATATTTCATCAAATACCTTCTGGCACAGAATTTGCTTATAAACGATTACGTTAATGCGACTCCAAAGAACGATAAGACAGGCCATAAGCTTTGAAGGCATCGGTCTTCATACCGGCAGACAGGCAAAAGTGACCTTACGGCCCGCCCCGAAGGATACGGGGATTGCCTTTATGAGAACCGACAAGTCAATAGCATTCAAGGCAACTGTTGACTCAGTAACCGATACTGCATTTGCCACCACTATCGGCAGTAGTGGCGTTACCATCAAAACCGTTGAACATTTGCTTTCAGCGCTTGCGGGCATCGGGATTGATAATATTACGGTGGAAGTCGAAGGCCCTGAAATTCCAATTTTTGATGGGAGTTCGAAGGATTTGATTTCTGTAATCGTTGATGCGGGCATTGAAGAGCAGAACAAGGAAAGACCATTCATGAGAATAAAGAGACCGTTTCTGTTTGAGGACGGACATTCAAGAGTTGCCGTACTCCCTTATAACGGTACCAGAATAAGTTATAGCATTTTTTACAGCCATTTTGGAGTCGGGGAACAGACGATCAGCCTTGATATTACGGAAGATACATTTATTCATGAGATAGCCGCTGCCCGAACATTCGGTTTTTTCAAGGATATCGAATATCTGCGTCTGAACGGGCTTGCAAAGGGAGGTTCTCTGGACAACGCCATTGTGCTCGGCGATCACGGCATCCTGAATTCTTCAGGCCTCAGATTTAAGGATGAATTTGTTCGTCACAAAGTGCTTGATATTATTGGGGATTTTTCACTAATCGGTTTTCCCATTTATGGGCACATTATCGTAAATAAATCTGGTCATTCAACAAACATACGATTTTTGAAAAAAATAATGGCACAGTCTGATATATGGGATATTATTTCTGATAAATCCGCTCCGATGAGCTCTGTTTTGCATATAAATACTTAAAAATCAATAGGTTAAGGCCCTTCTCATTTTTTTCACAAAATTCCCAGGATTTATGGTAAGATAGCAAAAAAGAGGCTGAAGAACGATGTTCTCCAGCCTGATTCACCCAATAACAAACTACTTATTTCTTTTTCTTTTTCGCGGTCTTCTTTTTCGCGGTCTTCTTCTTCGCGGTCTTCTTCTTCGCAGTCTTCTTCTTCGCAGTCTTCTT
>CP070737.1:668687-685185 GCA_020347665.1 Nitrospiraceae bacterium
ACATTTTGATGTCAGAAAAAACGCTGTTGAGCTGGAAAGACATTTTCTTTCATTATAGGCATTTAAATCCTGTCTTTTTGGATTGTAGAAATAGCAAGCGATAAAAAGTGCTTCTTCATCAGTATATAAAGATTAAGCATGCTTTTTAAGTCGCTCTATGAGCTTTGTACCGTAGTGAGGAACAATATGATCCGGAAAAGAATCGAAGAAAACATTTTATGAAATGATAATCAAAAGTTACATCAGCGGATAATAAATCTCTGCAGAAGAGGGCAAAAGATATCTCCACAGAAAACAGAAAAATAAAGAACTTTTGGGATAGCCAGCCCTGTGGTACGACACATATTGATGAAGTGCCGGGGACTAGAGAGTATTTTATTGCATTAGATGCATATTTTGAGAAAAACTATCCTTATTTACTTTCTTTTTTAGAGCTCGAGTCTTTGAAAGGAAAAACAGTCCTTGAGATCGGGCTTGGATCAGGATTTACACTTCATCATATCGCAGAAGTTGCCAGCAATTGTTATGGTGTGGATATATCAGAAAAAACAGTCCAGTTATGCAAGAAACGCACGGAGCATTTCGGGCTGGATATTCAGCTCATAAATGCTTCTTCTACAGCAATTCCCTTGCCTGATAATTCAATTGATGTGGTAGTAAGTATCGGATGTCTGCACCATATTCCTGAAATTCAACTGGCTGTTGATGAAATTTATCGTCTCTTGAAACCTGGAGGGTATTTAAAAGGCATGGTCTATAACCGTAATTCGTGGCGATTTTTGATTTTCATACCGATATTGAGGCGTCTCCATCCGCGCTGGAGAAAAAAACACTGGCAGGAATGCGTTAATGAACTCTATGACGGTATCGGGAACCCGTACGGCATGGTATATTCAAAAACTGAGGTGAGACATCTTTTAAAAAGATTTACAGACATTAGATTTCAGGTCGAAAATTTTGTTGGCGGAGAAATAGCGCCGATTATCGGAGGAACGATACCCCGCAATTTCTGGCTTCAAACCATGGGAAAGATTGCAGGGCTGGATTTATATTTTGCGGCAAAGAAAGCAGAATGAAAAACCATAAAAAGGTTACCATTGATGACGTAAAGGGATTCTGGAATCAACATCCGTTATGTGCCGCTCATATCCCCTATCCTCTGGGAACCGAAGAGTATTTCAATTACTATGACACGCTCCGTGAGGCAAATGAATCCCTTGAGTTTTCATATGAGTTGCATGAGTATAAGGATTTTGCGGGGAAAAAGGTGCTCGATGTTGGCTCTGGCAATGGATATGTTCTGAGCAAATATGCCCGCGAAGGTGCTGAAGTTTACGGAGTAGATATAACAAGGACCGCGGTAGACCTTTGTCATAAAAGATTCGAATTGCTCGGCTTAAGAGGCAATTTTTCTGTCACCAATGCAGAAGTCCTCCCGTTCAAAGACAATACGTTCGATTGTGTATGCTCAATGGGCGTATTGCACCATACACCGGACACCGGGAAAGCAGTTTCCGAAATTCATCGTGTATTAAAAAGGGGAGGACGCCTGATAGTCATGTTTTACAACCGGAATTCAGTGTCTTACAAAATTCTGTTTCCATTAAAGAGAATTCTTAGCGGTAAGACAATGCAGCAAATAGTAAATGAATTGGACGGGGCAGGTAACCCAAAGGGTGAGGTTTATTCAAAAAAGGAATTAGGCGATCTTTTGGCAGATTACAGCCAGATAGAGATGTTTGCCGGCCTGCTGAATCTCAGGATCGTCCCGAAGTTCTTGGTTCAGCCCCTCGAAAGGAAATTCGGGTTTTTCCTTTACGCGAAGGGTTTCAAACCCTGACGTAATTCCATGAAATGCCTGCAATATCCGCAGCATCGCTGATGCCAGTAGTCATGATAGTCATGAACAAGAGAAAGATTAAACACTTTAAAGTGCTTACGTCATGTGTCATTACCCTCCTTTGTATCTGTTCGGTAGCGGATAAATTATTTCTTTGATGATAGTACTGCAGAAGCTTAAAAAATTTGTTGTAACCGGTATTGCTCACAGATTTCCCTTAGGATTGTCTGTTATGAAGATACTTTTTCCCATCCTGAAAGTATTGTATGGTTTTTTGAAGCCCGTAATAATGCTTAAAAGACTTTATCATGAATATAACCCGCCCGGACTATCTGACAGTGAATTATTCGATAAACTTGATCTCTCATCAGAAAGAATATCAAAGGTAAAAGCGGCGGTTCTTAAAAGAGATTATGAAATAGCCAGTCATTTTTTACTTGAATACTTCAGGAGTGGAGGAGACATAAAAAAACTAATAGGAGTCAGTGATGATGATAAAAGTATTTTTCATGAACGTTTTCCGGAGAGCGCCAAAAAGACAGTTGAAAAAGCCGACCGGGCAATGGAGCGCAGATTTGAGATTCTTGGTAAAGAGCTCATTTTTCCAGATGAGCGGATCGACTGGCATGCCGATTCATCCGGAAAGAGATGGATAAAAAGGTATTACCGAACAATAAGCGAGAAAGTATACAGTAATAATTTCAACAATGAATACTATATTGGAGACATCAAAACCGTCTGGGAACTGAACAAGCATGCGCATTTTACTGATCTTGGTAAAGCATATTATTTAACCGGAGACGAGAAATATGCGAACGCGTTCTTCGATCAAATATCTCACTGGATAGATGAAAACCCCTATAAGATAGGAGTAAACTGGCTCGAAAATCTGATCGTTGCACAGCGGGTTATCAACTGGATATTTGCCCTGGAGCTTTGCAGCAGGGCAAGTTTGTTAACACCAGGAATGCTGATCAAGATCCTCAAATCCTTGTACCAGCATGCCTGTTATATCGAGGAACATTATGAATTTGCTCCTAAGGCATCGAACCATTTGATAGGAAATGTATCAGGCTTATTCGTTCTGTCATTCTGTTTCCCTGAATTTAAAAAATCTGAAAAATGGAATAGCGAATCAATGAATATCTTGTTAGAGGAACTTGATAAACAGGTATATCATGACGGGGTACAATATGAGCAATCTACAAGCTATCACAGGTATGTTGTAGAATTCTCGCTCCTGCCAGCGGTTCTTTTAATGAAGAATAACATGAAGCTGCCTGATATCCTTTCTCGAAAGATTGAGAAAATGATTAACTTCATCATGTGGATGACGCAGCCGAACGGCAGGGTTCAGCCAATCAGCGATGCCGATGGTGCGCGGGTATGGAATTTTAATAATGCTCATATAAATGACCACAGATCCTGCATCGCATTCGGCGCCGTAATGTACAAAAGAAAGGATTTTGCGTTCTGCTGCGACAAGCAGTATGAAGAAGTATTATGGATGATGGGGCGTGATGAGCTGAAAGGTTTGGAAAATATGGATAAAAAGCCGCCCCTTCATAATGGCACGGCGTTTACTGACAGCGGATATTTTGTCTATCGCACGGGGTGGGGGAAAGATGCAACATGGCTGTTTTTCGACTGTGGTCCGATAGGAGTGGGAGAGTGGCCTGAAGGCATTAATATCGGGGTTCATGGACATGTAGACCTTCTCAATTTCGGAATCTTTTCTCATGGCAATCCTGTGATTACGGATATTGGTTCATATACCTATACCGGTTCCAAGGAATGGCATGATTATTTCAGGTCGACCGGCGGACATAGCACTGCTATCATAGATGATCGCGATCAATGCGATCTTACCCATTTCTGGGGTATGAAGTTGCGTGCCCGTCCTCAGGATGCCGGATGGGATTATACCGACAACCATGCTTTTTTTACCGGCAGGCATGATGGGTATAAGAGAATCCATCCAAACATGATGCACCGGAGGTCACTGTTTTTTAAATCCGGGGAGAAACTGTTGATGATCGAAGACCATTTTGATGGCCAGGGAGTGCATAAATGTGAATGCCGTCTTCATTTCTATCCAGGATATGATCTCACAAGGGAACAGCAAAATGCCGTTACCGTGCGGAGGGATTCTGAAGTAGTGGCGAAGATATTTTTCATTAACGATAATGGCAATATCTTACTGTCAATGGGATATGGCGATGATAACCCGATCATCGGATGGTACTCTGACGATTACGGACAACGTCAGAAGACGTGGGTTATAACCGCTGAAATCCGTGCGGAATTTCCAGCTGCAGTCTATACGGTCATGGAACTGACTCCCATGGGAAAGATCGATATGAAGGTAGATGAATTGAGAAGATTATTTGCTGAACAGAGGTCAAGAATATGAAACTAAAAAAAGACAGAATCTGCATGATTGCATCGAATGATATCCTCAACGATCCCAGGGTCCAAAAAGAGGCTGCAAGTGCGGCTATGGCAGGTTTTGACGTTAGAGTCATCGGGCTCCATCAAAACCGATCCCCGCTATCTGAACACAGGCCGGCTGGAGAAACAACATACCAGATTGAAAGGGTCGGCCAGGGATGGTTCAAATTCATCGCGATGGTTAGAACGGTTATTGAGAAGATCTCAGGTACATTTCTGCAATTTTTCAAGAGAGGGAACGAAACAGAAGGGAAAGACAGTGAACTTTTAGCGACAGATTCGTCCGGGACGAACGCATTTCTAAAATATCTGAATGCAAACAGATTCATACATTTTACCGTTATAGTCATCAACAATATTTTCTATTTGACAAAGCTTGTTCAACTAAAACCGTATATTTGTCACTGTAATGATCTGGACACGTTGACAGCAGGATATGTGTTCAAAAAGATATCAGGCTGCAAATTGGTTTACGATGCGCATGAGCTCTGGATTGAAATGGACCCTAATGAATCCGCATGGTGGAAAAAAGTATGGGGCTTTCTTGAAAAAATGTTCACCAGGAAGGCTGAAATGGTTATATCTGTCAACAAATCTATATGTGAAGAACTGGAAAAACGATATGCGGTAAAGAGAACGGTAAGTATATTTAACTGTCCGTTCAGTATCCGGATTCGCAGGGAAGTTCCTGCGAGATCCGATGACAGAAAATTGATTCTCTATCAGGGACGGTATGATCCATACAGGGGTTTGGAAGAGCTTATCGAAAGTGCTCAATATATTAATAACGGAGTGTTAGCCCTGAGAGGTTACGGGGTAATGGAGGAAGAATTAAGAAAACTGGCGGTTTCACTGGGACTGAACAGCACGGTCAAATTTCTTTCTCCTGTTAATATGAGCGAACTTGTTCAAGCGGCGTCAGAGGCAGATATCGGTATTGTTCCCTACAGAGATCTAAGCCTGGACTACGTGCTCTGTACACCAAACAAGATATTTGAATACATGATGGCAGGACTTGCCGTCGGAGTGAGCGACCTTCCTGAGCTCAAAAGGATAGTCAATGAATCTGGGAATGGCGTGATCTTTGACGCTTCAGACCCCAGGGATATAGCTGCGAAGATCAACTCAATACTTGAAGACGAACAGTTGCTGTTGAACATGAAGAAGAATTCGCTTAAGGCGTCTTATGAAAAATATAACTGGGAAAATGAGGCACGGAAGCTGATTGATGTCTACAGGTCTTTAAGCGAGAGAGAATATGCGTAGTTTTATCAAAAGAGTCGAGAATGCACGAAAGAACCCGCATTTACTCCGGCTTTTTCTCAAGAACAAGATAGCCGGCACCAGAAGAATTTTGTTGAACCCATCGACTATTTTCCTGGCCGTTAACGGTATCTGTAATCTAAGGTGCGCCATGTGTGACGTGGGCATGCGCAACCGAGATTCACAGTTTTACCGGCTTATGTCAGGAACGAGACAGGAACTGTTACCTGACAGGGTGAAGACTTTTATCGATGAAGTGAAATATTTTAACCCGATAATCGCTATAACCTCGACCGAACCTTTGCTCTACGGACCTTTATTCGATATATCCGAATACATTATCTCAAGAGGTCTGGAACTGTATATCACAACTAATGGCCTGCTTCTCGAAAAATATGCAGAAACCATGGTAAGGCTGAACGTGCCGTTACTGCAGGTTTCATTGGACGGGCCTCCAGAAATTCATAACAGGATCAGAGGTGTTGAGAAGGCATTTGAAAAGGCGATGGACGGAATAAGACTGGTAACCGATTACAAACGAAAATATAATTCTGAGAAACCGAAAATAGGTATCAATTATACGATATCCAACCTCAATGACACGTACCTTTTTGATTTTTCCCAATTAATGAATGACACCGGAGTCTCCTCAATAACCTTCTCACATCTCAATTACGTGACTGAAAAGATGGCCGAGAAACATAATAGCCTGTTCGCAGATATATGCCAGGCAACCCCGAGCAGCATGTCTTCGGATGTCGTTGATCCGACGAAAGTCGATTTTAATAAATTGTGGGAACAAATAAGACTGGTTAAGGGCCACCGATTTACCCCGACTATAACGTTTGTGCCTGAGATCCGGTCACGCGATATATTGTTTGATTTTTACAACAGACCCGAGGTCATAGTCGCAAATGACAAATGTTCGGCTCCGTGGACTGTGATGCAGATTATGGGGAATGGAGATGCGGCTGTAATAACACGATGCCTTAATGTCAGACTGGGGAACATTTATAAGGATTCTTTCGACGAGATCTGGCACGGCGAATGTTATAAGAAATTCAGGGAAGCATTAAGAAAACATAACATGTTTCCGGCCTGTACAAGGTGTTGCGGAGTACTGTAGAAGGAGAGCGTTATGAGTAAGCAGTGAAAATCGATTACCCAATCAGATGATTTGCAGTTCAGAGGTTTCCGTTTGCTCATAACAAACATATGTGTGGCATAGCCGGTTATTTTAGTCTCAATCGAGATAAGATTGATATAGAGCGATTTAAGCTTGTTCTCGATACCATCGACTACCGCGGACCCGATGATTTCGGTTATGCCGTATTCAATTCTCAGTCAAAAAAGGCGCTTTTTACAGAAACTCCTGAAAAACTAACTGGAATTGTATTTACTCCGGACCTTGTGTTCGGCCATAAGCGGCTTTCAATTATTGATCTCAGCCCCACGGGAAGACAGCCCATGACTGATGAGACAGGCAGGTTTTGGGTTGTTTTTAATGGTGAGATATACAATTACATCGAACTCAGAGAAGAACTGAGATCCGCAGGTTACACATTCAGAACAAACACTGACACCGAGGTAATACTCAAGGCATACGCTCTTTGGGGAGAGAAGTGCCTGGATAGGTTTAACGGCATGTTTGCCTTTGCCCTGTGGGATGCGGGCAACAGGAAACTCTTTTGCGCAAGGGACAGGATGGGCATAAAGCCGTTTTATTACTTCCATGACAGAAACAGATTTGTTTTCGCGAGTGAAATAAAAGCCCTTCTCGTGCTGGACGTCGAAAGGACGGCTAATCATCAGATCGTCTATGATTATCTTTCACAGGCGCTTTTAGATCATACCGATAATACATTCTTTGATGGTATCAAGCAGTTAAGGGCGGCGCATTATCTGACTATATCCGATGGAGATATCAGTATAAAAAGATGGTGGGATATACCGGATACAGATCACGATTACCTCACGGATGACGCGTATGCTAGAAAATTTTATGAGCTGTTCGAAGACTCCATCAGGCTCAGATTAAGAAGCGATGTTCCTGTTGGTACCTGCCTTAGCGGAGGCCTTGATTCATCATCCATTGTATGTATTGCAAACAGACTTATCTCCCAGGGAGATTATGCCCGGGAAATTGTCGGTGAAAGGCAGAGGACTTTCTCTTCATGTTTTGAGAAGAGGGAGTATGATGAACGGATCTTCATTGAAGATGTTATAGACAATACGAATGCACGATCATTTTATACGTTTCCTGAAGGCAGTAATCTCCTTGATCTGATCCCTAAAGTAATATGGCATCAGGATGAACCCTTCGGCTCGACGAGTATCTTTGCACAGTGGCATGTCATGAAACTTGCGAAGGAAAAAGGGGTCAAGGTTCTTCTCGATGGTCAGGGAGCCGATGAACTGCTGGCTGGTTATCACGGATATTTCGGGACGTATTATATCGACCTTGCGAAAAGCCTCAACCTGCTGCAACTCATTTCAGAGCTTTATTATTACAAAAAAATTCACGAAAATTTCCAGCCCATGATATTTGCCTCTATTGCAAGGGCTATTCTGCCTGAATTCCTGATATCCATACTCCGGAAGATGCCTGTTATCAGAAACTCTTCCAGACAGACAATAATAGGAAATTCATGGATTGACAGAGATTTTGCCGGGAACTATAATCGCGAACAGACATTTACGGGCAAATTTAAAAGTAATCTTAAAAGCCAGCTTTATTCTCTTTTTATGTATGCAAGTCTCCCGGCACTTCTGCACTATGAAGATAGAAATTCCATGGCTTTCTCTCTTGAAGCCAGAGTGCCATTCCTCGATTATAGATTTGTTGAATATATATTCTCACTGCCGCCGAATCAAAAAATCAGAAACGGGATGACAAAACCTGTTTTAAGAAATGCCATGAAGGGTATACTTCCCGAAAAGGTCAGGATAAGGACCGATAAGATGGGTTTTGTCACACCGGAGAGTATATGGTTTCGTACGGTACTGAGAGACAGGATAGTTGAGATCATAGAATCGAAAGAATTCAAGGATATGGGCTATTTTAATGTGCAGGAGGTGAAGCGGGAGTTCGATAGATTTTCCAGGGGAGAGCAGGACGACAGTTTCACTGTCTGGAGATGGGTTAACATCGTATTGTGGTGGCAGAAATTTATAAAAAGACAGGAATAACGAACATGAAATATAAATACAAATGTGTATCCGTAATCGGGGCGAGACCCCAGTTTATCAAGGCAGCCCCGATAACGAGAATTATGGACAGGTTCGGAATAAAAGAGGTCCTTGTGCATACCGGCCAGCATTATGACCATAACATGTCAAAAGTATTCTTCAGGGAACTTAAGATAAGAGAACCTGATTATAACCTCGGCATCGGCTCTTTATCCCATGGCGCACAGACCGGTAGAATGATGGAGAGGATAGAATCTGTTTTAATGAAAGAAAAGCCGGGTATTGTTATGGTTTATGGCGACACGAACTCAACCATCGCAGCTGCACTGGCTGCAGTAAAACTCCATATACCTGTAGCACATATCGAGGCCGGACTCAGAAGCTACAACAAGAAAATGCCCGAGGAGGCAAACCGTGTTCTCACAGATCATGTCTCTGATATACTCTTCTGCCCGACACAAACAGCAGTCAAAAATCTCAGAAAAGAGGGTTTCACAAACATCATAAATAACGGGAGGCTGATAGAGGATTCTTTTGCGGAATCACGATCTCTGGATTCTCCTGCTGTAGTCAATGTAGGAGACGTTATGTATGACTCTGTACTGTTTAATCTATCAATCGCAAAAAAGAGTCCAACGGTGCTCCAAACGTATAAACTGTCTCAAAAGAATTACTGCCTTGCAACTATTCATCGTGCCGAAAATACCGACGACAGGACGAAGCTGGAGAGTATATTCAGGTCCTTCAATGAGATAGCACAGAAGGTTCCCGTCATCATCCCGCTTCATCCCCGAACGAAAAAACTTGTGAAGGATCCAGGCAGGTTTGACAAGAACCTTACAATAGTCCCCCCGGTAGCATATATGGATATGCTGGTGCTTTCCAGTTCAGCAAGGCTGATACTTACTGATTCCGGAGGCTTGCAGAAAGAGGCATTTTTCCTGAATGTGCCCTGCGTAACGCTCCGGGAAGAGACTGAATGGGTTGAAACACTAAGGAGCGGGATGAACACTCTGGCAGGGACATCGGAGAGTAAAATCCTGAGGGCAGTAAGACATCAGGAGAGAGTCAGCTTGAAAAAAAGGGAAAAACGCAACTTTGGCGACGGCAACGCATCCGAGAGGGTACTTAATATAATCAAGATCTTCTTAAAGTAATCGATATTGAAAACAGGCGATAGTACAGAGAAAGATAACGGGAACAGGAAAAAGGTTCTCCATGTTCTGCCGATCCCTTTTTTACCACTTATCGGGCCCTGCATGAGATGTTTGAGACAAACGAGAGCCCTTATCAGGGCGGGAATGGATGTTACCATTCTGAGTCTAACTATAAGAGAGAGAAAGGAACTGGGGAAACTGAAGGAACAGGCATTCAGGGATTTAAGAATATTGCCAGTTCTTCCCAACTTACCGACGGCTATTCTAAGGGAAAGTGGCAGTTTGATCTTATCGTGGGGAAAGATAAGTTCTCATATAAATAAAATAAAGCCTGATATTGTTCATGTCCACAATCCACCGGACACACTGGCGTTCGTGACCTCCCTGGTATGTTCCATGAAAAATATTCCCGTTGTGTACGATATACATGATGGTTCCCGGGAAGTAATAAACGCAGCAGAGTTTAATCCGGTATTGAAGTTGATAGCAGGCAAGGTTGGATTTTTTTTTGAACAGCAGACAATAAAGAGAAGTTCGGGTATTGTTACGATAAGTGAAAGCTTAAAGACCCTTTTACTCGAGACGAGAAAGGTATTCAGGAAGCATAAACCTCCTTTCGTAGTTATGAGGAATGTAGATGAATCTGCGAAGGTATTAATGGAGAAAAAGAGTACGGAAGAGCAGAACTACATTTTTTACAGCGGCACACTGTATTCAAAATTTATCGGTATTGAATTTCTGATAGATTGTCTGGAGGATTTACTGAAGGAAGGCCAGACGGAACTGTACATTGCCGGGGAAGGGCCGTATAGAAAGTCACTTGAGAAATATATAAAGGATAAAAAGGTACATGAAAGTGTCAAACTGCTGGGGCATGTAGGAAAGAACGATGTTATGGATCTCATTGCGAGAGCAAAGTTAACAGCCATACCATACGAGAGGAACAGTCTTACAGAGATTGCGCTTCCTAACAAATTATTTGAGTATATGGCCCTCGGGAAACCTATTGTATATCCTGACCTTCCCGGCTTCAGGGAAGTATTGGGTGATGATAACGGGGGAAAGTACAACCCTGACGACAAGAAGGATCTTTCAATGATTGTAGAAAAGATGTTGAACAGCAGGAAACTGAGGGAATCGGTCGGTGAAAAAAACAGGGAACTTCTGGGGAAGATCACGTTTGAGAACGAATGTTCGAAGCTGCTGGCCCTGTACCGGCAGATTTTAAGATAGCTGTCGCGATCTATGCTTTATGGGCGAGATTGAAAAAGAAGGCATAGCAACAGATATAAGGGAAGTGATAGACATCTTCCTGAAAACAAAGGACTCTTTTTCTGTTTACGAGAGGTTTTTCTCTGACGAGATTGAATACAAGAAACATCGTGTCCTTGACGTTGGTCTTGGTATAGGAACATATATCAAGGCACTTTCAGATAGAGGGGTGAACAATGTTTTTGGATTCGATATCGTTTACGAACTTGTTGAGGTTGCAAAAAAAAGATTCGGCATTCGAAATGTAATCACTTCTAATGCGTTGAGGATACCTTTTAAGGACAACGTATTCGATGCAGTTCTCTGCTATAATCTTATTGAACATGTATCTTTGCCTGATTCGGTTATATCCGAGGTGTACCGGGTCTTAAGAGACGGAGGCAAGCTCTATATAGATTTCCCGAATGCGAATTCTCTGGGTGATATAGCCTTCCGCTGGGGAGGTATTGTACTAAGAGGAAGGACGAGCCATATACAGAAATTCACCAAAAAAAGGGCGATAAAATTACTTGAGTCGAATGGTTTTAAAATAAATCGTACAAAAGAGCTAAGAGGATTTACATTCGGTTTTCCTGTTTTAAACAGAATCTGGTTTACGAGAAAGCTACAGGAAGTTCTCACTTATCTTGTTAGAAATGCAATTTCCGGCTGGGAGATAGAGGCGGAAAAGTGCATATAATTATTAAACCGATACGTTGCATTACGATTATTCATGGATAATGTAGTTATCATAATACCCGCATTAAACGAGTCCGAAAGGATTGCCAACACCATATCCGAGATAAGGAAATACACTGATGCTGATATTGTTGTTGTCAGTGATGGTTCAACAGACAATACAGCCGACGGGGCCCGGGCGTCCGGGGCATCGGTCATAGAACACCCCTTTAATCTCGGTTATGGCGCGGCGCTCCAGACGGGGTTTAAATATGCATTGAGACATCATTATGAGTTTGCACTCCATATGGATGCTGACGGCCAGCACAATCCTTACTATATACCTGTTCTCGTGCAAGAAGTCATGTCAGGTGAAACTGATGTTGCAATCGGTTCCAGGTTTTTTGGTGGAGGTGATTATAAAACATCAAAACGCAAGAAGTTAGGGATGCTTTTGTTCAGGAGTATTGCCTCAGTGATTACCGGGCAGAAAATAACGGATCCCACTTCAGGTTTTCAGGCTATGAACAGAGCGGCAATGAAATTCTGCGCCAGTGAGGCATATCCTACAGATTTTCCGGATGCAGATGTGCTGATCATGTTGCATAGAAAAGGACTGAGATTTAAGGAAGTGCCGGTAAAAATGAACCAGAGTCCCGAAAAAAGGTCGATGCACGGTGGCTTTATACCTTTATATTATCTTTTCAAGATGCTTCTGTCGATCTTTGTGACGTTATTACGAAAAGAAAAATAGAGAGAGGGGTGATAATATGACAGTCAGGATGAAAATCATTGCCGCAACGATCGGAGTAGTTATTTTCATATCTATTCTCGAACTGGTGAGGCGGAGAAAACTGAGAGAAGAATACTCGTGGCTCTGGCTTATTACCGGGATGTCTATAGTGGTTCTCGCGCTCTGGTATGACCTGCTGGCCGGGATAAGCCGTTATATAGGAGGAGTATGGCCTTCCTCGGTGCTCTTCTTTTTCGGGCTGATTTTCCTTCTTCTCATTAGTCTCTACCAGTCTGTTAAGATTTCCCGGCTGACCGATCAGGTACAGGAACTGTCTCAGGAATTAGCTATCAGACAGGTCAAGGTTCAGGACGAACGCGGGCCAGTTAATGTGTATAGGGAATAGTCTGTGATAGCCATATTGACTTAGAGCAGAGAATCTGATATTTTTAGGTGATGAATTATTCAAAAAAAGGATGTATTATTTGAAAAAAATACATATTGTAATTCTCATCTGCCTGACCGTTGCTGTCTCTTCTTTATCTGGTGCAGAGTCATCGTACGCCAAACAGTATCCTGATTGCTCTAAATGTCACAAGATCAAGTTTGAAGGAAAAACAGTCCATCCGATCATCAAGGCAGCAGGATGCGTAGCCTGTCATGCGCAGCCGCATGAAAAAGAAGCAAAGCCCAGAAAGTTTCTGTTTGCCACGGGTACTGATCTCTGCTTTACCTGTCATAATAAGGAAGAATTCTCACATAAGGTGAAACATCCCCCTGTTGCTGAGGGGCAATGCCTGTTCTGTCACGATGTCCATATATCTGACAACCCGAAACTGCTGGTCGCACCTCTGCCTGACTTATGTTTCTTATGCCATGACAAGACAAAGTTTGAAAATAAATCAGTACACCCTCCCGTTGCGGCTGGTATGTGCACGAGCTGCCATAAACCCCACAGCGGCGAAGCAGACAAGCTCCTCATGGCGAGACCGCCGGATCTCTGTTTTACCTGTCATGACAAGACAAAATTTTCCGGTAAGAAGAAAGTGCATGGGCCCGTTGGAAGCGGCCAGTGTACATTATGTCACGGACCACATGCCGCGCCCGAAAATAAGCTGTTGCGCAAACTGATCCCGAGCCTCTGTTACCAGTGCCACAGCCAGAGTGATTTTGAAGGTGGCAAGTCAGTACATCCGCCTGTGGCTGGAGGCATGTGTACGAGCTGTCACGAGCCGCACCAGTCTGACATGGCGAAACTGCTCTTAGTAAAAAAACCTGATCTCTGCTTCTCGTGTCATGATAATACTGCATTTACGAGAAGAAATGTCCATCCGCCTGTTTCAGCAGGCATGTGTACGCTCTGTCATAACCCCCATAAGGCAGAGAAGAAGAAACTGCTCACGAAGTCCCTTACCAAGATTTGCCTCGATTGCCATCCTCAGGTAGCAAAAGAACCGCATGTGATACGGGGTTTTTCCCAGAAAGGCCATCCGATCAGGAGCCAGAGGGTTGTTGTGGTAAATGGAAAAAAAATGAGGCTCTCGTGTAGGGCCTGTCATGATCCGCACAGCTCTAACTCGATGAGACTATTTCGTTTTAAGGCGTCTACCATCTACGACATCTGTAAGAACTGTCATAAAGAGAAGATCAGGTAGCATCTGCTTAATCCTTATGACGGCCCAATCTTTTGAAGTGTTCATCCCGGACGAATGTAATGTTATGGTGAACTAATTTTAACGTTCAGTTTTTTCCCTAGCGTCTCAAGGCCGCCATTTTTTATGAAATATTTTGCCGCCCGGGGGTTGATCTTCCTGTCAGCGGTTAACAGCATTTTAGCTGTCGAGTCGGTGATGTCATTCGGTGAGAAAGCCGATATCTCAGGAATTATGGCCATATCCTCTTCATTCCAGGATTCGGAAAGCATCTTGTAGAATTCTTCCTGACAACGCCCAACGTATCCCCCTCCGATCAAGACCTTTTTTACACCAAGTCTTTTAAGAAAGTCTATCAGTACTGACTTGTCGAACTCGCTTATTTTGCCGGAACTGGCATTTTTTGACTCAATATAAAAAACAGACGCAGAATCCCGTGCAGCGTCATTCAGATAGCGGGCATATTCATCGTGCCCGTTTTTATACAGGTACTGCTTTGACTGCCCATACCTGCCCGGCAGAACGAGAATAATAATCCGTTCGTTTTTTTGTGAAGATGTAAAGAGCTTCATCTCTTCACGTTCATAATCCTTTAACAGGTGAATAACCGATTCAGAATCCCTGAATTCAGTATTAAGAAAGGATTGAACTGCATTCTTCGTTTTATCCGGTCTTACGCGAAACGGTTTCTTGTCAAAAAAAATGTAATAGGAAGGGTGAACAATAATATAGACTTCTCGAATGCCAACATTCTTCCTGAGTTCTTCTATGGAGGCATACGTGAGATCATGAAGATTCTGAATATTGAGAGCATTTTTTCCCTTGGGCGCATCAGTACGGTAATCGTTGGCATGATGATCAGCCTTTATACCCGCACACCCGGTAAACGAGGCCATGAGGGATAATGCAATACATATATGTATAAAGAGCTTCATAATTTTCATGCTATATTATTCATTATCCTTTCTTCAAAAAACAATAGTCAGCAAAACACTCGACAAAGGATCGTGGATCCAGTAGTAAAGATATAAGCAAAATCTGTTCCAGAGAAAGCAAGGAACCGTTATTAGGTATTCTGATTGGAATAACTGAGTTCTGTACCCGCAGAAGCTTGATGAAAGGAATACAATTACCAAAAGCGAGCGGCATTTCTTTATAATTAAACGTGTATACAATTCCAGATCAATGTGAAAGGAGCACTACAGTATGTATACGAAGCTATTATTCTTCTCTCTTTGTCTCCTTATATTCGTAGCTCATACCGGTAGTAATGAAACTGTACTTGCCCAGAGTGTTGACTGTAATCTCTGTCATGGTGATCTGTCAGACAAAAAGAATGTGCATCCTGCTGTTCAGATGGGGTGCACGACATGTCACGCCGGTATTGACGCAAAGAATATCCCTCATCAAGTAACGAACAGCACGCCGAAAGGGCTTTCATCGCAGCAGCCGGATATGTGTTTTGGATGTCATGACCATTCCTTATTTGAAGGTGATAAGGCTGTTCATTCACCGGTCGGATTCGGAATGTGTACGAGCTGTCACAGCCCCCACAGTTCTGATAATGAAAAGCTTCTCACCGCTGAAATGCCTGATCTCTGCTATACATGCCACGACCGTGAGACGCTGACCAGTGCGGTCATGCATACACCTGCACAGGTGGGCTTATGTATTACCTGTCACAATCCCCATCAGGCAAACATAAAGGGCCTGCTCATTCATGAGATGCCTGATCTCTGTTTTCAGTGTCATGATAAAGGACCGTTTACAAAAAAGAATATACACCCCCCTGTGGCTGGTAACCTTTGTATCGATTGTCACAATCCGCACGCATCACAAAATGACTATATGCTTTCCAAGAAACCGGTTCAGTTATGCCTTGACTGTCATCCTTCGTTAGGAAAGGAACCACATGTTCTTGCAAAAAGAGGCCATCCCATAGGACTGAACCAGAATAAAATAAAGCGGTCGAAAAAATCATCGGGGAAGAGTTCGAAAAAAAAGGAGAAAGAGTTCTATTGCGGTAACTGCCATGAACCCCATAGTTCGAACTGGAACAATCTGTTCAAATTCGAAGCGAGTACAATTTTTGAACTCTGCATTAACTGCCACCAGAAATAGTACTGACTGAAGACTCATCAATGACAGGATAGTCATTGGCGCGATCGTTATCTCATTTTTTTTATTGATATGTTCTGATGGATTGTTATATTATCATCCAATTTGAGAAAATTATTTTGATGATTATTAATGATAAAAAAAAAGACCTGCTGAGGAGAAAGTG
>CP070737.1:685285-753102 GCA_020347665.1 Nitrospiraceae bacterium
AAGGGAAAGAATTTCGCTTGAGATAAAGGCTCTGCAAAGAGCCCTCGTAATACAGAATTCACTTGAAACAAGAGATCAGAATATAAGCGATGGTATAGGAATAGAGATTTTGGAAAAAGATTCCAATTACCTTCACCTCATCAGGGGATTTCTTTACGATATATGATGTAAGCGAAAATATAGTAGGAGATGAGTACTGATTCATTTGTTCGCTTTGTTGTTACGGTTATATGATACCAGAAGATCTTGAAATACTGAAGCACTTCATAACAGTCCTTGTTCCACTTATTATTATCATGGATCCTTTCGGTAATCTCCCCTTCTTTCTGTTGTTCACGAAGGGAAAGACCCGCCTAGAAAGAACAAAAACAGCTGCCATTGCATCAGGTGTAGCATGTCTGATATTGATTTTCTTCTCCATTACCGGAGATGCAGTGCTTAGTTTTTTCCATATCGGCCTTCCCGCTTTCCAGATCGCAGGTGGATTTATTTTCTTTATGTATGCCCTTCAACTGCTGCATTTGATCCCGGGCGGTATTCGCAGTACAGAAGAAGAGGAACAGGAAGGTATAGCAAAGGAACATGTTGCTCTGGTACCGCTCGCAACGCCGCTGTTGGCTGGACCCGGCGCAATAACCGCTGTCCTAGTTTGGCAGCAAAGTTATGACATTCCATTTAACCTTTTCACACTCACAGCCGCAATAGGAGCGGCCTGTCTGGCAGTATTTTGTACCTTTTTCCTGGGAGAATGGATTCTCCGCATACTGGGTATTGGAGGTATCAGGGTTATTACGCGTATTATGGGACTTGTGCTCGCGGTCATTGCTGTACAGTTCATGGTAGATGGTTTTATGCAGTTACGGTAAGAATTCCAAAGAACTCATCAAAAATCAGGAAAAAGCTTTATGCTCAACACGTTCTGGTTCTCTGTTCTGGCCTCAGCTGAAAGGATACCCCCATCAATGTATGAAAGCTCAAAATCTTTATATCCAAGCGATACGAGACGCTTTGCATCTGATGGACAACCATGCTCGCATCCGGCTATCCCCGTAATCATCGCCGGAATGAGTTCCCTTATTTCGTTTTTATTCAGATGAGCTCCTTTTGACAAAATAAACGCGCTGATTTTTTCTGTCAGAGCATCGAGATCGTATTGGAACGGGTCGTCTATCGTAATCGATAGAGAGTCCTTATCAACGCTGACATCAAGTTCCATGGGCACAATCCTTTCATCAATACCGGACGTTAACGTGGCAATTATTATACCATGTTCCCGGCGTGCATCTGGATTATCCCCGGTTACGTGATATAATGCCAGTAACCAGAAGGAGAGACTCATTGCATGAAGCAACATATAATCAGTTTTGCTTTGGGAAATATCTGGAGCTGGATACCATCGCGAAATATGGGAACATTAGTGGATTTTGCACGACAGCTGGATATTTCAGGCGTAGAAATCACCCTGGCTTCCAAGGACGAACTTTTTTCGTTCCAGCTCTCTGAAGAAGACCGAACCTGGCTGCGGGCACTTGCGCATGTCACCATACACGCACCGTTCAGGCTCATAAGCGAGTCTGCAAATCAGAAAGAACTTTTAAGCCAGTTGCATCTTCTTTCTGAGCTGTATCAGAGTATCAATGCAAAAACTATTGTCATTCATCCGGACGAAATGCCGGAGCCAGGACTTTTACAACAACATGCGTTCACTGTTTCGACAGAAAATATGCCTGAAGGCAGATTTTCCGTTCAGTCAAATTTAAACCACCTCATGAGCCGTTATCCGGGCATCGATCTCTGCATAGACGTATCACATGCATTTCTGATATCAGGAAAAGAAACCGCTCAGCTCATCAGTGCTTTCAGCAATAAGATATCGCAGATTCACCTAAGCGGGGCTGATGCTGCTTCAGATCATCTGTCATTAAGAAACGCCCCAAGAGAATTTTTACGTTCAATTCGGCCGATTAAGACATTACAGGTTCCGATGGTTCTTGAAGCTGATATCAGAATAATGAACATAGAGTATCTCAAAGAAGAAATCGAATATATAAAACATTTTTTGTATACTCCGTAGCGGGAATAGTGCCCGCACGTTTCATATAACCATATATTTATTTTTTTCATTAAGAATCTTTTTTTTGATATCATAGAAGTATCACCATGTCATACCAGCCGATTGAAAACTATGGAATGATAGGGGATATGCATACCGTCGCATTGGTCGGGTTAAATGGATCTATTGACTGGCTCTGCATCCCTCACTTCGATTCTCCGAGCGTTTTCGCATCGTTGCTCGACGACAAAAAAGGTGGCAGGTTTCTTATTACGCCGGCCACTGATGGTGTAACGTTCAAGCAGTTTTACTGGCCGGAAACCAATGTGCTCATTACGCGATTCCTTGCTCCCCATGGAGCGGCTGAACTCACTGACTTCATGCCGGTAAAGCGATTAACGCCAAATAGCTCGCCCGGTCACCAGTTAATACGACGGATTACGGCCGTCCGCGGCAGCGTCGATTTCCAAATGGAATGTACCCCCGCTTTCAACTACGCGCGGGACAGCCATGAGACAACAGTTCTTGACGTTGGTGCTGTGTTTCAGTCCGCTCAACTCACCCTCGGCCTTGCCACACATACGGCGTTGCAGGCAAATGACAGAGGGGTATATTCCCACTTCACTCTCAGAGAAGGGGAAACAGCTGTCTTTGCATTACGGGAAGTGCGCCCCGATACTGGGTGCGGCATCTGTATGTCAGAAGAAGAGGTAGAACGGCTGTTTCGAGCAACAGTTGATTTTTGGCGCAGATGGTTATCGCGGTGTAAATACACCGGCCGTTGGCGGGAAACAGTTTATCGATCAGCACTCGCCCTCAAATTACTCACGTTCGAACCAACCGGTGCGATTGTTGCCGCGCCTACCTGCAGTCTCCCCGAAGGTATCGGCGGAGAACGCAACTGGGATTATCGTTACACCTGGATCCGCGATTCGGCTTTTACCATATATGCTTTTATGCGTCTCGGTTTTACTGAAGAGGCGGAACGGTTCATGTACTTCCTGAACAATATTTGTACGGCAGCAAAAGATGACGTATCTCCCCTCCAGATCATGTACGGAATTGATGGTCGCAAGGATCTCTCTGAAATAATTCTTCACCATCTCGACGGGTATAAGGGATCAATGCCGGTAAGGATCGGTAACGGTGCATACGATCAGCTACAGCTCGACATTTATGGGGAACTGATGGATGCGGTCTATCTATACAACAAATACGGTGCGCCTATATCATATGATACCTGGCTGTCACTGCGCAGGCTCGTCGATTGGGTCTGTGACAACTGGCAACGAAAAGATGAAGGCATCTGGGAAGTCCGTGGCGGTCAGCAGCACTTCGTATATTCCAAGCTTATGTGCTGGGTGGCACTTGACCGGGGACTGCGACTGGCTGATAAGCGGTCTTTCCCGGCGGACCGGAATCGTTGGTTACAGACTCGGGATACTCTGTACGAAGAGATTATGAAGAAGGGCTGGAACCCAAAGCGCAGGGCGTTCGTCCAGTACTTTGGCAGCACTGTTCTTGATGCATCTAATTTAATCATGCCGCTTGTTTTTTTCCTTTCTCCGACAGACCCCCGGATGATAGAGACCCTTGACGCCACCCTGAAACCACCAGAAAAGGGAGGACTTGTTGCTAATAATCTTGTGTATCGTTATAACGCGGATGAGACTGCAGACGGTCTTCCCGGGCAGGAGGGAACGTTCAACATCTGTACGTTTTGGCTTGTCGAGGCACTGACGAGGGCCGGACATTTTGACCGTAGCAGACTTGAAGAGGCACGCCTGATGTTTGAACGGATGCTCGGTTTTGCCAATCATGTCGGTCTCTACGCAGAGGAGACCGGAAACAGCGGTGAAGCCCTTGGAAATTTTCCCCAGGCCTTTACGCATCTTGCGATGATCAGTGCTGCATTTAATCTTGACCGAGCGCTTGGGTCAGGTGTGTAGCAGATGACAACGTTGTGATTTACTAAAAATATATTCGTGCCGAAATAAAATAGGTATCAGGGTAAAGGCCAAATTCCGATTCAGCGGAGACAGCAGCAGAGCCACTGTCTCTGTTAATAACAATATCAGATTCGCTTCCCACGCTGATAAACGCACCTGCTTCAAGGACTGCATTATCTGACATGCTGTACTGCATATCCGGGAAAAACAGGAGCGATCGATCTCCCCAGTTAAAGAGGACACTGGAACTGAATGACATAAGAGGCGTTGCCTGCCAGGTAAAACCAGGGGCTATGTAATGAGAGCCGAGAAGATATACCGCGCCTTCTGTATAGGCTATTTCTTTTTCAAGGCCGCTCAGGATTTCGCCATAGTCATCAGGATCATGGCTGCCTGCACTGTTATAGTGGTATTCTACGGAGGCATAGAACGTATCGGTAAAACTGTAATCAAGACCCGTAGAGAGCCGCATATAATCCTCATCCGCTTCATGATGATCAGCAAGATTTGCGAATGTATACGCGCCTTCAAGCCAGAAGCCTGCCCCTCCTATCGACGTGACCATATCAACACCCAGCAACACATTTTCCTTAAACAGGATTACTAGAGGGGAAAAATCCATGCCAAGCAGAGGCAATCTCATTCTCAGAAAAGCCGCACTCTCAGCCAGTCTAAAATCATCTCCAAACACAGCCCCTGCGTCAAGTTCTCCCAGTGCACCCACCGGCACCCTGACCCTCACAGCGTCAACTCCAATTCTTTCTTCATTGTTCAGTTCTATGTAACTGAATGATGTGAGGATGTCTGTCGGATTGATAAAGCGTGCTGATCCAAAAGCAACGGGTTGACGCCCGATAGAGATATCACCGAATGAAGGGGATAATGTTATAAATGCCCGGTCCAGATTTTGAAAAATGTTCAGGGAACTGGCATCGCCCGTAACTGTTATCTCTTCGCTAAAATCAACCGCCCGGTACGTAAGCGGGTTTGCAGCCTGAAGGGCAAAAAAAGATTCTACCGAATCATCCTGGATGCGGGGGATGAGTTCATATGCCAGCTCAGCCGAGGCTGAATTACCAAGTTGCCAGAAGAGACTTAATCTGAGAGTAGTGATTGAGGTCCACTCAAGCTCCGGTCTGTCTTCAAGAGTATTTCCGGCGATTAAAACATCAGATCCGGTAAAATCATTGAGCGTCAGAATCGTTTTAATATATCCGGTTAACCTCAAACCGCTTTCATCAGCCAAGACATCATCTGACAGCAGCGCAAAAACTGAAAAAAGAAGAAGAAATCGGAAGAAGTGTGATATGAATCGCGCGGGTGATCTTTCTTCCCTATTCTCTTGTCTCATCACGTGCTACCTGTCCATCCTTTAACATGACGAGCCGCTTCGCTCTTTCCATAATCATGGTATCGTGCGTAGAAAACAGAAAAGTCATATTTTTTCTTTCATTCAGTTCCCGCATCATGTCAAGGAGCGCTGCTCCGGTTGAGGAGTCAAGATTTGCAGTTGGTTCGTCCGCAAGTATGATATCGGGCTCTGTAACCATTGCGCGGGCAACAGCAACGCGCTGTTGCTGCCCGCCGGAAAGCTGGTTCGGGATTCTGGATTCCATGCCTTCCAGTTCTACATCTTTTAAGATGGCAGCAACCCGCGAACTCCTTTCTTTATCGGAAACGCCCTGCAGGAGCATTATATATTCGATGTTCTCCTTTACAGTCAGGACCGGTATAAGGTTATACGACTGGAAGATGAATCCTATATGGTCACGCCGGAAATCTGAGAGTTCACTGCCCCTCATGCCGCTTATCTGTCTGCCTGACAGAAATGCCCGGCCTGTGGTGGGTATATCGAGCCCGCTCATGATATTCAGGAGCGTTGTCTTGCCCGAGCCGGACGGCCCTGCAATAGCGGTAAACTCACCTTTACCAATGACAAGGCTAAGTGCATGAAGGGCCTGCACCTCAATATCACCTGTTCTGTATATTTTGGATACTTCATCTGCCTTTATCAGTTCTTCAGACATTCTGCATCCCCTTTCCTAAATGCTCCTCTGCATCGCCTGTGCCGGTGTGAGCCTTGCCGCAAAGACCGCAGGATATATGGCCGCAACCAGTGAAAAGATCATTATCAATGCAGGAAAGATCGTGAACTGCTTGAGATTCATAACCGGGTAAATAAGCTCTGTTATTGTAACGCCTGCAAACTCTATGCCCTTATAGTTTATTCCGTATATTGTAAATATCTGCATCACCAGAAAACCGAGTGCCAGGCCGAAAAGTATGCTTATAAAGGACAGGGAGGCAGCCTCAAGCAGGATTATCAGTGCCATGTTCAGCGGACGAGTACCAACAGCCCTGAGGATCCCGAACTCGAACATCCTCTCATAAAGAGACATGAAGAGTGCATGCATTATTATGACAGCTACAATGCAGAAGACAAGAGACGAGGTGATAACCGTAGACAGTTCGGTCATATCTATCACACCGTCAAGCTGGGGGATTAGGTCCCTCCATCCAACCGCCTCGTTGCCTCCCTGTGAGTATTCTTTCCAGAGTCCGACCGATCGGTCTCCTGCGACCGCAATATCATTGAACCTCAGTGCTATTTCATGTGTAGCCTGTCCGAGTCCAATCAGGTCACGGGATTTTTTGATATGTATAAAGGCCATACCACTGTCAACTTCCCTTATGTCCAGCTTAAATATGCCTTTTACCCTGAACAGGTCCTGTGAAAGCTCTCCTGTCGCTGCCTGGGCAATAGTAAGCACAAGGCGATCTCCCGGGCCAACCTCGAGTGTCTCGGCTATCTTTGATCCTATCATTATCTGGTTCAGGCCTTCTGAAGAAATATACTCCCCCTTTCTCACTGCCTCGTCTATAATAGATATATCCTTTTCGAGTTCCGGGTCAATACCGTAGAGAAGTACTGAATTTACTCCTGCAGCAGAACTCAGCATCGCCGGTGATACTGTCCTGGGGGAGAAGCCCTCGATCAGATCCTCAGAACCCAGTGACCTGAGTATTTCCTCTGAACTGTTTATTGTGCTTTCGATCTCGAATGTATCGCGGAAACCCTCAGCATGTATCTGTCCCTGTCCGAGGAAACTGTCTGTTGCTGTCCTTATCATACTCTCAAGCATTCCGGTATAAAGTCCATCAATAAAAATAAGGGAAGCAAGGGTAATGCCTACTGCAAACCCTGAAAGCAGGGTCCTTCTCCTGTTCCTCAGCACGTTTCTCCATGCAAGTTTAAATATCAGTTTCACGGATTAATTTGACCTTATCGCTTTTACTGGTACAATGCGTGCAGCCCGCAGGGCCGGCCAGACGCTCACGAAAACCGCTGTCCCGAAAATAATTACCGCGGGCATTACAAGAGACTTAAGTGTGATCTTTGCTGTCAACCTGTCAAAGAAATACCCGCCGTATTCTATCGGGGTTGAAAATGCTATACCGTAAACAGCAAGATACCAGTTGGCCAATATACCTGTAATAATGCCAATTATTATGCTGAAGACCGACAGAAATGCGGTCTCGAGCAGAATGAGCATGAATATCTGGAAAGGCCTTGTGCCGAGGGCCTTCATTACCCCGAACTCCCTCGTCCTTTCAAGGATTATCATGAGGACAGTATTCAGCACACCGACGGCAATGATTATTGTAAAGACCATGATGGCATACCGGTTTCCCTTGATATCTGCCTTCATCGCCCTGTAAAACTGGCTTTCCACATCCTGCCATGGTTCTACATCAAGGGACAGGTCCTTAAGGGCATTCTTTATCAGCCCGACGGTCCCGTCTGTCCTTGCATGGTCGGTCAGCACTACAGCTATCTCATGCACACTTCCCGGAAGGCCCAGAAATTCCTGAGCGGTCTTAATATGCATGTAGCATACCGATGAGCCGAAAGATCCGGATCCCTTGCCGGTTATGCCGGATACAGTAAAGAGATCGTTTGCGATCGAGCCGTCAACTCCCTGTGCAATAATCGCTATTTCATCGCCGATTCCCGCCTTAAGGTTCCCTGAAAGACCCTTGCTTATGACGATCTCATTACGTGGTGTTTCAGATATGAAACGTCCCCGGTCAATCTTGTTCTTTAGCCGTGTTGTCATGCCCTCTCGTTCGGGGTCTATCCCTGTCACCTTTATGCCAGTCGTCTTTTTCCCTGCAAAGGCAAGCGCAGGTGTATAGACCCTGGGCGCCCATGACAGGACATGATCAAGTGTCTTTATTGTATCTCCGGCAGATTCCGGTTCATCTATGGTCTTGTATATTGAGGGTTTATCAAGATAACCTTTACTATGCACCTGGATATGTCCTGTGCGGTCTCTGGTAAACATTTCTATGAGGTTGTCATAACTTCCGTCTATCATGCCGATGAATATTGCGAACAGAAAGCACCCTCCTGCCATCATCGTGGCCGTAAGTGCAGAGCGCCGTTTATGACGGAATATATTACGGAACGCTATCTTAGAAATAATCACGAAATCAATCCCGGTGAATAGTCAGGACGTTCATTTATCTTTTCTTCTGTAAATTGCGCAGGGTAAATACATCCTTTTCCAGTTTGATGTCGAATTTAATATCTCTATAGATTATGACCGTCTTTTTCCCGGGCTTGTTCAGGGGTGTCATCTCAAGAACAGAGGGGATTTCACGGCCGCTGAATGTTTTAATCTCGGAAAACACCATCTCCCTCATCTTCCGGCCCTTCTCATCAAAATAGACCTGCAGGACAGGTATATAGTCTTTTTTCCTAACAACAAGGTGTATCCTGTCCCAGACAATCGGGATATCCTTTTTTGGTATAAGCTCTATGTAATAATTTGACGGCTCAGCATCCTCCGGATGTATCAGTCTATATACGTAATCCTTTTTCATTGAACTTTCCTTAACAAGGTCATCGTTCGTAAAATCAGATCCCATCCACGAGCTCATCATCATCGACGGCGGAACCTTCATCACCTTGTTTATCTTTGGAAAGTAATTCCACATCTCGTTCTTAATACGGAGCGTTGCTATCCCTGCGTCTTTCCTGGGATAACTTATATGGATAAAAGTGCTATCAAGTCCCTCTGTCCAGACCTCCATCTTCAGCGTCCGTGTCCAGTTCTCAGAGACAATCGTCATTTCGAGCTGCCCCTGACTCGTTCTGCTCCGGTAGAGCTTATCTACCTTATCAACAATCGTTTCCACGTCAAGTATGTTTTCCTGGGCAAGCACTCCATGGGACACTTGCGAATTGAATATGTATATTACGAAGACTGCAAGTGATAAGAAAACACTTCTCTTCATGCTGAAAGTACCCTTCCTCGATAGTGATTCTTCATACACTATATTACTTATTTGGAAATACCTCAACAATTCTTTCCGTGCTCTGATACAATTTAATATGATTATTTCTTATATTTTGCATAATCCAGGAGCCGCTCATTGGAAGAACCTCGTTATCTCGTGATTCCCGCTGCAGGTCTTGGGACCAGAATGAGGCAGGCATATTCTGATACACCCAAAGAGATGCTTCCTATTGATGGCCTGCCGGCCATACAGTATGCACTTCAGGAAGGTCTGTCCGCTGGCCTCAAAAAGCTTGTAATTATTATCAGCAAGGAAAAAGAGGATATTCGCAGGTATTTCGAAGATAAGAAATTCCGACAGAATATGTTCCCGCATCTGGATGAAGAGATTCATACAATGATAGAACAGTGCAGCATCACATTTCTTTATCAGCAAAAACCTCTTGGCGAAGCAGATGCACTGAGTCTTGCAAAAGATTTCGTGGGCCATGAAGTCCTTGCTGTTATGTATCCTGATAACATCTACTTTCCTGCTCCAGGAGCATTACTCGTTCTAAAATCTGTTTTCGGTCATTATAAAAAAGATGTTATCGCACTTTTCACGGTCAGCAGTGCCCATGCCGAGGGAATCGGCAATTCAGGACGAGTCAGGCTCAGCCACGTTACGGGTGATATGTATAAGATCGAGCACTTTTATCCAAAGGGAGAGGGATATTTTATTCCCAGATTCAGAGGCGAGCTCAGAGCCTGCGGCATTTTTATTGTTCATCCGCACATCTTTGAATATATTGAGAGAGCACGGGATTCAGCCAAGACAGGAGAGTTTACTGATATATATTTTCGTAAAGTAATGCTTCAGGAACAGGAACTCCTCGGCTGCAGATTACCAGGAAGGGTATATGACATAGGAAATCCAAAAGGATATGAACTCTGTCAGCACTACCGGAATTCCGGCAGGCCCTGATACCCTCTGCATTACGGAAGATTCAGGAAAGGAGTTTACTGTTTTGATCATATCGACAGCGTGTATTAGGGGTATCGGAATTCCGCTAACTATGAACTCTTACTACAGAAATATTCCAGAGTCATCACCACCCAAGAAAAGCTCCTTAACCGAGGGAATTACATCGATTGTCACTCTCACTGTACCGTTTTCCAGAAGAAAGTAATCAACATCTAGAACTTCCCTGAATCCATAGACAAACGGGTAGTAAGTCGGCTCTATCTCATATCCAATTGTTATTCCGTCTTCAGCCAGGATCTTCTTTAATGCAAAGGTGTAATAATCCTGGTGAGCACCAATAACGTGGATAGCTTCATCGATTGCATCTTCATCATCTACATTTTGCAGGACCCGATAATTGAAATCATGAGATATGGCTCAAGAAGATAACCATCTCCTTCTCTGTCAAGCAGGGCAACTGATTCAAGCCAGTCATAACTCGTGGTTCCGTAGAGAATAACCCTGAACATACTCCTTATCCGGTCTGTTTCTTCAACTAGGGCTGTTCTGAGGTGATGCCTTCCGACACATGCGCCTATGAATGAAAAAGCCAAAACCATGCAGGCAGTAATGAACACATGTTTTCTCAATTGGTTCATGCTGTTATTACAGCACTTCCCGAGGCCTGTAATTGCAGGGCAAACTCTTCTTTGTTCTATGTTGAATCTGTTGTATAATTCATGGTAAACATACTCGTATCTGTGTAAGCCGATAACATCTGTTTTGCAGCCTGTAAACAAGGCGTATACTGCTGTAACGCAGGATGATTTTGGGGTAACATAAAAACACTTGCACGTGATCGGTGGGGATGTGCAGAATTCCTTAATGGCATCTGCACTGAATAAAAACAGGTTCTCGCGTTTCCGTTATGAGCATATTCAAGCATATCATTGAACGAATCGCTATCAAAAAATCGGACTATAACCGTTATAATTTTACCCGGACAGAAAATAGCGCATTAAAAACCTTTTTTGACCTTGCACAGGAGTTTAGCAGTATAAAAGATTTTTATAATCTGTGTATTGCCATTCCTAAAGAATTTTTTGACCTTGATGCTCGCCTGTACCTTGCTGATCCGGGAACTCGTGCTTTTATCCTCAAGGCAACTTCTCAAGAGACCGGGTTCACACTGGATACTCCGGCTCCTGACGAACTTCTGCCGGGAGTCCATCCGTATTATACTGCCGGAAATAGCCTTGTCCTGACCATTAGGGGTAAGAAAATGCAGATAGAAGAACTCCCGTTTCATCTCGGTGATGATGTCCTGGCACTGCTTGAACTGTCCCCGGCCCACAATATTGATGCTCACAGGGAGCTGTTTTTCGAGAAATATGCCAACCGAATCGGGTTTAACCTTCATAACAGGTTTCTTGTTGAAAAAAATATTGAACACCTTGATTTCATCCGCTCTCTGGTAGCAGACATCGAACATAATGTCATAGTTCCCAATATGGTTAATAAGCTGTTTCTGAAGCATCTCAGGTTCATAGCGAATAAAATTGTTCATATGGAAAAACGCCTTTCTGAATACGCGTCCGTTACTGCTGATCATGCTTTCACGGACACTATCGTAGCGGAGTTATCTGATATTAACAGCGATTTCTCGAGAGAACTGGACAATCTTGAAATGCACTATAAAAATATGACCCTCTTTATAGAGACCCTCTTCAGAAAGAGTCATTTTGACCAGGGCAGACTGGTCCTCCGCACCAAATCCTGCAACATAAAAAAAGAAGTCCTTGAGCCCCAGCTGGAACGGTACCGGGAGCAGTTCAGAAGAGCAGGCATAACGATCGACGACCGGGTAAGTGGAATCCCTGATGAAGAGATTATTAATGTCGTTGATGTCGGGCTGTTGTCACAGGTATTTGCAAACCTGTTCTCAAATGCCCTCAAATATACCCGCGAAGTCGAAATAAAAAACGAAAAAAAGAAATTTATGGCATACGGATATGAAATAGTTAATGACTATTTCGGTGTCGACAAAGACGGCTCTAAATATAATGTTTTTACGACCGGCCCCCACATTCCAGAGGAAGAGCGGACCAGCATTTTTGAGGAAGATTTCAGGGGATCCAATGCCCGGTCCATACCCGGCACCGGACACGGTCTTACCTTTATCAAAAACGTTATTGAAATACACGGCGGCGTGACCGGTTATGAACCAAAAGAATACGGGAATAACTTCTATTTTATCCTTCCGCAGACAGAACTATAAATCTTACGTTTGAGTGCATAATTTCTGCATGAATATTTATAATAAAAGTAGGAGGATACAATGAGAGGAAGTGACCAAAATGTACCGGTCAATTTACATAACGCTCACAATACTATTGTGCTTTTTACTTATGCAGGCTGTGTCTTCGTCTGAGACAAAACACCAGAAAGCAACCTTTGCAGGAGGTTGTTTCTGGTGCATAGAACACCCATTTGAAGATCTTGCAGGCGTAATTGACGCTGTTTCAGGATATACGGGGGGGCAGAAGAAAAATCCCACATACAAAGAGGTCTCATCGGGCACTACCGGTCATCGCGAGGCGGTTGAAGTACTGTATGACCCGACTGAAGTATCGTACAAAAGGCTTCTCGACGTATTCTGGAGACAGATAGATCCAACTGATCCTGACGGTCAGTTTGTTGACCGTGGTTTCCAGTACAGCACTGCAATTTATTATCACAATCAAGAACAGAAGCAGCAGGCAGAACAGTCGAGGGATGAGATGCAAAAATCCGGGCGGTATAAAAAATCCATTGTTACTGAAATTCTTCCTGCATACGAATTCTATGAGGCAGAAGAATACCATCAGGATTACGCTCAGAATAATAAAATACGGTACAAACTCTATCGCTTTTATTCCGGCAGAGATCAGTACCTGAAAAAGATCTGGGGAGATCGAGAAGAATCCTTTAAAGAAGGTGAACATGTGAAACAATACAGCAAACCGACTCAGGAAGAGTTGAAAAAGGAACTGACCCCTCTGCAATACAAAGTTACCCAGCGAGATGGCACTGAACCTGCTTTTAACAACACATACTGGGACAATAAAAAGGAGGGCATTTATGTGGATATTGTATCCGGCGAGCCTCTGTTCAGCTCCACTGATAAATTTAAATCCGGAACTGGCTGGCCAAGCTTTACCACGCCGCTTGATCCTGAAAACATAATTGAAAAAGAAGATAAAAGTCTTTTTATGACAAGAACCGAAGTGCGGAGCAAGTATGGGGATTCTCATCTCGGTCATGTATTTAATGACGGGCCTGAACCCACCGGCCTCCGTTACTGCATTAATTCTGCGGCTCTTCGGTTCATCCCCAGGGAGGATCTTGAAGAAGAAGGATACGGAGAATACCTGAAACTTTTTGAAAAATGATCTATGCATTTCCTGCCGATTTCACTAACGCTCTTTCTCCTCTTTCTTCTCCTCATCCCTCTTCTCTTTATCTTGGCCCCTGCCGTGGCTTTTGCCAAAATGGGATTGCATCCATTTTTCGGGTATGCTTTCTTTCTGATCTGTCTCATAGGAGGTGGGATCAATATTCCGGTGTACCGTGACACATCATTCCGCGCTCCGCCAGTTGATGACTTTACACTCTTGTTTCACAGATTTCTCGGGATACGGATACCGGTTGCACGTGAACAAGTAATTGCGGTAAACTTCGGAGGTGCAATCCTTCCCAGCCTGCTCAGCATCTACCTTCTGGGCCGTGTTCCTCTAACTATAGCAATAGGAGCAACTGCCGTCACATCTGCGGCTTCTTACCTGTTGAGCAGGCCGATTAAAGGAGTAGGCATTGTCATGCCACCGTTCGTCCCTCCCATTATTGCCGCAATAACAGCGATGGCCCTTGCACGAGATTACGCCCCACAGATAGCCTATATTTCAGGCGTAATGGGTACGCTTATCGGCGCTGATCTGTTGAGAGTCCATCAGATAAAAAAGCTGGGATCACCGTTCATGAGTATCGGTGGAGCTGGCATCTTTGACGGCATTTACCTTGTAGGTCTCGTCTCGGTTCTCCTTGCTTGAATCATACCGTACCAATCCTATGAAGTTTTTGTCTTTCCCTTTGCCGGGACCTTTACCTTTGCGACCGTCTTTCACTATACTTATAGTCAACCTTTCAAAACGGAGGAATCATATATGAAAATCAGACCACTCCATGACTGGGCAATTGTCAAGAGGATCGATCCCGGAGAAAAAACTGCTGGCGGTATCATTATACCCGATTCAGCGCGGGAATCTCCTTCTGAAGGCATTATCCAAGCTATCGGACCGGGCATCTATAAAAAAGAAGAAATGGGAACAAAGAAGAAATTCATACCCACCATTCTCAAGCCGGGTCATAAGATAGCCTTTGTTGAATATATGGCTCGGGAATTTGAAGTAGACGGTAAGCATCTTATCTTTATCAGGGAAGAAGATATACTCGGAACATTCGGAGATTCAGCTGAAACCACGGAACAACAGCCGCTCATTACCCGGGAACAGCCCGCACGAACCAAGGCGCCTGCTTCTCCAAAGAAGTTGGTCCAGAAAACACCAAAAAAGAAACCCGCTGCCAAAAAAAAACAGCCTGCCAAAAAGTGAACGAAAAAGTAGTCCGGTGGGAAGGTAACTGCAAGTTGTTTTCATCCATGAATGATACGTATTGATTGTTATCCTGTTCTCCACCACCAGACAGTTTTTTTGTTACTCTATTGACATTTGGCCCGCATTTAGATTATATTTATCAGTTTTTGTAGTTTCCATGTTTGTTCACATTTACTATCCTCAATTTCTTCCACAATAAAAGAGGATGTATCACAGGAAACTATGTAATTGACATAGACGGAACATTTTTGCTGTTCCTGCTGGGACTCAATATTGGAAAGGAGGCTGGTATCATGTCAGAGAAAAAAAAGTCAAAAACCGACGTTGCTGCTCGGGCAAATGCGAAAAATCGGGCGAACCTCTGCCGTTTCTGTGGAAACAAGGTTGAGGTTGTCATGACTGTTTTTCCCACAGGCAAGAAGAAAATGCAGCGTACCTGCTGCGCTGCAGCTTAACAACACATCCCTGCAGTACCCGACCAGTACTGCAGGGAGTCATTTTATCCTCATGTACGGTCGTTTCTCTTAATAATTATTCCTGTGTTTCTCATCACCAGCGTTGTATCGTACCGTGTGATATACTATTTTTTATGTGTGTCTTGAAATCTGTATACGTATATCAGCCATTCCGATACATGCTCATGCAGAAGAAAAAGCATCCACTAAGGAGGGAGTTATGATTGTTGTATGGATTATTTTGGGAATAGTCGTTTTTGTTCTTCTGTGGGTAATAATTACTTTTAATCTTCTCGTATCCCTGAGAAACCAGGTGCACAATGCGTGGAAGCAGATAGATGTCCAGCTGAAACGCAGACATGATCTTATACCGAATTTGGTATCCACGGTCAAGGGCGCCATGGAATTCGAGCAGGATACGCTCGAAAAGGTAATAAACGCACGGGCAAAAGCGGTTTCTGCTGTCGGGACTCAGAAAAAGGCATCTGCCGAGAATATGCTTACCCAAGCCCTCGGACGACTGTTTGCAGTTATGGAAAATTATCCAGATCTTAAAACAAACCAAAATATTATGCAACTTCAGGAAGAACTTACTTCGACTGAAAACAGGATAGGGTTCGCCCGTCAGCTCTATAATGATCTCGTTGCAAATTACAGGACGAAACAGGAGATATTCCCGAACAACGTCATTGTTTCGCTTTTTGCAGGATTCCAAAAAGAGGAATATTTTGAGGCAGAGGAATCCGACCGCGCTGTTCCGAAGGCGGATATAAGCATTCGTCCCGAATAATCAATGCCCCTGACGTTTATCGATATCGAGAAACAGAAGAACTGGAGAATCGGGATATTATTCGTCTTTCTCATTCTGATGTATTTTCTAACATCAGCCGGCCTCCTTTTTTCGTTCTTTCAGATGATTCCCCTGAGAACTCATTTCGGAAAAACACTCCTGTTCAGCGCGGAGCGGCTTTTCCTCCTCTTTTTCTTCTCGACTGCCGTAGCATCTGTTCACTTTTATTTCTCGGCTTATGATACGGTTCGTTATATAAGAAAAAATATCAGTGCGACTGATCCTGACCCGGAAGACGGCATCCACAAACAGTTGATGAATATCATGGAGGAGATTCATGTCGTGACCGGGAACAGAGTCAGGATGCAGTGTGTCGTTATACCCTCACTTGCCATGAATGCGCTTTCGGCAATCGATATGCGCGGCAATGCGCTTATAGCAATAACCGAGGGGCTGCTGTCGAGGCTTTCAAGAGACCAGATAGAAGCCGTAATGGCTCATGAAGCCCACCATATTATCTCGGGTGATTGTCTTGAAAGCACGGTTGCTTCGAGTCTTTTCGGCGTGCCTGCTTCGCTAGTTGAAAAAGTGCAGACGTTCTCCGAGGGCCGCGCCTATTTGTCTCCGGCATTCATAGTAACTTTAGTTCTGCTGAAGCTCAGCCAGTTTCTGAACATGTTCATCTCAAGACAACGCGAGTATCGCGCAGATGCCGGTGCTGTGCGCATGACACGCAATCCCCTCGCATTGGCCGAGGTCCTGCATATCCTTTGGAGAAACTGGAGAGGATCCGGGTTTATCGGCAGCGGGCTTGAAAACCTCTGCATCGTAAATCCAAAAATTAGCTCACTCGATGAATCCGAAGGATGGCTTGCGAATCTTCTGTCTACTCATCCCCCGATTCACAAGAGAATCTCTTTCTTACTCTCCATGGCCCATGCACGCCTGTCTGATCTTGAAACAAAGAATAAGACCGCTGCTATCCCTGCACCTTCAGAACAAAACAAGGATCGGTACTTTGCCCTGGACCATAAATATCAGTGGCAGGGTCCCTATACGCTCGCCGAGCTTGCCCTGTTGCCCTGGTTTGCAGCCCTCACCTGGATAAGTACAGGCGGAACATCAATGCAGAAAGCATCTGATATGCCTGTACTGAACGATATATTTATGAAGCGGATTGCACAGGAAGGCACGGCTCAAACCAGTCATCCCTGCCCGGTGTGTCATCACCCGCTTCTGAAAAGATCCGTTGAAAAGACCCGCGTCATGCAGTGCAAATTCTGTGGTGGTACTCTCGTTCATCACAACAGAGTTTTTCGTATCATTGCCAGGGGAGAGGATGGATATTCTGAGCGCATCAGGACTCTTTCAAAAATTACTCTCAAGAAAAACCAGCTGAAGAAAATTACCCGCAGTGTCAAGGGTAGTGAACAGAACATCCCTTTGCTATCCTGCCCGCAGTGCAAAAATAAAATGACGAGAGCCTTCTACAGTCTCGTATATCTCATTGAACTCGACCGGTGTAGCTGGTGCCGGGTCACCTGGTTTGACCGGGATGAACTCAAGATGCTTCAGTGCATGATACACACCAAAATGGCATCGGAGCGATTATTTTAGCAGGATAATGCATGTAACCATCTATAAACCTTTAAATGCAAGATTAATTATTACATGGCTTCTTATCTTCTCGTCTGTTCTCATTTGGTCCGGCATACATCCTCATGGTCGCTTAACATGGTTTCTTGAAGTGCTGCCGGCCCTTGCGGGACTGATTATTATCATAGCCACATACCGATACTTTCGATTTACTAAACTCGCTTATTTGCTCATGCTCATACATGCAATCATACTCATGATAGGCGGCCACTATACGTATGCAGAAGTGCCACTGTTCAACTGGATGAGAGATACGTTTGACCTCGGTCGCAATCATTATGATAAGATCGGCCATTTTGCTCAGGGGTTTGTCCCGGCAATTGTCATACGAGAACTGCTGATCAGGAAATCCCCTGTAACTCTCGACAGATGGTTATTTCCCCGGTCGTCTGCGTCTGCCTGGCCTTCAGCGTTTTTTATGAATTCGCTGAACGCTGGGTAGCAGTTGCTTCGGGTACAGCTGCCGAGGTATTTTTGGGCACTCAGGGATACGCATGGGATACCCAGTCTGACATGTTTCTGGCCCTCATGGGTACTGTTCTGTCCTTGATTTTATTGGGCCGGAATCACGATGCAGTACTTTCGCAGCATTCTAACAGGCATTAAATCATACAGGAGGACGCCATACTCTAACGTAATCTGACCCAGAAGATTGAAACATGGTTGACAAACATAATACGTGTATATACACTTAATATATGGATAACTCCATCGAAGAAAAAAAGCTTGAGGACTGTGCTGTCTGCGCATGTTTCAATCTGCGCAAGGCAGCCCGTGTCATCACACAGCTTTATGACAGAAGGCTGGCACCTTCCGGTATAAGGAGCACACAATTTTCAATAATGGCTGTTCTTGCTGTGCATAGTCCTGAAACGCTTACAAGGGTTGCTGAGACGCTTGCTATGGACAGGACAACTTTGACAAGAAATATGAGGCCTATGGAAAAGCAGGGCTACCTCAAGGTAAACCGAGGACAAGATCAGCGCACAAAGAGACTTACCCTTACGAAAAAAGGCCGAAAAGCCTTTGCGAAGACCTTTCCACGCTGGGAATGTATACAGAAACAGGTTATCAAGAAATACGGATTACAAAAATTCAATTCCTTTATCAAAGACTTACGTGAAATATCTACGCTCTTTATAGATAAGCAATAGAGGGTCAGTAGCATGTTACTGATTTTTATCGGATATATATAAAATGACAGGGGGTACCCATGGATCCACTCAGAAATAACCATACCAGAGACCCGGTTCAGCAGAAAAGCGCCAAGATTATGTCTGCTAAAGAACTTCGGGATCTTTGCATCGAAGCTGGCGCTGATGATGTTGGTTTTATCGAGACCAGGCGTAAGGCCATTGTGTCCGAGGTGCATGACATCCTCAGGATCTTTTCAAAATCCAGGACTATCATCTCAATCGCAAAAAAGACGAATCCGGACAGCATCAGGAGTCCGTCTGTTTCTGTGGCAAATTATGAATTTGCCAAAGTCCATCAGGAGATAGCTGAAAGTACACAACGGATATTAAAGAAACTGAATGAAGTGGGGTTCCGGGGTATAGCAATACCACCCGGATTTCCTATGGATATGGATCAATGGCCGGGAAGAATCTGGGAGATAAGTCATAAGCCTCTCGCTGTTGAGGCCGGGCTGGGGCAGATGGGCATGAATCGCCTTGTTTTACATCCGGTATTCGGTGGATATATTCTGCTAGATACAATCCTCACCGATGCAGAACTTGATACCTACAATCAACCGATACATGAAAATCCATGCATCGAATGTGGGCTCTGTGTGTCTGTCTGTCCGGTCAATGCCATCAGCAGAAAGAATAGAATAGATTTTATGTCATGTGCCATGCATAATTATCACGAATTGTTTGGTGGGTTTCAGGACTGGATCGAAGGAATTGTCATGTCAAAGAACGTGCATACATACCGGGCACGATTTCGTGATAGCGAAACTGTAACAAAATGGCAATCCTTGACCTATGGCCACTTTTACCGGTGCTCGTATTGCATGGCGGTCTGTCCCGCGGGTGAGAACCCTATGAAAGAGTATCAACCAGAAAAGAAGAAATATGTTCAGGAGGTTGTCAAACCATTAAAAACAAAAAAAGAGCCGGTATATGTTATAGCAGGCACCTTTGCCGAAGATGCTGCTATGAAAAATGAAAACAAGAAGATTTGCCATGTTAGAAATACGATACGGCCACATTCGATATCGTCTTTTCTGGACGGTGTTAAGCTGCTCTTCAATCCAAAACAAGCTGCAGGTCTTGAAATGAGCATTCATTTTTCATTTATCGGAGACGAAATGAAAGAGGCGGTAGTCACAATAGCAGACGGCACAATCGATGTGGAGGAAACCGCGACTGGTAAGGCTGACCTGCAGGTTCACGCAGATTCAGAAACATGGATTGAAATGTTGAACGAAGAAACATCTCTGCTTAGGGCCCTGGTAACCGGCAGGATAAAACTCAAAGGGAATCCGTTATATCTTAAACAGTTTAAAAAATGTATGGTATAGCACGGCGAGCATTGCAAAAGAGTTTCAATCTTTGGTGAGGAAGTCCTTCAAACGTTCAACGCCAATTGCAAGCTGAGATATGTCCTGCGTGTATGCAAACCGAACATATCGTTCTGTCCGGATGTTTCCAAAATCAATACCCGGCGTTACAGCAACCGCCTTTTCAAGGAGAAGTCTCTGGCAGAAATCCATTGCATTATCACTGAATCTGCTGATATCAGCCCAGATATAAAATGCGCCATCAGGAAAAGCGTCCAGCTGGAAGATATCCTTCAACGTAGCATAGAGAAAGTCCCTCCTCTCCCTGAAGGTGTTTCGCACTTTTTCAAGATACCCTTCATCAAAAGCTCCAATGGCAGCATATTGAGCAGGGGTATTAGCGGCAATAAATATATTTTGCACGATAATCTCTGCCTTCCTCACCAATTCATCAGGTAATATCATCCAGCCGATCCTGAAGCCAGGCATACAGAAATATTTCGAAAAACTGTTGATTACGATCGCTCTGTTGGAAAACTGAAGCGCGGTATGCTCCTGCTTATCATACACCAGACCATGATAAATCTCATCAGATATGAACCATATATTCCTGTCCTCGCACAGTTTTATCAGTTCCTTTATGGTCTCTGCTCTGTAAAGCGTACCAGTAGGATTTGAAGGAGATGATACAACCAGTGATCCGATATCTCCGGTCGATGGAACGTTCTGTGGGATTATTTCATACCCGGTATCTCGTGCAACCGGGATACAGATCGGCTCAGAGCCGAGAAAGTACGTGAAATTCTTATAACAGGGATAGGAAGGATCTGACAAAACAACCCGCTTGTCTGAATCGCTCAGCAGCGCAAAGACCACAAGAAAAGCACCCGACGTGCCAGGCGTGATCAGTATTCTTTCAGGAGAAATCTCCACCTGATATTTCTTTATATAATACTCAGCTATTCTTTCGCGCAAAGGGAGTAGTCCTTTTGCAGGTGTATAGTGGAACTGCCTGTCCTTGATAGCCTTTCTAAAGGATTCAGTGACCTCCTCGGAGGGAGGGAGATCCGGCTCGCCAATTTCCATATGCACCGCATCAGGCATGGTTCGGGCTTTTGCAAGGATATCCATGACAATGAATGGTGATATTTTATCGATAAATTCTCTCATCGATATCCCTCAAATCAACATTAAATAAAAAAATAAAAATTCAACATAAATCATACTGTATCGTTACTCTTCTTCCCATTTTCGCATCTTTTTACTCGCTGCTGTCAGACGATCTCTTTCCTCATCTGTAAGGGAATCCATGCCGTTCTCATTAATTTTGCTTAATAAGGCATCTATGTCTTTCTGGAGTTTTTCCCGTTCACGATCCCGATTCCAGACTACTTTGAGATCATGCCTGCGCCTCTGCTCTCCCCGCCATGCATACAGCAATCGTTTCCCCTCATCCCACTTCATGTATATCAGACCAAAAAGCATACCACCAAGGTGAGCGAAGTGGGCGATATTGCTGTGGGTCGTACTGAGTGCGGTCAGAAGTTCAATGATCCCCAATCCGATCACAAAGATTCGGGCTTTTACCGGAAAAATTCCCCATACAAGAATGATCTGATCAGGGAAAAGAATACCAAAGGCCATCAGTAAACCATAAATAGCACCTGAAGCTCCGACAGTCGGAATAACTGTTCCCGGCGTCACTGCGGCGTTTAACAGTCCAGCGCCGATACCACAGATCATATAGAATTTCAGGAACCGTCTGCTGCCCCAGGTTGCTTCGAGGGTTGTTCCGAACATCCAGAGAATAAACATATTAATCAGCAGGTGAAAAAAACCGCCGTGAAGGAACATGTATGTGACAGGCTGCCAAAAAAAACCGCGCCAGAAATTTAGCGGAGAAAGACCAAAATAGGTAGCCAGGTTTACCTGCAACAATAATTCGAAAACAGAAATCCCTGCGTTAATAAAAATGAGATATCTTACTACAGGCGTAAATGCCTTGCCGAGTCTCCAGCTATCCGTATATCGCACTATTTTTCCCTTTTATAGCTCCCTCTCATTCAGAATAACAGAAAAGTCATATGAAACAGCATAATTTCTCAAAATGTACAGATACTCTAATATTATAACTTCATATTCATTTTATGATATGCAAAACTGTTTCAACCATGATCCGAAAATAAACAGAACGTTACTGATAGTAACGGTGCTGTTTTCCGCAGCTGGCATAGTGCTGAGTGTATTCCTGGCAAAACTCAGCATTTCTTTGCTTATGGTGCCTGATTATGAAGGCTTCTGCAATTATCGTGAATGATATCATGGCAATCAGGAAAGAATGCCAGCGTAAGAGCCGGTAAAGCCACTATTGGGGTTGCAGGAGAGCTTGCCCTGGCACTGTTTATTGATAGTCATTATCGTAACTGGAAACTACCCTGGCCATTGTATCGTGATATACTCTTTTATGCCCGCGAACACCGCATCCCGATAATTGGTCTCAACGTGGAACGGAGAATTGTTCAACAGGTTGCCGAAAAGGGGTTCGCCTCTCTTACCAGGAAACATATCGAAAAACTGCCCGGTGTCAGTTGTAATGTCAATGAACAATACCGGAAATTTATTCGTACTGTATTCAAGGAGCACGGCAAAAATGATACAGCTTTTACCTATTTCTCTGAGGCCCAAATGGTCTGGGATACGACACTGGCCTGGAATATTTTACAATTCAAAGAGGATAATCCACAGTATACTGTTTTTGTGATTGCAGGTAACGGACATTCCTGGAAGCAGGGCTTTCCTGAACAGATACGGCAACAATCCGATCTCGTGTTTAGCGTAATTCTGCCTGAACTGTCTCATGCCGAATGGAAGCAGGATTATACCCGGCGCGATACCGATTACCTCTGGCTTGGACTCTGATAAAAACAGGTAGCAGTTCCGGCACAGGGTATTCAGTAAGAAGTAGGAAGTAAGCAGTGGACAGATAAGACGGGCTTGCCCGTCTTAGGCGGGCTGAGAGTAAGAAAGTATAAGAAGGCAGTAAAAACAAAAGCAAAAATCTCAAAAAAGCTTTTTTCACCCACTCCCCTCGACACCCCGATTAAGCCGGCAAGCCTGGTATAAGCCGCCGATATCATCATTATTATTTGACAATGAGTCCCAAAAATGCTTTCTTATTCTAGAATAATAATGATTATTACGTGCCCGAAATGTAAAACAAGGCTGTCCCTTCCTGACAACCGTATAAAACCCGGGGGTACAAAGATTAAATGCTTTAAGTGTGGTGGTATCCTTCTGTATAAAGGAAAAGGGCGCGGAAGACGGCCAGATGAAAAACCTTCGGCAGAGTCAGGCACCAGGGCTTCGCAGCCCATTTCTTCAAAGTCCCATTCACCGAAAACTGAATCGCTCACCACACTCCAGCAGGGAAAAGCGCCTCACATCCAGAAAGACAGTGTTGGACATCCCTTTCCCGGGGAAAAAAGCCCTGACGGACCGCCTCAGGAACAGCCGTCCGGTGACCCTTCGCCGCCAGCCACGGAAGGACCCTCGCCTGAGGACAGAGCAAAAGCAGAAGAATATCAAAAAAGATATGGATATTTGGTTCCTGAGAAAGAAACTATCGAAGAACGGCCTTTTCTGGAATATCTGCCTGATGTGTTTGCTTATCCGTTTAAAAACTGGGGCATTATAACCCTTGTTGCCGGTTCAATTTTTATTACTATTACGCTCTTTTTTGCGGCATTTGCATTCTTGTTCGGCATCATTGGTTATGTGTTTGTTGGCGGACTTCTTTCATATTATATGATGAAGATAGTGTTTCATTCTGCTGAAGGAGAGATCGACCTTCCCGGCTGGGATGTAGAAGATTGGTGGGATGATATTGTATGCCCGATATTTCAGCTCATTCTGGTTACACTCGTTGCCTATGCTCCATTGTTTATCTATTTGGTTATTTCTATCTTTACTGGTAGCCCTTCCCTCTTCCTTATTATCCCGCTGCTTATTTTCGGAACCGTATTTCAGCCCATGGGAATTTTATCCATGTCTCTTCATCACAGCTTTTCATCACTTAATCCCGCGATACTGATTCCTGCCATCCTTAAAATACCCCTTGATTATGCGGTTGCCTGCGGTATGTTGCTCCTGATATTCATACTGAAAGCCTTTTTTAATTATTTATTGGTTATACCGTTCATTACTCCCTTTATCGATAATTTCATCATGATATATCTTCTCGTTGTTGAAATGAGGATTCTCGGTTTGATGTACTATGCCAATAAACACAAGCTTGGATGGTTTTAACAGAAAATGGCACCCAGGCTTGCAGCCAGCCCTGAAAGGATTCAATGGTTTTCAGTAATATTCTTTTTTTATCCTGTTCACGCCTCACTCCTTACGTCTTACTACTTACTGTCCGCAGTCACTGCCTGTCCCGTATAGTACAGCTTGTTCGGGGAAAGAGATAGAAAAGGCATTCAAAAAAGTTTCAGGCTGGCAATGAAAGCAAAGCGCTACGATTTACATGTCGATCCACGGACAACTATTTATACCGCACTATTTTTCCTGAGACCTGATAGGTTGTGCGGTCAATAACATCTACACGGAGAACCTCGGTCAGTGCCCTCAACGGTTTTATTCTGACATCTTTCGAAGAAAGAACCACTTCAATCATCTGTCCTCCGGACAAAGCATGAGCAGTCTCAAACTGTATGCCGGTATGGCTTAAATTTCTACAGAATCCTTTGCATGTTTTATCCGTTCCCTGAACATTAAATGTCAGGTCAGCGTTAATCTTCATCCGGAAATAATCTCTTTTGTTCTTGTGACCTTTAGAAATCAAAACGATCACTCTCCCTGAAGAAAAAAAGTGCCATATATATATTTTAAAGAAAAAAAATGCACGGCACAAGTTTACCGTAAAATGAAAAACGTGACAGGTAAACCTCTCATCCTGTATACAAAGAGACATCCATAATAACGACATATTGTATATCGTCCTTGAGTGTCAAATATTGAGCATAGTGGGAATGAAAGGTATGCAGGCATCCACGAGCGCACCATTGGTCGGAAACTATCTTTTTTGAAGCGGGATGTACTTTAATTTACCTTTTATGGCGTTCACATACGCGGGCCGAATCAGCCGGCCCTGTATTATCTCTTCAATTCTGTGAGCAGACCATCCAGCAATTCGTGCCATAGCAAATACAGGGGTAAATAATTCCTGCGGGATACCCATCATTTCATAGAGAAATCCGGAATAAAAATCAACATTAATGCAGACATCTTTCCCCTTCTTTTCTTTTACCAGCCGTACTGCTATCTCAGCTACCTTGTTATATAATTCAAACTCATCAGCGCGTCCTTTTTTCTCGGCAAACAGGGCTGCCTTTTGTTTCAGTATATGTGTTCTTGGATCGGATATGGTATAGACCGCATGCCCCACGCCGTATATTTTGCCTGAACCGTCACCCTGTTTTTTTTCAAGAATATCCTCAAGATACGAATAAATTTCTTCATCATCCTGCCAGTCCCGGACATGTTCTCTCATATCTTTCATCATCTTCATAACAGCTTCATTCGCACCGCCGTGAAGATGGCCCGCGAGTGATGCCAGCCCGGCGCACATAGCCATATAGGTATCAGTAAGGCTGGATGATACTGTCCTGACCGTAAAGGTTGAGTTGTTACCACCACCATGTTCAGCATGGAGGATTAATGCAATATCAAATGTATGGGCAACCAGGTCATCCGGCACTTTTCCCTGCAACAGGTATAAGAAATTTTGAGCAGTACTCAGGTCTTTTCGCGGCTCAACCATAAGCGGCTTTACCTTTGACCCGGCCATGAGGACATGGTAATTATAAGCGATGATTGTCGGAAACTTGGCTATGAGATCAATGCATTGTCGTGTTACGTCTTTTATTGAAGTAGATCGGGGATCAGTGTCAAATTTATGCAGAATAGAAACTGCAGCATGAAGTGCGCCCATAAGATCGTCGTTCTCAGAAGTACATTTTATTATTTCTTTCGCCATATCAGGCAGAAATCTTCTTTCGCCAAGTTCCCGAGTGAAGCTGTCCAGATGTTTCCGTACTGGCAGTTCTCCCGTAAGCAGGAGAAAGGCTATTTCCTCAAAACCAAACCGCTGTTCTGCTTCAAGATTCGCAACAAGATCTTCAATATCATATCCACAGTAGATGAGTTTCCCTGGAATGGGGACATTACGGCCCTTTTGGTCTCTCTTAAACGCCTTCACCTGACCTTTTGTCGTTATGCCTGCAACGACACCTGTCCCGTCGGGATTTCTCAGACCCAATTTAATCCTTTTTTTCAATACGAGTTCAGGGTCGAGCTTGTCGTGCTCAAGCTCCATTTTCGCAATCTTTTCAACCAAATTATCCATGGATACCTCTTTAAAGAATTTTGAAGAGAAAGCATTATACAATATTTTTGTGAAAAAACACTATGGGCAAAAAGAAATGGTTAAGCATATCGAAGGGCCGTCATTATGAGCTCAATGGGTAAAATCGTAGCATTATTCCTCTGGTATTTTTGAATGGTTCTTCGATACCGTCCTGATTTTTCGGGTCAAAGCATGCATTCAGGCTGGTTAATTCTCTGGTCATGAAGAATATGATCATGCCTATTTCAGTGTACGATGCATCTGATTCATTCCCGGCATTGTATCAGTGTGCCTGCCCGTAAGAATTGCTTTAAAGATAACATTGGCAGTATGTTCCAACAGAATATTTTCTCATGCTATGTTTTTGTGTTAGTCTTTTTATTATTATTTATATATACTCAGTGCTATGAAAAGAAATAGATTTGTGATCATCGGCGCCGGCGCAATCGGGCAGGAGCTGCTTACGAAAGTTTCAAAAGAATATATGGTGCTCTGCATTGACATCAATCCTGACGCTGAAACGCTCATCAAGAAAATTCGTGCCGATGTAGCAGTGCTGATCGGAGACGCGACAAGCCGTCTCGTTCTTGAAAAAGCTGAGGTAAATGAGGCAGACGGAGTGATTCTTACCACAAGCAATGAAGAAGTAAACATAGAAACAGCACGGATTTTGACTGAGCACTTTCAGGCGAAAAGAATTATTTCTGTGGGTATTTCATCCGGTGCAACAGGTACTCTGGAGGATCTTGGCATAGAGGTGGAAAATATTTTCACGGCAGGGGCTACCGGCATCCGTAACAGACTGGAGCATAAGTCAAGAGCAGCCCATGCAATCGGTCTGGGAAAGAATGAAATACTTGAGGTCGAGGTGCATCCTAATTCAAGACTTGCCAACAAGCCAGTGAGGCTTCTGGCTCCCCTGCGCTGGAGATTAGGCATAATCTACCGGTCAGACAACATCATCATACCCTCTGGCAGTTCCATTCTCAAGCCTCATGACCGGGTAGTTGTGCTTGGTGATCCTGCGGTTCTCAAGACAGTCTCAGATATATTGACATTTAATTTTCAGCAGTTTCCCCTCGAATACGGCTCAACGATGATCGCCTACCTTACCGGGAATGAGAAAGAGCAGTTTTTTCAGGAGATCGATTACCTCTTTTCCATATTCCCGCTTAAGAAAGCTGTTTTTCTCTGTTCGGCCAAGGCTGCAAAACGTGCCGATGATATCGAATATCTGACAACCACGGATAACCTGAAAGACCGTTCGATTGAAAAAACCTCTCTGAAACCGTTGGCAGCGATCCAGCAAAAGGCATCAGAGATCAACAATGATCAGGGCCTCGTGGTCGTGTCGAAAGATGCCCTTATTGATTCTCCCTATTTTTTGTTTACCAGTTACAGCAAAAAGCGCTTTCTTTATTCTCTCCCCAGACATGCTTCATGCCCGGTGCTGATATCACGGGGTACGTTTCCCTACGAAAAAATGTTGGTTCCCTGCGGCGCAGGCCTCAGGCTCCAGAATGCTCTCGAGACATCTCTTGAAATCTCATCTTCCCTGCATAACGAAGTGACCGCGCTGGCGATCAAGCCGTTAAAGTATATCTCCTCGGAAGAAGACTTGCAGCAATTCGAAGAAAGAAAAAAAACAATATCCGAAATTTCGCTCATGTATAAAATGAGCATAACAACAGAAACCAAAGAAGGAAATCCGGTGAAGGTTGTGCAGGGTGTCTATAATGATTACAACCTGATGGTAATCGACACAAAAGAATGGGCTCCAAGGCGATTTTTTTCGTTTCTCAGTCCTGACATTATCTGGCATACAGTCAAGAATGCTTCAATTTCCACACTGCTGATACCTCCTCTCGCCGAGCTGTTGTAATGCGCAATTGTCTATGAATGAAATGAAAGCAGGTACCCTTTGGGCGAACAGCTGCTAATCATGTTTGTGGTCGTTGCAGGGGCTGCAGTGGTACCGATTGCCGCGCGCATAATGCATATTCCTTCCGCTGTCCTGGAAATCGTCTACGGGATACTCGTCTTCAATATCCTGATCTTTCGGCAGCCTGAATGGTTTTCCCTCTTGAAAGAACTGGGTTTAATTTACCTGATGTTCATTGCGGGTATGGAGCTGAACCTCAGTACTATAATGAAACGGTATCGGTTGTTCTGGTACATCCTTATACCTCTTCTGTCTCTGCTGTCAATGCCTCTGGTATTTTACTTCATGGGTTATCCCTTTTATCTCGGTCTTGCGATCTCAATGATATCGGCAGGTATTGTCATCCCGGTACTGAAGGAATCCGGGATCATCAAGACAGATCTTGGGAACGATATTATCGGCATAGCACTGGCGGGTGAACTCATTTCGATCCTTTTTCTCACGGCCATAGATATATATCATAAATACGGCCTAACACTCATGGCAGGGCTGCAAGGTGTCAAGTTGCTTCTGCTTATGCTGCTCGCGGCTTTCTTTATCAGGATTCTCTATGTAGTTGCGTGGTGGAATCCTGAAAAAGTCACGATGGTCATGGAGAGCGAGGACCCGATTGAAGAAGGTATGAGAGGCGTCATTCTGGTTCTATTTGCCGGTGCCGTGCTGACATACAGCTCAGGCATTGAGCCCTTTCTCGGCTCTTTTATATCAGGGGTGATTTTCGCTCATGTATTTAAAAGCAAGGGGCGGTTTGAAGACAAGATCAATGCTGTCGGCTTTGGTTTTTTTGTGCCATTTTTCTTTATTGGTGTCGGTGCTAATTTCAATATTGGCCTTTTCTCCTCGTTTCAGAGCATCGCTCTGTCACTCTTTCTCACCCTCATGCTCTTTCTCAGTAATATATTCCCCCTCATATTCTCGTTTTTTATGAAGATAAAAAGACTTGAGGCCTTATCCATATGCTTTATACTTTCTGCGCCGCTTTCCCTGCTCATTGTTGCAGGTACGATCGGCGAGAGAACCCTGCTCATCGGAGCAGAGATGAAGGATTCCCTTATATTAACAGCGCTTTTCTCGAGTGTCCTTTTTCCTTTTTTCTTCAGGCTTCTCGGCAAACGCGTCATGGCGCATGAGAATCCTCCTTCATAGCCGTTTAGGAGCGGTCGTACGAGCAGGAGCTGCTCAAAGAATGTTTCCCGGGATCAGACCCGGATACTTCCCTGTTACCTAAGCTTTTTTTTCCTTTGTTTCTCTTCGTACATCAATTCATCTGCCTTACGAAGCAGGTCATCAATAGAATAGGGAGTTGCGGGATCATAGTATGCCATGCCAACGCTGAACGACAGCGTATAGTTCCGCAGCTTTTTCGTGTTTTCCCGTTCAACGTTTTCGTAAAATCGTGAGGAGGCTATTTCAGCTCCTTCCCCTGTACTGTAGATGGGGACGACAACGAACTCGTCACCGCCAATGCGTGCAATGATGTCAGACTCCCGAAATGTCTGCCGCAGGATATCAGCACTATCGATTAATGCCCGATCCCCTTCCCGATGCCCGAACGTGTCATTAATACCCTTCAGATTATCCAGATCAGCATATAACAGGTATACTTTATCCTTTTGCCGTTGGGACAGTTTAAACTGCTGGTCAGCAAGAGTAAAAAATCCTCTCCGGTTGTAGAGGCCGGTCAGTTCGTCAGTCACTGACATCTTCAGCAGTTTCTCCTGAAGAGTAACAAACTGAAACCGCACGACAAGCTCCTGCACAGTGAATGGCTTTTTAATAAAATCAGATCCGCCTGCTTCTATAGCACGGTCATAGGAGAAGTCTTCTGTGAAGCCGGTCATGATAATGACAAGAATATCAGGCCTTATTTTTTTTGCCTTTTCTGTTATCTCAAATCCGTCCATACCGGGTAGGACAATATCTGTTACCATGAGATCAAAAGGGATTTGATCAAGCAGTTTCATGGCAGACTCGGCATTGGTCGCAGTCTCACAATGATATCCCTCTGATACCAGGCCTGTCTGAATCATCTTCAACACATTCATATCGTCGTCAATAATTAAGACAGATTTTTTTTTATCTTTTTCCTGTCCCACGTATCGTTATTCCATCTCTGCTAACGTTATATTGCCTTTTCCAACTTACACGTTTTCGATGGCAATTTCAAGAATTATTTTTATAGACCGGCATCATATTTTTTATAGTGGATACATAAAAAACCTTGCCGCGGCCTATCTGACATTATTTTATTGCGTGATACTTCAACAGAGGACGGTCAGGAAAAATCATGGGGAAATGGGCTTAGTTGATTACTCTTTTCCCCAGTCAATACCCCAGGTAATAAATTCCTGAAGCCGAGCCGCGGCATCCTGATCAAGCTGCTCAAGGCGGTCATGGATTTTTTTTGCTAGTTCTTTCTTTTCGATACTTACATATACAATACCGAGTCCTTCAAGAGCGCTTACATTGTTCGGATCTATCTCGAGTGCTCTCTTGAAAGAGGTAATGGACTTCATCGCCTTATCAACATGCATATCAAGAAGGCTGTGCCCAAGCCCTGCGTGCAGATCAGGTTCTTCAGGCAACAGTTCCGTCGCCTTCCTGTACTGTTCATAAGCCTTATCAGGAAATCCCGAATCAAGAAGCGTTGCACCGTACCACGCGAGCAGATCGGGGTCATCAGGCCATTTCTTAAGGCCTTCCCTGACAATTTCCGCAGCTTTTTCATATTCCTCATTATCGTAAAAGGCTGCTACGCGGTCAATGAGCATATTTACCATCTCCTGTTTCGTGGGCTCTTGACGCTCAGGAGAGCTCTGTGATATCGGGACATTCTCAGGGATTGCCGGTTCGATTGCAGGAACCGGCGCTGCAGAAGATATTATCTTTTCTTCTTTAATTGCTGATGGTTCCATTGGCAAAAACGCTGGCTGCTTTTCATCTCGGGAATACATCAAGACTATTTCTGAATTTTCAAAGTCGGTTTCTTTGAGAATAAATGCATCAGGCACAAGAGAGGTAACAGCTTGTATTATATTTCTTGCATTGTTAATGGTCTGAAATTGTCCAAGCCGAATAATATAATATTTGTTTCCTTTTTCAATCCTGAGATACTCTTTTTCCTGTTCCTTTAATTGCTCTGATAAAAATGCGAAATGCTCCTTGGCACTCTTAAGTGTATTGAGGGAATACGTTCCCGCCTGAATCGTATAGAACTGAACAGATGCAACAGCAAAGGGGTTTACAGTCAGAATACAACACAGTGAGATTGCTACTGCGAAAACATATGTGAACCTTTTTCCCTTCATAAGAACATCCTTGCCTGATAAGGAAATCTGTCGGCGCTGATTCTCCATTATAGCAAATCATCGCATCAATTAGACATAAAAACAGTTCTGTCTTCAGGTGGTATATGAAGCCACCATCTCCTTAACGGCATTCTGCAGCGTATACCGTGGCTCCCAGCCAAGGATTGCCCGTGCCTGTTTGTTAGAAAAAATGAGGTCACGTGAAAAATACTGCACATAGTGAGTTGCATCAAGCTCAAGACCCAAAAAACCGGTGAACAGGTCTAATGGAAGCGCTGATATTTTCAGCACGGCTGGAGGCAAAGGAAGAATTTTCAGTGTTTTCCCGAGGAGTCCTGCAATCTCATTGAAAAAATCAAACCAGCTATGGTTTTGACCATCCGTCAGATTGAGGGTCAGTCCGGAAGCCTCCGGAATCATACCGGAAAGATAAATTGCCCGTGCGAGATCTTTCACGTATATAAGGGGAGCGGCATTTCTGGCATTGCCGATAAAGGGAAGCCCGACCGGCCCGACATATTTAATCGTATTTACAAGCCTGCCGAGATACCGCGATCCCGGTCCAAAAACCGGAGCCGGCCTCACTATCACGTATTCATTACGAAACGCTCCGCTCATCAACATCTCTTCGCACGATCGCTTATATGAGGTGTAATGGTCCTGCAAGACAAGAGTGGGTTTTGTATCCTCATCGGCAGGTAGTACAGACGGAATTCCTGCAACGGTTATCGAACTGACAAAGACTAAACGTTTTGAACCTTTCACACTGAAATGTTTCAGAATGTGTTCCATGAGTTTCACGTTTTTCTTGGCTGCCCTGCTCGTACTGTTCTTTATTTCTCCAATATGGTAGACGACATCCGTGTTATCCATGGCATCAGAAACTGCAGTAAAATCCTCAAGATTTCCCTTCACGATCTCTATATCTGTGTGTTTCAATTGTTCCGGGATGGTATCACGTCTCGACAGGACCCGTACTGAATGCGCCTCTTTCAATAATTCAAAAACCACATGGCTACCGATAAATCCGGTTCCACCGGTAACTAATGCCTTCATGCGTTCCTCTTTCCGTGCTCTGTTCTCCGCACAGTAATCTGCCCCTCTTCCCATGGGGATCCGCCTGTATTCATTTACCATCATAGCAGGAAAAATGAAGTAATCCAATATCGTATTCCTCTCTTCGTTCTGAAAGGAACAAAGCGCTCTTACGTACTGATTAATGCCACAGGGTTCTGTTAAAATAAAAAATGGTGTGTTTTATACTGCACCACATCAATCAGGCGCTGGTGCATAAAATATATAAATCTGTTCTGTTCATTTGTTCTTTCTTCCTTTTCTGGTACTGCATGTTCATCCCTCGGGAAGCCGCTGCCTTCGGTATGGAGCAATCTCAAGTGACTGATATTATTGCACAGATTCTTTCTAACCACGAAACTGGTGCGAACATTATGATACAGAATGAGCGGATTCTTGATGTGGCAATGATTAAGAAGTTCTATGTGAAGAGAAATTTCAGATCTGCATGGCTTAACAATGACATAAGGATGTCGCGGGCACACGAACTGCTCGATGCAATACAGGAAGCGTATGCTGACGGTCTGATCCCAGAATATTATCATTTGAGCAAGATCAAACTGCTCCTCCGCGAAGTTCAGTTAAACGATACACCGTACGCTTCTGCTCACTGGAAAAAGTCTGCTGAACTCGACCTGCTGCTTTCAGATGCCTTTTTTCTCTTGAGCTGTCATCTTTCTTCAGGGTGCGTGAATCCGGTAGCTGTGGAAGCCGAATGGTTTTCAGATAATGGTGTCATTGATGTCATTGCGGTCCTGGAAAAGGGTTTGCAAGAAAATACTATCAAAGAGTCGCTGAGAAACCTGATTCCCAGAGAAAAAATGTATCACAGACTCAGACAGGCACTGGCAAATTATCGCTCAATACAATCAAGAGGGGGCTGGACAGCCGTGTCGCCGGGCGCTTCATTGAAAATCGAGATGCGGGACGCCCGGGTTGCCGAATTACGTCAGCGACTGATACGTTCCGGCGATCTTTCCCATGAAGCAGAAGATACGGGAGATCTGTTCAACCATACGATCGAAAAGGCTGTAATCCGGTTCCAGGGGCGGCATGGTCTCCATCCGGATGGTGTGGTTGGCCCCAAAACAATATATGAGCTCAATGTCTCTGTTCAGGAACGCGTGCGCCAGATCGAACTGAATCTGGAACGTCTTCGCTGGAGTTTCAGAAATCTGGGCTCGCAATATATTCTCGTTAACATCGCCGATTACCGACTTGAGGTTGTTGAAGACAGGAAAACTGTTCTGGCAATGAAGGTTATTGTTGGCAAGCCCTATTGGCATACGCCGGTATTCAGTGCAGAGATGACATATCTTGAAATAAATCCAGCATGGAATGTTCCTGATAGTATCCTGCAGGATGATCTCCTTCCGAAAATAAAAAATGATCCCAACTATATCACTGAACAGAATTTCATCGTTCTGGACGGCTGGGACGAAAATGCTGAACACATAGATCCGCTGGTTATCGACTGGACAACAGTTACGGGAGAAAACTTTCCGTACCGGCTACGTCAGGAACCGGGACCGAGTAACCCGCTCGGACGTATTAAATTCATGTTTCCAAATAAATTCAATGTCTATTTGCATGATACCCCTCACACGGCACTTTTCGAAAAGAATGTTAGGACATTCAGTCACGGATGCATACGCCTGAGCCAGCCAATGAGTGCTGCAGCATATCTGTTACAGGATGATAAGGAATGGACAAAAGAAAAACTTTTGCAAGCTGTTGACAGCGGCGAAACACAAATCGTGCGTTTGAAACACCCGGTACGTGTTCATATTCTCTATCTGACTGCATGGGTTGATACAAATGGTCTCGTACAGTTTCGGGAGGATATCTACAGCAGAGATGAGCGGCTTGACAGGGCCCTGAAAAAACCTCCATTCTGAACATACATCCGGACATACCGCGCTTCATATGAGGGATTTCCCGCAGCCGTTGCAAAAATATCATATAAAATCAAAACAGTATTCTTTTGGCATAATTCGTGCATTATCTTATAGAGATACGGTATAATAATACCGTTTGTCAAGGAGGCAAAGAGGTGCGTACATACTGCCGGAGAAAAGGTTTCACTACAGAATCGACGGATATAAGCAGAAGAGATCTCCTGCTGCTCGGGGTTGCCACTGCGGCCTCAACGATTATCCCGTCCGGTGTTCTTGGCGCCGCAACCGATATATTCGTACCGGAAAAAAAGCTTTCGTTCATGAACACACACACTGATGAACATCTTACAGCCACGTACTGGTATCAGGGGGAATATCTCCCTGATGAACTGTCAAAGATCAATCACATACTCCGTGATCACAGGACAGGAGATGTCAAGCCGATAGATACCGGGCTTCTTGATCTTCTCTATAATCTCCAGAGAATATTGTGCACTGATGCACCATTCCATATTGTCTCTGGCTATCGATCGCCCCAGACAAACGCTGCCTTACGAAAGAAGAGCAGGGGCGTAGCAAAAAACAGCTTTCATCAGTTCGGCAAGGCTGTTGACATACGTCTCCCCAGGTATAACCTGAAAATGCTCCGCAATACAGCCAAGCAGTTACAGGGTGGGGGTGTCGGTTATTACCCGCATCTCAATTTTGTTCACATAGATGTCGGGAATGTACGTTACTGGCGAGGATAGTTTCCGAGTACAATTTTTTTCTTTTACATTTTGACGCTTCAGCTTGCTGTTTATTTCGGCAGATGATTTTATCAGAATGTCCACGACATTCATATATACTGATTTTTTGTTTCGGAGGAATATTTTTATAAAACAGCCATCATGCTGCATCAGATTTCATGGCACCAGGAAAAAACACAGCGTATAGCGAAAAGAAATTATCCATCATACACCGAAAATATGATACAATGCATAGCCTGATCTTTAGCTGTACGCTACTCTATCAAATAATTTTTTGGGGGAAACGCTGGTATGATTTCGAAACTAAGAAATGAAAAACTTAAACAATGGGTGCAGGAAGTAGCTGACCTGTGCCAGCCTGACGACGTATATGTATGCGATGGAACTCGGAAAGAATATGATCATATGATTGCTCGGCTCCTTTCTGCCGGGAGCGCCACCCCCCTGAAAAAACGCCCGAACAGTTTTCTGTTCCGGTCAGACCCGAGTGACGTCGCCCGCGTTGAAGACCGCACCTATATCAGTACCCCTTCACAGGACGAGGCCGGGCCAACAAACAACTGGATAGATCCGGGTAAGCTTAAGACCATCATGACTGATCTGTATACCGGCTGCATGAAAGGCCGAACCATGTATGTTATCCCCTTTTCTATGGGGCCCATTGGTTCTCCGATTTCAAAGATTGGGATCGAAATAACCGACAGTCCCTATGTCGTCTGCAACATGCACATTATGACACGGGTCGGCACGCGGGTTCTTGAAGCTCTTTCCACTGATGGAACATTTATTCCCTGCCTGCATTCAATTGGTGCTCCACTGGAAAAAGGCCAAAAAGACGTAACCTGGCCCTGTGCACCAATGGAACAGAAATATATCAGCCATTTCCCGGATGAGAATCTCATCTGGTCGTATGGCTCCGGGTATGGCGGCAATGCCCTGCTCGGGAAAAAGTGTCTCGCCCTAAGGATTGCTTCAGCTATGGCTCGCCGTGAAGGATGGATGGCAGAACATATGCTGATTCTTCGCCTGACAAATCCCGAGGGGAGACAGTTCCATATTGCTGGTGCCTTTCCCTCTGCATGCGGAAAAACCAATCTGGCCATGATGCAGCCTACGATCGGGGATTGGCAATGTGAATGTGTTGGGGATGATATCGCATGGATGAAGATCGGTCCCGACGGACGCCTGTATGCCATTAATCCTGAATCAGGCTTTTTTGGTGTGGCACCCGGTACATCCGATCAATCAAATCCAATGGCCATGGATACGCTTAAAGAAAATATTATTTTTACGAACTGCGCATTGACAGACGATAGCGATATCTGGTGGGAAGGCATGACTGATAAGGCCCCCGCTCACCTCATCGACTGGAAAGGCAATGACTGGACCCCGGAGAGTAACAGGGATGCAGCACACCCGAATGCCCGCTTTACTGCGCCTGCTGCACAGTGTCCCGTTATCTGCAGAGACTGGGAAAAACCAGAGGGAGTACCGATAGATATCTTTATTTTCGGTGGTCGCCGTGCAACAGTCGTGCCCCTCGTAAACGAGGCATATAACTGGGATCATGGCGTGTTTCTCGGAGCAACCGCTGCCTCTGAAACAACAAGTGCTAACATCGGTGCTGTCGGCAACCTCAGACGGGACCCCTTTGCGATGAAACCCTTTTGCGGATATAACATGGGTGATTATTTTCAGCACTGGCTTCAGATGGGAGACAAGCTGGGAACCAAACAGCCGAAAATCTTTTACGTAAACTGGTTCCGGAAAAGCCCTGACGGGAAATTCCTGTGGCCGGGGTTTGGTGAAAACAGCAGAGTATTGAAATGGATGTGTGAGAGAGTGGCCGGCTCTGTTGAAGCTGAAAAGACCCCTATAGGATTGCTTCCAAAAGAGGGTGACCTTGACACCACGGGTCTCGAACTATCGCCTCCGGAAATGAAGGAACTCCTGCAGATTGATGTTGAAGCATGGAAGAACGAGCTGCCGGATATTGAACAGCATTTTGCCCAGTTTGGTTCTCGCCTGCCGGAACGTCTGAAAAAGCAGCTTGAGGAATTCAGAAAGCGCCTCGGGTAGCAGTACGACTGTTCCGCCTCTTCGGGCATACTATTTTTCCGCTTGCCTGATAGATGGTTACACCCAGTGACTGAAAATTTCGCTTTTTTATTTATTTTCCTTCTTTCTCGATTCCTGCTATAGGCTTTTTCGTAAAGAGATAGTCTTTTAATTCCTTTGAAAAGGATTCATCCTGTCTCCTGACCCACTCAAGAAGCATGGCAGCATGTTCTTTTTCTTCATCCCGGTTATGGAGCAGTATTTCTCTGAGTTCTTTGTCATTACAAACATCTGCCCGCTGGTTATACCAGTTTACCGCTTCCAGCTCTTCGATGAGCGAGATAAGAGCCCGATGCATATTTTTTGTTTCCCCGCTCAATTCATTGATGGGCTCATGTAATCCTTCATGTGCCATGACCAACCTCCTTCAAAAAGAATGTACCGTTAATTACTTTCTTGTGCCAATCGTATTCGTTTCGTGTATGCATCACGATATACAGCCACTGTATTACAGATCCTGATCACCCAAAGACGATCTCCTTTGACGAAAAAAGCAGGGGCTGTAAGCCCCTGCTGCCACAACGCGGTTAGTTCCCGGTCACTGTTATGGTTTTCGGTTTTGCTTTTTCTTTCTTCGGAAGAATGATCTCGAGAACACCGTTTTCATAACTCGCCGTTGCCTTACCAGTCTCAACTGCATGAGTAATCGGGATTGTCCGGATGAAGGTTCCGGACTGACGCTCGAGTGAATAGTAGTCTTCTTCTCTCAGTTCTTCTTCCTTCCTGATTTCGCCCTTGATTGTTAAAGCGTCCTTGGTAATCGAGATATCAATATTCTCTTTCGCAACTCCGGGAATATCTGCCTTAACCACAAGGGAGCCGTTCTTTTCAAATATGTCGACCTTTGGAACCGGGACGCCTGTCTTCATGCTCCTCTGATTAAACGAACCCCCTGTTCCCAAATCGATTAAATTCTCAAAAAAGCCGTCCATATCTGACAATGGTCTCCATGTTACCAGCTTCATGTATATACCTCCTTTATCTTTAATTTGTTTTATTCTTAATCCATATTCCGTCGTGGACAGATTAAGAACTCATTTCAGCTGTTGCAGCCTTGCTGAATACCATCTGACCGTCGGCGTAATCAACGTCCACAGAAACTCCTTCACCAAAGGTTCCATCAAGGATTTTCCGGGCCAGCTCATTCAAAACCATTTTCTGCAGTACTCGTTTCAGGGGGCGTGCGCCATAGATCGGGTCAAAGCCTATTTCTGCAAAGTGCTCCTTCGCCCTGTCGGTCAGTTTTACATCAATATTTTTTCCCTTGATATACGTCTTCATTCGTTCAAGCTGTATGTCCACAATCTGCTTGAGCAGCTCTTTTGTCAAAGGGTTGAAGATAATGATTTCATCAACCCGGTTCAGAAACTCAGGCTTAAAGGAAGCCTTAAGGTCCTCCATGACTTTTCCTTTAAAACTGTTCGCCGAATCATCTACCCAGTACGCAGACGGATGCTTTTCTCGCTCCGTCAGCATTTCCTGAATATGCTCGCTTCCGATATTGGACGTCATGATAACAATGGTGTTTCTGAAGTCCACCGTTTTTCCATGGCTGTCGGTCAGCCTGCCGTCATCAAGTAACTGAAGGAGCAGATTGAAGACTTCAGGGTGCGCCTTCTCTATTTCATCAAACAGGATAGCTGCATATGGTCTCCGCCGAACCGCCTCGGTCAGCTGCCCGCCTTCCTCGTATCCGACGTAGCCGGGAGGTGCGCCGATAAGTCGTGAGACCGTGTGGCGTTCCTGATATTCAGACATATCGATTCGTACCATGGCATTTTCATCGTCGAACATGAATTCAGCAAGTGCCCGTGCAAGCTCTGTTTTCCCCACACCAGTAGGGCCGAGGAAGATAAAAGAACCGATTGGTCTGTTCGGATCCTGTATCCCTGCGCGCGCGCGCCTGACCGCATTGGTTACTGCTTCTATGGCCACATCCTGTCCAACGACCCTCATTTTGAGCCGTTCTTCCATATGAAGCAGTTTCTCCACCTCTGTTTCTAGCATCTTTGAAACAGGAATTCCCGTCCATTTTGATATAACTTCTGCAATGTCCTCTTCATCAACTTCTTCCTTGAGCATTTTTCTTCTGCTCTGGGCCTCAATCAACTGAGCATTTTCTGTTTCCAGTGATCTTTGCAATTCAAGCAGTTTTCCGTATTTCAATTCAGCAGCTTTGGTAAGATCTCCTTCGCGCTCTGCTTTTTCAGATGCAACTTTCGTCTGTTCGATCTGTTCCTTATGGGTACGCATCCGCTTAATGATCTCCTTTTCCGTTATCCATTGTGCACGAAGTTCATCTCTTCGTACCCGCAGTTCAGACATTTCCCGGTTGATTTTTTCGAGTTTTCCGTCTGATGATTGTGTGCTCTCCTTGGTAACCGCCTTCTTTTCTATTTCGAGCTGTCTCAATCTTCTCTCGATCTCATCCAGTTCTACCGGCATACTGTCTATTTCCATTCTGAGCTTAGAAGCAGATTCATCGATCAGGTCTATCGCTTTATCAGGCAGGAAACGGTCTGTTATATACCGGTTTGAGAGAGCTGCGGCTGATATGAGAGCTTCATCCTTGATTTTTACCCCGTGGTGTACTTCATATTTTTCTTTGAGCCCCCGTAAAATAGAAATCGTATCTTCAACACCGGGCTCCTTCACAAAGACCGGCTGAAACCTTCTTTCAAGAGCCGGATCTTTCTCAATATGCTTTCTGTACTCACCCAGTGTCGTCGCGCCGACACACCTGAGATCACCCCGTGCAAGAGCAGGCTTGAGCATGTTGGATGCGTCAATTGCTCCCTCAGCCGCACCGGCTCCAACGAGCGTATGCATCTCGTCAATAAAGAGAATGACTCTGCCTTCTGCCTCTTCTATCTCTTTCAATACCGCTTTCAGTCGGTCTTCAAATTCTCCTCTGAACTTTGATCCGGCTATCAAGGCACCCATATCAAGAGCAACAACTTTTTTATTCTTCAGGGTTTCAGGAACATCGCCTGCGACAATCCGCTGCGCCAGTCCTTCTGCCATGGCTGTTTTTCCCACACCCGGTTCGCCAATAAGCACCGGATTGTTTTTGGTCCTTCGGGACAGCACCTGGATAATCCGCCGAATTTCTTCGTCCCTTCCGATAACGGGATCAAGCTTTCCTTTTGCAGCCAGTTCAGTGAGATCCCTGCTGAATTTTTTCAGGGCCTGATATTTGTCTTCAGGATTCGGGTCGGTAACGCGTTGCGCGCCTCTGATTTCCTTCATCGCAGTAAGTATTTTTGCGGCGTCAGCACCGTATTTATGAAGCAGATCTGAAGCCGCACCACCAGCCGAGCGTATCGCAAGCAGCAGGTGTTCCACACTGACATATTCATCTTTCAAGTGCTCTGCTTCTTTTGTCGCACGCTCAAAAATGTCTTTCAGTCTCGGAGTAATATAAATCTGCCCAACGGGTGTCGCGCTGATTACTTTGGGAAGTTTGTCAAGCACCTCCCCGACATCCTTCTGCAAGGCGCCGGTATCAATGCCTATCCTCCGTAGCAGCTGTGTTGCAACCCCTTCCTGATCGTCAAGAATGACCCAGAAGAGATGCTCTGCATCGATCTGCTGATGCCCTTTCTGTTCTGCAAGCCGTTGAGCATTCTGTATAGCTTCCTGACTCTTTATGGTAAATTTATCCATAGCATCCTCCTTATTCTTCTTCTAATGCCTTTCTGAATTTATCTTCAAGATCTCGCCTGATTTCATCATCAAGGGAATCCATCATCTCTTCAATTTCCTTCTGCATGATTTCCATCCGGTGCTTCATTCTGAGAATAATATCCACGCCGGCTTTATTAACACCAAGTTCTCTGGTAAGCTGAAGAATAAAGCTCAGTCTTTCTACATCGCTGTCCGAATATAACCGCTGTTTATTATTTCTTTGAGGAGAAATTAATCCCTCTTTTTCATAGAGCCGCAATGTCTGAGGATGCACATTGAGCATCTCGCAGACTACACTGATTAAATATAATGGGTAATCTTTATCTCTTTTATTCATTATTTTCTCACCATACCTTTTCTCGGTGATTCCCTGTAGAGGGCTTCTATCTCTCGAATCGATTGCACGCCATGATCCGGCACGTTATGTGGTACGGCAATTTTTATGCTTACGTATTGATCACCTTTTCGTCCCGTTCGTGCAGAGGGAAATCCCTTGCCTGAAAGCTTGAATTTCTGCCCCCCGTGTGTTCCGGGCGGAAGGGTCATCGCGGTCATTCCGTCGATCGTCGGAACTTTTATTTTGGCCCCGAGTACGGCTTCGCCAAAGGTTACCGGAATATCAATATATACATTGTCTCCTTTTCGGGTAAAGAGCGGATCTGATAGCACGGTAATTTCAATATACAGGTCACCGGGAGGCCCACTGCCTTCTCCGGCACCTCCTTTTCCGGTAACACGAACCTTGGAGCCAGTATCTGCCCCGGCCGGGATTTTAACCGTTATGGTTTCTGCCTTAAGCATTTGCCCCCTGCCTCCGCACGGTTTACAGTTTTTTGTTACCTTCCTTCCGGATCCGCCACAGGCACTACAGTGCTGTGACATTTTGAAAAATCCCTTGGAGGTTGCTATCTTGCCCGTACCTCTGCAGCGATCGCATTGTGAATAGGTCTCAGCACCTGACCCTTTACAGTGTTTGCATGAAATCTCTCTATTAAATGATATGGGTTTCTTTACACCTTTATAAGCCTCTTCGAGTGATAGACTCAGCGACATGAGAAGGTCGGGGCCACGGGCATCGGTCCGTTCAAAACCAAAGCCCGTACCAAATACATCTGAGAATATATCACCGAATCCCCCAAAGTCGAATCGGTCGCCGGATGTATATGTCCTGAAATCAAATCCCGGACCGCCCTGACCGAACCCTGCATGTCCGAACTGATCATACCGAGTCCGCTTCTTGTCATCGCTCAAGACTTCATAGGCTTCATTTACTTCCTTGAATTTGCGCTCTGCGGTCTTGTCGCCCGGATTGAGATCAGGATGATATTTTCGGGCAAGCTTTCTGAATGCCTTTTTTATATCATCCTGCGAGGCCTTTTTGCTGATTCCCAATGTTTCATAGTAATCCTTCACAGATTGTGCCATAGTACCCCCTATTAAGATCTTATAATAACACTTTAGTTTATCCTTGTCAAGTTATTTTATAAGAAATCATACAAAATATCGAAATGATATTGTTTTTAAAGGTTTTTTCGGCAGAACACGGTTGCCCATAGAGAATATGGGTGGCTGTACTTTACTGACGAATGAATTATGATAGACTTAATAAGCCACTTAACACAAAAACCACGGAACGTGTAGGATGGATCCATTCGCAATAATACGAAAATATTATGATCCAGGATCTTTGTCTGAGACGATTCTGTCTGAACACAGCACCCTGGTGATGGAAAAAGCCCTTAAAATAGCAGAGCACGTCACATTCATGAATCCTGACATGACGTTTATCAGAGAGGCTGCCCTGCTCCATGATATAGGTATATTTCTGACCTATGCCCCGGTGCTCGGCTGTTTCGGTGATAGGGACTATATCTGCCACGGATATCTCGGCAGAAAATTACTTGAAGATGAAGGCCTTCCCGTTCACGGCCTGGTGTGTGAAAGGCACGTTGGCGTAGGAATCGCGGAAGCGGATATTGAGAAGCAAAACCTGCCATTACCAAAACGAGATATGCTCCCGATTACCCTTGAAGAAAAAATTATCTGTTATGCTGATAAATTTCATTCAAAAAAATCAGGCTCACCTCAACCAGAGGCATCACTGGTTGAGGTAAGAAAAAATATCAGCACATATGGACCGGAAAAGGTGCTGAAATTTGACATTCTCCATATGCTGTTCAGTAGATAATCTTTTCGAGAAAGAGCCCCTTTGCAGGGGCAGTTGGTCCGGCTCTTTTTCTGTCACGCGATTTCAGGAGATCTGTCATTATGTCGGGCGTCATGGTTCCCCTGCCGATCTCAACCAGGGTCCCAACGATATTTCTGACCATATGTCTGAGAAAGGCATCTGCCTCAACTGATATTCTTATAAAATGCCCTTTGATGGGGACTTTCATGAAATTCATGCTTTTATGCGTGGTAATATCCAGAGAAAAAATGGTCCGAACCGGCCGCTTCGAGCCGCAACCAGATGCTTTGAAACATGAAAAGTCATGTTCTCCAAGTAAATATTGGGCTGCATATGTCATTTTATCAAGATCCAGTTGTGCCTTTATATCCCACACATAGTGCCGAAAAAAAACAGATGGATTTCTTCCAATAAAAATCATATAAAAATAACGCTTTCTCCGTGCTCGATATCGTGGGCTAAACCTTTCGTGAACTTCTGTTGCTTGAAGAATTCGTATGTCATCAGGAAGTTTCGCATTGCATGCCCTCATCAGGACATCAGGAGACAGTCCCGACCGAGTGCGAACAACCGCTACCTGGCCGAGTGCATGAACGCCTGCATCTGTCCGGCTTGCGGCGGTCAGACGCGTATGTTCGCTTGTAATGCTCTGTATTGTTTCGCAGAGAATACCTTGAATCGTCCTGCCGGTCTTCTGTTGCTGCCATCCCTGGTAATCCGTCCCATTATATGCAAGCAGCAATTGTATCTGTCTCATCGCACATAGATTGTCTCTTGATTACTTTTCTTTAGTCAAGCTCTCCGGCATTCTGTTACAATGTACGGGAGAGAGTATATATGTCAGATTTTGACGTACAAATTTTCACCGAACAAATCAAAACGAACTGCGATATATCAGATGCATTGTTCTGGGGATATTACTCAATATGCGGCCTTCTTATGCGGTATCGGGAACTGTTTCGCAATGAGCATAGCCTCATGCCATGGGACCCTGTTCCCCAAACGGCTATTGCCAACTGGATAGCCAAGAAAGAACACCTATGGCAGGAACTGGAGCATGAACCATTCAAAACAATTGTTATTAAAGGAGACCGGTGCAATCTCTTTGACGTAAAAAAAATAAACAGCCTGATCGAGAAAGACGCTCTTGCTTACGGTGCCGGTTATGGTGCTTACATGAAGCCTTCATTCTTTCTAGGAAAACTCATCAGGAAACAAAAGAGGGAAAACCACCATGTTTATTTCCTGGGGAAAGAGTACGTCCGGGATTTGTCGGCGTATCCGGCTCTGTTACAGGATGATCTCATCTTTGCACGAAAAGATGTTTTACTGACGATCATCTGGAATAAGTTTGAAGAAATGAAAACAGGCAGATCAGCCAAATCCCTCGCTTTTGCCTTCTCACGTTATGATATTTCCGCTGAAGAGCCGGTTTCTCAAGATAGTTATCACCGGATTATCAGGATTACCGAAGAAGAACTTGAGACCTATGTACATCATGAACTCGGTGAGGCTTCTGAAGGTCGGCGACTCGGCCCCGAATGGAAAATGCTGCTTTCAGGAATTACGAGCAGAAAAATTGAGCTGCTGCTTCGAGCTGTTAAAGATGTGCTTTCTGATATGTCTGAAAAGGGAATGATACGGTACATCATGGAAAACGATAAAAAGGCATCAATCGGATTGTATATTGCCTTTCTTGAAGGGTTCAGAAAACTCCTTTCTGCAGAGATGGTACATGCATTCGAAGAGTTCACCGAGTCGCTCGATTGGTCAGTTATTAATACGGCCCGTGCGTCGTGCCTTGCAAAAACAGATCTCATCGCATCGAGAGTGCTTGATACCTTCGCATCGCATAAAAACAAGGCAACGTTTCAGGATGTGCTGGAAAGTGAATTGCAATCACTCGTGCCATTTCGATTGTAAGCCCGCACCACTGTGTATCACGCTTACAGTCACTGTATATGTTCAGGAGTTATATGTTTCAGAAACAGTGTTACCAGCTGAGGATCGAACTGCGTTCCTGCATTTCGTTTTAATTCTTTTTTCGATTCTTCAAAGCTTAATGGTACGCGGTAAGAGATACTGCTCACCATGACATCAAACGCATCAGAGATCGCAATTATCCGTGCTCCAAGCGGAATCGCTTCACCTGCCAGCTGAGAAGGATAGCCAAACCCGTCGTATCGTTCATGATGATGTAAAATCATACGAGCTGTAGGAGCATAGAGGTTAATCGGTTTAATCATTTCATAACCGATAACCGTATGTTGTCGAATCATTTCCTTTTTGTATGAATCATCAGCCTTTATCTTCAAGAATCCCACATCATGGAGCAGCGAAGCAAAATAAATATTCTTTTTCTGTTCTTCCGGGAGATTCAAGGCCTTTGCAATAATATTGCTATATCTCGCTACCCTTCGAGCATGTCCGATTTTTTCTTGAATATGATAATCAATTGCATCAATCAGCATATCTGTAAGATGTATTTCAAAATTTTTCTGATCTTCATAAAATTGCGCTTTTATAATCGAAAGGGCAGCCTGTTCGGCGAGGTATATGCTAATTTCTTCGTCTCTTTCACGAAACTTATATTTCTCTCTCACTAATTCTAGTACGCCTATTATTCCGTCCTGTGTCTTTAACGGCACGCAGAGTATGGATGACGTTGAAGACGCTGTTATCTTATCTATTTCATACGAGAATCTGGGATCAGATGCACCTCGATTCAGGCGGAGCGGCTGGCCCTGTTCCGCTACCCAGCCCGCAATTCCTTTTCCTTTTTCTAGAGTAGTCCCGATCAACGCATCATTTATCTCTCCTCTGATTATCTTGAAAATAAGATCCTTTTCTTCATTCAGTAAAAGGAGTGATCCGGCCTTTGACTGAGTTATCGAAATTGCATAATCCATGATTTTTTCGAGAAGAATATCTCCGTAGAGCTCTTCCCTCAAATCACTTGTTATATTCAGTATTCTGTTGAGTCTGGCACTGTAATCTTCAATAATACGTAAAATCTGTTTTGTGAGTCTTCTCGAGAGATACAATCCTATTATGGACATGATCAGGACAATCGCTATAATGAGAGAATATGAAATAGGGGGAAGAAAATCCAGATACTCAGCAACAGGCTCGTACGAATACCGGATGACGGCAGCAAAGAGGACGACAATTACAAAGGTTATGACAATATGCAGTAAGCGGTGTTTTCTTTGTATTTCTTTAATCGCTGGATTCTTATCAAAAAATTCCTCTCCGGACATACTAAACTTTACTTGAGAAACTGTAAGTTGTCAATATATGTTTCAGGCAATATCTCGGACAATAACAGTCCAAAACCGTATCAGTTTATTGCCTCTCTGTATTGCTCGTGTATCGTTATCCCAATATGGCTTGAATAATTATCTGATAAATCATAGAATTAAAACGAATGCGGATAATCAGTAAAAGAAAAGATGTCTCAACATTCCTGGACACACTGAGGGTTCGCGCCTCGGGGGATGCTGAAACGGTTGAGCAAGCGGTAAAAAAAATTCTAACCGATGTCCAGAAAAACGGTGACCATGCCGTTAAGAAGTATACCCGCAGATTTGATCAAAACAGCTCATCGAGACTACGCCTGAGTCCCGCGACAATACATCGTGTTGCGAATAAAGCAGACGCCACGGTTGTTCGGGCGCTTGAGTTATCGGCAAAGAGGATCAGAAAATTCCATGAGATGCAGAAAGAGCGGTCCTGGTCTTTATCTGAGGAAGATCTGCTCCTCGGCCAGATTATTCATCCACTGAAACGGGTCGGCGTGTACGTGCCGGGTGGCACGGCTGCGTATCCATCAACAGTATTAATGAATGTTATTCCGGCTCGCGTAGCAGGAGTGAAGGAAATCGCTCTGTGTGTGCCGGCACCGGGCGGCTCTATCAATCCCTCTGTCATGGCCGCCGTAAGAATGCTGAATATTGATGAAGTTTATACGATAGGCGGTGTTCAGGCCATAGGTGCCATGGCGTATGGTACGCAAAGCATAAAAAAAGTCGATAAGATCGTAGGCCCCGGCAACGTCTATGTCGCAACTGCAAAAAAAATGGTCTTCGGTCTGGTTGACATAGACATGATTGCTGGACCAAGTGAAATCCTGATTATAGCTGATCGCTCAGCCAATGCTGCATTTGTTGCAGCAGACCTTCTCAGTCAGGCAGAACATGACGAACTGGCATCCTCCATACTGTTGACGACTTCCAAGGCACTGGCCAATGCTGTTTCAAAGGAAATCTCCGGGCAACTCTCTCAATTAAAGAGAAAAAAGATAGCTCGGGCATCGTTGCAGAATTACGGGGCAATCATTATCACAAAAAATGTACGCGCCGCCCTTGATCTGTCAAATCAGATAGCGCCTGAACACTTAGAAATAATGCTGCAGGATCCATTTAAGGTGCTACCCCATATATATCATGCCGGGGCCATATTCCTTGGGCCGTGGACACCTGAGGCGGTCGGTGATTATGCAGCAGGCCCCAATCATACCCTGCCGACCGGCGGTACGGCACGCTTTTTTTCTCCTTTGGGTGTTCATGACTTTTTCAAGCGTTCAAGCCTTCTCGGATTCACCAGAAAAGGCTTTATGAAAATATCGCAGATAGTGGAAACCCTGGCAGATGCAGAGGGGCTTGAAGCCCATGCTTATACGATACGGGTACGAAGGCCCGAAAAAATGAAAAATCGAAAATAAAAGGAATGGATATATTATGAAAACGAAAAAGAATGTTCTCAAGCTCGGTCTTCCCAAGGGAAGTCTGCAGGAATCTACTTTAAAGCTGTTCAGAAAGGCTGGTTACCATATATCAGTAGCCAGTCGTTCATACTACCCGACGTTTGATGACCCCGAAATCGAATCCATGCTCATACGGGCCCAGGAAATGGCACGATATGTTGAAAACGGCATACTTGACTGTGGGTTAACCGGTTATGACTGGATCATGGAGCAGGGTGCGTCCGTAAAGGAAGTGGCTGAATTGCATTATGCAAAGGAAGGTCTCCGGCCAGTCAAATGGGTAATTGCCGTACCTATGGATTCAAAAATTAAAACGGTTAAAGACCTTACTGGCAAAAGAATAGCTACCGAACTTGTCGGATATACGAAAAGATATCTGAAAGCAAGAAATGTCAGGGCTTCGGTTGATTTTTCCTGGGGAGCGACTGAAGTGAAGCCGCCGCAGCTCGCTGATGCCATTGTCGAGTTGACTGAAACAGGGGCCTCGCTTAAGGCAAATAATCTCAGAATAATCGATACAATACTGGAGTCCAGCACCCGATTCATAGCAAATAGAAAGACCTGGCATAACACATGGAAAAAGCAGAAAATAGAAAATATTGTTATGCTCCTGAAAGGGGCGCTTGCCGCTGAAGAAAAGGTTGGTCTCAAGATGAATGTTGCACATAAGGATATTAAACGTGTACTGAGCCTCCTTCCAGCCATGCATTCCCCTACCATTTCAGAGCTTTCTCAAGAGGGCTGGTACGATATTGACGTGGTAATAGATGAAAAACTGATTTGCGATTTGATTCCAAAATTGAAGAAAGTCGGCGCGTCCGGTCTCGTGGAATATCAGTTAAACAAAGTTATTCCGTAATTTCGGAATGACGGGATAATGGTTTTCAGTAAAAGCAAAAAGGGATCCGGGCCGGACATAGCCCGGGCCCGATGAATTCGCTTGACAAGTTATAAATATTTACTATAAACTTTTTAACTTCAGGAGGCCGGATACCGGATCTCATTATTTTACAATGAAGGGGGGTAGAGGATTGCATGCTTTAGGTAATCATTTATTAGTGGAATTACGGGACTGCAAGCCCGAAATTCTGAGCGACTTGAACAGGGTCAAGAACGCCTTGGTTGCGGCTGCAAAAGAAGCCAGGGCTACCATCGTAGACATTTCCTTCCACGAATTCAATCCTTTTGGTATTAGCGGCATGGTCGTCATTGCGGAGTCGCATATCTCCATTCACACCTGGCCTGAACATGGATATGCAGCAGTCGACATCTTCACCTGCGGTGATCTCATTAAACCGGAGTCAGCTGCGTCGTTTCTCATAAGGGAACTTGGGTGCAAGAATCCTTCTATGGTGGAATTTAAAAGAGGTATTTTATCCGACAAGAACGAAAAAGTGCCGCATAAGGTTTCTGATTCTGTGTGTGAACCAGTAGTCTGAATGATTTATATTTATGTTTTTTTATCAGTCAATGCAGCGATACCGGGAAGTTCCTTGCCCTCCAGCAACTGTAAAGATGCTCCGCCACCCGTTGAAATAAAAGAGACTGCATCAGATACACCTGCTCTGTGGACCGCCAGGTCTGTATCGCCCCCTCCCACGACCGTCAGTGCATAAGCATCAGCTACCGAATGTGCGATCGCAAATGTTCCACGAGAAAATGCATCTATCTCAAATACTCCCATAGGGCCGTTCCAGAGGATGGTCTTGGCATTTGCAAGAGCAATCGAAAAGAGCTTCACCGTAGCCGGACCGATATCAAGAGCTCTCCAGCCTTTTGGTATTTCAAGTGTTGGCACAATCTTCGTCTCCGCTCCCGGCTCGAGCGTCTGGGCAATGACACAATCCACCGGAAGATAAAATTTTATGCCCGCGCTTTTCAGCTTCTTTCGTATGCGCTGTGCTGTGTCCAGCATGTCTGATTCCACAAGAGAATCCCCGACCTCATATCCCATTGCCTTTATAAAAGTAAAAGCCATGCCGCCGCCTATCAGAACTTTTTCAACCTTATCTTCCAGATGTTCCAACACGCCAATTTTTCCCGAAACTTTTGCACCTCCAAGGATCGCCACAAAAGGCCTGACAGGATTTGTTACGACACCTTTTAAATGCTCTATTTCCTTCTTCATGAGGAATCCCGCGGCCGATGGCAGATATTTCGTAATGCCTACAATCGATGCATGCAACCTGTGGGCCGTGCCGAATGCATCATTAATGAAACAGTCAGCAAGTCGCGACAAGCTTTCTGCAAAGTCTTCGTCGTTGGTCTCCTCCCCGACATGATATCTCAAATTCTCCAGCAGAAGCACATCTCCTGCCTTCATTTTTGACACAACTCCTTCCACATGCGGTCCTATACAATCGGCGGCAAACAGTACTTCAGTATTCAGCAGGCGCTGAAGCCTCTTCGCAACGGGTGCAAGGCTGTACCGCGGATCAGGCCTTCCCTTGGGTCTGCCCAGATGCGATGCCAGGATAACCTTGGCACCTTCATCAATGGCATAATTGATAGTGGGGAGTGTTGATCGTATCCTTTTATCGTCGGTAATTTTCAGGTTATCATCCAGAGGAACATTAAAGTCAGCTCTGATAAACACTCGTTTTCCTGCTATATCAAGCTCTTCAACGGACAGCTTATCCAGCACATCCTTTATCGGCTTGCTCTGTGCATTGTTCTTCTGTGCCATGGTTATCCTCTGTTTTTCAAAATATACAGTGCAAGATCCCTCAATCTGCAACTGTATCCCCATTCATTGTCATACCAGGCAAGGACCTTGGCCATTCTACCGTCAATCACCTTGGTTACAGAGGCATCCACGATTGAGGAATGGCCGTTGCCATTACAATCTATTGACACGATGGGTTCTTCAGTGTACTGCATAATACCCTGCAACGGTCCCCCGGAGGCTCTTTTGAGGGCTGTATTAATTTCTTCGGCGGAAGTGTCTTTTCCAAGCTCTGCCACAAGATCCACAACAGACACATTCGGCGTAGGCACCCGTATGGCCATGCCGTCAAGTTTCCCTTTAACTTCCGGAAGAACAAGCCCCACTGCCTTCGCTGCTCCGGTGGTCGTCGGTATCATGGAGAGCGAAGCCGCGCGCGCCCTTCTCAAGTCTTTGTGGGGAAGATCAAGGATACGCTGATCGTTGGTAAATGCATGTATGGTTGTCATCAAACCTCGAACTATACCGAACTCTGAAAGAAGAACTTTGGCAACAGGTGCCAAACAGTTCGTCGTACATGAGGCGTTTGATATTATTTTATGTTTGGTAACATCGAGGGTTTCTTCGTTGACGCCCATACATATTGTTATATCAGGTTCTTTTGCCGGCGCTGAAATAAGGACCCACTGGGCCCCGGCATTCAGATGTTTTGAAGCAGATGCCTTGTCAGTAAACCGTCCGGTTGATTCTATGACGATATCGATTTTCAGTTCTTTCCAGGGAAGTTTTTCAGGATCTGTCTGTGCATATATACTGATTTCCTTGCCGTCAATCGTGATGGCATTATCAGAAGCCTTAACATCTGCATCAAAAGACCCGTGCACAGAATCATATTTCAAAAGGTGCGCAAGCGTTTTCGCATCGGTAAGGTCATTTAACGCAACAATTTCAAACATGTCCTGTCCCTTGCTCGCCCTCAGGAAATTTCTTCCAATTCTGCCAAATCCATTAATCGCTACACGTACCGACATAATGCTCCTCCTTTAAAAAGCGTTATCAAATATATTAAGAACTGTTCCTGTTAATAACTTTGGATAAAAATAGGTCGATTTTGGCGGCATCCGCAATGACGCGAGCGCAACATGTTCAACCTCTGAAACCGGTGTCGGATTCAGAAAAAAAGCTGCGGCATAGCGCCGGTCCTGAACAAGCTGCACGGTTTTTTCTTCATCCATTTCATACCCGACATCATCGACCTGCAATGACTTTTTCAAAATCAGTTCATGCAAAATACTTACGTCGAGGTTTCTCAGCGGTTCAGGAATGTCTGAAAGGTCCTGCCCCGAATACTCCAGAAGATACCACGTGTCAGCATCGCCCATATAAAAGCCGATGCTCTTTACCGTACGGGCAAGCGAATCAACAATATGTAGCCCGCCTTTCATTTTCCTGACAGCAAATTGTGCTGAAAGACGCTCCAGCGTATCGCCCGGTATTTTCCCGGCAAGCCTGTGAGTCGGCAGGATCGTAAGGCCCTCAGCAGACATGTTTGCCAGAAACATCATAATATAATTATGGGGCATTTGACTGCCAGACCCCTTCCCGTTATTTCTTTCTCTTTGATAATCAAGTGCTGTTTCGTACCGATGATGGCCATCAGCAATGAAAATGGGCTTATCCGACAGCTCTGCCTGTATCATCTGAATATCATTTTCATCAGAAATCTTCCATAATTTATGGATGGTATTGTCCATATCGGGCGCTGCAATGTACGGTTTCCTTCTGCAGATTTCAGAAAGTCGTGCAGATGTCTTTTTTTCAGGACTGTTATAGAGAGAAAAAATCGGGCTGATATTTGCGTTGCAGACTTTCAAGAGCTGAAGCCGGTCTTTTTTCGGTTTATCATGCGTACATTCATGCGGATAAATCGTTCCTTTTCCGAGTTCTTCTAGTCTCACAAGACCGATAACGCCTTTCAGCGAAAGTTCTCTCAATCCAAGCGTATACACCATTTCATAGGCGTAAAAGCATGGAGAACCGTTTGTTACAAGAACATCTTCGCGAATCCATTGTTTGAGGTATGCCTGCGCCCGGGTGTATTTATTTTCATTACTGTTGTCATCCGGTAATCCCTTGCCAAAATCAACTCTGACGATATTGTAGGGACTGCTCTGGTAAAAACCCTCCTGGGTTTCAGGCGTAATAATATCGTACGGAGGACAAAGCAGTTCCTCTCCCTGTTTCCGTGAAACTTTCGCAATATTGTACAGAGATCCCTTAAACGGTATTACTTCAGCCATTGATTGTCTGCATCCTGATTATAAGACGATTGATTATTTTATCATTCTTACTCTTATAATTCCAGTCGAAGCCGGTTCAGTGCGGGGTGCTTCATCCCGGATCAAGAAAAAACGGTTTTTAAGAAAATCTCTCTTATACTATCACGCACATGGGCAAACTTTAATGGCACGGTATTTGATCCACATTTTTCATGATTTTCGTTATAATAAATAAAATAGTCATGCCGGAATAGTGTTTCTTGACAATGGTTGCAATAGGCTCACGTAGTACTGATTTAAACAGGTAATTTAGGAAAAGAGCTTGATGTAGGGATATGTAATGCCTATTTTTGAATATTTATGTAATGCCTGCAGCAACGAGTTTGAAAAGCTCGTTTTCAGCAATGTGGCAGTAACCTGCCCCAGCTGTTCATCAGATAATGTTAAAAAAAAGTTCTCAACCTTTGGGATGAGCGGCGTCGATAAGCCTTTTTCAGGATCAGCCTCGGGCTGCACTTCATGCAGCAAGAGTTCCTGCAGCTCCTGCGGATAATACCCGGGCTATTTCGGAAACACGAACGGATTTGCCCGCAAAATTTTTGTTACCTTGAGCGGCGTTCCCTCCATCAGAAAAATCGCCATTCCGCTTTCCTGTGCGATCATATCGTCAGCAGTCCAGGTGCCCTTCCAGGCAATATTAAGAGAAACATTTTCATCTTCAATTTCTACCCACCGCGGGGTAAAGACAAGTCCAACACGATCATAAGCTCTTTCATTGCTGGTAATATCTGCGTACCCTGCTTCTGTGGAATTAATTTTGATAATACCCAGGTCTCCCTTTTCAAATGCCTGGCGTACTGTCTCGGCAAGAGCAAATGACTCCTGTGCTAGCTGCGATTCATGTGATATCTTTTTTACTGCTTCTTTCTTTCCGCATGACATAACGAGCAGCACAATCAATATCACGAAAACAATTTTTTTCATTGTTCCTCCTCTATGAATGGACGAGGTGTTGCTGCTAATAATAAAACTTCCATCTCTTTTTTTCAATATGAACCGACGGTATTCGCGTTCGGGCATGTTATTCACATATCTTTATATGATGAAAACTGTTCTTGCCCTTTCCCCGTGCTTAATGCTATGATTTTTTGTCTGGCGTAAGAGGGGATCAGTAATCCATGCTGTCCAAAGTATTAAGTGCAAGTGTTGTGGGCATCGATGCCTATGCCGTAGAGGTTGAAGTTGATATCGCCTCTCGCGGTTTGCCGCACTTTTCAATGGTAGGCCTGCCGGACGCCGCAGTAAAAGAAAGCCGCGACAGGGTGAAGGCTGCATTAAAAAACGTTGGATTTAATTTTCCCTTAAAGCAGATTACGGTTAACCTTGCACCAGCTGATCTCAAAAAAGAAGGTTCGTCTTTTGACCTTCCTATTGCCATCGGAATCATCTCTTCGGAAGGACTCCTCGCACAGGATGTCATATCCGGATATCTGTTTACGGGCGAGCTTTCACTCGACGGTCAAATTAAGCCAATACGGGGCGCTCTGTCCGTGGCGCTCCTCGTAAGAAATGCCGGTCTGAAAGGAGTTATACTGCCTACTCAAAACGCGCCTGAGGCCGGTGTAGTGAATGGCGTAACCGTGTATGGAATGAGCAGCCTCACAGAGGTCGTCGATTTTCTGCGGGATGCCCGGACCGTAAAACCCTACCAGACAGATATTATTGCCTCAATGAGGCATTATTCACTCTATGAAGATGATTTTGCAGATGTTAAGGGACAGGAACACGCCAAGCGTGCACTTGAGGTTGCTGCTGCAGGCGGTCACAATGTAATGATGATCGGCCCTCCTGGCTCTGGAAAGACCATGCTTGCAAAACGCCTGCCTTCGATCCTTCCCCCTATGAATTTTGAAGAAGCCCTTGAGACTACCATGATTCACAGTGTTTCCGGACTGTTGCAAGCCGGCCAGCCCCTTCTCGCAACGCGTCCGTTCAGATCACCGCATCATACTGTATCCGACGTTGCACTCATAGGAGGAGGACAGATTCCGCGTCCCGGTGAAGTCAGCCTTGCTCATAACGGAGTTCTGTTTCTCGATGAGACAGCCGAATTCAAGCGAAATGCTCTGGAAGTCCTCCGACAACCCATTGAAAATGGAAATGTAACAGTATCGCGGGCAATTGCATCAGTGACATATCCAGCCTCGTTTATGCTCGTCAGCGCCATGAATCCCTGTCCCTGCGGCTTCTTTGGAGATCCGAAACATCAGTGCACCTGTGCACCGGGGCAGATGTACCGCTATAAGAGAAAAGTCTCAGGGCCGCTTCTCGACCGAATAGACATACATATAGAGGTCCCCGCAGTGCCCTATAAAGACTTGTCAGCCGTTCATGCGGGAGAACCTTCTCAGGATATCAGATCACGGGTAGTAAACGCACGGAATATCCAGATTATGCGATTCAAGAAAGACAGGATTTATTCAAACGGACAGATGAAAACCCGTCACATCAAAAAATATTGCACATTAAAGGCTAGTGCACAGAGTCTGCTAGAGACCGCAATGCATAAGCTCGGTCTTTCTGCGCGGGCATATACAAGGATCCTGAAAGTTTCCCGCACAATAGCTGATATGGACATTTCAGATGATATACATGCCCATCATATATCAGAAGCAATTCAGTACCGAACCCTGGACCGGGCCCAGCTATAATTGTCTGCTGAGGAAATCTTTAAGATGATACCGGCGGAAGGAGCGTACCCGTTTTCCTCTGAGATCAAACCCCGGAAGTGATGACACCGCTTTTATCAATCCGCGATTTGAGAACTTCATAAACAGCATTCCCCGCGCCTTTGTCAATAAATAAGGATATCATTTTGCTGATCCGGTCCGCTGCTGCCAGCAGGCTTTCTTTTTCATCCCCGCTCTCATCAATAATGGCAAATACTTTTTTCATAAAGATAGGGCTTGCTTTTTCGTCAAAATGATCATGCATGATATTCTTCATATCGGTTTTAAGACTAAGCAACGTCATGAGAAGCCGATTTCCTTTATGACCTTGTAAAAGAGATTGATCACGATGACAACAAAAATTGCCCCGAACAGGAAAATAATGCTGACAATCATTAATTTCAGCATCTCCGGAAGCACCGGAAAGAACGGCGTTGTAAGATACCTTGCTGTAAAGAGGACAATTAATATGGTAAGGATTTTCCAGCTTGATCCGACCATTCCGCCGGGCATTTTCTTATTCAGGCTAATCACCCAGATTAATGCATATACCATTACCCCTATGGCAGAAACTGTCAAGAGCAGAAAGACATTCTCCATAGCGTACTGTTTTCTCCTTCCTGCTTATATATATTTTTCTATATTGCTAACATATCAAAAGACCCCGTATATGTCAAATTATAAGCACTATAACATATGATAATCAGCGGTTTTCTGTGCCCGTTTTTTTTTAGGGCAAAGCCAGAAAATAATTTTATAAATCAATGTCTTGCAATAGTATATATAAAGACGTATTTATTTGGTAGAAAATCATTCGATTTTATTTTTCTTTCCTCTGGTACTATAGAATATGAAGAACAGAACAAGAATGTCGGAAACTACAAAAGATGCTCTCTATACATGGGCATCAGTGCTCGCCCTGATAACCATTTTTTATAACGTGGCAGAGGGTCTCATCTCCGTGTTCCTGGGCCTGGAAGACGAAACATATGCCCTCCTTGGTTTTGGTCTCGATTCGTTTGTTGAAGTCATCTCAGGGATCGGTATATGGCATATGATAAAACGACTTCGCTTGAACAGCACGAGTCCTCCGGACAGATTTGAACAACAGGCTCTCCGGGTTACAGGCTCAGCGTTTTACCTTCTCGCATGTGGACTGATCCTTGTCTCTTGTATAAACGTTTACCATGGGCATAAGCCTGAAACGACCTTTTGGGGTATTATAATCGCACTTGTATCAATTATAACCATGGGAGTACTCATTTATTACAAGGTTACTGTTGGCAGGAGACTTAACTCCACGGCCATCCTTGCGGATGCAAATTGCACAAAAGCCTGTCTGTATCTGTCTGTTATTTTGCTTATCGCCAGCGCAGGATATGAACTGACCGGGCTCGGAGGGATTGACACAGCCGGTGCTGTTATGATCGCTGTATTTTCTTTTCGAGAAGGTCGTGAAGCATTTCAGAAGGCGCAGGGGAAGCCAACCTGCGGGTGCAGTGGCGGTTGTCATGAACTATAGCGAATCACTATCGTTGTCAAGAATACTTGTGTCCCATGCTCTATGACATTGGTTGTAGCTTGACTCAAGCCGATCATACACATAAAATCATGGTGGGCAGTCGCAGAATCGAACTGCGGACACGAGGCTTTTCAGGCCTCTGCTCTACCGACTGAGCTAACTGCCCACGGTTTTAAATATACCGTTTACTTTTTTCTATGTCAACTTATGAAAGAATTCTTTATACGAAATTCTATACGTTATTTCCCCGCTTTTTTTTCGGGAATTCTGATCGTTCTGTCTTTTCCCTTTTTTGATTTTTACTTGCTTGCGTGGGTAGCATTCGTGCCGCTCTTTTTATCTCTTTGGGGCAAACATCCCAAGGAGGCATTTTCCGAGGGGTTTTTCTTTGGGCTTACGTCTTTTTTTGGTAGTCTCTACTGGATATATCATTCAATAAATCATTACGGGAACCTGTCTTTTGTTACCAGTATTCTGCTTGTTCTCCTCCTGTGCTGTTATCTGAGTCTTTACCCTGCCCTGTTTGCTTATTGCTACGTTGCTATGATCCGAAAGACTAAATTGCCTGCTCTGGTGATAGCCCCGTTTTTCTGGGTTGTGCTCGAGTTTGTCCGTTCATACGCGTTCACCGGCTTTCCCTGGGCAAGCATAGGGTATAGCCAGTACCTGTTCCTCTCAGTCATTCAGATATCTGATATCACCGGTGTCTACGGGATTTCATTTTTGATACTTGCTGTTAATGGTGCGTGTACCGATATGTTCCTCCTTAAAAAGAGAATTAAGGAAAAACCCCTGTTCCCTCTTTCTTATACAATCTTCGGTTTTCTGATTCTTATCTGCTTGCTTGCAGGAACCATTGTCTACGGTGTCTGGAGTCAGGGCCGGGAACGTCAGGGGTCTTTCATAACCGCAAGCATTGTCCAGGGTAATATTGAGCAGGAATTTAAATGGGATTCGTCATATCAGAACCATGTCATGAATACATATTTCACACTATCCGAAGAAGCGGCCGCATTCTCGCCCGATATTATTGTCTGGCCAGAAACTGCTGTTCCGTTTTATTTTGGCAGTGATATTGAACAGTCTGCTGTATTGGTTGATTTTCAAAAAAATCTTCATTCCTATCTTCTTTTTGGAAGTGTATCCATGCAAGACTATCAGGACGACAAAATGCTTTTGTCAAACAGTGCGGTCCTACTCGACCAAAAGGGTAAAACAATATATACGTATGATAAAATACATCTTGTTCCGTTTGGCGAGTATGTTCCTTTGCGGAATATTCTCTTTTTTATCGATAAACTTGTTGTTGGTGTCGGTGATTATATTTCTGGCAAAACATATCAAACAGCAGATACTTCTATAGGGAGATTCGGAACACTTATCTGCTATGAAATCATCTTTCCCGGGCTGGCGAGAAAATTTTATACTCAGGGGGGTGATTTCATGGTTACCATAACAAATGATGCATGGTTTGGCAATACTTCCGGTCCGTATCAGCACTTTGGTATGGCTGTTTTTCGTGCTGTGGAAAACCGAAAGCCGATGATCCGTTCTGCAAATACCGGGATATCTGGTTTCATTGACAGCAATGGACGCATTCTTTCTCAGACTGAATTGTTTACGAGAACGACGTTAACTCAAACGCTTAAAACAGATAGAACATTGACATTATATACTCGGTATGGAGATCTTTTTGCAATGTTTTGCCTTATAACGACTATAATAGTTACAATTAATACAAGGCCGTGGAGGTAATCATGTTAATTCAAACTGAATTAAAGGAACTGCTGACTCAATTGAGACATACTATTGAAGCTCTTCGAGGTTATCTTTGATATACCCGCGAAAGAAATTCTTATAACTCAAATATCTGAAAATCTTGCCACTGAAAAAATCTGGTCTTCCCCAGAAAAAACCAAAAAACTTCTCAAGGAAAAGTCTCGGATAGAAAACATCATAATACCCTTTGAATCAGTAGAAAAAAAGTTGGTCTATCTGGAAGATTCCATAGAAATTCTCAAGGAAGCCGATGGAGAGCTCTTCCTAAAGGAATTACAAAAGGAGATTGCTTCTTTAAAAAAAGACATTGAAGATATTCAACTCAAAAACCTGCTGTCTGGAGAATATGATAATAATAACGCTATTATTACGATTCATCCGGGCGCTGGAGGCATAGAAAGTCAGGATTGGGCACAAATGCTGATGAGGATGTATCTTCGCTGGGCTGAGAGACAGGGATATCATGCTCAAATTGTCGATGTACAGGCCGGTGATGAAGCCGGTATAAAAAGTGCAACATTATTATTTGAAGGAAATTACGCATATGGCTACCTTCTGTCTGAAGCGGGAGTTCATAGACTCGTAAGAATATCCCCGTTTGATGCCAATAAAAGAAGACATACCTCTTTTGCTGCGGTTATTGTTATTCCCGAAATTGATGAAGATATCGATATTGATATCAAAGATGAAGATCTGAAAATGGACACGTTTAGAGCTTCTGGGGCAGGGGGTCAGCATGTTAACAAGACATCTTCTGCTGTACGTTTAACCCATATTCCAACCGGCATAGTGGTAAGCTGCCAGAATGAGCGGTCTCAACATAAAAACCGGGCCGTGGCCATGAAGATTCTCAAGGCCCGCCTTTTTGATCTTGAATTGCAGGCAAAGGAGAAAAAGATGGAGAATATCCTTGGTGATAAAAAAGATATTGCCTGGGGTAGTCAGATTCGATCATATATTCTTCAGCCGTATAGACTCGTAAAGGATCATAGGACAAATAAAGAGATTGGAAATGTTGATGCTGTTCTTGATGGAGATATAGATGTTCTTATTCAGGAGTTTTTGAAGAAAAGGGCGCAAGAGTAAGATATAAACATTCCTTCTTACTATACAATATAATAATATAAAAAAATAGTAGAAGTAGTAATAGTGGTTAAAAAGTTAAAACAGTTTACATTTCTTTGATTCATAAGCATATTTTTTCGTGAAAAGCATGTAAAAACAAAATGGAAAATTCATAAGAAAGGGGCACTGAACATATAAAAAAAAATACTCACTGGTTAATAACATATTATTGCCTGAATTATCCAATTTAGCTATAATATCATACCTTCCAAGGGAGAGTTACCAACAATTGTTAGTAAATTGTTAGTAAATATATCTCATGACAATAGAAGAAATATGGAATAAGAGCCTCTCATCAATAGAAAAAAAGGTCGGAGAAAATGTATTCGACTTATGGTTCAAACCAATTATTCTTACAACGCTGAAAGAGCGTACTGCTACGATTGGGATACCAAACAGATTTTACAAGGAATGGATAGAAGATACCTATCCCGGAATTATTAAAGATTCCCTTGAGACAACGCTCGGCTATCCAATAAACGTAAAATATTACATAGAAGAAAAGTCGAAAAAAAAACAGCATACGCAAAGTGAACGAATAGAAACCAGACGAAAACGGCTGGTCAATAAGGGCGTATATCTTCATCCTAAATACACATTTAACAATTTTATTACAGGATCCAGTAATCAATTCGCCCATGCTGCCGCAACAGCAGTCGCTGAAAGTCCCGGAAAGACATATAATCCTTTCTTTATATACGGCGGGGTAGGTCTTGGCAAAACTCATCTCATGAACGCAATTGGGAATAGCGTTTTACAGAGGAACCCTGACCATTCTGTGCTCTATGTATCATCAGAGCAGTTTACGAATGAAGTTGTTGCTTCCTTGAGACACGACAAAATGACCGCCCTGAAAGAAAAGTACAGAAACCTGGATCTTCTGTTACTGGATGATGTGCAGTTTATAGCAAATAAGACAGCTACTCAGGAGGAATTCTTTTATACGTTTAACGCTCTCTATGAAAAACAGAAACAGATCGTCATATCGTGTGACAGACCACCAAAAGAGATCAGAGATGTGACAGATAGACTACGATCACGGTTTAACATGGGTCTTATTGCTGATATTCAACCGCCGGACATAGAAACAAAATTAGCGATTATAGACAAAAAGGCGGAGATGATGGATATCAGAAAGATTCCGGAGGAAGTTGCCCTGTTTCTTGCAAAAAAAATTAAGTCGAACATAAGAGAACTTGAAGGATCGCTGATACGGATAGCTGCCCAGTCTGCCCTGACGGGGGAAGCAATAGATTTAGAGACGTCCAAGAAGATATTAAAAGATATCATACATGATGACGAAAAACCGATTTCTATTGATGCAATTCAAAAAATTGTATGCGAATTCTACAACATAAAACTGTCAGATATTAAATCGAAGAGAAGAACAAAAGATGTTGCCCTGCCGCGACAGGTTGCAATGTTTTTGAGCAAGCAAATTACCAATGCATCGCTCAATGATATAGGCAAACAGTTTGGAGGAAAGGATCATGCAACAGTAATTTACGCATGTAGACAGATCGAAGACAAGAGAAAAAAAGATGATTCTTTCGATAGAACAATAGAAAATCTCGTGCAAAAAATCAGACCGTAAGGAGGGGGCATGAAAATTACCGTAGCAAAAGAGGAATTACAGTCAAAGCTCTCAAATATTCAGAATATTGTTGAAAAAAAGAATACCATGCCGATTTTAAGTCACTTTTTGCTTGATGCTCGCAAGAAAGGGGCGTTCATTGTTGCCACAGATCTTGAAACTGCCATGAAAGAACCTCTCCAGGTACGTATTGAGAAGGAAGGGCAAATCTGTATTCCGGCGCGAAAGATGTTTGAGATTATCAAAGAAGTTGATGGCGATGTGCGGTGTGAAACCATCGACGATCAGTGGATGAAAATAAAGGTCGGTAAGAGCAATTTCAGGCTCGCATGCCTGTCATCAGGAGAATTCCCAGCCTGGCCGGGCATGGAAGACAAAGAAGAGATTTCGATAGAAGCAGATCTTTTAAAAGATGTAATTGAGAAGACCATTTACGCCGCCGGTGAAAGTGATACACGGTACACCCTGAATGGTCTGCTCTTTCATCTGACGTCGGGGGTAACAATTACTGTTGTCGGGACGGATGGGCATCGGCTTGCAATTATCAGCAAACAGATTCAGGGCACCATTAATGAGGAAAAAAAGCTCATCGTGCCCAAGAAGGCAGCGGCAGAGTTAAGGAAGATAATAGAGAAATCAAGTGAAACCGTAAAGGTTACACTTGATAAAAACCATGTTCTTTTTACCGTCGGCAAAATAGAATTCCTCACCCGTCTCATTGAAGGAACCTATCCAAGCTATGAACAGGTAATACCGGCACATAATGAAAATAAGATAATCGTTAATCGGGAAGCATTTACGAAATCTCTGAGAAGAGTTGCTATTATGTCAAAAGAACGGTCGAATGCGGTCAAAGTTGATATTTCGAACAATTTGTTTTCCATAACATCTTCAAATCCCGACATTGGTGAAGCTCAGGACGAACTTCCAGTGGAATATAAGGGAGAACAGATTACCATGGGTTTTAATGCGCGCTATTTTATAGATATACTCGAAGGCATGTCCGATGAAAAGATCACATTGGAGATTCAAGCTGCACTGAATCCCGTGCTGATCAGAGGAGAAAAAAACGAAAATTACCGCTGTGTTATTATGCCGATGCGAATTTAGCAGATGAAGCGCACATGAACAATATTTTTTGATGAGCAGCAAAAAATGATTACGGAAAGAGGACAGATTGGGAACCAGGGCGACAGATACGAATAAGAATGACGATAGAAACATCAACGAAGCGCAGAGGGAAGAATACGGCGCAGATGATATCAAGGTACTCAAGGGACTGAATGCCGTACGGAAACGACCGGCGATGTATATCGGTTCAACCGGACCTGAAGGGTTGCACCATCTGGTTTATGAGGTTGTTGATAACAGTGTAGATGAATCGCTCGCCGGTTTCTGTACAGACATTGCTGTAACTATTCATCATGACGGAAGCTGCACTATCAGAGACGATGGTCGAGGCATACCGACTGACCCTCATCCGGGTGACCCAGACGGGCGAACAGCAGCAGAGGTGGTGCTTACGGAGCTGCATGCCGGCGGCAAGTTTGAATCCAAGGCATACAAAATCTCGGGAGGACTACATGGAGTTGGTGTTTCAGTGGTCAACGCGTTGTCTGAATGGCTTGAAGTGCAGATTAAACAACACGGCAAAGTCTTTGAGCAGCGATTTGAACGGGGAAAACCTGCAGGACCGCTTACGGAAGTGGGAAAAACCAAAAAACGCGGCACCAAGGTTACCTTTAAACCTGATCCTGAAATCTTTGATGCAGTCGATTTCAGTTATGACATTCTGTCTGAGCGACTCAGGGAGCTTGCTTTTTTAAACCGTGGCCTTACGATAACAATTTTCGATGAGCGTGTGGATAAGAAGCAGGAATTTGTTTATAAGGGCGGTATTGTCTCATTTGTGCAACATTTGAACAAAAATAAAACACCGCTCCATCCAAAGCCTATATATATTTATGGTGAAAGAGAAGGGATTACAGCGGAAGTCGCTTTACAGTATAACGACGGATACTCAGAAACCATCTTTACCTTTGCGAACAATATTAATACCAAAGAAGGCGGTACGCATCTGGTAGGATTCAAGGCAGCACTTACAAGGACCGCAAACAGTTATGCTGCTTCATCTGGTCTGTTGAAGAATGGCAAGGACAATCTTTCAGGTGAAGATATCCGGGAAGGAGTCGCTGCTGTCATCAGCGTGAAACTGCCGGATCCACAGTTTGAAGGTCAGACAAAGATGAAACTTGGCAACAGCGAGATAAAAGGAATCGTTGAATCAATCGTGAATGAGACATTGTCGACATTCTTTGAAGAAAACCCATCGATTGCCAGGAAGATCATGGAAAAGGCAGTTCAGGCCGCACGCGCACGGGACGCGGCGAGAAAGGCGCGGGAATTGACTCGAAGAAAGGGAGCAATGGAAGATTCCGGGCTTCCTGGAAAACTGGCTGACTGCTCTGAAAAAGACCCGGCCCTCAGCGAACTCTTCATTGTCGAGGGCGACTCAGCTGGTGGGTCCGCAAAACAGGGACGGGATCGGCGCACGCAGGCTATCCTGCCGCTGAGAGGTAAAATTCTGAATGTTGAAAAAGCTCGTTTTGACAAAATGCTCAGCTCTGAAGAGATTCGTATACTGATCACTGCGCTTGGTACTGGCATAGGTGCCGATGATTTCGATATATCAAAGGCGCGATATCACAAAATAGTACTGATGACAGACGCGGACGTTGACGGTGCGCACATACGGACGTTATTGCTGACCTTTTTCTACCGACAGATGCCTCAAATTATTGAAAACGGATATCTGTATATCGCGCAACCGCCGTTATTTAAAGTAAAAAAAGGCAAGACAGAAAAGTATGTGCAGAATGAGACTGAACTACAGAACATGCTTTTCGAACTTGCTGCTGATGAAGTGACTTTGGAGCTCAAAGGACAGCGTGTCAAAGGCAAGACATTGATCCCATTTCTCAAAAAGCTGCTGAATTATGAAAGACTGAAAGACTGGTATCGGAGAAGGCGACGAGACCCGAAGATTTTACTCTTTTTCTTGAACAACGGGATCAGCAAATCAATGCTGAAAGATAAATATCAATTGAAAGATTTTCTTAGCAAACTGAAGGCTCAGCTGACAGATGCTCAAGTGGGAGACATATATGACGAAGAAGAGCATGGCGGATACGGTGTTGAAATAAAGAGGCTGAATTATAAAGTGAACCTTGATACGAACCTGCTGCTCTATCCTGAATTCAGGGAGCTTGCTACCCTGCACAGTTATATGAAAGAACTTGGCAAACCGCCGTACAGGGCAACTGCAAAGGACACAGAAAAAGAAATGTTATCAACCACGGAGCTCTTGAATTTTGTTTATGAAATTGCCCGTAAGGGATTGAATATCCAGAGATATAAGGGGCTTGGGGAGATGAACCCGAGGCAGTTATGGGATACAACCATGGATGCGGACAAGCGCACCCTACTGCAAGTGACGATTGATGATACGGTTAAAGCTGAGGAAATTTTCACAACCCTTATGGGGGATCAGGTAGAACCGAGAAAAGATTTTATTGTTAAACACGCTCTTGAAGCAAGGAATATAGATATATAATATTGTTGCCCCCGAAAAGCATTTTCTGGAAGGAACCCGATAGTTACAGGTCATAGGGGTATTTGTCATGAAAACGAAACAGGGTGTATTTATTAGTCTTATCCTGATTATGGTTATAATCATATTTGCCCTGTTCTATGTGTTATCGTCTTTGGATTCCCTTGTTGCTGCGGCAATAGAAAAATATGGGTCAGACGTAACACAAACAAAAGTAAAAGTCTCTTCGGTGAAAATTACCTTAAAATCAGGTGAAGGAACAGTCCGCGGCCTAGACATCGGCAATCCACCGGAATTCTCATCTGGCAGTGCATTTAGCCTGGACAACATTACGATGAAAATCGATACACATGCCATAACGAAAAATCCCGTAGTTATTGACGAAATTCTTATACGAGCACCACACGCTGTGTATGAGATTAATAAATCCGGTGTATCAAATATTGATGTTCTTAAGAAAAATGTCCGGCGGTATCAAAAGAAAAGGAAATCATCAGCTGAAAGCTCGACTGACAGGAGAACTGATGACAAAAAAGTAAGTCTGGTTATTCGAAGGCTGGTTATTGAAAACGGACACATTGATGTGAAGATTTTTGCTCTTGGTGAAAAAGAAATGTCTACGAAAATTCCCCGTATACAATTAACGAATATCGGAAGGGAAAAGGGTGTATCACCAGGTGAAGTGGCCGAACAGGTCATGACTGCACTGGTAAAAACTGTTGGGCCGGCTGTTGCAAAACTCAATATTGAACAGTACCTTGGCAAAGGCTTTGAGGAAGCTGGTAAAAAGGCACAGGAGGAAGTAGAGCGAAAAATCAATGAGTCTCTTGACAGTGTAACACAAGGAGCAGGAGACTCAGTGAAAAAGCTTCTGAGTAAATAATTTATAGCAGATCATTACTGACGGGGTGATGCTTAAAAAAGTCAACCTCCAGAAACGCATACTACTAAAATCTGCGATGTGCTGAGAAGGATATTCCATGGTAGATGACACACATCAAAAATAGAGCATAGAGCAGGTTCAGAAAAGGAGCAATCACGATGGAAGAAATCAAACGGATAGCCTTAGTAGCTCACGACAACAGGAAGAAAGATTTAATGGAATGGATTGAATGGAACTATAACGTATTGATAAATCATAAATTGATATGTACAGGAACCACAGGAAGGTTAGTTGAAAAGACGCTGAAAGAAAAGCTGAAAGCTGAAGACGCGCGGAATATCGAAATAGTAAAGCTCAAATCAGGTCCTCTGGGAGGAGATCAACAAATGGGCGCAATGATAGCAGAGGGAAAAATTGATTTGATAATTTTTCTATGGGATCCGATGCAGCCGCAACCGCATGATGTAGACGTAAAAGCACTCCTCAGAATCTCGGTTCTGTATAATGTCCCGACCGCATGTAACAGATCTACCGCTGACTTCATGATTTCATCGCCTTTGTTAAATACACGGTACGAAACAATTCTGAAAGATTATTCCACATACACCGGCCGGACGATTCAATACGAAGAATAGAGGCGTTCATGCGCCGAATGCTTAATATTGTGAAAAGTATGCCTTCCTCTAAGTCACACCTTAAAGAATTGATTACAGACTGAAGATTACAGACGGAAAGACGCAGATTTGAAAATCGACTTAACTTGTCATTGTTTAGATTCAGCATTTCAAAAATATTGAGGATTACATGTCCAATAGAAAACTACGTACTTATAAATTTCGATGCTTTTACGAATATGTTACAAAGTCTTTTGAATCCAAAGCGTTTATTTGAGACAAAAATAAATAGAATGGGCATCTTTTATATCGTTTAGCTTTACAGTATTCACGTAATTGAAAGTCGGAAGGCACATAAAGTTTATCTGCTGCTTCACATCTATATAGAGGGTTATCGGCGAGATAAGGGCATCTCATTTTTTCTCTCCTTTCCTACTCCTATGGATTAAATATCCTATTTTCTTGCCTGCCTTCATGGTTCTTTTCCGTTCTTCGTTCATCTTTATATCTCCTTTTTCATATGTATGTAAGATTATTTATCCTCTGCTGGTGCCAACTCTCTCTTCTCAGCCTTT
>CP070737.1:753202-777179 GCA_020347665.1 Nitrospiraceae bacterium
GACAAAGAACGGGAACTCAAAAAGATTCAATCCGAAGCATATAGAAAAGCTCAGACAATTATAGGGAAAGCTGATGGCCAGGCGACTGCTATATACGCCAAGGCCTATAATCAGAGCGACGAGTCTCGGGAATTTTACCGTTTTTTGAAGACGATGGAGACATATTACAATACATTATCCGAAAAAGACTGGTTGATTCTGTCAACTGAGGGAGATTTCTTTAGATATTTACAGAAACAATCCGGCAAATAAAGACAATATACATATTGAGAAATGAACACGTATTTCTGCTTCAAATTTTTCATTTCAGATTGAGTCAGACTCATTAACAGTAATAGAGAGTATAGTCGGGGACATTCTTGATTACGTTAATTAATTTATCGTAAAAGCACATTACTCACAATACGCATGTCACAGATGCCTGACGATTGTACGAAATATAACCTCAAGTTTTCAGGTTGGGGATTAGCCCGGTGACTGAAGCTTCCACATGGCAATCCGCATTTTTTGATGGAAGATGTTGGTGTGTTGAAGGGCACAGATCAAGAAACGGTCTTTCCTATAATCCTCAACTTAAAAATCCTTCTGACATTGAAGAGTAACGGAAATAAACAATTTTGAGAATTGTTTTCACCTACAAATGTTGCAAATTGAGGTTTGTAAAAAAATGAGTATTATTTATCTAAAACTTCTCTCACCTTTCTCAAGAGGTCATTGACTGCTACAGGTTTAAAGATAAAGTGCAATCCCTTCTCCAACACCCCTTTCTTCTGTAAGAGATCCTCTGAATATCCACTGAGAAACAATGCCTTTACGTCAGGTTTAATTCCTTTTATCTCTTCATACACCTCTTTGCCTTCCCTCTTAGGCATGATGACATCAAGCAAAAGAAGGTTAATCTTATTCTTATTCTCCATGAATTTATTTACAGCATCCTCTCCATCCTCTGCCACTATAACCCTATATCCGAATTTCTCAAGTATATCTCTTGTGAGTTTTCTGACGGATTCATCATCCTCTGCTACGAGTATTGTCTCAGTGCCTCCCTGAAGCGAGGGAAGTTTAGTTATGCTTATCTCTTTAGCCTCTGCTTCAATTAAAGGCAGATATATTTTAAATGTCGTTCCCTTGCTTGGTTCACTGTAGACATTTATAAATCCGTTATGTTGCTTGACAATCCCATATACCATTGATAGCCCAAGTCCAGTGCCTTTTCCTATCTCTTTGGTAGTAAAAAATGGCTCAAATACTCTTTCCCTGGTATTTTTATCCATACCGATACCTGAATCTGTTACTGATATCATGCCATACACTCCAGGTCTCCCAAAACCATGTGTTTCTTGAAATTTCTTGTCTAGTTCTACTATATCAGTCTCAAAAGTTAATGCCCCCCCTCTTGGCATAGAATCCCGAGCATTTGTTGCTAGGTTCATTAAGACCTGCTCAATCTGTCCAGAATCAGCAATTATCGTCATATCTTCTGCAAGAATTGTCTTCAGTTCTATGTCTTCACCAACCAGCCGTGAGAGAATTTTCTCTGTCTTTGTTATTATTTCATTGAGCTTAACAGGCTGTGGGTTGATTATCTGTTTTCTACTGAACGCAAGAAGGTTCTGTGTGAGCGTTGATGCCATCTCTGCTGAAGAAAGTATCTGTTCTACGTGATTCCGCAAATGGTCATTTTCCTTCATTTCCATCTTTATTAGGCTTCCATACCCCATGATTGTAGTGAGAATATTATTGAAGTCATGGGCGATACCGCCTGCAAGCTGACCCACCGCTTCCAATCTCTGTGAATGCAGCAGCTGTTGCTCGAGCTTCTGACGCTCAGTGATATAAGGTTTAAATACAAGGAAATGGAGCAATGGATAAACTATAATTACAAGTAAGAATGAGTCCAGTATAGCTTCCGCAGCTATGGGTAATGGCGGCAAAATTCTCAAAATACACATAACAACAGCCTCTATCAAGAATATTGTAACCATCAAGATAATCGCGAGACGTCTGGGATAAGTGAAAATATTTCCGGGAGTTATATATGATTGTTTTTCTATTCGAGACGCAGTAGTTTGCTTATTAACGGGTTGTGCTTTTGTTTTGGTTTTACCTTCCATTTTTACTATCTATTCGGAAGAATACATCGATTTTAAAAAATAAACATTTATGAATTGAAAGTCTTTAATTTTCATCCTTAAAAACTTCAGTTAATCATTAATTATAATCAGTGTATTACAGAATATTCCAGTTATCAATCAGCAGAACTATAAACGACTATTGATTTACAATTGAAATATCGCACACGGAACAGGATTGGAAATTAATATTACAGAGGAAGAAGTTTTTTTCAGCCTGTAGATTTTGCAATCTACATAGCAGGTGAAGTCCACAATCCGATTACGTTGTGAACACAATACGATATTTGAATTTGAATTGGTGGCAAGCTGGAGGTAGCATTGATTGCTTCCTCCTATGCACAAATGCGACTCCCTCCAAAGACTACAGATTTCAATCCGAAGTCAACTCAGTTTCTCACGACGCGCAATGTGTAACCCGTAACTCGTCATACGCCGCGATCTAATCGCTCGCGTCTGCCGTATGCCCTGAATGAGAGGGCTTCGTGCGCCTTATGGAGGAACGTCTTTATTGACAAACCGTAAGGACATGCGCCTGCACAGGATTCGTCTTCGCAGGTGCGGCAGTTCTCGGCTTTGTTCCTGAGAGCGGCATATGACTCCATTGCCGTCTTCTCCATCCCGTAATCCCTGAAATACATCTCGTACCGGAACGTCGTCGCGATTTCCACGCCCTTAGGACATGCCGACTCACAGTCATTGCACCCTGTCCTGCAATACTCTTTCGAGTATCGTGCCACGTATTGATTGAGCGTCCTCTCATCTTTAGCAGTGAATTTCCCTCCCGAGGCGGTGAGATAGAGGTCGAGCTGAGAAATGTTCTTAAAGGTTACCACGAGTCCGCTTATCTCGGGGTGGCTTAGGACCCATTTGAAGGCCGCTGGCTGGAAAGGCACACCTTCACTGGAGAAACTGAAATCCCTCTCTCCGGCCAGTGTCTTCATCGCAATAACACCGATTCCTCTCTTTTTCGCCTCCTTCAGAAGGGCCATCTTTTGGAGCCACGACCTTTTTTTCTTCAGCCGTTCCAGAATGCGTTGTCGTGCCTCTTTCAGCACCTCCGGTATATCTGAAAATTGCATGAAATTGAACGTAGGCATGATCACATCGAAATGGCCTGATCTCACCGCTATCGTGAGAAGCTCCTCCATGTTATTGGGGCCATGGGATGAAACACCAAGGAAACGGATCTTACCTGCTTTCTTCAAGACCTCAACAGCTGAGAGCATCTCGTTGTCCAGCAGACGCTTTTTTTCTTCCTCCACATCCGCGCTCACCGAACCCATCGAATGGACGAAACAGAAATCCAGATAGTCCGTATTCAGTCGTGAAAGACTCTTTTCGACCGCCTGAATATAATCCTCTTTCGTGCTCCCGTACCGGAGATGCCCGCCGCGGATACGGGATCTGCAAAATTTCGACGCCAGGATAATCTTATCGCGCTGGATCTTCTTCATTGCTTCACCGATATACTTCTCGGCCTGACCGTAGTCAGGAGAGGTGTCGATATAATTTATCCCCCTGTCTATGCCGCGCAGTACAAGAGACGCAGAAGTAAATCTGACACTGCCCATTGAAATGTCGCTCATCTTCAGTCCGGTCTTCCCGATTTCTTGGTAACGCCTGATCGATGGTTTTTCCGTACCGGTTGCTGCCTGCAGTGGAGAGCTCGCAAGGGCTGCGGTCACCGCTGCAGATGTCTTCAGAAAATCACGACGATTCATATCTGACCTCCCGTTGACCTGGATATGGTTTTGCGAAACATCAGCCGGCACACACCGAAATGATACACCCTTGCTTCTCTGTGTGTATGAAAGATGCTCACATAAAATCAGTCTAGCAAAGATTCAGGATCATGACAAGATGTTCAGGAACTCATGAATAACAAGCTCCGATTAACGATTAGCACTTAACATGTTGAGCTCAAAGTGAAAATTGAAAAACAATATTGCAGGAAGAAAGTGTTTTTCTTGGTTTGATGATTAAAAGGAAATAATCACTTTTTAAATATTAAGATTATTGCAGGTGTAACCATAAAAAAGAGGGCTGGTTGCCCAGCCCCTAAAATTGTAACCATTTTGTAACCCTGAGCCTCAATTTTCTTCAATCAACTTCAATCGCTTCCAACCATGACTAAGCAAAAAAATATTTATATTTAGGCATGTTATCAGCGAATGGAAATAGTTACATGGAACCCGAAAAAGAGTGTTATCGCTCTCAAAATCCGGAGGGGGCAACCCCGTGGGAGTGTGAGTCTTCCCACCGGCACCAATCCTTTGAGTCATTCTACGTTCGAAGTTCTGCGTTCAACGTTTAAAGTGCTAGCCTCGGTTCACGCTATGCGCCTTGCGCTTTGCGATCTACGAACCAAGTGTTGATCTGATGTAATTGATATCAATGAGGAATATCGCGAGGTTCAGCAGTGCGCTGAAGATTGAAAGCATCTGGCCAGAGAAACTTTTATAAGAACGAAATCTGAAAAAGGCCTTAATCGCGAGTACAAGACCGATAAAAAAGAACAGGGGTCCCCAGTATATTAAGTTATAGGTATATGGCTTGAGCATATCACCAAAGATATTCCCTGTATACGCTGGGTGAAGAAATAAGGCAACAGGAATAATTGCCAAAAGAAAACTGTAAATAAGTAATGTTCCCGGCGCGTATTCCCCGCTTTTTATGACGTCTTTATTTTCCATGGTTTTAAGTTCTATGTTCTGAGTTCAATATTCGAACTTCACTAATTACCACTTACGACTCATGATTCACGATTCTGAGTTCCACGGTTCTATGTTAACAATTAAACGTTCTATGTTCAATGTTCTGCGTTCAAGGTTACGCTTTACACGTTATAGGATACAAGATGCACGACTCACGACGCACGATTCAAGATTCACGATACAAGAAAAAACCAATCACGAATTACGGTTTCTAAGTTCTAGGTTCAACGTTTGAAGTTAACTGTTTACTCTTTAGTGTCTTTTACGCCTTGCGCTTTGCGATAAAGGTTCTCAGTGCTATGTTCGCTCCTCACGCCTTACCCCTCACTCCTCACTCTTAGCGCTTTGCGTTCTTCGTTCAATGTTCCCCGATAAATCCCAGTATTTATATATACTTGCATCTATAAATATGATATTTTACTTGACATGTATGAAATCCGACATTACCATTGTCGAAAATATGAATTAAGGAGGGATTTATGAGATTATCGAGGACTTTGTTATTCCTCATCTCTTTTTCTCGTTTTGTCTTTCCAGCCTACATCTCATTGAAATCTTCCAACCCCATCATCTCGATCAGAGCATATGATATGGATGATCGTCGGTCTGATCTAAGCCAACTACGTTGGAACAGACAAGTTCCTTTCAGCCTGCCACTTTCATGATGATCAAAGACATTACGAAAAAGCAAGCACTCAACTAATGACAGAATTTTGACACATTTCATATGATATATACGAAAATTGACTTTTACAAAGACGAGTCTCAGGATGAAACTGTATGCAATGACCGGGTGATCCGGCATCTAAAATTGATAACTAATCTTACGATTTACATTTTTTGGGTAAGTATATTACACTAAATCGTTTATGCAAACGATATGAACGATATATTAGCATGAAATTTGCAATATCCATCACATGATAATATCCAGCCCACATAGTGTTTTCCGCGCATTCAGCGTAAAAGAATGCTAAAATGCTAAATATAAAAGCTGGATTATTGAGGAGGAGGTAATGATGAGCAGATTCACTTTTTTCATGGCAGCCATTCTGGCCGGAATCGTTCTTGTCACTGCTCCGGTGTATGGAGCACAGGACATCGTAGCCACGAAAGCAGCAAAAGCGCCTACTCTTGACGGATCAGGTGACGACGCTGTCTGGGCAAAGGCACAAACGTATACCATTCATGACGAGCGGATGAAGGCTGACATAACGCTCAAAGCCCTCTACGCGAATAACATGGTTTTTTTCCTTGTGCAATATCCTGACAGGACAGAAGACCGTCTCCACAAACCATGGGTCTGGAACAAAGAACTTGAGATCTATAAACCTGGCAACCAGAGAGAAGACACCTTTATCTTCAAATGGAATATGGAGAAGCATGAGGTTGACCTGTCAAACTTTGCTGACAACAATTACGTTGCAGACGTCTGGTACTGGAAGGCCCACCGCACAAATCCAGCAGGGTATTCTGATGACAAGTCCCAGGTGTTCTCTTCAGAATCAGGCAAAAAGGCAACAGAAATTATAAGCAGAACCGGGAAAAAACGCTATCTCATGCGACTGGGTGACGCAGGCACCTCGGCACAGAAAAAACAGGTTTTAACGGACTACGCAGGAGACGTGCAGCCGCAGTACGTATCCAGACAGCCATCCGGCAGCCGTGCTGATGTAAAAGCAAAGGGCGTCTGGAAAAATGGCCAATGGACCATAGAGTACGAAAGAAAGCTCGTTACCGGCAACGCTGATGATGTTCAGTTCAGTAATCTGAAAAAGAAATATCTCTTTGGTGTATCGATAAAAAGCCTTTACGGCGAAGAGTTTGATAACTCTGTTCCCAATTTTTACGGGCAGGGAAGGATATCTGAAAAACTCTATCTTGTGTTTAAATAATGAATTTTCTCGGCAAGATACCGATTTCTAACAGGAAGATTCGCACCATTGGACTCGGGATGCTGGTCTTCCTGTTTGCTGCATCCAGTTTTTTCTCCTATACCCAGAACCTGAAAATCGAAAAAGAACTGACTGTGATCAATACAACATACCAGCCCCGTCTCAGAGAGATTGATGCCATGCTCAAAGAATTTACCGATATAAAGGATAAGCTCACTACTTTTGTGATCGACGAATTGACCGACCTTAAACCTATCCTGAAAGAATCTCTCGTACTCGTAAAAAGCGCGGAGGCACTTTCCAAAAAACTGACTAGCGAACGTGAACAGCGGCTTATCAAGGAATTTACTGGGAAGATAAAGGAATACCGGGTTGGTATGATCGCGTATTCCGAGGAACTCGCGATCCGGAGGACTGGTGAGGGAGTGCGTTCGTGGGAGCGGACACTTCTTGATCTTGAAACCAGTGCTCACGACATCGCAGTTGAACTGAAGAATTCCATACTGGATGAAATTGAAGAACATGAGGCTATAATGGCTCAAGCTACCTTGTATTCAAAGAGGCTGAACATTATTGTGGGACTGGCCGGTATACTCATCGGATTCGCAATAGCGATTCTTCTGCAGAAAACCCTGTCCGCCCCCCTGAATCAGATGGCAAACCTATCAAAGAAGGTGGCAGACGGTGATCTGCGGCTGGAAATAGCACGAACACAGGATGAAGAGATCAATGTGCTGACGAGCAGCTTCGCGAACATGATCAGCAGCCTGAAGGTAATCCTGACGAAAATAGGAGGTATTACGGGCAGCATTTCGGATGTTACATCGCAGATGACAAAGTCATCAGAAGATGTTATAAAAGCAACCGAAGTGCAGAAACAGGCCATTGAAGAGACCTTTTCGGCTACGGATGATCTGAATACGTCCATATCCCATATAGCCACAAGCACTGAGTCCCTGTCCGAGGCTGCGCGGGAATCATCATCCGCGATCCTTGAGACCAAGACCGCTATCAATACGATAGCTGATAATGCCCACACCTTTACTGAAACAGCCAATGAAACCGCCTCATCAGTCGAAGAGATGGTAGCGACCATGAAATCCATAGCTGAAAATGTGGATGCCCTGTCAACCACGTCAGATGAAATCGCCTCGTCCATCGAGGAAGTTTACACCACGACAAAGGATATTGAAAAGAGCGCCGGCGAGTCTGTGTCAATGGCTGAAACCGTTATGATGAATGCGTCGGATAAGGGGATGAATGCGTACCGTGCTGCCATCGAGGGGATGGAGGTGATCAAGAAAAATGTCTCTGCCCTTGCGAATGTCATTAATGTGCTCGGTAAGAAAAGCGAGGATATTGGCATGATTCTCGGCGTCATAAATGATGTTTCTGACCAGACGAATCTATTGTCAGTGAATGCCGCCATTCTCGCGTCCAAAGCCGGAGAACACGGCAGGGGATTTGCGGTTGTTGCTGACCAGATCAAGGAACTGGCTGAACGTGCCCTGCTCTCGACGAATGAGATAGGCAATCTGATCACATCAGTACAGGAAGAAACACGATCGAGTGTCAAGATAGCTTCAGAAGGCCTGCAGGCTGTTGATCAGGGCATGAAGCTCGCAAAAGAAATCAATGAGGCACTCAATGAGATTATTGACAGCTCAAAGGTCTCTACAGACATGGCAAAGTCAATACAGCGGGCTACTACTGAAGAGGCGATTGTCATCAAGCAGATCACTGCTGCGATCGAGAACATGTCCGAACAGACAGAGGCGATTTCGAATGCACTGCAGGAGCAGTACAAGGGCAGCACGTTTATTATGGGTGAAACAGAAAAGGTGAAAGACATTTCCCTGCAGGTAAGCACTGCCACAAACGAACAGAAAGAGGTTTCAAACCAAATAGCCTCTGCTATAGAAAACGTGGCTGCACAGGCATTTCAGATTGCCGGCTCCACCAACAGCCAGAAAGAAAAGAGCACAGCGATTCTGCAGTCCATGGATAAAATCCAGAGTTCCACGCAAACCCTGATGAGTTCAACAGAGGCGATGAATGCCGTCCTGAGCAAACTGAAAGAAGAGTCGTTAAATCTCATGTCCGCAATGGAAAGATTTAAGATATAAGCGCGTCATATCGGTTGTCCACCCGGATATCAGCACGTGCTCCTTCTCCTTTCACAGAGCCCCTATAAAACCGGCTGTTCACTCCTATTCGCTGCCGAATACCGGACTGTGCAAGCCTGATATATTCGTTTCTTGTTTTAATTACTCGTGCGCAGTGATACAATAGTCTGTAGATATTGACAGTACTCTCTGGAGGAATATATGAAAAACAGAATAGTATGGATACTGCTGCCCCTTACATTATTCCTGTTACTCATTTTTATGCCCCAGCTTATATCACTGTATGTGGACTGGACCTGGTTTAAGAGCATTCTATACGAGAATCTCTTTACCGTAAAGATCAATGCCCAGATTATCTATGCAGCAGCCGGATTTATCGCGGGATTTATTATCACGTTTATCAGCCTATGGGCATCCATAAAGGCAACAAAAGGACGTGTTATAACAACGTCATTATACGGTCAGGAGATCCCCCAGCTTAATATTATCAGACATTTCGATAAGATAAAAATACTTGTGCCGATTGTTGTGGGACTATTCGCTGCAATGCTGTTCAGTACCAATTGGATGACCGTCCTCTATTATCTGAATGCAGTAGATTTCAGTTATCAGGACCCTATATTCAGCAAGGATGTTTCATTTTATCTCTTTACCATCCCTTTTTATGAGATGATTGTTCACACGCTGCTGTTTGTACTCGTCATCTCATTTGTTGCCGCAGCGTTAAACTATATTCTCAAGGGGACCATAATCCTGTCATCAAGAGGTCTCTATGCCGAGCGCTCAGTGACCGTTCACCTCTCCTTCATTGGCGGCCTCATATTTCTCGCTCTTTCTTTAAAAACATATATCAGTATGCACGCGTTACTCTACTCCTCTGGCGGGCTTCTGGCCGGGGCAACGTACACTGATGTCCATGCTGTTATACCTTTCATGAAATTACAGATAGCAATAGCCATTATTACAGCAGCACTTCTGGTCACCTATCCCTTTGCAAAACAGAAATTAATTGTTATCGCGGGAATTGCCATGTATTTTGCCGTATCTCTTATCGGAAATTCACTCTATCCGGCGATCTTGCAGAAGTTTGTTGTTGCACCGAATGAACTCGTGAAGGAAACCCCATACATACAGCATAATATTGCTGCTACACGAAAAGGCTTTGGCATCGAGACAGTCAAGGAACGGAACATATCAGGCGGAACAACCCTTACAAAAAAAGATATAAAAAATAATAGTGCTACAGTAAAAAATATACGTCTCTGGGATCACCGGCCATTACTGGATACCTTCAGTCAGGTACAGGAAATCCGCACGTATTATGAGTTTACCACCGTAGGCAATGACCGCTACCTCATTGACGGAGAATATCGTCAGACCATGCTCTCTCCAAGAGAACTGTCATCCGAGAGCATCCCGACGAGAAACTGGATCAATGAGACACTCACCTTTACCCACGGCTATGGCGTCACCCTCGGGCCGGTGAATCAGGTCACTCCTGAGGGGCTGCCGGTCTTAATCGCAAAAGATATCCCGCCGGTTTCAACCAGAGAGAGCATCAAAATAGAACGGCCTGAAATCTATTACGGCAAGCTCACCAATAATTACGTTATTGTGAATACCGAATCTAAGGAATTTGATTACCCTTCAGGTGATGCAAACGTCTTTACCGAGTATTCCGGTAAAAGCGGCGTGATCATAGACTCTTTTTTCAAGAAACTGGCATTCGCCGCTCATTTCGGTTCTCTGAAACTGTTTCTCTCGAATGATATAACACGGGAAAGCAGTATCCTTTTCAACCGGAATATTGCTGAACGGGTAAAAAAGGCGATGCCCTTCCTGTATCTGGACCATGACCCCTACATGGTCATCTCGGAAGACGGTCACCTTTTCTGGATCTATGATGCCTATACTATCAGCAAGCGGTTTCCCTATTCGCAGCCGCTGAAGGGAGGCGGCATAAACTATATCCGCAATTCCGTAAAAGTCACCATCAATGCATTTGACGGAAGCATGCATTTTTATATTGCTGACAAAAATGATGCGATTATTCAGACGATAAGCAGGATATTCCCGGGCACCCTACAGCCGATCTCAGAGATGCCTGCTGATCTCAGACAGCATGTACGCTATCCGCTCGATATTTTCGGCGTTCAGACGAGTGTCTATTCAACCTATCATATGGAAGACCCCCAGATCTTCTATAACAAGGAAGACCAATGGGAAATACCGGTGATGGGTGCCGGGATGCAGAAGGAAAAGATGGAGGCGTATTATACCATCATGAAACTCCCTGAAGAACAGCAGGAAGAGTTTATCCTGATGCTGCCGTTCAATCCACAGAAAAAAGACAATCTGTCCGCATGGATGGTTGCGCGCAGTGACGGTGAATATTACGGAAAACTTGTTGTCTATCGGTTTCCAAAGGACCGGCTTGTCTTTGGTCCAAAGCAGATCGTTGCCCGGATCAATCAGGACACTGAGATATCACGTCAAATATCTCTCTGGGACCAGAGAGGCTCCCAGGTAATACAGGGCACGCTCCTGGTCATCCCCATAGAAAGCTCTCTCATCTACGTGCAGCCGCTTTATCTCCGCGCTGAAACCGGCAAGATACCTGAGCTGAAGCGGGTCATCGTTGCGTATGAAAACCGCATTGCCATGGAAAAGACTCTTGATCAGGCCCTTGCACAGATTTTCGGCGATGTCGGCATTGCAGAACGGATCCAGGCTCCTGATGAACGTGCAATTCCTCAGCACACCGATGAAAAGAACCTCATTCGCCAGGCACATGAGCATTACCGCCGGGCAATGCAAGCACAGCGTGAAGGAAACTGGGGTCTCTATGGTGATGAAATCCAAAAGCTTGGTGAAATTATCAGACAGATGCAGAGATAGTGTGTAGCGTTTAAACGACTGTCCGGCAGGGCATACCAGACGTGTTTTGGAATAATTCCGGTATAATATAGACAAAACGAACTTCTGTGAGGGGATTATGCTCAATTTCGTGGAAAAACTGGGAGCGTATGTTCTCTATTACGTCAATGAGGCGGGAAGGATGGGGATATTCCTTTTTTTTTCTCTGCTTAATATCATTAAACCACCGTACAACAAGATAGCCAGTGTCCTGAAACAGATCTATGTTATTGGTTCTTTGTCCGTGTTCGTCATCATTTTTACCGGGGCATTTACTGGCATGGTGCTCGGGCTTCAGGGGTACAATACCCTGACCAAATTCGGCGCCGAAGGTCTCCTTGGCTCAGCAGTGGCACTCAGCCTCATCAGAGAACTGGGTCCGGTGCTGTCCGCACTCATGGTTACCGGACGTGCCGGATCAGCAATCTGTGCTGAAATCGGTATCATGAGAATATCTGAACAGATAGATGCCCTTGAATGCATGGCTATTGATCCCTATAAGTTCATAATGGCACCAAAGTTTATCGCGGGGATCATTTCCATGCCCCTTTTGACTGCGTTATTTGACGTAATCGGCATCTTTGGCGGGTATGCAGTCGGTGTCGGTCTTCTCGGGGGCAACGCAGGTGCTTTCTTTTCGAGCATGCAATCAGATGTGGAGTTTATTGATGTCTACATGGGCTTTGTCAAATCGGTCTGCTTTGGACTTCTTATTGTCTGGTTGTGTGCAGCCAAAGGATATTACGTTCATCTGGAACGGAAAGGCGGTTTTGGAGCAGAGGGTGTGAGCAACGTGACCACCAGTGCTGTTGTGCTGACCTCTGTATCCATTCTGGTAATGGATTATTTCATCACATCAATGCTCATATGAAAACGGATTCAGAGATCATTATAACGCTGTCTGACGTCTGGAAGTCATTTGGTACACAGACGGTTCTGAAAGGGATTAACCTCTCTGTGATAGACGGGAAAACGACCATTATCGTTGGCCCAAGTGGTCAGGGAAAAAGCCTGATCCTCAAACATATTCTTGGTTTGATAAAGCCTGATCGCGGCCAGGTCCTATTTGAAGGAAAAGACATTAATGCTATACAGAAAAAAGAGTTGAACGAGATCAGAACCAAGATCGGTGTATTGTTCCAGAATGCGGCACTCTTTGATTCAATGACGGTCTTTGACAATGTAGCCCTTCCCCTGCGTGAAAAAACAGTGGCATCAGAGAGTGAAGTCCGTGAGGTCGTAGATGAAAAGCTCTCTTTAATGGATCTCAGGGGAAGTAATGACAAGTATCCTGCCCAGCTCAGCGGCGGCATGAAAAAGAGAGTCGGCCTTGCGCGCGCGCTGGTATTAAATCCCCGGATAGTCTTTTTTGACGAACCTACGACAGGGCTGGATGTGGCGCTGAGCAACGAGATTTACCGGTTCTTCTTTAAAACTCAGGAAAAGCTGAAATATACCGCGGTCATAGTGAGTCACGATGTGCCGAAGATCTTTAAACTCGCTGATTATGTAGCCCTCATCTCTGATGGCGTCATTCAGGATTGTCTCTCACCAGAAGATTTTCAAATGTCATCCAACCCCATTATCAAGAATTTTGTGGAAGCGACCATGGGAACCATATATTCAAGTGAAGCGATGGAGGTATAATATCAGTATGAAAAAAATAACTGTTGAAACAGGGGTGGGGATTTTTATTCTTATCGGTCTTCTCTGTCTTGGCTATTTGTCGGTTAAACTGGGGGACGTCAGCCTTTTTGGAAGAAAACAGTATCTGGTAAAAGCCCGCTTTGCCAATGTTTCCGGGCTCAAGGAAGGGGCCCAGGTCGAAATCGCCGGTGTTATTGTTGGCAAGGTTTCAAAGATAGACCTTGATGATTATGAGGCATATGTTGAGATGTTGATCGAACCCCATGTGAAGATTCAGGAAGACGCCATAGCGTCGATCAGAACGCAGGGCATTATCGGGGATAAATATGTCAAAATCAAACCCGGCGGGGAGTCTGAATACGTTGGTGCTGAAGAAGAGATTATTGAGACCGAGTCAACCATAGAACTTGAAGAATTGGTTACAAAATATATGTTTGAGAAGGGATAATACGAGATGATGAGACGCTTTTTGTTTTATATGGAATTATCTGTCTTTACGGTCTGCATCATTAGTTTTGCTCCCATCAGTTCATTCGCTCAATCCCCCACCGAGGAAGTAAAAACAACTATTGATGCTATTATTGCCGAGCTCAAGAAAAAACCAGCGTCGGCTCAAGAAAAAGAAGAAAGACGCGCTGTCATCAGGGCACTGGTCGCGGACAGATTCGATTACGAAGAAATGTCGAGGCGCTCGCTAGCACGCCACTGGAAGGAAATGACTTCCGAAGAACGGACAGCGTTTGTCTCTGTTTTTACTGACCTTCTTGAAGTCGCGTATATCAAACGAATCGAGTCGTATACAGATGAAGAGATTTTTTATAACAAAGAGAAGATACGGGGAAAGGGCACGCGTGCAGTGGTCAGAACAACCGTCATGACCAAAAAAGTTGATATTCCTATCGAATATAAGGTCGTCCGTAGAAACAATAAATGGCTGGTATATGACGTGGTGGTAGAGGGAGTAAGCTTTGTCAGCACCTACAGAAGCCAGTATGACAGCATTATCAGAAAAGAGTCTTTTGAAGCCCTGCTGAAACATATGGAAAAGAAAGTTGAAGAACATAAGGCAGAGCAACCGACTAAAGGATAAGAGACTTTTTTTTCAGAAAAACTGAGGGGAGAATCCTGATCATGAAAGAGAACCTGCTCGAACTGATTAACGACCTAAAAGAGGAAATGAAGATATGCGAATATCTCACTGATGATGAACTCGAACGAGTCTCTCCCTGCTTCGGAGTTGAGCATTATCCTGCAGGCACGGTTTTATTTAGTGAAGGAGATCCCGGTGATTACATGGGCTTTGTCATCTCCGGGAAAATAGAAATTACCAAACAGACCGAGTTCAAAGGCAAAGAGATTATCATTGCCATTGTGGGAAAAGGTTCATTCATTGGAGAAATCTCTACCTTTGATGCATTGCCCAGATCTACATCGGCAAAGACGATTGAAGATACCGACCTGCTCATTTTCAAGCGTTCAACGTTCGACAGGATTCTCAAGGAACATCCTCAGACCGGCATTAAAATGCTTGAGGGCATCATACGAATCCTGGCGCTCCGGCTCCGCAAGACCACAGAGAGACTGACACGAATATTCTGATGTTCGTTGTTATGCGACATATGCGATATGTCTTTATACTGCTCTTCTTTTTTCTGCTAACCGCCATGGGGCCGACCCCGAAGAGTACTGACGAAGGCCCGGTATCTCCCTTTGAGATCGACAAGCTCGAACATGAGAAGGCCCCGGATTTTACCCTGGAAAATATAAACGGAGACCAGATACCTCTCTCATCATTGAGGGGGAAGATCGTTATGATAAACTTCTGGGCGACCTGGTGTCCGCCCTGCAAAGAGGAAATGCCTTCACTGAACACGCTCCATGCCCATATGAAATCAAAGGGATTAGAGATTCTCGCGGTTTCAGCCGACAAAACCTTTTCCGCTATTAAAAAATATGTAGCAGAACATGACTTCGATTTTCAGATTCTCTGGGATGAAGACCAGAGCGTCATGAGGACCTATAAAGTTTTTTCTCTTCCTACGACTTTTTTAATCGACAGAAACAGTACAATCGTTAAGATCTTCATGGGGGCTTATGACTGGACAGACCCTGAAATTATTGCAGAGATAGGGAAGCTCTGATCAGCCTGCCCTTTTTACCTGGGCTCCACCAAAAGAACTGCCTAAAATCCTGAGATGTGGGAATCGACGGCGATATCGTCAAGTTTGCTTTATATATTTAATTAATAATCTTAATTTGACATTAAGAGGCGTGTGTGATGGAATGAAATTAGAGAGGGGAGTTCCCGATAAAGCCAAACCCTCCGTAAGGAGGGGACAGAAAGCGGCGGATGCTGTTGAGATCAAAGCATGGCCGAGCTGCCGAAGGACCAACGTTGGTATGCTCGGCTTCTTTATGTACGGTTTTTGAAAAGAAGCTTTTTAAAAGCTTCGGAAAGGAGGCATTACAATGAGACAAACATTCATCATAGGGATAGCTGGTACAGTAGCTATCATCATGCTATTCGCGGGAGCTGTGACCGGCCTGAAGGTATGGCCGTCGATTATGGGTGAAATGTGGTCTCCTGTGATTGATGAACAGATAACACTGGCAAAAGAATCAGTTAATGTAATCCACATGGCTGAATTTCAGCACGTACTGCTCAAAACAGATTACGACATGATCATTGATGTGCGGGAAGCTGAAGAGTATGCTGCAGGGCATATACCGGGCGCGTTACATATCCCGAGAGGAGTGCTTGAGTTTGAGATATGGCAGCATATCGGATATCCGGAACGTCCTGACATGACCAGAAAAATATACCTATATTGCCAGGAGGGTCGCAGAGCAGTGCTCTGTGCAAAAGCACTTCAAGACATGGGATTCAGCAATGTAACTGCGGTGGAAATGCCTCTTGAGCAATGGACATTTGCCGGTGGTACGACAGCAACTCTTGAAGGTTCTGTGGAATTTAAAAGTGACCCGAATGACTATAACCTGGATTATGGAGGCACATATTATTTTGAAAGTGATCCGAGTGATTACAACATAGATTACGGCATTGTATAATGTTGTACCGAGAAATGTGTCGCGCTCGTAATGAATATGAGGACTTGGAAATGCCAAGTCCTTTTTTTTCTGATAAAAACGGATGCACCTATTGACGATCGACGGGTCAGTACGGATTCCAGAGGTGACACGAAACGAGTCTTCCCTGGGATGCTTGTAATTCAGGGACTATCCGGTCACAGGGATCAAACTTTTTCGAACACCGAGGATGGAACGGACAACCAAGCGGGATTTCAAGAGGACTCGGAACCTCGCCTTTCAACGGAGCGCTGTGCATTTTCCCATAGCGTTCCGGCTCAACATTCGGTGCTGATTCCATAAGAACAACGGTATAGGGGTGAAGCGGTTTTTCAAAGAGGTCTTCTGTTTTTGCATATTCAACAATCTTCCCCAGATACATGACACCTACAGTATCGCTGAAATAGTGCACAACCTTTAGATCATGGCTGATGAAGAGAAATGCGATATGTGTTTCATTCTTCAGGTCTGTCAGCAGATTGATAATCTGTCCCTGTATTGAAACGTCCAGAGCCGAAAGTGGTTCATCTGCAACAATGACCTCCGGGGACACAGCCAGTGCCCGCGCAATGCATATTCTCTGTCGCTGGCCGCCGCTGAACTCATGAGGATATCGGTTCAGGATATCAGGTCTGAGACCGACTTTTCCCAGGATTTCTGAAACCGCGTCTTTCATACCGGACCGGGTCGCAAGATTATGGATCTTCAGAGGTTCTGCTATCGTGTTATATACAGTTCTTCGCGGATTCAACGATGCAAAAGGGTCCTGAAAAATGATTTGAACTGATTTTCTGAATCTTTTTAAAGCACGTTTATCAAACTCGATGGTGTCGTGCCCTTTAAACTGAATGCTTCCCGAAGTCGGTTTCAGTAATTTCAGAACAAGTCGGGCAACTGTTGATTTTCCGCACCCGCTTTCTCCCACAAGAGCGAATATGCTGTCCTCATGGAGAGAAAAGTCAATACCGTCCACTGCCCGGACAAGCCCATCGCTCCCTCTGGACTTCTTCCTAGTCTTAAAATATTTTCTTAAAGAAATGGCTTTCAGGACTTCCATGCAATCTCTTCTGTCCGAATGCACCGTGAGAAGTGGCCGGAAGAAACCTCAATGAATTCCGGTTCCATGACCCTGCACCGGTCAATCACGTACGAACATCGATCAGAAAAACGACATCCACTGGGCAGTTCATCCGCACGCGGAACAAAGCCCGGTATCGGATTCAGCGGAACCCCCTTTTCTATTGGGAGAGACTCTAAAAGACCCTTTGTGTACGGGTGCTTTGTATTACTGAAAATCGCCTCAGTGACTGCCATCTCCATAAACCTGCCGGCATACATGATCGCTACGCGTGATGTGTTCTCTGCTATGATGCCGAGGTCATGCGTGATGAGTAAAATCGACACGTTTCGCTCCTGTCTCAAGCTGTGGAGCAGTTCCAGTATCTGGGCCTGGATAGTGACATCAAGAGCGGTTGTCGGCTCGTCTGCGATCACGAGCGACGGGCTGCAGGCAACTGCCATGGCTATCATAACCCGCTGTCTCATGCCGCCTGACAGCTGATGCGGATATTCTTTCAGCCGTATCTCAGGCGACGGCATCTGCACTGCACCGAGGAGGTCAACCGCTCTGTCCATAGCAGCTTTTTTTTTCATTCCGCGATGGGTCATAAGCACCTCTGCAATCTGATATCCCACCGTAAGCACCGGATTCAGAGATGTCATTGGCTCCTGAAATATCATCGAGATTTCATTGCCCCTGATCTTTCGCATCGACTCCGGGTCGAGCTCGATCAGGTTGGTATCCTTAAAGATAATCGTGCCCTGTGCATATGCGTTTTGCGGAAGAATGCCCAAAATGGAGAGCGCTGTTATGCTTTTTCCGCATCCGCTCTCGCCGACAAGCCCGAAGATTTCAGATTCTTCAATAGAAAAGTTCAGGTTCGAAACAACCGGGACCCGATGATCAGCTGATGTGAAACCAATGGTGAGATCCCGGACATCGAGCAGGGGCACCCGGGTTACTGTTCCTCTTTTTTCAGAAGTTTCAGGTAGGTTTCTGCTTCCTTAAATTCAGGATCAAACTCCAGTGCCTTTTCCCACTCTTCATACGCAAGGCCGGTAAGCCCTTCCATGTAATAACTCAGCCCAAGCTGTACCCACGCCTGACCATAGTGCGGATTAATAACTTTTGCCTTTACAAAATGGACAATAGCCTCTTCTGTGTTACCCTTGTTTCTGAGGGCAATGCCAAGTTTTGTATGCACATCCGCGAGTTTTGGATGGAGTTTGATCGCCTTTCGGTACTCTTCAATCGCTTCATCATTCATATTAAACTGCAGATATATATTGCCTACTTTATAGTGCTCGTTAGCGAGTTTTCCCGCTATAAAGGGATCAACAGCATGTGGATCAGGATGGGCGATCTGTGCTGCCATTGAAAAAACCTCCTGTGCCTTTTTGAACTCCCCGAGATCATTATAGGTAACCGCCAAGTTTAAAGAGGCTTCAGTGTATCTCGGGTTCAGTTCAAGGGCCTTTTCAAAATATCCTGCAGCAGTCCTGAGATCCCCGTTCAGATTGCTGATAATGCCCAGCTTATTATAAACATCAGCATATTTGGGGGTTATAACGATGACATCTTTGAGAACCGGCTCAGCATCACTGAACTTACCTTCTTCAAAGAGCTTATTACCAAGCTCATAGAGTTCCTGAACGTCTTTTCCCATGATTGATGAAAAGATTATATGAGTTACCATGATTCTTTGTCAAGGAAAGATGTTTTTATGGTCTCGGGTGAACCGTTCTGCTGTGGAAGCCCCTTTCAGCAAAGCGATCATTCTTCTTTATGAGCAGCCATTCTCTGTCTTTTCGTTGCATTTTGATTACTGCAAACACCCCCTTGAGAATGTTCCCGTTGAAATGGAGTTCCAGTTTGCCGGATTCTATGCTGCCCGTGACAATGTCATAGGTACCGGTATCCCATATGAAGACATCACCTGCTCCATACTCACCTTCGGTGATCGATCCCTCGAAATCCAGATAATCCAGATCATGGTCATCAACCATCACCGCAAGCCGTTTATCAGCCGGATTCAATGACGGTCCCTTGGGAACAGCCCACGATTTCAGGATGCCATTGATTTCAATCCGCAGATCAAAATGCAGCCTCTTCGCATGATGCTCATGGACAACAAATACCGGCATACGTGCCTTTCAGGCAGTTCAACGTTCTACGTTCAATATTCGAAGTTCGAGGTTCTGAGTTCTACGTTCACAGTTTACTGCTTACTGCCTACGGTTTTTTACGCTCTGCGCCCTGTGTTTTTCTCCTAACCCCTTACTCCTGGCTTTTCATGCTTTTGTCTTTCCCTTAACCTCAGCCTAAACCTTAGCCTGCTTTTAAGCTTGCGGCGTCTTCTCTTCTGATTTTAAGTATTAAGAGCGTGATTATACCGGCTGTAAAGAATGTCCCTCCCAGAAGCGCACACCATGCTCCCGGTTCCCGGCTTATTTCTATAACCGCGACAGGAAATGGCGCAGCTCGAACAGTCTTGATATAAATCCCGAATCCTTTCATAAAAGAAGGGCTGTTCGGCATGATGCTGTCATCTTTGATATGCCTTCCCTTCTGAAAATACTGTATGTCGGCTGCCCATTCACGCACAAAACCGGTTGGAGAAACATCTATCCTGAGTTCTTTAAACATCACGTCGAGACCAGTTGGCAACGGCAAAACTGTATTCTTATAGGCAAATGCAGTAGCTTTATAACTACCATGAGAACTCAGGAGATGCGCGAGGAGAATAAAAAGGAATCCGATATGCACCACCTGGGGAGATATAATCAACAGCCACTGTCGTGCTGATTTTCTTTTCATTAGGGATTCAATGCTGCATATCACGGTGTTTGCCGTCATAAAAGCCATCGTAACAATAGCTCCCCACAGCCACCACGTAATCGTGAATGAATGTCCGTTCATCCAGGTAAAAAGAGGCTGCACGAAAAGCCCCTGAAACTCTACCCGCGCCGGCATAATCATTGCACCATATAAAAAGAGACTTAAAAGCGTTATAAAAAGCCATATGGTAGTTCTCAGTGATAGAAAAAAGGCAAATACTTTTTTGAATATGTTCATTCTTTCTCTGTGCTTTTCACTTTTTAACCATACCCGAGTTAAAACGCATGCGAGCTCTTCATGAGCAAGCTTACCCCAAGATACGTAAATAGAACGATACCGAACCCGATTATACCAAGAATCGCCTCAGGCTTGCCCTTCCACCAGGAGGTTAACCTCGCATGAAGATAAAAACCATAAAACAACCATACCATGACTGTCCAGACCTCTTTGGCGGTCCACAGCCAATAGGTCCCCCACGCATAATATGCCCAAATCCCGCCGAAAATCATACCAAGCGAAAAAAAGGAATATCCTACCAGAATCGCCGTATATTGGGCCTCCTCGGGTACACCACCGTCATAGGTTAGCGACAGCACCCCCAGGACCGCGGCAATACCAAACAGGGCATACGAAAAAAAAGAAAAGGCAACATGGGTTTCAAACCAGAACGTCCTCAAAACAGGAGGAAGAGGCATCGTATGTGGCTGAAAAATCAGTGACAAACCCATAAAGAAAACTACCAGTGCCACTATCCCGTGCTGAAATCTTTGTCTATCCCGGACTCGATACGCTATAGGCACGGCAAACACGGCAATGGAAGCAGACAGAAAACAAAGCGTGTCATGCGGTCCAACGAGCGGTAATCGTCCAAGCTGGGCACCGCGCATCAAAAGATAACTGCACTGAAAAAGGATACCTGCATATACGAAGAAACGCCGATAATAACCAAATATATAGAACGCTCCTGCAATGATAAGAATGAGCGTGAGAGGGTGTTCCATCCTGCCTGCCTACTGAATCTTCACGGAAAAATCTTGCCCGGGTTGAGAATATTTCGGGGATCAAAGACTCGCTTTATCTCTCTCATCAGATTGAGCACGTCCGGTTTTATTTCGAGAGAAATATAATCAGATTTCGTAAGCCCTACACCGTGCTCTCCTGAAATAGTCCCTCCGAGTTCAAGCGTCACCCTGAAGATCTCGGAGATCAGCTGAACAGCTTTTTTATATTCATCCTGATCGTTTTTATCCACCATAAGATTGACATGGATATTCCCGTCCCCCGCATGTCCGAAATTGACTATGGTTATGCCGGTTTCAGCGGATAATGTTTTCAGGGTTTTCAGCATTTCAGTAATCTTGTTTCGCGGGACCACAATATCCTCATTCATCTTTCCCGGCTTTAAGTGGAACAATGCAGGAGAGATCGCCCGCCGGGCATCCCAGAGCCTTTTTCGTGACCGCTCGTCCTCGGCCATGATGACATCTCCGCCCAGTTTCCTGCAAATGCTCCCCAACTGCTCAGACTCTCGTGTTATTACTGCAGGGTGACCATCCAGTTCAACGAGCAGTAATGCCTGTACATCTCCGGGAAGGCCTATAGGCTTAAAATGTTCAATCGCCTTTATCGTTTCATGATCGAGAAACTCAAGGGTGCTCGGGACAAGGCCACCAGCAATAATGTTCTTTACAGCATCCCCTGCCCGCTCCAGATCCTTGAAAAGAACGAGCAGAGTGATACAATCTTCAGGAAGCGGCAGTACCCTGAGGCGTATCTTCGTAACAACAGCAAGTGTTCCCTCAGAACCAACAATAAGACGCGACAAATCATATCCAACCACACCCTTCACGGTCTTGACGCCGGTAGTGATAATCCTGCCGTCAGAAAGAACCGCCTCGAGACCCATGACATAGTCTCCGGTAACGCCATATTTAAGCGCTCTCGGGCCTCCGGCGTTTTCAGCAACATTCCCGCCAATCGTACAATAGTGCATGCTTGTCGGATCCGGAGGATAAAAAAGGTTATGCCGTCTAAGATCTTCCTGGAGCCGACCGTTAATGACGCCGGCCTCGACAAGCACGGTCATATTTTCCGTGTCAATTTCCAGTATTTTATTCATCTTTTCGAGGCTCAGGATAATTGACCCTTTGGACGGTACTGTTCCCCCGGTCATGCCGGTTCCAGCACCGCGGGAAATCACCGGGATACTCTGCTGAAATGCAAATTGCAGAATGGTGGAAACATCCTGAACACTCTGAGGCCATACAACTGCTGCAGGTTCAGCTTCAAGCCCTGAAGCATCAAACCCATAACAGAAAAGATCTTCCGGTTCTGTAGAAACTTTGCCGGGTAACAGTGCCTGGAGCTTATCCATCTTTTAAAAGGGATATCAGCCGATCAAGATTCTTCTCTGTCTCATCATCAAGCTTTTCAAAATGCACTGCAACTTCATACAACGGCATCTTGGCTCCCTTCACATCCTTGGTACGCCGTAAGACAGAACGCACAACAAGACCCCGCAGGTCAACTGAAACACCACTCTTTTCCAACGTGAGCGTACAGGTGCTGTTTGTATTAATTCTTCTCAGACAATTGAATCTGATTCCCGTCCGGCTGATGTCAATAATATCAAGGTGCGTTCTCACTACCATTGTCCCGCACAGGCTGCCCTCTATTTTTAATCGAACGCTTTTTCTTTTTTCCATATTAGACCTCTGCAAGCTGCATCGATATCACCTTTGAAACACCGGCCTCTTCCATGGTAATACCGTAGAGATGCTGCGCGATATTCATTGTTGTCTTGTTATGCGTTACCACCAAGAATTGGGTCTCTTTTGACAGTTCAATCAGCATTTTTGTAAACCGTTCAGTATTGGTCTCATCAAGAGGAGCATCAGCCTCATCCAGAATGCACATCGGCGTAGGCTTGATCAAAAAGCTCGCAAACTGCAATGCCAGGGCAGTAAGAGCTTTTTCTCCGCCTGACAGAAGGTTAATATTCTGCAGTTTTTTCCCCGGTGGCTGAGCTACAATTTCTATCCCGGTTTCAAGAATATTGTGTTCATCCGTTAAAACAAGTTCTGCCCGTCCACCGCCGAACAGCGTCATGAAGACTTCACCAAATTTTACCTTTAATGCTTCAAAGGCTTCTCTCAGTCTTTTCCGGGTTGTGCTGTTGATTTTTGATATGGCTTCCTCAAGTTCTGCGATCGATTTATGCAGGTCTTCCTGCTGTTTTATCATAAATTCATACCGATCACGTAATTCTTCATATTCATCAAGAGTACCGAGATTGACCGGTCCGATCTCCTCTATTTTTCTTTTGAGAAACAGGAGATGATCTTCCTCTTCCTGTGTTATTTCTTCAAGGACCATCGCACCGATATCAAGACCGTAATTCTGCCGTATCGTTTCAGCGAGATTTTCTATCCGCATTTTCTGTTCAGCCCGCACCACATCGCTCCCGGCAATGCTGGAGGTAATGTCAGAGATGTTCTGCCTGAATGTCCTCAGTTCCTGTTCTACAGATAACAGATCTTCATTTTCAGCATCAATCGCT
>CP070737.1:777279-786903 GCA_020347665.1 Nitrospiraceae bacterium
TCTGCATCGAGCATACGCGTGTTCGTTTCTTCCAGCACCAGCTTTTTATTACCTGCTACAAAACTTCCTCTTTTTATTGATACGCTGTCAGGCAGGTAATCTGTTTCCAGCAGCAGGTTCTCGGCCACACCTGAACCATTAAATTCCCATATCCCTGGCCGCAAAAGCGGACCCCTGATATTCAGATCGGTGATTTTTAAAATCCCATTAACTTTTGAATATTTTTTCAAAGCCTCGTCTATCTGGTCATATGACAAAAGCCAGGGATAGATTTCATCTAATGATATATTGAAGTTACCTGACGACATCTGAATATATGGATCTTGTTTTAAGTCCAACCTTCCGGTTATCCCTGAAAAGGAAGAATTTTGAATAGACCCCTTCACATCTCCTACAGAGATCTCGTTTTCATCGTGGGAAAACGATCCGCTCTCAATATGAAGAGGATAGGGAATCCGTTCATAATCCGTTTTCAAAGACATCTTTGTTACATCAGTATGTGCTGTAACATGCCCCAGACTCTCACCGAGGACGAGCCTTCCTTCTACTTCTCCCTCAATCTTTTTTATCTTTGATAGCTCACGTATGAAGGCTTGATTTTTCACAATATGCTTGAGTAGCGGGGGCAGCTGGGGCAGATCAGCCTTCACCATGATATCCAGATGAAACGGAGCATCCTTACCCTTGAGGCCGAGTTTCAGTGTTCCATTGCTCCCCTGAGAATTACCCAAACGGGCTTCGAGGGTTTCCCCTTCAAGAATACCCTTGCTCACGACCGCGTTGCCCTTTACATCCTCCAGATTTAAGTCGACACCCGGTATAAAGAGATCCCCTCCCTCCATCCTCGCCTTGATATGAAAATTTTCTGGCTTGCCAAGAGCAGAAAAAGAATCTCCCCGGGTGTTAAATGCGATCTGCGGGATGGTACCGCCTTTTATTATCCGAAAGATATCATGAACGAGGGGCTCATCACCGATAAAAGCCAGGGAAGTTTTCCTGGTGGATAAAACATCGATGTCACGTCCCTCCAGCAAAAGAGAGAATTCAGGGACTGTATTATCTACAGATAAGGTGCCCGCAAGATTCATTCTGGGATATTCAAGGCTGAGATTATCAAGAGATACTGTTCTTTTATCTCCGTCCATATGGAAAGCACCTTTAAAGCTCCTACCATTGACAAGCAGTTTTCTTTCTCCCCGGTAAACAGTCATATGCGGAAAAGAGCCCTGAAACTCTGTATGCACGATAGTAATCCCATCGGCTTTCATCCGCACGTCAAGATTTATATCTGAATCTCCTATCGGGTTATCATTCGCTGCAAGAAGGTATTCAGTCAGGATGTCAGGCCTGAAGTGAGACAGTTTCACAAACCCCTCTCCCTTAAATTCATCTGGTTGCACGAGTCCTTTCACAGTGATCTTCTCCCAGAGATTGGAACCACTGCTCATTTCTATCGTGAGCCCTTCAGGAGGAAAGGCAATCCGAGCCTGAACATCATGGAACAAAAAGACGGGTGCTTTTGTCTGTAACAGGGCTATCTTCCCTTTTTCCATTTTAATGACCAGGTCCGGGGCATCCAAAGAGAGAGAAGCCAGTAACAGGGTCATGCTCTTTTGAATATCCGCACGTGAAAGGGGAGTTGGTTGACCGTTTTTTTTGGCCTTTTTTTCAGGGAGGTTGACAGTTATATAAGGAGACAGAACAGTGATCTTTGCAATCTGAAGATTTCCCATAATGAGGGGCAGTATTCGGGGATAAACGGTTAAGGATTCTACTGTTCCTGAGGCCTTGCCGGGGATTGCTACTGTTCCCTCATAGATATCAGCATGAGGACGGGGGAACAATGACAGGGCAATCTTCTGGAAAGCGATATCGCCACCCAGTTTTTGCGAGGCAGCGGTCACGATCTTTTCCTTTACTGAGTCTGAATTGATTATCCGTGGTGCGATATAAACTACAGCAACAAGGAGCACGATGAGGAGACCAAATACACTAACGGCTATTTTTTTATATGTACCCAATTAGGTGCTTAACCTCGAAAAGTAAATTCAAATAAAACGAATTCTATACAGATTTTATCATTCGATTTTTTATTTTCCTGTGTCTTGGTTTCCGCTTTCAGGTTTGGAAATACAGGTTTCTGGTTTCGGTTTTTAGTTTCCAGCAAATAGATATCCTTCAGTAAGTTCTGATCCTTGGCTCCTGTTTTTCTCGACACCCGGAACCCGATCCCTGACACCAGTCTTTCTATTCTATCTACTGAATACTGACTTCTGAATATTGATTTCTAATTTGCTTTTTCTTTTATTGTTTCGAGATTCGGATTTCGAATTTCGAGTTTATCAGTGTTTTCATTACTCCATATTTGTCCTTCATCAATCATTTAGTGTGATTCTTCGGGCTTATCTATTTCATGGAACCTCTACAATCTTGTAAATCACTGCACCACCGCTGTAGTATGGGCGGTAGTAAGCACCGCCGTAGACAAAGTACTTCGTACCCGAGACGACCTCTTCCGTGGCCTCTTCCGGCAGAGACTGGATGATAGCGCCTACCGGAGGACTCACGACCTTATATCCCTCACTTACTTGCAGATAATAGGCGCCGCTGCAGTTGTGATAGGCAGTACTGCCCGCATATACAATCGTACAACTGGGCGGAAGTTCGAGCACAATTGCATCCGGAGGAGGAGGAACGATAACGTAGGTGGTGCCTTGGGGTACGTAGTACACCCCAGAGGAATAATAATAGGTGGTGGTGCCCACATACACAGTCGTGTATGCCGGAGGAAGGGAAGCAATAGTTGCACCTACAACAATTCCCGCCCCAAAGGCCCATCCCGAGTAATACCCGTGCCAGTGTCTGTTCCAGTGATACCAGTTATCGTCATAGAAGTCCTGCCAGTCTTCCCGGGCATCGTCCCTGCGATCGCTCAGATCATCTCGACGCTCGTTTAGATTATCAGAGCGTTTATCCTGCCGCTCAGAGCGTTTATCCTGCCGACTGCTTTGTTTTTCTCCGCGAGTATCCTGCCTTCCGGTCCGTGTCTCTCCGCGAGCATCCTGACGCCCGCCGCGTGTTTCCTGAATGCTGCTCCTGTCCATGGATCCCGACCTGCTTCCACGATCAAAGCTGCTCCTGTCTATGGATCCCGACCTGCTTCCACGATCAAAGCTGCCCGTGCGGCTGCCTCCACCATAGCTTCGGGAAGCTGAAGACCCGCTGTCTGAATGCCGGATACTCCCAAAACCGCCGCTTCCGGAGGAACGACGACTTGATGATCCCCTGCTGTAACTCCGGGAACCTCCACTATAACTTCTGCTGCCACCACTGTAACTCCTGCCGCCGCCACCGCCGCTGAAACTCCTGCCGCCGCCACCGCGACCGCCGCCACCGCGACCACGAGCAAGTGCAAAGTCCACAAAAATCATACACCCTATTGTAAGAAGTGCAGTGAGAATGACCGGCAGATGCCTGATTCCTGATTTATTTGTCTGCTTCATGGCCAGCCTCCTTTTTCTCATCTTTCACAGCTGGTTCGACCCTGGTGAGAAACTTGATCTTTTCCAGATTTGCCAGAGCCGCCATCTCTACATCAAAGAGTATGTCAGAAAAACGGGCATTCAGGTCCCAGTCAGTCAGAATTACCTCATACTGGGGCGATTCCGGCTTTGCCTTGTAGGTAATCACAATTTTTCTCGGCACCATCTGCATGCCGTCCTCAATCCAGATCTGCCAGTCTATGTATTTTTGAACGAAGGCCAGATGATGGCAGCGAATTCCCTCCACATCATGCAATCCGACATAGACTCCGAACTGCACGTTGTCAATCAGGGCCTCATACATATCTGGGTACACGAGATCGGCAAGAGGGGGTGAGAAATTGTACTTCTCCATGAGGTGGTCCATCAGGGCACCCAGCTCGCCGGGGACATCGTCAATAGTGGCGTACACGCCAAGCTTCCCATCCACGAGTGTCGCCTTTTCCCCGTTGTACCAGAAACGCCTGTTACTCTCGTCTCCCTCTAATTCTGCATAGACCCGGTCAGGCCTGCGTATGGCTACCCGATTCTCTGCAGAATACTGAATCTTCTGTCCCGTAAGGAGGACGTCATCAAAGGATATCTTCCCTCGGAAGCTGAACTGCTTCACTGTTTTCATGTAATCGCTCATGGCTTTAAGAACGAGTTCTGCCCTTGGTCCGATAAGAGGTCCCGGCGCATTCTCTTCATCCGTTGCCTTTACTTCGGCATCTGCTGTTTCGGCAAAGGCCGGTCCTGCTCCCATAGCAGCCAGTCCCAGCGCCAGCATCAGAATGACAGGAAACCCCAAATGTTTTCTTATAAATGTCATCATGTTCCTCCTTTCTTTAACTAAGATTTACGAATGACGATTTACGAACAATCGATTGACAAACTGAAAAAGAATAATATCGCGACGCGATATTATTTTCTTAATCCTTCGTCCTTCGTCGTTATTTTGTTCCTCCTTGATTCACTCAAAAACTCATCGCAAACGACGCGAAAATATGATCGCCTTCAATACGCCGCTCTGTATCATATTCATGTAACCATTTAGCGATGAACGTTATCTTTTGATCAAATCGCTTAGGACTCCAGAGTACTGCCGGCCCGAATCCGGCGGCCCCTTCAGGATGTCATCAGAATAACTAAAAGTAATAACGTTCTTTAATCCTACAGTCAGTATCTTCTGTTAGGGCGTTTACCGGGATACTTTTGCTATCTCATCTGCGATATCTTTGCTGAGGCTCTCAAGTGTTTTACCCATTGCCTGTACGAATGCCGCATAATCATTCCCACCCGTCTCTTCGGTGTACATGGATTTTTTTGTGAGGAGCATTTTTCTGTCGTGATAGTTAAAGAGCGTCCATTGAGCGTGAAGCACCGCCTGATTACCGGGCTCGCCATCAAACCGGGATACCTCGACCGTAACCTGGTAGTCTACCGGCACCGAGCTTTTCCAGGGAAAGAGAAAAGCGCGATCAGTAAAGAGCAGGATCGACAGATTTTCCATAATTAACCGTGAAATATCGCCTTCGAGAGAACCGGCCCATCTATGGAATTCATCAATCATGATCTCATTGGCACTGCTTCGTGTAACAATCTGGGGCCGATCAAGATAATCAGGGAGTTTTACCGGACCAATGCCGATCGCCATATTATCCTTCATATCTGCCTGCTGTGTTTGGGCATTCGTATCAAGTGCCGAGTTCAGGGTATAGAATCTCGCTGGGTCAGTGCTGGCGCACCCGGCAAGAACTATAAATAATACTGCCACGATAAAAAATCCAGAATAATGCAAAAGATTGTTCTTCATCACTATCTCCTTATCCCAACACCTTTTCCCTTAATCAGGGCCTCGGGATGCCGTTCAAAATAATCAGTCATAACACGGATCGACCGCGCTGCTGCGGATAAATCCTTTAGCATAGTACTTATTTCATAACGTAATGCGGAATCTTCAGCAACAGCTTCCTGAATCGATGCCAATGTCTTTTCTGTCTGTTCCAGAGCAGCGCTTGCCGTCTCCAGTGTTTCCTTGAGACTGGATGCCAGATCTCCGGCGACTCCCTCTTCCATGGCAAGTGTCTTCTCTGCCTGTATGAATGTTTTCTCGATACTGGATGCCAGATCTCCAGGGACTCCCTCTTCCATGGCGAGTGTCTTCTCAGCCTGAATGAATGCACCACGTGCTGCATCTGAGGTTTCCTCAATGCTTGTCATGAGAGGTTCAATCTGACGGTCAATGTCATCAAGCGTTTTTCTTGCTAATTTCAGTGTTTCATTCAGATTGGTGATGCTTTCACGGGTCTCGGGTGCCTTGACAAGCACTTCTATGCCTTCAACCGAAGAGACCAGTTTGTCGAACAGCACCTGGATCGGCAGCTGCTCGATCGTCTCCAGGAGTTCTTCGAAGCCGGAAGGAACCGTTGGAATCTCGGGATACTTGGTCTCAATACCGGAAAGCACTATAGGTGTATCAGGAAAAAAGTCGACATTTACCATTAATTGACCGGTAACCATGCTCTGCAGGGTAAGCTGCGCCCTCAGACCGCGTTCGATCAGTGGCTTCAGGTATCGATATTTCTCCACTTTTTCGCCCTCGACTGCCCTTAATTTTTCGGGTGTGGTCTCGACTGTCACAGGGATCCGCACTGACAGGTCTGTGGGGTCAAAATTGAGTTGTATGTCGGTAACTGTTCCGATCTTGACTCCCCGAAAAACGACGGGCGCACCAATATTGAGGCCCTTTACTGACCCTTTGAAGTAGAGAACGTAATTTGCCCTTTCGGTAAAGAATTTTCCAGAGCCGAATATCAGAATGCCGATAACTGCCAGAGCGATTGCACCAATTACAAAAGCACCGATTAACGATTTGCTTGCCTGTTTACTCATTGTTTATCTCCCATTGAGAAATTGGAGTAATGGAGTAATGGATATATCCAATATGAACATAAATAACAAATTTTAGCGTGCCCAACACTCCAGCATTCCTATTCATAAGCTATTCAATCCTCTAAGTTTAGCTTTTTCACTACCTTCTATCTTTTTTATGTATCACAAATTCTGACTTCTGAATACTGACTACTGAATACTGTTTTTAAATTCTGTCTTCTATTCTTGTATAACTGTTTCCTTTCCTCGTGTGAGAAACGTACGTATCTTAGGCTCCTCAGACTCGGCCAATAGCCTGTTCGGGTCACCGGTCGCGATCATGGTTTTTGTTTCAGGATCAAGAAAAACAGAATTGTTAGCTATTGCGAATATGCTCGCCAGTTCATGGGTAACCACAACCACGGTTGCACCGAGGCTGTCCCTCAGCTCTATGATCAGGTCGTCAAGCAGTTTTGCGCTCACCGGATCAAGTCCCGCAGACGGTTCGTCAAAAAATAATATATCAGGATCAAGTGCCATAGCCCGTGCCAGCCCGGCACGCTTCTTCATACCCCCGCTGATTTCTGATGGATAGTAATCTTCGAAACCGGAAAGCCCGACCAGTGAAAGTTTCAGAGAAATGATCTCCTTAATCTGGTCCTTCTTGAGATCAGTGTATTCCTCAAGCGGCAGGGCAACATTTTCAGCAAGGGTCATTGAGCTCCAGAGGGCTCCGCTCTGGTAGAGTATCCCGAAACGCCTCTTCAGGCGCTCCTGATCCGCAGGTTCTGAATCCCAGAAACTGACATTTTCATAAAGCACCTTGCCTTTTGCCGGACGCTGAAGACCGATCAGGTGTCTCAAGAGAGTACTCTTGCCACAGCCGCTTCCGCCCATGATAATAAAGATGTCACCATGATTGATCGTGAACGTGAGGTCACGCTGGACAACAAAACTCCCAAACGCCATGGTAAGATCCTGCACGATTATGTGTGGCTTCTGTTCATTCATAAAAGTAATCCCTGGTTTCGGGTGTCCATATTTAAAACTCCATGACGGAGTACACTTTGATGGAGTACTGGAGTGTTGGAATACTGAAGAAGTCTTCTGACTACTGTTTTTTCTCCTTACTCCCGTTTTTGTATTCTGTCTCCTGACTGCTGTCTTCTGAATACTGTCTTATATTTTGAACCCTGTTTTTCTGTGCTGTTTTTTATGCTTTCCTCAACCTGGACCTTAACCTTAGCCTGTCTTTAAATTCCCAGCACCTCACAGATAACGGTTATGATTGCTGTTGCGACAATGATGCTGACAATTCCGGTCACGACCGCAGATGTCGTAGCAGCACCAACTGACGAAGCACTCCGTCCCGACTGCATTCCCCTGAGACAACCCGCAAGGGCCACAAGCACCCCAAATACGATACTATGGAAAATGCCGATCCAGAAATCATTGAGGCTTACTGCTCTCGCAGTCTCCACATAATATTCCATTGCGGTCAGGTCGAGCATTGCCACACCCACGATTAACCCGCCGAGTATCCCCATAAGATCTGCGTATACGCCGAGTAGCGGCATCATCAGCATGAGAGCGAGCATACGCGGGAGCACCAAAAATTCCATAGGAGAGATCCCCATAGTTTTCAGTGCGTCGATCTCCTCGTTCACCTGCATGGTGCCGAGCTGAGCGGCAAAGGCTGCACCCGTACGGCCTGCCATAATGATCCCGGTCATGATTGCCCCCATTACCCGGACCATTGCAATTCCCACAAGGTCTGCCACGTAAATCTGCGCACCGAACATTCTCAGCTGGATCGCGCCTACAAAGGCAAGGATGAGGCCTACCAGAATACTGATAAGTGAGACAATGGGCAGTGCCTGTGCGCCGGTCTCCTGCAGTATCACAAACAGTTCAGAACGCCTGAACTGGGCCTTACCTCTCCATAACCTTATGAATGCAGAGAAGGCTTCTCCTATGAATGCCAGCATATCAATAGTTGCCTGCCAGAAATCGATTGCAGCCTGTCCGGCCTGTTCAAGAAAAGGCGTGCGTTTTGCTTCCCGCCGGGCACCCTTCCTCTCTGGTACGGCTGTTGCAAGCCTTAAAAGCCTCTGCACGCCCGGAGAAATACCCTCTGTATTAACAACGATATTCTTTTTGTTTGCCTGCTCGACAATCTTCAGCAGGAAAGTGAGAAAAGCAGAGTCCCAGCCGGTCACCTTCTCTGTATGAAACGTGAGTTTATGTATCTTGGGAGCAGTGTTAAACGCCTGTTCAACTTCGCTCAGTGAAGGGATCATGGCACCGATTTTCCACTCTCCGAAAAACTGTATGAGAAGGGTATCATCCTTTGGACGATTGAAACTCATTCTGCATTGTTGAGTTGTTGTTTCCATGACAATATCTATATTTCTTTTTTCTTATTATATCTGAAACTGCCTTACCGTCTGGTGGAAATTTTCATATAATGTCTCATTACTAATGCGTTTCGTCAAGGAGCTTTCGAAACCTCTGCGCCCACTCGTCCATTACTGCCTGCGCATCGCCCCATTCATTCAGCCCTGCCGCGGAGACTCTCTTGCCTTTCTTGCTCTGTATAACAGCACCGATCTGCTCTCCGGTTATGGTATCAACTACCTCAGCCTCCATTGATACGCCACCGAGCCCTATTCCGCTCAGCTTGGATGCAGGAAGAACGTTTAGTGATGACACTGATTTATCGATGTCTGTAATGGCGACTCTCACTCGGGCTACTTGGGGGGCGGGTTGTGATACCACCGTATAGCGTTCCTGAATGGCTTTTACAATGGCCTGGTGCATGTAATTGGATAGCTCTGTTCTTGTCCTGGTATCCGGCCGTTTACCGACCGGCACATTATATAAGCGGAAGACAACCGGTTCTATGATGAATTTGGAATAGCTGCCAAGGCGATCCCTGTTGATGTAGCGCAGATTTCCTTCCGGCGTAGACCCAAGGCGTGCATATGTGCTTAAAAACCCGGTGCGCTGCAGGGTTTTCTCAGCACAGCTCGTCATTGCTGATAAAGCAATAATAATAAAAAATACGAATAAACGATTCACAGAGGTCCTCCTTCAGAATCAAACAATAAATCCAAGCTTCAAACCCACGACTATCTGCTGAATATAACTCTTTCTTGTCTTCAATACTGTTTTGAATCTATGTCATTATAATTATATTTTTTTGTATTTCGAGCCTTGCCTACCGGCA
>CP070737.1:787003-790606 GCA_020347665.1 Nitrospiraceae bacterium
ATCAGCACCCTTCTGATATGCGAGGTTCAGATCATCAGGAATAACATTCAGGGTTACGCTGTTATTTTCAACATCCAGATGAACAAGCATGACAGATTCTGTCCCAGAAGGGGTCGCGAACCTGACTTCAGCGGTATAACTGCCTGCAGAAACCGCGGGATTAACTGTGACATCGATCGTTGACGGCGTGGTCCCTGATGTGGCTGAAAGAGAAATCCATGAACTGGATTCCGTGGCCGTCCAGTCGGTCTGATCTCCTCTGGAAGTTATGTCTACACTTTGGGTAACTGATGACCCATTGCTATATCCAGAAATTCTGATCGTGTTCGGCATAACCTCAAGCTCTGTGAACGAACCGAGGCCAAAGACCTCTATTCTCTGATTGTTCGTATTGGCCACGAACAGTTTGCGGTCTTTATCGACCGCACCGTCACTGGGTGTCTTCAGTTCACCGACACCGTCTCCATAGATTCCGAAATTCTTCACAAATGCATACGTATCTGTCACCCCGTCATACTCATAGACCGAGACCATGCTGTGGTAGGCGTCTGTAATGTACATCCTTCCTTCATATACGGTGATGCCGAGCGGCCTCAGATGTGTAAGATAAATATCCACACCTTTCAGGTAAGTTCCATCAAGGTCAAATATCCGGATAAACCTGTTACCATGATCGATGACAAAGACCTCACCTTTTGTTTCGTCAACGGCAATCCCGGTCGGAAAATCAAGAAGACCGCTGCCAAATGATATCCCGGCATTATCAGGCTGGGATTTATCATAGATAACTCCGACATTATTCGTGCTGTCAGTCACATAGATCCTCGAACCCGTTACAGCGATATCATTCGGGAGGCCGAACTCATCGTTTCCCTGCCCAAGCTTTGTGATCAGTGCGCCGTCAGCCGTAAATATGCCCACATAGTTGTCAGATGTATCCGAAATAAAGAGCTGATCCAGGGCATCGACTGCGATGCCAAGCGGTGACTGAACACTTCCAATTGTTTTCAGGAGCACACCGTTATTTGCGTAGACGAGGACCTGTTTCGTATCAGGGTTGGTAACATAGACCATGCCGATGCTGTCTGTTGCAACGCGTGCTGGTGAACCTCCATCAAGGGAAAAACTGCCGAGGGGGGTGATGATCGGGTCTGGCTCTCCCGTACCGCCACCTGAACCTCCGGGCAACGAGAGACCCATGCCCATGGCTGGATTTACGAGAAAAATCAGCCCCGCACAGACCAGTCCGGATGTGAGCATTTTTCTTATGTCGCTCATTTTCATCATTTTTCTGATTCCATAATCAAAATATGCAAATCAGATGCCAATTCCTGCACAGTTCCGGCTTTTTCAGATATTGACGAATCAGACCTTAAATTTGCAATATTTGTACCAAATTTCGATCTCCAGCAATGAAGCCTCCTCTATACATAACATGCTGTATTTATAGTGAAAATATGGCTATTATTAGTTTTTTTCGTTATTTAACGCGTCATTTGACTCATTCGGGTGTTAAATGCCCCGAATCTCATGTAAATCGATTTCACTGATGCCTTGGCAGGCATGCCGGCAAATGTCAACGTATTGTCAAAATGTGGAAGGGATTTCACATATTAAGGAAGGTAAATACTTGATGGTGATTAGATGATACTCCATCAAAAGAACCTGGATTCCCGATTGAGGCCTTGGGTATGCCGATTGATGGTAGCTGGATTCCCGATCAAGTCGGGAATGACATTATTATAAGACTTCAGAATTATAAGACTTCAGAAAACTGAGCACAGTAAAAGAACGGATCGATGCATGATGCAAGTCGCAGGATACAGCAACAGGTAAAAATGAAAGTCATTCCAAACACAACCGTTGGGGGTTTTTGAATGATAATCGCATAACGCGCAACGCGAGAATTATTTATGCTGAAGATTTTACGGTAAGCCGGTCGAGCATTTTCTTTATCTCTTCAGGAATGGTACCCTGCATATGCTCGGCAAGATAGGAACTGTTGGCGATAATATTCATTACCTTGATCATAAATTCCTGCTTGTCCGGGGTCATGGTCTCGAGCGTCTTTATCTTATGCATGTAAAAATCGCGGGACGCATGCCCGAGTTCTTTGTTCACCTCATCAAGGGTCATGGCCTTCGGCTTTACCACGGCTTCTACCAGATTATATTTACTGTAGTCAAAGACCTCAACGTATGGTTTCAGCACAGGATAGAGATCAGAGTACGGCCATGGTGCTATCGCAAGGAAGAACGCAAGATCAGGATTATAGTATTTAGCCAATTCCACGGTGTTCTGAATCTTCTCTTTCGTGTCATCAGGCATGCCGAGGACAAAGGATGTTTCAGACACAATACCATATTCGTTTATGAGGTCAAGCGCCTTCTTGGAATGTTCAGCCCTTATAGCCTTCTTGAATACATCAAGCTCTTCCTGGGTAGTTGCTTCAACGCCGACATAGATATGGTCGATATTCGCCTTCTGGTATTTCCACATAATATCTTCGTCCCTGATGATGTCATCTACCCGTGTCTCCATCAGGATCTTTGTGCCGACGCTTCTTTCAATAAGGAGATCAAGGATCTTTTCCCACCGGACCCGGTCAAGTGTCGGTGTTTCGTCGGAGATCATGACGACACTCACCCCATACGTATCCCTCAGGTACTCAAGCTCTCTTACAAAATGCTCGGCTGTCCGCCCCCGCCAGTGGCGCTGCCAAAACAGCTGCTGTGAGCAGAAACTGCACTGCTGGCTGCATCCCCGTGACGAACTGACAATCGCAAGTGTTGAGCCCTCCATGGTCCTATAGGTATACAGAGGCCAGTCAACAAGATCCCATGCCATGGGGAGCACGTCAAGGTCCTTTATGAACACCCGAGACGGTGTAACAGCGATTGTTCCACTCTCTTTATACGCTATGCCTTTTACCCTCGACACATCGCCGCCTGATGAAAGCGTTTGCATGAGGTCAACCATGGTCTCTTCGCCTTCCCCGCGGACGATGTAGTCTACGTAATGGGCATGTTCCTTCAGTATCTCTTCATAGCAGAAGGTCGGATGCACATTTCCTATAACCGTGACGATATCTGTATTGATATCCTTCGCCAGCTTCAAAACTTTCAGGGCATCGACTATTTCGGCTGTAAAAGCCGTCGTTGCGACAACATCCGGCCTGTCAGACTCGATCCGCTTTCCAATATCATCGTATCCGTGCCAGTAGCTCATGGCATCGTAGTATATCGGTTCGAACCCGGCAGCCCTCAGGCTTCCTGCTATCGAAACAAATCCGACATTAAGCCATACTCCGGCGGATTCCACTACTCCCGAGTGGTACGGCGGTGTAATAAGCAGTATTTTCTTGAGTTTATTCATTTAATCCTTATTATTCTATGCAAGTTTAATACCAGTATCAAGGAAATTATCAATTTTCTTTAAAGAATTTCAGGATATTTGATATTAACCGCTACAATAATGGGTCTGCAGTATCCTGTCATCTCTCGTCGACTCCGGATGAGGCAAGCGTACTGTAGCTCAAATACTTATTCCTATGGCTTTTGTTTCTTTTTTCTGTTTGAATGAACAATGTGCTTTAGTGATGTT
>CP070737.1:790706-828676 GCA_020347665.1 Nitrospiraceae bacterium
AATGACCGTCCATAATATCGAGATGCAGCAAATGAGCTCCTGCTGCTTCTGCAGCCTTTATTTCTTCATTAAGCCGTACAAAATCAGCTGATAGGATCGAAGGAGCAATTCTTGTCACGGATAGGCATCCTCATACACATCGTTCTGATACATATCTAACAACCGGTCCTTTCTTGCATCGATTATTATCTTACTGCCTGTTTTAATCAGTACACCGGGCATGGGATTTTGATTCTGTACTATATTACCTTCACCACGTACGTGAATTTCAAGTCCCATGTTCTTCGTTATTTCTTTCACAAACGATATATCCTTGTTGATGAAGTCAGGGCAATAATAGTCCACTTCATGCGGCCCAAGACTTACCAGGGCAGTAATAAGATCTGAAGCCCGTTCATCAGGCTCTGGTTTTTGGGCGATGACCTTTCCTTTTGGTATTGCATCTGAATGGACATAAATGAGTTTGCCAATTTTCAGTCCCTTTGCAGACAACATGCCTTCTGCATCGCTTAATGTCTGATTTACTATGTAGGGAATAAAATAAACCCGCGGTCCTTTGCTCAGAATAACCTTGATTGACCTCTTTTCTTTAACAATATTCCGGGGCGGTATATTCTGCCTCAGGATTCTGCCGGCTTTAATAGTGGAATCGTAATCTTCATCTTCAATATCCAGATACAGTCCCAGCCTGCTTAATTCCTCATTAGCTTCCAAAAGAGTAAGATTTATCAGTGAAGGCACTTCGACTGATCGACTGTAACTTAAGACTTTGAAGGTCAGATATCCGATAGTCAGACCCAGCACAACAAAGGCAAAAAAGAACAGTGGAAATCGTACAATCGGTGCTATTTTAATCCGCATAATAATATTTTCCAAAAAACATCCACGCTATGCTGTGGCAGAAACGTTCATAGAAAACCAACACCCGCACATGGCCCGAACATTTCTGATTGCTTATCTATCATACGAAAATTCTTCTCTGTCTTCAAGGTTATTTGCATACAGGAATCACCGGTCTTCTTTGAATATCCCCCGACATATAACCCGAAAGCAGGCTGAACATAGCATGCTGCCCCGGTATAATAAGAAGGCGTACAATGGCAATACCGGTCCAGACTAATCACTGCTGAAAAAGCTTATGGCCTCCCTGATTTCCGCAAGATTGACTTGGGTATTCAGACAGGGACCGTGCGGGCGCTCATTTGAGATTCCAAGAACCGGCAGCGGATAGGTATCAACCAATCCACTCGAGAGATCTCTTTCGCAGGCTACCGCAACAATTGCTTCAGGCCTGACATCTTTAACAACCTTGCGTGCAATGGTACCCCCAGTAGCAACGAAAAGTTCTAAATTATTCTCTTCAGATAATCCTATTATATCTCTTATGTTACATTTACCGCAGCGCTCACAGTTATAGATATTATGCGTCAGCCTTATATTGCATTCGTCAACCTGAAGACAATGCGGCAGGAGTAATAGTATTCTTTTCGTTCTAAAGCTGTCTCCTCTCACAAGGCGGTTGTTCATATTGATAATTATCTGTTGATAGACTTCTCTTCTGTTTTTCATAAATGTCCCAAGAAACATGAGAAAGGGATAAAAAACTTTTAATACGAGTCCGCGCATGATGGTATTACGTTTCAAAGAACATTCCCTCTTTCAGATGCCTTCCCTGAATAAATGCATCAAAAGGCATTGTTTTTTTCCCTTCCGGTTTCAGTTCGAGGATAGAGAGCATTCCTTGCCCCGTCTCAACGAAGAGTCCGTTTTCAGATATGCCTGAAATTTTTCCTGGAGCTCCTTGTGCATTGGTCTGAACCGATAGAGCTCTTATAATAGTAACTTTTTCCTTATTCAGATGGCTATAAGCTCCCGGCCACGGATACGTAGCACGGATATGGTTCATGATTGTATGGGCTGACTGTGTCCAATCTATCTTTCCGTCTTCTTTTCTAAGGGGCGGAGCGTAACTGGGTGTGCCCGTCTGATGACGGGGGTGAATGGAGCCATTTTTTAATGCCTTAACAGTCTCAAGCAGCAGTAAAGCGCCGAGATGTGATAGCTTTATTCTGAGTGTATAGGCATTATCAGTATCCGTTATCTCGGTTGCTTTCTGTAACAGTATGCTGCCGGTATCAAGACCTTCATCCATCACCATTGTCGTAACACCGGTCCTCGTTTCTCCTTTCATCAATGCCCACTGGATTGGAGCGGCGCCTCTGTATTTTGGTAAGAGTGATGCATGGACATTGATACAACAGCGGACCGGTATCTGCAATATAGATAGCGGGATCACCTTACCGTATGCTACGACAACGATAAGGTCCGGGTGCAGCAATGAAAGCGTTTCAATAAATGTAGGAGATTTGATGCTCAGTGGTTGCATAATCTGAAGACCGGTCTGAATCGCATATTCTTTAACAGCAGGTGCGGACAATCGGTGGCCCCGTCCTTTTGGCCTGTCAGGTTGCGTTACGATGCCGACAATATCCTCACGAGATTTCAGTAAAGCTTTCAGGGAGGGAACAGCAAAATCAGGAGTTCCAAAGAAAATAATGTTCATTCTGTAAAACACATACTCTTACTACTTGTATGTTTTTTTGAAACGTTTTTTGAAAAACTCTCTTTTGATGGGGCTAAGCCTGTTAATCAAAAGCAATCCATCCAGATGATCTATTTCATGCTGTAACGCAATTGCAAGAAGCCCATTGGCATCTAATTCGACTGCCCTTCCTTCGCGATTCAGTCCTCTCATACGTACTTTCTCATACCGCTGAATTCTCGCTTCCATATCCGGAATGCTCAGGCATCCCTCAACGGTTTCTATGCACCCTTCTTTTTCCGAAAGCACCGGATTAATTATTACGTACAGAGAAAACTCATTCGTGCCGCGACCAAGATCTATTATGGCAAGCCTTTTCGATACGCCGACCTGGGGGGCAGCAAGGCCTATACCGGTAGGAGTGGCACGCAGTGTTTCAGTCATGTCATCTATGAGCTGCTGGAGATCAGCGTTGAAATCGGTGACGCTTTCCGCTTTTTTCGATAATACTGTATCCGGATATTTCCTGATGTCTAGAATTGCCATGTTTTATTATAAAATATTTTCTCTGCAGCGGTCGATAATACTGAAACAGAATTAATAAAGAAACTTATTTTTTCAGTAAATCTTGACATCTTGAAGTCTGCATGGTATAAATTCTTACCCTGAGTAATTTAGGGATAATCTTGTCGCCCGGAGAGGGAAAAGGAGGATGTAATTCTTATGTCTTTGGAAGGAACAATTAAATGGTTTAATGAAAAGAAGGGGTATGGGTTCATTAAACAGGAAAGCGGCCCTGATGTTTTTGTTCATTACAGTGCAATTACATCTGAAGGGTTCAGAACGCTCGCAGAAGGTGAGCGGGTCCAATTTGAGCTAGAGGAGGGCGACAAAGGCCTTAAAGCGATTAATGTGGTTAAGATTTAGCCGATATTCATGGTATGGGATAAAACAGGCCAATCCCGAATGATTGGCCTGTTTTATTTATTCCCAAAATTCGTTTCATAAGAACACCAGCCCCTTGTTCCGAGGCCAAGTGAGATGAGACTGCCGGATTGGATAGGAGCGACAAGAGTTGCTCATCAGCATAATACAAAAAGGTTGTTAAGGAAGCACGGCCTTTTGACGGTGTGCGAAGACGCTCGTTGTCCAAACAAAAGCATGTGTTTTACAAAGCCTACAGCAACATTTATGATACTGGGACAAAGCTGTACCAGGACGTGTGGCTTCTGCTCAGTAAAGGGCACGGTGCCCGGACCGGTAAACAGAAGTGAACCAGAACAGATTGCGTGTGCAGCTGAGGAGATGAGACTTGCTTATATTGTCATAACGTCGGTAACGCGGGATGATTTGCCTGATGGAGGTGCATCACACTTTGCGAGAACGATTGTCACGCTGAGAAAACGCCTGCCACAAGCAAAGGTTGAGGTTTTGACACCGGATTTTAAGGGGAATGATGATGCCGTAAAAGTGGTCGTGGACGCGTGTCCAGATGTTTTTAATCATAATATGGAGACGGTTAGGAGGCTTTATCCTATCGTGAGACCCCATGCAGACTATCTTCGTTCGTTGTCGATTCTGAGAAAAGCCAAGGACTTCTCTTCGGAGATACACACAAAATCCGGTTTTATGCTCGGCCTCGGGGAATCGATGCATGAGGTGCATAGACTGCTTAAGGATCTCAGAAAGGTCGGATGCGATTTTATTACAATAGGACAATACCTTAGACCGACAAAGAACAATCTTCCTGTGGTAAAATACATCAAACCAGCGGTTTTCGATACATTGAAGGTAACCGGAATACAGATGGGTTTTCGTCATGTCAGTTCAGGTCCCCTGGTAAGAAGCTCCATGAATGCGGATGAACTATATGAGTATATTTAAATTTAACAGGATTGAACGATTACCTCCTTATGTTTTTGCTATTGTCAATAATCTTAAAATGGAGGCACGCAGGAGAGGTGACGATATCATTGACCTCGGGATGGGCAATCCCGATGGTGCTACCCCGAAACATATCGTTGATAAGCTGATAGATGCTGCAAAGAAGTCAAAGAATCATAGATACTCGGCATCCAAGGGCATCACACAGTTACGGATGGCTATCTGCGAATGGTATAAGAGGCGTTATGAGGTAGATATAGATCCTGAAACTGAAGCCGTTGCCACCATAGGTTCTAAAGATGGTTTGTCTCATCTCGTACTTGCAACGGTGAATCCCGGAGATGTTGTTTTGACACCTACGCCGGCTTATCCGATTCATCCCTACAGTGTAATTATTGCGGGCGGAGAAGTCAGGACAGTACCTATTGGTGTTGAAGTGGATTTTTTCGATGAGATGGAAAAAGCCTATAAGACGACGTGGCCGAGACCGAAGATGTTGATTATTAATTTTCCGCATAATCCGACAACAGCGGTTGTTGAAGGACTTGACTTCTTTAGAAAAGTTGTTGATTTTGCCAAAGAGAATAAATTAATTGTCCTGCATGATCTTGCGTATGCTGATCTGGTTTTTGATGACTATAAGGCGCCAAGCTTTCTTCAGGTGCCCGGAGCAAAAGATGTAGGAGTCGAATTTTTTTCGCTGACCAAAAGCTATTCTATGCCGGGATGGCGGGTTGGCTTCTGTGTGGGTAACAGAGAGTTAATTGGTGCTTTGGTAAAAATAAAGAGTTATCTTGATTACGGAATGTTCCAGCCCATACAGATTGCAAGTATTATTGCCCTCAGGGGACCTCAGCATTGCGTAGAGGAAATAAGAAATATCTATGAGAGAAGGAGAAATGTTCTCATTAAGGGGTTGAAGCAGGCTGGCTGGATTGTTTCCCCGCCCAAAGCAACGATGTTTGTCTGGGCAGATATTCCTGATACATTCAAGAAAATGGGATCTCTGGATTTCAGCAAAATGCTTCTCCAGAAGGCTGGCGTTGCAGTGTCACCCGGTATAGGTTTCGGTGAAGGCGGTGACGAGCATGTGCGTTTTGCACTCGTTGAAAACGAGCACAGGATACGACAGGCTTCGAAAGGAATAAAGAAGGTTATAAACAGATGATCAACATCGGTATAGTTGGCCTTGGGACCGTTGGCACAGGAACGACAAGAATATTGCTGAAAAACAGAAAACTTCTCCGCGAGAGAACAGGTCTTGATATCCGGCTGCGGAAGATAGCTGATCTGGATGTCGAGAGTGACAGAGGTATACGGCTGACGAGAGACCTGCTGACAGAGAAGGCGGAGGATGTTATTGATGATCCAGATATTGACATTCTTGTTGAACTCATCGGTGGAACAGGCGTTGCGAGGAAGATCGTCCTCAATGCAATAAAAAGGAGAAAGCACGTGGTTACCGCAAATAAGGCGTTACTTGCAACGCACGGCATAGAAATTTTCAACGCGGCTACACGTTATGGAGTCCGGATAGGATATGAAGCCTCTGTAGCAGGAGGCATTCCGATTATCAAGGTTGTGCGAGAGGGGCTGGTGGCCAACAGGATTCTGTCGATCTACGGCATAATTAACGGGACGAGCAATTACATTCTTACGAAAATGTCCGAAGAGAATGCGGAATTCGGTGATGTTCTGCAAGAAGCACAGAGACTTGGCTATGCTGAAGCTGATCCGACGTTCGATATAGAAGGTGTAGATTCAGCACACAAACTTGCAATTCTTGCTTCTCTTGCGTATGGAAGGCAGTTTACGGTAAAAGATGTTTATACGGAAGGCATATCATCGTTATCACCCATGGATATCGGTTTTGCGCGTGAACTTGGCTGTAAAGTCAAATTGCTTGCGATTGCAAAGGAACAGGGGAGCAGGGTGCAGCTGAGGGTGCATCCTACTATGATTCCTGAAGATTTCTTAATATCGAAAGTAGATGGTGTATTTAATGCTGTTTACGTCAAGGGTGATGCGGTCGGTGAAACGCTTTATTATGGCAGGGGAGCTGGAGATATGCCAACGGGGAGTGCCGTTGTGAGTGATATTGTTGATATTGCGACCAGCTGTGAAGACGGGACTGCATCAGTGAGGCCTGTAGTGCCCGTCTTAAAGAGGGCGATAAGCGTGATGAGAATGGAAGATGTATTGTCTATGTATTATTTCAGATTTTCTGTGCTTGATAAACCGGGGGTGCTTTCAAAGATATCCGGCATACTGGGCAAATATAATATCAGTATAGCTTCGGTTATCCAGAAGGGGAGGCGACACGGGAAGGCAGTTCCTCTCGTGATGCTTACTCATCATGCACGAGAAAGAGATGTTACCAGGGCATTGAAATCGATAAACATTTTGCCGGTAATCTCCAGAAAGACGATCGTTATGAGATTAGAAGGAAAATAACGTTTTTTTTTATACATATGTGTTTGGTTCTCTATATAACTGTAATGCCCTTTCAGAAAAGTACTAAAATTATCTCGTTCAGGGTACAATAAGAATGCAATTCTGTTCTGTAAGAAAAGGAGCGGGTGAGGTATTCAATGGAAAGAAAGACTGTTCATAAACACATAGATATTAAGGGTCTTGTCTGCCCATATACTTTTGTTAAATCCAAGCTTGCAATCGAAGGTATGGAAATCGGACAGGTCCTGGAGATTCTTCTGGACAGTGAGGAAGCATCAAATAATATTCCGAAATCCATGGTGGATCACGGACATACGGTTTTGAACGTGGAAAAGATTAATGACACTGACTGGTTATTACTGATAAGGAAGGAAAAAGAGTAATGGAATTCACTGACGATCAGGTAATGCGGTATAGCAGACATATTATTCTGCCGGAGGTAGGAGGCAAAGGTCAGGAAAAGATTGCTCAAGCCAAAGTGTTTATCATCGGCGCCGGCGGCCTTGGGTGTCCTGTGGGCTTTTACCTTACTGCCGCAGGAGTTGGTACCATCGCGATGATCGATAATGATGACGTTGAAATGAGTAATCTCCAACGGCAGATTGCTCACCGTGTTGATACGATTGGGATGCCGAAGGTTGAATCTGCAAGGAATACTTTTCAGGCTCTAAATCCGGACGTCAATATCATTGCTTTAAGACAGAGAATTTCTAAGCATGATATTCTTGATTTAATTAAAGATTACGACGTTATCGTCGACGGGAGCGATAATTTCCCGACGAGATATTTGGTGAATGACGCATGCGTCATGGCCCGGAAGCCGCTGGTGAGCGGTGCCATTTTGAGATTCGAAGGGCAGGTTACTACCATAATACCTGGAGAAGGGCCGTGTTATAGATGCCTTTTTGAGGAACCCCCACCTGCAGGTCTCGTGCCATCGTGTCAGGAAGCAGGAGTTTTAGGTGTACTCCCTGGGGTTATTGGTGGATTGCAAGCTACCGAGGTTTTGAAAATTATTCTGCAAAAGGGGGAATTGCTGAAGGGGGAACTGCTGATATATAGTGCCCTTAAGACAACATTCAGGAAGGTTAAGGTGCCTAAAAATGCATCATGTCCTGTGTGTGGGGATACCCCTACGATTACCGAACTCCTTGACTACGATGAGGACTACTGTTCCCTTCGATAGGTTTCAGAAACATGGAAATCATCTCCGGATTATATCTTTCCCAGGATCTTCTGGATGTAGTCCTCTCACACTGCAAAAATGCCTATCCTTTTGAAGCATGCGGGATACTTGCGGGGAAAAATGATATTGTATCAGTTGTTTATGAAATGGACAATATTGAACGATCATCAGTGAGTTATGTTATGGACTCAATGGAACAACTTCATGTGATGAAGAAGATAAGAAATGAGGGGATGCGGATGATTGCGATATATCATTCTCATCCTCAATCGTCAGCGTATCCCTCTCCTGAAGATATACGCCTTGCTTTTTACGACGAGGTTGCTTATGTAATCGTTAGTCTGATTGATTATGATAAGCCTGATATCCGGACATTTCGCATTTCTGAAGGCAAAGTTTCGGAAATAACAATGAAGACAGACGGATGTTAGCAGGCTATTGCCGGTATAACGCAAGAATCAGGAGCCTGTCACCTTAGTAATAATTTCGATTACCTTTGCTTCTTCAAAGGGTTTAAGAATATAGTGATTCGCACCGGCTTTCATGTACTCCTTTACTTTATCAATTGAGTCGATAGCGCTCACCATGATGATTTTCAGGTTTTGATTAATATTGCGGAGCATTCTCAGCGTTTCTATACCGCCCATCTGGGGCATTCTGATATCAAGCATGACGATATCGGGAGAAAGATTGTGAATAAGCTTAATGGCTTCTGTTCCATTTTTTGCTTCTCCAACAATATGATAATTATTCTTTAAGAGAATATCCTTGAGAGATTTCCTTGTTTGTACTGAATCATCTACTATGAGAATTTTCTTCTTTGCCATCTCGACTCATTCTACCATACAATTATTTCATATTTCTTGTAACCCGGAGCAATTCTTCAATGGAGGGTTTACCTGAGAAGGCCTTTTTCAGGCAATCGAAGCGCATATCTTTGAAACCGCGTTTTAAGGCTTCTGCGCGCAAGAGATTTAACGGGGCCTTATTCGTAATAAGGCCTCTGATATTCTCATCGATCACAATAGGATAAAAACACAATTATGAATTGAAACAGAGGCATATATGTTCAGAAGTATTATGGATGCCTGATCTGGAGTCGCTCAATTTTTGATGATCTGCCAGAATCTTTTGCAATATCCAGAACGACCGCAGATAACATGCCTTGACCTTTTGCCGTTTCAAATCGTGCGGGCATGGCTGTGAGAAAGCGCTTGATAATCTGTTTCACTTCAATACCAATTACCGAGTTTATGGGTCCTGTCATGCCAACATCCGTTATATAAGCAGTCCCGTGCGGGAGAATCGTATCATCTGCGGTCTGGACATGTGTATGTGTTCCAATAACGGCACTGGCTTTGCCATCGCAAAAAAAACCAAACGCTATTTTTTCTGACGTTGCCTCTGCATGGAAATCTATGATGATAATTGATGTTTCTTTGGATAGCCGTTCGATTTCTGCCTTTGCGGTCCTGAAGGGACAATCAATATTTGACATAAACACTCTACCCGAAAGATTCAGTACAGCGACTTTAGTCCCGTCCGATAACGTATATAGTACACTTCCATATCCAGGAACGTCCGGAGGAAAATTTAATGGCCTCAGTACACGATCATCTTTCGCAATGAAAGAGACAAAATCTTTCTTGTCCCAGACATGATTGCCGGTCGTTATGATATGAACTCCTGCCTTCAACATTTCGACCACAAGGGACTCTGTAAGCCCGAATCCGCCAGCAATATTTTCTCCGTTAGCTATAACGAGTTCGATTTTGTACCTATCCGTCAGGGACGGCAAAAGAGACTTGACGGCCGATCTTCCAACTTTACCAACTATATCTCCGATGAAAAGTGCTTTCATAGGTCTAACGTCTGGTTGAAGAAGGCATAACGGCGACAGTAAAAGCGATATCTACCGCGCATACATAGTGCGCACTGTTTCATTATGCATCCAGTACTAACCTTTACTTTACTTGGCATACTCCACGTATCGTGATTCCCTTATTACCGTAACTTTTATCTGCCCCGGGTAGGTCATTTCCGACTCTATCTTTTTTGAAAGGTCTCGTGCCAGCAGCATTGACATTTCATCGGTGATGTCCTCTGGTTTTACGATTATTCTTATTTCCCTGCCAGCCTGTATCGCATAACACTTATCAACGCCGCTAAAGGAAAGGGCAGTCTGCTCCAGTTTCTCGAGCCTTTTCAGGTAATTCTCTATGCTTTCTCTTCTGACGCCAGGCCTGGCTGCAGAGACAGCATCTGCTGCTGCAACGAGCGAAGCCTCAACGGTTGTTGGATCACCATCGCCATGATGAACCATGATTGCATTAATAACCTTGCCATTTTCTCCATATTTCTTTGCGAGATTTGCGCCGATCTCCTGATGAGACCCTTCTGTTTCATGATCGACCGCTTTACCAATATCATGAAGGAGCCCGGCCCTTTTTGAAAGCTTTGCATCAACTTTCAGTTCCCCTGCCATGATTCCTGAAAAATATGCTACTTCACGGGAATGCTGTAGTACATTCTGGCCATAAGACGTTCTGTATTTCAGTCTGCCCAGAACTTTAATAAGCTCAGGATGAATACCTGAAAGCCCAAGATCAAATACGCACCGTTCGCCTTCTTCCCTGATATTCGCTTCAACTTCCTTCTTGACTTTATCGACCACCTCTTCGATTCTCGTTGGGTGTATCCGCCCGTCCGATATCAGTCGTTCAAGTGAAAGACGCGCGATTTCACGACGAACAGGATCAAATGCTGACAGAGTCACCATTTCAGGAGTATCATCCACAATCAGATCAACACCTGTTGCTGCCTCGAGTGCCCGAATGTTTCGGCCCTCTCGGCCGATGATTCTTCCTTTCATTTCGTCACTGGGAAGACTAACTGCGGTGACTGTTGCATCAGACACATATTCGCTGGCATAGCGCTGTATCGCAAGCCCTATGATTCCCTGAGCTTTTTTGGTCGCAGTTTCCCGCGCATCATTTTCGATGCTTTTCACCAGTTTGGCCATCTCAAACTGAGCATCTTCTCGGGTCCGTTCCAGGAGTTCCTGACGTGCCTCGTCTTTTGTCAGGACGGATATTTTTTCCAGAACCCGAGATTGCTCTTCAATTAACTGCTTGTATCGGTGTTCTTTTTCATTCAGAGACCGTTCTTTTGCAGAATGTTCCTTTTCCCTCCTGTTCAGTTCATGATCACGTTTGTCAATGTGATCGTATTTTCTTTCCAGTACTTCTTCTTTTTGTCTGAGTCTTTTTTCCAGATGTGTTAGTTCCGAACGTTTCTCCCTTAAATCTTTTTCAACTTCCGACTTCGCCTGATATACCATGTCTTTGGCTTCAAGTGATGCTTCTTTCTTGAGGGAATCGGCATTTCTTTTTGCCTCATCCAGTATTCTTTTCTTTTCGGTGTCTATTGAGTCAATCTTGCGCTTCAAAGCATTCTTGAAGAAAAGACTTAAAATCAGGCCAGTAAATATTCCTATTCCGATTGCAATGGCTAGATAACCTGTTTCAAACATCTGCAGAAGACCTCCTTTTCTGTAGCCGTGATTTTATAATTCTTTCATGCCCTTCTGAAGAAGGCGTATAATAAGACGCATTGTTCGTAAGGTACTTTTGGTCGAGACTGCCACTCCTGTCATCGTGCGGATATATATATCCTTTTCCTGCACCGAGTCGTTGTGATCCGGCATAATGGGAATCCTTGAGATGATCCGGAACGGTTTCGAGAGGTTTGCTCCTGATATCTTCAGTTGCTTTTTCAATTGCACGGTATGAAGCATTGCTTTTTGGGGCAACTGCAACATAAATAGCAGCCTGTGAAAGAGGAATTCTCCCTTCGGGCATGCCGATTTTCTCTATTGCATACTGTGCAGAAACAGCAACAACCAGAGCATTCGGATCCGCATTACCCACATCTTCTGATGCGCAAATCACTATCCTCCGTGCTATAAAAAGCGGATCTTCTCCTGATTCCAGCATTTTAGCAAGCCAATAGACGGTTGCATCAGGATCAGAGCCCCGCATGCTCTTGATAAAAGCCGAAACAGTATCATAGTGCTCATCCTCATCATAATAAAGCGTCTTATTTTGAAGAATTTCTTTAATGCCGTTACGTGTTATATGCTGTCCACTTCTCCTTTTGTCTTGAGATACGATCTGGGCTAATTCCAGGACGTTTAATGCCCTTCGCGCATCTCCTTCGCTCACTCTGGCAATATCATCAAGCGCATCCTCTTCAATTGAGATAGCATGTTTCCCCAGTCCACGGGTATCTGACAGTGCCCTTCGCAGCAGAATCTTCATATCTTCCTCAGATAATGGTAAAAACTGAAAGAGCAGTGAACGGGAAGACAGAGCCGGGACAAGAGAGAAAAAAGGGTTGTGCGTGGATGCACCTATGAGCGTTATATTTCCTGTTTCTACATATGGCAGTAAGGCATCCTGCTGTATCTTGTTAAATCGGTGTATTTCATCAACAAAGAGGACTATTTTTTTCTCGCCTTGGTGCTGCACGGCATCCCGAATATCTTTTACCCCGGCCGTAACCGCATTTAAGGAAATAAACTCAGCTTTGGTCTGACGTGCAACGATATATGCGAGAGCGGTCTTTCCGGTTCCCGGCGGCCCAAATAACATAAGGGAAACAATTTTGTCTTCTTCAATAAGCCTTCTGAGCGGTTTATTGATATCCAATATATGAGACTGGCCAACGAATTCATCAAAATCCAGCGGTTGCATTCGCCATGCAAGCGGAGGAGTTCTTTTGTGTTCCGTAAAAAGTTCCAACGTTCACCGTCCTGAATCGGACTATGGCGAGGAACAGACTTTTGGAGTTGAGAAAACGTTAGGCTTGATAATGAATAAGTGGGCAAAATGTATAAAAAAGCCTTTAGTAACAGGCTCTAAAATCCAGTTTTCTCTATTTTTATGTAATGTTTTTCCAAAAGATGTGTGGCCATAGTCGATATTTCTGTTATCTCTAAAATTTATCCCGCCCTGCCGTGTATATGATGAATTAGATCCGCCCATTGTATAGGTGGGTGCTGTGAAGGAACCTGCAGGCTTTTGCCACGCGGGCAATATGCACATCAGCACCTTACCCCAGCTCCCTAAAGATCTAATTTGCCGGATCAACTTTATCATATATCACATACAGGGCAGGTATTTGCCCAAGTATATTCTATATATAACAGAAAATGTCTTTTTGAGCAAGGGGAAATTCTTTGTCTAAGAAGACTTTTAACTTGTATTGGAACCATTTTTTTAATAAACTATGGGAAATATTATATTTTTTTTAAAAAGAAAAATGGAGGAAAGATATGTTTGGATTGGGAGTTCAGGAACTACTCATTGTCCTAGTCATCATCCTGGTTCTGTTTGGTGCTACACGACTGCCTGAAATTGGGAGGGGAATTGGGCAGGCAATAAAAAATTTCAAAAAGGCGACATCCGAGCCCGATGAGATTGATGTTACACCTAAGAAAAATGTGAGCCAGCAGAACGAGAAGGAAGGCAACGATAATCAAAAGCAGTGAATAGAGGTCCTATAGCCGAAATCGATCTTGCTGCACTTCAGAAGAATCTCAATATTATTTACCGCGCAGTTGGGAAGAGAAACGTTATATCTGTCGTCAAAGCAGATGCTTACGGTCATGGCGCTGTAACCATTTCACGGAAACTTGTCAATGCAGGAGTCTCATATCTGGCTGTTGCCTTTACCGGTGAGGCAAAAGTCCTAAGAGATGCAGGAATAACGGCTCGGATCATGGTCCTGTTTGATAACCGGGATGTAATGGATTTTTTTACATATAATCTCATTCCGGTAATATACGAAAAAAGAACGGCGAGAGCATTTGCCGGAGAAGCAGCGAAGAAAGGGCTAACTGTTTCGGTTCATCTCAAGATAGACACTGGGATGGGGAGGGTTGGATTTTCTGCTGATACCGCCGTATCGGATGCTCTTGATATTGCAGCAATGAAAGGAATTGCCGTCGAAGGCCTTTTTAGTCATTTTTCTGACGCCGATCTTTCTGACAAATCGTATGCACGTGAACAGCTGGAGCTTTTTCAAAGAATTAAGAGTGACATATCATCTGGCTTAGGATATCCCCTCATGGCACATATGGCAAACAGTGCTGCTATCCTGACGCTTCAAGAATCATACCTTGATGCAGTCAGGCCCGGCATAATGCTCTATGGGTGTTCTCCTTTCGAGGAGAGTTATGGACTGAACCCTGTAATGAAAATCAAGTCCGAAGTTCTGGCAATCAGAAGTCTTCCCCTGGGTTCTCCGATCAGCTATGGCAGGACGTATGTTACCAGGAGAAAGAGCAGAATCGCCGTGATTCCCGTCGGGTATGCAGATGGATATAATAGGCTTCTTTCTAATAATAGTGACGTTCTCATTAGAGGGAAACGGGCGCCTGTAGTGGGCAGAATCTGTATGGATGTAACCATGGTAGATGTTACGGATATCCGTGACGTTTCAGAGAACGATGAAGTTGTTCTTCTCGGCCGTCAGATGGATGAATTGATTACAGCCCGTGAATTGTCCGATCGGATAAACACGATACCATATGAAATTGTAACTGCGTTTGGTCATGGAGCTCGGAGAGAATATGTATAATAGCTGGTAGAACTGTTACGGAGATCACGCGCTGTTTTCAGGAGTAATCAGGTGATGCTCTTCGAAATGAAGCCGTGAAGAAAGGATGGGAAAATGATTCCAAGGCTCCAGCTGGGGCCTGATCGTCATGACGATGCAGAAAAAAATAGGACAGATACTGCTTGAGATGGGATATATTGATGCCGCCGATATCGACGCCGTGCTGGAGCTCCAGAAGGCAGAAAACAGCACGAGGCGATTTGGAGAAATACTGATGGACCGGGGTGTAACCGAGGATCGGATCTTCCAGGCGCTGTCTGTTCAATTCAATATCCCCCTTTTGGATACAAAGAATTTTCCGGAACAACTTCCGTTAGAAAAAATTTCTTATAATTTTCTTGTCAATAACCTGATATTACCTGTCGAAATCAAAGAAAATCTGCTTACGGTAGCGATAGGAGATCCAACCAATAGTGACGGAATTACCTCATTAAAGGCCTCCTATGGATGTGATGTTTCACTCTTCCTGGCGAGAAAATCAGACATTCTGCACCAACTGGAACAGCTGTATGGATCAAGAAGTGCGGTGATGCAGCGGCTTATTGAAGACGTAACAGAAGATGATGTAACCGATAGTGATCTTCCTGATGAGGTAAGTCATCTGAGGGATCTTGCTCAGGAAAAAGGGATTATTCAGCTCGTTAACGTCATTATTGAGAATGCAGTAAAAGATAGAGCGAGCGATATCCATATTGAACCTGGAGACATGAAGGTGAGTGTTCGATACAGGGTAGACGGGGTATTGCACGAGAAAGAGGTGCTTCCGATACGTATGTATTCTGCGGTTTCATCGAGAGTCAAGCTCCTGTCCCAGATGAATATTGCTGAACGAAGGCTTCCGCAGGATGGAAGAATGAACATGACGGCCTTTGGCAGGGTGCTGGACATTCGTGTGTCCACTCTTCCGACGATTTATGGTGAGAGCATTGTCATGAGACTGCTCGATAAAGAATCATCGTTTTTGACGTTAGAGCAACTGGGCTTTGATGAAATGCTTCTCGGGATTTATGCGGATACCATTAAGAAGCCATATGGGATGCTGCTTATTACCGGACCTACAGGAAGCGGTAAATCGACGACCCTGTACGCATCGCTCGATGAAATCAACTCTCCTGAAAAGAAGATTATTACCATTGAAGAACCGGTTGAATATCTCATGCAAGGCATTAATCAAATACAGGTGCGTCCCAAAATTGGTTTAACGTTTGCAAGTGGTCTTCGGCATATTGTGCGTCAGGATCCGGATGTCATTATGGTAGGAGAAATAAGAGATCTGGAAACCGCAGGAATAGCGGTACACGCTGCGCTAACAGGACATCTTCTTTTCAGTACACTTCATACGAATGATGCTGCGGGTGCACTCGCTCGACTCATGGATATGGGAGTTGAGAATTATCTGGTTTCGTCCACACTGTTATGTGTCATTGCCCAAAGACTGGTAAGACGAATTTGCATGCAGTGCAAAGAGAAGTATGTTCTCTCGGAAGACCTGTTTAAGAAATTGGGCTTGGATATGCACGAAGGATGGCTTGGTCGGGGTTGTGAAAACTGTTCGGGAACCGGTTACAGAGGGAGAATCGGTATATTTGAAGTGCTGCAGATCACTGATGAAATCAGGGAACTTATTATGAAGAGAGCTACTATCGGAGAAATCAAGGATGCGGCTGCCTCCCTCGGCATGAGAACTTTGAGGGAGGACGGTGTAAAAAAGGTTAAAAACGGAATCACAACAATCGATGAAGTACTCAGGGTTACACAGGTGGATCTGTAATGAATACAGCCGGACTTTCTATGAGAAGCGGTTTTGCCCTCATTATGGTGCTCTTTGTTTTGGCAATGCTCAGTACCTTTGCCTTGAATTTTGTAACTGCAATGAGGGAGCATTCAGCCATTGCAAGAAATCTCAAAGAAGAAACCGAATCATATTATATGGCTGTTTCAGGATATCATGAGGCGGTAAATTCTATTCTCTCGGATAATGATATGTCAGTTGATTTTATTGACGGAGACGGACATTTCTGGTTAGATCCAAAAGTGCAACCGATAACAGGTAAAAAAACGAACCAATCTGGAGAAGTGACGATCAGCATTACAGACGAAAATGCCAAGTTGAATATTAACCTGGCGCGAACTGATCAACTACGCAGATTGTTCGATTATGCCGGATTTGCTCCAGATGCCGTTAATGAGATCATAGACTCAATCCTTGACTGGAAAGACAGTGACACTGAACACCATCTGTCAGGAGCCGAAGATGAGTATTATGAGGATCTCGATGAGCCGTATAGGGCCAAGAATGCTTTTTTCGATGTTCCCGAAGAACTATTTCTTGTCAAGGGTTTAACGCGGGATGTCTTTTCTGGCTCAGACGGTCTTCAGCCTGTGTTGCCGTTTATCACCACGTTCAGCAGGGGGACCATTAATATCAACTCCGTATCGGAGGAAGTTATGACACTGCTCGGATTAAGCCCGGTAGAAATAGAGGCGATCCTCAAGCAAAGAAATGAAGTTTCCGGAGGATTCCGGTTTATTCCAAGAGAATTTACAAAATACGGTTTAAATGCGACGTTTACAAATACCTTTCGGATAGAAGTCACCGCACGGGTGAATAATGAATCCCGGTATGCGAATGTTTCTGCGGTTGTGAACAGATTAAAAACACCCGATGGCTATAAAGTACAGACTATTTACTGGAGAGAGCGTGAAAAGAATATTGGGAGTTAGTTACGGAAAGAAGAGCCTGAAGGCATCTGTTGTTGATTTCGGATTTCGAACAGTCAAACATATTGAATCTCTGTCGGTAAGCTTGCCTGACGGTGAAGAAGAAAAAGGGAACTCTGTAGTCGACCTATTGAAAAAGTGGAAACAGCACTATAATCCAAAGGGTATGGTTATCGGTTTGCCACTGGATTTTTTTTCTTATCAGTTTATCGATATGCCTTCGATGAACAGAATCGATATGAAAAATGCTCTTCATTTTGAGCTTGAGAAATATCTTCCCCTGCCGGTAGAGGAATACATTTATGATTTTATTTCACCACCTGCTCATGGTGATGGCATGAAAACACTGGTACTATCTGTTAAGCGGGATATCGTAGACTCGTTATTAGAATATGCAGGAGAGGCTGATATACGGATCCTTTCAATAGGAGCCAATGCGATGGCCGCAGTATCTCAATTACTCCGTATCGAGAACGCAAAAAATATCAACGGCATCCTGATTAACTGTACAACCGATTACAATGAGATGATCGGATTAGCAGATTCAATGCCTGTATTTAACAAGCATCTTTCGAAAGATGCAGATGTTGCAGGTGAGATCGAGAGATTTTTTAGTAATCGTTCAGGGTTAGTTTATGTTAATGGAACTCTTGACACGTCGCTCATAGAGCGATTTAATAGCAGAGCAGTGCGTATATCCATAGCAGAGGCACTTGCATTATCCGGAGCATCAAAATCCCGTCTGTCCGTCAATTTTCTTCCCCCTGAGCATGTGAGAAAGGGACATGATTTCTACACTTATATACTTGGCGGTCTTGCTATCGGTGCAGTTGCCCTTTTTCTTTTAACCGGTTTAGTCAGGTATGCAAAGAACGCTTCACTGTTATCGTCCATTAAAGCAGAAATAGCGGCAGTGCAAAATGAGGCCTCTGCCGTTCTGGAAGGACACAGGAAATTGAACAGTATTAAGAAAGAAAGGCAGGTTTTACTTGATTTTCAGTCAAAGAGCAATCTGCCAATAAGAATTGTGAGTGATTTGAGTAAAATTCTTTCCGACGATGTATGGCTTATTAAGATGCAAATAGATGAAGAGGGGAAAATAGAGATGGAAGGCTTTGCGAAAAAGTCATCATCATTGCTCGTCGCACTTGAAGAATCTACAGCATTTAAGAATGTCTCCTTTTCTTCTCCGATAATCAAGCGGAGCAATGAAGAGCGCTTTTCCATTAAAATGGAGGTTGAAACCCTTGACAAGAAATAAGTATGTTCTTATCGCATTAACGTTCCTGATCTGCCTTTTTGTTTTTGAATACTATTTCTTATTTCCAAGGTCTGCATCAATGGGGGAATCTATACGAACGTCATATTTTACGTTGTTGAAATACAAACAGGTTATCAGTGAGTCTGGGAACACTGAAGGGGAAATCCAATCGGCAATTGGTGAAATTCATAACATTGAGAAGAAACTGATTGATGCAAAAAATGAATTGTTTGCTTCTGCGTCATTGCAGGGCGAAATATCAGGGCTTGCGAAAAAAGCCAATATGCAGATTGCAACGATCAGACCGCTTTCGTCGATATCTTTAAATAATTATAGTGCGATCCCTCTCTATATCGAGGGTGATGGAGACATAAAGCAAATTGCTGATTTCTTTAAATATTTGGAGTCAAGTGATTTCATTATTAAAATAGACAAAATGCATTTAAATATAACCAATATACAGAATCCGAAGATACTGAAATTCAAAATACAAGTTTCTGCTTTAATGAAGATATGATAAGAAAGATTATTATGCTTTGCTTGATTGCCGCTCTGTTTGTCTATATGCTTGTATATTTTATAACAGATGCAATTCTCTATGATCCGTTTTCCGGCAGTGTCCCAAAAGAGTTTAAGCCGAGGCAGGATGACTTCGCTTTGATGCCGCAATATGCCCCCGCATGGAACAGTATGATCTATGAGAAGAATCTTTTCAGCCCGTCTCGGTCGTATATGCGCTCAGTAATACCAAGAAAGACTCCCGATATTCCGCCCGCTGCTAGACCTGTGATTGCCTTGAAGGGTATCGTAATCGATGCGTTTGGCGATTATGTTGCGTATGTAACAATTGATAGGCAGAAGGCGGTTCCCATGAGGAAAGGTGATAAAATCGAAGATGTTGAACTTGTCGATATATCTGACCGAAAAATTGTGTTACAATGGAACACTGAAAAAATTAATCTGACTATGGATAAAATTAAAACAATAGTCAAACCACGTTTGAAGCGATGAGAAAGAGGCTTTTCATAGCTCTTCTGATACTGCTTTTTGCGGTTTCGTGTGCTCCGAAAGAGACAGTACAGCCGGAGCTGCCTGTAGAGGAAGAGCCGACCGAAGATGTTCTGAAACTGCCAGATAGTATCCCTGAACCGCGGATTGAAGAAAAACCGGAACCTGTTGTTAAGGCTGATGTTAAGAAAACGGCCGATGAACAGCAATATATCATGCTGAACTTTGAAAATGCCGATATAGAAACCGTTGTTTCTACCATTGGTGAGATGTTGAATATTAATTATATTTTGACACCAGGTGTGAGCGGAAATATAACCATACAGTCTCACCAGAAAGTGCCCTTGAATGAGTTATTCGCTGTTTTTCAGACAATTCTTGCTCTCAACGGCTTTACTGCTGTTAAGGAGGGCAGTTTCTATAAAATTGTGGCACTTGAAACCGTCAAGCAGCAATCTGTTCAGATAGAAGCGGGGAAAGAGCCTACTATCCCAAAAGATGCAAGCTTTGTCACCCATAGTATCCCGCTTGAATATGTTAGTGCAGATGACGTTGCTAATATCATCAGGAATCTCATGCCTCGGGGCACGGATATTATTGTCTATGAGCCGGGGAATATGTTGATCATAACCGCACCTCCCACGGGATTGCTGAAAGTTTTCAAGCTTCTGGAAATAATCGATATTCCATCTACTGAGAAAGATACGGTGAGAACGTTTGTGTATCATGTGGAAAATGCCGAGGCCAAGAAACTGGCGGCAATTCTGAAAAAGATGTACAGCGACAAAAAGACCGATGGAAAGGCCAAAACAGTCAAATCGGTTACGCCTGCTGCAACGACCCCTACACCGAAAACTGCCCGGAGACGGGTCCAGCCGGCTCGCCAGAGAGTAACGCCGGCACCGGTCGAAGGACTTGCTGCTACGATTGAGGGAGAAATCATCATAGAGGCATTTGAGGACATAAATGCCTTACTTATCCAGACTACCCCCCGCGGTTATTTGGCACTTCTCGAGACGATCAAGAAACTGGATATACAGCCTAAGCAGGTTCTCATTGAAGTGCTCATTGCAGAGATTACCTTGGATGACACAACCAAACTTGGCATCGAATGGCTTTTACGGGGAGAAATTCTTGATGATAAAAATATTTATAATCTCATCGGCGGTTTTACCGATGGAGGAATTGCATTTGATCCAACCATAGAGCCCTCGGGAGAATTTGTATCTGAACTTCCTACCGGTGCATTTGCCAATATATTTGACCCGTTGCGGTTTAATGTACTAATTTCTGCTGCAGCTGCAACTGACAAGATTAATGTGCTTGCAAGTCCTCATATACTTGGTGTTGATAATCAGGAGGCAAAGATCGAAATTGCCGATGAGGTGCCGGTAGCTACGTCAATTTCGCAGCCACAGGATGTAACGGCAAATACCATATCGCAGGTACAGTTTAAATCTGCCGGTATTATCCTGACCGTTACGCCCCATATTAACGAAAAAAAACAGGTTAAACTGAAAATAACGCAGGAGGCAAGCCAGTTAGGAGAAAAGGTGCCGATAGCGGGTGAAGATTATCAGGGATTCAGGACCCGCAAGGTTACCACGACAGCTATTGTCCAGGATGGCCATACCCTGGTGCTCGGCGGTATTATTTCGACAAGAACGCAGCAGACCCGAAGCGGGCTTCCCTATCTGAGCAAGATACCGATTCTCGGGTACCTCTTTGGTACCACGACCGATGAAGACGAGCGGAATGAACTTCTCCTCATGGTTACACCGCATGTTGTAGGGAGCCATGATGAAGCTGATCTCCTTACTGCGGAATATGAGAGCAGGGTTGCAGAACTGCAGAGACTGATCGAAACAAGAGCAGATAGAAAGAAGCTTGGCCAACTGGAATACAGACGAGAAACGGGAAAAGAATCTTTAGAGGAAAAACAGCCAGATATACATCTGCACGAATGAGAATAAACATGATTCGACGGTCTATTTTACAGTGCTCATTTTATGAGAATTTTGTTGGTGTTGTTTATATAACAGAACACAAAAAAGGGGGACAACCTTAGCATGCTTTCTAGGAGAGTTACGAAAATAAAACCATCGCCAACCTTGGCAATAGATGCTAAAGCAAAGGCCATGAAGGCGTCCGGTGAAGATGTGATCAACTTTGGAGTAGGTGAACCAGATTTTGATACACCTGAACATATCAAGGAAGCCGCAGTACGGGCCCTGAAAGATGGATTTACGAAATATACAGCGGTAGGAGGGATCGACCCACTCAAGGACGCAATTATCAAAAAATTAGAAGAGGATAACGGACTTGCCTATAAAAGAGAGGAGATAATCGTTTCCTGCGGCGCTAAACACAGTCTGTACAATATTGCGCAGGCCCTGTACGGCCCCGGAGATGAGGTGATTATTCCGGCGCCATACTGGGTATCATATCCTGACCAGGTAGTTATGAACGATGCAACTCCGGTAATTGTGGAAACAGATGAATCGAATTCTTTTATGATTACTCCGGATCACCTTGTGAATAATGTTTCGGACAAAACGAAGGCATTGATTCTTAACTATCCTTCAAATCCTACAGGACTTGCATATGATATGAAAACCCTTCAGAAGATTGCCGAAATTGCCGTAAAACATAAGTTCATTATCGTATCTGACGAGATTTATGAAAAGCTCACGTATGATGGTATCAAGCACACCAGTATCGCTTCGCTGGGGAGAGAAATTCAGTCCCGGACACTTGTGGTAAACGGCCTTTCAAAATCACATGCCATGACGGGATGGAGAATTGGTTATACCGCAGGACCAGCTGAAATTGTTAAAGCAATGACGAAAATTCAAAGTCAATCGACGTCGAATCCGAATTCTATTGCCCAGATTGCCGCTCGAGAGGCATTAACCGGCCCACAGGAGTTCCTTACCCATATGATCGATCAGTTTGACAGCAGAAGAAAATTTCTTGTAAACGAGCTTAACAGCATCGATGGTATTCATTGTACCATGCCAAAAGGGGCCTTTTATGTTTTTCCGAACACATCACTTCTGTACGGCAAAACATATGGTGGAAAGCAGATATCGTCTTCTTCAGACTTGGCCCTCTATCTTCTTGAAGAGGCAAAAGTTGCGCTGGTACCGGGTGATGCATTTGGAAATGATAATCATGTGAGGATTTCTTATGCTACGGGACTTGACGATATCAAGCGGGGGATTGGTCGCATAAAAGCGGCTTTAAGCAAACGAGACAGCTCAGAGCAGTGAGCAAGACGTTTCGTTCCGGCTACGTATCTCTCATCGGGAGACCGAATGTCGGAAAATCAACACTTCTCAATAGTCTTCTGGGACAGAAAATATCTATCATTACAGATAAGCCGCAAACAACACGGAACCGGATTGTCGGTATCCGCACACAGTCTGATGCCCAAATAATCTTTATCGATACGCCGGGCATACATCAGCCAGCACATAAACTGGGAGAAGTAATGCTCGAAACAGCGGAGAAAGCGCTCCAGGATGTTGATCTCGTCGTTTTTGTGACAGATCCGTATCAAACGATGGAACAGAATGCTCATGTCATTGCACGGTTGCAGAGCATTCATATTGCGGTTATACTGGTAATCAGTAAGATTGATGTGATACGGAAGGGAGCATTGCTTGCGTTGATAGCACGTTATAAAGAATTGTTCCCTTTTCAAGAAATTATTCCCGTATCCGCGATAAATGAAGATGGTCTCGATGATTTAATTGACGCTATACAAAAGTGTCTCCCTGTTGGGCCACAATATTATCCGGATGATATCGTTTCTGACCAGATTGAGAGATTTATGGTTTCAGAGATTATTCGTGAGAAGATCATGGAGAAAACATCAGACGAGATACCGTATTCAATCGCTGTTGAAATAATGAAATGGGATGACCGCCAGGACGGAATAATATCAATACAGGGATATATTTATGTTGAAAGAGAAGGACAAAAAGGTATAATAATAGGGAAGAATGGCCGGATGCTTAGATTAATTGGCATGAAGGCCCGACTTGATATCGAGCGTCTGCTCGGGACAAAGATCTTTCTTGAGTTATGGGTTAAAGTGAAAAAGAACTGGCGTAACAACAAAATGACGTTGCATGATTTGGGATACAGCTAAATGGTCGTTGAAATGCGCGTAGAAGGCCTTTTATTTGATCCGCGAAGTAACATGTATATATTGTTGCTTAAGGAACTCGACTCTGTTCGTACATTACCGATATGGATCGGAAAACCTGAAGCGGATTCCATAGCATTGGCCCTGGGAAAAGTTGCTACACCACGACCTCTTACGCATGATCTTATCAAGAATATCACCGATGGACTCAAAGTTAACATAACTAAGATTGTAATAACCGAGATAATTGATAACACGTATTATGCCTTTATTTATCTTAACGATGGGAAAAAGGAGACATTAATTGATTCCAGACCCAGTGATGCCGTAGCTATCGCTTTGAGGGTTCATGTCCCGATATTTGTGGATGAGAGTCTCCTGGGTACCAGAACTGCCGACGAACTCGACGAGTGGCTGAAAAACCTGAGACCTGAAGACTTCGGTAATATTATGTAATGCTGTATAGAACTGAAGGAATCGTATTAAAAACCAGCCTGTTTCATGAAGCAGATCTTATCGTTACCTATCTGACAAAAGACTATGGTCTCTTAAAGGTTTTTGCGAAGAGCCCCCGGAAGATCAAGAGCAGATTCGGAAGCAGCCTTGAGCCGCTTACGCACTCACGGATCTCATTCTGGGGTAAACAGGATGCTGCTCTCCCAAGGCTTACCCAGGCTGACATTATTCATTCTTTCGAATCTCTGAGAAGCTCAATGCGGTCTTTTTTGATGATCTCGGAATTCATTGAGCTGACGATTAATTTTCTGGCTGAGCGTGATGTCAACCTGAGGGCATATAATCTTTTTATGTCAACAATGCATTCTCTGGAAAAAGATCACATAACAGACTTTATTGCTCTCTTCTATAAAATAAAATTTCTTGACATAGTGGGTTTTCTTCCCAAACTGGATGCATGCGGCAGATGCGGTAAAGAAGGTGAAATATTTTATATTTCCCATGGAACAATTCTTTGTAAGATATGTTCCGGAGGAGCCCTATCATCTTTCAAACTTTCAAAAGGCGCAATGAAATTTTATGCACATCTTCTCACGTGGGAATTACAATCCCTGAGCCGGCTGAAACCTGCAGAAGCGATGGTAGTTGAAATCTCATCGCTTATTGATGAACATATGAAGTATATACTTCAGAAGACATTCAGAACATCAACTTTTACCGTTCCTGATTCACTGAACAACCGGATGATATACTTATGATGCTCTCAGCTTTTCTTCTTCTTCCTGCAACGTTTTGCATTCGATGCACATCGTTGTAACGGGCCTGGCTTCAAGACGTTTCATGTCGATTTCTTTTCCGCAGTCATCACAAATACCAAACGAACCGGCATCGATTCGATCAATTGCCTCTTCTATTTTTTTCAATAATCTTTGTTCGCGGCCCCTCAAGCGTAACATGAAATTCCTGTCTGTCTCTGCCGAGGCCTGATCACCAAGATCAGGGAATATAGTTTGTCCGGGGAGCTCATTTAACGCAAGTTCTGCTTCATCGAGAAGAGAAGTCTTTTGTTTTAACAGATCCAGTTTAATGTTCTGTAATTTTTTCTCTCTGAGAGAAGCATGCTTCTTTGGTTTTGACTTGATACCCTTTTTCTTGGATACCTTTTTTGCCGCGACAACTTTTTCGGTCTTCAGCTTTCGGGATTTCAGTCCTGATGTTATACTTTTTGCCGTACGAGCAGTTTTTTTCTTCGTAGTACCTTTAGCTGGTTTTGCTTTCGCCTTTTTAACCGGAGATGCTAAAGACTTTCTTTTTGGAGTCTTCTTTTTGGAAGCTGGCGGAGCAGATTTCGTCTTTTTCCTGGTAGTCTTTTTTGCAGGTTTTCTCATGGTTATAATAACTCCTTTTTTAAATTCAGATAGACTAACAAAATAGTGCAGTTTAGTCAAGGATTCATACGGTTAACTATATCAGAAATACTGGTCAGAAGAGGATATAGAGACTCAGGAACAGTTCCTTTGATTTTTCATAAATTCAATTAATTTCACTCTGCTTTCAGCATCAATATCAATAAATTTGACTCCTACTCCCTGGTCTTCTTCGGAAACGTTAAATCTTTTTGCATGGACGACTTTGCAGGATATTGTTAAAGGTTTGTCGAGGCCCGGAATATGAAGGGCAATATCGACCATGGTACCTACGTCAAGTTTTGATTTTGTACCAATGAACATGCCGCCCTTACTCACGTTTTTCGTATATTCAATGATAAATTTGTCATAACTGAGATATTCTACCTTTAGCCGAGCATCACATCTCTTATCGAATCGTTGATTCTCGACAGGGGTCTCTTTAGTCAGAAGAGAGGATGACTTTATGAGTGTGCCGCATGACGGGCAGGGGATTTCCGGAAAAGGATTTTGATCAAGGTACTCCTGAAGTAAATCTTCCTTGCAATGAGGACACTTATTTGTCGTTCTGCTGATGTGATCCGCACTATCAGAAGATTTTTTTGATAAATCACTTTCAAAATATTCCTGCATTGGGTTAGTTTACTTAAAAATTTCATAAAGATCAATTGACTGTTTTGATCCGGCATCGTACTGATGTTACGATATCTCGTATAGCGATGATGTAATAAGCGATGTTCATGATTTCTTCACAATTTGATAATACACTAGAAGGCACATAACTATAATAATCACCTTGCAATTCAGCGAAAGGAGATAAACAGTGCACGTGACTAAATATCTCATTGTATTAATGGTATCAGCGATTCTCTTGTCTGTGGGTTCAGTTGCAGATGCGGAAAAGAGCGCCACTGACAGATTTGACCAGTCGTTGAGAAAGGGCGAAGAAAGGAAAACGCTTGACCCCCAGATGTTCGAGAATGCGCTTATCAAAAAGGCATATCGTGCTGCAAAGGAAATTCCCTGGGTGCTTGACAGCATTTACTGTTATTGTTATTGCTCGGAATCTCCGACTTTTAGGCATAAAAGTCTGTTAAGTTGTTATGTAGACTTACATGCCGCACGGTGAGACATCTGTCTTAGGGAAGCCCTGCGGGCTTTCGAACTGTACCAGCAAGGGAATTCTGTAAAAACTATCAAAGAAATTGTGGAAAGAGAGTTTAAGCGTTAATATTCAACGGAGTGTCAGGTGTTATCTCTTTATGGTCCTGGTCCATTCTGAAGCTTACCATTCGTAAAACATGAGGCACTTCGCTTTCTGTACCATTACAGTTCTCCATCAATCAGCGTATCGTGCTATAGAACAATATAGGGTCGGGCTTCTGACAGGGCGCTCGAAGTATAAAGAAAACCGTTCTCATGTTTCTCACACTCTTTAAGCATGAATTTCCATGCCTATTCTGATGTCTTGTGCTATCGTATTATGGAAGAAAACCAAAAAAGCCTAGAATAATTTTTGAATTCCAGGGGAAAAAATGATGACAAAAACAGATAGGAGAGGATGTTTTTCCGGTTCTGCTGCTGAATTTCTCTAATGGCTTCACTCTGGACTACCATCGTTATCTTTCACAACAACCGAGCATGGTTCCGATAATTGTGTTTTGGTTATAATACATCCATATGGCTGAATTGATAATTATTGGCGGTGGATTGGCGGGGTCTGAAGCTGCATGGCAGGCGGCTGTGGGAGGATTGTCAGTAATTCTCTATGAAATGCGGCCACAGAAATTGACAGAAGCTCATCGGACCGGGATGCTCGGAGAACTCGTATGCTCGAATTCATTGCGATCGGGGGATATCTATAGTGGACCCGGATTATTAAAAAAAGAGCTTTCCTTGGCATCATCACTGATAATGCAGGCTGCAGATAGGGCTCGTGTACCTGCCGGTTCTGCTGTTGCCGTCAACCGCGATCTGTTTGCGCGCTATATAACGGATAACCTTACGTGCCATCCAAATATCACGTTGGTTCGGCGTGAAGTTGACACAGTGCCTGATTCCACTGCTATTATCGCAACCGGACCGCTTACGTCAACAGGGATGACAGATGCTGTCGCTGAACTGATCGGAGAGCCATATCTATATTTTCATGACGCTATTGCTCCGATTGTTGATGCCTCATCAATTCAGTATGACAAGGTCTATAAAAGTTCACGCTATGGAAAGGGAGGCGATGATTATATCAACTGTCCTATGACGAAGTCAGAATACGAGTCATTTCATGGAGCGGTCATGGCAGCGGATAAGGTAAAACGACGTGACTTTGAAAACGCGAGGATATTTGAAGGATGCATGCCTATTGAGGTGATGGCCATGAGAGGACCCGACACGTTACGGTTTGGTCCGATGAAACCCGTTGGTCTTCTGGATCCGAGAACCGGGAGAGAGCCGTATGCTGTTGTTCAGTTAAGGACGGAAAATGTTGAATGTACGGCATATAACATGGTTGGCTTTCAGACACGATTAACCTGGACTGAACAGAAGAAGGTGTTCAGGATGATTCATGGTCTTGAAAACGCGATATTCTTGAGGTACGGAAGCCTACACAGGAATACGTTTATTAATGCTCCCCGGGTTCTGGAAAAAGACCTTTCGTTAAAAAATAATCAGGATATATTTATGGCCGGACAGATAACAGGGGTAGAGGGATATATCGAATCAACTGCTATGGGACTTATAGCAGGAATAAATGCATTCTTAAAATTGCGTGGCAAGGAAATGATCGAAGTACCTCCAGCGACATCACATGGTGCTCTCATACGATACATAACTGAATCAAACAGTAAACGCTTCCAGCCGAGCAATATTCATTTTGGCTTATTCCCGGCACTTCAGCACCCAACCGGAGTAAAAAAAGGAAAAGAGAAAAGAAAAATGATAGCTGAGCGAGCGATAACTGAATGGCAGGATTATATAAGCCAGATAAATGCTCAGTAAAGCGATGAATAAGATTATAATCAGATTTCTGAAATATCTTGAGATAGAAAAAGATGCATCAGAAAATACTCTTCGGGCCTACAGGAAAGATCTTGATATTTTTAGCGGTCATATAAGAAAGCGACCTGAAGAGATTGAATTGAATGACATAAGGGAATTTATTGCGCAGCAGATAAAGAGCGGTTTGAGCAAGACAACCGTCAGCAGAAGGCTGGCTACCGTACGCTCTTTTATCACGTTTCTTTACAGGGAAGGTGCGATAACTAAAAATCCCGCAAGAATCGTTTCAAGTCCCAAAAAAACAGAGCAGCTGCCAAATTTTCTTCCGATAGATGACATCATTTCCCTGATAGAGAAACCTGGAGGTATCGGTATAATACCGGTTAGAGACAAAGCTATTCTCGAGCTCTTATACTCAAGTGGTTTAAGAGTCAGCGAAATTGCCGGTCTGAATGTTGATGATGTCGACATGAAGGAGGGATTGGTGAAGGTAAGAGGAAAAGGGAAGAAGGAGCGTCTGCTTCCCGTAGGCGCCAAGGCACTGGATGCCCTGAAATCTTATATGATAGAAAAAATGCTCTTTCGGAAAATATGCAGGGCATTGTTTCTGAACAGGAGGGATCAGAGACTGTCCCCTCGGGGAATCAGGAGGATCGTAGTAAAATATGCGCGGATGATAGGTATAGACGGACCTATAGGACCGCACACCGTGCGACATACTTTTGCTTCTCATTTATTACAGGGAGGAGCCGATCTGCGGGTGATCCAGGAGCTCCTGGGACACGTATCTCTCTCGACAACTCAGAAATATACCCATATTGACATCGAGCATCTCATCGATGTATATGACAGAGCACATCCGTTATCAAGAGATGCGCACGATGATTCCTGAGAACGGGATAACGAATTCTATGCATATGCCGTTATCCGATAGAATGACATTATTCAACCGTTTTTTGTAAGATAGGTATATTCATTTTCGGAGCACTTATTAATGATTTACGCTACAACAATATTGTGTGTCAGACGCAATGGAACTGTTGCCATTGCCGGTGATGGGCAGGTTACCATGACAAATACGATCTTGAAAAAGAATGCAGTCAAGATAAGAAAGCTGTATGCTGAACGGGTAATAGCAGGATTTGCTGGAGCAACGGCTGATGCTTTCACGTTATTCGAAAAATATGAAAGTAAACTTGAAGAATACCGAGGAAATATGACCCGGGCATCTGTCGAGCTCGCCAAGGACTGGAGAACAGACAAGATTCTCCGCAGGCTCGAAGCACTCCTTATCGTGGCTGATAAAGAGCATACGTTTATTATTTCTGGTAACGGAGATGTGATTGAGCCGGAAGACGGAATTGCTGCAATAGGGTCAGGCGGTCCGTTTGCTCAGGCGGCGGCACGGGCGCTCTGTGAAAATACCGAATTGAGCGCTGGTGAAGTAGTAAGAAAATCAATGGAAATAGCATCGGACATCTGTATATATACGAACGAACATATAAGCGTTGAGGAGTTGTCATAAGTGGATAATCTTACGCCACGGAAGATTGTTGAAGAGCTTGATCGGTATATTATAGGACAGAACAATGCAAAAAAAGCTGTCGCTATTGCCCTCAGAAACAGGTGGCGAAGACAGAGACTGTCTGCTGAACTCAAAGATGAGGTTCTCCCCAAAAATATACTAATGATTGGCCCGACCGGTGTCGGCAAGACCGAAATATCACGGAGATTATCCAAATTGGCGGGAGCTCCTTTTCTGAAAGTTGAGGCCTCGAAGTTTACAGAGGTCGGATATGTCGGGCGTGATGTTGAATCGATGATTCGTGACTTGACAGAGATATCCGTTAATATGGTTAAGAATGAACATCTGGAGTCAATAACGGAAAAGGCCAGACAGCTTGCTGAGGAACGAGTTCTTGATATCTTGCTGCCTGCGTCCAGAATGTTCAGACATTCAAATTCAGAACATGAGGTTCTTGCACGGGAGAGGCCGAAGGATACCCGAGAACGGCTCAGAGATGAGTTGCGGAACGGCAAACTTGATGCGAGATATATTGATATTGAAATACGTGAAAAATCCATGCCGTTCGGGGTGATTTCAAATGTCGGGCTTGAAGATCTTGAAATGAATCTGAAATCAATGCTTGGTAATATTTTGCCTGATAAGCCAAAGAGAAAAAAAGTGAAAGTTCCGGAAGCGCTGGTGCTCCTTGAACAGGAGGAATCAAACAAATTACTCGATATGGAGAAAATTACTAAAGAAGCTGTTGTGAGGGTAGAAGAGTCCGGAATAGTGTTCATCGACGAAATAGATAAAGTTGCGGGAAGAGGACAGGGACACCACGGCCCTGACGTTTCCAGAGAAGGTGTTCAAAGGGACCTTTTACCTATTGTTGAAGGATCAACAGTGACGACAAAGTACGGTCCTGTTAAAACCGTGCATATATTATTCATAGCTTCCGGGGCTTTTCATATTGCTAAGCCGTCTGATCTTATACCCGAACTGCAGGGAAGATTTCCGATACGGGTAGAGCTGGATGCCTTGGGCAAAGATGATTTTAAAAGAATACTGATCGAACCGAATAATGCACTGATAAAGCAGTATACGGCACTTCTTGCGACTGAAAATGTGATAATTGATTTTCTTGAAGAATCGATTGACGAAATTTCAGAAATAGCAGAGTCGGTAAATGATAAGACTGAGAATATTGGTGCCAGAAGACTGCATACTATCCTTGAAAAACTCTTAGAGGACATCTCTTTTGAGGCGCCTGAAAGGCAGAATGGAGAGCTCGTAATTGATAGAACATATGTCAGAGACAAGCTGGACAGCATTGTCAAAGATGAGGATTTGAGTCGATATATCCTTTGATACGGTGCACGATAAGAGCATGTTTGTAAGAAACTTTTTTGTTTTGTTTATTGTATATGCTCTTGTCTCAGGCTGTTCGTCGATTCACAGGACAGATTATTCTCCTCCATCAGGCCGAACATATGCAGTTGCATCCTGGTATGGTCCCAAATTCCACGGAAGGCCCACATCGTCCGGAGAGATATTTGATATGTACAAAAAGAGCTGTGCGCACAAAACATATCCCTTCGGTCTTCGGTTACGAGTAACGAACCTCTCAAACAACAAAAGTGTTGAATGTGTGGTAAACGACAGGGGGCCGTTTATAAAGGGACGCGATATAGATTTGTCATATGCTTCTGCTAAAACCATTGGTCTAATCGGTCCTGGGGTAGCACGTGTTCTCCTCGAAACAGTTGGCAGGGATGCGCATTATGTGAAAAAAGCGAAAATCAAGGCATTGGATAGATCTGGGCCATTCGCAATTCAGATTGCTTCATTTAAGCGTAACATCAATGCCATCAGACTGAAAAAGGCTTTGAGTTTTTCGTATAGTAATGTCTATATTCAGGAAGCACTTATAGAAGGTCAGGTGTATTACCGGGTGAGAATTGGTGACTTTGGTAAGTTTGATAATGCCCTTGCTCTTGCCCAAGAGCTTGGGCAGGTAGGGTATCAATCGATTATTGTCAGGGCCGAAGCACGGATGTAACCTGCAGGAATATTGTTCTGCAGGTGTACAGGTACTGCATCGCCCACTCTCATATGGCTTTATCTATTCAAAAAAAGTTTTTTTGTGTACAATTTCTATATGGAAACCTTTGAGAATGTTATAGAATTCCATGGACATGCATGTCCGGGTCTCGCCCTCGGATACAGGGTTGCCATGAGAGCACTGAAGGAGTTTGAAATCCCTGCTGCGGATGAGGAGATTGTTGCGCTCGTTGAGAATAATTCATGTGCGATTGATGCAGTGCAGGTAGTAACAGGATGCACATTCGGAAAAGGGAATCTCATATTCCATGATTATGGAAAACAGGTCTACACATTCATAAAGCGTCCATCGGGAAAATATCTGAGGATATCTATTTGCTGGAAAAAACCTGCTGAGTCGGAGAATGAACGGCTGTTATGGGAAAAATATATGAAGGGTGACCGTTCAGAATCTGTTGTTGATTTTGTCCATGCAAGAAAGTCATCGAAAATCAAGCATATCCTGACTGCTGATGAACGGGAGCTCATGACAGTTACCACGGGGACGATGAAGGTCCCCGATCCGGCGATAATTCGTCCATCCGTGGTTTGTTCATCGTGTCATGAAAAAGTGATGGATCTGAAAGCAATGCATAAAAACGGTTACCGGTTCTGTATCCCTTGTTTTAATGAGGAAGAATTGAGGAAGAAGCGTAAAAAACACGCAGAATGAAAAATAGCATAAAGAAAGCTGAAATATTAATTGAGGCGCTTCCGTTTATAAGAAATTTTTTCGGAAAAACCTTTGTAATCAAATATGGAGGTGCTGCGCAGGTTAAAAAGGAGCTCAGGGATTCCTTTGCCCAGGATGTGGTTCTCATGAATTTTATCGGTATCAAGACGATTATTGTCCATGGAGGAGGCCCGAAGATATCCACAATGATGAAAAAGATGGGCAAGAATCCCACGTTTGTTCATGGCCAGCGTGTTACTGACCAGGAAACGATGGACATTGTTGAAATGGTACTCGGGGGGCTCGTAAATAAGGAAATTGTTACTCTCATAACCAAACACGGAGGCAAAGCAGCCGGTCTGAGCGGAAAAGACGGAAGACTCATCAGAGCAAAGAAAAAGACGATTAAAACTGTTACACCTGAGACCGGGACTGATGAGATAATAGATATTGGTCTTGTTGGCGAAGTAGCAGCCGTTGAACCGGATATCCTTGAAAGTCTGGAAAAAGACGGTTTTATACCTGTAATATCACCGATCGGTGTTGGCCCGAAGGGCGAAACATTGAACATAAATGCAGATTTTGTTGCAGCTGCAATTGCTTCGTCCGTTAAGGCTGAAAAACTGATTTTACTCACAGATGTTCCGGGAGTTCTTGACAAAAAGGAAAACGTGATTTCTTCGATAAGACAGCGTCAGATACATAGGCTGATAAAGAATAAAACGATTACAGAAGGGATGCTTCCGAAAATTCAGGCATGTCTGAATGTCCTCCGGAATCATAAGGGGAAGGCGCATATCATTGATGGAAGAGTACCCCATTGTTTGCTTCTCGAGATATTTACAAAAACCGGAATCGGGACGGAAATAGTGCATGAAAGGCCAGTGTGCCGGAAGAAGGGGAGGTAGTATAATGCTGCTCTATCTTGTACAACATGGCGAGGCGAAACAGAAGGAAGAAGATCCTTCCCGGGGGCTTACCATTAAGGGAAAAAAAGATGCTGAGAAAATATCGGGGTATCTGTTAAAAAGTAGTATACTGGTGGATGAGATATTTCACAGTGGAAAATTGAGAGCAGAAGAGACGGCAGATATTTTCGCTGAATCGCTGAAGCCCGTTCAGGGCGTTGCTAAGGTGAACGGACTGTTGCCTCTTGACAGTCCAGCGCTCTTTCATGAAAAGCTTCTTGGAATGGAACGTAGTATAATGATTGTCGGCCATCTGCCTCATCTCGGCAGACTTGCCTCGTTACTGCTCTGTGGAGATATCGAGAGGCATGTCGTATCGTTTCAAATGGCAGGCGTCGTGTGTCTCGCACGAGATCTTAATGGTCTGTGGTCAATGCAGTGGATGATAACACCGGATGTCGTGATATAAGAATCAGGTAACAGCGCTGGCATGAAATCGGCTTGTCGATATAAGAAACGTGTTTCTACAGTCAACGCATGGGTAGTACTCTGCATACTGATCGTTGTCTCTGCTTTTTGCCAAAATGCTTATTCCTCATCAAATAATTTTTTATGGGAAGTCAGGTCGAGTGCCGGCACCGTGTATTTGCTGGGTTCAATACATTTTTTAAAGAAAGAATTATATCCTTTGAATAAACGTATTGAAAAAGCCTTCGATGACTCTGATATTTTAGTAGTGGAGGCAAATATCAGTGACATAACCACGGTTGATATTGGACCATTCGTGGAAAAAGCGTTCTATGCCGACAAGGATACGCTCGCCAATCATATATCCAGCAAGACGTATGAGCTTGTTATTTCAGAGGCTGGACGTCTGGGCCTACCTCTTGAGCTTATCTATAAACAGAAGCCTTGGTTTCTTGCATTAACGTTATCAGCACTGGAACTTATGCATCTGGGCTTTGATCCGGGGTTAGGTATAGATGTTTATTTTCTCTCACGAGCTCAAGGAAGGAAGGAGATTCTGGAGCTGGAGAGTGTCAATTATCAGATTGAACTCTTATCCGGTTTTTCTGATGAAGAGCAGGAAATTTTCTTATACTCCACAATGATGAATGCAAACATCATGAGAAAAGACATAGATTCAATTCTGGAGGCGTGGAAAAACGGAGACACGGGAGGCATACAATCAATGCTGGAAAAGACCATGCAGGTTGATGCTGATATGACTTCGATCGCTGAAAAGATGTTTTATAGCAGGAACCGGAATATGGCCAGTAAGATTGAGAAATTTCTGAAGACAGAAAAAACCTATTTTGTTGTTGTCGGAGCAGGGCATCTGGTCGGAAAAAGTGGAATAGTAGAAATACTTAAAACGCGGGGATACCATATTGAACAGTTATGAATAAATCCGTTCCAAAAAATGCCGTAAAAGGGCATGTACCGATATGGAATCTTCTATGATAATTGTCTCGTGAACCACACACGGGGTTTCCAATCTTTAGTTATAAAAAGATAAAATTATGGAAATAATTTAAAATAAAGCATGAAGGCAAAGAAAAATCTTTTAATAGTCGGGGACAGGGTCCTCATAGACCCTGACAATACCATGGACAGGACAACATCAGGCCTCTACCTTCCTCAAACCGTAAAGGAAAAAGAGAAAGTGATAGGAGGACGCGTTATGAAGACAGGGCCTGGTTATGTTATACATGATTCGACGATACCAGATGAACCCTGGTCGTATGGGGATAAAAAGGAATTGAAATATATACCGCTTCAGGCTAATGAAGGTGATTATGCTATTTTTCTTAAAGATGTATCGGTCGAGATAGAATTTGAGGGGAAAAAATATCTTATTGTGCCTCATTCGGCTATTCTAGCGCTCGTAAGCACTGAAATTACTGAATGATATTTCATGCGTAACAAACGTGACTGTTGATACAGGATACAGCATAATCATGAGGCAGGGGTGTTGACAGTGATCACTACGAAAAGGGGACAATGGTGGAAGTAGTCATCTCTATTCTTATGGGGGCAGCTATTGGCGGAATTATTGTTTGGCTTATTACTTCAGGCCGAGCAAAAGGTTCTGAAGCAGTAAATAGTGAGTTGAGGAAGCAGATGCAGCATACTGCTGATGAACTGAATAAAACAAGGGGTGAACTAGATGTCGAGCGCCAGGCAAAGGTTGAAGCACTGACCAGACTCGAATCAATCCAGAAGAACTACAAGGAACAAAAAGAACTGTTCGATATCATGAAGAAGGAAATGTCCGATACGTTTAATGCGTTATCTTCGGCAGCACTCAAAAGCAGCAGTGAAGACTTCCTGAGACTTGCATCGGAATCACTCGGAAAAGTAGTTTCCGATACTAAAGGGAAGCTTGGAGAGCATCGTGCCGCCATGGACGGGATGATAAAGCCGCTATCTGATTCACTAAAGAGATATGAGGAGCAGATCAAGCATATGGAACAGAGCAGACATAAGGCATATGGAAGTCTCGAAGAACAGCTGAGGACATTAGCCGTTACTCATGAGAATCTTCAGCAGCAGACAAGCAATCTTGTATCCGCACTGAGAAAACCTGAGGTCCGAGGAAGATGGGGAGAAATGCAGTTAAGAAGAGTTGCCGAACTCTCAGGGATGTCCATGCATTGTGATTTTACAGAACAGGAATCGGTTGATACGGATAAAGGAAAGGTTCGTCCGGATATGATTGTACATCTTCCGAATGAACGTGAAATAGTAGTAGATTCGAAGGCTTCACTCGAAGCCTTTCTGAATGCTACTGCTGCTTCCACAGAAGATGAAAGAAAAAACCACATGAAGAAACATTCCCAGCAGGTGAGGGCCCATATGAACAGGCTTGCTTCAATGGAATACTGGAGTCAGTTCAAGAAATCACCCGAGTTTGTTATCCTTTTCATACCCGGAGAATCCTTTTTGAGTGCCGCCCTAGAAGCAGATACGACACTTATGGAGGACGGAATCCAGAAGAAAGTAATTCTTGCCACACCAACGACATTTATCGCATTGCTGAGGGCAATTGCGTATGGTTGGCGGCAGGAACAGATGACCAAGAATGCTCAGGTAATCAGTGAGCATGCCAGAGAGTTATATAACAGGATGGGAACCCTTGCACAACATTTTGAAAATATTGGATCAAATCTTGAAAAATGTATCTCTGCATACAACCGGGCGGTTGGGTCGCTTGAGTCTCGGGTTTTACCCTCGGTCAGGAGATTTAAAGAACTTGGTGTAACTGGTGCTCAGGAAATGCCGGTTATGGAGCAAATAGATCAGAAACCGAGGACTATGGGCCTGTTACCTGAGGATGAAGAAAAAGGATAGAGCACTATATTCATTGTCTCATTCGATAAGATATTAAAAAAATAAATAAAAACAATATCATGCCTGATGTACCATAAAGTTATTAATTAAATTATTACGAGTAGGATCACTTCCCATGACGATGAGAAAAGAGCATTGGGTATGGAAGAATAATTGTTAAATAGTTTATAATATTTTTAACAATTTCTATTGATATATGGGAGGACAGCATGGGAGATATTAAGGCTGATGTGGTATTAGATACGAAGGGTTTGAATTGCCCGATGCCGGTTCTGAAAGCAAAAAAAGCGATTGATGCACTTCCTCAGGGACAGATTCTTGAGGTCATCTCAACCGATCCTGGTTCTAAATCTGACATACCGGCACTCTTAAAAAGACTCGGTCATGAGTTAATCAAGACAAAAGAGGAGGGGAACGTCATCGAGTTTTTTATCAGAAAAAAATAGATCAGTCAGTATTCATTTCTTTATAAAGAAGCCGGTTGTTATGGCTTCTTTTTTCTTTATACGTTGATTGTGCCCGTAATCTATTTTTTCATTGTCTTTTCGTTCTTATTTTATGTAAGGTAATACGCTGCCGGAGTGGTCTCTGACTCGTTGAATCAACGACTCAGAGAGCGGAATTGGTAGACCTGCCTGCCTGCCGGCATGTTTAACTACCGAAGGTAGGCGCAAGGAGA
>CP070737.1:828776-831695 GCA_020347665.1 Nitrospiraceae bacterium
AGCCGGATGGACTGGATATCAGCGGTGTCGAGATTGCGGCTACTGCATTTGCGAACCTGTTGGAGGACATGCCTGTGAGACCACCTCGCTTCAGTATTTTTCTTTTAACCCTTTTTCTTTGGGGTATGGCGATTGGCATTTTTTCCCGTATACTCCCTGCTATCATTTCTATAATATTTACTATCGGTGTTAGCGTGCTCTATCTGGTTGCTATTTTCTATCAATTCACGGATGCAGGTTTGTGGTATCCTCTGATTATCCCCTTATTCATACAGGCTCCCGTAGCACTGTTCATTTCCCTGGCATGGAGGTATTTTGACACCAGCAAGGAGCGCAATAAGATCAGAACAGCATTTGCTTATTACCTGCCTGATAACGTAATCGATAAACTATTGGATAATATTTCTTATGTCAGAACAAGCAGTCAGCACGTATACGGAACCTGTTTAAATACGGATGCAAAGCAATATACAACATTAGCTGAATCCATGGAACCGAATGATTTCCAAAATTTTATAAATAGATATTATGAAGTCATCTTTGAACCAGTTAAAAAACATAACGGGGTTGTGGCTAACGTGGTCGGAGATTCCATGCTGGCAATGTGGGTGACGACGCATCTCCATGAAAACTCCAGGAGAGATGCCTGCCGCGCAGCAATAGATATTCAGAGAGCAGTTAACCGATTTAATCAATCTTCCGGTGAATCGCAATTACCGACCAGAATAGGGCTTCATTCAGGAAATTTCTTGCTGAGCAGCATCGGCGCTATTGATCATTATGAGTATCGCCCTGTCGGAGATATTGTTAATACGGCAACCAGGATAGAAGGATTAAACAAATTTCTGGGCACATGGGTATTGGTATCTGATGAAGTTCTTAAAGGGATTGAAGGTTTTCTTGCACGATATCTTGGCTCATTCCTTCTGGCCGGGAAATCAAAGCCCCTGGGCATCCATGAATTACTCTGTCCAATGGAAGAAGCTGCTCAGAGAGAAAAAGATCTGTGTGAATCTTTTTCAATGGCTCTCGATGCATACAAGAAGCAGTCGTTGGATGAGGCGATAGATAAATTTTCAGAAATAAGTGAAACATATGGGGAAGACGGGCCCTCGCATTTTTATATGACACTCTGCAAGAAATACAGGGACAGTGAGACCACGGAACCATGGGATAGAGTCATCAAGATAGACATTAAATAGCTCTGATGTGAGGGTGAACGCCTTACACGGGTATTCTAGCATCTTGAATTGAGTCATAAAACATGCTGTTTTCATGATAATGAGCGTCCGACATTTTCTTATTGCAAAAAAAAAATAAATGGTATAACATGAAATTTGCATTACGGGGGGGTAATGAAAAAACAAGGGGCTTTTCTTATCACTGCAGCAATTGCCACGGTCTTTAGTATTGTTCTCGTCTTGTCCGGTACTGCTGTCGCTGAAACATGCAAGGAATCGATAGCCACAGTTGTCTCGGTTCAGGGCAGTGTTCAGGTACGGCTCAAAGGTGAAACAGAGTGGAAGCCTGTTCAACTGAATGATGTATTCTGTCCCGGTGATATGGTCCGGGTTCGGGACCGTAGCAGGTCTGCCATTGTCCTCAGCAATGAAACAATTATCCGGCTTGATGAAAAAACAACCATAACCTTTTCAGGTGTTGAAAAGAAGGAGACTTCTTTGCTCGATCTTCTGAGGGGTGCAGTACATTTTATAAGCCGCTTTCCCAGAACCTTAAAAATCGTTACACCCTTTGTGAACGGCACTGTTGAGGGAACCGAGTTCCTGGTCGAAGTCATCGAAGATCAATCGAGAATTACGGTGTTTGAAGGACAGGTGCTCGCTGTAAATGATGCCGGAAGCCTCACCCTTATGACTGGCCAGTCAGCTGTGGCCAGGGAAGGACAGGCACCTGCAATGCGTGTTGTGGTACGTCCCAGAGACGCAGTCCAATGGGCCCTCTACTATCCGCCGATTCTGATGCATGATTCCTCAGGTATCAAGGATGTTCAGGAGGAAGTCAGTGATCCACGGTTTTTCACATCCCGTGCATCGATGCTGCTCGCCGTGGGCCGCGTTGATGAGGCACGCAAAGACATCGAGAAGGCACTGAATTTAGCCCCGGGATACAGTGATGCCATTGCTCTTCAGTCGATTATAGCTGTGGTGCAGAATGAAAAGATTGAGGCCATGAGACTTGCACAGAATGCTGTAGAGGCAGGGCCTGATTCATTGGCTGCACGGATTGCTCTTTCTTATGCACAACAGGCCAATTTTGATCTTGATGGCGCATTAGCGAGTCTCCAGGAAGCAGTGAAGCTGGCACCGGAAAACAGCCTTGCGTGGGCGCGACTGTCTGAGCTCTGGGCGTCATTCGGTAATCTGGATAAAGCACTTGATGCAGCTGAGAAGGCAGTTAGTTTAAACCCCGACCTGGCTCGCACTCAGACCGTTCTGGGGTTTTCTTACCTCACGCAGATTAAAATAGATTCGGCTTTGAATACATTTGGAAAGGCGATCGAACTTGATCAGGCGGATCCTCTCCCGAGGCTTGGTCTGGGACTGGCAAAGATCCGGAAGGGGAAGCTGAAAGAAGGCCGAAGGGAGATTGAGATTGCGACGAGCCTTGATCCCGGCCAGTCAATCATCCGAAGTTATCTCGGAAAGGCATACTATGAGGAGAAGCGAGAGAATCTGGCTATGGATCAGTATGGAATGGCTAAGGAGCTCGATCCGCTCGATCCGACTTCATTCTTCTATGATGCTATTCAAAAGCAGACCTTGAATCGTCCTGTTGAGGCCTTGCATGACATGCAGAAGGCTATCGAATTAAACGATAATCGGGCGATCTATCGATCAAAGCTGTTACTTGACGAAGACCTTGCAGCGAGGAGTGCAGGTCTTGCCCGAATATACAGTG
>CP070737.1:831795-832923 GCA_020347665.1 Nitrospiraceae bacterium
CTTTAGTGTCAACAATGGAGGCAGTTTAAGTGAGATTGGAAGTACAGAAGTGTTCACAGAGAGCGCTGAGCCTTCGTTTGACGAAATCCCGCGCGAAGACCTGCTTGGAATGTTCCCGGAGGGAGAATATACATTCATAGGCACGACGGTTGAGGGAGAAACAATAGCAGGAACTTCCATGCTCAGCCATAGCCTTGCTGCACCGGTCAGCCTGGAAATTGACGTGAATGTGAACAGCAACTCCGCTGTCATTGAATGGACAGATGAATCAGCAGTCAATGACCCAGAAATTATCGGCTACGAAGTCGTATCAGAGATAGTGGCCGAGAATGAGTCAGGGGAAGAACTCGTGTTCGTGAATACCGCTACCTTTCCGGCATCTGTAATGTCTTTCACAGTTTCTCCCGAATTTGTCAGCATGGCACTTGACTATCAAGCAGCAGATCAACTGCTGGAGGCAAAGGTTGAAGTGATAGCAATAGAGGAAAGCGGAAACAAGACGATTACAGAGGAAGCTGTGTTCGAAGCAGAGGAATAGCAATAGTTCTGGACCATATCTTTGCATTACGTTTTTGAAAAATGCTTAAAACTGCAAGAAAAGGGGTCGATTCGACCCCTTTTCACTTTCTGGCATCTCCAATAGTACACAGTTTTCCGCCTCATCCAGATCACAATTCATCGGGAGAGTCTGTTTTTCAGGAAATGCCCATGATTTATCATATTTTTAACTGTCATGTGCTATTCAATAGAGTCCTGATCTGCACAATAATTGGGCATGCATTGTCTTTCATTTTTTTTCCATCAATTATATAATGCAAAAAATGCCGGTTTATCAAAAGGAGTCTGCGATGAAAATGAGATCATTGATTATGGTTTTTCCCCTCGCACTGGTACTTATCCTGTGCGGGTCCGGGCCTGTATTGGCTGCGTCGAAGACACAGTTTTATACGATCGGTACGGGGGGCGTAACCGGGGTGTATTATCCCACTGGCGGTGCCATATCGAGGATTGTGAATGCAAAGAAACAGGAATACAGGATGCGCCTTACAGTGGAATCCACAGGAGGCTCGGTATACAATGTGAACGCCATTATGTCAGGAGATCTTGACTTCGGCATTGTTCAGTCTG
>CP070737.1:833023-863930 GCA_020347665.1 Nitrospiraceae bacterium
ACTGAGAAACAGGTTCAAACTGCTTTCCCATTTCCTTATCATGAACATATCAGGCCTCACCATTATTCATGAAGAGAGCCTGCGGGAAATTAACCGGGCTATTACCTGGATAATAGGCCACGAAGACTATGACCATATACTGCAGTTAATCCAGAAAACCTTTGGCATACTGCATCAGAATGTTCAGACATATCCCGAGTCAGTGCTTATATGTGTTTTAAATATGGCAAAAGGCATATATAAAACGGATGAAAGCGATCTTGTCCATTATTTTAACCGGGAAATTGTTGGTCTTGGATTTCAAACCCCAGATTTCAGGGGGATCAATGACGAATGGCAGATTGAAAGTAATGTCGCCCATGTTCAGAACATCCGTATCTGGATGGAGATAATCAAACTCAATCCGAAATGGTCACAGAATCTTATCTCACATTTAATTATACACCTGTCGCTTTATGGTGTGCTCATCAAGGACACGGATCTTTTTCCCCGTGACATTACAGCGTTTCTCAACGCGAAGATACAGACGGTTTACAACCTCGTAAAACAGCTAATGAGGCTGTTTCCCGCTTATTTCAATGATATCGGCGCTGAAGGGCAGCTCAGGGATATCTCAACGCGGATTGATGAGGTTTGTAAGCGCAGGGACATCTTGATACATTTCCTGAGAAAACAAAGCCATGTGGAAAGCTCGAATAAGATCGTCTCGCTCATTGAGGCCATCTTCGATTTCTGGAGAACGAAAGTCAAAACCGGGCTTGCCCCGTACCTCCCTGATGATATTTTTGAGCAGATTACTGAAGGTGGTCCGTATATAGATGGAGTCTCGCATGTATTGAATACAATTTTGAAAGAGGGAGGTATGTCGGATACGCGCGACCTGTTGTTACTGGATGATGACTCTTTTAAACGCATTACCGGTACGCTATCTGAACACTATAAGGCAGATACTGAAAGAGTGGCCATGGCCGTTTCGTTTTATAAGCTTTTAAACCAAAAATACTGTATTACATATTGTGACGTTCATGAAAGTATCACATTGGCTGAAAAAGGTGCTCTACCCAATCAGATCGAGTTGCGGGAAGCACTGCAGCAGCCGGCCACATATAAAAGGCTTTCAGGACTCCTCAATTATCTCGAGCGTTTAAAAGATATTATTTTGTCGCCGGAAACCTTTGAAATTCGTGAACAGATTTACAGAAAGCGCCATATCGCAGCGGGTATACCGTCCATGTACGGGAGCTATCATGAAATGAAATTTGATGCAATGGGCCTTACGTTTCGCCTGGAAGCAACAGTAAATACGCTCTTTGAAGAATTAGTTGATAACTTTGATTTTAACTTTATTACCCGGGCAACGTTCTATCAGATTCATGAATATCTATTACTCTTCAAGCAGGCACTGAGCATTGAGGGAATATCGTCTAAAGAGTTTGAACGACAACTTGATCTCCTTGAAAACTCTTTGAGAATAAAATTGACAACATTCTCACAGTACGTGGATATTTTTAAAGGATTTACTCATGTGATGAGCAATGTTGTGAATGATCATTTTAATAATCTGCATAAAGAAAACCTGAATGATATTGCCCATCAGATACAAAAGGAAAAGTTGATGCCAAAGTATCTTATGGGAGATGTTTATACTGATGACCTTTCGCATAAGATAGCCGAAATCTTTTTGAGAGATGCTGTTGCCTCGTCACTTGCCATACAGCAGCTGGACCTTTTTCTGACGAGGATTCTTAACACGCTTTACAAACAGGCTGAGAAGCTGCCGGTAAAAAAGCACTATCTGCTTCTCACGTATAACCCGGAGAATGTCGTGACTGCGATAAAGGAGTCGAACAATCAGGTCATGGACATTGTACATTTGGGAAACAAGGCATTGAACCTAGTCAAGCTTGAGGGCATGGGCATGCCGGTACCTCCTGGATTTATTATCACGACCGAGGTTTTCCAGTGCCGGGAACTGGTTGATTCATATCCGCCGGCTCACAAGAACTTTCGGGAACAGGTTGATCGGCACATTGAAGCGCTCGAGCGATTGACAGGAAAGACGTTTGGTAATCCTGATAATCCTTTGCTTCTTTCAGTACGAAGCGGTGGTGTTGTATCGCTTCCCGGAATGATGGATTCGTATCTGAACGTAGGTATGAACATGGACATCGTTAATGGCATTATCAAACAGACAGGAAATGAATGGTTTGCATGCGACTGTTATCGCAGATTTTTACAGTCTTATGGCATGTCGTTTGGTTTACGCCGGGACGATTTTGATGCTCTCATTAATTCCTATAAACAAAGATACCGTGTTGATTTCAAGAAAGACTTTGCTGCTCAGCAAATGCGAGAGGTTGCACTGGCATACCGGGACATGATCGAATCAAACGGTATAACCGTTGAGGAGTTTCCCCGTGAGCAGCTGTATATTGCCATCCATCAGGTACTGGAATCATGGAACTCCAAGAAAGCACGGACGTACCGAAAGATCATTGGAATATCAGATGACTGGGGCACATCAGTGACGGTTCAGTCAATGGTTTTCGGCAATATTTCCCGTCAGGCGGGTTCGGGAGTTCTGTTTACCCACAGTCCAAAGTTTTCTGATGATCTCATCAGGCCCTGGGGTGATTACACTATAGGCAACCAGGGGGAGGATGTTGTGTCGGGACTGGTTGCAACATATCCTATTTCGGTAGATCAGGCACGCTTGGAAAACAGGACTGAGGATTACTCCCTTGAAAGAAAATTTCCCGAGATCTATCGTGGCCTCAGTACTATAGCCAAACTGCTTGTCTATAAAAGTCTTTGGAGTCCGCAGGATATCGAATTTACTTTTGAAGGTCCGGATCAGGACGACCTGCACGTGCTTCAGACAAGGGATATGGAAATGAGAGAGAGAAAGAAATATCCGTCATTTGAAAGTACCACGGAAATGACAGAGCAATTGCTCGGGCATGGCATCGGAGTAAGCGGCGGGGCTATGTCGGGAAGGGTGGTCTTTACCGAGGAAGACATATCATACTGGCGGAACAAGAGACCCGGGGATTTCGTTATTCTGGTCCGTGGTGATACGGTCCCTGATGATATAAAGGAGATAGCACTTGCCGACGGATTGCTGACGGCCCGCGGCGGGGCTACGTCTCATGCCGCTATTGTGGCGAACAGGCTTGAAAAGACCTGTGTCGTAGGCTGTACCGACCTTGTAAGTATGGAAAAAGATAAAAAGTTTATAATACATGAAAATGTTGTTAAGCAGGGCGACCTTATCAGCATAGATGGTTCTGAAGGTTCGATTTATCTCGGAGCAATGAGAATTTCACAAAAGTGAGGTGATGCCGTGGAGAACAGGTCTGACGTAAAACTGGGAATAAACGGACTTGGGCGGATAGGAAAACTATCTCTTTGGAATCATGTTGAAAAAAAATATTTCAAGGAGATTGTCGTTAATGTTGGGAGAGACGTGGGCAGTTCTCTCCATGATATTGCTCATTACATCATCAGAGATTCCACATACGGATCACTGCCCTTGTATCTTTATGGGTGCAAATGCGGAGATACCATTTTAGATGTCGATGAACAGCACGGGACAATGACCATCAACGATGTGAAGGTCACATTTCTCAGAAAACACAGAAATCCTAAAGAGATCGACTGGCAGAAGCACGGCGTTCGCCTTGTTGTGGATGCTACCGGCCGGTTTCTTGATCCAGCACTTTTGGCTGACAGCCCGACCGGCGCTGTGAGGGGACACCTTGAAGCCGGAGCGCATACGGTTATTGTGTCTGCTCCGTTTAAAATCAGGGACAAGAGCAGAACAATGCCTGAAGATGCCCTTACCGCTGTGATGGGAATCAACGAAAACGATTATGATCCGTTAAAACATAGGATTATCTCGGCTGCTTCGTGTACCACAACCTGCTTGGGACACATGATGAAGCCTCTTCTTGATACCATCGGAGCAAAGAAAATCCTGACTGCCTCAATGGCTACGGTCCATGCAGCTACTGGCTCGCAGGAAGTTCTGGACAGACTGGCTAAACCCGGGGCAACAGATCTCAGAAAAAGCCGGGGAATCCTCAATAATATCATTCTCACGACGACCGGAGCCGCCAATACGCTCTCTCTGGTCATCCCGGAAATGAGACAGATTGGTTTCATGGCAGAATCCGTTCGGGTTCCTATCACAACCGGCTCGCTGATTATTCTGGTTGTCAGCATTCAGGAAGAGGAATCAAAGATATCTATAAACAAGCATATGATAAACGATATATTCAGAAAGGCTGCAGCATCACCGAATGGATATGTTGTTTATTCAGAAGAGCAGAATGTCTCCGGGGACATAATTGCCATGCCCAAAGCAGCGGTAATCATTGAGGCCTCTGAAACGCATACACGTACAGCGGAGGTAAGTATTGATTTAGAAAAGATATGCGGTATAAGAAAAGATATTCTCGCTGGTATGGAGAATGAAGTGGCGAGCATCCCGCTTACGCAGGCAGTTATTTACGGGTGGTATGATAATGAAATGGGTAATTATGTTCATATGCTCGGAGAACTCACGCTACACATAGCTGGACAATTGGACTGAGTGCGGGCGGGAAAGCGGAGTGGCCGCATCATCCATGCATTACAGAGTATGAATGTCTCAGCACGATACCAAGAAGAGTACCTCTGGAGGGGGTTTTTTCTCTTAGAGATAGGGTAATTACGAGAGAGAAATCGTTTCGCGTTTTATTGCATCAGCAACCCGCGCTACTCTGGACATTTCTTTCACATCATGCACCCGAATGATGTGAGCGCCCTTCATAATACTGGCAGTAACCGCGGCAGCGGTGCCTTCAAGGCGCTGCTCAGGAGCGAGATCCTCGAGTATCTCACCCAAGAATGATTTCCGTGAAGGCCCTATCAGGATGGGTTTCTCCAGTTTGGTAAATTCGTGAAGCCTGTTGATAATCTGAAGGTTGTGGTCAAACGTTTTCCCAAAGCCGATCCCCGGATCAAGAATGATCATATCTTCTGCTACCCCTTTTTGTACGGCAATCTGCATGCTTTCTCGTAAATAGTCCATGATCTCGGGTATCAGTGCTTCATAAGAAGGATGAACCTGCATATTTCTTGGAGCACCTTTTATATGCATGATGACAACGGGAATTCTGAATTCAGACACAATGCCGGACATGGCAGGGTCGAACCGCAACCCGCTGATGTCATTTACCATGGAAGCACCCGCGGTTAGTGCCCTTCTAGCAACTTCCGATTTATAGGTATCTATAGAAATCGGTATAGGAATCCTGCAGGAAAGGGCCTCGATAACCGGAATGGTACGGTCCAGTTCCTCTTCGATAGAGACCGGCTCGGCTCCCGGTCGGGTAGATTCTCCTCCGATATCAATAATATCGGCACCATCATCCACCATTTTCATGGCACAATCAATAGCGTTACTTTTTTCGAAGTGGAGACCTCCGTCAGAAAAGGAGTCAGGTGTGACGTTGAGGATTCCCATAATATATGTCTTCACGGAAAAGTCGAATGAAAAGTTCTGCCAGGTGAGCTTCAAGGGTATGGATTACGCCTTATTGTTTTTCTTCGATTCGAAATCTTTAATAAGCTCCTCTATTTCAGCACTGTCCAGGGTCTCTTTTTCGAGAAGGGATTGAGCAAATGCGTCTAGCAGGTCTAAATTGTCTTCAAGGAGTTTTTTGGCCGTATGGTAAGCATCTACCACGAAGGTCTTTACCTCGTCATCGATTTCTTCAGCCACTTTTTCACTGTAATCCTTATGTTTTGCGATTTCTCTACCCAGAAATATCTGTTCATCCTTTTTGCCGAATGTGAGGGGACCCAACCGTGTGCTCATTCCCCATTCGGTTACCATCTTTCTGGCGAGATCGGTTGCCCGTTCAAGGTCATTTCCTGCACCGGTTGTCATATGGTGAAGGGCCAATTCCTCCGCAGCGCGTCCACCGAGCAATACCTGGAGGGTCTTCAAGAGATGCTCCTTCGAATAGGTATAACGATCATCGATGGGAAGCTGCTGTGTCACGCCGAGAGCCCTTCCTCTTGGAATGATGCTGACCTTATGGATCGGATCAGTCCCCGGCGTCAGCTTCGCTACTAGAGAATGACCGGCCTCATGATATGCTGTATTCCTTTTTTCTTCTTCGCTCAGAATCATGCTCCTGCGTTCGACACCCATAAGCACCTTGTCTTTAGCCTCTTCAAAATCCGATTGATCCACCTTTGTCTTAGATTTCCTCGCAGCGAGAAGTGCTGATTCATTTACGAGATTAGCAAGATCCGCTCCGGAAAAACCCGGCGTACCCCGAGCAATTCGTTCAAGATCAATCTCGTCGTCAAGCGGAATATTCTTGGTATGAACTTTCAGAATTGCAATTCTGCCGTTCAGATCCGGTTGAGGTACGACTACCTGTCGGTCAAAGCGTCCTGGTCTCAAAAGAGCGGGATCAAGGACATCGGGTCTGTTCGTTGCGGCGATAATAATAACACCCTCGTTTCCTTCGAAACCATCCATTTCAACAAGAAGCTGATTGAGGGTCTGCTCACGCTCGTCATGACCTCCTCCGAGTCCGGCTCCCCGATGTCTTCCCACGGCATCAATCTCATCAATAAAAATGATACACGGAGCGCTCTTTTTTGCCTGCTCGAAAAGATCTCGCACTCTTGAAGCGCCGACCCCGACAAACATTTCAACAAAATCGGAACCGCTGATGCTGAAAAAAGGAACCCCTGCCTCACCGGCAATCGCACGTGCGAGGAGGGTTTTTCCGGTTCCCGGAGCTCCGACAACAAGCACTCCCTTAGGGATCTTGCCACCGAGTCTCTGAAATTTCTGTGGATCTTTCAAAAAATCGATAATTTCCTGTACCTCAGCCTTGGATTCTTCGATACCGGCAACATCAGCAAAGGTAATCTTGACCGTTTTTTCAGATATGAGCCGGGCCTTTGATTTTCCGAATGAAAGTGCCTTATTCCCGCCACTCTGCATCTGGCGCATGAAAAAGATCCATATAACAGCGATAAAAATAATGGGCCCCCAGGTAAAAAAGAAATTAAGATACCAGGGATTTTCATCAGGCGGTTCAGCAGAGATGTTGATATTCTTTTCGCGTAAAATAGTTACCAGTTCCGGATATTCAGGCGAATAGGATGTAAATTTGGTTCCGTCCCGCAGGCGTCCGGTGATATCTCTTTCCTTTATGGTAACTTCGTCGACTTCGTCCGACTCAATTTTTGCCATAAAATCGGAGAATTTAATTTCCTCATGGGTTTTTTTGGGGGCGTTTAACAGATTGAACAGCAGGATTATCATTACCCCGATCAATAACCATATAAATAGACTTCTGTATATACTCAACGATTTTTCTCCAAGTTCTATATTACCATATAAAAAATAACATTGTCAGCAAAGGCGGCTCCGGTGACATATAGTACAGATCGAAAAAAGAAGATCATCTGTCCGGGCATTGCTCGGAAATACTGCATCAGTTACTATGCGATCCGGTAAGACCGTTCAGACATTCACGCTGCAAACCAGTAAGCTGCTGAATTCCCTCTTTTGCCAGTCGAAGCATCTCATCAAGTTCCTGTGAAGAGAAAGGATTTCCTTCTGCAGTACCCTGAATTTCGATAATCTTTCCGTTTCCCGTCATAACAACATTCATATCAACCTGTGCCGATGCGTCTTCCTCATAGCAGAGGTCTAGAACAGGCATGTTATCAATGATGCCGACGCTTACCGCAGCGCAATTATCAGTTAGAGGATTCTTTTCAAGGATATTATTTTTCAGTGCGTACTGTATCGCACTGCAGAGGCTTATAAATGCTCCGGTTATGGCTGCAGTGCGAGTCCCTCCGTCTGCCTGAATGACATCACAGTCAATCCAGAATGTCTTCTGCGGAATCAACTCGAGATCAACCACAGACCTGAGTGATCGTCCTATAAGTCGCTGTATCTCATGGGTCCTTCCTGATATGCGACCTATGGTTGATTCACGAAGCGTCCGAGTCTCTGTAGCTCTCGGAAGCATGGCATATTCAGCGGTGATCCAGCCCCGGTTCTGATCCTTCAGAAATAGCGGTACCTTATCTTCTATCGAGGCCGAACAAATTACTTTTGTCTTTCCCAGTTCAATAAGGACAGATCCTTCAGCATTCTCCAGGAAATGATGAGATATTTTTACAGCGCGCATTTCATTGCTTCTGCGACCATCGGGTCTCATGTACTAGACCTCCATTGCTAATGCAGTTTTTTTGATATTATGAATCTTGCTCCCCAGAAATCTCTCGCCTACCTCAAGAAACCGGGCTGGTGAATCAGTAACAAAAAACTCTTGGATGCTCTTGTCTTCATTGGTTGCGGCAAGCGAAAGCTCATGCAAAACCGCTCTAAGCTGCTTTGCTGTCTCGACTGCAGAATCAATTAATGTGATGTTCTGACCGACAATGCGTGATATGACATGTTTCAACAGTGGATAATGTGTGCAACCAAGAACAAGGGTATCGATTCCTTTGTCACTGATATCCTTCAGATAAGCCTCTCCTGCCAGTTCAACAATGGTACCGCTCCATCCCTCCTCGACGAGCGGCACAAACAGAGGGCATGCGTGACTGAACACCTCCATGCTACGGTCTTCTCTCCTGATTGCAATGTCGTATGCCTGACTTCTTATCGTCGCCTCGGTACCAATTACCCCGATTTTCCTGTTCCTCGTTGCCACTACCGCAGCTTTTGCTCCCGGCTCTATAACGCCGATAATGGGCAGCGAAAAGGATTTCCTCAGGGTGTCAATACTGACCGCAGATGCCGAATTGCAGGCTATTACGAGCACTTTAATATTTTTTGCAGTCAGAAACTGTGCACTTTCGAAGGCGTATCTGATGACCGTTTCAGGAGACCTGATACCATAGGGTACCCGTGCCGTATCACCAAGATAGATAGTATGCTCCTTCGGCAGGCGTTTGTGGATTTCATGCAGTACGGTCAGCCCGCCTATGCCTGAGTCAAATATGCCGATTGATCGTTCCTTTTTGTCCATGCGATTACCTATTAATTATCTGTCAAGAAATCAGATTTCTCAACGTGTATTTAAGATAAAAGTGGCCGCCGATTGTTTCAATTTCCTTACCCTCAACCAGGATTTTGAAATCAGTGAACCCCTGTAGATTGCTAATGAGACTTTCATATATGCCTTTCAGAAGAAGATACTCAGAGAGTGCGTCTCCCTGAAAATTGCTCCGGAGTTCATCCGAAAGGTCAATGTAAAGAATATTGTAGACATCACGGTAAAGACCAAGAACGGCAACATTTCGTGGCAAATGGGATATTTTGCCGTCACCAAAGCCCTTGAAAAACTCATCAAGAACCGCTTCTGCTAAAGCCAATTGTTTTTTTCTTTTCGGGAGTCTTTTTTCAACCATATGAAGCCGTGTGTATATGGGATAAAAGATCTGAACGGTCATCAGATCTTCCGGTTCGGCAGATACTTCCTCATGAATCTCGCTGTCTGTGGTTACCGAAACAGGCTTCGGATACCTTTGGAAAAACAGATAACTGCTCGCCGCAGCAGCGAGAAAGAGACAGACCGTAATAGTCATCACAATGCGGACTCTTTTATTGATCATACTCCTCTATTGCCCATATGATCGATTGGTTCACCTCGCCGATCATATGTTTGTCGTAGGTATTCAGCTTTAACGTGGGATATTCGATCATAACCGCGGGTGCATCTATGGAATTCAGTACCGGAAGAGGAAGCTCCCGTATTACCACATTCTTTTTGAAGGTTTCTTTGAAAGCCTTCTGCATATTTTCAGCAAGTTTCCTGCTATTCATAATATGTCTTGACTGACTGCCGCGAAGAGCGTATAGTTTGTCGGGGATTTCAGAGGAGAGTTTATCGGATGTGCCGAGATAAATGACAAACATGTCGGAAAGTGATGAATGAATGCTGATAAATAAATCAGGACTTTCTTTTTTCGTGTTTAAGACCCGGTTATGCAGTGGTATAAACTGGTCGGCATCACGGACAAGTGATGCTTTTTCTCCTTTTTCTAGAAGTTCCGCGGCCAGGCCTTTCGCAATCGTCAAATTGACATCCTTTTCTCTGACGTTGCCGGAAGCGATCCCAAAGTCATAACCACCGTGCCCCGGATTAATAACGATAGAACGTACCTCCTGCTCTTCCGGAATAGGACGTAGCGGAATTCCGACGATCTCCTCGTCCATCTGCAGGTCAATGACGAGCCTCGGTGGTGAAAACAGCTTGAACGCCCTGGCATCTTTCACATTATCAATGTAAATCGTCAACAATCGCCCCAGCTTGAATATCTCAAAAGCAAAATCATCAGGGCGGTTCAAAATGAAGCGGTCAGGAAATTCGATTTTGATGCTCGAATGCGTTATGATCGTGCTGGCATCACTGATGAACCGGTCATCTGATTCAAGGACAATCCGGATGATGTCTTGATCAGTACTGAAACGCATGGTGACGTCCGTGTTCTCCCGAGCAGAGGGAACAGTGGACGATAGAAGCACGATAACTGTTGCGATGATTAACGCTCTCATTTCACTATACATTGTCCATATCTATTATGTCTTTTGCAATGTCATAGGTAAAGCTGGCCTGAATAAGGTCTTGTTTTATATTATGGGCACAGCAGGAGACATGAGTATAAAAAGGCTACTTCGGCTGTAATGGAACTGCAGGAGCAGAGAGGTAAACGGAGAGCTCATCAGCAAGGGCCGGATTCAGTTTTTTTAGCATTTCATATTCTTTGAGAGCAGCACCCTGATCATTGAGCCGGAGAAAACTGATGCCCAGACCGAAATGGGCCCTCGCGTAGTATGGTCTGGCCTGTATGGCACGTTTATATTCTTCAAGCGCTTCCCGGTACATTCCAAGATCAAGGTAGGCATTTCCGAGATTGGAATAAATATCGGCATCCGGTTTGATCGTGAGGGCTTTTTTGAACAGGGGAACAGATTTTTCAGGCATGCCGAGATATTTTCCATAAACAACACCCAGGTTGTTATAGGAATCCACATTATATGGCTCCATGTTTATGATCTGCTCATAAGCATCCGCGGCTTCCTCATGCATCCCTGCATGAATATACGACCAGGCAAGATGTGATAGAGCTTCAGCACTGTTCGGATCTTTTCTTACCTTGGATTGTGCGTGTAATAGGCCTTCCATAGTTTCGGGTGATGCAGGCAGAGGCTCATCGGATTCACGTTTCTGGATGGGGGGGGCCATTTTATTTTTTTTGTTCTTATATTTATCAAAAAGTCGTGATGCATACGAAACCGGTATTACTCCGTAACGGGTTCCTGTATCGTCAAAAAGCATATGCACAATACCAACAACGTAATTCTTTTTGTTGAACACAGGACTTCCACTGTTTCCCGGGGACAACCCGGGTCTTACCTGCAACAGAACATTGTCCTTGTCAACGTGTAGCGTACCGCTTGAGATGAGTATGTCTGCTCCAGACGGGCTTCCGATAACTGTGATCTCATCATTCATAACCGGACGATATTCTGGAGAAAATGATACGGCAGTGAGGTTTTGTGCGTTTATACGGAAAAGGGCAATGTTATGCGTTTTGTCAACTGAAATAATGTCATCGATCTGAAACAGAGCATTATTTACTGACTTGACAAAGAGGGTCCCCCCGCTCGCTGCCAGCCATTTTGAAAGCACGGTATGAGTTGTAGCAATTATGCCGTCCCTGTCAATAATGAAACCACTTGCCGTAGTGACCGTGCGGCCGGTACGATCGTCAATGTAAATAATAACAACAGATTCTTTTGGAGGTACAAGGTCGACTGGAAAAGCCTGGGTCGCAAAACACATATAGAACACGAGCGAAATGAGCACATGAGCTTTTTTTATCATTTTCGTGATGGTCATTATCAGATGTCTGATTCAATGTACTGCTTCCGAGATATCTGCACATGCAAACACCGGGCCGAGTTCTAAAATTATAATATATCTGATTAAAGAGATGTCTGCGGTAGCGGATCATAATCACTGATTCAGCGGAAGAAAATGCAGATGAGAGCTTAACTTACTATTGAAATATGATTTTCGTATTATGTATCATATTTTTTTGTTTTATATTTAGGAGTATCTGAAAAAGGAGGTGGTTCATATCAAGCTGGTTTCAAAAGACGGAAAAGATCAGGAAATACATGATGTTTCTGAACTTGAGAAGCGCGTGAAAGAAAGAAAAGCTGCTGCAGTGAAAATCAATGGACATAGTGCTGATCTCAATCGTATACCTTCACTTAAAGATTCAGATATTGTTGAAATTATCCCTCTTGATTCTGACGAAGGAAAAGAAATATACAGACATAGCACGTCTCATGTAATGGCGTATGCCGTTAAAAACCTGTTTCCGGATGTGCGGATCGCCATTGGCCCTTCAATCCAGGACGGTTTTTATTATGATTTTGATATTGACAGAACATTTACGCCGGACGATCTTGCAACCATCGAAAAGCAAATGCAGACAATAATATCAAAAAATCCTCCTTTTGTCAGAAAAGAAATGACGAGATCCGAAGCTCGGTCGCTATTCGAAAAGTTGGGCGAACCGTATAAGGTTGAACTCATTGATGCGCTTAAAGATGACACAGTAACACTGTATGAAATAGATGGTTTTATTGATTTATGCCGGGGACCGCACCTGGAATCTGCCGGCAGAATAACTGCGTATAAACTGTTAAGTGTTGCGGGTGCTTACTGGAAAGGTGACGAAAACAATAAGATGCTCCAGCGGATATACGGAACATCATTCAGTAAGGCATCTGATCTCAAAAAATATCTTCTTTTTCTTGAGGAAATCAAAAAGAGAGATCACAGGCGTCTTGGTAAAGAGCTGGATCTGTTCAGTGTTAACGACGAAATTGGCGCAGGCCTCATTCTCTGGCATCCGAAGGGATCCATCATACGAAAGTCTATCGAGGACTTCTGGCGCAATGAGCATCTTCTGGCTGACTACCAGATTCTTTATACGCCACATATTGCGAAACTGAAATTATGGGAGAAGAGCGGACATTGGGATTTTTACCGGGAAAACATGTACTCACCGATGGATATTGATAATGTTGCATACGAAGTAAAACCGATGAACTGCCCCTTTCATATCGCGGTTTATAAAACAGCAATCAGAAGTTATCGGGAGTTTCCCGTTCGATATGCAGAACTGGGAACAGTTTACCGTTATGAAAAGTCAGGAGTACTTCATGGACTTCTGAGAGTGAGAGGATTCACCCAGGATGATGCTCATATTTTTTGCCGGGAGGACCAGATTGAGGATGAAATACTGCACGTGCTTGATTTCACACTTTCTGTGCTCAAGACCTTTGGCTTTGATGATTACAACGTCTTTTTATCCACTATGCCGGAAAAATATGTCGGTCCACCTGAGATATGGGAACGCTCGACAAATGCGTTAAAAAGGGCTCTTAACGAAAAGAAGATTGCGTATGAAGTTGACCCAGGGGCGGGCGTTTTTTACGGTCCAAAGATTGATATAAAAGTCAAAGATTCTCTGGGCAGGCAGTGGCAATGCAGCACGATACAGGTAGATTTTAATAATCCGGAGCGTTTCGATATGACCTTTAGAGGCTCTGACGGGAGGAATCACCGGCCAATCATGATTCACCGGGCGCTCATGGGATCACTGGAGCGGTTTATCGGTGTACTCATCGAACATTATGGTGGTGCTTTTCCTCTTTGGCTCTCTCCTGTGCAGCTTTCTGTCATGACCATTGCCGACAGGCACCGTGCGTATGCCCAGACTATGGTTGATACCTTGAAGCAGAGGGGCATACGGGTTGAGCTTGACGCTGAAAACGAGAAGATTGGCAATAAGATCAGGAAAAGTACCAAAAGAAAAATACCATATGCAGTGGTAATTGGCGATAAGGAAACATCTGAAGCAAATGTCATGCTCAGAAAAAGAAATGGTGAAAACATCGGCCCGTTCAGTCCTGAAGAACTACTCTCGCTCCTGCAGGATGAAATAAATACCAAAAAGTAATAAACAGGGCCGGAGCGCTGAGATGCATAAGGCTTTACGGCATATCCGTGATGGAAGAGGCCGGATATTTCACTTACGATCATACAATACTCCAGGTTGTTCCCTCGTTTCCGGTGTCGCTTTTGCCAGATGAATCTGCCGGGAAGAAAATGACCCGTGATACCTGTACGGTTATGATGATTGCACGGTCATCTGTCATTGATAAACCGTGACAAATTAATATAATTCAGCTATAATACAAAGCTTCAATAGGAGATCAAATCGATGGTTGCTAAGCGAAAGGATTTCTTGTTGCGTGATTACTTTTTATGGAGGAACAGATGCCGAAACTCAAAACGCACCGAGGAGCAGCGAAGAGATTTAAGCTGAGTGCATCAGGAAAGATAAAAAGAGGGAAGGGGTATAAAAGCCATTTGTTGACGGGAAAGTCTGCGAAAAGAACCAGGGCATTAAGAACCGCGGGATTTGTTGCGCCGTGTGACAGCGGTAATATAAAAAGGCTGTTACCGTACGCATAACGCTTTATTGTCTGTCTGCGGTCGGCTCACCCGGGGTAGGGCCTGATGTGGAAAAGTCGGGAACAATCAACAAAAAACACTATGAATATCAAGGAGGATATAGATGCCAAGGGCAAAAGGTGGGTTTAAGACCCGTCGAAGAAGAAAAAAGGTTCTGAAACAGGCAAAAGGATATTATGGAGCAAGAAGCCGTTTGTATAAAACAGCTTCTGAGGCGGTTGACAAGGCACTGCTTTATTCATATCGCGACAGGAAAGCCAAAAAACGAGAATTCAGATCTTTGTGGATCATACGGATTAATGCCGCGGTACGGGCACTGGGCATGTCGTACAGCCAGTTTATGGCAGGTCTTAAACGCTCGGAGATAGCACTTAACCGGAAGGCCCTTGCTGATCTTGCATATTCAGATCCCAAGGCGTTTGGTAAGATAGCTGAAACTGTGAAGAAACAGCTGGCAGCATAATTTTCCTGTGGATGAGCTGCACGAATTAAAGAAAGCATTCCAGGAAGAGCTTGGCACTGTTGCAGGCCTTGAAGATCTTCAAAAGCTAAAGGCAAAGTTTTCAGGCAGGAAAGGTAAGGTATCTGCTCACCTGAAAAAAATATCGGCTCTGCCACCGGAAAAACGTTCCCAGTTCGGAAGCACCCTAAACGAAATCAAGAAATTTATCGAAAAAGAAGTGATACAACTGGAAGCGTCTCTAAAGGCTGAAGTCCAGCAAAAACGCCTTCAGACCGAATTCCTTGATATTTCATTACCAGGCAGGCGGCAACTGTTTGGGCGGGAGCATCCAATTAACCAGGTGCTGACCGAAGCAAAGGATATCTTCATATCGATGGGGTTTGATGTCGAAGACGGTCCCGAAGTAGAGACTGATTACTATAACTTCGAAGCCCTGAACATCCCTAAAGACCATCCTGCGAGAGACATGCAGGATACTTTTTATGTTTCCGAAGACATTGTTCTCCGGACGCATACATCTCCTGTCCAGATTCGGGTAATGGAAAAAAGAACTCCTCCACTCAGAATTATCGCACCCGGCAAGGTATATCGATGCGATGCGGATATTTCTCATACCGCGATGTTCCATCAGATTGAAGGCCTTATGGTTGACACGGCCATTGCATTCAGTGATCTGAAGGGAGTACTTGAATTATTTATTCATCGTCTGTTTGGAAAGGATACGCCGGTTAGATTCAGGCCGAGTTATTTCCCGTTCACCGAGCCGAGCGCTGAAGTCGATATTGGATGCATATTTTGTGGAGGGAGTGGATGCAGGGTATGCAAGACAACGGGATGGCTGGAGATTCTCGGTGCGGGCATGGTAAATCCAAAGGTCTTTGAAATGGTAGGTTATAAGATCGATCAGTATACCGGATTTGCGTTTGGCCTTGGCATCGAAAGAATTGCCATGCTCAAGTATTCAATTGATGACATACGGTTATTCTACGAAAACGACTGTCGCTTTTTAAGTCAGTTTTGAGACAGGAATATTTATGCTCGTTTCTTTTGACTGGTTAAAGGATCTTGTTGACATTACTGCAGGACCGGAAGAAGTTGCTGACATGCTTACGTTGATTGGCCTTGAGGTAGAGGGAAGCGAGCAGCTCGAGGGTGATATAGTTTTTGATGTAAATGTGACCCCGAACAGGCCGGATTGCCTGAGTATACTGGGGGTTGCCAGAGAAGTTGCTGCCGCGTTCCGACGCCCACTCACAATCCCTGAGACTGATATGAACAGCACCCTTCCGGCATCTGATATACGTATTGAAATACTGGATTCTGATCTCTGTAATCGGTATACAGGGAGGTCGATTACGGGCGTTACCGTGGGTGATACACCCGAATGGATCAGGAAACGTCTGGAAAAATGCGGCATACGTGCCCTGAATAATAATATTGTTGACATTACCAACTATGTTCTCCTTGAACTGGGACATCCTTTGCATGCGTTTGACGCTGACAAACTTGAAGGATCAATTATTAAAGTAGCAAAGGCCGGAGGAAGCAGAAGTATTGTTACTCTTGACGAAATAGAAAGAAATCTGTCCGACGCAACTCTGCTCATCTGGGACGCCAAAAATCCTGTTGCAATTGCCGGAATTATGGGCGGCGCTAATTCCGGCGTCACATCCGGGACGCGGAATATTTTTCTCGAGAGTGCCCATTTTGAACCGATATCTGTGAGAAAAAGCGCAAAGGCCTTGTCGTTGAGAACAGATTCTTCGTTCAGGTTTGAAAGAGGAACTGACATCATTTTTCTTGAAAATGCACTGAACAGAGCCGCCATGCTGATACAGCAGGTAGCGGGAGGAGTCATTCATCGGCTGGTCGATTCCTATCCTGTTAAGCCGGAGTACACGAAAATTGACGTTTCTATCCGCCGTGTTAATGAATATCTCGGTACGGATATGGAAAAAGGGGAAATGATAGATATTCTTGAACGGCTGGGGATTGAAGCTGAGGACAGAGGAGATGTCCTTAATGTGAAACCGCCTGCGTTCCGAAAAGATATTATGGTATTTGTTGATGTCGTCGAGGAAATAGCACGGTGTTATCACTATACCAATATACCGGTTACTGCACCGAAAACAACGCTTTCGGAAGGTGTCATCAGCATTAAAGAGGCTCGGATACGAACGATGAAGCAGGCTATCAGAGCAACAGGGTTTACCGAAGTTCTCAATTATAGCTTCATGAGCCCTGCGGATCTTGACCTGCTTGGTCTGCCTGAACAGGATATTCGACGTCAATATGTTACTCTAAAAAATCCTCTGAGACAGGAAGAATCACTCCTGAGGACTTCACTGATACCCTCTCTCATGCACAATGTTGTATATAATCTTTCACGGGGAAGTAATCGTATAGGGTTATTCGAGCTTTCACGAATTTTCGAGCATAGAGGGGAACAACTCCCGCGTGAGGTGTTAACATTAGGAGGCATTTACCTTGAAGGCAGAAGTTCCTTTCTCTGGAAGGATACCGTCCCGCCGTTTTTTGTTGTAAAGGGTGCGCTGGAATCTCTTTTTGAAGAAATGAAGTGTGAGATGTATGAATTTACCCCTTCTACAGAAGTCTTTCTCCATTCAGGAAAAGCTGCTGACATCTATTTCAGGAAAGAACGGGCAGGATTTATTGGTGAGCTTAATCCGCATACCATTGAAAAAATGAATATTAAAATACAGCAGCCCGAAATCATAGTGTTTGAGCTGAATGTTGACCTGCTTCTGACTGTGATTCCTGAAACCATTGCCTATAAACCTATACCGAAATATCCATCAATTGAAAGGGATATAGCACTTGTGCTGAGTGATAATCTGAATGCAGTCGAGATCTTGAGGCACCTCGAGGGCTTTCACCCGGACTTGATTGAACGGGTAGAGCTCTTTGATGAATACCGCGGGAAGAATCTGCCGGAAAACAAGAAAAGTCTTGCCTTCAGAATCGTCTACAGGGCTCCGGACAGGACCCTCACTGAAAGTGAGATAGAGCCCCTCCATAATGAATTAGTCACGTTCATAACCGGAAAAACAGGAGGAGCGCTGCGGGGGCAGTAATCGTTCATTCCCTGATCGTATAGCCAGCCGTAACAATCGCCTCTTCAATCTCTTTTTGCTGGATCACCGATGCATCAAATGAAATACTGGCAGTGCCGATTTCAACCGTCACATCATTAATGCCGGGCAGAGATTCAATTGCCTGTTTCACTCTCATCACACAATGCTGGCACGTCATACCATTAATCTGAATACGGAGATCGGTCATATTTCACCTCAGAAAAATATTGCTATATTTGTCATAAAGCTGATATATTTTAATCGAAAAACAGAATTGATTCAATAAGCCATGAAAAAGAAAATTATCGCCTACCTTGTAATGCTTTTTCTCTTTTTCTCTCTAGGGGCGGGTATTTCCATAGTGTATATCAGAATCAGTACGTCGGAACTGCAGAAAATAATAGAGCTGCACTCAATAGAGATTCTGCGTCAGGATCTTATTATTAAAATTCAGAACGTGGAAAAGGATTTAATGATGTATGACACGGTAATGAGCAAGAATCTTGATCGTATTGTTTCAGACGTAACTGATCTTGACAACTCAATCAGTATCTGTTCGGGATGTCATCATGTTCCTGCCATATCTGCAAAGATTGATAAGGCGAAGGGTATGGTTGAGGGATTCAAGAAATCGTTAAGTTATTACATAACGGCTTCGGCTGATGAGAATCGGATTCAGGCGCTCAAAATCGAATCGTTTAAAGAAGGTTCTAATCTGGTCCAGCTGACAGAAGAAATGGCAGTCATAGCGAACCAGAAACTCCAGTCGATTACGAGCGATATTATTCGTGACGTCAAGAGTGCTCAGCATATATTACTTGCTACCTTGGCATGTGCTTTCATGATTTCGTTATGGGTTGCTGTGCGGCTGACGAGAATGATCATTACGCCTATTCGGGAACTGATCACTGTTTCAAGGAGAATTGCGTCCGGAAACCTTGGGTTCAAAACGACGTACAGTGATTCGACAGAGTTTGGTGAACTCGCCAGTTCATTCAATGATATGAGCAGTTCCCTTGAGGAGACAAATGAAAAGATTGTTTCGAATTTCAATAATCTTGCAGGGCTGTATCGAATTACCCTGCCCCTGCATGCAATAACCAATATTAAAAATGTTTTCAGGGAATTATCATACGGTACTGCTGAGATCATTGGTGTCGAACAATGCGGTATTATGCTTCTTGACAGCGATGGCCGTTTTTTTGTGCATCAGACCCCTGCCTTTGGGCTCGATACGCTGCAATCGCAGTCGATCAGGGAGAAAAAAGAAGACGTTCTTTCATTGTATTACGCGCGGCAGAGAAGAACACATATCATTAATGAATCAGACATACAGGATGTTCCGGCCGGTCTGCAGGGGGGAGATGGTCTGTATGTTCGCAATATGATTCTTGGATGGGTTCGGCAGAAGGGGGATCTGGTTGGAGTTATACGGTTGGCTAACAAGACGGAAGGGGACTTTCATGAGGAAGAGGCCCGCTTGATCGGTATCATTTCCAACAATGTTTCCGTTGCCGTTGAAAACATTCGGCTCTATGAAGATTTGAAGGAACAGATGAAAGAATTACAGTCCGCACAGGAACAGCTGGTACAGGCAGCGAAACTTGCGGCAATCGGCGAGCTTGCTTCAAACGTTGCCCATGAAATCAATAATCCCCTGACAAGCATTGTTGGATATGCGGAGCTCATAAAAGAAGAAACAGATCTGGAGACCATAATGAAGGATATTCAGATAATAGAAAAAGAATCATTACGGGCGCGGGATATTGTTCAGGAGCTGCTGACGTTTTCGAAAAAGAAGCCTCTTTCCCTGGCAAAGATTGATCTGAACAATCTTCTGACTGATTCCGTCACCCTTGTATCGGTTCCCCAGAAAAGTCCCCATCTTAATATTGTCGAGGATTATGGAAATATCCCTTTGATTATAGGTGACCCAAATCAGCTCAAACAGGTCATTCTAAATATTATGAATAACGCCATCGACGCCATTTCAGACAACGGGGGAAAAATCTCGATAAAAACAGCAGTAAAAGATACAAACGCTATTATTGAGATCAGCGACAATGGAAAGGGCATTCCGGATGAAGTTTTGTCGAGAATGTTTGAACCTTTTTTTACGACAAAAAAAGACAAAGGCACCGGTCTCGGCCTGCCAATAACCCGCAAAATCATCGAGAGCCACAACGGCCGCCTGCACATAGAGAGCATCGAGGGGATGGGGACACGGGTTACGATTTCATTGCCTGTTGCAGCATGATTTCCTGTTTTCTCAAGGGGAATGCCGATATAAGCGCTTCCGGATACAGTGCGAAATTTCCCGCCTGATAAGAGTATGCAGCGTTTTCAACATTCCGGCAGAGATACAAAAACAGAGAGCACATCCTGAATAGTAAAATAGTGGAAAAGATATATCCACTTTGTTAAAATGAGTAGCTGTTTTTTAGAAAGGTAATCCATGGAATTTGATGACCGGATAGTGGTAGTTACCGGCGGCGCTCAGGGCATAGGGAGATCTATTTCAGAGGCTTTTGTCCGGGGAGGCGCTTCAGTGGTCGTAGCTGATATCTCTCTGGACGCGGCGCGGGAGACGGCTGCTGAGCTTGAGATATTCGGCAGGACACGTGCTGTTCAGATGGATGTCTCACAATCGGGTAGTGTTGTTGAGGCGTTTAAGCGGATAAAGACAGAATGTGGAGGTGTTGATATCCTGGTTAATAATGCCGGCATTACCAGGGACGGGCTTATTCTGAGAATGAATGAAGAAGACTGGGATGCTGTCTTGGATATTAACCTCAAGGGAGTTTTTCTCTGTACAAAAGAAGCCGTTAAGATCATGGTGAAGCAGCGTCGGGGAAAGATCATAAACATCGCTTCGGTGGTTGCCTTTATGGGAAATCCCGGACAGGCCAACTATGGAGCGTCAAAAGCCGGTATAATTGGATTTACCAAGACGATTGCACGGGAATATGCAAGCCGGGGAATAACCGTTAATTCAGTGGCACCGGGATTTATTCAAACGGCTATGACTGATGCACTGGATGAGCAGGTAAAGCAGGAAATGTTGAAATCTATTCCGGCCGGGACATTTGGGTCAGTGGACGATGTTGCACAGGCTGTCGTTTTTCTTGCGTCTGCAGGCAGTAATTATATTACCGGTCAGGTTATTCATGTAAATGGTGGAATGTATATGTGAGGATGTGACTGCCCGGGATTATTTCCCTTGCATGTCATAGGTGAATAGTATACACTCGTTCAATAACTTTGAAATCGAATGGAGGTTAGATGATGACTGAAGAAAAGGTGAATGAAATTATATCGAAGCAGCTTGGCGTGAATGCGTCTGAGATTACTCCGGAATCTTCCTTTGTTGAGGATCTGGGGGCTGATTCTCTTGATACTGTTGAACTCGTTATGGCCTTTGAGGAAACGTTTAACATTGAGATTCCTGATGAAGATGCTGAAAAAATAGCTAAAGTCAAGGATGCGATCGAATATATTAAAAACAAACAGTCTTAATGAATAACAGGCGTGTTGTTATAACAGGGCTGGGTCTGGTCACCCCGCTCGGTATCGGCGTTGAGAAAAGCTGGGAAAGACTATCTAGCGGAACTTCCGGAATTGGAAAAATAACCCGATTTGACGCATCCTCATTCCAGACACAAATCGCTGGAGAGGTTGATAACTTCCATCCTGAAAATTATATCGATACAAAAACAATCAAGAAGATGGACCGCTTTATCCATTTCGGCATGGCTGCAGCCATGATGGCTGTTGAAGACGCGCACTTAACAATTGATCACAGCAATGCCGAGAGAGCAGGTGTTTTTGTCGGATCCGGAATGGGTGGGTTGCCGGACATTGAGCGCTATCATGCAATTCTGCTTGAAAGAGGTCCCCGGAGAATCTCGCCTTTCTTTATCCCCATGACCATTATTAATCTTGCCGCGGGACAGATATCTATTAAATTCGGAGCCAAAGGCCCTAATGCCTCACCGGCAACGGCCTGTGCTACGGGAAGTCATGCAATCGGTGATGCATTTAAGGTAATCCAGCGGGGATCCGCGGATGTCATGATTGCGGGCGGAACAGAATCAGTGATCACGCCTATGGGCATAGGCGGCTTTAACGCCATGAAGGCCCTCTCTACCAGAAATGACGAACCGGAAAAAGCCAGCAGACCGTTTGATAACAATAGAGACGGATTCGTCATGGGTGAAGGAGCGGGCATAATCATTATGGAGGAACTTGGTCATGCGGTAAAACGCAATGCAAAGATATATGCTGAAATTGTCGGGTATGGGTTGACCGGTGATGCATATCATATCACATCACCCGCACCGGATGGAGAAGGAGCGGCACGGTGTATGATGATGGCGTTGGAGGATGCTCTGGTTGCACCGCACATGGTTGACTACATTAACGCGCATGGCACATCGACAAAATACGGAGACGAGCTTGAAACAACTGCCGTGAAAACGGTATTCAAAGACCATGCATATAAACTTTCAGTAACGTCAACAAAGTCTATGACCGGGCATCTTCTCGGAGCGGCGGGTGGCGTTGAGGCAGTTATATGTGTTTTAAGTATCTATCACAATAGTATCCCGCCGACCATTAATCTTGATACTCCCGATCCTGAATGTGATCTGAACTATGTTCCCCACCAGAAAAAAGATATAGAGGTGCGGTTTGCACTTTCGAATTCGTTCGGGTTCGGGGGAACAAACGCCTGCCTTCTTTTCAGAAAATATAGCGAGTAGGGCTTTTGGGAATCTCAAAGAAATAGATACTTCTTTTGGCATGGCTCAATCTCCAAAAAAAAAATATTGTATGGAAATAGAAGAAAAAATCGGCTATGCATTCATTAACAAGGCACTTCTTGAAGAAGCATTAACGCATAAATCATATTTTCATGAGCATAAGGAATCCGTATCGTTTTATAATGAACGGCTCGAATTTCTGGGCGATGCAGTCATAGGTCTTGTGGTTGTTGAACATCTGTACAGGCTCGAAGATCAGTATTCAGAATCCGTGCTCGCAAAAATGAAATCATACCTGGTAAGTGAAGGAGTGCTTGCTGATATCGCGACTTCCATATCCCTTGGCAATTACGTGCGGCTCGGCAGGGGTGAGGAGACCACCGGCGGCAGAAAGAAGAAATCCATATTGTCTGACGCATTTGAAGCCGTCATCGGGGGGATATTCCTTGATGCAGGGTATGAAAAAACAAAAGAAACCGTTTTGTCTTTTCTGAAAGATAAAATGGATGCAGACTTAACGACTGCCGACGTTTATGACTATAAGACAGAACTGCAGGAAAGAAGTCAGCTTCATTATGGCGTGCTGCCGGATTATCGGCTGATACGTGAGGACGGTGCAGAGCATGAAAGAATTTTTACCGTTGCAGTGTTTATCAAAGAGAAAAAACTCGGTGTGGGAACAGGGAAACGGAAAAAAGAAGCTGAATCACAGGCAGCCAAGGAAGCACTTGAACAGTTGTAGAGTTGATGCTACCGATAATTTATAAAATCGGTATGAATGCCAAAATCCTTTTCTTTTATTTCTTTTATAATGTTCTGAAGATCGTCAATCTTTTTGCTTCTTACCCTGACCTGTTCTTTCTGAATTTCCGCCTGAACTTTTAATTTCGTGCTCTTAATGAATTTAATAATTTCTTTTGCCTTTTCAACAGGTATACCCTGTTGCAACATGAGCACCTGTCGCACGGTTCCGCCTGAAGCCGGCTCCATTTTTCCGAAGTTTACCGCCTTGAGGGGGACGCTGCGCTTGACAAGCTTGGTCTGCAAAATGTCTATCAGACTTTTCAGTTTATGTTCATCATCAGAGATGAGTGTCAATTCGTACTTTTTTTCATCAAGCGTGACAGAGCTCTTACTTCCCCTGAAGTCAAATCGCTGACTGATTTCTTTCTCTGTCTGCTGAACGGCATTTGAAACTTCCTGAAGGTCGACCTTGCTTACGATATCAAAAGAATGATCACTTGCCATGGGTATCACCTCCTGAAAAAAATGCACCTACAACCGGAATCACCCAATAATCTTAGCATACTTCAGATGAAAACAGCACATGGTATGTGAGGTATGACTGATTGCAGAACTCCAGAGGTTGATTCTGAAGACCGGTCAATGGGAAGCAAACTCCCTGTTCTTCCATGAAAATAACAATGGTTCTCACTGTTCTGTGTCGATTCGCCTTGGCTGAGGCTTGCAGACAGGACAATATAATTCCCCCAGATCCAGGAGGCATACATGACCTCATTCCGGGCAACAGATGCACTGCTCATTCGGCTGATTGCAGACGTCACATTTTTCCATGAACCCATTATATCATCTCTTCCTGTTTCAGCATATTTCCAAATTTCAAATATTTCTGTTAAAATTACTGCCACTGAGAAGCGTTACCCAAAAGAGTCTGAACGCGGAGGTATTGCATATGGATTATTTCTTAACTGAAGAACAGGTGATGATTAAAGATCTTGCAGCACAGATTGCTGATGAAAAGATTGTACCTGTGAGAGCTGAACTTGATGAAAAAGGAGAATTCCCCAATGAAATTATGGTGGTACTTGCTCAGTCAGACCTCTTCGGCCTTTTTATTCCGGAAGAATACGGCGGACTGGGGAAGGGATGTTTGGAACTCTGCATCGCGGTTGAAGAACTATCAAGAGCTTGTCTGGGTGTCGCAACAACCTATGCGGCAAATGCCCTGGGGACTTACCCGTTACTGCTTTTTGGAACTCCTGAACAGAAAAAACAGTACCTTCCGGATATCGCAGCGGGCAAAAAACTGGTCGCGTTCGGCCTTACTGAAGCCAATGCAGGCAGTGATGCTGGAGGAATTCAGACCACAGCCAAGCCCGACGGTAATGAATATGTTATAAACGGGACAAAACAGTGGATCACAAATGGTGGTGAAGCCGATATTTATACCATTATTGCCATAACTGATCGATCGAAAGGACCTCGGGGCGCATCAGCCTTTGTTATTGAAAAGGGCACCGACGGCTTTTCGTTTGGTAAAAAGGAGGACAAAATGGGCATAAGGGCTTCCGCGACCACTGAGCTAATTTTTGACAATTGCAGGATACCAAAAGAGAATATTCTTGGCAAAGAGGGGATTGGTTTTGTTGTGGCGATGAAAACACTTGATAGTTCACGGACCGGCGTCGGGGCGCAGGGTGTTGGAGTTGCTCAGGGTGCATATGATGAAGCCGTGCAATTTGCTAAACAGCGGGTTCAATTCGGGCATTCGATTATTTCATTCCAGGCTATTCAGCATATGCTTGCGGATATGGCCACATCGATAGAGGCGGCACGTGCGATCGTGTACGCAGTTGCCCGGTTTATTGATGGAGGGAGCAAAGAGGTATCAAAGGAATCCGCCATGTCAAAGCTTTTTGCAACTGATGTTGCCATGAAAGTAACGACAGATGCAGTTCAGGTGATGGGCGGGTCGGGGTATATGAAGGAATACCCGGTGGAAAAAATGATGAGAGATGCCAAAATTCTGCAGATTTATGAGGGGACGAATCAGATTCAGCGTAATGTTATCGGTCAGGCTATTATAAAAGAAGCTGCCAGACAGAAAAAGTAATCGCTACGAATGATACATTTCATAGAATCCCTCGGGATATCAACATCTCCCTTAATGATCGCAATCTTTACCCTAATGGTTTTTATTATTGTTGCCAAGATTGCCGATATAATTGTGAATACCGTAATCCGAAAATTCGCCCGATTCACAACATCAGATATTGATGATAGAATCATAGACTTTCTTCACCGACCTGTTCTTTATTCGATCGTAATCATTGGCAGCGTCTATGCCATTACCTATCTAGGACCTTCGGAGAAATCATATTTTTATTCTAGAGGGGTCATGTATACGCTCATGTCGCTTATCTGGTGTGTTGCGCTTATAAGAATGAGCAATGCATTAATTGAAGGTGCTCTCCTCAAAGTGTCTGACGTAACTGGATTAAGTAAGGACCTTATACCACTCACAGAAAGTATTACGAAAGTTGTGATCGTCATAGTCTTCTTGATGGTTATTCTTTCGCTCTGGAAAATCAGCATTACTCCTCTTATGGCTTCAGCAGGAATTGCGGGCGCTGCGATTGCTTTTGCCTCAAAAGATACTATTGCCAATTTGTTCGGGGGCCTGACGGTCTTTTTGGATAAACCATACAAGACAGGTGATTACATCGTCCTGGACAGTGGTGAGCGGGGCGAGGTCGTTGCCATTGGTATGCGCAGTACCAGAATGAAGACAAGAGATGATATCATGATTACCCTGCCGAATTCAGTTATTGCAAATTCCAAGGTTATCAATGAAAGTGCTCCGGAACCGAGATTCAGGATGAAAATACCTGTATCAATTGCCTACGGAAGCGATATCGAGTTGGTCCAGAAAACCTTATTGCAGATTTCTTCAGATAACAAACAGGTCTTGTCTCATCCGGAACCGCGAGTGAGGTTCAGGGCATTTGGAGACTCGTCTCTCAATTTTGATCTGCTCTGTTGGGCGAAAGAACCTGCCTTGAGAGGACTCACGATTCATGAATTGAATTGCGCGATCTACAATTCATTTAAGGACCTGCAGATTGTTATCCCGTTTCCTCAGAGGGATGTGCACCTCCATCACGACTGAATGGCCGTGTTGACTACTGTCTTTTTTGTGATCTCCCGGATGTATCCTGAAATATTCTCGTGCCGGTGAAGAGGAATAAAATTCACTGGGGGACATTTCACCGAGTGTCTGACGCTACTTACCGTATATCAGAAAGTCATATCTACTCTTAGATAGGCATGCGAGAGCCAGCTTCAGGGTTTACTTACCCATGAATAAAATCGTAAAATATTTTTTAATTGATCTGGGTATTGATCAAACTATTATTTCCCCCGGAGATGTGTGATTGAAGATCATTGTCTGTATTAAGCAGGTGCCGGATACCGCAGAAGTGAGAATAAATCCGGAAACAAATACCCTTATTCGTGATGGAGTGCCGAGCATTATAAATCCGTATGATCTCCATGCACTTGAAGCGGGCCTCCAGATCAGGGAATTGGTTGGCGGTTCGGTAACGGCGCTGACGATGGGGCCACCGCAGGCTGAAGATGCCCTGCGAGAAGCTCTTTCTCTGGGTATTGATCATGCCGTGCTGCTTACTGACAGGGCTTTTTCAGGCGCAGATACTTGGGCTACGGCATTTGCGCTTTCAAAAGCGATTGAGAACCTTGGTGCTGATATCATACTCTGTGGTAAACAGGCGATAGACGGCGACACTGCACAGGTAGGTCCTGAAATAGCAGCATTTCTGAACATTCCTCATATAGCCTATATCCGAAAAATTGATTCAGTGCAGGAAAATGGTATTGTTGTCCAGAGGCTGATGGATGATGGATATGATCTGATGGAATCTTCTCTGCCGGTACTCCTGACGGTTGTTAAGGAAATTAACGTTCCAAGGATGCCATCATTGAAAGGCAAAATAGCTGCGAAGAAGGCTGAGATACAGCACATGACAGCGTCTGATATTCAGGCAGGAGATGACGACATTGGATTAAAGGGATCACCGACTCAGGTCAAGAATATTTTTGCACCTGAGACAACAAAAGACAGAAAGATGATCGACGGAACCAATGAGGAAAAGATCGCTGCTCTCCTTGAGGAATTAAAGGCCTTACGATGTTTATAAAGATCGACAGGAACCTTTGTACAGGATGTGAGTCCTGCATTGAATCATGTCCCTATGATGCGATTGTCATGAGGGATGAAAAGGCCGAAATTAACGAGTTATGCCAATTATGCAAGGCCTGTTTGACAGTATGCCCGGAAGGGGCTATTTCAGAGGTAGCGGAAGAAAGCGATTACAGAGAGACAGAGCAGGGATTGGGTATATGGGTATTTGCGGAGCAGAGAAGCGGAAAAATTGCTGAGGTTTCTCTTGAACTGCTTGGTGCCGGCAGAAAACTCTCCGAGCAACTCGAAACAGAACTGTCCGCTGTTCTTTTGGGCTTAACCGAGTCAGATGCCCGTGAACTTATCAAATGGGGAGCGGACCGAGTATATCACTGCGGTGACGAGATGTTCAGTTCGTTTAATGATGAGCCATATGCGCACATGCTCATAGACTTAATAGGGAAATTCAGACCGGAAATCGTACTTTCCGGAGCTACCCCGATAGGAAGGTCCTTTATTCCACGGGTTGCTGCACTTTTAAGAACCGGACTGACGGCGGACTGCACGTCGCTCGAAATTGAACCTGTCACGCGAAATCTCCTCCAGGTTCGGCCTGCCTTTGGAGGGAATATTATGGCGACGATTGTCTGCCCCCATACGCGTCCCCAGATGGCCACGGTGAGACCGCGCGTCATGAAAAAGCAGGAATATGATCCTGAAAGACAGGGGCAGGTGATTTCCGTGAAAGCCGATTCTGTCTCTTCGCGAACAAAGATTCTGGCGACGGTCAGGGAGGTCTCCGAGACTGCGGTAAATCTTCAGGACGCTGATATTATTGTTGCCGGAGGAAGAGGGATGGGAGGAGAAAAAGGATTTCAGCTTCTTGTTGAGTTTGCAGAGACGCTTGGCGGGTCGGTTGCTGCATCGCGAGCTGCGGTTGATGAGGGCTGGATTCCGTACAGACATCAGGTTGGACAGACCGGCAAGACGGTTGGCCCGAAAATATATATTGCATGCGGGATTTCGGGAGCGGTACAACACCTCGTAGGCATGCAATCATCGGATGTCATTATTGCGATCAATAAGAACCCTGAGGCTCCGATATTTAATGTTGCAAATATCGGGATTGTCGGGGATGTGTTTGAGATTATTCCGGCATTGACCCGGAAGATTAAGGAAATAAAAGACAAATGAATATTGCCTTTGTATTTCCGGGACAGAGATCTCAGTATGTCGGCATGGGAAGAGATCTCTGGGACAATTTTGCCGATGTGAAGGCCCTTTACGATGAGGCATCCGGCCTACTCGGCTATGATGTGGCAAAAATAAGCTTTGATGGCCCGCCTGAAGATCTAAATAGAACCTCCATAACACAACCCTGTATATTAACAGCCAGTATAGCGGCCTATACAGTTCTTGCTTCAAAGGGGGTCAAACCCAGTGTTGTTGCCGGCCACAGCCTTGGCGAATATTCCGCAGTCGTGGCTGCCGGAGTATTGCCGTTTCAACAGGCGGTCCCGACGACTGAGAAGCGGGGAAGATTCATGCAGGAAGCAGTGCCAGTAGGGCAGGGCCTTATGGCGGCGATTATAGGTCTGCCGAGAAATATTGTGGAAGATATCTGTCTGAATGTTGCATCCGGTTATGTGTCGCCGGCAAATTTTAACGCGCCACGTCAGATCGTGATAGCAGGCGAAAAACAAGCAGTGCAAGAGGCCATGAAAATGGCCAAACAAGCGGGAGCAAAACGGGTGTTTGCCCTTGCTGTTAGTGCACCGTCACACTGCACCTTGATGGTCGATGCTTCCGAAAGGCTCTCAAAACTGCTTGATGAGACGGTGTTTGCTGACCCGGTGGTTCCCGTTGTAAATAATGCCGATGCCCTGTTTCTTACGAATGGAGAAAAGATCAAATCTTCTCTAATAAAACAGATGAATAATCCATTGCTCTGGGAAGATTCTATAAGAAATATTGCAGATACGGGAATAAATATATTTATTGAGGTGGGACCGGGAAGGATTCTCTCCGGACTCATAAAGAGAATTGAACAAACAGCAAAAATCTATAATGTAGAGAATCGCGAGAGTCTCGAAAAAACACTGACAGGACTCGGCGTTTAAGAGTAATGATTGTTACATTTGTTCAGACTATCTATTGTATTTGATTGAAATGAATGCAGCTGGATGATGCGTGCGGTCAAGAGAACTTCAGACAGGTGTTCTTCTATGGTCATCATAGTGATGATTCTGGCTGGTTTGCTCTCTTCATGTGCTGGAAAAGGGAAAGAACTTTTTAGATCCAAAGGATGTATACGATGCCACAGTTTTAAAGGTGAGGGCGGTAATATTGGCCCTGATCTGACTGCTGTGGCTAACAGAAGATCCGGCAGTAGGATCAGACAGCAGATCAAGAATTCAAAAAAACATAATCCGCAATCCAGAATGCCTGATTTCAGCCGTTTGTCAGAATATGAGATTCGATCGATTATCGCGTATTTTAAAAGGGGATGATAAGAACATGCGTCAGCTCTGATCCAAAAAGACGCTACGAAATGTAATCTTATCATTACGATTAGAACATTCTGTAACATGGATGATTTTAGATTTTTTGAACAATGATCTCCATTTTCTAAAATTATTAAAGTGTTTTATTTATATAAATTTTATTTAACATTCTGATTTGTAATGATTTTTTCCGTAGCCTTTCAAATTTCAATTAGCATATGCCTTTTTATTTATAATTTGGGTATAAATATTGCTTCTATTGACAATCGATATATAGCGTGCTATATTGCACATAATTCTTACCGTTCATTTCTTGTTTGAGTTGGGGCCTTTTTTTCTTTAGACATTTTTCTTTTTATATAAATAAGTTCGTTGTCGGAAGAAAGGGGGTATTCCATGAGTAGTATCAATCCTGAAAAGCCTGAAGTGCGTCATAATCAGATGCATGGTATGGGAGTTTCACGCAGGGATTTGCTAAAGCTCTGTACCACAGTCGCAGTCTATCTTGGCCTCCCGGTGAGCATGGGAGAAAAGATTGCAGAGGCAGCT
>CP070737.1:864030-901940 GCA_020347665.1 Nitrospiraceae bacterium
AGGTTTCAAAGAAGTTAAACTATGAGGATTATAGATTGGATTGTTTAACGCAGAGCTCACTTGTCCCGACGCATTTCGGGATCAGTCGAAATGCCTTGATACTCATGAAGGCCTCCCTGAACCATACCCGAAACAGGTATGATTCAGGAACCAAAAACTTTACCAAAGGAGGCCTTATATGAAATTTTACACCGAAACTCACAAATTTTATTGCGGGATCGATCTTCATGCTAAAAACATGTATCTTTGCATTCTGGATCAGGATGGAAACATTGTTCGGCTCTATATAACAACTCATGCCTAGTAAATAGTCTAGGGAGACGGTTCTATGATGCCCTGCGGCGAGCCCTGTAGTGAGAGGATTTGTTCCTACCGTATGTAACAGCTGCCTGCTTTCGTGAAGCCGTGTTATGACTGAGAACCGAGGCCTGTTTCCTGGGAGCCAACATATTATAGTCAAACCCCTCAAGCTCACGGATGACAAGCTCAATTTCCATGGTACGCTCAAAGCTCTGCACAATAAATTTGTCCGCCTGCGTCACAAGAGAAAACGCCTCTCCTGTGCGTGCTGCTCTGCCTGTTCTGCCTACACGATGCGTATAAGCATCGGCCGTATCAGGCATGTCGTAGTTGATTACATGAGAGATGCTTGAAATGTCCATACCCCTGGCTGCTAAATCGGTTGCCACGAGTATCCGGTATTTACCGTTTCTAAAACCATTAAGTGATTTCTGGCGCCTAGCTTGTGTCATATTGCCTTGCAGCGGGGTGGCCTTGAATCCATCTCTCTGGAGCTTGTCAGTTACACGCTTGGCCCTGTGTTTGGTGCGTGTGAATACGAGCACGGACTTTGATTCGATGTTCCTGAGGAGCCTTATCAAAAAGGGCGTCTTCAGATGTTCCGCCACAGGGTATAACGCATGCGATATGGTCTTTGCGGGCATGCTATGGTCCACCTGCACTATCACGGGCCGGTTCATTATCTGTTTTGTCAATGTACGGATGTCATCTGGCATGGTGGCCGAGAAAAGAAGCGTCTGCCTTTTTCCAGGGATATGTCTGAGTATCTTCCTGATGTCCGGAATGAACCCCATGTCCAGCATGCGGTCTGCCTCGTCCAGCACCAGCATCTCCACAGAGGAAAGGTCTGCTTTTCCCTGATTGATGTGGTCCAGGAGGCGGCCTGGGCAAGCAACAATAATGTCCACTCCCTTATGCAGCTTATTCTCCTGAATGTTGAAAGATGCCCCGCCATATATTGTCATACTCTCAAATCGAGTTCTTTTACCCATTACCCGTATAGCCGCATCTATCTGATCCGCCAGTTCACGCGTTGGAGCGACAATCAATGCACGTGCCTTTTTGCAGGCGGTGCCGCCTTTTCCGCGGGATGAGTTACTCAGACGGTTAAGCATGGGCAGAACATATGCCGCTGTTTTACCTGTTCCTGTCTGTGCGAGCCCCATAACATCATGCCCTAGTAATATAGTGGGGATTGCCTTTGATTGTACGGGGGTTGGTGTTGTGTAACCTAAGGACCTGATCCCTGCCAAAATACTCGCGTTTAAACCAAATTCTTCAAAACTCACTAGTTAAATCCTCCCGGCTGCAATAAAGCCAAAAGGATTTCCCAGCTCGACTGCACTTCCGTTTCTTTGTTTTATTTTCGTCTCGTCATAACTATAACATGAATAGTCACTTTAATGCACTATAAGCACACCAGGCATCTTTCAATGAGTCGTTTCCGCGGCAGACTTCCATGACTGCTCAATATACTGAAAAAGAGATTTTGGCTGTTCAGAATGGGAACTAATCTGCTATGGAAAAACTAACAATTAAAGTCAACATTATGGTGCATTCTCTTCCTCATTAATCGAAAGAGTTTACTCTTCTCCGCGACTGGGAGCTTTATGCTGTTCGGTCTTCCATGGCTTTGAGGCAAACCAGATGGCAACTGTTAAGGTGACCAGGATCCAGCCGATACCTAATATCAGAATCGATGTCCACGGATAGCCTTCATATGGTTGTTTGACTTCCCTGTAAATATCTATAAAGAGTATAATCCCTAAGACAATAGGAACAAAATATCTGATCAGGAATGTCCATAGCCTGCCAAGCTGGAAAGTTGATATTTTGTTGATATGTTTCTTCAAAATAGTGATTCTGAATATCCATCCTACAAGAATGCATTCGAAAACGCCGACAACAACAAGACCATAATGCGTCAAAAAGTGGTCGACAATATCCAGCCAGAAAAGACCTGCCTGAGTTGTAAATATTATTGAGCCGAGGAAACCGACTATGGACATTATGGTGACTATTTTCTTTCTCTCCAGGCCAAACTTGTCGACAACTGCTGATGTAAAGGCTTCAACAATTGATATTGAGGAAGACAGTCCGGCAACAACAAGACAGAGAAAGAAGATAACACCAAACACATTTCCTGCAGGCATCAGGCTGATAGCCTTGGGATATGCAACAAACGCAAGTCCAATGCTCTGGCTGACAACCTCGGATATAGGCTGTTGCTGAGTTGTGGCCATAAAGCCAAGCACGGAAAAGACCGCAAAGCCAGCAAACAGCGAGTAGCCGCTATTGATGAACCCGGTCAGAATAGCGTTTCTTGTGATATTTGCCTTCGCCGGAAGGTAACTGGCGTATGCTATCATAATTCCGAATCCAAGCGAGAGGGTGAAGAAGATCTGGCTGTATGCATCTATCCAGACTTTATGGTTCAGAAGCTTTGAAAAATCCGGCATGAGATAGGCTTTCATACCGGTCAGTGCCCCGTCAAGCGTGATAGACCAGAAGAAAAGGATAGCGGTAAGCACGAAAAGCAGAGGCATAAATATCTTGTTCGCAAGTTCAAGGCCTTTCTGCACCCCCCGGTAAATGATCAGCCAGTTGAGAAACCAAACGATAACCAGACCTATAAGAACAGGAGTGCGTACATTTCCGACACTGGAAGGCCCATCGCTTAATGAAAGGAACTCTTTAAAAAAGAACGCGTTCGGATCGTCGCCCCAGCTAAGATCAAAAGAAAGGTTCAGGAAGTTTATGCACCAGGAAATAACAGCGGTATAGTACAGCTCAATCCCAAACATTACAAAAATGACTGCCCACCACCCAAGCCATTCCCAGTTCTGCTTTATTTTGTGGTAGGCCAGTGGCGCGGAACCGATACGCTCATGCCCTATGCCAAATTCAAGGATCAGGAGTGGAATGCCGGCAGTTAAAAGTGCGATCACATAAGGAATAAGAAAGGCCCCGCCCCCGTGCTCGTATGCCAGATAACTAAACCGCCAGATGTTCCCGAGACCAATAGCAGAGCCAATTGCGGCCATAAGGAATCCAACCTGGCTTTTCCATTGCTCTCTCTGCATGGTTCGTTTCTCCTTTATCAAGAAACACAATTTCCTGGAGAACTGGGTAATACTATAACAGGCACAAAAGTATTTCGCAATAACCGGGATGAACATTATATATGAAGACGAGAATATACTGCAGGAAACACGGAGGTGCAGATTATCCGCATGATTGTATGGTCTGAAATATGTCAGAATGACATCAAACAATCAGAGAATAGTGAATGTATATTCCGGTTGCTAAAACGGAAATAAGATGGTACATTTTCTATAGAAAGGGGAGAGTAATATGAGGAGCATTTGGTAATGAATATCGGCATTATAGGACCGGGAAAGATTGGCAGCGGACTTGGCAAGATTTGGGCCCAGAAGGGGCACCATATTACATTCTGTTATTCACGGGATGCTGAGAAACTGAAGAGGATGGCCGCTATAGTGCCAAATGCAGCTTCGTCCGATATTCAGGAAGCAGTAAGAAAAAGTGAGGTGATTCTGCTTTCAGTCGTATGGGAGGCTGTTGAAGAGGCCCTTAAGTCCGCCGGAAGCATGGACGGCAAAATTGTAATAGATTGTACCAATCCGACAAAGAAGGATCTAAGCGATCTCGCTGTCGGTCATGTTACTTCAGCAGCGGAAGAGATTGCCAAACGCATTCCTGGTGCAAGGGTCGTGAAAGCGTTTAATACTGTGTTTGCGGACGTATACCATTCAGATTCACGGCTGTTCGGTACGAGAAAACCAACGATGTTTTACTGTGGGGATGATAATGAAGCCAAGCAAATTGTATCGAAGCTCATTATTGATGCGGGTTTTGAGTCATGTGACGCCGGTGCTTTGAAGAATGCGCGCTACCTGGAGCCGCTTGCCATGCTTATGATTCAGCTTGGATACGGACAGGACATGGGAACAAATATTGCACTGAATTTGATTAATCGCTGATTAATTCGATCTTTTTCTGCTTACGTATTCATATATTTTAGTAGTATTGCACATCTTGCCAAATCAGGCCCTTCGTGATATCTATAGAGCAAGATGAGTATTTTAAATAATAAACAAGAACATACGAGGGTAAGAATGGATATTATAAAGGTGGTCAGGGAACGAAGAAGCATCAGAAAATTCATTGAAAAAGATATACCTGAAGATATCCTCTCATCTCTAATGGATGCCTTGATCTGGGCGCCGAGTGCGGGCAACCTCCAGTCAAGACGATTCTTTTTCGTGAAAGACAAAAAGATAAAACATTTGCTGTCAGGCGCTGCGCTAAATCAACGTTTTATTCATGACGCGCCTGTCGCTATCGTCTGCTGTACAGATTCGAACATCGGCCGGCACTATGGGCAACGGGGCAAGGATCTGTACACGATACAGGATGTCTCAGCAAGCATTATGGGCATGATGCTTGTTGCGCATGAAAACGGTCTGGGAACATGCTGGGTCGGGGCTTTTCATGAAGAAGATGTCTCCAAGATCATGAATCTGCCCCGCAATCTCCGTCCGGTTGCAATCATACCGGTTGGCTTTCCAGCCATGATCCCTCAGCCTCCCCCCAGAATTTCACGGCAGGAGGCAGTGGAAATTGTTTAGGGAGCATCTGTGGGACTGTTCTGTAATAATGAGATACTATGAGCAGAACTATCACCGGCTGGATCGGAGGTCTTCAAGGCAGTTCTTCATATCGGACGGGATTGTAGCCCTGAATTCCATATACTCCCCTGACATCGGATGAGAAAAGCCGAGTATTTCAGCATGGAGCATCTGCCTTGGAAAAAGAATCTTTTTCTTTTTTATTTCTAACGCTCGTTTTTTCCCATACGTCTGATCTCCCAATACTGGATACCCGAGGGATGCAAAATGCACTCTGATCTGATGAGTTCTTCCCGTTCCCAGCCGCACCGCAATCAAAGTGGCCTCACTGAAGCGTTCAATCACTTTCCAGTTTGTGAGCGCGTCTCTGCCTTTTTTTACCCGTGCTGACATTTTTTTTCTGTCAGATGGCGCCCTGCCAATCGGTAGCGATATCGTTCCTTTATCTCCCTTGATCCGACCGAAGATCAGCGCCTTGTATTCTCTTTGAACTGCTCGCTCCCTGAATTGTATTACAAGATCATAATAAGCCTTATCATCAAGGGCTACAACCATAACTCCTGAAGTATCTTTGTCCAGGCGGTGTACCACACCAGGCCGTAGTGGTGCCCCAACAGACGCTGTTTTCCTGGTCGCATGAGCAATTGCATTCATGAGCGTTCCTGCTTCATGACCTGGAGAGGGGTAGACAACCATGCCGGGGGGTTTGTTGACAACCATAACAGCATCATCACAATATAGTATGTGCAGGGATAAATCCTCAGGCACCAGGGTCTGATGTTTATCAGGGACTGTTATATCTACGATATCGCCGGGCTTTATCTTATAGTTGGCCTTGACAGTTTTCTTGTTTACCGTTAGGAGCCCTTTTGTAATACACCGCTGCACCTGAGAGCGTGTCAGTCCTGATCGGTTAGAGGCAAAGAGATCTACTCTTTTGTCTGATTCATCAAGACTAACAGTTATTTGCACCTTTTTCATTATGAGATCATTGTAACCGAAAACAATCATTTTAGGCTTTACTGATAACCATATCTCAGACGATCGTTTGTCAGGGAGTGGGGTGAGAACAATGGATTTTTTTTGCACACTGTGATATAATTAAGAAACTATGAAACTATATTCAGGAGTTAGATATGAAGAGTAACACCATGTCCTATAACAAGTGTGTTTGCCAGCACTGCAAGAGTGTTTTTGCGACAATGATAGAGTCTGAAGAAGAAATCAGGAAAGAGTCATGCCCCTCATGCGGGAGGAAAGAGCTTAAGATAACAGAGCCGCTCAGCTTTGCCGAACTCAGCAGTCTTTTTCAGGGCGGCTGAAGCCCGAGAGGATGCTGAAAGGCCAGGTTGGCCTTCGAGACTATAGAGCTACCAAGAAGATGTATAGCGGTAACAAAATCCTGGGGTCTGTAAAAGGATTTTGCTCATAATCAATACTGTCCACACGCCAATGTGATTCATCATTATTGGTTCAATATTCCTCATGGTAGCCTATTCCCGTTTTGTGAAAACCGCAGATACAGATTTATCTGGAGGTTTCTTCTGACAGGTGAAATGTCAATTCTCCCGTTATCATAAATTATCATAATGAGACGTATCCAGTTGTGGTATTATTTATACTTATGGAAGAGCGGCTTCAGAAGATAATTGCAGAAATGGGACTCGCCTCTCGCAGAAAATCCGAAGAGATGATTATTGAGGGGCGTGTTACTGTGAATGGCAGGGTTGTGTCTATCGGGACAAAGGCTGATCCAGTGAGAGATCATATTAAGGTTGACGGTAAGTTGATAACCAGTACGGAAAAGAAGATTTACATACTGTTCAACAAACCAAGGGGTGTTGTTACTTCTCTGAGTGATCCGCAGGGGAGGCCAACGGTGAAGGATTATCTGAAGGGGATAAAACAGAGGGTTTATCCGGTGGGCAGACTTGATTACGACTCTGAAGGACTCTTGCTGCTGACAAATGATGGGGCTTTTACCCATGCTATCCTTCATCCTTCAAAAAAAGTGCCAAAGACATATCAGGTGAAAATCAAAGGAGTCATGCTGCCTCCAGAAATGGAAAAAGTACGTAATGGCATCATTCTTGACGGTGTTCGGACCGCTCCCGCAAAAATAAGAACTGTGAGAAAGACTGAGCATAATTCCTGGATAGAGATGACTATGTATGAAGGGAAAAAACGGCAGATCAGGAGGATGTTCCAGAGGCTCGGTCATTCTGTTATCAGATTGATACGAATAAAAATCAATGGTATAGCATTGGGTAGCCTGCCGGCAGGTACGTATCGGTATCTTCTTCCAGAAGAAAAGAAGAAATTACTTAAAGAACTGCAGAGAGGTGAGGCTGCATGATGCGGGACAGGCAGTGCGGCACCCTTCGTGAAGAAGACATCGGCTCTGTTCTGGCAGTTACGGGCTGGGTGTTCAGGAGGAGAGATCACGGGGGATTAATATTTATTGATCTCCGTGACCGGAGCGGCATATGCCAGGTAGTTTTCAGCCCCGAAGTTTCCGGCGAGGTTCATGAAAACGCCCATAATCTCCGCGCAGAATATGTGATTTCTGTTAAGGGTGAAATACGCCGGCGACCAGAAGGTACCGAAAACAGGGATATCCCAACCGGTCTTGTAGAGCTCTATGTAAAAGAACTCGAAGTGCTTAATGAATCTGCTCCACTGCCATTTACTATTGAAGAAGCCGCTGAAACAGGTGAAACGCTTAGACTAAAGCATAAGTACCTCGACCTGCGAAGACCGGAACTTCAGCAAAATATCATCATTCGACACAGGGTTGCGAAGTTGATTCGTGACTACCTTGATGAACATGGTTTTCTTGAAATAGAAACTCCTGTTTTGACGAAATCAACTCCTGAAGGGGCACGGGATTATCTGGTGCCGAGCCGGTTGCACCCGGGACATTTTTTTGCGCTTCCCCAGTCACCGCAGCTGTTCAAGCAGATCCTCATGGTTGCAGGATTTGAGAAATATTTTCAGATTGTCAAGTGCTTCCGTGACGAAGATCTAAGAGCTGACCGCCAGCCTGAGTTCACGCAGGTTGACCTGGAGATGTCTTTTGTAGAAAAGAACCATATTTTCAGTCTTATTGAAGGATTGATGGAAATGCTCTTCAGAGATGTTCTTGATATCGACCTGAACATTCCTTTCCAACGGTTGAGCTTTCATGATTCCATGGAACGGTTTGGCAATGACAAGCCTGATCTCAGGTTTGGCCTTGAACTGTCAGACATGGCAGATCTTGCAGAACAGGGAACGTTCAAAGTCTTTCTTGATGCTGTACAGTCCGGGGGAAAGGTAAAGGCACTGAATGGCAAGGGAATGGCAGGTCTGTCGAGAAAAGAGATAGATATGCTTACAGAGGATGCCCAGTCTTATGGTGCCCAAGGGCTTGCATGGATAAAGGTCAAGAATGGTTTTGATTCACCCATTGCCAAATTTTTCCCTGAAGAAGTACTTCGTCAAATGGCTCAACGATTGCGAGCCGAAGAAGGGGATCTCATGCTCTTTATTGCTGACAAACCGAACGTTGTGTATGACGTTTTGAGCCGTATGAGACTCGACCTCGGACAAAGGCTCAATTTGATTAAGCAGGGATATGCCTTTGCATGGATTGTCGACTATCCTCTCCTTGAATGGGATGACGAAGAAAAACGATTTCAGGCGATGCATCATCCTTTTACAGCTCCGATAGATGCTGACAGGGAAAAAATGCTTGCAGGCGCTGCTGGTGACAAGACAATGCTTTCGTCATTAAAGGCGCAGGCATATGATATTGTTCTCAATGGAAATGAAATAGGCGGCGGAAGTATCCGTATTCATAAAAAAACGGTACAGCAGAAGATGTTTGAAATACTGAACATTTCTGAAAAAGAGGCCCGGATGAAATTCGGATTTCTCCTCGATGCGCTTCAGTATGGTGCACCTCCGCATGGTGGTATCGCGCTTGGTCTGGACAGGCTCGTTATGCTGTTGGTTGGTGCACAGTCAATAAGGGATGTTATTGCATTTCCAAAAACACAAAAGGCGTCATGTATGATGTCTGGCGCACCTTCACTGATAACTCACGGACAGCTAAAAGAACTTCATATTAAGACTGATGGGAATTTTGACCCTCCTGAAGAGGGCTCAGTCCAAGGACAAGGTTAAGGCTCAGTCCAAGGACAAGGCTAAGGCAGGTACAGGTAGAGGCACAGAGAAAGACAGGCGAAAGCTATAGCTAATACAAAAAAAGTAGGCACTGAGCAGTAAGGAGAAAAGACGGGCTTGTCCGCCGTGTAGTAAGGCTTGATTCATCCGCCTCAGGCGGATGAAGGCTCAGAAAAACTTATTGGCGGTTACAGGCAATTTTTGTGCAGCCGCCGATATGTGGAACAGGATCTAAAACTTACGGCGTTGTTATAAAATCATTTACGTTCGGATTGTTTGTTTCTCTCATGAACGTATAAAGAGGGCACGTCTTGAATTTTTTTGTCATGCAGTATTCATCAAGCTGATTATCAGACGGTGCGTACAATTTTTCTTCTACTTCGCATCGCAGTATTGTGCTACTGTTCAGAAACGGGCATTTTATCATTGAAACCTCCTCTGTATGATTGATCGTTCCATTTTTTTTTGAGAAATCTACCCCCAAAATGGCTGTGATAGTTTCTTAATAATCTCCCGTGCGGCTTTCCAGACGATATCTGTGACTTTAATGCCTGTGTCTTAGATACCACAACGATAAACAAAATATATACCAGCAATAACACTATTAACGAAAATATAAATTTCTATAAGAAAAACAGATAGTTTTTAGACAGGTTGGCCAATTATGGGAAATTCAGAAAATAAGAAAAGTGTATCATGGCACAGAAGTGTATCATAACAATACTGTGCAATGTTACATCATGCAGGAGGAGGCACGATGATAAATCTTTGAGATCTGGAACGCTGCCAGGGGTGCACGTGATGAGAATACAGCCAAACAATTGATTTATTTCTGTTATATTACATCATGGCTAAAGTTGTCGTAGGCATGAGTGGTGGCATTGATTCCAGTGTCTCAGCGTACCTTCTGAAACAGGAGGGATTTGAGGTGGAGGGCATCAGCTTTATCCTGTGGGAGGCGCGTAACAGGTCGAATTTTACAACATGCTGTTCTCTTGAAGCAGTGAACAGTGCTTCGAAAACAGCTGGCACATTGGGTATTACGCTTGAGTCGCTTGATGTCCGTGAGGTATTCATTGAGAAGGTGATTGAGCCATTTATAGATGCATATACCAGAGGACTGACGCCCAATCCCTGTATTCTCTGCAATGAATATATAAAATTTCCTTTTCTTCTTCGGGAAGCTGAAAAACGGAACGCAGAGTTTATAGCGACCGGCCACTATGCACGGGTTGAAAAAATTCGGGATTCAGGCTCTGAACAGTGTGCTCTTAAAAAGGGATTGGATACCCAAAAAGATCAGTCATACGTACTCTACAGAGTTCGGAAAGAAGAACTGGAAAAACTGGTTTTGCCCCTCGGCGATTATTTGAAGACAAATGTGCGGGACATTGCCCGATCAGTTGATCTCGAAGCAGCGGACAGACAGGAAAGTCAGGAGATCTGCTTTATTGAAGATAAGAATTATTTTAAATTTATTGAAAAGATTTCTCCAGTTGCTGGTGAACCGGGACCGATCATTGATAAGCAGGGCACTGTTCTCGGCGCCCATAGAGGTATTTACTGTTATACCATCGGACAGAGGAAAGGTTTGGGTATTGCCTCGCCGGAGCCGTATTACGTTACAAAGATCGATCAGGCAAAAAATGCGATCTATGTTGGCCTTAAGGAAGACGCAGAGATCTCAAAATTATTTATTGAAAATGCAACATGGCTGTTCAAACCATCGTCGGCCGTATCCAAGGCCACGGTCAAAGTCCGTTCTATGATGAAAGACAAACCTGCGACTATCGAAATCCTGGATAAAGGTGTAAACGTTACATTTGATGAGCCCCAATGGGCGCCTGCCCCGGGTCAAAGTGCCGTGTTTTATGATGGTGACATCGTGATCGGCGGAGGCATTATCGCGACGTAATGCATCACGACAGAATCTACTCAATGAGAAATGTTTATGACTTTGGTGTGCAACGGTCAGAAGGTACGTTCTTTCAGATATGTCCGAGGATAGAGCTTATTCTGCCTGTATATCATATCCCCTTGAAATGAAAAGTCCCCCTGTAGTGCAGGGGGACTTTTTAGGTTAATTAGAGTTTTACTACATTGATAGCCTTGGGGCCTTTCGGGCCTTTTTCAGTATCAAAGCTAACCTGGTCACCCTCAGCAAGGCTCTTAAAGCCATTGCCCTGGATGGACGTATGGTGGACAAAAGCTTCACTTCCGTCTTCACTCGTAATAAAGCCGAAACCCTTGCTGTCGTTAAACCATTTTACCGTTCCATTTGCCATGATTATTTACCTCCTTTTCAGTATTTGAAGTTTCAGGAGGTAAAGTCATAAAAAAACCGCAAAGCTGAATACTTTGCGGTTAAAATGTAACAAAATACTCCAGTAAGCTTCATGTCAAGAATAGCATATTATGGAATAAATAAGCAAACAGAATAATGTACATCGGTAAGAGTCTTCTTTTATCTTGTTTCTTCGATCACCACAGTGCTTATCTCAATCGAACCTCACAATTATGCTCGCCAAGCCATGGATGAGAATTACAGGAAGAAAATGATTTCTCAGAGCAACACGTGCAATCAATTTATCCGTAGTTGTTTCAGTTTCTGAGAACTGTATTTCTGCAGATGAAGTCCGCTTTCCTAACTTGATTTGCTTAATAAGGTGATCTGTCAGAAAACTATTCTTATTGCATCTTTTGCGATTGATATTTCTGCAGGAGTTGTGCCGAAGTAATCACCATCAACCTGTATATATGCACGGCCTTTTATTTCAATATGTTCCGATGCTACATAGATTACGTCATCATTCTTGAGATGTGTGCCTTTCATCACACCAAAGACGTATCTCAGCAGGTCAGCTCGTTTTTTCCCCTCAAAAATGCACATATGGAGACGTGGGTCAAGGACACTCGAATCAGGGGTTACTGAAAAATGGCCTCCGTACTTGCGTGCGTTTCCAACTATGGCACAATAACCTGCATAATTCCTTCCATCGGTGTTTAGAGTCAGTTTATTCGGGCTGTAGACAACAAAGTTTTTTAGCCCGCTCATGACATAGGCAGCTTTTCCGGATATTTTCTTAAGTGACTTGTTAACGTCGCGTACAGCTTTTCCGTCAAATCCAATTCCGGCCATAAGAGAAAAATAACGCGAAACCCTTGATACACTCTCTGAAAGGGTAATCTTGCCGAGGCAAACTTTTTTCGGGGTCTTTGACAGTGCGGTCTCCACGGCACCGTCAATATGTTCAGGTATAGCAAGTTCCTTTGCAAGGACATTGGTGGTGCCAAGCGGAAGTACTGCCAGAGGTATTTCTGACCAGACAAGGCCATTTAGCACTTCATTGATAGTACCGTCTCCGCCAGCAGCGATTATGAGAAATGCTTTTTTCTCCTTGGCTTTTCTGGCCAGATGCTCTGCATCACCCCTTTTTTCTGTCAGGAAAACCTCGGACGAAAACCCCTTTTTTGTCAACAGGGCCGCAGCCGATTCAATCTTTCTTGCAGATGATTTCCTGGCTGCAGGATTACTTATTATTACTATCAAGGATTTCATGAAGAGGTACCACTCCTGAACAGTCAGCTATCTTGATGATTATGACGGATGATGTTTCAAGAAACTCTATTAATTCTTCGACATCCGTATTCTCTCTTACGAAAAATACCCTGCCTCCTTTTTTACTTCTTTTCCGTTTTATATGAGGAATTCTAACATACCCATATTTTCTTGATGAGACATATCCAGTGGTATAGTCAGGGTCATCGGATATGCAGAGCTCTGCCATTATATGTTGACTTGACGCTACCTTTGATGCGAGAATGATAGCTTCTTTCACGGTAGTAATATTTATTTTCTGCCCCGCGAGATTGCGAGAGAGGATACCAGCCGCCTTTTCTGTGATGCCGAGTCGTGAGACTCGAACACCTCTTTGTTTGTCAGGGTCGATTCTGCTGCCGGACACTTTAGTAACGAGCGCAGCTCCCCGCAATGTCTGAGGGCTCTGCATGATGGAAAAAGCTTTTTCTATGGCATGTTCGGATATGCCGGCGGAAACCAGGATTTTTTGGACAAACCTTTCTGCTGTAACACGAGAGCGGCTGTTAATGGTTTTAACCGGAAGTGAACTGATCGTTAGGGGTTTTCGTCTGAGCTTCTCCAGGGTAATGGCGATTGTATCTGGCTTTCCCCTGGGGTGATTTATAGCCCTCGCAATATATTCATTTATAATTCTGCTGATATCCGATTCTTTATACAGTCCCTCAGCTCCAGAAACATGAATGTCATAGGGGGTCAAACCGGAAGCTGAATGCTGTTGAATATATTTTTTGCGTTTTGTGCTGTGCGCCCTATTTTTTTTTGACGCACGCATCCGTATATTCCACATAATGTGGATTATACTACAGGGAAACTGAAATATAATAAAATATGACCATGCACGCGAAGGATAGGGCATGATTACACCAGTCGAGAGATTCAGGGGATGCCTGATGGGTCTTATGCTCGGAGACGCCATTGGTGCTCCTTTCGAAGGTTGTCGACAGGGAATAGAGCCTGATTTTCAGAAAGACCTGCCTGCGGTACTTCGCTATACTGATGATTCAGAGATGGCTATCGGCGTTGGAGAGTCACTGATTGCTTCAGACGGGTTTGACCCCGATGATATGGCGATGAGATTTGCTGAAAATTACAATCCCCTGAGGGGGTATGGTTCCGGAACAGCGGCAATTATAAACATGATCAAGAGCGGCATGCACTGGAAAGAAGCCAACACGAAAGTATTTAAAAATGGATCTTTTGGTAATGGATCTGCCATGCGCGCTGCTCCGTTAGGACTATTCTTTTCCCACCGAACAGGACAACTCCGGGCAGCAGTTGAAGAAGCAAGTTCAATAACGCACCATCATGTTCTGGGAAAAGAAGGCGCAGTTTTACTTGCATATGCAGTTTCGTTGCTTGTGACGCAGGAAGTTATGAAGGACAGAAACCATATGATAGACGCACTGCTTGGATTTACTTCTTCAGATGAATACTCTGCAAAACTCCTAATCATGAAGGAATTGATCAAAGAAGAAGCAAGTGGGGAACAAGTTGTCTTGAGACTCGGCAATACCGTTTTGGCATTGGAATCTGTTCCAGCGGCGCTCTATGTCTTCTTGGTCTATGGGAGTGATTTTAAGAAGATGATGCAGGTATGCATTTCCCTGGGCGGAGATACTGACACCATTGGTGCTATGGCAGGTGCCTTGAGCGGCTGTCTTCTTGGAGAGCAGGCTCTGCCGGGGGAATGGATTCAGAAACTCGAAAATGGTGAAAAAGGAAAGGACCATATAGTGGAAATTGCTGAAAGGCTCTTTCTCATGCATCAAGCCCATTCATAATATTTTTCCTTTGTTTTCATCTACGCCACGGTAAGTCCGAACTGCTCAATAAGTCTTTTGTCATCTTCGAAATTTCTTCCCGGTGTTGTAAGATAATTTCCCGTAAGAAGGCCATCAGCTCCTGCAAAGAAAACCAAGGAATTAAATTCACCGAGGGTCTGCATCCTGCCGCCGCATATCCGTATTTCTTTATCCGGCAGGATACATCTGAACAGACTTATGATCTTGAGAGCTTCAAGAGGCGAAAGGAAAGGCTGATGCTGGAGTCTGGTTCCCGGGATCGGAATAAGAAAATTAATAGGAACAGAGTCAGGACTAATCTCTTTGAGGGCAAAGGCAAGGCTGATTCTATCTTCCCAGTCCTCTCCGATACCAAAGATTCCACCAGAGCATAATGAAATATCTGCAGAATGAACGTCCGTAATTGTTTTTATTTTATCCTGATAAGAATGCGTTGTGCATACTGCGGGAAACAACCGTTCAGACGTTTCAAGATTGTGATGATATCTTTCAAGACCAGCATCTTTTAGCAGGAGCAATTCCGCACGTGAGAGTAGGCCGAGTGTGGCACAGGGAAGTAATCCCATCGATCGTACGGCAGAGATAGTATCGGCAATGGCGTGAAGGTCTTTAGACGAGGTCTTCCTGCCGCTCGTTACGATACAAAAGCGTTTTGCACCGCCATCATATGCCTCTCGCGCTTTTTCAAGAAGGATTTCTTTCCCGAGCAGTGAAAACGTCAGAGTCTTAGCCGTATTCTTCGATGACTGAGCACAGTATGAACAATCTTCAGAGCAGGATCCGGATTTTGCGTTAACAACCGAGCAGAGATCAACCGTATTTTTCCTGAAATGATTTCGTATCCGGTTTGCCGCAGAAAAGAGCTCGAACAGGCCATGACCAGAAATTGATGCTAAAAAACGAGCATCAGTTCCGGACAGGTCTTTCCCGGCAGTGATATTCCCTTCGAGAGTGTCGAACACGTCATTATTGTTACAAACAGGAGGGTGAATGTCAACCAAGCTCTGGTATATGGTTTACAATTTTTCTTTAAACTTTATCTGATTCAGCAGCTCTTCTCTCGTAAAGACACCTTTTGAGATGAGGAGATCAATGACGCTTTCGATAATAAGTTTCTGTGTCCGTTCCTTGTGCGGCGCTCCTGCTTTTTGCCCAGTCTTTTCATATGCTGGTTCCAGCTGGCCGGATTTTCTGTCTGAATCCGTATGCTTTGTGTCCCCGTGCATTGACCTCGTTATCATTTCCGCCATTTTTTCTTTGTCTACGGAATGGGCTCTTCCGACATCAAGGCCTTCGTAGTAGATCCCGATTGCCCTTTGAATATCTGATTCGAGAGCGAGCAGTGGCTTGAGTCTAACTCCGAGCAAGAAACGCAGGTCATCCAGGGTCTTAAGATCCGTTGGATCAGATATGGCAAGTAACAGGGAATTCTTTTCGAACTTAACCGGGAAAATGGTATATTTTTTTGCAATATCAAGGCGTACCATATTCAGGACATCATGAGAAGGGCTTCCATACGATTCAATTGAAATACATTTTTGTCCGAGTTGTTTTTCCATAAGAGCACTCATATCTTTTTCTGAAACAAAACCCTTTTTCAGGAATATTGATCCAAGCCGTCCGCCCCATTGTCGCTGATACGCCAGCGCCGACTGCAACTGCGTGTTATCAATCAAACCTTCGTCAACAAGCATCTGCCCCAGTTTCTTTTTTTCTTTATCCATTGCGCTCTCCAAATATGTTCTTGGCTCTCTCGCTAACCATATCGTATATCAAACCCCTTTGTTTCGCCAGTGCATGTTTCCCACGTGATTTCAATATGGGTAACTGATGCACCGGATGGCCCCTTCCTGTATTCCCTGAGTGCCTTTTTGATATGTTCGTGATTCCCCTCTAATACAGCCTCCACTCGTCCGTCATATAGATTCCTCACCCATCCGCTCAGGCCGAGATTCATTGCAATATCCCTCGCAAAGACCCGATAAAACACCCCCTGTACTTTTCCTTCGATGTACAAATGGGCTCGCCCACATTCCATTCCATTCATATTATAAAGTAACTCTATTGTATTTAATATTTTTTTTCAAGGGAATCCTTAATCAGGGTTCTCATCAGAAATTGTTCTTCATGTCGCCCGGTCATGCTTCTAATAAGTCTTTTCCCGTCTTGAACCGAATGCCTGTGTAGAACGTAATAAGCAATGAGTACGTATTCCAGAAACTGAACGATTTTCAGTGTTTTTTAATGATTGTCCTTTTTTGGAGAGAAAGAAGCAATATATAGTGTGCTACAGATTCACATACACAATATTTTGATATATATAGGTTTTTATTATTTTTTACTTGACTTTAGGTGGTTAATCCTCTATATTGAGTGGTAAATAGTGGTAGAAAGTGGAGGAAAGGTGCCAGCATTTTCAGGTAAGTATTACTATTCGATCGATCCCAAGGGCAGAATTATCATTCCGGCTCCTTTCAGAGAGATTATTTCCTCAAATTATAGCCCAAAATTATATATTGTGAACGCAGCCTTTGATAAATGTCTTCATGTTTATCCGCAGGAAGAATGGAACAGGCTTGAAGAAAAAGTCCGTCACCTGCCAAAGATGCAGGAAGAAGTCAGATTCTTTATGAGAAGGGTTATTGCATCGGCCCAGGAAAGTGAAATGGATAAACAAGGAAGAATCTTAGTTCCTGCTGCTCACCGGGAGGATGCAGCACTGCATAACGACATTGTTATTGTAGGACAAATTGAAAAAATAGAGCTTTGGGACAGAGGTGAATGGGATGCTATTGTTGATCCTTCAAAGATCGATAAGAAGGCCGTCGAAGAAAAACTGGCGGCGTTTGGTCTATAGATGACGATACCACATCTCCCGGTTATGGTGCGGGAGGTGATTGAGATATTAAACCCTAAGAAGGGCGGTATTTATGTTGACGCGACGGTTGGACTTGGAGGCCATGCAGAGAGCATTTTGAACATGATAGGAAAAAGTGGAATTATGATCGGGATAGACAGAGACCAAGCGGCACTACACGTAACTGAAAAAAAATATGATGATTCCAGACTGATACTTAGGCATGGAAACTTCTCGGATATGGAACGAATTCTTTCCGAAGAAGGATTCAGTTCTGTTGACGGGATCCTCTTTGATCTCGGTGTATCCATGAAACAGCTCAGGGATCTGGTCCGGGGCTTTAGTTTTTTTTCTGATGAGCGCCTTGACATGAGAATGGACACGTCACAACGTTTTTCAGCGTGGGATATCGTGAACCGATATGCAGAAAAAGATCTGGTGAGAATATTAAAGGATTACGGCGAAGAGCATAGGGCAGTTCGGATTGCACGTGCAATAGTTCGTCAGAGAGATAAAAAGAATATTCATTCCTGTTCTGAACTTGCAGATATCGTATCGCGTACTGTCGGCAGAAGAGGGAGAATTCACCCGGCTACAAAGACGTTCCAGGCCTTCAGAATCGAAGTGAATAAGGAAATGGATGAGTTGGAAAAAGGATTGAACACCTCATTGAATCAGTTGAATAGGAGCGGTCGATTCTGTGTTATTTCGTATCATTCTCTTGAAGACAGAGCCGTAAAAACGTTCATAAGAGATAATGCAAAAAAAGGATTGGTGCGCTCACTGACGAAGAAACCGCTTACACCGGCACTTATTGAGAAACGCCTGAATGCGTCTTCGAGGAGTGCAAAACTAAGGGGGGCAGAAAAACTATGATGCGGAGGAGCGAAAAGAACGGCATGCTATTCCTGTATAAACCGTTTTTCATACTCTTCCTGTTTTTCAGTCTGTTCGGACTCATATGGCTCCGGTCGAGCGTTATGACTACTGCCTATGAATTGCGCTCCCTTGAAGAAACGAAAATGGCAATGATCAAGAACCGGGAAATGCTCTTGGCAAAGAGAGCAAAGATTATGTCCCTTGAAAAAATCAATGCATCTTTTCAGGGACAGGCGAAAGGAAGGAAACGATATGCCGCAAAAGGATATGTATTCCCTGAGCGGAGCAGGGTAGTGCATATCAAAACACGTTCGCAGACAACGCCATATAAGGTTTCACTGAAAAAAAGCAGCAAAAGATAACAGAGCAGTTTTTTACTGGGGGAGCTATTTGAACAGGAAGAGAGCAGTTATTCTGAATACCGCAATAATCTTCGGATTCTTTGCGGTATTTTTTCGTCTCGTAGACCTGATGGTTATAAATCATAGCATGTTTTTGGAACGGGCGAAAGCCCAGCATATGACGTCCACAGAAATTCAGGTGAAAAGAGGATACATTTTCGACCGTCGTGGCAGGGAATTTGCCGTAAATCTTGAACTGGAGTCATTCTACTGTCATCCCGAAGAAACTGCGATTGATGTGAAAAGGCTGAAAAAACTATCCAAAATTCTAAGCATGAAACCTAACGTGGTAAAAGCACGATTTAATCCAGACAAGAAATTCCAATGGATCAATAGAAAACTTACTCCGGAGACAGCACAAAAAGTAAGGAAACTTGAGTTAGCCGGGTGTGGATTTGTCCCTGAAGCAAAAAGAGTCTATCCAAAAGGGAAATTGGCTTCGCACATTATTGGTGCCGTTGGTCTCGATAACCAGGCGCTTGAAGGTATAGAACTGAAATATAACAAATATCTCGGTGCTTCAGGTGGTAAGGCCTTTTTTTCACGAGATGCAAGCGGCCGAATGCTGTCATCGGGTATGACGTTGGAATCTAAAGGTAATAACGTGATTCTCACTATTGATGAAGGTCTGCAGTACATCGTCGAAAGGGAACTCGACAAGGCTATGTTACGGACGAGGGCGAGGGCGGCCTCTGCAATCATGATGGATCCCATGACGGGTGAAATTTTTGCGCTGGCAAACAGGCCGACGTATGATCCGAATATGATTGGACGTGCCAGTAAACACAGAATACGCAACAGGGTAATCACTGACATTTATGAGCCTGGGTCTACGTTCAAAGCAATTATTGCAGCAGCGGCCCTGGAGGAACGGTTATTTACTCTTCATACCAGGTTTGATTGTACCGAAGGCAGTATTGTAGTCGGCGGCAAGACCATTCATGATTCCCACAAACAGGATGAGATAATTTCCTTCAAGGAAGTCATACAAAAGTCCTCAAACGTGGGATCGGTGATGATCGGGCTTAAGCTCGGTAAAGAACGGATATATTCGTATGTCAAACGGTTCGGGTTTGGCTTTAAGACAGGCATTGATCTCCCAGGGGAAGTTTCTGGCTGGATACGAAAACCGGAAGACTGGTCAGGAGTTTCTATCGGCGCCATCTCAATTGGTCAGGAAATCGCTGCAACACCACTGCAGATTTTACGGGCATATGCAGCAATTGCCAATGGAGGATATCTTGTGAAACCGCACATAATGTCTGGAATCACGGACCCCTACGGGGAGTTATTGGTTTCATTTCAGGATACAGAAAAGGAAAAAATAATCTCTGCACGGACGGCCATGCTCTTGAGAAAGACATTAAAAACAGTTGTTGAGGAAGGCGGCACTGCACCGGATGCGGCGATAGATGGTAATAAGGTAGCGGGAAAGACGGGAACGGCGCAGGTCATTGACCCCAAAACAAAAAGGTATTCCAGAGACAGGTTTAACAGTTCATTTGTTGGCTTTGTGCCTGCAGACAATCCGAAATTTGCTTTAATAGTTGTTATCTATGAACCAAAAGGTAAAACATTCGGCGGCCTGGTTGCCGGTCCGGTCTTTAAGGATATAGCGGAACAGGCGCTTTCATATATGGATGTGCCGTTAGACTATGCCCCTGACCGAAACCTCTTGCTGGTGTCTCAATAACATGGAGCCCATTGCCGTGCAGATTGGAGTATGCGGTACATGATGGAACTAATGTAGTGAAAACGATATGAAACTCAAATCGATATTAAAAGGAATTGATTCGAGAGTGCTCTCTGGCACGACAGCGATTGATATCTCCGGTATTTCTTATGATTCACGGACTGTTCGGGAAGGCTATCTTTTTGTCGCTCTCAAGGGCTTGCAACACGATGGTCATGACTTTATTGAAGATGCTGTTCATAAGGGTGCTTCCGCAGTCGTGTGTGAAAATGATGAAAGTGGGTCAGTCTTTGCAAAAAAGCATCAGTCAGGTACCGCAGTCCTGGTGAAAAACAGCAGGAAATCCCTTGCGCATATAGCCCACAACTTCTACGGGCACCCATCGTCCTCTCTCGTCGTCATCGGAATAACGGGAACCAATGGGAAAACAACTACTTCTTATCTGCTGAAGTCAATTTTAGAATGCTGGGGCAAGAAAGTTGGACTGATTGGAACGATACAACATATGATTGGGAACGAAAGGTATGAGACAAGTTTTACCACTCCTGAAGCTCTGGAATTTCAACAGATGCTGTATACCATGCTTTCTTCAGGGTGTACCCACGTTGTGTCAGAGGTTTCGTCTCATGCCCTGGCACTATACCGGATTGATGGAACGGTTTTTCATTCCGGAATTTTCACTAACCTTACAAGCGAACATCTCGATTTTCACGATACCATGGATGAGTATTTCATAGCGAAAGAAAGATTTTTCACGGAACTCTTGTCCCTGAGCGCAACGGCAGTAATCAATTATGATGATATCTGGGGAAGGAGGCTTTTAGACTCATATTCTGGAAAGAAGATAACATATGGTCTTGAATCAGGTGCCGATATGGTTGCCATTGACATTCAATCGACCTTTGATGGTCTCACATTTACCCTTGTTGCGGAAGGACAGAATCTCACGGTCAATTCTCCATTGATGGGACTGTCCAATGTCTATAACATATTGTCCGCCGCCGGTGCGGCACGCTCTTTAAAGGTGCCATGGGATATCATTATGCGTGGCATAAAGAATACGGTATTGGTTACGGGGCGGTTTGAGAAAGTGAATGCGGGACAGGGATTCCTCGCAGTCGTTGACTATGCACATACTGCCGATGCTCTGGAAAGGCTTATTTATTCTGCACGTGGCCTGACAAATGGAAAAATTATCACGGTCTTTGGCTGCGGCGGTGACAGAGACCGAACCAAAAGACCGCAGATGGGAGCAATAGCGACCAAGCTCAGTGATGCAGTAATTATAACGTCTGATAACCCGAGGACAGAATCACCGCAGAGAATTATTCATGAGATAGAAGCAGGCGCGGTAAAAAACAACTATCTAATCGAATCTAACAGGGAAGCGGCCATACAACGCGCGGTATTAATGGCAGCGGATGGTGATATTGTGCTTGTTGCCGGAAAAGGGCATGAAGCATATCAGGAAATAAAAGGAGAAAAATGCACATTTAACGACCGGGAGGTTTTAGAGAAACAGATACGTCTGATAAGCAGAGGTAAGAGAAGTATTTAACGTGGAAGGTGTGGATGTGCAGACCATAAAAAAGAACATGGCAGTGTTAAAACTTGATGAGATTCTTCAGGCGACCGGGGGACGAGTCTTGTGTGGCATGAAACAGGAGTTTAACGGTCTGTCAATTGATTCGCGGACAATCAGAAAAGACGAACTGTTTATTCCCTTGAAGGGAGAACGTTTCGATGGACACGATTTCGTTCATGACGCTTTGAATATCGGTGCGGGTGCTCTGGTGCATCTTCCCCCTTCAAATCATCTGAGGGGAAAGACCATTATTTACGTCAAGAATACTTTGATAGCTCTTCATAAAATTGCTCGTTACCTCCGTTCGAAGCTTCCGGTACCGGCCATATGCGTAACGGGAACAAACGGTAAAACAACAGTAAAAGAACTCATTTCTTCGATAATCAGTCAGAGCAATACGGTCCTGAAGACCGAGGGCAACCTGAATAATCATATAGGCCTTCCATTGAGTATTTCCAGGATGAGGGGTGATGAGACCGTAATAGTTGCGGAAATGGGCTCAAACGCGGAGGGTGACATAAAAACGCTTTGTGAAATTGTCTATCCTGAATTCGGGGTTGTAACGAATGTTGGCCCTGCTCACCTTGAAGGTTTTGGTAGCCTCGAAATGGTGCGGAAAACTGATCTTGAAATACTCGATTATGTGAGCGTTGCCTCATTAAATGCCGATGACGAGTTCCTTATGAATGGAGTAAACCATTTCAGCGGCAGAATGATTACGTACGGCATACAAGAAGATGCAGATGTTACTGCGCGTGAAATAGTGTTAAAAGAAAGAAGCTCTACTTTTTCGCTCTGTTTCAGGGAAGAAAATAGCATTGAGATTCACCTTAAATTGGCGGGAAGATTCAATATCTCTAATGCGCTTGCCGCAGCGTCTATAGCTCATATATATGGAATACATCCACTACAAATAAAGGACGGTATGGAGTCTTTTTATGGAGTTCCTATGCGTCTTGAAATGAAAGACTTCAGAGATTCTTTGGTCATCAGTGATGTGTACAATGCCAATCCAGCATCAATGGAAGAATCGATAAAAGAGCTGATTAGGCTGAAAAGACGCAGGACAATCGCCGTTCTGGGTGACATGCTCGAACTCGGGGCATATACGGAAGAGGCTCATACGGACCTTGTCAGAAAAATATCTGACTTATCTGTTGATGTACTGATAGCAGTCGGACCGGCAATGCAGAAAGCAGCATCCGAATTCAGGGGGATCTGTCATAGTGCCGATACCGCTGATAATGCCAGAGAAATTCTGCTTGCTGTTATCGGAGAAGGCGATACGGTGCTCGTCAAAGGGTCACGAGGTATGCGCATGGAAGACGTCATTAAAGATCTGCCGGAAAGGGGAGAATGGAATGCTCTATAATTTTTTATACAGTCTTCATGAGTATTACTTCCCTTTTAATGTATTCAGGTACATCACATTCAGAACTGCTCTTGCAATCATAACATCATTGCTATTAACACTGTTTATAGGACCATGGATCATCAGGAGACTAAAGAAAATCAGCATGACCCAGCAGATACGCGATGACGGACCTGAGACTCATGTCAAAAAGTGCGGAACGCCTACCATGGGCGGGATCATGATAATTATCTCGATAATGGTATCGGCCCTGATGTGGAGTGATGTAATGAATATATACATTCGGATAATGATTATTGCCCTTCTGGGGTTCGGATCAATCGGACTTTTTGACGACTATCTGAAGACAGCACGTAGGGACTCAAAAGGACTTCGCGCTTGTTACAAGTTTGGCGGACAGATAGCCCTTGCCCTTGTGATTGGGTTTATTATTTATAAAAACCCGAATGACCCGTATTATTCTCATCTCAGTGTCCCCTTCTTCAAAAAAATGCTCATAAACCTCGGCTGGTTTTATATTCCCTTTGCGATACTCGTTATTGTCGGTTCTTCAAATGCTGTGAATCTGACCGATGGGATTGACGGTCTTGCCATCGGGCTCGTTGGTATAGCTATTATCGCAAACATGATCCTTGTCTATATATCGGGGCACGCCGGCTTTGCCGACTATCTTCAGGTATTACACCTTAAAGAGACCGGAGAACTAACTGTATTTTGTGGTGCAATGCTCGGTGCTTCTCTTGGTTTCTTATGGTTTAACTCATATCCGGCTGATGTCTTTATGGGAGATGTCGGATCGCTGAGCCTTGGCGGAGCCCTTGGGACACTCGCTGTCATCACAAAGCATGAAATAACACTTGCTGTTGTAGGAGGAATTTTTGTTGTTGAGACACTTTCTGTTGTATTCCAGGTAGCGTCATTCAAGTTGACGGGAAGAAGGATTTTCAAGATGGCTCCTATTCACCATCACTTTGAATTGAAAGGATGGCACGAATCAAAGGTCATAGTAAGATTTTGGATTGTGGGCATTATGCTGGCCCTGTTGAGTCTCGCAACACTCAAACTGAGGTGACATATGATTACAGGTAAACAGAATTCAGTATGGAGTAAACCGTTTATTCGATTTTTCTTAAATCCATCAAATATTATTCTGTTGCTGACTGCTTATTGCCTGGTTCCCGGGATATCGTATGCTGTTGAAATTCAGTCGAGAGCTGCCGTAGTGATGGATGCAACGACCAAGCAGGTCTTGTATGCGAAAAACCCCGAACTCAAGCTGAAACCGGCAAGCACCACGAAGTTAATGACCGCACTTATCTCCGTTGAAAGATCAAAATTAAATGATATTGTGACAATCAGCAGAAAAGCGGTAAACGTAGCACCTACGAAAATGGGATTTAAGATTGGAGATAAAGTAACGATTGAGGAGCTCCTGTATGCAGCACTCATGAAGTCTGCGAATGATGCAGCTGTTGCGTTGGCCGAGGCTGTAGCCGGTTCGGAAAAGAACTTTGTGAAATTAATGAACCAAAGGGCAAGAGCACTGGGTTTGAAGGATACGAAATTTGTAAATCCGCACGGCTTACCGGGTAGAGGACAGTATATTACGGCATATGATCTTGCCACGATTATGGGCCATGCAATCAAGAATCCGGTGATCAGAGAAATCCTGGGAACAAGGGTCCGAAAGGTTTCGACTGAGAAAGGCAGATCAATGTTCATAAAAAGTACAAACAAGCTCCTATGGTTTGATGAAGAGGTGCTCGGAGGAAAAACCGGATATACACGCCTCGCACTTCACTGTTTTACCGGTGTATCTGATAGGGAAGAAGAATCGATTATCATTGCGCTTCTCGGTACTCCAAAGCGCGGTCTTCTGTGGAAAGAGGCAGAAACCTTACTGGATTTCGGATATAAAGTGAAAGATAACCTTGAAGAACCGGTCGTCTTCCTTACGCGGTCTTCTTTGTATAGAGAGCAAATTAAGAAAGCTTCGTATACAAAGAAGATAAAGGCAAGGACCCCGGTGAAAGAAAAACAAAAAAAAGAACGAAAGAAACCGATTTACCGATAGTGACTGTATGTTTTCTTTATAAATGGAGAGCAGTGTAATGACCATGGTAATCAGCAGATTACAAAAGGAAATCCGGGGAACCAAAGTGACTGTGGTTGGCCTGGGGAGAAGCGGTTTAGGGGCAGCCAATCTTCTTGCCGGTATGGGTGCAGATGTAACGGTAACTGATATGCAGTCATATGATAAACTTTCTGATTCTGCAGCAAAGCTTTCGCCACTGGTTAAGCGAGCTCTCGGAAGTAATGACGCTGACTGTTTCCATAATCCTGATGTCATCATCATCAGTCCGGGTGTTTCACCAAACATTGAACCGCTTGCGAAAGCTGCTGCCCGGAAAATTCCGGTCATTGGCGAACTGGAACTTTCATATCAGGTCATACAAAGTCATCAAAAAGCTCAGCATATTCCTTTTCTGTCTGTTACCGGAACAAATGGTAAATCGACGACTACTACACTTCTGAATCACATGCTGGCAAAGGGCGGATTTGCAACGTTGTTCGGCGGCAATATCGGGAACGCTTTGACCGAGGAAATTTTGCGAACAATGAAGAGTGGAGAGGCAGGCGAAGAACGTCAAAAACTTCATTATGTTGTCGCTGAAGTTTCGAGCTTTCAACTCGAGACAATAGATCAGTTCAAGCCTCATATCGCAGCTATTTTGAATATAACCCCCGATCATATGGATAGATATCAGTCAATGTCTGAGTATGTAAACGCGAAAACAAGGATATTTGAAAATCAGAACCAGAAAGATTTTTTGGTGCTCAATGCAGATGATCCGGTAGTGAACGAGATAAAGAACAGACAGTTAAATTTACGAAGAAAAAAGCCGAAGATTATATATTTCAGCCGGGGCAAAAAAGTGACAGGTATTATATGCGCTGGCGGAAAACTTTACTGTGCTATGCCTGAACACACAGATTGTGATCCGCAGACACCTTTTATTGCCGAAAATGAGATAAAAATCAAGGGCGCCCATAACCTGGAGAATGCCATGGCTGCCACAGCCATGGCTCTCCTTGCACGCTGCCCGCTTAAGGCGGTTATAGAGTCTTTGAAAGAATTTGAAGGTCTTGAACACAGGATGGAGTTTGTCAGGGAACTGGAAGGCGTTACCTATATTAATGATTCAAAAGGAACCAATGTCAGTGCAGTAGCGAGATCTCTGGAAGGCTTTCAGGTTCCCGTGATATTAATCGCAGGTGGACGTGATAAAGATGGCGCATTTTCTCTCCTTAAAGGAATAATTGCCCAGAAGGTCAAAGGACTGATTTTAATGGGTGAGGCAAGCCGAAAAATGAAGGCGGTGCTGGGCGATGTCACTGCGACGATTCTGGTCGAAAGTATCGAAGAGGCCATTACGGCTGCGCATACCATGGCGGAAACAGGAGATGTAGTATTGTTATCTCCTGCGTGTGCCAGTTTCGATATGTTTAAAGATTTTGAAGACAGGGGAAGACAGTTCAAGAATAAGGTTATGGCGCTTTAGAACAATGGTCAGTCAACAGACAGACAATAAGACATCAATGGTGAAAACGTATGACAGACTGCTTCTGTTGTTCATGATTCTCCTTCTGGCTTTTGGAGCATTAATGATTTACAGCTCCACAGCTGTGGTGAGCCCGAATGAAACCGATATCGTTTCAGAGTTCTACTACTTTAAAAGACATCTGTTTACTGTTGTATTGGGAGCTCTTGCATTGATTGTCTTTTGCAATATAAAACTGTCGTATGTGAGAAAAGGAGCAGTGCCGCTCCTCGTTTTTTCCTTCATTTTGCTGGCTCTGGTCTTTGTACCGGATATCGGGATTACTGCCGGAGGGGCCAGACGATGGATAAAACTCTGGCCGAGTACGTTTCAGCCGTCTGAACTGGTAAAGCTGTCAATGGTTGTCTATCTGGCAAGACATATGTCACAGCCGGAATACCATATTGATCGTTTCAGTTCTTTTATACAGCCGATAGTGGTTATGATCCTGTTTCAGGTCATTTTTCTTAAGCAACCTGATTTTGGCGCTACGATCAGTCTTGGCCTTCTGACATTTGGCATGTTGTATATATCGGGAACGAAACTGAGATATCTGGGATCTGTTTTTGTCCTTTCGATACCAGTTTTCATTAAATTATCAATGGAGCCCTATCGGTTAAAACGAATCCTTTCTTTTATTGACCCATATAAGGATCCACTGGGAAGCGGATTTCAGCTCGTTCAGTCCTTTATCGCATTCGGAAGCGGAGGATTTACCGGACTAGGGCTGGGAGAGTCCAAGCAGAAACTGGCTTATCTGCCCGCTTCGCATACTGATTTTATATTCTCAATGGTCGGAGAAGAACTTGGCCTGATAGGTGCAACCATTGTTATGCTGCTTTTCGTTTTCCTCTTCATAAGAGGTATGTCAATTGCGAATAAATCAAAAAGCCCATTTATCTACTTTTTGGCATACGGGTTAGTCCTATTGATCTCCCTTCAGGCGCTGATCAATTTTGCCGTTGTTACCGGACTTGTTCCAACAAAAGGCCTGCCATTGCCGTTCATGAGTTACGGTGGCTCTGCATTGATGGTCAATATGATCGCGATCGGCATTTTATTAAAGATATCAAAAGGGGAAGAAGACGAATTATTACCGAAAAATAATTACCGTGTTACACGAAGAGCAGCCAGAAGAACTATTTATGGCAGAAAAGGGTATAGACCATGAGAGTGCTCATAGCCGGAGGCGGGACCGGAGGGCATGTTTTTCCTGGCCTTGCAGTGGCAGAAGAACTGAAAAAGAGAGAAAAGACAACTGAAATCATGTTTGTTGGTACGGAACATGGTATAGAGGCAAGGATTGTCCCCAGGGAAGGATTTGCCATAGAATTTTTGCGTGCAGAAGGATTTGTCGGCAAGTCTATACTGAAAAAAATAAAAGCTGCTGCTAAAGCAATCCTTTCAATCAAAGATGCATACAGCATTTTAAAAACATTTATGCCTGATATCGTCATTGGGGTGGGAGGCTATGCCTCTGGAGCAATCGTACTGATTGCTCACATGAAGTCCATTCCAACCATAATCCACGAACAGAATTCAGTCCCTGGACTTACGAACAGAATTCTGGGGAGATTTGTCGACAGGATATGCACCACATATCAGGAAAGCCTTACTTTTTTCCCAAAACACAAGACATTTTTAACGGGTAATCCGGTAAGAGCAAAAATTCTAAAAGGCGAGAAAGATTCCGCCGCCAGATTGTTTTCACTCGAAAAAGATTTATTCACCGTATTTGTATTTGGAGGTAGTTCCGGTGCACGGTCAATAAACAGAGTAATAGTTAATGCATTGAATTACATGACTGATATCAGTGAAAAGATCCAGTTCCTTCATCAAACCGGCAATCAGGATTATGAGAGCGTACGCAATGCCTACAGAAAAGCAGGCTTCACGGGAACTGTTACACCGTTTATATATCAGATGGCTGAGGCATACGCCATGGCCGATGTCGTTGTCTCACGAGCCGGCGCCACAACACTTTCTGAAATAACAGCTCTCGGGAAAACATCCATTCTTATCCCGTATCCTTTTGCAGCTGGCAAACATCAGGAGTTAAATGCGATGAAACTCAGGGAAATGGGAGCTGCATTTATGATTTCTGATAAAGAACTTAATGGACAAACAGTAGCTAAATATATCAAAAAAATTTATGAAGATGATTCGGTGAGCGCCGACATGCAGAGGGCCAGCAGGGGACTCGGCAGACGAGATGCGTGCACCAAGATTGCAGATATAGCAGAAAGTCTGTTGCGAGAAGTGGGCAAAACGGATTCTAGGGGAGCACCGCACTCCTCTTCAAAGCCGTCCGGGCAGAGTTCATTAAAAGAAGGCAGAAAACAGATGTCATCGTTAAGAAAAAAGAAATCAATGGTAATGCAGCACCAGGTAAGGAAATGATTTTGTGTTTGAGCAATACAAAAGCATACATTTTATCGGTATAGGTGGCATAGGAATGTCAGGGATTGCAGAGGTGCTTTTTAATCTTGGCTATGAAGTAACCGGCTCCGACAAAAAGGAGTCAGAGACAGTGCACAGACTGAAACGTCTGGGTATCCCTGTGGCAATCGGGCAAAAGCAGGAACATGTTGCAGACGCTCATGTGGTTGTTGTCTCGTCTGCTGTATCTGATGACAATCCGGAAGTCGTTGCTGCACGAAATCGATCTATACCAGTTATCCCCCGGGCTGAAATGCTGGCCGAGCTGGCCAGATTAAAGTACAGTATTCTGGTTGCGGGGACCCATGGAAAGACTACAACAACATCACTCATTGCAGCAATCCTTGGTAATGGAGCACTGGATCCAACCATTGTGATCGGCGGAAAACTGAAGGCACTCGGCAGTAATGCAAAACTGGGTAGTGGAGATTTCTTTGTTGCAGAAGCCGACGAAAGTGACGGGTCTTTTCTTATGCTGTCGCCCACCATCGCAATTGTGACCAATATTGACCGGGAGCATATGGAATTTTTTAAAACTATTGAAAAATTAAAACAAGCCTTTCTGTCGTTTATTAATAAAGTTCCTTTTTACGGTGTTTCGTTTATCTGTACAGAAGATGCGAATGTACGAGAACTACTTCCATATATTCATAGACGGTTTATTACCTATTCTTTTTCTGAATCATCCGATATGTTTGCAAAAAACATTGAAACAGAATTTATGCATACGAGTTTCGACGTAGTGTACAAAAGTGAAGACCTGGGGAGATTTATGATTCCCCTTCCGGGAACTCACAATGTGCTCAATGCCCTTGCCTGTATTGGCGTCTCAGTGGAGCTGCACATAGCAGTACCGAAAATAAAAGAGGCGCTTCGTACATTTGGCGGTATTCAGAGGAGATTTGAGTTTAAAGGGGAAGTGAACGGCATCAAGGTCTACGACGATTACGGCCATCATCCTGCAGAGATAAGGGCAACACTTAAGGCTGCAAAAGAGAACCTGAAATATATAGGGGCAGACAGCAGACTGGTTGTCATTTTTCAGCCCCACAGATACACGAGGACTGCTGACCTGATGGATGAATTTGCTCTTTCTTTTTCGGATGCTGACATTCTTTACCTGATGCAGATTTATCCTGCGGGAGAAAAGCCGATGAAAGAGATAACTTCAGAAGTCCTGTGCAAACATATGACCGACCAGGGATACCACAATGTATCATGTTGTGAAAGTTCGGATGGTGTTGTATCACCCGTTCTTTCAAATGTCAAACGAGGCGATTTGATCCTGACACTTGGTGCAGGAGATGTCTGGAAGACAGGGGAACAAATACTGGAACGGTTGAAACAGCCTGAAAACATGAGATGAAAAAAGTGAATACAAGAATGCTCAGTGAGAAAGAATGGCAGGAGTTATTGAAGAATCAGTTTAAAGGGAGTTTGGAATGTAATGTGCCTATGAAAAACCATACCCGTCTGGCGATAGGGGGACCTGCAGATGCGCTGGCAGTTCCTGATGACCCCCTATCCCTGAAAAACCTCATTGTCACTTTGAAGGAACAGGGTATACCGTTTATGACCCTGGGAAGTGGAACAAACATGCTCGTTCGAGACGGTGGAATCGAGGGGATGGTTATCATGCTTCAGGCATTCAACAGAATAGAGATGATCAAAGAGTATGAAGATTCTGTCGAAATCTTTGTAGAAGCAGGCCTGCTCTGGCAGAAACTGGTTAATTACTGCAAGGGGAAAGGGTACGCTGGCGTTGAGGGGTTAACCGGCATACCGGGGACCGTTGGAGGAGCTATATACGGAAATGCCGGATCCTATGGGTACGAAACAAAGGATGTGATTGATACGGTCGCGATTATGGATCAGCATGGAATGCTTGAGCGGTTTAAGGTTGAGGGCCTCCGTTTTGACTATAGAACATCGTCCATTTCCGGCGGAAATATCATCCTGAGTGCGAATATGAGAATGAAAAAAGATGCGAGTGAGTCCGTATCCATGCGCACTGAAGATTTTTTCAGAGATAGAAGAGAGAAACAACCTCTTGCAGAAAAATCTGCAGGATGTGTCTTTAAGAATCCGAAAGGTAGCTCAGCAGGAAAACTGATTGACGAGACAGGGTGCAAGGGCATGTCTATTGGAGAAATTCAGGTTAGCCCGGTCCATGCGAATTTTTTTGTCAACAGGGGTAACGGCACTGCAGTTGATTATCTGAACCTTATGGAGCACGTATCAGTGAATATACAGAAAAGATGTGGTATTACGCTTGAACCTGAAATAAAAATAGTCGGGAGAAATTGAGATTGTGAATCGTTCAACATTGAAGAGAAAAAAAATAGGGGTTCTTATGGGAGGTAGGTCGTCAGAAAGAGCGGTTTCCCTTAAAAGCGGTAGGGCAATATACGAGGCTCTGAAATCATTGAACTATCGGGTGGTGCCTGTTGATGCGGGACGTGATCTCTGCTCAATTTTGAGAAGAAAGCAGATTTCATATGCTTTTATTGCGCTCCACGGAGGATATGGTGAAAACGGCGCTGTACAGGGTCTTCTCGAGATACTGGGCATTCCGTATACCGGTTCGGGGATACTTGCCTCTGCTCTTGCAATGGATAAGGAGGCTTCCAAAAAAATATTTATATCTCAGGGTATACCGGTTCCACCGTTTAAAGTTGTTTATCGATCAGCTGTTATGGATCGGAATTCGGGAAGAAGCTTCATGATGAAGCTCAGAACCGGTTTTGCAATGCCCTGGGTTATCAAGCCGGCTGCTGAGGGATCGAGCGTTGGTGTTGTCATAGTCCGTAACAGGGGACAGATAAAGAAGGCCCTGGAAGCAGCTTTTCAATACGATGACCGGATAATCATTGAAAAATATATACCGGGAAAAGAGATACATATAGGCATTCTGAATAATGCTGTGCTTGGAGGTGTTGAAGTAAGACCATCTCTTGAGTTTTACAGTTATGAAGCAAAGTATACATCCGGATTAACGGAATACATCCTTCCCCCTGTACTGGACAGGAAGTCATATGCTCTTTCGAAAAGGCTCGCGCTTGCGTCTCATAAAGCCCTTCAATGCAGTGGTGCTACCAGGGTTGATCTGAGAGTGAATAACCGCGGCAATCCCTTTGTTCTTGAAGTAAATACAATTCCCGGTATGACAGAAACGAGCCTCCTTCCCAAGATTGCGAAACAGGCGGGTATTGAATTTTCGGATCTTCTGGAAAAAATTCTGGAAGGAGCGTTCTATGGGCAGTAGGCACAACAGGAAGTATAAGAAAGCGAAAAAGAACAGAAGCAATCATTTTATTGCCAACATTAAATATGTTCTTTTTATGGTGCTGCCGATGATTATATTTGTGGTCCTTACGTATTTTGTTGCAATGCATGTCAAGGCATCTTTTCAGGTGCAGAAACTTATTTCATATGGTAATGCTCATTTGACGGATCAAGAAGTAAGACAGCTTTCAGGTATTACCAATAAACATAATTTGATCACTCTGTCGAGCAGAAAAGTATTCGGGAAGATGATATCATCGCCCTGGATTCGCTCGCTGGCCATCAGGAAAGAATTCCCTAACACGCTTCATATGTATGTCAAAGAAGCAGAGCCGTTTGCGCTGATCGATGTGAAGGGACGTCTTTTTATCGTTGACGACAGAGGTAACATGCTGCAGGAATTGAAGGAAAGTCCAATTCCATTCCTGCCAATCATATCGGGGGATCCTTTTAAAAAGAGAGAAAACATCCATGAGGCTCTTCACCTCGTGAAGACCATAAAAGAAAAGGGCCTCTTGTACGAAAAAGAGCATATTGAGATTATTGCAGATGATTTGAGCGAGATGGCACTCAATATGGATGGCATGTTGGTAAAGATAGGAACAGGTGATTACGACAACAAGTTATACCGTCTTGGTGAGCTGGAGGCAGAGATATCAAAACGGAAATTACATGTTGATTATATCGATCTCCGTTTTGCAAACAGGGCTATCGTAAAGCCCGTGCGTGAGGTAATTCAATGATGGGTTCACAGATTGTTGCGGGACTTGATATAGGCACGACGAAGGTCTGTGCCATCGCGGCCGAAGTAAACGGAAAGGGCATGCGGATACTTGGTATGGGCAGTGCGAGTTCAACCGGTTTACGGAAAGGATTGATCATAAATATCGATGCGACTGTGGACGCGATTAAAAAGGCTGTCAAGGAATGCGAGACATATTCCGGAACAAAAATAAGATCCGTTATCGCTGGTGTTTCTGGAAGCCATATAGAGGGATTTAATTCTGCGGGGCTGGTTGGAGTGAGAAAGAAGGAAGTCTCGTTTGCAGATGTTGATCATGCAATCGATTCTGCCAAGACAGTCCATATCCCGCTTGACAGGGAAATACTGCACGTCATTCCGACTGAGTTTGTGCTTGATGAACACGAAGGTATTGCGGATCCGATTGGCATGTCGGGAGTACGGCTTGAGGCACGAGTCCATATTATTACCGGAGCGGTCTCGCCTATTCATAACCTCGTAAAATGCTGTGAAAAGTCCGGGCTTGGCGTGGCAGATATTGTGCTTGAACCGCTCGCGTCAGCACGTGCAACACTGACACAGGAAGAGAAAGAATTTGGAGCTGTTCTCGTAGATATTGGCGGCGGTACTACCGACATTGCGTTGTTCAAGGACGGATTTCTCAGACATGTTTCGGTCCTGGGGATAGGAGGTGCCCACCTTACCAATGATATTGCAATAGGACTGAGAATCAGCATGTATGAAGCTGAACGATTAAAGAAGAATTTCGGGGCTGCTGTTACCGGGATCATTACTGATGACGCAGAAGAAATACAAATAAAACATACGGGTGATAAAGAGCGCTCTATACCCAAAAAATACCTTGCTGAAATCCTGCAGCCCCGGTGTGAAGAAATGTTGACGATGATAAAAGAGGCGGTAAAAGAATGCTACGGTTATGAACTGGCCACCTGCGGGATTGTCCTTACCGGAGGGTGTGCCCTTCTCGACGGGATGGACAAAATGGCTGAAGCCGTTCTCGGACTGCCCGTGAGAATCGGTGTTCCTTCGAATGTAACCGGGTTGAACGCCAGAATGGCGAATCCTATGTATGCCACAGGAGTTGGTCTTATAGCTTTTAATAAAACATCCATGAGCAACAGAATTTTTCTGCCCGATGTTGTATCAGGCGTTTTTGTGATGATGAAAGACTGGGTAAAAGGGGTATTACAATAATTTTTTTCAATATACGGAAGGAGGTTGCATATGTTTGAAATTGAAGAAATCAAGGGACAAAAAGCAAAGATCCGGGTAATCGGCGTGGGAGGCGCAGGTGGTAATGCGGTGAATAATATGATCGCATCCAACCTGCAGGGTGTGGATTTTATATCCATGAATACGGACATGCAGGTTCTGGAAAACTCGATCGCTCCTTTTAAGATCCAGATTGGAGCCGGATTGACGCGGGGTCTTGGTGCCGGGTCAGATCCGGAGATCGGCAGGCAGGCGGCGATTGATGACAAAGCCTCTATTGTTGATTGTCTTGACGGTTCTGATATGGTTTTTATAACGGCTGGTATGGGCGGAGGAACGGGCACCGGCGCTGCATCGGTGATTGCCGGTGTCGCAAAAGAGCTGGGAGCTTTGACTGTGGGGGTGGTCACAAAGCCTTTCTTCTATGAAGGACGGAGAAGACTCATGAATGCTGAAGAGGGAATCAGAGAGCTGTCGAAATCTGTGGACACGTTGATTGTTATCCCAAATGACAGAATCAGCCTCGTCGTGGAAAAAGACACTCCCATGATTAAATCATTTGCCATAGCAAATGATGTTCTGAAACAGGCTGTTCAGGGTATATCGGACATCATTCTCGTACCCGGACTCATTAATGTTGATTTTGCCGACGTCAAGACAATAATGGTAAATACAGGACGCGCGGTCATGGGCAGCGGAGTTGGTAAAGGGGAAGGTGGCGCATTTGAAGCGGCCAAAAAGGCCATTTCAAATTCTTTGATAGAAAATTCCTCTATCGAAGGGGCTCGCGGTATCTTGATAAACATAACCGGCGGACTGGAGCTCTCTCTGAACGAAGTTCAGGAAGCGACCTCTCTGGTATATGATTCAGCGCATGATGATGTCAATGTAATTTTCGGTGCTGTGGTTGATCCGGACGCGGACGATGAAGTAAGAGTAACGGTCATAGCCACCGGGTTTGAAGTAAAGAAAGAAAAGATAGAACTGCCTGAGGTTAAGAAATGGGTTCCGCGGAAGGAACCGGTGGCATTCAAGGCCTCGGAACGGGTGCTCACAAAGAACTTTCAGGTTCCCCTTGAAGCACAGAAGACAGCGCCTGAAACGTTCAATTATGAGGATACGATAGATCTTCCGACCTTTTTGAGGAAATCACCTCAAAAAGACTTCTGAGTATTCCCCCCGTAGAGGGGCTTCCTCCCCCCTGGAAGCCCCTCTCCCTCCTTTTCACGGGAAAAGCACTAGGGAGTACGGGATTCTCCGAAAGGCAAGAGAATAAACATTAAAATTAATTGATTTAAAACAATACATTATCGATAATCCATAATCATGAAATAATGGCAATGCAGATCGACAATATTTTTTTATTGACATCTGTATTTGTTGCGGTAAAATTTAAATTGAGCTGTGATTGTCGAATAACGCGATAGGAGATCGTTCATTATACCTGTGGATACGTTATCTACAACAGCGCTTCACAAATCAACAACGCTCTGCTTTATACATATTTTCCCCCGACCGACATCTTTTGCTTTCAGTATGCTGGATTTCACTGTGAATTCACAAAAAGGAGGATCTTAAATGACTGATCAGGACGCAGGCATAACAGGACCAATTCTTGGAGAAAAAGCACCTTTTTTTGAAGCAACGGTTGGCAAAAGTACGATTAATCTGAATGATTTCAAGGGAAGGTGGCTAATCATTATTACCCATCCTGATGATATCTTGCCGGTGTTCAAAACCCAAACCATCAAATATCTCCTCTGTAAGAGAAGAATAAAGGTTATTGCAGTTGGAAACAGACAGCCGTCATCTGATATTGCAGGCAGGAATTTTGTTAAGAGATATATTATGAAGCACAGCCTGCTGATGGTCAGTGATACGAATGGACAAATCAAGACGTGTTATGGCCTGTCAGAACCGGACGAGACTTCGCATGAAGCATCAAAAGGTGTTTTTGTTATTGATCCAAAAGGAATGCTCAGAATCAATTTATTGTCCGACGTATCTGCAGAGCGAAACTTTTATGAGATTCTGAGGCTTGTTGATATGCTTCAGGTAGAGTACAAGCAGAAGAAAAAACAGGCTCGTGTCAGCAGAGCGAGTCGCCCAAAGATCGTTTTGGAGACAGGAGCGCTGTCTGAGGAATCATAGGAAAGAATAGGGGGGATCGTTGGCTCAGCGAGTCGTAGGCCAGCTGAATGCTAGGGTATAAGTCAAATCGTTATATGAAAGAGTTATTTAAATGGTGGAGCTGACCGGGATCGAACCGGCGACTTCCACGTTGCGAACGTGGCGCTCTCCCAACTGAGCTACAGCCCCGATGAATTAAATTCCAATAACCAAATAACAAATTCCAAGCTAAAAAGTGTCAAATAATTAAAATCCTAAACCTGCTTGCCCACCGCCTGCCGGCAGGCGGTGGGCAAGGAACGAAACTCCAACCATTATGCGTAAAACATATTGTACATAGTAAAGCAAAAAACACGCCCTTCGTCAATGATTATTGACACATTTTCAGCCAACACCGTATAATTAAACTTCTTAATTTTATTATCTTTTTACCATATAATGCGTAAGGTGTATTGTGGTTCTGTTGTTCCAGGCGACTCGACGAGCGTTCTGATTTACCTGTGCGCCTGTAGCTCAGCTGGATAGAGCAACTGCCTTCTAAGCAGTGGGTCCGGGGTTCGAGTCCCTGCAGGCGCGCCATGAAAAATTTGTATTGGGAATATGTTTGTGACTGATTAAGGGTTGTTAGTTTTCAGTAAAGAATCTGTTACAATGATACTATAACCTGACAACTGTCGACTGACAACTGTGAACTAATCTGTGGTGGGTGTAGCTCAGTTGGTTAGAGCATCTGACTGTGGCTCAGAGGGCCGCGGGTTCGAATCCCGTCACTCACCCCAATACATTTATTTAGGATTTAGGATTTTGAAATTTCTTAAAACGCATAATTTTTTTCTTTTATTCTTCAATCCGCGATCCATATTCGGAAATATGTGTGCGCCTGTAGCTCAGTGGATTAGAGCATCGGCCTCCGGAGCCGAGGGTCGGAGGTTCGAATCCTCTCAGGCGCGCCAGAAATTTTACATTAACAGAATTTAGTTAATGTTTGACTGTTGTCGGTTTTCAGCAAAGAATTTGTTGCAATTATGCTGTTACTTGTCAACTGTTAACTGACAACAAGCAACTCTTTTAGTATGGGCCGTTAGCTCAGTTGGTAGAGCAGCTGACTCTTAATCAGCGGGTCGGAGGTTCGAGCCCTCCACGGCTCACCATGTAAAATCAAGGAGTTAG
>CP070737.1:902040-956845 GCA_020347665.1 Nitrospiraceae bacterium
TGAGAAGGAACTGACCGAAGAAGTCAGCGGCATCAGTGATGAATTACAACAGTATGAGGAGCGTTTCAGCACACTTGAAAAGGAGCGGGATGAGCTGCGGGATGACCTTACACATAAAGACCAGATGCTCGCTGAAAGGTCAGACACATATAAGCATGAATCAGAGGATTTGGAAAAAAGAATTCGTGATTATGAGACTGAAAATCAACGTCTGCAGGATTCTGTTTTTGAAATGAGAAATGAACTCGAACAATCGTCGCGTGGCAGAAAAATACTTGAAGATCAGATGGTTCATGTTAAAGATGATATCAGCAAAAGAGAACATCAAGCCAGAGAAAGAATGACCGAGCTTACAAATGAGCTTGTCCAGAAAGAAGAACTGCTTATGGAGACAGTCGAAGCCCATGAGCGGGAAAAACAATCACTGCAGAGCACTATCAACGATTTTGAAACAGCTCTTAAACGACATGAAAACGAAACAAAAACACTGGACATAAATCTTGCAGGAGTAAAAAGTCAGGCGGATGAATACCTTAAAATGTATCAGGAGGTTGATAATCAGAGGAAGGAACTTGACGAAAGGCTTTCCGAAGCATTGAAAAAGACGTATGAACTCAGGAATGAAAATGAACGGCAGCAATCTGAAATCTCATCAAAAGAACAGGAGCTTTTGAATCTCCAGCAGGAGTTTAATTTAGAAGTTCATGCCCTGAATGAGAAAATTGAGCGGACGAATGCTGATATTGATAAACAGATTACGATCTCTTCGGAAAAGGCCAAAGAAATGAGCCAGATGGCACAGGAAAAGATGGATCTCATTGAAAGGATCTCTGCTTTAGAGAGCACATTTGACAGAGTGCGAAAAGATAAAGACAACGAAATAGTAAAGATGAGAGATCAGTTAGGGACGTCTTTCATGAAGATCAGCGAGCTCGAAAACAGTCTCAAGGTCAGCTTGAATGCAAATATCGATCTGCGCAAAAAGCTTGAAGCAAAACCCGAGAGTGTATACATTGAGGAAGACAAGACTGCTGAGCCGTTGCGGGCTAAACCCGAACCGAAACCTGAGACCGAACCGGCACCACGGCCTGAAATACGGGATTTAATAGTTTATAACGAGAGGAAAAATTGGCTATCGTATATTAATTATGCTTTTTTGTTTGTTCTGCTCATTATATCCTTACTCATCCTTTATCGGACATTTGTGTTTACATCCCAGCCACAAAGGCCGTCTGAGCTGTCCGCTCTGTACGACCTTACGTATGACGAAGTATTCACGCTTCTGACCCGGGATCAATCGACTGATAATATCAAAGTGCAGGCGACCATGATTTCAGAATTACTTATGCGCAGAGAGAATGCCGGCAGAATCCTTTCCCAGTTCGATTTCAAACGGTTCTATTACCTGAAAATCAACATAAATGCTTTAAAAGGATCATTAAGTCAGAAATTCATTGATACTCCTCGCGAAGGCATATTAATTACTGACGGTGATCAGGAAGTTCGTCCTGCTCAGGGAGTTGCACTGGAAAATGTTAAAACATTCTACAAGAAAGATGAGCCGGTTTCATTATCGTTCCTGTACATTATTCCCAAGGATCGTATGGTGTCCGCCCTTAATAGGCTTGAACTGGTTTTGAGTGATAGGGGTGAAGCAGTTCAAATGAGCTGGGATATCCAGAAACTGAAGGCGGATAAAATCATCCGTTAATAACGCTTAACATGTTAGCGCCTGAATCTTTTATTTCCTGAGAAAGCATTAGTTATGAAGGATCCGTGTACTGCCGAAAAGATATTGATACAATCCGTGCAGATTAATTATGTATAGATTTGTTGTTTTGTCACTTGTTGCTGGCCTGCTGGCCGGGACGATTGCGTATCGCAAAGGCAGAAATTATTTTGTCTGGGCACTGCTCTGTTTCTTTTTCCCTGCCCTTATCATTATTCTCCTCATTATGCCCTCAGTACTTTCAGGGGGAAGAACGAAACAGTGCTCATATTGCACAAGGATTATCAATGAATCGGACAGAGTATGCAAATACTGCAAGAGAGAACAACCGATAAATCTGATCCAGTGTAAAGAGTGCGGCAGTTATGTGCCGGAAAAACATGCATGTGAGCAATGTAAAAAGAAGATGAAACCTTAAGATGAACGCTACCACTCTCCCCGGCAAGGTGTAGCAGGCCGTACCGCTTTAAGAGCAAGACTATTTAATAAAGTAACCTGACACTCTCCATGTGCCGTCCTTGTCGAGCATAGGGGTAATTGTCTCTACTGCGGATTGTTTGTTTTCGAAAGATGTTTTATATTGAATTACAACATACTCTCTGTCCGGGACGCCCGGAAGGGCCGTTTCATATTGCCTGGCAGACAGCGTTCTTATGATTGTTTTCCCCGATGGTTTTCTCACAGCCCTCAGTGAAATCTGCCACGTATCTTTGCTGACAGCGGCCTTGAAGTATGCGGCTGCCTCTTCCCAGCTCTCTGCATAGTGCTCTTGGTCTACCAGTTGAAGCCAGGCTTCTGCTGATGCAATGGCTCGCTTTTCTCGCTCAGCATCACCGAAAGCAGCGGGCCCAGTTAAACCGAAAAGAATGATTCCCAGGAATAGGATGATAAAACGTTTCATATTCGCCTTATGATATTATCGTATGTATGCTTCGGTGACGTACCGCCGCATCATGCGGTGGCTGTTGAAATAATAGGCGTTCTTTCCAATCGCGTTCTGCATCATTCGTATCCATACCGGCCTTTCGTTGTAATAGATAGGTATGATTTTTTGTTCGAGTTTAAGATACAGGTCATCTGAATCTCTGGCATCCGCATCATTCTCGGGATTTAGTTCATCAGGGGTCGGGCCGATTGCCCAGCCGGTAAATCCTTCTATATGTCCTTCGATCCACCATCCGTCAAGTACACTGAAATTTAAAACCCCATTATGTGCGGCCTTCATGCCGCTCGTACCAGATGCCTCAAGCGGCCGCAATGGCGTATTCAGCCACACATCAACGCCTGAGATAATCGTGAGTCCCGTAGCCATATCATAGTTCTTAAGGTATACGATTTTAATCTTGTCTTTCAGATATTTCTTGTGTTCGAATATATTTCTGATCAATTGTTTGCCCGGTTCATCTTTTGGATGGGCTTTCCCCGAGTAGACGAGCTGTATTTTATTGTTTCCTATTTGTAAGAGTCGCTTCACATCCCTGAACAGAAGATCAGCCCTCTTATAGGTGGTTGCCCTCCGTGCGAAACCTATGGTCAGTATGTCCGGCGAAAAATCTGTGCCGGTTACTTTTTTTATGTGCGCGCACAGACGTTTCTTTGCCTCCTGGTGAGCATTCCACAGTATCTCATCGGGAATCCTGCCTACTCTCACGAATAACTCTGGTTCGTTTGCCCAGCCCGGAAGATATTCATCATAAACAGCTTGAAAGCTGTCACAAGTCCAGGTGTACGAATGGACTCCATTCGTGATCGCGGATATCTCATACCCGGGAAACATATTTTTTGATACCTCACCATGCTTTTTTGCAACGCCATTGATATAGCGGCTGAGATTGAGGGCCAGCAGGGTCATGTTCAGATTATCCGTTCCTCCCAGACCATGCAGCACCGAAAACGGGATAAACTCACCTAATGTCTTATATACGAGGTCATAGGGAAATTTATCATGACCGGCTTCAACCGGGGTATGTGTGGTAAACACACAAAGATTTTTCACGGAATCAGTATCCCATACCAGTTGTTCATCCCAGACATCCTCAATTGGCTTCTTGTACCTCTTGAGCAATTCAAGAGTTAACAGGCTGGCGTGCCCTTCATTCATATGATATTTCTTTATTTCGAAACCCATTTCATGGAGGATGCGCACTCCGCCAATACCGAGAACTATTTCCTGCTTCAACCGGTAGGCCTCATCCCCGCCGTAAAGATAAGAGGTAATCGCCCGGTCTTCCGGCGCATTCTCCGGCAGATCAGTATCAAGGAAGAATACTGCCACAAAACCGCCAGTAAGGCTTGCTACCGTATACTGCCATGCCTGAACAGATACCTCTCTCCCTTCAATCAGAACAGTTATTTTGTGCCCGAGAAGTTCCATGTATGTAGCGGGATCCCATTCAACAGGCTGTTCGGTCTGTCTGCCGTTATCATCAATCTCCTGCTGGAAGTATCCTTTGCTGCTCAGGAGCGTAACAGCAATCATGGGCAGATTAAGGTCGGCTCCGGACCGTATCGTATCTCCCGCGAGCACACCCAGTCCGCCACTATAGGTGGGAATGTCATTATGGACTCCGATTTCCATGGAAAAATATGCGATCTTTGGTTCTCGCGTCAGTTCAAGGAGCTGTTGATTATTTTTCTGCATGGCCGAACTATTGTAAGCTATTGCGAGTAATAGAAACAATCTTTAGTGATTGCTGTCAAGTACCATGAGTTCACGATAGTCTTTGATAGCAGGGAAATCCGACGATATCTCTTGAGTGCCTGTTTTTGAACTGGGGATGGACTTCAGCACGATGTATCGTATGCCGAATCTGCGGGCGGTTCGTAATACTGCTTCTGTATCATCGATCAGTAGCGTCTGCTCTTTTTCAAATCCGATCTGTTTCTGTACTTTTTTCCAAAAAGCAAGCTCTTCTTTTGGATGGCCTATTTCGAACGATGTGATGGCAGCATTAAAATATTTCCCCAGTTTTGTCTTTTTTAACTTCATATCAAGGACTTTATAATGTGCATTTGTTACGAGATAGAGATGCTTTTTATGACGCTTCAGCATTGTGAGAAAATCCTCAACATGGGGATGCACTTCTATAAGGTGTTTTATCTGCTCTTTCAGAGCAGGAATATCTATGTCTACTTCCTGAGACCAAAAGTCTATATCTGTCCAGTTTAATGTAGCTTCGTGTTTTTTGTATTTTTTGAAGAGTATTTTTTTTGCCATACCAAAAGTTATTTCGTTTTTTTCAGCATATTTTTCCGGGAGGAGATGCTGCCAGAAAAAATCATCAAAATATTTATCCAGGAGAGTTCCGTCCATGTCCAGAAGCACATAGGGGATATCCTGAAGAGGAATCTGCAGTTTCAGTATTTTCCCCTGTGACGCTTGAATAAGAAAGGCTGGTCAAGGATTTTTGCACAGTATCGTAGAGTCAGGTCTTCTGAAATGCAAACACGTAACCCTTTATGATGTACGATATCTACCCATGGCATATGCATATGTTGTTGATTATGAAAATGCTGTGACAGCCTTTCCTATCGTGTTGACACACAATTTATAGTCGTCCCTTGGTAGAAGGGATATCCATTATACGGGGATTAATCGTGACTGCTTGCTGCAACGCCTTTCCGAATGCCTTGAACACAGACTCAATGATATGGTGGGCATTTCTCCCGTACTGTACATTTATATGCAGCGTTACGCCCGCATGGCTGATAAACGCCTGGAAAAAGTCCTCGAGGAGATCAGGATCGAATACCTTCATTTTGCTCTTCTTGGAAAAAGCGACCTTATATACGAGGTACGGCCTTCCACTGATATCAAGGGCAACAGAGGCAAGAGATTCATCCATCGGCACCGTAGCCGCACCATATCGGGAAATTCCCTTCATTGTGTTAAGCGCCTTCTTGAGCGCTGTTCCAAGAACAATGCCAATGTCTTCGACCGTATGGTGAAAATCGATTTCAATATCTCCTTTTGCTTTCAGTTTCATATCCAGCAGGGCATGCTTGCACATAAGAGATAACATATGATCAAAAAAAGGGATCGACGTGCTTATCCTGTATATACCGGTACCATCCAGGTTCAGTTCCAGATTAATATCGGTTTCTTTTGTCTTACGCGCAACTTTGGCTCTACGCATGCATGCCTCCTTTGTCTTAGAAAAACGCTACCAATTTTTTGCGAGCACCTCTTTGAGTGTCTTCAGAAAAAAAGTGTTCTCTCGCGGTGTTCCAACAGTAACCCGCAAACAACCCTTCATTATATCATTAATATTCTTCACAAGAACCCCTTTTTTTATAAGGGCTGAATACACCGCAGCAGCATTTCCTGTCTCAAATAATATGAAATTTGCCTCGGATGGAAACGGTGTGATGTTCGGTATTTTATCCATGGCAGCAAAAAGTTTTTTTCTCTCGGTAGTTATTTTTGCAATAACCGTGCGCAGACTTTTTTTGTCTTTGAGTGCCTTGACCGCAACCGCCTGAGAAAGTGAATTAACATTATAGGGTAATCTGACTTTATTTACCTCTCTGATAATCTCTGAACCGGCTATCAGAAATCCAATCCGCAGACCTGCCAGTCCTATCTTGCTCAGTGTTCTCATAACTATAAGGTTTTTATAGGTCCGTATAAAGGGGAGAAACCCGCTCTGATCTGAAAAAGGGAGATATGCCTCGTCAACGACAACAATACCTTTTGTCGCCTGTATGACCTCCTGTATCCTTCTTTGGGAAAAACAGTTTCCGGTAGGATTATTAGGCCTGCTGAGAAATATGATTTTCGGGTTCTTCTTCTTTATAAGACCGAGGATCTTTTGCAGATCGAGATCAAATGCTGTATCAAGTGGGATTTCGACTATTTTTTCTTCCAGCGCCCGGGAAATAATGCCGTACATTGAAAAAGTTGGAACCGGATATAACACCGGACCACCGAAGGTCGTAACAAGATAATAAATGAACTCGTCAGAACCGTTACCGTGGAGAATATTTTCCGGTTTTACCCGGAGGTCTTTTGCAATGATCATTCTCAGTGCTGTAGCTTCCGGATCGGGATAGCGGTTGGTATGAATACCGGAGACATTTTTGAGCGACTTCGCGAATCCATAGGGACTCTCGTTCGCATCAAGTTTTACTCTGCAGGGTATTTCCCGTGCATTATATGCGTTAAGACGCAAGACGTTCTTCTTTACCAGACGCCTGACATTCATGCGGTAGCATTATATCACAAGATAATATCATCCCCAAAATATCTTTATTGGAAGTATGGGATTCTAATGACAGAAAGCCCTCTGATTTTTTAAAATAAGAAAGAGCGATATCATAATACCAACTGAATGGAGGATGTAAAGCATGAAGGTACCGGTAATTGATTTTGATGCGTGCGAAGGATGTGGGACATGCGAGTCCCTGTGCCCTGAGGTATTCGAGATGAGAGATGACGAAAAGGCGTATGTGAAGAACGCTCAGGCATGTGATACCTGTGACTGCCAGGAGGCGATGGATTCGTGCCCGGTCGAATGTATCACATGGCAGGAGGAATAAACACCCATCTGGCATACGATATTTTGAAGAACAAGAGCCGGCTTCATTCATGAGGGCGGCTCTTGTTGTTTCATGGTTGTGCCCTGTAGTTCGCGAACGATCTCCAGTTCGTTTACAGGCGGGGTATGAGTCAGGGGAAACGCATGGCAATGCTGCGGCATGAGGGCGCGACCGTAATGACATTGGCAAAGAAAAAGGTTTTTTGGGACGATGCCGCTCGGCACCCTTATATGACATGAAAGGAATTTTTTAGTTGATAGGTTATCTTGATGGTGATAACCTCTTAATTATTAAGAATAATTATGGATTTTATAAATAAAATAACATTGACGTGTTTGTCATTTTATGCTTTTCTAAAAATAAATTTGGGGGAGGACGACAGATGAAAAAAGACGATGAAGAAACAAAACTAAGATCGTGCAGCAGAGTCTGTTTGAGTGCTCCCGTTACGCTCGAATATCCCGATGGAAATAGTGTCGTTACTCGTGATGGAACCATATTTGACTTTAGTGAAGCTGGGATGAGCTTTTATATGGGGACTGCGCTTGAAAAAGGGGTGAATCTTCATGTTCATTGTGCATCTCTCTGGGATCTTCCGAGAGCCAGTACGGTTCAGTGGTGTGCAATGAAAGACCTGAGATGTTATAAAATCGGCGTATCTTTTGAGTCACTCTGAAAAAACCTGTCTTCAGTATCACGCTATATAACGAAGAGCAGACCGCTGTTATTCTTACATCATGTCTCGCGAGCGGGAAGATCGTGGCGCAGCAACGTTCGCGGGGTGTCTATAATACTTTCCACTGCTGCGGCATGAACACCCTTTCATAGGTCATAAGCGCAAACCGGTCAGTCATTCCTGCTATAAAGTCACAGACCATTCGATTTCTGTTCAGCTTCTTTTCTTTCGGGATATCCCTGAAGACTTCCTCTATATGGTCATGGTAGTACGCATAGAGATCAGTAAGGATCTTTTTTGCTTTTCTGAATTCGGTAATAAGTTTCGGGCTTTCATAAAAGTATTTATACAGGAAGTCCCGCAAGTCATATGTTGCTTCAGAGATTTCATCGCTCATTCGCAGGACTGCCAGATCTGTTTCACGTGAACGGTAGATGAAGTCCTTGACCATGGTATCAATGCGCTTTGCATGGGTATCTCCAAGCAGTTTCTTAATTCGTTTCGGTATGTCTGATTTCTTTATAATCTCAGCGCGGAGCGCATCGTCGAGGTCATGATTAACATAGGCGATAATATCCGATACCCGCACAACCTGTCCCTCCAGTGTATCTGCGCGGTCCGATTTTTTTTCAGGCAATATCGTCCCCTTACCCTTGGAATGCCTGATAATACCATTTCGTACTTCATGGGTCAGGTTGAGTCCCTGTCCATTATGCTCCAGAAAGTCAACGACCCTGAGACTCTGCTTATAATGGTCAAAGCCCCCCGGATGAATCTCACGTAAGATTGCTTCTCCTGCATGACCAAAGGGGGTATGGCCGAGATCATGGCCCAATGCGACTGCTTCTGTAAGATCTTCATTCAGTCGCAATGCACGAGAAATAGTCCGTGCGATTTGAGAGACCTCGAGAACGTGCGTAAGCCGTGTCCTGTAGTGGTCTCCCTGCGGGGCGAGTAGTACCTGCGTCTTGTGTTTGAGTCTTCTGAATGCTTTTGAGTGAATAATCCGGTCTCTATCCCTCTGGAAAGCCGTTCTAATTTCCCCTTCTTTTTCGCTGACAGCGCGACCTTTTGTCTGCGAACTCCTGCAGGCACGTTTGTGGAGGAAGTTTTTCTCAAATTCCGCTGTCTGTTCCCGGATCGTCATCGTATTGGTAAAATGATTTTATAACCTGCGATTTCAGGCGAACCATACACCTGCGAATGCAGCAATTCTGTTATCTGGACTATGACTGAACTATGCAAGGGATTCTTTTTTTATTCCTTTTCCAGCTCGGGCTTTATCCCAAGGCCCATTAACCATTGTTCGATATTCTTTCGGTTAGCCAGGGCATTAAAACCATACCATAATTTGCGTTCTTTCGGATAGGGATCCAGTGCATCTTTGAACCTTCTGAATGCACCCTTACCATTGAGAATAGTGATAAGTTGTTGCTTGAGATCCGTATGCCTGAGGTTTTGAGTGAATTCTTTCATTGCGGCGTAGCCATTTCCCTGTTCTCTTTCGGGTATTCTTACGAACCGGTGGCGGTCAAGGAGAAGGACCCTCAGAGCCAGTTCAATTTCCTCCTCCATCCAGTCAGGCATTTCAATGATTTCATCAAATTCTACTTCATCATAATCATACATGTCATCGTCATAAAATTCTTCGAGGATATCCTGTGCCCGCTTCATGATGTCTACCGAAAGGATAACAACACGGCCGGTCTCAGTATCAAGAAAATATTCAAATGCCTCACGCTGCAGGTCTTCCATGGCCTTCTGTATTTCACTATAATCAATTGCGAGTTTCTTCATTGCAGTTGATTACCAGTTCATACAGTTCTGGATATATTTTCTTTACTGAGGTAATTTCATCCAGCAAGTATACGAGTGCACGTGGCACATAGTTCATAAAATAGTTTTTGCCTTTTATACGCGAAAGAAAAGCATAAGCCCCGAGCGCCTGCATATGCCGCTGCAATCTGCAGGGAAGAAGGCTCTGTGTAAACATATATTCGTCAAAACGATCATCCCGTGCATTATCCATTTCTTTGAGGTAGTAATCCATCAGACACATTCGCATATCATCGTTCAAACAGTAATAAGGATCCCAGAGTAATGATACAATATCATAAGCAGGAGGCCCCATTCGTGCACCCTGGTAATCGAGTATCCGTATGTCATCCTTACTGGTGATCATGATATTCTGCGACTGGAAATCCCTGTGGAGCACCGATTTGGCGAAGGCATCAACCGTCTGAGCGAGATGATTGCATTCGTCGTCAAGACGGCTCTCGTTTCGAGGGGTAAGACCCTTTACACCTCTCACGAACTGCTCGATAAAATAGGCAGTCTCCCACCTGAAGTGTTCGCGGTCAAAAAGCCTGGTGTGTAGTTCAGGACACTCTCTGCTCTTGGCTGTAACCGTTGTGTGTATAACAACCAATACATCAAGGATAGTTTTGTAGGTCTGTTCCACGATATCAGGATCTTTTTTGCACTGTAACCATGCAAAGAGGGTTGTATCTCCGACATCTTCGAATAACGCCAGCTGATTCCCGGGATCAGAGGCAATGAGCGCAGGTACCGGTACATCATATTTTCTGAAGAATGAAGTGAACAGCAGGTGCCTCTGATAATCAGGATCAGCATCAGAGCATTTCATGAGTACGGCTGATCTGTCACCCACACGGATCCGGTAATAGATACGGTCTGAACCGCCGGAACCAATGAAACGTACTACTGGTTCATGCGGCCGTGTTTTTATGAAGTTCCTTACCATGGGGATTGAGAGAATATCATGGTAATTATTTAACATAATATATGGCATTTTAATATCAACACGAAAGGTCGGGCCTGCGATAATGTTTTCCAGTGAAGCATCAGTTTTGGTAGTGAATCCGGGAAGCAGGATACTGTCCCTGATCATGGTTCTGCCGGCAAGATGCACTCCCTCTTCAATCGCCGCATAACCTTCATAGGTGACTGCACTGCATTTGGCTGAAGGATGCACATATAACGCTGAACCGCTTTTCTGTAAGTACTGGAACACGGTTGCTGCGTACGATTCCGGGGTGCCGATATCACGCCACTCGCCTCCGGTACAATCCATGGTACCCACTTTATGATGCAGTTCAATCGCTTTATTCCAGTACTCGATGATACTGTACGTTCCGACCGGGAGCAGATCCAGAAACAGAGGGGAATACACTGCTATACCCGTAAAAGAAACATGCCGAAGCGTATGGTCAGGCCCTGAACTCCTCTTCCCGATACTGTTCACGCTCCCGTCTTTATGAATCCATACGCTTTTGTATTTTGGATATTCATGTATTGCAAGGGTCACGACATTACCTTCGGACAGATGTTTTTCTACAAGCAGATCAAGGGGTATGTCCGTGATGATATCTGCGTTATGCACAAGAAAGACTGATTGCCCGAGAAGAGAAGCGGCATTTTTCAAAGCACCTCCGGTTCCAAGCAGTGTTTTTTCAGGAAAGCAGAGTACCTTCTCGGCGTAACATGATCCATTGATCCACGTTTGAACAGCAGAACGGTTATGATGAAGATTAATGCCGATGCGCTGGACCGGAAGGGTGGAAATCCGGTCCAGAATTCTCTCAAGTGCTGGTTTGCCAAGAATGGGCAGCAGTGGCTTCGGAATGTGATCTGAGATAGGTCTCACCCGTTCCCCTAACCCTGCGGCTAAGATAAAAGCATGTATTTTTCCCACTAGTATAAAAGATATTTTCTTCTCGTATTTTTGTCAAATTGCCTGAGTGATGTATTCCACCACGATTCCATAACGTTCAGAGGAACCATGTCGATTATCTCTGTGCGCAGTCGGTCTGTTCCAGCAAGGATATCGATCGGAAGCAAGGTATGTTCGTATTCGTACGGCGGCTTCTTCCAAATGAAGTGATCTGTATATAGTTCATAGATACTTTGCAAAACCGCTACTGCGGTTTTGAATGGTTTGTAGCGCGATCTGTCAGTAATATGAATCTGCGCTCCGCCGCAGAGCTGTTCAGCATGTTTATGAAACATTGGCGAAAAATAATGAGGACGGAATGAGACCCCGGGCAGCCTGAACACGCTCAATCTTTGTATGAGCACGTCTGGATCAATAAAAGGAGCCCCGAATATTTCAAAGGGACGTGTCGTGCCTCGCCCTTCGCTGATGTTGGTTGCCTCAAGAAGGCACATCCCAGGATAGACGGTTGCCGTGTCCAGCGCTGGCATATTGGGTGAAGGGGGTACCCAGGGAAGATACGTTTCATCAAACCACGCATCACGCGACCATCCTTTCATGGTAACAATTTCAAGGTGCAGGTCTTGATAGAATACGTCCCTCAGATATCGGGCAATTTCACCAATCGTCATGCCATGACGAACGGGCAGCGGATGCATACCAACAAAAGAACTAAATTCAGGATCAAGTACCGGACCTTCTATCTTGATGCCTCCGAGAGGATTTGGTCTGTCGAGTATCACAACGGTTTTTTGCAGTGCTTCACAGGCATCCATAACAAGGGCCATCGTCCAGATATAGGTATAATACCGGGTACCAATATCCTGCAGATCAATCACCATAACATCTATATTTTCTAACATTTGCGGGTTGGGCTTACGGGTTTTTCCGTAGAGGCTGATCACGGGCAATCCCGTTTTCGTATGGCGGTATCCCTCCCATTCGATCATATTATCCTGGGTTTCACCCTTCAAGCCATGCTGGGGGCCAAAGAGGGTCTTTACGGTGAATATTCTTTTTTTCAGGAAGATGTCGAGTGCATGATTAAATCTGCTGGTTATTGATGCAGGGTGTATTACAAGACCGATCCTGGCACCTGAAAATTTTCTGAATGTAGAGCTGTTGACGAGCTCAAGCCCGATTTTAAGGTCTGCCTTCACTGAGAAAGCGGCTGGCGGCTACTCCAGAAGAATATCACGGAGTTCCATGGTTAAGTTTTTCTGTATCTGCACTTTATTCTCAGGGAGGATTTCTATGAGCTTTACGTCATCCCGCTTTTTGATATCACTTATGATTCCTGTACCCTTGTCGGCAATTGACGCAATAACAGGCAGTTCAGAATCCAGGAGTTCATCCATGAACTTGCCAAATTTCTTTGATTTACATTCTATTTTTCCGATTTCATCTATGATATAGAGCCCTTTCTTTTTGTCTCTCATAAAAATATCAATCAGAAATGTGTCAAATCCCCTGATATTTAGCTTATATTTGCCCACACGATGTTTGGATTTGAGTGTAATATGAGCCAAAATAATACTGTCTCCATAAAGGCTTACTGCGTTATAGCCGGTCTTTATCCCATCTTCCTTAATATCCTCAGTGTAGAAACCTGCGGGATTAAATTCCTTGAAGATTTCTGCAAGTCTTTTGATTAGCGCTGTTTTTCCAACGCCCGGCAGTCCTGTGATGAGAATATTCTTTACATAATTCATCTTAAAAGGATCTCCAGCAGTCTGTCCAATTCATCGAGTGAATAATATTCTATCTCCAATTTACCTCCTCTATTCCCCTTATGGTGGAGCCGGACCTTTGTTCCCAAATGTTTAATCAATTTCTGTTCAAGTGAAAGGACTTCTGGATTTTTCTTGGGAATTACCTTGTGAGGTCTTTTTTGCTTATTTACAAGCGATTCTGTTTCTCGTACACTTAATCCTTTTCTTATTATCTTTCTGGCAACATCTATCTGCTCTGCACGTCCTTCTATTGCCAGGAGAGCTCGAGCATGGCCCATGCTGAGCGCCCCGCTGTATATCATCTTTTTGACCTCATCAGTCAGCTTTAGTAGTCTCAGGTAATTTGCTATAGTTGCCCGTTCTTTGCCCACTTTCGTTGCAAGTTCTTCCTGGGATAAATTAAAGTCCTTGATCAGCCGTCTAAATGCCTCTGCAGCTTCTATCGGATTAAGATCTTCTCTTTGAATATTCTCTATAAGTGCTATTTCCAGAGAATCTTTAGACGCCACGTTCTTGATAAGGGCGGGAATCTTCTTCATCTCTGCAAGCATGGCAGCCCTCCATCGGCGCTCACCTGTAATGAGCGAAAATGTGCCGTCTCCGGTTCTTGAGACAATAATGGGCTGAAGGATCCCCCTTTCCTTTATTGATGCAGAAAGCCCCTGGAGGCCCTTTTCATTGAAGATCTTGCGAGGCTGAAGTTTTCCCGGTCGAACTCGATCAACATCTATCTGTATTACTTCTTCTCCCTTGCCAGGGATGAGAGAGTCAAGCCCTTTGCCTAACGCCGTTTTCATGCAAAATCTCCTTTGCCAATGATAGGTAGCTCTCAGCACCCCGTGAACGTATGTCATAGAGAAAAATCGGCTTGCCATGACTCGGGGCTTCACCCAAGGCTACGTTTCTGGGAATTACGGTCTGGTACACTTTATCACCGAAATGTTTTCTGATCTCGGACGCAACCTGATGTGAAAGACTGTTCCTGGTATCAAACATCGTTAATACGATGCCCTCTATGTCCAGACCAGGATTGAAAGATCGTCTTATGAGCCGTATGGTCTGCGTCAGGAGGCCCAATCCTTCAAGAGCATAATACTCGCACTGGACCGGTACGATGACTGATTCAGCAGCAACCAGTGCATTTAATGTCAGGAGGCCGAGGGATGGAGGGCAGTCTATGAATATATAGCGGTAAGAGTCCCTGATTTCAGAGAGGGCAGAAGAAAGTATTGATTCACGTTCTTCACGAGCTATTAATTCTATTTCAGCCCCCAAAAGATCGATACTTGATGAAACGATCGAGAGGTGATCAACAGATGTATCAAGAATAGCATCACTCACAGAGCTATTGCCAGCGAGAATTTCATAAAGGGTATGCACCGGACTATCTCTGGAAATTCCCAAGCCTGATGTTGAATTGCCTTGGGGATCTATGTCAAGCAGCAAAATGCGTTCTCCTGACAGGGCAAGAGAGGCAGCAAGATTCACTGCGGTAGTTGTCTTTCCGACACCACCTTTCTGGTTTGCTATGGCTACAATCTTGCTCATCATTTAAGGGTACCGTATTATAGCACGCTTTTGCATAATTGTAAGGGTATTTTTTCCAATAATGCCGCTGAAAAAACGATAGTATTTGTTCCACGTGGAACATTATAAAAAAACATTTTAAATTCAGCATGTTATAAAGGATTTGGGGTACTCCAGAGTGAACCAGAAAGAGTGTTTATGGAGAAAAAACTTTTCAGTGGCATAGCCGCTTGAATAAAAAAGGAGTAATAATGAGATATAGTTAGCTATAATTAGAAAATAAAAGAAAAGATCAACTATATACTGATATTTATCTCCTTATATATTTATTGATAAAATTCAACAAAAAAAAGGAGATTTCAGAAAAAAGTTAAAAGAGAATCAATGATATCTATTGAGAAGCCAGAACAGCCTGATCTTTATGAGGTCGATCAGCATGAAAAAAGGATCTCTCAAGAGACGCACTTTAGAATCCGGAGCATGGAACCACCGTACTGGTACTTCCTCAATGGTATATCCTTTTCTTTCAGCAAGAAAAAGGATTTCAACATCAAAACTGAAGCCAGTAATACGACTGATCATGAAGAGTTTTCTGGCGATTTCGCCCTTAAAGAGTTTAAACCCGCACTGGGTATCCGCTATACTGCGTATGAGAAGCAGTCTGACAATAACATTAAATATCTTTCCCATCCCCTCCCGGTACCACGGTTGACGGACCTGAATATCTGACGAAGAAAGCTTCCGTGATCCAATAGCTATGTCGCATCCTCTCTGGATAAATGGCATCAGCTTTTCTATTTCGCTAAGAGGTGTAGACAGATCAGCATCAGAAACCAGCACAAGGTCACCGCTTGAAGAAAGAATACCCTGTTTGATTGCATGCCCTTTTCCCACATTTGGTGGCGAATTATGGATAAGACGGAGACTGCCGATCGACTCTGCGAGGTTTTCAACGATGGCTCTGGTGTCATCTGTACTGCCATCATCAACAACGATTATCTCATAGGTTTTAAATGAATTACTGAAATAGGTATTAATCCGTTCAAGGGCAGATGATATCCGTGACGCTTCGTCAAAAGCCGGGACGATTACGGAAATATCCATCTAAATCACATATCAACAAAATAGTTTCGCCAGGCAGTGTCAATTTTCGCTCTGGAAAGCTCGGGCGGATGGTTGTAATAATGGGCATCATCAATAATATGATCGATTATGTCTCTTGGATGACATGCATTGAGTTTTATATCATGCCCATTATAATAATTCTTCAGCAGGTAATCGAACACGTCTTTCTTGAATTCTATCCCGTTAAAGTCACATACTTTTCTGAAAATTTCTTCATATTCTCCTTTTGTCGGGTGATCAATCTTAATTTTAAAGCGTATTCTTCTGAGAAACGCTTCATCTACCAGGTCTCTCGGGTTTAGATTCGTAGAAAAGATCACCAGTTGGTCAAAAGGGATGTCGAATTTCATACCTGTGTGGAGAGTCATAAAATCGACCCTTCTTTCAAGAGGAACTATCCATCTATTCAGCAGGTTGTGCGGTTCTATCTGTTGTCTGCCAAAATCATCAACAATAAACAGGCCATTATTTGCCTTCATCTGTAACGGGGCCTCATAAAACTTCGAAATAGTATTAAAGTCAAGGTCAAGCATTCTGAGCGTTAATTCGCCTCCTGTCATAATAACGGGTCTCTTAACCAGGAGCCATCGGTTGTCTACAGCCATGACCTCACCTTCTTCGTAGGAGATTGGAATATGATTAACAGGATCAAAAACAGTGATAATTTGCCCGCCGACCAAGAGTGCGTATGGCATATACACTGTTTCAGGGAGGATCCTGCCGATTGTTTCAGCGATTGTTGTCTTGCCATTTCCCGGCGGTCCGTAGATAAAGATGGCTTTTCCTGAGCTGACAGCAGGGCCCAACCGCTTAAGCATCCAGTCACTTATGATGATATGGGAAAAGGCCTTTTTGACTGCCTGTTCGTTTATTACTATATTCTTTATAGTCTGAAATTCTGTCATCTTTTTATAATCATCCAGAATAATGGGAGCCGGGCCTGCATATCGACAAATCTCCAGTAGTTCGTTTGCACGGTTTTTACCCGGACCGGTAATGGTGAATTTATAAGAGACCCTCGTATATTCCTTCGCTCCTTTTACTTCGATAAAGCGAGATTTTCTGAGATTTTCGACTCCAGCGTCAACAATAGACAAGGGAAGTTTGACTCCATCGGAAAGGTTTTGTAAGGTAAATTCCCCCATGAGCAAGACATGTTTCAGAATAAGATCAGCAATAAAAGAAAGATCAAGCCCAGTGTCTGCGACGGTTTTCGGTGGATCAGGATGTCTTTTCAGAAACGTATTCAGTTCTTCCGGCGTGGTATACCCGAGGGCAACGAGATTATGTCCCAATCTTCCTCCATGGAGCCTCTGTCTTTCTATCGCCTTATGAAGCTGTTCTTCAGTGACCAGTTGTTCTTTTACGAGTTTCTGCCCTAATAACTCAACCATGCATAATCCTCCAAAAAAATATTGTACTTCCTTTCAATCCATTTATCAATGCCATGGTTCATCCTGATTTAGTGCCTGGCCTTTCTTTCTTTCCATACAAGGCCTGTTCTGTCATTGAATTTTGTTATGTAGTTTGAGTCCTCGATGGTTCCGCTAAATGAATCCTGGTCATCCCAGAAGACCGCTTCGGGAAGCAGAAATCCAAACAGCAAGCGGTCACTGGGCAGAAGCTCCGCTCGGAGATATGTTTTCCTTCTTTCGTTGTCCTTTCCCTCATATAATAAAACTAAAATACTCACTTCAAAAGGAATAACTTCAGTATTCTGTATATGTAGATGATAGAGTCCTTTTTCAGCATGAACAAGAGAAAATATATGTTTCGATGAGGAATACTCCCTCGTTCCTTCAATGGCGTCCCTTTTTTTTGAGACGGTACCTTTCCGTATCATGGGATGCCTCTTCTTGAAGAGTTGTATTGATATTTCGGAACTACGTTGCCTCTCTTCAGAGCTTTTCAATGCAGGTTCGGTTATTATGAGCAAGGCTTCTTCGGCCTTCTGAAGAGTAAGTCCTGTGGCTTCGGCTATTTGATCAAGACTCGGGTCTCTCCCCAATTCTTCAACCAATGTTTCATAAGCTGCTATAACAGTTCTCAAATGCTCCAGTTCATTGTCATCAGCGTGTATGGGTACAAGGCCTGCAACATCTTTTACTGATACTATTATTTTAATATCGTTATTAACAAGCGCTCGCATGTCCGGCATTCCATACAAGGGATTATGACTGTCTAGGGCCACAGGCTTTTCCTTAATCGGAAGTTGCAGAGGGTTATCTTTTTCTTCTTTCTTCCGGACCTCTAACGGAGAACGCTGGACAAGAGGTGATGGTATCGATAGAGCGTTGTTGCGTTCGTCTTTAGCCGCATCATCAGAAAACCTGACATTGTTGTCATAAACAACTCTTTCTGATGGCTGATCAAAAAAATGGGTTTCCAGTTCGGTGCCTCTCGAGAGAACAATATTCTGAGGGATGTAGTCCCCTTTTACATTATCCTGTTCTGATAATCGCTGCGATAAAAATCCAGCGGATTCTGCAGGAATTTCAGAACCGATAGGCGGAGGATTCTTGAGTGAGATTTTCTTGAATTCCTTTCCTTTTACAATCTCAACATCCCACGCATTAAGCTGCATTTGATTTTCTCTTCCTTTGGGTGTGTGTGGTTTCCCGGCAGGCGATTTGTCTGGAACAAGGGTGATTATGTCTCTATTTTTTGGAGGTGTTGCTGATCGCTCCTCTCCGGATGACTTTTTATGGGATCGTGTGTTCCTGACAATCTGTTCATCTTTTTCGTGTTGAGACAATGTTTTTGTCTGTTTGGATCTGTTTGAGCTCTGCTGAGAGAGTTTTCGGTGAAGCACATTTGTTTCTGGTGATAGATCAGGCTCCTTCTGTTCGGCCGGTTTATCTTGAACCGTTGCCGTGCTGCCCGATCTCAGAACCTTTTTTTGAAGAGAAGATTTTCTAACCGTGCTCAGGATGTCAACTGCGGTATTTTGTTCTTTTTCCGTAACAACAGTGTGCGGTTTTATGGTTTCATCCTTCCCAGACTTTCTTGCATGGATCGAAACATCCTTCTCAGCAAAATAATTCTCTGAAAAATCCCCCGATTCATCGGATAAAAAGACGTGATATTCGCCTCTCAACAGTTCATAGGGCGTGCCATCTACCGGTATGCTCAGAACCGTAACGAAAAAGGCAATATGCAGAAAGAAAGATAAGAGCGCTGGTAAGAACAAAAACGGCCGAGTACGAACGGGGCATTTTTTTTGCCACTCCTCTGAGCAGATAACTACGAGAGAACAATTTGATCCGCATTCAGTATACGTGTGCCTGTTCATGAAGGGAATCTTACGCTTCATATCCGATTTCCTCGCGTGCTTTCGAGTCTCTTGTCATATAGTGCTGATGATCATACAAGAGAAGGAGAACAGTGAGCAAACTGGAAATTTCAGGTTTACGCCGATCACGCAGTGCATATTTCATTCCGTATGTTTCAGAGATGAATTTTGATATCGATATGGTCAATGATACCATAGCTAATTACCGACTGGTAATGACACGAAAAGGGGTGAACGTAACAAAGTCAAAAATTATTCTTCTTTCTCGATAAATGGAGTTACCCCCTTGTACTTATGTATCAGCTGCCTATTTTCAGGAATATCTTTCAAGAAGATATTTGCAACGTTATCAGAGTATATAAGCGACCAGTCATCTCGTATCAGGAGATATTGGGAAAGAGCTGATTGTGAGTCAAAAAATATCCATGTTATGTCATATTTATCAATAACATCGTCAAACCCCGGCTCTACCTGGGATATTTGAAAATACTCTTTCATTTTTTCTGTACCGTACATGTCAGATCTCCCATCAAAGAAGACCCTGTATTCCGGCCATGCGGCATAAATAATATAGTCTCCAAACTCATCGTTATTGAACATGTTTCCGTTAATGCGTTCTGTTTTTAAAAAATCAACCGCAGCAACGGGCCTGCTTTCCTGATCAAAACTGTAATCCATGGTTCCGAGCGCAATGAAAGAGAACGCAGCAACCACAGCAAGAGAAGGCCAGATATACCCTCTTGCAGAAGCATCAGCAGATGAGATCCTGTAGTCTCTTTTCTTAAGGAAGTCTTTAAATCTCCCATCTGCTTCGCTGATCAGGCCATCTGCCTGCCTGATTATGATTGGTGATATGATAATGCCAAAAAGAGGGATGTATCGCGCCGAATAAAGAGACATATAGGTAAAAAAAAGTGCCAGAACACATTCTATGAAATGCAGCCGTTTTTTCGATATAGCCAGGATCGCAATCAGGCAAAACAAGAGGTAAGTAAAAAACATGGGTTCATGAAAATTGGGGGACATGAATTCATTGATATGATCCATGATGAATTTGTTTGAAGTCAGCTTGAATGGAAAGAGCAGGATGTGATAACCATAAGGGTTAATGAGCGAAGCAAACAGGCAGACCATGAGTGTCAGGCCAAGATACCTCGACTTTTTCCCCATTTCTTTTTTTTGTGGACTTTTCGTGAACATGAATGAAATAAAATTACAGCATAGATAGATGCCGGTCAGTATAAGACCAATAATATAACCACCATGAAGGTTTACCCAAAGTATCATCAAAGGCGGAAGGAGAAAGAGAACAGCTCGATTGTTGTACTGGAACTCATCAAGCAGGTAGTACCAGATGAGCACACATAACAGTGAAAAGATATGGGGGCGAGCCAGCCAATGGATATTTGATGAAGCCATGACGAGCAGGAGAACCAGTATCGATATAAGAATGTTCCCCCCATATGTTCTGATTATTCTGAACAGCAGATAATAAATAAACGAAATGACGAAGGCGAAAAAGACCAGCACACCGGACAGTCCGAAAAGACGATGGAGAGAAGCCATCACCACTTCTGAAAGCCATTCATGAGCTGTCCAGGGAATTTTCGGAGCATGAAAGGAGAAGATGTCGTGTCGGGGAATGGATAGTGTGTCAATAATGACTTCTCCTGCTCTGATATGATAGCCGGTGTCGCCGTCCGCAAGGAGACCCTGGTATCCAATAAAAAGCAGGTACATCAGGATGCTTATGAATAAAATATCAGCTATCGTTGGCAGGAAAAGAGAGCGTTTCATTACCGACTGATTCATCGTACCGTTCTTATAATCAATTCTTTGTTGTACATTGTCTTATTGCCCCTGATACAGAAAATAATATCAACAGGAACAATGAAAACAGTGTCATAAGTTTAGCATAATACCGGATAGACGTATCGTTGAATCGTAAATCAATGAGATGAGCACCTTCCGGAATATATCAGTATCGCACCGATTCCTTCTTCAGTATGGATTGCTGTCTGAATACCGTCTACATAAGCTTTCCAGCCGGGAAAATTGAAGGTCCGTATCCGAATTGTGAGGGGGTCGTCTGCGGTCACGGCAATGACCCTATGTTCTGACTTCCATTTTAGAATATCCTGGCACATAAGCCGCCCCCGTATCATTCGCCGATCAGAAGCCCCCTGTTTCATTCTTTAATGATCCCATCTTCAGTCGTGGATAGATTCTGTTAACCAGTGAAATATCGCCATGAACGATGGAAAAGGGAGTGTTTCTAATCTGTTTAATGGTTATGTTGTGTATTTCCTTGGTTCTGTCTATATCATCTGATATAAACATAGCCATGAAATGCCTGATGTCTTCAGGCAGGATGATTGTCTCGTTCTGATATGTTATACGGTCTTTCCCCCAAAATGTTTTTCTGGTTTCTCCGTTCGGCGCAACCTTGGCGTCAACCTGATACACATAATATTCCGGCAGGTAATATATAAACTGCTTTGGTCCATAGAAAACATACGGCAAAGAAAATAGCGCGGTATCCGCAGCATCAAAATGCCTTATTTCATTCAGGAGCGCAGTGAGCCGATTCCCATGGTGCCGGATTTCACTATATGAAACAGGGTGCCCGATGAAAAAAAAGAAATAGAGATTGGTGAAGATAACCAGGCATAACAAAGGCGCTAAGAAATCTTTTTTTAGTATTTCTTTAAGCTCATTGCTCATATATCCTATTGCTGCCGCAATAAGAATTATCAGGGCCGGAAGGAATATCAGAGCGTATCCCGGATTGGCAGGATGTATGAATATCATGAGATAGAAGAGCACCGAAGGTGATATCCAGAGCGTAAAAAATAGCACCGTGCCGTTATCGAGATATTTTACTCGGCGCTTTCGTATGAGAACATAAGTCACAAACAAGAGGGGAAGAACTCCTGCTGTGATACCAAATATGGTGAAATCAAACAGAGCAGATGCATAATACAGCAAGACAGGTAGCCCCTTGTCAAAAACCGTGTTGTGACCGGTATTAAACAACCAGAGCTCCCTGAATGCTCCGGTATAAACATCCCATCCACCGGTCATTCTTATCATCGGAAAAAACCAAAAAAGACAGGATATGCTGAACAGCCCTATTGCCAGCATCATCTTCTTCGGCGGCACATATTTTATCGAAAACAGCCAGAGCGGCAGAAGAAACAGAGCGGTATTCTGCCTCACGCCACCTGCGGCAGCAAGCGTAACTGCAGACAGCCAGAGATACCGGTGGTCTCCTTTATAAACCTTCCAGCAGAGGAAGGCAGATGCCGTACTGAAGAAAGCCTCCACGATATAGGTGAGGGCCACTTCTCCATGAAACCAGATGTTTGGGCTTGTGAGCGCAATGAGTGCGGCAAGCAACCCGGTTTTCTTTCCAAACAGTTCCCTGCCAACATAATATACCGCAACGATCATAAGGCCACTGAACAGCATACTGATGGAAACGAATACCGTGTTGGCGTCGCTAATGAATAGTCTGAGCAGCCTTCCAAACATAACGTAGAGAAAATATCCCGGGGGATGTGGCTGATGAAGCGCGATGTTATAATCATCAAGAGCCAAGGCAAAATGGACAGAGTCCATATGATACAAGAATCTGCTGCTGAACGGCATTCTTGAAATGACAGTTACAAGAAAGAGCAGTAAGGACATCATTATTGTGTCCTTATGTCTCACTCTGTTAAACAAATTTTATCTGATCTCCAATTCTGGTATCAGTAGCCACAAGTGTTCCGGAAGGGAGTTCCAGCACACTTGAGGCGTTCAAAAAAAGACTACTGATTCGGTTTGGAAGGAAATGGTTCTTTATGTTGATAATAATATTGTTCTTGTCTAAAAAAATAACATCAATGGGAAATTTCATGCCGATCGTATGAATACTTTTACAAGGCTTTATCCAGAGAGATTTCCCTTTGAAAAACTTCTTTTTTCCCAGAAGACCCTTCATCCGTTCCGTTACCCTTACAGCCAGCTCAACATCATCAGCCAGTATTTCCCTATTTCTTGCATTCAGGGCTTTCATGGAAGGTGCTTACCGTTTTAATTTCGTATAGATCAAGGCCAGCTCGATAGCTATAACGATGAGCAATATCGTATCAAATGACATAAAATGGATCACCTCCTTTACAGATGTGCAAACAACCGCATAATTCTGAGTATGGCCGGACCGAGAATAACCACCAGCAGAGCAGGGAATATAAAGAAAACGAGGGGAAACAGAAGCTTGATTGCTACTTTGGAAGCGGCTTCCTCGGCCTGTTGACTTCTTATTTTTCTTAAAGAATCTGCGTGGACACGCAAAGCCTGTACAAGGCTCGTCCCCAGGCGTTCTGTCTGAATGAGCATTGCTGAAAATGCCTTAAGATCAGCTACCATAGTCCGCTCGCCCATATCCCGCAGGGAGTCAACCCTCGGCTTTCCAGCCCGTGTTTCCCGAAGCGCAATCTGCATTTCATCTATTAAAGGGCTCTTTCTGAAAAGGGGATCCTCAGTGACTTTCACCATTGCCGCTTCCATGCTCAAACCGGACTCAACACAAACCATCATCAGATCGAGCACATCGGGAAGGTCAAGAAAGAGCTGCAACTGCCTTTTCTTTACTTTGCGCGCCAACCAGACGCTTGGGATCAGATAGCCGACAATTGCAAAAATTCCAGTAAAAAGCAATCTCATTGTGGGGTCTTTCTCGACCGGGAAACCATAAAGAAAGAGATATACCGCGGAAAGAATCACCGCCAGACCCAGCTTTGAACCCAAAAAGATCAGCAGCCGCTCTTTCTTGATGTTCCCGGCGACTAGGATTCTCATATATTTACCCTGGTCCGTGAGCGGTAAAGGGACTTGTGCACCGAGACGACCTAGAAATCGTTGTATTGGCGTGATAGGCTTTTCAAACAGTGTCATGGTTTCAGCGGTTGTTCTCAAGCCTTCCAGCCGTACCGCAATTTCTGTTTTCTTGGGAATCAAAACGTATATGATGATAAAAGAAAGCAGAGCAACAGCAACGAAGACTAACAGTAATAGAATACTTAATGGCATAAGCCCTCCGACAGATCAATACTGAGAATTCGGCACATGAACGTCTCGCTTATTATGTTGTCTGCATTGTATATGTGCATATTTATTCTATATCTTAATGTTAATCAGCCTTTTGATAATAATAAAGCCGATGACTTGAGCTATCACCGCAATAGCTACTGCATATTTCCCTTCATCGACTTTGATGAATTCTTCCAAATAACCCGGAGCGATACTATATAACATGATAGCCATAACAATGGGCAGAGCAACGAGAATATAACCGGAAAGCCTGCCCTGAGCGCTATATACCCTTACCTGCCGCTTTATCCGTAGTCGATCCCTTATGGTATTGGCAAGCCTTTCCAGAGTCTCAGCGAGGTTTCCGCCAACCTCCCGATGAATATTCACTGCGGTAACAAAGAGGCGCAGATCAACACTCGGCATTCTCTCCAGCATAAGGGCAAGAGAATCACGCATGGGAAGCCCCAGCTGCTGTTCTTCATAGGTCACCTTAAACAGGCCGGAAACCGGTTCTGACATTTCATTGCCGACCAGCTGAATGGCCGATTGCGTGGCATGGCCCGCCCGAAGAGATCGGGCTATCATGTCAAGTGCGTCCGGCAACTGCTCGGTGAAGGTAATGAGATGGGCGTGTTTCCTGAACGAAAGAAAAAGAAAAATACCACCAATCGCAATGAGCGTAAAGAGTATGGTCACTCCTATGCCACGGTTGAGACTGATGCCCAGGATAAAGAAACATATGCCGGTAATGATTATAAACAGAATAACAATTTTCGGATCGATCTTAAGCCCGGCAGTGTCAATAAGCCGGTCAAACCGCCTGTAAAGAGAAGATCTAAGCAGAAGCTTGTCAAGGGGCTTCATTTCGCCCAATAGTTCACGGGTGAGATCAGAGGGCAGTTTTTCATCGTCTATGAGGGCAAGTTTTCCCAATCGCCTTTTTAAATGATAATTTGGCGAGGCCTTAATAGCCACATACCATGTATACACTGCAATTGTCCCTGCAAAGATTGCGATGAAAAAGAGAAGGATAATGATGTTCAGTATCATTCGTTCGTAGCCTCAAATATATGCCCGGATACATCAATACCTGAAACCTTGAATTTATCCATAAATCTCGGCCGTACTCCCGTTGCACTAAAATCGCCCAGTATTGTTCCATCTGAAGCTACACCTTTTCTTTTATATACAAAGATATCCTGCATGACAATGGTGTCGCCTTCCATTCCGGTAATCTCTGATATGCTCGCAATTTTCCTCGATCCATCGGAAAACCGTACCACCTGAATAACCAACTGTATTGCGGAGGCAATCTGCTCTCTGATCGCACGTTCGGGAAGTTCCAGTCCCGACATGAGAACCATAGTGCCCAGCCGCGCAAGAGCATCCCGTGATGAGTTCGAGTGGATTGTCGAGAGCGAGCCGTCGTGGCCGGTATTCATTGCCTGTAGCATATCGAGGGCTTCGCCACCCCTCACTTCACCGACAATTATTCTGTCAGGCCTCATGCGCAACGCGTTTCTTACAAGGTCACGTTGCGTAATATCCCCTTTGCCCTCAATATTCGGAGGTCGGGTCTCAAGCCGTACTACATGATCCTGCTTGAGCATCAATTCTGCAGAATCCTCAATCGTGATGATCCGCTCTCCATGAGGAATAAATTCTGACAAGATATTAAGCAGGGTTGTCTTTCCAGTTCCCGTGCCTCCTGAAATCAGGATGTTGCACCGTGTTTTTACGCACCCCTCCAGTATTGCTGCCATGTTTTTGTTGAGACTGCCAAAATTCAGAATGTCGGATATTTTGAGTGGCTCAACCCCGAAACGCCGGATTGAGAGGACAGGCCCGTCAAGGGCAAGAGGAGGAATAATCGCATTTACTCTGGAGCCGTCCGGAAGACGGGCATCAACATAAGGAGAGGATTCATCAATTCTTCTTCCTACCTTTGAAACAATGCGATCGATAATCTGCAGGAGATGATTATCGTCTCTGAAATGAACATCAACGGGGTGAAGCTTCCCGAGTTTTTCGATAAACACCTGATTATATCTGTTGACCAGAATATCGGATATGTCAGGGTCTGCGAGGAAAGGTTCAAGAGGCCCCAGGCCGAACGTTTCATGCTGGATATCAACGATAAGGCTATCACGTTCAACCTGATTGAGGGGTATACCTTCTTCCTCAATAAGAGCTGCCACTGCACGACCTATTTCACTCGTGAGGATCGACTTGTCAATCGTGTCAATGTTTGCCAAATCAAGTCGTTCTATTAACCGTCTGTGTATTCGCGTCTTGAGGTTTTGATACATATCAAGTTTTGACGTTTTAGAATCCTGCAGTGCCATTTAACAGCCTCCTTATTACTCTTTTGCAACCAGCGTTATGGCTAATTCCTTTAAAGCAACATTAAGTTTCGACTTTGTATCATATGTACTGATAGGCACGCCTTTATTGAGGCACGCGATGGCAGTATTATATTCATTCGGAATACTCAGGAAGATGGGATGTTTCAGAACCTTTTCAGCTTCTTCAATCTTGATGTCGCCTTTTTTAAGATAGCGGTTCACCACGAGTTTTATCTTGTCCCTTTTGATATTGATTTTTTCCAGGTATGTAAGATATCTCTGCATATTTCGGATACCCGGAAGAGTAAGGACAAACGTGAGCAGAATAACTTCAGACATTTCAATAGCAGCCAAGGTTCTGTTATTGAGGATCGGCTCGGTATCCAAAACAATATACGGGAACATCGTTTTCAGGATCTTCAATACCCGCTTTATATCATCGGCAGAGATCGATACCCCCTCTTCAACGTTCTTTGGTTCAGCCAGTATATTAATCCCCGAGTCATGCTTTTGAATGACCCCCTTAAGAAAGCTCGTATCAAGGCGGCTCATATTCGTGGTTACGTCGCTTATGGTATACGCTGGCTTAAGGTTGAGAAAGGTTGTTACATCTCCTGCGGTTAGATCGAGATCTACAAGAAGGGTCGGCTTCTTGGTAATGGCGTGGATGTTCGTTGCAAGATTGATTGCGATTGTCGTGACGCCGACACCTCCTTTAGGACTGAAGACGGTGAATACCTCTCCGTGTTCAACTGCAGCGTCAGGTTTTGTAATCCAGAGACGGCCGAGTTTCTGCAGAGCGGACGTGAGATCAACCTCGGAAACAGGCTTTAAAAGATACTCGGTGGCTCCTGCCCTCATGACTTTCAATATGGTTTCAGATGACCGGTCATCACTTACGGTGAAAATGGAAATACGTGGGAATCGGTCAAGTATTTTATGGATGGCGTCAATACAGGGATCAAGATCACCTTTGCAAATATCAAGAATAGCGACCAATGGTCTTTTTTTATGAATCACTTCAAATCCGCTATTAAAGGTAGTGGCTACCCCTTCTACGCTTGCATGAGGGCCCAGTTTATTGATGAGGTTTGTTATGTTGTTCGTGGAATCAGGATCATTCGATATAATAACTATCGATATATTCGTCATTATCCGTATAAATCTCCGTTTAAAAAGTTTTTTGATGACTGTTTAACTATAATCAATTTACAATAATCCATAATTCACAAACAACAATTTCATTGAACGAGAGCTACGTTCCCACCGCCAAGAGACGAAATATTATCACATGCAACACATTCAATCTTTGTTATCTGTATCCCTTTTAAAGTCCCACCGTCGAATACACCCTTGATCTCGAGCCGTGCATACCTTACGACTGGCCACGGCCCTGGCTCTACCCCTGCAGGACATGGTTCCTGAACCGGCACAATAACGTTCCACTTATCTACGATATCGTTAATGACAACTTTATTATCAGCATCGTGTGTTAAACTCTTGAAAGCACAGCTTAAATCATCAAGGACGGTTGAAACACCATTCTTAGTCGTTATAGCTTGTCCACAGATATTTGGAACGGACCTCAATCCCCAAATTATTTCAGCAACTTCTTCACTGTTATTATCACCACAAGTCCCAGTGTCTAAAAAGCAGTTGGTACTATTGTCTACACATCGATTTGTGCCTATAGGGCTATCCTGGTTAAGTTCTGTCCATGCAAGACCGAAAGGTGAGGGCGGATGTGAACCCTGTTCCCTTAAATCCAAGGAAACAGGAGTTTCATCAGAGACAGAAAGTGAACAAGTATCTAAACATATTGAAATCCCTGTAACAGGGGGCGCTTTGATTTCACACGTGGCATCTGCCACCACATTCATCATTGACCAGTCAAAGCCAATCAACCCGAATATTCCGCCGAGAAAAAGGCTAACCGGTCCACCCGGAGAATTTGACTTCCTTCGGGCCCTAATTTTCATCGCGTTTAAAGGAGCAGTTCCGCTGGCAGCTGTAAAGACCCTTGCTGAACCGTCCCAGTTACCGACAACAATGTCATCATCTACTGTATTATCGTTTGCAATATTCAAGACAGCTGCAGCGGGAATATCGTCACACGGTTGTCCGTCAGCCGTATCATTATTGTCTGCGATAAGATAGACATTATCGCCAGCGGCACTGTTTTTACAGGCGAATTCCCATGCTGTTTGCCGCGCATTTACCTGTGTTATATCAGACGTGCCATCAAGCTCAGCCACACCGGCAAGGCAAGCTGCATCTGCAGCAATCTGGAGTTCATTTTTGGCAAAATAAACAAAGGATATGTCAATGGCAAAAGAAGCAAACAGTATGAGCAGAATCAGGAGAACAAGTGCCAGCCAGACAAGGGTCATCCCTCCTTCATGCAGTAATCGTTCTTTAATGCCAGCTTTCATTCCTCTCATTATTTCTTGTTAATTGGCTAATTCTGTTCTTTATGGCATCGGAATCCATTTAAACTGCTTTTCCTCTTCCGGTGTAAGCGGTTTTTCTCCCGGAAGTTCTACTGTTTCGCCTTCTGGCAATGGTTTAATGAGTTTTGGGGTAATGAAAAAAGCGAGTTCAGTTTGAGTTAGTTGATCTGATGTGCTCCTGAAAATCGCACCGAAGATAGGAATATCACCCAGGAAGGGGATCTTCTGAATGTTCTTTTTTGTTTCATCATCAAGAAGACCCGCAAGAATGAGGCTTTCTCCGGGTTGCAGGTCAACGCTTGTTCTCACTGTTCTCGTGTCAATGATCGGCGCGATCAGGTTTTGAATCCGGACAAAATCCGTGATGTTACTAACTTCAGCAGGGTCTATAATCAGCCTGACGACCCCTGTTGCAAGAACCTCGGGCTTGAAATTAAGCCGGATTCCAATCTCCTCAAAAGTTATGTTAACATCATCATCTTCAACAGTCTGAATTGGATAGCGCGTTCCCACATGAAAATTACCCTCTTCTCCGCTTCGCACCACAAGGTTTGGTTCTGCCAGTATCTTCGCATATCCTTTTGAGCTGAGCGCCCTGAGTACTGCAGCCACTCCGCTCGGGAAATGGACCGCAGCCAGATCGGGAATTACGTCCTCAACGTCAAAACCGAACGCTCCTTCTCCTTCTTCTCTCCCGACAATGCCTTCTGGTGAAAATATGCCAGGTTTCAATAGCTGGAAATTCTCGTCTACAACAAGCGCACCGAGACTCATATCCTTCAGTTTTGAACGGTCAACCTGGGCAACCCTGACCTCCAGCAGAACCTGCTGTGATTCGGTCATTTCTATTAAATTTATTACTTTATCTTTAGCCGGAGCAAAGGCCTTTGCAAGTTCATCAATTCGCGTTCGTATCTGCTCGTTTTCTATTGAGCCTCGCAGGATTATCACATCCCCAGCCGTTTCGACTGTCACATCAGTGCCGGGAACAATGTCGCTTATCTGGTTTTCAAGACTGCCAATGTCACCAGTAACCATGATATCAAAAAAAGTTGGTTTGCCATCCGGATCCCATACAATGAGGTTTGTAGAGCCAAGCTTTTTCCCGTTCAAAAGGACCTCATAGGGTGACATGAGATTAAGATCAGCAATATTCGGATTTGCCAGAGAAACGCGTTTGGCCGGTTCTTTAAGCGTTATGATGGTTGCCTTATCAATCGGGACCTTTACCGGAATGGCAGCCATGGATACCGAAGAGAAAGCCAGCAGTACCTGGGCGATGAACAGATACGAGACTACTTTTTGGGGTTTCATGTGCCCTCCTTACAGAAATAGAGAACTAAAGCTCTATGGTTATCTTTTGCCGTAAACGCTGTCACTGGTCCTTAACACTAAACGTTTTTACAGTCATTTTATTGCTCTTCCAGATCTCTACCTGCATGACCTTTTCTTGCGGTTTTGCCTTTCTCGTTGATTTGCGGACGGTCCGGACAGTAGTTGTCTTTTTTGGTCGGGGCTGAGTACCCTTCATGATCTTGGTAATAGTTGCCCCCCTGGTAATTGCAGGGCTTTCATCACCAGCACCTCTCAAAACAAGTTGCAACCTGCCCTGAGTACTGGCGATCGCCAAGCGCTCTGCGTTTTCCGGGATTACATCAAGAGTCACAGTAGGGACAACGAGCGGCTTCCCTTCTTTTTGTTGCTCGATTGTCTGTCCAGTTGCCAGAACAGGAATGTTCTGTAGAACGATCTTACTGATGGATTCCTTGGAATATTTCGGCTTGGTGGTAAGGACTACATCAACCATATTTCCGGGAGTGATAAATCCCGCTACACCCGCTACCTGATCAACGCCAACCGTCATGGCCCTGTGGCCTTCGGGTATCTTATAGGTTAAAACCCCTGAGAGACCGCCTTTTGGAATGAGTTTTGCTTCAATAATTGGTTCTCCGGCAACAAATCTCTCGAGGGCAATTCTGCCAATTACACTTTCTGTTACAGTAAACGCCCCCTGAGGCCGATTTGCCTGTGGCCAATCAATAGAGCCTGTTTGAGCCTTTTCAATGATGCTGCCAACTGCGATATCCTGCTTGGCCACGATAATTTTTTCAGTCGCCACAGCTTTTTTAATTTGTTCTTCCTGGCCCTTCAGATACCGGTAGAGTGAAACACTGGCAATTAACGCGATTGCAATCGCCATGATGCCTACGTAAATTGCTGTTTTCGATAGTGTTGCCATACTGCCCCCTATCTTTTCTTCTGTCTCATTAGGAAATAAATTAATCTTTGTATTTGAATGTACGTTAAAGCCACTTTGACTTGGTTATTCATATCTCATGCGAGCGGTAACATCAAAGATCAAGTTCGACGGCCAAGGCCAAGGAGATCCGCCGACAATAAAAAATGAACTATCGTTAAATGAAGAAGTTACTTCGACCGTATCCCCTTTATCGGGAATAAGAGAATTGCCGTTATCAGTGATCGATAACGTCACTTGAGTCTTGTCACGCTTTATTCCAGGAGCGGAACAGCAGACAGCGAAAAGGACTTTATCATTTGCTTCTGCCGGCTCTGAATTCGGGCATGTATCAAATTGACTTGCGCATGATGCAACAAAATTCGAAATATCTGGTGTTACAACAGCTTTGCGCGCTCCTTCTCTGGCACCATGCTTCAGCGTATTTTTTACAAACCATGCTCTAGCAAATTCTGTGATGCCTAAGAGAATTATTAACAGCAATAATAGTACCAGCGCTGTTTCAACGAGTGCCTGCCCGCTTTTCTTATCAGAATGAATCATATGTCGTATGGTCCTCATAAAATAATAAACCAACAGATAATCATGAAAAATAAGGTCTCTGCATTACCCAAGAGACCCTAACAATCAGCCTTATAGTTTCCGAGTTCTACCGTTCTGCTGTTAATTCTTGAATATGCGTTATTGACCTCTGAACCAGTACCTCTGAGCATCAAAATGACGACGATTACCGCGAGGAGCAGGATAAAGGCGTATTCAGTGAGTCCCTGCCCACGCTCATTTTTCCCCGTCCCGAGCCAGTACCGTCAATAGAAAATTAGAAATTCTAGTTAACCTCCTGACGAGCCACCTCCCGATTGTGTGCCAACAGCACTATTAATTCTTGAGAACGCGTTATTGATATTTCTTCCCGTACCCTGGAGCATTGCAAAAACAACAAGAGCAATCAGGATCAGGAGTAGCGCATACTCCACGAGACCCTGCCCGCGTTCATTTCTCAGAACACTCATGAGTTTCCTGCTGGTCTTTTTTAAAAGCTTCATTTTTACCTCCTGACTAGAATTTATAGAAACGAACTGATTTTATATTCAAAAATTGTGAGACTCATCACCTCCTTTGAGCTATGCTTAAATTAAGCTCTCGCAGCATATCGTAATATATAATTTATATGACTTTAAAACTTACCCCTTTTTCCACGAAATGTCAAGCAATTTATGCAGATAATTATACAATATTAGCGAATATTATATAATTGCGCAACTGATAATATCCTTACTTTTTGGTGATTGTTGCCATGCGAAACACAAAAAAAGTGTCTTTCATGAGATAGTTTTTCAGTCTGAGTATCCTGCCATATCTGTTCAAAGCCAATCGGGGCCTATCGGGATGTGGGTTCAGGCGTTGGCGTTGTCTTGCTATTCATGGACGGGTGTGATTAGATAGTAAGTATCGGCACATAAATAATCAGGATGATGTCATGCGTCAGAAATTATACCTAAAAGCGGGTGACCGGGTTAAGCACCGAAAATACCTCAGATGGGGAGAAGGAGAAGTAGTTGAGGAACGACATTCTCAGCTTGTTGGCGGTTTCTGTATGGTGAGAGTCCTTTTTGACGATGGAAATGAGCGCTGTTTTATCAATGACCTTAATCATCAATGCTGCTGCTACTACTCAGGACTCAGACTTATCTGAATTATTGAAGAAAAGAATTAGGGTTTTCGCTGTAAATCTCTATTCTTAATGAAATTTCTTGACAATTGTCCTCTATAATGATTTAATTGCTGTATGACTTCTTCCTTACGGTTGTATAATGAGGCAAACCCCTCCATACTGGTTGTCGATGATATGCCTTCAAACCTCGAACTGCTTGAGGCAATCTTTCAGAAAGCAGGTTTTTCGGTTTATAAAGCAACAGATGCGTTATCCGGTCTGAATATTTTCGCCAACAATCCTGTTGATTTAGCTGTTCTTGATGTTATGATGCCCGGCATGAATGGTTTTGAGCTCTGTAAAACACTCAAGGATCTCTCTAAACAACAGTATTGTCCCGTCATCCTGCTTACCGCATTAAATGATTCCGAGAGCAGGATCCAGGGCCTTGAAGCTGGCGCTGATGACTTAATCAGCAAGCCATTTAATACGTCAGAATTGATTACGAAAATCAGGTCGCTTCTTAAGTTGAAGGAGCTCCACGAAGAGCGCGATCATTCGGAAAATATTATTATGACGCTTGTTGTTGCCATGGAGGCGCGAGATCCATATACTACAGGACATTCAACGCGAGTCGGGAATCTGTCAAGGGAGTTCTCCTCATTCCTCGGGTTCTCAGAAAAAGAACAGGCAATTGTAAGAAAAGCAGGGATCCTGCACGATATCGGGAAAATGGGTATTAGTCAATCCATATTATGTAAACCAAGCACACTGACAATTGATGAATCAAAATTAATTAAGAAGCATACAATTGTGGGTGAAGAGATATGCCGGCCTCTCATGTCAATGCGATCGATCTTACCGGGCATCAGATTTCACCATGAACGATGGGATGGGAGCGGGTTCCCTGATAGGCTGGCGGGAGAAGAGGTGCCGATGATTGCACGTATGCTTTCCATACTCGATTCATTTGATGCAATGGTGTCAGCACGTCCATATCGGCCGAAAAAAACTGTGCATGCGGCATTGCAGCTTATGGCATCCGAAAAAAACGATGGTCAATGGGACCCGGAATTGTCCACAGCGTTTCTGACCATGATGCAGACCAAGGCAGCAGAGGGATATCAACATGTTTAATATCGCCATCGCAGGCGGAGGCATAAGCGGGAGCGCGCTCATTTCGCTCCTGAGAAGTGATCCTTCAGCAAATCTCATCGGTATATATGAAGAAAAGCAGGAGGCCCCGGGAGTGGTTCTTGCGAGAAAATGGAATATCCCCGTGTTCCCTGAAATAAAGAAACTGATTGCTGCCAATCCCGAAATTGTTATTAACGTGACCGGCAGCACTGACCTGAGCAATGAAATCAGAAAAGGCTCGGAAGGTAAGGTGGAAGTTATTGAAGGGGTCGGAGCACGGCTGTTATGGGAAATCATAGAGAAGCAGAAACGGGCGAAGATTGAAATCATAAAAACATCGGCAGACCAGAAAGTGTTATATGAGCTTGCGGCCCGGTTGGGAAAAAGTGAAAACATGAAGGGCTTTTGTGAAATGCTTCTTTTCAAATCACTGGAAATGACCGATGCCCCTGCCGGAAGTATTGCGTTGTATGAGAACCGAGAGTTGAAATTGATGGCATCAAAAGGCCTGAGCCGGAAATTTACCAGCACAGCGTTGTGGAACGTAATGACAGAGGGACTGAAAGAGCAGGTATTTGTGAAGAAAGAATATCTAGAAGTGTATGATACACTGGAGAGTGACTTTGCAAACAATCCTGCTGTTATTAACGAAAAAATACGGTCTCTTCTGGTTTGCCCGGTATTATTAAGGGGCGAGGTTGCCGGGATATTATATATCAATGACTTCAAGCCGCGTCAGTTTTCTGAAAGGCAGAAAAGAACAGTCGGTCTGACAACAGGTATGATAGCTCTGGCCATTGACCGCTTTGCACTGATCAGGGGACTGGATGAATTCAGACTGAAATTTTCCAGACTTATTGAATCGAGCAATGATGTTGCGATCGTTACTGATTCCCACGGGCTTATCGTCTCCAGCAATCGAGCTGCGAGCGACATGCTCGGATATGCACAGGATGAAATAATCGGGAAAACAATAACATCAGTAATCAGAAATGGCGATGCGGCTGAGTCCATACATAAGGCTCTCGAAAAAAAGTCTTTCGTAAAGGGTTTTGAAATTACGATGATGGATGCGAAAGACAGAAAGTTCGATGTCACGCTTAACGCTGCACTTCTACAGGATAGTCACGGCAACGAGTTTGGAACCATTTATATCGTACGCAGTCTGCAGGAGGAAATTGATTTAAAGAGCGCTCTGGATACCAAGACGCGGGAACTTGAAGAACTGAACAGAAACCTTGAAAAAAAGGTCATGGAAAGAACCGAGGAGCTTGAAAGGACCAATAGAGAGCTTGAACGGATGAATGAGTTAAAAGGACGGTTTATAGCCAATACCAGTCATGAACTGAGAACTCCTCTGAACTCAATTCTGGGCTTTTCCGATGTCTTGAAAGAAAAAACATTCGGCCCGCTTACCGACGATCAGGAACGATATGTGAAAAACATTCATTCTGCTGGAAAACATCTTCTGGAACTCATTAATAATGTGCTTGATATTGCAAAAATAGAAGCTGGCAAGTATGAAATGATGTACGAAACATTTCTGGTTACTGATCTGACAGAGGACGTGCTCAATATTATGATGCCGGTAGGACAGAACAAATCCATCGAGATTACGGTCCAGCTGGACGAAAAAGTCGATTCGATAACTGCTGACCGGGTAAAGATCAAACAGGTTTTATATAACCTGCTGTCGAATGCAATCAAATTCACGCCCGAAGGCGGCCAGGTCGGAATACAGATATCACATGAAACAATGACCGATCGGGGAAATATATGGATTGATGATGCATCTGAATATATAAAGTTTTCTGTTTGGGATGAAGGAGTCGGCATCAGTCCTGATGACAAAAACAGAATTTTTGATGAATTTGAACAGGTGGACACGACCCTCTCACGGGAATCAGGCGGTGCAGGACTGGGGCTAGCGCTCTGCAAGAAACTGGTCGAGCTGCATGGAGGTTCTATTACGGTTGATAGCACGCTTGGCAAAGGAAGTACATTTTCTTTTACTATTCCGGTTTCTTCACCGGTTGAACCGGCACAGGCGGAAGAACCGCAGGCTATCAGGCTCAATTTCCCATGGATGAAAGAAGAAGCACCGTTGATTCTCGTTGTTGAAGACGATCCTGCCACGTCTGAACTGCTGACACTCCATCTGTCCCAGAATGGTTATAAAGTGGCACATGCCTTTGATGGTGAAGAGGCGATAGAAAAGGCGAGAGATTTAAAGCCCTTTGCAATTACGCTCGATGTTATGCTTCCCAAAAAAGATGGCTGGGAGGTGCTTCAGGCACTGAAGAGTGATCCCAATACCGCTGATGTGCCTGCGATCATTCACTCTGTTGTTGATAATAAAGACCTGGCATTTGCACTCGGTGCGACTGATTATCTTTTGAAACCGCTTGACAAGCATGCCTTGCTGTCGAAACTTGAAGAAATCAATATTACAAAAGGGAAGCTCACGTTGCCGATATCGATTCTGGTTATTGAATCAGAAGAGAGTGTTACGAATTATTTTAAGGAGATATTTGAACCGCAGGGTTTCCTGATATACACTGCACCGGAAGGAAAAAGGGGTGTTGATCTTGCGATTGCCCTGAGGCCGAGCCTGATTTTGATGGACTTTTCGCTTCCTGACATGCTGGGGTTTGACATTATAAAGGAGCTCAAGGAGAACCATTCTACCAAGGATATCCCTATTTTTATATTGACGGAGCGTGATATATCTGTCGAGGACCGGTTATCGCTGGTCGGGAAAATAGAGCGCATTGTCAGAAAACATGCCTTTGATACAAAAGAATTGATCGGCCATATCAAAGAGCTGGAAGTCCTTTATCCAAAACGTGCAGGGCTTATTGACGAACTTACCGGGCTCTTCAGCCACCGGTATTTTCAGATACGCCTTGCTCAGGAAGTTGAACGGGCCGTCAGATACAAATTGCCGCTCAATCTGGTACTGCTGGACATAGATTTTTTTGGACAATACGTTCAGGATCACGGAGAGTATTACGGTAATATCATCCTGAAGAAAGTTTCAGAACTTATCAGGAAGAATGTTCGGGGATCCGATGTTGTCATACGCTACGGAGGCGATGCCTTTGCCGTATTATTACCGAATACCGTTATCAGTTCCGCGCTTTCTCTGAGTAACCGCTTTAACGCGATTGTCAAAAATTATCCCTTCTTACATGAGGACTCACAGCCAAAGGATACTGTAACCGCAAGCATCGGTCTTGTATTTCTTGACGGACATAGTACTGAAGAGTTTATATTATGTGCTGAGAAGGCGCTTGCCACGGCAATCAACAAGGGTGGTGACAGGGTGGAGGTTTATTCCAAAGAGTACGATGAAACAAAAAAGGTTGAACCATAATGCATTCTACGATATATTCCATAGCCCGTTAGGCCTGCTCTATCTGATTTTTTACAACCGTTCGTTAGTCGGTGTATCTTTCCAAAAGCCCCGTGGAATATTTGTGAAAAACACTGACGTTTCAGCCAGCCTGAAGAGTGAACTCGGGCAGTACTTTGACGAGGGGAGAAACAGCTTTTCCTGTAAGATTGATTTTATGGGGGGGACAGCCTTCGAAAAAAAAGTATGGAATGCGCTCAAGCAGGTTCCGTACGGGGAAACCAGATCCTATAAATGGATTGCTGACACAATTGGCTCGCCTCGGGCGTACCGTGCAGTCGGTCAGGCCCTTGGAAAAAACCCGATCCCGATCGTATTGCCGTGCCATAGGATAATCGAATCTGACGGTTCTATCGGGGGCTATTCATCCGGAGAACATATTAAGAGAAGGCTCCTTGATATCGAATACTACACCTTGCAATCCGGGGATACAACAGCTGAATAACCGGGGCCACGGATGGATTCCCTATTATGGTATTATCGGGACAGCATTGCTTTTTCAGAAAGAATCCGCAAATGTATTTCAAGGATAACTATGCTCCATTAGGCCACTGTTCAATATCTGCCGCTCAAAGCACGAACATCGACGGCCAGTATGGTACAGTGTAAGCAGTGTTCAATGCGAGTACCATAGGAGATGCCTTCACTGGCTCTGTCGGTAAGCATCAGAGCAAGGTTCTATACCATTACTTTGAAGATGGCTGGCAGACGTTGACGTACGGGAATTTTGAAAAAAGGGTAGTATTCACAGCGTCGTATTTGCAGCAGGCCGGCCTTCGGAAAGGTGACCGTGTTGCCATTATTTCAGAAAACAGGCATGAGTGGTGTTCAGCGTATCTATCGGTTGTTCTTGCGGGAGCGATTGCTGTTCCCATTGATGCGAGGCTTGGGCCAGCCGAATGTAACAATCTGCTGCGTAATTCTGAAGCAAAGATAATATTCCTGAGCCATACCACTGCTGAAACGGTGGCGACCGCTTTACGGGAGCACCCCCGGGATGGACTGAACGTGCCGGTTGTGATAAATTTTGATTCCGAAGAGTACGGAAAAGTTATTGAAACAGAACCGGGGAATACGTTACCCGAGGTGCATGCTGAGGATCTCGCTTCTCTTATCTATACATCCGGAACGACTGGTACGCCTAAGGGAGTTATGATCAGCCACAGGAACTTCTGTTCGGATGCCGAGGCCGCGATACGAGCCGGACTTGTTACCGGAGAGGACAATATACTTTCCGTGCTGCCGCTTCACCATACCTATGCATTTATGTGCACGTTTCTATTGCCACTGTTCATTGGTGCAGCAATTACCTGTCCGCCAAGCATGAAGGGGCCTGATCTTCTTTCGGCAATCAAAGGGAGGGGTGTGAGTGTGCTGGTCGGTGTTCCGCAGCTGCTTGCAATGATGTTAAGCGGAATGATGAATAAAATAATCTCTCTTCCCAAACCCCTTTCAACGCTTCTTATCATGGCTCATCGTTTCTCTGGTATGATGCGCCAGAGGTTTGATATGAATGTCGGCCGCGTCATGTTCGGTTCTGCTCATCGTGCCTTTGGGACCCGCTTCAGGTTTTTTGCCTGTGGCGGTGCACGTCTTGACCCGTCAGTGATGAAAGGCCTTGAGGCCTTTGGTTTTACGGTTCTAGAAGGATACGGATTAACAGAAACCTCGCCAATAGTAGCCTTTAATCCGCTGTCGAAAAGAAAACCCGGATCAGCCGGAAAAGCATTGCCTTCAGCGGAAATACGGATCATCGAGCCTTCTGAAAGCGGAGAAGGAGAGATAGCGATACGGGGGCCAATGGTAATGAAGGGATACTATAAGAATCCGTCTGCGACAGCCGATGTCATAAAAGAGGGATGGTTTTTAACGGGAGATATCGGGACGATTGACCGGGACGGATATCTTTATATTACCGGCAGGTCCAAAGAAGTTATTGTCCTGGCATCTGGAAAGAACATCTATCCTGAAGAGATAGAAAAGCTTTACGTGACGTCGCCGTTAATTAAGGAAATATGTGTGATGGGAATTGATGATGAAGGCATGTCAGATGCCCTTCACGCGGTTATTATTCCTGACATTGCATATGCGCAGGCAAACGGCATATCCAATATACAGGAAGAGATTAAGTGGGCGATAAATGATGTTTCATCCGGACTGGCTTCGTATATGAGGCTCAAGGGATTTACGATTCATAAGGAGCCGCTTCCGAGAACGCCGCTCGGAAAATTGCAGCGATTCCTCATAAAGGATTTGGTAATCAGGAGGGCGGCAGCGAAAAAGCGGGAACGGATTGATACAAAGTCCCCGGAAGAGAAAGGAACAGCGGGAAAGGTACTGGAAGCTCTTCACTTCTATGTAGCAGGTAAAGAACACATAGTAATTGATGACAATCTAGAGCTTGACCTCGGCCTTGATTCACTCTCAAAGATTGAGTTGACAGCGGCGCTCGAAAAAGTATTTTCTCTGAATCTTTCTGATGACTTCATGTCGGATATCCAGACGGTTCAGGAGCTGATCAACAAGATAGACCACCTGAAAACATCTGATATTCCCACCGGAGCAGCAATGAAGATTGTCTGGAAAGACATTCTTATGAGAGATGTTTCAGAAAAAGATCTTGCGTTTGTCTCGCTTGAAGATCCTGGAAGGAGGCTTTGCATGTCCCGAATGCTCTTTGCATGCATGAAGCTGCTTTTCAGGGGCGGATTCTCCCTTACGGTGCGGGGTCGGGAACATGTACCCGATAACACAAACTGTATTATCGCGCCGAATCATTCGAGCTATCTTGATGGTTTTGCTGTTATGCTTTCAGTTGATTTTGCCACGTTTAAAGGAATGCATGCATTGGGATTGAAGAAGTATTTTGACAATGCGGTATCAGGCTGGTTTGCAAAGATTGCTCACGTCATTCCGATTGATACCGCATCGTATCTCAACAAGGCGCTCCAGATGTCCGCGTATGTCTTGAAACACAATCGATCGCTCATTGTGTTTCCTGAAGGAGGGCGTTCGCCTGATGGCGAGCTGATGGAGTTCAAGAAAGGGATAGGTATACTGGCGGTAGAGATGGGTGTCCCGGTTGTGCCTGCATATATCCATGGTGCTCGTGAAGCACTGCCGCGCAGGGCGTGGCTGCCCCGATTCAGGAATATAACAGTAACATATGGCAGGCCGCTCCGCGCGGCTGATATAGACTTCACTCAAAAAACTGATGACATTGACGAGTATCAGTTTTTTTCTTATATCCTGCGGGAAAAGGTCAGGCAACTCATGGTCGATTACTCATAAACGCCTGATGTCCCTTGATGATCAAACCGGTTTTTTCAGCCATTCAAGTCATCTTATCCCGGCTCTTTTTCATATGATCCTGTATGAACGTCATCATGGCATCTGAAATCCCGAACCGTATTTGAAGTGCCCGCATATCAGAGCCACTTTCGACGTTGTGAACAGCAGAAGTCAGCCTCAATACATGGCAGCTTACTTTCTTTTTGATGGCGGCTTTTTGAGCTGCGTCTCTCAACGCCTTGTGTATTGCGCTCTCATGAACATGGTGCCGCTGAATCTTCTTTCTGACCGGATCAATCGAAAGGCGATGAGCCGGGAACACATACTGCCAGATCCATTCGCGGCTCGAATCCGGATTCTTCTTGAGAAAAGCGGGCCACAGATATACTGCTCCCAGCCCATGAGAGAGATCAGTAGAATGCTGTTCCTTTACCTGTTCCAAATGTTCTTCGAAAGGTTGTATATAATGTTGAGGAAGGTGTGCAGTTCTCACCTGTCTTCCTTTTGCATTCCTCACAGCTATCTGCTGTTCGGAAAAATCCAGATCATGGACTCTGAGCCGAAGCGATTCCAGCAATCGCAGGCCACTTTCGTAGAGCAGACCGATAATGAGGAGCTTTTCACCACTCAACGTGCTCAGGAGCCTGGTGATTTCGTCCCGCGTCAGTATGTCCGGCTGTTTCACGGGCTCTGTTGCCTGGGTAATATCACCGACTGCACTAAGGGGTTCATCCAGAACCTCTTCAAAAAAAAAGACCAGGGCGTTGCGGGCCTGTTTCTGCGTTGTTAAAGCGACATTCCTTTCTTTCGCAAGATGTTCGAGAAATGTTCGCACTGCATCGGCCGTGCATTCTTGAGGCGATGATATACCGTGAAAATTGATAAATCGGCGGACCCAGTGATTATAGAGTTGTTCTGTCCTCCGGGAATAATGATGCCGCTCGAGATCTGACAACAATTTGCTATAGATATCCTTCACCGATGCAACAGTATCTCTTGGACCAGGTTCCGGAGGTGGGGGTTTCTGCGGAACTTGTTCCGCAGAAACCGGGGGGGGAACAGGCCTTGCCGTTTGAAGAACTGCTTTCTCAGAGCTACGATGGGTTTTTTCTTCCGCTTCAGAGAGATCCCATGGAAGCTTCAAGTAATCCCGGTAGAGAATTTTCAGGGCATCATACGCTTGTTTTACCTGTCGCTTGTCAACACGGGAATTTGACCGTAGCATGTCCAGAAACTGGCGGATATCTTTGGCTGAGCGGTCGCGAAGATTCTTCTTAGGTACTGAAAGGGAGAACTGGCGCGCCCAGTGCTCAAACCAGGGTGCAAGTGAATCGGGAATACCCTGTCGTAAGACTTCAGCCCGATAATTCTTCCAAAAGGCGAGATAATTCTTGAGTCTGGCATCTGAAGGAGACTGTTGATCTTTGCCCATAATTAAAGGAAAAATTCTGGGTTATAATTTATAATGATTATCAATATACGATAGTATACTATATCAATAAATAACCGTCAAGATTATTTTGAATATGCCTCAGAATATCCATATCATATCCATATCTCAGAATGAGCCATACCGGCAAAGGGATAGGCAGAACAGAATACCCTTCTTTTTAACACAGGGATGCTCAACTGTCGTATAAGCTGATTTTGTTTTTTATAAAGAAAAAATGTTAGAAGGGTGGTGCAGAGTCTGTTCACGAGCAGTTTTGTAGGATTATTTTCCTCATGATGGAAAACAGAGCTACAGATGTTGGAAAACTGAATGTGAGAAATGATTATTTCATAAGCAGACTCCATGACTAAATTTATAAAATATTTATATTTTATAAATAGTTATTATTTTAAAGGATTTTTCCGATCACGAAATATACGATAAACAAGTATATAGATATAAAAGAAAATAAATCGTATTCTGATGGAATTTGAGAAGATAAGAAAATAGGCAGGACAATCCTGATCAGGCCTGAGCAGGCTCTGGTTGCATGGGGCACCCCGAAAATTCCCGGATATATTGAACCCTATCACCTGACAATGCTAACACTGGTCTGGAGCTTTCTGAATCCAGTATTTGGTTACCTAGCGCAATCGAACCTTCAGTGGTTGTGGATGGTGTGGGTTATGATAGTTTTTCAATATATAACTGATCTTTTTGACGGTGCTGCTGGCAGGAAGCGGAGAACAGGATTAATAAAATGGGGATTCTACATGGACCACTTTCTTGACTCTGTATGTCTCTGTTCCTTGATCTTTACAGGTTATATTGTTTCTCCACCGGGACTCGGGGCATACTTCATTCTGCTTCTGTTTCTGGCCGGTGGTTTCATGGCAAGCTCTTTTTTAAGCGTTGCTGCAACCAACCAGTTTCAGATCTGTTATTTTGGTTTCGGCCAACAGAGATGCGAATCGTTTTTGTTTTTATCAATATTGTAAGCATATTTATGGGCACAGACCACTTTGCTGTTACGGTTCCTTTTGTCTGTCTGATCTGTTTTATTGGCCTCATTATCAAGGTTTTCCATACAGGCACAAACCTCTGGAGAATTGACATGGAAGAAAAACATAAGGATTGAAAATAGTGGATCGTATATAAGCACCATGTTGGAAATCACAGGATTTCGTTTGAAATGGTTTCCAGCGGAATCGAGACACGTCAGCCGGCTCCGCACTTTATAACCGTGCTATGTGGTTTGTTTTTTGAAATCGATCAGAATACTTTTCTTGACCGCATCTATCCCTTCTTTCCTGAGAGTCTTTAAAATAGTTTCCGACGCGATACGCTTGAGAAACCGTTCTCTTTTTCTTCGGTCTGTAATTCTGATGAGGGCCTTTGCCCTGATAGTTTTCAGAAATGACAGATATTCGGATATATCTGCACCATGCAGACGTTCAAGATCTTTTCTCAGAGTCCTGGCAAAGGCAGGACTTACACCGCTTGTAGATATAGCAATGTGCAAAGGGCCTTTCTTTATAACAGAAGGAACAATGAAATTACACTCTGCCGGCTCATCAACAACATTAACAAGACAGGGCGCGTCTCTGGCAATTTTGGTATTTAATGACGGTTCATCAGTGGCGGCGATAACGAGAAAAGCGTTGTCAAGGTCTTTTTTTCTGTAATTGCGGCGTATGTGGATGAAACGATTTTTATTTCTCTCCTTGAGGAGCCGCTGTGTAATTTCCGGACTGATAACGGTGATAGTATCTGCATCGGCTCTCATTAACTGCAGAATCTTTCTCTCAGCAACAGTTCCTCCCCCGATTACCACTATTTTTTTTGACGAGAGGTTCAGAAATGCCGGGTAGTAGTTCACAAGAAAAATAAAGGCTTATTCTTTGTCCGGTTTCAAAGAGGAAAGTTCTTTCTTGGCCTGAACGGTCTGAGGAGTGTCCGGATATTCCCGGGAAAGGCGATTGAAAGAGGTGACTGCTTTTTCAAGTTCTCCAGACTGTTTATACGAAATGCCGAGGTTCAACAGGGCTGCTGCCATGCCCTTATATTCAGGAAAGTTCTTTATCAGGTACTCATAGCGACTGATTGCAGCAGGATAAGCTTCTTTCTTTTGATAGAATTCTCCGACAAGAAATTCATAATCACCCATAATATTTCTGCATCTTGTCATTCTCAGTTCAATCTGTTCTTTATAGGGATTTCTGGGATAATCTTCCTTCAGTTTCTGAAACTCAACGAGTGCCCGGGCGGCTCCGCTATAGCCTCTTTCAGGGCTTTCAATCTGATGAAAATAGACCATCGCTATCTGGTATTGCGCATACGGGGCATGTTTGTGGTCAGGATACATCTCAAGAAACTGTTTAAATTCCGCAACACCACGTTCCGGCTCCTCATCCTGAACATAGGAATTGGCAATTCTCAGCTGCGCAAGTGGACCGAATTTTTTAGAGAGGTCCCGGTTTTTTATCTCCAAAAGAAGAGCTCGTGCTTCATCATAGTCTTTTTCGTCCATGTGCCTGTTTGCCTTGGCAAAAGATTTTTCTGCGTCAAAGGGTTCGACAGGTTGAACCGGTGTTTTACCTGAACAGGCTACGAGAATACATGATAACAAAAGTACAAAGATATATTTAAACATATGTACCTGTTATTAAAGCCTTTCATTTGTTTCCAAGTCAAGTTTCGCTCTTTTCATGCAGTATCAGTACAGTATCAGTATTTTGTTTATGGACAGAAATACAGAGAGGGATGGTTCTATAATGGGTCTGTGCGTCTGCTGGCTGGATCAAATGATTCTTTTAATATCTTTATAAAGACATCCACAACAGCAGGATCAAACTGTCGTCTACTTTCCCGTTCAAGTTCAGCTATCGCTTCTACCCGGGTTTTTTCCCCTGTGCGGACAAAATGAAGCCATGGCATGATATGATTCAACAACCGATAGAATCTTTGCGCCGAGAGGAATTTCGTCTTTCTGTAATCCGTTTGGACAGCCTTTTCCGTCATAGCGTTCATGATAATACAGAATAGCCGGAAGAATAAATTCAGCGCGTGGATAATGTTTAAGCAGCATTTCAGTCATGCCCGGATGACCCTTGATAATCTTCTTTTCTTCAGCGATAAAGGCACTCGGCTTGTTCAGGACATTATTCGGTATCCCAAGGTTCCCGATATCGTGCAGGAGACTGGCAATTCTCAGCCCCTCTATCTGGGTTGGGTATCGTCAAGTTCGAATTCCCTGCCAACCGTGATCGATAAAGCAGCAACCTCAAATGAATGGCCCCTCATATAAAAGGATTTCGAATCTATAGCCTTGGCAAGCTCTTTAATGCTTGTCAGATACGGATCAGAGAGACTAGTCTTAATTCCATCGGGCAGAGCTCCTTCAGTTCCTTCTCCCCGGTAGTAATATTTTGAGACCCTGTTTCTCCCGTTCTCTTTTGCCATATAGAGGCCCGGGTCTGCTTTCCTAATGAGCGCTTTTGGTTCATCAGCATCATCCGGAAATGTTGCATAGCCAATACTAACGGTTATATACGCCAGCTCTTTCTTGTCGAAGGTGAATTCATATGCGTTCATATTGTTGCGTACTTTCTCTGCTACCACATATGCCTGATCAGAGGTCGTTTCGGGAAGAATAATAACAAACTCTTCGCCGCCATAGCGGGCTGTAAAATCAGTATTTCTTATGTATTCCAAAAGCATGCGGTAGACCGTTTGCAATACGCTGTCGCCTGCCTGGTGACCGTAGATGTCATTAAAAGTCTTGTGGAGGCATGGCGTACGATTTCCTGCTGCATGGTAATCGCCTGAAAGGCCTGAAATCAGAAACTGAAGAGAGACGCTTCGTCATCGCTTGTAGACCCATCGGCTTTATTGACAAGCATTACCAGTCCGATAAGCTCTTTATCAGCAGATGAAAGAGGAACCGCAAGCAAATTATCTATCTTTAAATGTGTTGCAAAAATTTCACCGGACAGTTTATTTGTTCTTAACGGGTCAAATAATCTGATCGTATTCAGAAAGACCCCGTTGATCATTGCCTGCGCACAATCCAAAGATGTTTTTTCTTCCAGAGTATCAACATAATATTTGAGCTCTAGATCTTTTGTGTCGGAGACGTTCTCCAGGATAAAAATGGCACTATGCTCAGCCCTGAGCAGATCCCGTGTCCTCTGAAGAAATGTGTGCAGAAGCGTGTCAAGTTCCACAGCCGAAGCAATACAGGTCATCATTTCAGTCAGACTGAACTGTTCCCTGATGAACGCCTGTTCCTTGGCTATCGACGCTTCAAGATTTTCCACTTTTTCTTCTATTGATTCAGAAAGGACATTGATACTTGTTGAAAGGCTTCCACGTTCATCATCTGAGGTAATCGTCGGACGGTGTTTCATATCACCCTTTGCAAGGGCGCTACTGGCAACCTCGATAATATGCAAGGGGTTTACAACAAGCCTGGATACGAATGTCCGTGAAAAAAGCAGGATCAGGAACATGAAAGATGTCGTCACTGCAAGAATCCACAAAGCCGTGACTTCTGCCGGCCCGGCGGTTTTTATGAGATGATCTCTTTTTTCCAGATCCTCTAGCCAATGCTTTTCAATGTCATCGAGTACTTTCATAATATAGTCGTCTTGCCATTTTCTCAATAGTGACTATTTTTGAGATACTGACACTGTGCTGCCCTTTATAATGCTGTCAACGGCCAAAGAGAATGGGCTGTAATCCTTTTGAAGAAATGCAACAATCTCCTGCTCCTCTTTATCTATTTTAATCTCATCAGCTCCTAGAAGAATCCCATTGAATTCACGGAGGCCTCTTATTATTTCGTCCGGAGGTCCCGTGCTGCCCATGATAAATACATAATGATCCAGTGCCCGGTTTAATCTGAGAAGACTGCTTTTCAGGTCTGTAAGGTAGTAAAGCTCGCCTGACATATCAACAAGCGCAACAGTTGAACTACTTAATAGAGAAATTATATAGAGTGAAATAAAAAAGACAGTGATGAATACGGCGATGATTACAGCAGAAAAGAGGTCAAATTTCCCTGATAATTTCATATGTGATTACGGCCGTAGAACAAAAACTATTTATGGTGCGTTATATCATATGCCAGACGAGAAGTGCCTGACGCCTTTTGCATCCATGATGTTCTCTCGACACCACGCTTGCCAAAGCTTCTCAGGGGGTGTTATCGTTTACTGATGAACCTGTTACTGTCACAAAAACCGAGCAGATACATAAACGGAGAGGTGAATGCAATTCATAAGAAAGCCCCGCTCGCAGTTGCTCTTGCGTTCCCTGATGTGTATGAAATCGGCATGTCACATCTGGGACTAAAAATTCTCTATACCATAATAAATAACGTGCCGTATGCATCTGCGGAACGGGTTTTTTCACCGTGGATTGACCATGACGATATCATGAGAGGGAAAAACAGGCTGCTTTCTTCTCTTGAATCAGGACGTCCGTTAAGGGATTTCGATATTGTTGGTTTCAGCCTTCAGTACGAGCTTTCCTATACCACGGTTTTGAATATGCTTGCGCTTGGAGGAATACCTGTTTCATCAAAAGAGCGTATGGATTCAGGCGCGTATCCCCTCATTATCGCAGGCGGGCCCTGTACAGTAAATCCTGCGCCGATGTCAGAATTTATCGATGCCTTTCTCATAGGAGATGCCGAGGATGCTATTTGCGAGATCCTGTCATGTTATCGACTTTGGAAAAACAATGAACAGAACAACATCCATTCGCTGTTAAAGGCTTTGTCTGAAATTGAAGGAGTTTACGTGCCCCTTCTTGGAAAAGAAAAAAAGATTCATCGGAGGTTTATTCCCTCTCTTGATCATGCTCCTTTTCCGGCACATCCCATTGTGCCGTTTGCACACATTATTCATGACAGGATAAATATCGAGGTATCGCGAGGGTGCTCTCTGGGATGCAGATTCTGTCAGGCAGGTATGGTGTACCGGCCAGTTCGGGAGCGGTCTCTGGAAAACGTTCTTGATCTGGCGAAGAGATCACTGAAACATACGGGATATGACAGCATCTCTTTTACGTCTTTAAGTGCCGGAGATTATTCGTGCCTTTCTCAGCTTCTGAAGGCATGTGTCAGAAATTTCTCCGAGAAGAAGATAGCACTATCGCTTCCTTCCCTGAGGGTCGCTACGGTTAACCGCGAAATACTAAGAGAGATAAAGACGATCAGAAAGACAGGATTTACCATTGCGCCTGAGGCAGGAACTGCCCGGCTCAGATCCGTGATCAACAAGGACTTTTCGGAAGATGACTACCAGAAGGCACTTGAGGCCCTATTCAGTGAGGGATGGCAGAACCTCAAACTCTATTTCATGACCGGACTTCCGACCGAGACTGACGCTGACATTGAAGCAATTCCTGAAATGGTTTGTCGTGCTTTACGGATGTCCAGAAAATTGACCAAGAGGCGCGCACAGATCAGTATTGGCATTTCAGCCTTTGTGCCAAAGCCGCATACGCCATTTCAGTGGTGCGGACAGGCTGATCTCGAAATATTGCGAGAAAGAAGTAATTATCTGAAAGGTCAGTTTGTCAGAAAGGGAATCAAATTCAAAGGGAATGATGAACGCATGTCACTGCTTGAAGCTGCTTTTGCCCGCGGTGATGAACAGCTGTCACGATTGATAGCATCAGCCTGGAAACTGGGCTGCAGGCTTGATGCATGGTCTGAAATGTTTGATTTTTCACAATGGTATAAAGCGATGGACATATCAGGGATCGATGTGCGTGATTATGCGATGCGTGCACATACTGAAGAGTCGAGACTTCCGTGGGAACACATTTCTTCAGGTATATCGAAAGAGTTTCTCTGGAAGGAATATGAAAATGCGGTATCAGCAACATACACACGCGACTGCAGACAGCAGTGTCATAACTGTGGTCTCTCATGTCAGGCAGTACAGCGGAGCAATGACCATGACAACACAAAGCAGATCAGGGAAAAAGATGAAACACCTACTGACAAAGGCCAGGAGGTTCGATCGGCCGTTAAAGGCACACCGATACAGGTGAGACTTGAATATTCGAAAGCCGGCATGGCCCGCTATCTTTCTCATCTCGAATTAATAACTGCGCTTATTCGTGCTATGAGAAGGGCGGAATTTCCTTTTCGCTATTCAGAGGGATTTCATCCAGCCCCGAAGGTATCATTCGGCCCTGCCCTCAGAGTTGGTGTTGCAGGGCTGAGAGAATACCTTGACATGGAACTGATATCGCCTTTTGATCTGGAAAAAGCATGTGAAAAATTGAACCGCACCTTGCCGGCTGGTATTCAGGCTAAGGGGATGACGCAGTTAACCGGAAGAGAAAAGTCGCTCAATAGTTCTATAATAAAATACCTCTATGAAGTGCGGTGTAGCAGTGGTCTTGATGCTAAAGATTTTATGAATAACACAAGAATCCTGGTGCGAAGAAAGAATAGAGAGATAAACATTCGAAACATGGTTGAAGATATGCATGTCATTGATAGCAGGACTGCGCGTGTTACGATGTGTGACATTGGCGGCGTAAAAGCAAGAATTGATGAGATTATGCAAGCGATCTTTGGCCTTCCTATTGAGCAGCTGGATATTACAAGGATTGCCATGTACGGCGAGGCCGAAAAGACGAAACTACCGGCAGAGGAGAAACAATGGGCAGCGAAATCCTGATCAATGTTGGCCGGGGTGAAAAAAGGGTGGCTCTGCTTGAAGGAGGGCAGGTGGTTGAGTTCTATGTTGAGCGTGAGCAGGATGCCAGCCTCGTCGGCAATATTTATAAAGGTAAGATAGTCAAAATACTTCCCGGAATGCAATCTGCTTTTGTTGATGTCGGCCTTGAAAAGGCCGCCTTCCTCTATGTTGCTGATATAAAGACAGATACCGATGAATACGCTCCGCTCTTTGAGGAAGAAGACAAGGAAAATTCAGTAGAACTTCTCTCAAAGAGAGGACGCGCTGAAATGACTATCGATGAGCTGATACAGGAGGGGCAGGAGATTCTCGTTCAGGTTTCGAAAGACCCTATCGGCAGCAAGGGAGCCCGGGTTACCTCGTATGTCACTCTTCCCGGGAGATACCTTGTGCTTATGCCTGATGTGGATCATATAGGAATATCCAGGAGGATTGCTATCGAGGAAAAACGGAACAGGCTGAAAGAGATAGTTGAGCAGTTACGGCCTGAAGGATATGGGCTTATTATCAGAACCGCAAGTGAGGACTCCCTGGAAGAAGATATGAAAAAAGACCTTGAATTTCTCATGCTGCTCTGGAAAAACATCCAGGAGAGAAAAGACCGGGTACCTGCACGGGGACTGCTCTACAGCGACCTTGATCTGGTATTCAGAAGCATTCGTGATCTTATGAGCCAGGATGTTGAAAGGCTCATCATCGACTCATCTGATGAATATGACAGAATTATAGATTTTGTTAAAGCATATTTTCCGAAACTGCTTCACAAGATTACCCTGTACGAAGAGACAGAACCCATATTTGACGCCTTTGGCGTTGAACTTGATATATCAAGGGCCCTTGGAAGAAAGGTTTGGCTGAAATCCGGCGGGTATATTGTTGTTGATCAGACAGAAGCCATGGCAGTCATTGATGTGAATACCGGCAAGTTTGTAGGCAAGGAAGGCCTTGAAGATACGATACTGAAGACCAATCTCGAGGCGGTTAAGGAGATTGCGTATCAGATCAGGCTACGGAATCTCGGCGGTATTATCATCGTAGATTTTATTGATATGGAACAGCCTGAAAACCGAGAGAAGCTTTTTAATGCGTTTGTTGATGCCATGAAAAAAGACCGTGCGAAAAATACGATTTTCCATATAACAGAACTCGGACTCATTCAGATGACACGAAAACGAGTCCGGGAAAGTCTCGGGAGAACGCTCTGTACCACATGCCCGTATTGTGAGGGAAAAAGCTTTGTTGTCGCTCCTGAAACCATCTGTTTTGAAATCCTGAGAAAAATTGTGAAACTCGCGCAGCACGGAAGCAAAAAGATTGTCATTACAACCCATCCTATCGTTGCTGAAATGCTGTCAGGGGAGGAGATGCTCGGTATTGAGGATATCGAAGCAAAGTTCGACGTGAATGTCGTAATTAATGCTGATCATAAAATGCATCAGGAAAATTACGATGTCAATACCCTATGAATCCTGCTGAGCCGGTAAATGCACAAGAAAAATATTCCCGCTTGTTGTCTTGTCTAAAAGAGAAATGTTCCGCAGTTATTGCATTTTCCGGGGGAGTTGACAGTTCTTTGCTGTTGTATGCCATGAAAATGGCAGGCATGAACGTTCTGGCGGTTACTGCTAAGTCAGAGACTATGCCAGAAAATGACCTGGAGACAGCACGACAGTTTACTGAAGAGATTGGCATTGCGCATGTTGTTATCAAAACAGAAGAGCTGTCGAATGAAGACTTTGTAAGGAATGCTCCTGACCGCTGTTTTTACTGCAAGGATGAGCTTTTCCGAAGGCTGAAAGAGATGGCAGGGCAAAACGGATACCGATATGTATTTGATGGAAATAATGCTGATGATCTTCTGGATTACCGGCCTGGCATCAGGGCTGCTAAGCTTTATGATGTTCGCAGCCCGCTTGCGGAAGCAGGCTTTACCAAGGACGATATCCGCGTGATGTCCAGAGAGATGGGATTAAAGGCATGGAACAGACCGGCTTCACCGTGCCTTTCGTCCCGTATTCCGTACGGTCAGAGAATTTCCCAATCAGTATTGAAGCGCGTACAGCGGGCTGAAGATCTCGTAAAATCATTCGGCATAGAAAATGTGAGAGTGAGGGATCACGGAGACACTGCACGTATAGAGGTTTCTGAAAGAGATATGCACATATTCTTTGAACCTGAAAAGAGAAGGCGATTAACATCCGGATTGAAATCGCTTGGATATATATATGTATCTCTTGATCTTGAAGGATATCAGAGCGGCAGTATGAACAAAGTGCTTAACCGCGAATCTGCAGAATAAAGACAGGAGTGGATAGCGCCGTGTATTGAGGAATCTTCATGAAGATACCTGAGGAGCCAGCAAATTTGGAGAAAGAGCTTTTGAAATGTGTACGATGCGGAAGCTGTAAAGTGCTCTGTCCCACCTACCAGCATAGTGCACTGGAAGTAACCAGTGCACGTGGCCGCCTGGTCCTGCTGCGAGGTCTTTTAACAGGGGATATTAAACCATCACCATTGCTGAACGAACGCATATTCAGCTGTTTACTGTGTGGTGCCTGTGCAGGAAAGTGTCCGCTCGGTATTGATATACCAGAGGCGATCTGCCACGGAAGGGCACTGCTCTCCAAAAGCGATAAAGAAAGAAAACAACTGAGGACCATTGCGAGATTTACTACACGGTGGCCTGATTTGAGTTTCAAAATGTTGCGAATGAGCCAGCAGGTTGTTCTGCCATTTCTCTATAAAAAGGAGCTCATACCATTTATCCCGGAATTCCCCGAGATTGTCCATAGAAGCAGGCGGCAGGTATACAAATCATCTCAGAAACGGGGACGAGTCGCGGTATTTTCCGGCTGCAGTGTCGAACATTTATTCCCGCATTTAGAAGAAGCGCTCATTCATGTGCTGAACAAACTGGGATATGAAGTGATACTTCCGAAAGGACTGGTGTGCTGCGGAGCTCCGCTCAGAACGCTCGGCATGGAGGATGAATCGGTTGCGCGTGCCAGAAAAAACCTTTCGATCTTAAACAAGCTTACGGTTGAAGCAGTATTGAGCCTGTGCCCTACCTGCACGCTTACGCTTAAAACCGATTACCCGAAAATGGTGGGCAAGGGGGTCGAAAACGCAATGGACATATCTGTTTTCCTGAATGACAAACTGGAACCAGCTCGTGCTGCAGGAAAAACAGCTGTTTATCATGATCCCTGTCACCTGAAGTACGGGCTTGGTATTGAGCGCGAGCCGAGGGAAATGATCACCAAAGCCGGGCTTGAGCTGATTGGGCCTCGGGAGCAGGGCTGCTGCGGTTTCGGTGGCGTCTTCTGTATGTCACAACAGGAAATGTCCAATACCCTTCTGACAGCATGCACGACACACCTGAAACAGTCAGAATCTGATACTGTGATTACGTCGTGTCCGGGATGCATGCTTCAGTTAAACCGTACTGTGACAGATCGACCAGTACTGCATCTCATTGAGCTGATAGAAGAGACCTATTGTTTCGGGACTGCAGACGAAGATGTTCAGGAAAAAGAAAAAACTCAATCGTAACATTCGCTTCGAAAAATTTCTTCTTATAGCACGCGCCTTTAGAAATACGCCAGATACTGAAGAGTACCAACGGAATACGCAATTCACGAAAGCACGGGAATACGTCAATAGTTGCCGAGCCTTTCATCCTCTTATATTTCAATTGACTCCCATATATCCTTCTTTACGGGAATCGGGACCGGGCGATCCACCTGTCAATACGATACACTATAACAAGGATTGATTCAGGACAATTGCTTGACAGGTCGGGGTAAAATGGGCCAGTATAAATCAATAAGTTTATAAATAATGCAACAATGCTCTTTATCGGCTTTTTGATTTGAAAAAGTAATCATGAACAGAGAGAATGTTTGGTCATCCTATGTGGCAGGAATCGGACTTGGTCTGACCCTTCTTGCAACATTCTACATTGTGGGATGGGGACTCGGTGCGTCGAGTGCGTTTTCGTTATTAACAGGCGTAGGGCTCGATACGCTGCGTCCTGAATTCGCTCACAGACTTGAATACTTCGCAAAAGATCTGAATAAAGAAGCACCGCTGATGAACTGGATTCTTTTTGAGGTGGGAGGACTTTTTGTCGGTGCTCTTGTGGGGTCCTTAATGAGCGGGAACTTCAGGATACGGTTCGGCAAGGGCGCAGGGATGAAGAACAGCACCCGAATGGTAACAGCATTTACCGGCGGTGTGCTCATCGGATTTGCGGGCAGGTTGGCCCGCGGCTGTACCAGCGGAGTAGCTTTATCGGGAGGGGCGCAGCTTGCAGTTGCTGGATGGGTATTTGTTATTGCAATGTTTCTTTCAGGCTTTGTCGCAGCAGCCATTTTCAGAAGGTTATGGTCATGACAGCTCCCTTGATTGTTAGTCAGAATGTCGGCCTTGTTCTGGCCGTTCTCTTGGGTATATTTTTCGGTCTGTTTCTGGAACGGGGAGGACTCGGAAACCCTCATAAATTAATCGGTGTTTTCTATCTGAAGGATTTTGCCGTTCCGAAGGTTATGTTCTCGGCTATACTCGCTGCTTCGCTCGGTCTCTATCTGCTTTCTGATCTCAAACTTCTCGAGATGAGCAGGGTCTGGATTGTTCCGACCTTTTTCTGGCCGCAGCTTGCCGGCGGCGCGT
>CP070737.1:956945-960375 GCA_020347665.1 Nitrospiraceae bacterium
AGACCTCGGGAATGACGACAAGGGGGCATTGGCTTGAAACTCCAATTCACAAAAATGCATGGTCTCGGTAATGACTTCATACTGATCGACGGCCGCAGTTCAGCACTCAGCACCGGGCTTCCGGAATTTAGCAGTATATCAGAGCGTTTATGCTCCAGGCGTTTTGGTATCGGTGCTGATCAGGTACTGGTTCTCATTGATTCAGAGATCGCTGATTTTAAGATGCGGATTTTTAATGCTGACGGCAGCGAAGTCGAGATGTGCGGTAATGGCATCCGCTGCCTTGCGAAGTATATATGGGACAGGAAAATGTCAGATAAACCTGTTCTTTCGATAGAGACGCTAGGAGGTATCATACGGCCGGAGCAATCAGGAGATCTGGTGAGGGTTGATATGGGAGAGCCACTATTTGAACCAGAGTCGATTCCGGTTAAACATCACGGCATGGTGAAAGACGTTCCGCTTACGATCGAGAAAGAGCTTTTTACCATGACCTGCCTGTCTATGGGCAATCCGCACGCTGTTATTGTTGTTGACGATATTGATCATTTTGATGTCCAGAAATTCGGACCGCTCATAGAGCACCATGAGCTATTTCCGAACAGGATCAATGTAGAATTTGTACAGGTAATAAACCCTGAAACAGTCAGGATGCGCGTATGGGAACGGGGCTCCGGTGAAACCATGGCATGCGGGACCGGGGCATCGGCAGTTGCTGTTGCTCTCAATGTCAAAGAACTAACAGAAAAAGAAATAAAAGTTCTGTTACTCGGCGGTGAACTTATGGTAAAATGGGCAAGGGATAATCACGTCTATATGACCGGTCCGGCAGTCGAGGTGTATGAAGGATCGATCGTAATTTAATTTATTCTGGATCTACAAAATGTTAAATAATAATAGCAAAAGAAAACACCAGCGAATAGCCTATGATGAGGCTTTGAATTTTTCGCTTGCTGTAGTCAAGTTTAAATCAATTGAAAAAGTGCATTCGACCGGTAAAGCTATTGACATCAGTGATGGCGGTATTGGCTTCTATACTGATTATCCGTTAGAACCGGGACATATACTGAGAATAGAACATGGTCCGGCATTGTCTGATACTGCTATGGTTAAATGGGTTATCAAGTCCGAAAACGGATTCCGTGCCGGGGCAGTGTTATATAGATAAGGTATAAATATGTGGTAAAGAGTAAGGGGGAACTATGTTTAAAGGCTCAATCGTTGCAATCGTAACACCTTTTAAAAACGGCAAGGTCGATGAAAAAGCACTTGGCGACCTGATTGAATGGCATATCAAAGAGGGTACCAATGCTATTGTTCCCTGCGGTACAACCGGGGAATCCGCAACCCTTGATTATGATGAACATCACCGGGTAATCCGTTTTACCGTCGAAGCAGTCAATAAGAGGGTGCCGGTCATAGCAGGAACCGGTGCCAATGCGACTGATGAGACCATAATGATTACCAGAGAGGCGAAAAAGTCAGGCGCTGATGGGGCGCTTCTCGTATCACCCTATTACAACAAGCCGACACAGGAAGGGATTTACCGGCATTATAAAGCTGTTGCAGAAGCAGTAAAGATACCGATTGTGCTCTATAACGTCCCTGGCAGGACGGCTAGCAATATTCTTCCTTCGACAGTGGCCAGGCTTGCGGAGATCAGAAACATTGTTGCGATTAAAGAAGCGACAGGGGACATGAAGCAAGTCAGTGAGGTTATTCGTATCTGTGGGAACAGAATCACGGTTCTTTCCGGTGATGACTTCACAACGTTTACTCTGCTGGCTCTTGGCGGTAAGGGAGCAATATCTGTTTCGGCAAACGTTGCTCCGAAGTTAGTTTCAAAGATGTTTTCTGAGTGGGAAAAGGGAAACATACAACAGGCTCGAAAAATTCATTACCAGCTTGAACCGCTCAATGCGGCAATGTTCTATGAAACGAATCCCATACCGGCAAAAACTGCCCTTGCCATGATGAAGAAAATCAAGGAAGAATTCAGACTGCCGCTCTGTGAAATGGCTCCTGCAAATAGAGAAAAGCTGAAAAAGACACTGAAAAGCCTGAAGCTTATTTAGATTCTGAATTGAAGCATAGAATTTAAGATTTATCTATAGAGAAATCTTAAAGACCTTTTTTGACTTACCGAATTAAACTACGGGGCATTGCCCCGGACCCCAGGCACTTTGAAAACTTACAAAACAGTTTTGTATGCAAGGTAATGGAATTCATTTAGATTCGTTCACTCACGCTCACTATTCATTGCTTTGAATGCGCAAAGAAATGGTGTCGTCTGTGCTAAGCACAGCGACATTCGTTAAATTTCTGTTTCCTTACATTGAAAACATCAAGAAGATGTTTTCCAAAGTGCCGAAAAAAACGCACCCCCTGAAAATCCCTTAACGGTCTGCTCGGTCGTCCTCAGTACATTTCAGGAACTCGCCCTTTGGGCTCAGACAGCCTGAAATGTTTAACCCTCGTCGCTCGGTCGCATACCGGGGATCTTCAAAGGGGACTAACAAAAAAGCCCTCTTGTGGAAAGTTCGTATGTGTAACTGGACAATAAAGAAAGAAAGGTCAGTTGTGTTTTCTATACTGTCCGCAAATACAATAATAGTCTTTTCAGTTCAAAGAAATGTCTTTAAGTGTTCAAGGTTCAGATGCTTCATCGCAGCCTTTGCTATCTCCTGCTCGTCGAGTTTCTTCAGGTACGGAAATATACCGATAACCGGCACGGGACAGATCTGCTCTAAAAGATGCGGATTGGTTTCTTCAGCCAAACTGTTCTCAGGCGATTGAGTATAATTTAAGACAATCCCGGCTATCTCCAGACCTTCCTTCAATGCATACTGTACCGTAAGCATTATGTGATTGATCGTACCAAGGCCCGGCCGTGCAACAACGATTATCGGCAATCTAAAATCTTTTATAAGATCGATGGTAAAGTAGTCCTTTGTTATAGGTACCATGAGACCGCCAATACCTTCCACAACGATTGTTTCATATCCGGGCGTGAGGATATCAAATGCCTTTCTGATTTCTGATATATGAACTGGTATGCCATCAATCTCTGAAGCAGGCAGCGGGGCCAGAGGACTTCGCAGACAGCACGGTGTGATCAGGGTGATTGGTTCGTTCATGCCTGAATATTGCTTTAAGAACATGCCGTCCAGGGGAATGAGCACATCACCTTCGAGACTGCACCCGCTTTCAACGGGCTTCATCCCGCCTGTCGTATGTCCAAGAAACTGGATTGCCTTGATCAGTGCTCCGGCTATTATGGTCTTTCCAACACCCGTGTCAGTCCCTGTTACAAAAAAACCCTTTGGCATGTTTTCTCCTTGTGGTGCTTAGCAAAGCGCAGAGCGCAAAGCGTTAACTTCCTGCTTCTCATTTGATATCCCATATTTTTTCTTATAATGGCAGGTATCAC
>CP070737.1:960475-966884 GCA_020347665.1 Nitrospiraceae bacterium
GCCGCCTTTGTCGTGGACTGCACCGGTTAATTTTCTGTATGAGTCTGCGAAATCATCAGTATGGATGCCCATTTTACCGGGCATCTGCTTTCCTTCAGGCCGTACAAATGTATATCCTGAAACTATCAGGCCTACACCGCCTTCAGATAAGTCTCGATAGCAGCTGATCAACTTTTCAGAAGGTCGGCCATCGGTTTCGCACATTCCTTCCCAGGTAGCTGATCGGACGAGGCGATTTTGCAGGGTCATACCTTTGATTGTGGTCTGATCGAATAACGTAGCCATACTGTTTCTCCCCCTAAAGTATATTTGTTGTACCGTTAATGCATATTATACTGGTTACATTTCTTATATGCGAGCATATAGATAAGATTAGATTAGAGCCGAAACCACACCGGCCGAAGAGGAGTATATAATAGAGCTATGCCGAGGACAGGCACGGCAACACTACCGCTTCACCATGGAAAGGCGCCGAAATGGCTCTTTGAAAGGATGTCTATCCTCTCACGGGAGATCATCTATGCCATCGTCAGTGAGTTCGGCCAAAAGGCCTTTCTTGAGAAGGTGTCAGACCCCTTCTGGTTTCAGGCCCTCGGTTGTGTCCTTGGTTTTGACTGGCATTCGAGCGGGCTTACAACAACAGTGACCGGCGCGCTCAAGGAAGGATTGCGGGGTATGGAACAGGAACTTGGTCTGTTCATTGCCGGAGGCAAGGGCGCTACGTCGAGAAAGACTCCCGAGCACATTCTCCGGTATTCGGACAGATTCGGGGTACAGCCAGAACCGCTGATCTATGCAAGCAGGATGTCGGCAAAGGTAGATAATACGGCAGTACAGGATGGATATAAGCTCTATCATCATGTCTTTGTATTTTCCTATAGAGGTGAATGGGCGGTTGTACAGCAGGGCATGAACGATATGAACAAAAGAGCCCGGCGGTACCACTGGCTTGCGAGCAGGGTGCGTGATTTTGTGGTGGAACCCCATGCCGCTGTCTGCTGTGACCGAACTGGCAAGACCCTGAACATGGTTGCCTCAGAGAGTGAAGAGGCACGAAGGATCTGCACTGACCTTTCGAAGGAGTCTCCTAAAAAAGTGCTAGATGAACTCAAAAAGGTTGCCAGCATTGATTTGAGCGACAGACACGGCATCAAGCTTTCGGACATTGATCCCAGGAAAATACAGAGGATTCTTGTAAATACCTATGAGAGAAAGCCCCATAACTTTGAACGTCTCCTCGGGATGAAAGGCGTGGGACCGAAGACCCTTCGTGCCCTCAGCCTGGTATCAGAAATTGTCTATGGGAAGCCGCCGAGTTTTCGCGACCCCGCACGATTCAGCTTTGCCCATGGCGGAAAAGACGGCACACCCTTTCCCGTGGACCGAAAGACGTATGATGAAACAACACGGGTAATGGAAAAAGCGATTCAGTCGGCCCGCATTGGCCGGCAGGAAAAGATAAAGGCAGTCCGGATGCTTGCGAAATTCTACGAAGTGTAGCTCGAAAAGAGGAATGCATTTCAACGGAGACAATATATGCTTTTTCCCTCAGAACAATTTTTTTCTTGATCATATGCTGTGAAATAACCGCCCATATCCATAAAGCCCTAAGATTATACGGGTTCTTTACCCACATCGTAAGATTCTGGTCTTCAGGACAGACCTGCCTGCCGGCGGGTAACCCTTCGCGGTGATGATCTATACAACATGTCATTCTCCATGATCAGTGGCTTAACTGTCTTATGCTACAATTAAATGCAATACTATGTACATTCCGTGCTCATAGGATATATATACGGATGAAAAACGAAAAGAGTGCTCTTTTATTGAAGGTCCTGCTCGTTGCTGCTGTAAGCTCAGTGATTGGTTCTTTAACAATTTTCTTCGTCTCTAAACAGTTTGATCTCTCTCAGGCTTTCACGCTGGTCATACGAATTGGAATAACCTGTTTCGCCCTTTTACCATTGATCTATGTATTTTTCTACAGAAAAAGCATTGATAGTGTGAAGAAAAGAGAGGACGCCCTTGATAAATATAATCTTATTTCGAGTATTTATGAGAACAGTAATGAGGCTATCCTCATTACTGACATGAGCGCAAACATTATTGATGTGAATGAGACATTCTGCAGGATTACGGGATATGCGCGAGAAGAACTGATAGGGAAAAATCCAAAGATCATGAAATCAGATAAACACGATAGAGAATTCTTTAAAGATTTCTGGCAGACCCTTCATAGGGAAGGTCAATGGCAGGGTGAGATATGGGACCGGCGTAAAGACGGTGAGGTCTTCCCCAAATGGCTGACGGTTACGGCTGTGAGAGACTCAGAAGGTATCCCTATGCGTTATGTCGGAGTGTTCTCCGACATCAGTGCTATAAAACAGACCGAAGATGAACTTCAGTTTTATGCCCACTACGACATACTGACAAGACTGCCGAATCGTCTCCTGTTCCACGACCGTCTGCAACAGGCAATGATGCATGGAAAACGGAATAAAACATTCCTTGCGCTTATGTACCTTGACCTCGATCGCTTCAAAAACATCAATGATACATTGGGGCACCGGATTGGTGATGTGCTTCTTCAGAAAGTGGCTGAGCGTCTTCAGGCTATGGTCAGGAAGAATGACACCATATCCAGGTTTGGCGGAGACGAGTTTGTGATCATCCTGCCTGATTTACATGCTGTTGAGGAGGCAGGGGCATTAGGCCAGAAAATAGTTGATGAGATTTCGCAGCCCTTTCCTATAGAAAACCACGAACTGTATATATCCGCAAGTATCGGTATTACGATGTTTCCCTCTGACGGGGAGACTGAGGATATTTTGATAAGGAACGCTGACACAGCGATGTACCATGCAAAAGAATCAGGAAAAAACAGATTCCATTTCTTTAAAAAGGAAATGAATGATACATCGACCGAGCGTTTGCGGATTGAACACAATCTGAGAAAAGCGATAGAACAGGAAGAGTTTGTACTGTATTACCAACCGCGTGTGGATTTGGCTTCCGAAAATATTATTGGAATGGAGGCACTTATCAGAAGGCAGGAGCCGGACTGGCTTATGCCGCCTTCATACTTCATTCCTTTAGCAGAAGAGACAGGACTGATCGTGCCCATAGGCATATGGACTCTCAGGACCGCCTGCATGCAGACCAGGTCCTGGCAGCAGGAACAAGGTCTTTCAGACCTTCGGGTATCAGTAAATGTTTCAGCCAAACAGTTCCATGAAAAAGATTTTGTACGTATGGTTCGTGCCACTTTGGAGGAGAGTGGTCTTGAACCGCGGTATCTTGAGCTGGAAGTTACTGAAAGGAGCATCTTGACTGACGTGGAAGGGACCATTCGAATCCTTCAGAAACTGAAAGACATGAGTATACATATATCGCTCGATGACTTTGGTACCGGGTATTCATCATTGAGTTATCTCAGACGACTGCCTATTGATACGTTAAAGATTGACCGCTCGTTTGTTATGGACATAACAAAAAGCACAGAAGGTACTGCTGTGGTAAAGGCTATTATTTCTCTGGGACATAGCCTGAATCTTACGGTGCTGGCCGAAGGGGCTGAAACCGAGGCTGAATACAATTTTTTGCGTGAGAACGGCTGTAATGAACTACAGGGTTTTTACTTTAGTGTTCCGCTTAGTGTGGAAGCTTTTCAGAAGTTTGTGAAGAGAAAAAGATCCGGCTGATATTATTCCTGACCCCAGTGCTATCTTCTTTCGGGAAAATACATAGATGATAATTATAATACTGACAGAATTATTATATTTTTAGTAAAAGCTCTTTTTCTCTTATTACCATACTCCCTTTTTTTCTTTTCATAATAGCTATTGTTATACTATTGCTAATGTGAAAAACTCTGAAATTAATTATAGGAAATCATTGATATGAAGATAGCCCTGATTATTCCCAATAACAACTCAGCTAACCAAAAAAATTATTATGAGTATAAATTTATCTCCAGATTTATATTCTCAAAGAAGTTCTTTTCTTATCCCCTAGCCATCCCAACGTTAGCTTCGTTGACTCCTCCTGAGCATGAGGTCAGGATATTCGATGAGAACCTGGAGAATATTGATTATTCCTGGGATGCTGATCTGGCGGGAATAACTGTATTGACCATGAATGCAAACAAGGCATATAGCATATCCGAATCCTATCGTAGCAGGGGCGTAAAAACAGTTTTGGGTGGCATACACCCGTCGATGTGTCCGGATGAAGCCCTCCAACACTGCGATAGCATTGTGATTGGCGAAGCAGAGGGTGTTTGGCAGACACTTTTACGTGACGCTCAGCTTGGTTATCTAAGAAGTCAGTATAAGGCAGAAAATTTCGTTGATTTAGTGACGTCTCCAATCCCTAGCAGATCGTTATTGGCAAAAAATGACTATATTTCAGATATTGTTCAGACAACCAGGGGATGTCCTTTCCATTGTGAGTTTTGCTCTGTTCATGCATACAGTGGAACAAAAATCAGGAATAAAACAGTTAACCACGTAATAGAAGATATAAAAGAGATCCAGAACGAAAGACTAAAGTATAAGAAAAAGGCCGTCTTCTTTGCTGATGATAATATCATCGCCAACAGGAAATTCGCCCGTGAGCTTTTTGTGGCTCTTAAGGAATACAACATCAAGTGGTCATGTCAGGCTTCCATTAACATCTCAAGGCACGATGAACTCCTCGAATTGATGAAAGAAAGCGGATGCGGCGCTATCTTGATTGGACTTGAATCTGTTTCGAGTCAAAACCTTTCCCGTATGGACAAAGGGGTGAATATGAAACATGATTATTTGGAAGCAATTGAGAAGATACAGTCATACGGGATACGGGTTGATGGATCATTTGTAGTGGGTTATGATTTTGATTCTGAAAATACATTTAATGATCTTATTGATTTCATAGATGAATCAAAATTGTTGATGCCACTGATTAATTTAATCACGCCATTTCCGGGCACAAAACTGTTTAAGCGTTTTGAAGAAGAAGGCAGAATTATTCATAAGGACTGGAGCAAATATGACACAAAATCCCTTGTCTTTGTTCATCCCAGGATGTCGCATGAAGAGCTCTTAAGGGAATACAGGAGGATAATCAGACATGTTTACTCTTTTGATACAATTTATAAAAAGCTGCAATATTACTGGAATATAGATTTCTGGAAACATTTGAACGAAAACGATCCTATCAAATTCAAATACCGTCTTCTTTTCTTCATCAGACTTTTTACCCTTCTTTTCTCTCTTAACATTAAAAGATCAAAATTTATTCTTAAAATAATTCCAAGAATATTCAGTGAGAGGACGCGGATATCGGTTATCTTGGCATTAATGGCTTACAATGATTATGCTTATTCACTGTAAAATAAAGGAACTATGGGCAGGCACGCCTTACTGATTGGCGCACAAGCGGGAGTTAACGAAAAGTTCTTCCTTAACCTCAGCTTTAACCATAACCCACCAGAAGCGGGTAAATCTGTTTCTTATGATGGATTGAGAATTTTATTTATTGTTTCAAACACAGAATGATTTAATTATAATATGAGTAATAGGTTGAGAAATGATAATGAGTAAATGTTCTGGTATTACCTGTCTGTGTCGTGGTCAAATTCAGTTCACGGTCGTTTTCCTGATTTTTATCCTGCTCTATCTATTCGGAATGTTTCATTCGCAGGCTCAGGCGTGCGGCTGGTGGGGCGACGGTCAAGATGATGACGGAGACGATGTGATCGTGGTAGATTCCGATGGCAATCCGGTACCTGATGAGGAGTCCTCATTGGATGACCCTGTAGAACAGACCAGAATCGGGAACCGTTTCAGAAGAGGAGAAAGCAGTTCCCGGGACTACAGAGAGGCAGTGCAGTGGTATCGGAAGGCTGCTGAGCAGGGCTTTGCCGGGGCTCAGAACAATCTCGCCAATATGTACGAACAGGGACACGGTGTTGCACAGGACTATTCTGAAGCTGCAAAGTGGTATGTGAAAGCAGCAGAACAGGAAAACAGTAATGCTCAACATAGTCTCGGCAGAATGTATCTTGAAGGACGAGGCGTTCCCCGAGATTTTTTAGAAGCAATAAGGTGGTTTCAAAAAGCAGCAGAAAAGAGGCATCCCATGGCTTTCCGAGACTTGGGAACCATGTATTGGAAGGGACTTGGTGTTTCGAAGGATACTGTATTGGCTTATATGTGGTGGAAGCTTGGAGCTGAATATGGGGATGAAGAAAGCGAAAAACTACAGGATATGATCGCTGAAAAAATGGTCCCGGGCCAAATCCGTGAAGCTAAAAAGATGGCACAGGAATGGATGCAGGGGAAAAAGTAATTTACGAATAGTATTTTAGAATGTCAATATTCAAGGCTGACTGCCGACAGGCAGGCCTGGCCCAATCTCCCCATTT
>CP070737.1:966984-994210 GCA_020347665.1 Nitrospiraceae bacterium
TTATTATAGCCGCAAATAAATCCGATCTTCCCGGAGCTGAGCAGAGTTTAGAAGCATTATTACAAAGGTATGACGCTGCATATCCGGTGGTCGGGCTCTCTGCTCATGCCGGGACCGGGGCAGAAGCTCTACGCACAACAGTCTTCGCCCATTCCCACATCATCAGGGTCTATTCCAAAGAGCCTGGTAAGCCTGCTGACCGTAAAACACCGTTCACACTTCCTGCAGGATCTACGGTTATTACGCTCGCTGAATTAATCCACAAAGACTTTATTCGGAACCTGAAATATACCTGTATCTGGGGGTCAGCAAAATTTGATGGTCAGAGGGTTCAGAAGGATTATGTTCTCCGTGACAGGGATATTGTTGAATATCATCTCAAATAAGTTTCCTGTTTTCCCGTACAATTCGCTCATAACGGTACCATGACCACGAGCTCCGTCGATCTGGAACCCTCTCATGTCCGTAATACATGATATAGTCAGTATGCTTTCCAGCGCGGACAGACATAGAGTATCATAGAATATCAGTGAACCATGGCTAAAACATCCAGAAGAAAACGTGTCCATAAAAGAATCCCCTGCAATCTGGATGTCCAGATAGAAAATACGCCTGTATCCAAGGTACTTGATCTCAGTGAGGGTGGGGTGTACGTTCATACTGACCGCGAATTCGAGCCAGGGAGTATTGTCAGGGTCACGCTCAATGTTAACACGAAGAAACTGGATATTCATGCGAGAGTAAAACATGCTGATGAAGGCATTGGCGTAGGCCTTATGTTTATCGACCTGGACAGGCCGAAAACTGAAAAGTTGAAACAACTGTTCAGGGAAATACCATTAGCTATGTAATCAGTGCACATCACCTCCTGATGCAGAAGAGCGTCAGCCAGCTGTCTACAAATCCGGTTTTTTTACGATATAAAGCATCGTATCGTCCTTGCCAAAAAGATATGAGGACTGGTAGAGTAGCAGAGACCTATGGGCATACAGGCGATTGTGCTTCAGTCCGGTAGTAATGGCAACTCCATCTACGTTGAGGCCGGTGGACAGAGACTGCTTTTTGATGCCGGCATCTGCGGCAGTCAGGCCGAAGGCAGACTCGCCTATCACGGCAAGGATATCAGACAGGTCGATGCCGTGATTATATCCCATGACCATACGGATCACATCCGGTACGCCGGGGTATATCAACGGAAATACAACCTCCCGGTTTTTATGACACCGCACACTCTGGAGGCAGCGCTTGCAAAGACACACCTCGGCAGGATGGATAATGTTCATCTGTTCTTTTCCGGAGGAATCATCCGGTTCGGACCAGTCACGGTACAGACAATCCCGACCATGCATGACGGTGCTGACGGTTCAGGCTTTATCATCTCATGCAGGAAAAAACAGCTCGGCATACTGACTGACCTCGGGCATGCATTTGCTGATCTTGATACGGTAATGGCGTCTCTGGACGCTGTATTTATTGAATCAAACTATGATCCAGTGATGCTTGAGCACGGACCATATCCGGTGTCAGTAAAAAAGCGTATCAAGGGACCCGGAGGGCACTTATCGAATATCGAGTCAGCAGACCTGATCAATGCCCATGGCAGGAAACTGCAATGGGCCTGTCTGTCCCATTTATCAGCCAATAATAACAACCCGCAGGTGGCTGTCAAAACGCACAGGAAAAAGCTCAATGCTTATATAAAGCTCTTTACTGCCAGCCGGCACCGGGTATCGGATATTTTTACAATTTAACTTTTTTTCCATTTTTCATAAAAGACTATTTCTTCCCGTGCCTTTCTCGGAGGCCCCTCTTTTTTTTCGTCCCTTGGGTAGCCGACAGGGACGATGCCAACAATACGAATACCTGCAGGTATCCCGAGGAGGGTGCGCAGTTTTTCCTCTTCGAACACACCGACAAACACAGAGCCGAGGCCGAGAGCATGGGCAGCCAGCATCAGGTTCTGCGTAGCAATGCCAAGATCAGTCAGATAGTAGTGCTGGTCCCATAAGAGACCAGACTGTTCAGGATCAGCACAGGCAATGATGACAACAGGTGCTTCTGCAATCCCTTTCTTTGACGGGTTCACTTTATAGCCCTTCGGGGCAAGAAATGATTCAACATACGACAGTTCACTGATCTGTTCCCTGACCATCCCGTCCCTAACGACAACGAACCTCCAGCACTGCATGTTCGCCCATGATGGTGCCATGCCCGCTGCTTCGAGAACAGCCTCCAGTTTTTCGTTTTCAATATCCCGGTCTTTGAACCTTCGAATGCTTCTCCTTGTTTTGATCGCCTCAAGGGTATCCATAACACCTCCTCTGTTCGCTCGTGATTGTGCTGCACACTCATACGGGTGCTTCCGGCTCCTGCGCTTTTTTATTCTCTTCATATGAGGCTATGATGCGTTCAATATCGTCTTTTTCAATGATCTCTTCCCTGATCAGCTCTTTAGCAAGCCCATCAAGGACTGCCCTGTTATTCTTCAGTATGTCGATCGCCTTCTGTTCTGCCTCTATAATAAGCTTCTGAATCTCCTGATCCATAAGCCATGCCATGTTTTCACTATACCGCTTCGGCTGAGCGAGCTCCCGGCCGAGAAAGGGGTGCTCTTCTCCCCTTCCAAGGTTCAACGGCCCGATTTCTTCACTCATACCCCACTGTGCCACCATCCGCTCAGCAAGGGTCGTTGCCTCTTTCAGATCATTCTGCGCCCCGCTGCTTACATCGTTGAAAACGATCTTCTCTGCATTTCTTCCGGCAAGTGCGACACACAGCCGGTTAAAGAGGTAGGACTTCTGATAATAATGCCGATCCTCTTCCGGCAGCAGTTGCGTTACCCCCATGGCCATACCGCGGGGTATGATACTCACCTTATAGATGGGATCAGTGCCCGGCAGCTTCCAGGCCACAAGGGCATGACCTGCTTCATGATACGCGGTGATCTTCTTCTCCGTATCACTGATGGTGTCTTCGCGAATTGAACCCATTAAAATGATATCACGGGCCTCTTCAAGATCGGCCATGGTAATCATGCTGTTATTCTTTCTCAGGGCAACAAGGGCACCTTCATTGGTGAGGTTTTCGAGGTCAGCGCCCGTCATACCGGGGGTCCCGCGGGCAATAATCTCGAGATCGACATCTTCCGCATATTTCTTGTCTCTCATGTGAACCTTCAGGATAGCAATACGTTCTTTCCAGCCCGGTCGATCTATCACAATATGCCGGTCAAACCGTCCCGGCCTCAGGAGCGCCGGATCAAGAACATCCGGACGGTTCGTAGCTGCCATAACAATCACTTCTTCATGCGGATTAAACCCATCCATCTCGCTCAGGAGTTGATTCAGGGTCTGTTCACGTTCGTCGTGACCGCCTCCCAGTCCCGTGCCCCGGGTTCGTCCCACAGAGTCGATCTCATCAATAAAGATAATGCTTGGGTGCGTTTCTTTTGCCTTCTTGAACATATCCCGGACCCGGGATGCCCCGACCCCCACAAACATCTCAATAAACTCAGAGGCGCTTATGCTGTAAAATGGCACACCAGCCTCTCCCGCGGTCGCGCGTGCAATGAGTGTTTTCCCGGTTCCGGGTGGTCCCATCAGGAGTACTCCTTTGGGGACTTTCGCTCCTATGCTCAGAAACCGTGACGGATCTTTCAGAAACTTTATGGTTTCATTCAGATCCTTTTTTGCATTTTCAAGACCAGCCACATCTTTAAACGTCACTGATGGTTTCTTTACATCATAGAGTTTCGCCTTGCTTGAGCCGAACGTAAAGAGACCTCCCGGACCTCCCTGTATCTGCTTTTGTGCCCGTTTCATAATAAAGATCCATAAACCGATAATCAGCACCCAGGGAAGTATTCCGACAAGGAACTGCGTAAAGAGTGAGGTGTCTTCCTCCGGCAAAACCGTAATCCTGACGGATTTGCCCTGCAATCTCTCGGTAAGTGTTTCCCCCTGAAATGAGGGAAGAAATGTCTTGAACTGTTTTACCGGGATGTCTCTTTTCTCCTCAGACAAATAAATGTTAACCTCCTGTTTGAACACACCGTCAACCGCCAGTCCCCGTATCGAAACAGCCTCTATACTGCCGGAGTCAAGCTGCTCCAGAAACTGGCTGTAACTGATAACATGGCGGGCAGCCCTCTTACCGGTAAAAAAACTGGTCCAGAGAAACAGCAATCCGATGACAAGAACCGCTGCAATGCCTGCCCGCCATTGTGGACTTTTCAACTTTTCAATAAATTCCTGAAAATCTGCCATGTTCTCATTGTATCATCTTCTGGAAAATTTCCCTATGATTAAATCCTCATAACAGGTGTGCAGTCTCTGTTTCAAGAGTTCATGGTGTTTCTGATATAATTTTCTATATTCAGATTTTTCATAATATGAATGCGATCCAACTCTACAAGAAACTTCCTGGAAAGAATTGCGGCGAATGCAACGTCAACACCTGTATGGCTTTTGCAATGTCGGTATTACAGGGATTGTCAGAGCTTTCTGCATGTCCCTATCTCCCTGAAAAAGAAGCCAGCACATTACAGGCATCGGTCAGGCGGTCTGACTGGCGTGAACGTCTGATTCGTGCTCTTCGCCAGGAGGTCAAAAACATCAGCTTTAAAGATATTGCAGAAGATATCGGCGCAGAGCTGCGCGATAACATGCTTATCCTGAAATGTCTCGGCAGGGAATTTTCAATTATGCCGGAAGGTGACATCCACACACAAGGGCATATGACTCCATGGGTACAGATTCTTCTGCTCCATTATATCAGGATTCATGGGAAGGCAAAGCTGTCTGACAGATGGACTTCCTATAGTGAATTAAAGAGCGGGATGGTAAAGGCATCATCCTTTGCGAGGGACTGTGAAGAGCCCCTGAGAGCACTGCTGGACAACAGCACTGATGCAGTAGCTTCGATACTGCGGCGATTGGGTGCGTCGCACCGCGATTCATTTCCCGCACCGTTCGCCTGGCACCTCTATCTTCTTCCTCGAATTCCGGTAATGATTCTCTACTGGCCGCAGGATGACGAGTTCGATTCAAAGGTAAAGATTCTGTTTGATTCAACAGCAGATATCTTCCTTGATGCAGAAGCAATCATATTTCTCCTTGAAGGGCTGGTAAAGAATATCGAGATACAGCTGCGGGTGATGAGCAGATCTTAAAGCAGCATCGGTTACAGAATATATCTCCGCATTCCCCGACCAATTGAATAGGCTCATGTTATCTCCGTATTGATGTGTGCAGGAAGGTTTCCATTGCAGCCAGCTGTCCAATGAGTCTTTCAAATGCTTTAAAGTCAAGTGACTGTGGTCCGTCAGACAACGAGCGCGGCGAGCGCCATGCGGCCAACCAGTGCTCTGTTGCATGATGCATGAATCGGTTCGAAGATCACCGGCATCATTTTCACGAACGTGTCCGACCGGTGGAAATCCCTGCCGACCAGTTTATACGGCTTGATAACGTGGATTATCTCCTTTACCCCCTTAAGTTGCTGAAGTGGCGCATCATCAACCCACCCCTGATTACCAATAACGCCGACAACCGTTCTTTCAGCCCCGGGAATAGAAACCGGCTTAAGCCCGAGCAACCGTATGGTCTTTTTTACCCGTTCAACGTCATCATCTGAAGCACTCCGTTTCATCACGATAAGTATGGCTTTCTCCATATATGCCAGTAATCATTGGTGCGTTTTCTTGAGGCTTACGCGCATCTTCTTAACCATCCTGTCCGGCACATAGGATATCTTGGCAATTCTCAGCGCTGCCTGTGCAAGATCCTGCTCAAAGTTGAGATAGGTGTAAGTTACCGGCAGAATCCTGGCAAAGCTGTTAAACATATATTGATAAATACCTTTGAATTTTCTCGTTGCCTTTGCAAAATGAATAACAAAAGTTTCACTGTTTATTTCTTCCCCGAGAATAAAGCCCGCGGGCTCCATTTCAGCATAATATATTACTCCGCATAACATCAGCTCCTCGGATTTTTCCAAGGCCTCAAGACAGGGTAAATAATCAGTGTCAACAGCCTCCTGGGATGATTCTTTTTTCCACGTCTCCACGATGTTTTTTGCTTCTTCTCGATGATCCCCTGTCAAGGGTGCGGCATCATGTCTGTAACTGTTCAAAAACTGTTTGAGCAGGTTCCTTTTCTTAGAAAGTTTTCTTCCACTGTACATGCTGAGTTTTTCAACCGTATAAATATAGTCCGTTTCTCCCTCCATGTAACTGAATTCATACATTCTGCCGTCAAAATACGAAAGCCACTCCTCAGGAATAGGAAAGAGGAATTCAACGTTTGTCATCATTTCTTTGACATATTCGTATTCCATATGGTGTATCGCTCGTGTTGGCATCAAATAGGCATGTCCGTCGTATGACGTACCCTTTACGAATATCTCTTTGTCTATTATCACTTCATAGTCATGTGAATCGCGAAACAGATACAGGTTCGGAAAACTGTATTCAGATATGGGTATGGTTATCTGCCGTAATTTCTCAAACAACAATTCCTTGTGTTTCATCTCAAGTCTCTCGGAAATCATGACCACCTGTTAGCCGGCAGGAAGATATCAACACCATCATCCTGTCATCCTATTCTTTACTGTCGCTTGAAAGAGCCTTAAGGTCCCTGAAGATATCATCGATGCTCTGATAGCGGTCTTCCCTGACTTTTCGCACACATTTCATAACCAGATCATCCAGCCAATCAGGGATATCTTCCATCATATCTATCAGCCGATCAACGCCCAGACCATTAAGATCCCCGGCGAGCAGTTCATACAACAGGACTCCCGCAGAATATATATCAGAGCGCTCATCCAGCGTATCTCCCGTTTTCTGCTCAGGAGCCGTGTATTCAGGAGAAAGCGTCCGGTCCAGAAACACTATTTTATTCTGCATATTAATACCAATCGTGTCCGGACTGATCCGGCCAAACGGTCTTCCTGAGCCGTATGCTGCTTTCAGCTCTTTCAGGATATGAACCCACAATTTCAGACTGTGATGTGGCGATATGTTCCCGCTTTTCATAAAGCTCCGCAAGGTCGAAAAGCCCTCAGGAATTACCTCTTTTTTTGGACTGTATGAATGAAGCCGTTCCCTAACATCCTCGTAACCAGGACTGATTTGATCGATAGCCATAAAGACCTTCTCCGCCTTTTCTGTTTGATCGGCCTTGTCGCATAATAACGCATAGGTATAAAAATCCTTTATATTTTCTCTGCTGGGCTTCTCCTTTGCTAAGAGATATCCGAACATTTCAGCGGCTTCTCTGTATTTGCCCTCCTGTTCGAGAAGATATGCGGCCTTACGATACTTTCCCGCTTCCCTATAGGCCCTCACTGCAGCAAGCCGTCTCCCGGAACGTTCCAAAATAGCTGCTGCATCAGCCTTTTTGCCTGCCCTGTCATATAACTGAGCCGCTTCTTCATAGTCGCCTTCCAACATTGATATCGATGCCGCATCATCGAGATCACCGGCTTTTTGGTACATCTCTTTTGATTGCCGGCTCATATCCAGATAATCATACATAAGGGCTGCCCTTTTATAATCGCCGCCTTTTTTATAAGATTCTGCGGCCCTTGAAAAATCCTTTAGTTTGGTCTCATAGATATTTCCGGCAGAAACAAATTTTTCTTTCCGAATATACGCCTGGGCCTCATTCTCATAGTCTTCCCGCAGTGTGGTTTTTAGCTGTTTCCCTATGGTGTGTGAGTAAATAGACTTAACAATGAACACGAAGACTACAATTACCGGAATGAGAATGACAAGTAGTAACGTTAAAAGGGCGGTCTTTCCATCCTGAGGAATGGCTCGGCTTTCACCAAGGGTCTCACCGAGACGCACCGCGGGAAAAAACAAGACTATAATCACGAGCTCAATAAATAGCATCATAGCCGTTCTCAGTGCTTCCCTTCACAGTAAAACTATAATATGGCATATGACGTCCGGTCAAATCGTTCATGCAATGAAGAGAGCTCATAATACAATTTCAGAGCACGGTTTTTCTCTGGACATGCTACTTCTCAATGTTTCAGGCCAGAACTCTGTTGTAAGAGCAGTCTATCAGTTTTTTTTCAAAACAATTTTTCTTTTTCATAAGTCAAGATTTCTATTGACAATGGCACAACTCTCTGCTACTATTTTTCTAGCGTAGGGAAACCATCAAACAACGTTTGTTGTAAAAAATAACAAAGGAGGTAAGTATGGCAGCAAAGAAAAAAGCAAAAAAGAAGAAGGCTGTAAAGAAGAAGGCCGCCAAGAAGAAAACCGCCAAGAAGAAAACCGCCAAGAAGAAAACTGCCAAGAAGAAAACTGCCAAGAAGAAAACTGCCAAGAAGAAAACTGCCAAGAAGAAAACTGCCAAGAAGAAAACCGCCAAAAAGAAAACCGCCAAGAAGAAAAAAACCAAGCGGAAACCGAGTGCGGCATTTATGAAACCGATGAGGATCAGCGCTGCTCTCGCGAGAATAGTGGGAAGCAAGCCGATTCCGAGAACAGAGGTAACAAAGAAACTGTGGCAGTATATTAAGAGAAATAAACTTCAGGACAGGGTAAACAAGAGAAACATCAACGCAGATGCTAATTTGCGTGTTGTATTTGGCGGGAAAGGCACTGTATCAATGTTTGAGATGACAAAACTCGTCAACAGACATTTAAGCTAGGCTTAAAAATAAAACATAAAGGATCTCCTTTGTATTTCTTGAAAGGCAGGCGATTCATCGCCTGCCTTTTTTTATCAACCTTTGCAGCGAAACACATATGTCTTTCAGGCGTTGCCGTTACCCGTGGCTTCAACGTCTGTGCTGCTTGAGATGCTGCACTGACACTGGTCCAGGCTCTTGTTGCGCACCCACTCGGCAATTCCCTCTGCAATAGCTGAAGGATTGTCTTGCTCGACAAAGTGTATGCAGTTTCCGGTATCTTTTATTGTCATGTCTTTTACCGTATTCGAAAACTACGCGATCCGTTCCTGTCTGATGATACCGCCGGGACGTGCTGTAAACAGGAGTATCGGGAAGGAACATTCTGACAGGAATGCTTCGATTCTTTTTATGGCCCTGAATGTTTCATTTTTTTCCTGCATTCGGGAGTTTATTCGGCCAGACATATATCGGATAACGTGATCGGCATTGTCGGGAACATCTTTTGGCACTCCTAATTCGCCTCCCGGGAAATCCCCCGGTACACAGAGGCTGGAAGCAGTTTGTTAACAGACACATTAAAACCCATGATCAGGAACTGTCCGATCAGGGGAGTTCCGAAAACCTGAATCCCAGTCGGAATTTCAGAGGAAAATAATCCCAGGCAAACGTAAAGGGAAATGTCTCCATACAGGCTATCCCTTTCACGTTGTCAGGATGATTCATGGCATAGTAAAAACCGAGCACGCCACACCGGTCATGGCCGACAAGCACGATGTTCTTGAGTCCCATCCTGCTGATAAACCCTTCAACATACGTATAGTGTTCCAGAAATCTACAGGAGATATGCGTTCTGCTGACTTCTCGAACCCTACAAGATCAAAGGCAATGCATCTGCCTAATGATGATACCGCAGGTATGATATTCCTCCAGAGATATGACCAGGTAGGATTTCCATGAATAAATAGAAAGACTTGTCCGCTGCCGCACTTAATGAAGTGTATTTGTAGCCCGTTCACCTCAATGAATCGGCTTTCAAAAATAAATTCAGAACTTATCATCAGTAGTTTCCCGGCAATTCTTGCTCGAAATTGCTATCAGTTACTATAATAGTCGTCGAGATAAAGGAACCACCTTATATATTCTTTGAGGTTACTGTATCACCGAATATATCTCGTAACTGTTCATATCTACTGCCAAATTTTTCTCTGAGAAACGGGGCAAAACGATGTGCTATCTTCATGAAGTATATATCATGTTTGATATAGTCCTCGGCTATACTTACATAGCCCCTGTTTCTGCTCCATGAGCCCTGCACACTGCTATCTTTTTCAATAAAGGCCATTAGTACTTCTTCTGAGTCAGCCACGATTACAATTCCCCTTCCACCCTTTTCAGCATAGATCGACTCCTCTATAGAATGTTGATATACTTTTCCTATCTGTATCCTTGGTTTTCCGAAATGAATTATGCCGATTCTTACGCCTTTTATTTCAGCTGTCTTCAAAAAATCCTCGATGAATACGATCTCATCTTTCCATGCTGATACAAGCAGGGTATGCTGTGCCGCGAGTATCATCCGTTCAGCCTTATCCATCACATAATCGTAGTCACTTATATTCCATATCTGTGAGGACCTTTTTTGTAGAGAAGATTTCTTGAGATCGTGGTTGAGGGCTTTGAATGTTGCATTCAGCTTTTTCTGCCGGCTTTCAATCAATTCAGTGGTATCTATTGGAATATATTTTTTGGTTCCTTCTTCGCTGGTTGATGACACAATGTTTTTTTCGGATAGCCGCGAAAGAACCTCATATATTTTTGATGTAGGTATGCCTGATGCTTTTGCGACCTCATATCCGGTTGCCGGGTTTTTATCCAGAAGCGCCGTATACGCACGGGCCTCATACTCTGAAAGCCCGATATGCTGTAAGTTAAGTATAAGATTATTCACTACCTTAGTAGATATTATCACGGATGTCTTTTTCTGTCAATATGCGCAATGCCCTGTAACAGCTCCGTATCATTAAAGAATCTTCCTTTACAATAGGAGCAGTTTTGATTAAACTTATGGAAGCTGAAGACCTTTGTCGTACAACGGCTGTCCAGTAAAAAAGAAAATAATATCATGAGGTACGTATGGCAGATGCCCTGGCATTACTCACATTGTTGATCGGTCTGGAACTGGTCCTCGGTGTTGACAATGTGCTGGTGATCAGTATTCTTGTCGACAGGCTGCCCGAAACCCTCAGGAAGAGGGCGCGGATTGTCGGCCTGGCGATGGCCCTGATCGCCCGGATAGTCATGTTATTTGTATTGCTCGCCTTGGTGAACCTCACCGATCCGGTTGTATTTCACTTTTCTGTGCGTGACCTTATCCTCCTGGCCGGTGGCCTCTTCCTGTTGTGGAAAGCAGTAACCGAGATCCATCATACGGTCGAATTCAGAAACGAAACAGCTCCGGTCTCTCAAAACACGTCGATGAGTTTTATTTCGGTAGTCTCACAATTAGTACTTCTGGACATCGTATTTTCGATTGATTCAATAATTACTGCAATTGGGTTAACGAACACGGTATGGATTATCATAAGTGCGGTTCTCATTTCGTTTCTTGTCATTCTCGCATTTGTCGGACCCATTGGAGACTTTCTCGTGCAGCGCCCTGCTCTCAAGATACTTGCTCTTTCTTTTCTCATAACCATTGGTATAACGATATTTATTGAAGGACTTCACCAGCATGTACCTAAGGCGTATATTTATCTTCCCATGGGTTTTGCCCTGTTTGTTGAACTCCTGCAGATGCGCTACGAGCACAATAGGAAGAAACAACTATTAGTAAGGAGTAAGGAGTAAAGAGTAAGGCGTAAGGAGTAATTGGTTAGGGGTAATTGGTTAGGGGTAATCCCCTGAATTCGCAAAAGGACCACGGGACAAGGGGTAAGAACTTATAATCGCAAAGCGCATCAAGCCTCTGCTATTTAGCTCCGACGGACAAAAAGCGCACGGCGCGTAGCGATAAAAAACAGCTCGCTTCTGGCAGATCGAGTCTAAGCTTTACCCGTTCAAGGAGGGCTCACCCACCGCGGGCTGGTTAAGACCAAGAATAAAAGCAGTGAGCGACAGACACTTATGACATTTTAGGCTTTACACTTTACATTTTCTATAGGAATATATATATATGATAGATAATATACTGAAACGGATTTTATTCCTTTCATTCATCCTGTTTCCGGCTATTACCCTTGCCGACACGTTCCTCCCGGCACATAATCTGTCCGTACATTTCGATCTGGGAAAGGGTAAAATAAGCGGCATTTCGGAGATTACCCTTCCCGTTGGTCAAAGAACAATGGTTGCTATGGCCGGGCTTACCGTACGTTCAGTCTCAGTCAGGGGAAAGCTGGTATCTATCGAATCCGCAATCGATGAATTCAATTATGAGCAGAAAAACGCAGATGACGTATTAACGATAGTCTATGAGGCTGTATTCGAAGGCCTGCCCGAGGCCGATACAGAAACCAATCCCGGAGTAGTTATGGGAAATCTCATCAGCCCGTCTGGCATTTCACTTACCGGGGGATGGCATCCCACATTCGCAGGACTTGCGCACTATCGTTTGACAGCAATTCTTCCGAAGGGATTCGTGGGGATATCAGAGGCTAATGAGATTGTAAAAATAAAGCAGACAGATGGGAGCAGATTATTCACCTTTCTGTTCCCTCATCCTCTAGAGGGCATCAGTCTTGTTGCAGGCACATTCATTGTAGAACAGACACGTTTTGACGATGTCGACATCTACACCTATTTTCATCCGGAAGATGCGGAACTTGCAGAGACCTATAGGACCTATGCCCGGAAGTATATTGACATGTATCAGAATATGATCGGCGCATACCCATTCAGGCGGTTTTCAATCGTTGAAAATATCCTGCCGACCGGTTACGCAATGCCAACGTTTACACTTTTAGGAAAAGATGTTGTGAAGCTTCCTTTTATTGTTGATACATCTCTCGGACACGAAATCCTTCATCAGTGGTTTGGCAATTCTGTTTACGTTGACTATGAAAGCGGCAACTGGTCTGAAGGCCTCACAACATACCTTGCAGACCATACCTATAAGGAGCGCGAGGGATTGGGATGGAAGTACCGCAAAGAGCTGCTCACATCATTCCAGAATTATGTTACAGAAAAAAACGATTTTCCGCTGTCTGATTTTTCGTATAGAAAAAACAGGGCCTCAGGCTCCATAGGCTATGGAAAGACGGCGATGGTATTTCATATGCTCAAAAATCTCATCGGAGAAGAACAGTTCATACAGGCCCTCAAATCATTTATTAATCGAAATCAGTTTCGTGTGGCTTCGTGGGATGACCTGAAAAATGCCTTTGAAACGGAATCAGGCAAGGAGCTCGACTGGTTTTTCACCCAATGGATAGAAAGACCCGGCATCCCTGAAGTTGTCCTTGAGGATATATCCGTGTCGTTTCGGGGCTCTCGGAAGGTAATTTCCGCCAGGGTGCTTCAGAAGGGACCGGTTTACCGGCTGGAAATCCCGGTAACCATTCTGCTGGAGGATAGCGAAATAACAAATACATATACCATTGATGATGAATTATTGACGCTTAATATTGAAATTGACAACGATCCGGTTGCGCTCATTGTAGACTATCATTATGACCTCTTTAGAACGCTTACTGAAGAAGAACTGCCCCCTGTAATTTCCGGCCTGCTGGGTGATTCGAATAGGCTGTTTGTACTGCCAGAGGGAAAAGATGAAGAATATGTATCTGCAGGAGCACTATTCGAAGAAATGGGCTTTACCAGGGCAGCTGAGCGTACGCTGTCATATGAATATATTAAGAATGCCTCGCTCATTATTCCCGGAAAAGATACAAAACTGACACAGCAACTGTTTGGCAAGGTCGTTATCCCTGATAATGACTTTTGGTTTTCCGTGAAACGCAATCCCTATAATCCACAGAAGGAAATTGCACTGATGGCAGGCTCTTCACCGTCTGACATCTACGCATATGCCAGGAAAATTGCACACTATGGCAAATACAGCACCATAATCTTTGATAACGGCAGGAATGTCAAGAAGCAGATTACGGATTCATCCCGGGGCATGGGAGAAGGTTTGACTCTCGACGTGTTGGGTATTCATATGCCAAAAATGTTGGATTTCCAGAATATCATCGACAGAATCAGTGATAAGCAGATTATCTATATTGGGGAATCACACGATCGATTTGAGCACCATCGCGTCCAGTTTGAGGTCATCCGCGCGCTTCACGAGAACAATATAAAAATTGCCATCGGGATGGAGATGTTCCAGAAGCCGTTCCAGAGTGTGCTCGATGACTATATTTCAGGGACTATTGACGAAAAAGAGTTTCTTAAAAAATCAGAATATTTCGAGCGATGGAGATTCGATTATAACCTTTACCGGGACATCCTTCACTATGCGAAGGCACACACGATCCCGATAATAGCCCTGAACCTCGACAGGGACATAGTAGCAACGGTCTCTCAGAGAGGCATTCAGGACCTCTCAGACGAAGAACGCGGAAAACTCCCTGAACATATCGACCTGTCAAATGATGTGTATAAAAAACGTTTGCAGGAGTTTTTTGAACAACATGGACAATCTGCCCGGAGGAATTTTGATTTCTTTTATCAGGCGCAAGTGATTTGGGATGAAACCATGGCACTCAATCTTGATGCGTACATCCGGGAACATCCTGAGTATTCAGTCGTTGTGCTTGCAGGAATTGGTCATATGGCCTTCGGCTCAGGCATTCCTGAACGTGCCTTCCGACGCAACAACAGATCGTATGCTATTATCCTGAATGAAGAAAATCCGGAACAGGGCATAGCTGATTATATTCTTTATCCCGCAGAGCTCAATGCCCCTGAATCACCAAAGCTTATGGTTATTCTGGAAAAGCATGAGAACGGGGTAGAGATCAGCGGTTTTTCTCCGGGAAGCGTTTCTGAAAAGGCTGGCCTTGTGAAGGGAGATATTATTGTCTCGCTTGACGAGACCGCTGTAGAGGGCATCGATGATGTCAGGATATTTCTGCTCGACAAAAAGAAAAATGATACCATCACTGTTACAGTTTTGAGGAAGAGATTCTTATTCGGTCCTGTTACAAAGGAAATTCAGGTGACATTATAGCCGCATTTATCCAGCCGCACTGAAAAAGGGCCATGAAAGGGCCCTTTTTCATAAATGCTTTAAACACCTTCTATCTGTTAAGTGCCTTGGGTTTCTCTTAGTGCTTCTCTTCTGTGGGCTTGTCGTAGCCAGGTGCCTTGGGCTCGCCGTAGCCAGGTCCCTTGGGTTCGCCGTAGCCAGGTCCCTTGGGTTCGCCATAGCCAGCAGCCTTTTCCTTCACCTCGCCTGTCTTCTCTTTTGCCTTTTCGCAGCCGGTCATCATAGTGAATGAGAAAACCAGAAGCATGGCTAAGAGTAAAAGAAATACTTTTCTCATGGAAACACCCCCTTTCCTTTAGATATGTTGGCTAAAATTGCAGTGTCTTAGATGCTCTTCACAAATAATATCTCTTTAGCATCCGGCTGTCAACAGTTATTTGAGCCCCTTAAATACTATAACTCACTTTTCTTGCCAATACAAGAAGAAGGGTATATAATCCCACTAATGAAAATTGCCCTAACCATCGCAGGCTTTGATCCTTCAGGCGGCGCCGGGATTCAGGCCGATCTCAAGGTTTTTCAGTCCCTCGGTATTTATGGCCTTTCGGTTGCCGCTGCCGTAACAGCCCAGAATACCCGAGGTGTCACTGATATCCTGCCGATTGACACACAGTTCATAAAAAAACAGCTTTCTGTCCTCCTGTCAGATATGCGCCCTGATTCCCTAAAAACAGGAATGCTTTATCATGAAGCATCGGTTGCAGCAGCCGCACGTCTAATCAGAAAGCATTCGCTCGAAAATATCGTTACGGATCCGGTACTTACATCTTCCTCCGGGAAAAAACTGGGAAGTAGGTATCTGCCTGATGCAATGAAAAAGAAGCTGTTTCCCCTTTGCACGGTTATAACACCAAATATATATGAGGCCTCGGTTCTTACTGGTCTGGATGTAAGAACGAACGCTTCTATGGAACGAGCAGCAGTTCAGCTGAAATCATTCGGGCCTCGATGCGTCATAATAACGGGCGGGCACCTCAAAGGAAATGCCATGGACCTGGTATATGACGGAAGGTTTCATGTCTTAAAAGGCAGAAAACTCAAGGGAGACTATCACGGAACCGGCTGTGTTTTTTCTGCTGCGATTACGGCTTTACTGGCTCAGGGCACCCCTCTTTTGGAAGCTGTGCGCAAAAGCAAATTATTCATGAACAGAGTCCTAAATAAATCAGTGCGTCCCGGTAGCGGGATGAAAATACTTGCAATGTAATTCCACAATGCTTTAGATTGGAAGAGTTTAAGAATCCTGTATGTCAAAAATTAAGACTTTTTTCCAATGCCAGACGTGTGGCTATGGTAGTCCGAAGTGGCTCGGCAAATGCCCAGATTGCAACAGCTGGAACAGCTTTGCGGAAGAAAAGGCTGTTGCAAGACCACAGCGTTCTGCCGTCCGTCAGACAAAAGAGCATGTTGAACCTGTTTCCCTGCGTGCTATTGAAGACACCGCTCAACACAGGATACCTACCGGTATACAGGAATTTGACCGTGTTCTTGGTGGCGGTGTTGTGCACGGGTCTGTTGTCCTGGTCGGCGGCGACCCTGGTATCGGGAAGTCAACGTTACTCCTGCAGGCTCTTTCAGGACTCTCCAGGCATGCAGGTAAGATGCTGTATATTTCAGGCGAGGAATCCCTTCAGCAGATAAAGATCCGCGCTGATAGACTTTCTGTAAGCGATGAGGATATTAATCTTCTTACAGAAACATCCCTTGAGGATATTCTTGATTCGGCAAAAAAAATCTCTCCTAAAGCAATGGTGGTGGATTCTATCCAGACCGCCTTTACCCAGGAGCTGGTTTCCGCGCCCGGTTCTGTTGGTCAGGTCAGGGAATGCGCCGCAAAACTCATGCTGTTTGCGAAGCGCTCACACATACCGATATTCATAATCGGGCATGTCACAAAGGAAGGCGCCATTGCGGGCCCGCGCGTTCTTGAGCATATTGTTGATACTGTACTGTACTTTGAAGGAGACAGAGGACATTCATACCGGATCCTGAGAACCATAAAAAATCGATTCGGTTCAACAAACGAAATCGGTATATTTGAAATGTCCGATTCAGGCCTCAGAGAAGTTGATAATCCGTCGGAACTATTTCTTTCGGAACGGCCGTTAAATGTTTCCGGATCAACGGTTGTCGCCAGCATAGAAGGAACACGGCCGCTTCTCGTTGAGCTGCAGGCACTGGTATCGCCATCAAGTTTCGGTGTGCCGAGAAGAACCTCTATCGGGGTCGACTTCAACCGGGTAAATCTCCTGATAGCGGTGCTTGAAAAAAGAGCCGGCATTCATCTCGGTGGTATGGATATTTTTATTAATATCGTAGGAGGATTGAAGATGATCGAGCCCGCAGTCGACCTTGGTATTATTACTGCAATCGCGTCGTCTGCGCGGGAACGGCCGATAGATGCAGATATATTTTTATTCGGTGAAGTCGGCCTGTCCGGTGAAATCCGGGCAGTGGCACAAGCAGATCATCGACTTAAGGAAGGGTCTAAAATCGGTTTTGCCAAAGCTGTTATTGCAGCAGGTAATGAAGAAAAAATGAGGAATGATTATGGATTATCGGTAATCGGGGTGAAGAATGTTGAAGAATGTCTTGACGCTATTCTTGGTTAGTTACTTGTTATTTGCGGTCTCATGCGCTCCAAGGAGAATAGCCGTGCCTTCATTTGAAGGAAAAGACATACAGGACGCTCTTTCCGAATTAAGCAGTATTACCCAGATAGAGACCACGTTCTCTATCATATTCGAAAAAACCGATACTGAAATAACAGGGGACGGAGCACTCACGATTTCACGTAATGGGGACCTTGATCTGCGGGTCTATTCCCTTGGTTTTCTGGCAATGGAACTCACATCCCAGAACGGCCGCATAAAGAGTAATCCCCTCCTCGACCGTTATAAAAAAATAATACTCACAAAGGGATTGAAACACTCTCTGTTCTGGTGGGATACACAGGAACATGCTATCACTGAAGAAGATATCGGATATCGGCTTGCATCCCTTGGTAGGGATGTATGGATATCAAAACAGACGCTTCTGCCTCAAAAGCAGAAGATCTATTTTCCGGAGGGCAAAGAACTCACGGTGTATTATGATAATCCCGTCAAAGAACAGAATATATGGTATCAGTCAAAAATGCGGATTGAATTTTCGAGATATGTTGTAACCCTTCTGGTTAAAAAAATATCGTTCGGCAGCTGATCCTCAGGTATCAAGCCCGAGATCTACCGCAACAGTCTCAATAATTGATCCGTCAATCAAAGCTTTTTTGAATAAAAAACCCTCGAGCAGAGCATTATCGCAGATCGTGTTAATGAGCCGCGGTGTACCCCTTGAAAACTTATAAACCAGGCTTATCGCCTCATCAGTAAATATCTCGTCGCTACTTCGGGCGATTTTCAGCCTGTGATTAATGTAATCCTTTGTGTCTACCTCGGTGAAGGAAGGCAATTTAATCCTCACAGCAACTCTCTGCTTTAATGGTTCATCAAGTGAAAGAACATGTTCAAGCTCCGGAAGGCCAAAGAAAATAAAATTAACCATCTTTCCTTCTTCCATCTCCATATTCAGTAGGCCCCTGAACTCTTCCATGATCTCCCGAGAGTTCAGCATCTGGACCTCATCAATCAGCACAACCGCTTTTTTCCCTTCATCGTGAATTTCGTTTAGCCGTTTGAAAATCGCACTCAGCAGTTCAACTTTGTGATCAGGAGGATTCTTAACGCCGAGTTGAATTGCAAATTTCTTGAAAAGCCAATCAGAACTGACCGTGGAATGAATGATGACCAGTAACGCGGCTTCGTAATGGTCCTCATCAAGGTCTTCGAGTATTTTCCGCGCAAGTGTTGTTTTGCCGGCGCCTATGTTACCGATGACAACGGCAAGCCCTTTACGCGTATCAACAGCATATTTCAGTTTTGCAGCGGCCTCAGCCTGCTGGGAACTGTTAAAATAAAATCTGCTGTCAACCACATTAGAAAATGGATGCTCTTTCAGTTTATAGTATTCCAGATAATCCATATGTTACAAGTATGAAACTCTATCTCTCCGCTCCTTCTTCTTCTTTTGTGTTTCTCCGGAAGAAAGTTCCGCATTCACCGCATTCACCTTATCTGATACATTTCTGAATTTTGCGTTCCAGCCATATACCTCGGTATACAATTTCAGTGCTTCTTCAAAATCACCATTTTTTTCATATGCCGAGGCCAGATCGTATTGTACTGCCCAATATGATTCGTCCTTTGTATCAATTACAGCGAGGGCTTTTTCCAGAGAATCAATAGCAAGAGTAAAGAGGCCTTTATCAATATAACAAAGGCCGAGCATGGTTAACGACTGGGTGTTTCTTGCGGAGTCCTTCCGCGATGTCTGGAATTCCTTAATAGCATCATCAAGCAGGCCCATCTCCTTGTATGCGATCCCCAGATTATAATGCGTTTCAGAGTCTTCATCCCCGATCTCTTTTTCCAGACCCTTCTTGAATTCGTCAAAAACCTCCATAACTTCGCTATCAAACACCGGCTCCGGAACATCATCAGCCTCGATTATTTCCTCTTCAGAGATCGACAAATCTTCATACCCTTCATAATCAGCTGCACCTGGCTCCTGAAGGGAAACATCCTGAGCCACTTCGGATATATCAACTGCCGGCTCTAGCGGTGTATCTTCTTCTATTTCATATACATCCTGCTCAACGCGGTCATGCTCAGGGGTTGTAACGGGCTCGTCTTGCCTGGCCATTTCAGCTAGCCTTCTTAACCGTTCTTCTACTTCGCTGTTATCCGGGTATATGCCCTGCAATGTTTCAAGAATTTCTTTCGCTTCCTGTGTTAGTCCCTGCTGCACATAAACATCAGCCTCAGAAATTCTTTCATGCAGATCATCTGTTGTCTGCTCTTCAAGCATTGCCCCGGCGGTTTCACTGCTATCCGGCACAGCATCTGAAGTTGGTTCAATTGGAAGAATTTCTTGAAATGCCTGTACGGTTGCTTTAAGCCGTGGATCGTCAGGATCAATAGAGGTGGCCTCTTCAATCATTTTTTCGGCAGCCTCTTTTTTCCCCAAGCCCTGCAAGAGATCATGCGTGATCAGGCACTCGGAAACAGCAAGCTCTTTTTCCTGCAGTTCTTTGTATACTGTTATCAGTCGCGTGCGCACATCAATATTTTCAGGCTCCCTGCTCTTCAATCCTTCAAGCAATTTTTGCGCTTCACTCAGGAGGCCGTAACGGGCAAAAATATCCACCTCGGTAAATATTTCATCGGCTGATTTTTCCGCTTTAACGGAAATGTGCTCTTTGACAGGTTGTTTTTCAGCGCGTGGCTCCTCGATAACTTCCTCTTTGGAAACACCTTCAATGTCCACAATCTTTTGTCTGATAATTGGATCGTCAGGTTTGATTTCCAATGCTTCTTTATAGAAAATAAGTGCTTCGCGTGTTTCACTGTTTTCTGATAGTTTGTCAGCCAAGCGTACAAGCTCATCAGATAGGTGATCACTATCTTTTTGTTGCTTATAAATCGTGATCAGCCGTTTGCCTATTTCAACAGCATCTATCTCCCGAAAAGATTCAAGAAGACTTATTGCCTCTCCATAGTTTTCATTCGATATCATCTCGTCAATAACCACATGATACTCATACCATGCCTTGTCTTTCGCGCCTTCTTTCAATAATATTTCGCCAAGCATCCTTTTTGCATCTATATTTGAAGAATCGGTTTCTATTACTTTTGACAGAGCATTCTTCGCTGTTTCGTGGTCATCATGTGACAGGGAAAGCTCTGCGCACCGGACAAGCACTCCAGTATCTTCGGGAAATAATGCGGCAGCTTCTTTCATCTGGTCCAAAGCCTTGTCTTTTTCGCCGATCTTTTCATAGAGGCGGCTTAAACCGAGCACTGCCTCCTTACACAATGGGACAAGTTCGAGGGCCTTGTTATAATATTCCTGCGCGTTTTCCATCTCATTATTTTCATCATAGATCCGGGCCACAAAAACATATTCTTTGGCAGCATCGGAAGACAGACCTTCCTTCAGGAAAATATCCGCGACTTTATTTCTCAAAGGTACGTTCGTTGGAGATAATGAAAGCACCTTTTCATACACATCCAGTATTTTTTCTTTTTGCCCGCTCTTCACAAAACTTTCCGCAGTAGCAAGATAATACCGGATGGCGTCTGTTATAAGCCCTTTTTCCTCATTTAACTCACCGATCGAATACAGGGCATCCGTTTCAGACGGATTAATATTCAGAACCTTCTTGTAAAGGGCTAATGCCTTCAGAGAAAAACCCTCGTGCCTGAAGAAATTTGCGGCTTTGTGGTAGGACTCAGCTGCCTTTTGCTTGATCCCTTTCTTCAGGTAAAGGTCTCCGAGCATATTGAACATATTCCCGTCAGGAGATGAGACAACAAGCTTTTCCATCTCAGATATTCCCTTATCGAGCTGCCCCCTGGAGACATATTTCTGAATTTCTTTTAATGTGGAGGTTTTGTCAGCCATAGCAATACTTAACATATTATCTTATATAGAAAAATGTGTCAATAAACTGGCATATATCCATTACGTATAAGCATCTGTATATTCTTTTATGCTCAATCATAACAGGTATATTCTCCTTCTTGACTTGATATTCACCCCTCGGATAAGATAGAAGTCCAGGAACGAAAATGAAAATAGCTATTGGTTGTGATCATGCTGGTTTTGATCTGAAAAAAGACATCCTTGACCTTCTGCACAGTCTCTCAGTTGAACACATTGACTGCGGAACAGATTCTGCAGAATCTGTTGATTATCCCGACTTTGGAGAAAAAGTTTCAAGACATGTCTCTTCAGGTGACGCAGAAAGAGGGATTCTGATCTGCGGTACAGGACTCGGCATGTCAATGGTCGCCAATAAATTTCCGAAGATCAGGGCTGCACTGTGCAGTGATATGCTCACCGCGAAGATGAGCCGGCTTCATACTGACGCGAATGTCCTTGTGCTCGGTGCACGAATAATCGGAAAGGAAATGGCAAAAGAAATAGTAAAGACATGGTTGAATACCCCGTTTGAAGGAGACCGCCATCAGAGAAGAATTAGTAAGATTGAAGCTCTTGAGGAACAGCTAAAGACAGATGAATCCCAGCGATCTCAATAATACAGACCCCCAGGTTAGCGAAGCAATTCAAAAAGAAAAAAGTAGAGAACATGAAAAGATTGTTCTTATTGCTTCTGAAAATTATGCCAGTGAAGCAGTACTGGAGGCGCAGGGATCCGTCTTTACCAATAAATATGCTGAAGGGTATCCCGGGAGACGATATTATGGGGGGTGTGAGTATGCCGACAGGGTAGAAAACCTCGCAATCGAACGGGCACAAAGACTCTTTGGCGCAGAACACGTCAATGTTCAGCCCCACTCAGGGACACAGGCTAATATGGCTGTCTACTTTTCAATGTTGAAACCCGGTGACACCATACTTGGCATGGACCTTAATCACGGGGGACACCTTTCACATGGTGCTTCGGTCAATTTTTCCGGCATTCTCTACAACCATGTCCATTACGGCGTAAACAAAGAAGGATTCATAGATTATGATGACGTCAGACAGCTCGCATTAAAAAATAAACCGCGCATGATCATTGTCGGTGCGAGTGCCTACTCACGGATACTTGATTTCCGTGTGTTTTCTGAAATCGCAGGGGAATGCGATGCATATCTCATGGCGGATATTGCCCATATCGCAGGGCTTATTGCCACAGGCATTCATCCTTCGCCTCTGCCGTACGCAGACTTTGTAACGACAACAACGCACAAAACACTCAGGGGGCCGCGTGGCGGCATGATACTCTGCAAAAAAGAATACGCTAAGGCTATCGACCGAATGATCTTTCCGGGAATACAGGGTGGACCACTGGTGCACGCAATCGCAGCAAAAGCCGTTGCCTTTCTTGAAGCAATGAGCGATACCTTCAAACAATACCAGCAGACTGTTGTTGACAACGCGCAAAAACTCGCTGCAGAGCTTATCAAAAGGGGATTCAGCATCATTTCCGGTGGTACGGACAATCACCTGATGCTAGTTGACTTAACCGACAATGATATAACCGGTCAGGATGCTGAGGCTGCGCTGGACAGTGCCGGGATTACGGTAAATAAAAATTCGATACCGTATGATACGCGCCCGCCTGCTATCACCAGCGGCATCCGGCTTGGCACCCCCTGTGTCACGACCCGCGGCATGGGCGCTGATGAAATGAGTTTGATAGCAGGGCTTATTTCCTCAATCATTGATAACAATAAGAAGCCTGAGGAAATAAAAGCATGTGCGAAGAGAGTCAAAGAACTCTGCGACCGATTTCCGATCTATAAGAGCGAAACGCAAAGAGTGTAGAGCAATGCGTTAAAAGAATTAGGTAGTAGCCAGTAAGAGTTAAGCACGAAAATATGGGCTGAGGAAATAAGTCTTTTACGCTATGCGCTCTGCACCATGCGCTGTGCGTTTTCGAATGATATGAAATGTCCATTCTGTGAAAATCCCGAAGACAAGGTTATTGATTCAAGGACAAGCAAAGAAGGTGATGCCATCCGACGGCGGCGCGAGTGCCTCAAGTGCGGAAAGCGGTTTACATCATATGAACGGATTGAGGATCTTGTGCCCATGGTGGTCAAAAAAGACGGCAGAAGAGAGCCTTTTGATACCAATAAAATCAGACAGGGACTACTCATCGCGTGCAAAAAGCGGCCAATCGAAATGGATCGGCTCGACAAGATCGTTGATATGATAGAGCAAAAGATTACTGATCCGGGAGACAAAGAGATACAGAGCTCGCGGATCGGAGAAGAGATTATGGCAGCGCTCAAGGATCTGGATAAAGTTGCTTATGTGCGGTTTGCCTCGGTGTATCGGCAGTTCAAAGATATCAATGATCTTATGGATGAAGTAAAAACGCTTTTCGAGTCAAGAAGCGGCGAATAATCTGAAGAAGTTTGCTCTTTAACCTTGGCCCGTCATAGGCGGACGAGCGATAGTTTACTCAAATTTCATAGGAATAATCCTACACAAAAATCAGACATTTTCCTACATACATTTTATAAACAATTAGATAAATTAATAGTAAGAGTTTTTATGACTAAAAAATATCCCGACAAAGCCAAATTCTTTGTATTGAAAGGAGGGGTGATAATGAAAAAAGTAGCAGCAATTATAATGTTTGCGTTGTTAAGCATAACCTTGGCGGCATTTGCTGGTGACGATCCGAATATAAAAGGTGCGCAGCGTGAAGGCATTCAAAAGGCTATGCAAATGCATGTCATCGACAAGGCAGTAAACGGTTACTATGTCTTATATGATCCAGTGACGAATGACGTAAAAAACCTAAAGTTCAAGAAATTAAACAGCGGAATTGTCATGGAAGAAGGATTCTTCGTGAGTTGCGCCGATTTCACAGATATTAGGGGAAAGGCATATGGTGTAGATTTCCTTGTTCTGAATAAAAATGGGAGATTTATAGTGGTAGAGTCAGTACTGCACAAGGTAGATGGGCAAAAAAGAAAATATCAGTTGAAAGCTGCACAATAGATTCCAGTATGGCAATGAAAGAATGGCATTGTCAGTATCATGACTATGAGTATCTTAATTGTAAATTTAAAACAGTAAGAAATAATACTTCGATAGTTTAAAAGTGATGACGCAGGGTGAAGTCGATTTTCAAATCTGCGTATTTCCGTATGTAATCTTCAGTTTTAGTTGAGTCCTCAAGGTTGATAGTTATAGGAAGGAACACAGCATAAATAGTTCATCCTGGAGTCAACAGGCGTTTAAGACGTTAAAATTATTTGTTGCACCTGCTACTGCTCAAAAATGTCATACCTCTGAAACTGAGGATTTCGGATATAAATATCGAGCAATGACAAGCACTTCCTTCCTGTTATCATTAATATCTTAAATTGACAATATCTTAAACAACATATTAAATATAAGTAGTAACATTAAATTGGAAGGACTATAATGTTAGACCTTATCAATCAATTAAAAAAAGAACACGCCGAGATTAAAGATTCACTTAAAAAAATTGAGCAAATGGATCTTTATCGTAAAGAGGCAAGAAATGAATTAATGAAGGTAAAGGGCTTATTTCTCCAACATCTAAAAAAAGAAGATGAAGAAGTTTATCCTAAACTTAAAATGGCATCTTCGAATGATGAAGACTTAATGCATATGCTAAATTACTTTGAAGATGATGCTAAACTTATCTCGAAGTTTACGAGCATTTTTTTTGATAGACATTTCAATAAACATTCTTCTGAAGGGTTTCAGATGGAGTTCAGGGTAATTTGTTCTACATTACTGAATAGGATAGAAATAGAGGAAGAAATCTTCTTCCCCGAGTATGACAAATTATTCCGGTAAAAATGTTTGAATAAAACCCTTAAAGCGTCAACCTGCCAATAGATATCAGATCTGAGGACTTGAGGTTATAATACGCGTTCTGGAGAAAACCTTTGGTGGTAAGGAGTTCATCCAACTTTACCATTTTAGGATTTATTTATATATTTGTGCATTTCTAATAATAACGGGCAATTTTCCTTTTTTACTTCTTGCTCCGTGCCATCTGAGTATGCCCATTTCCAACCATACATTCCAACTTTTAATTTCGGAAATTCTTCTGATTCGTTCTTCATGAATAAGGGAAAACTAAAATTACCTTTTTGTGTCTTTACCTCAATAACGTCTTGAGCAGACTCTGTATTGAGGCGGATCGATACCACTTCATCCCAAGAAGAATAAATGTTTTTGAGAAGTCCATGAAAAGAAATACCCGAATCATTTGTAATGATTTTGAATACTCGTTTATTCCGTAAATACTTAAACCAAAGTACAAGAAAGATAAAAACTGCAATGATAAGGGATAAACCTATCACGTTTCCCTTATTCAATGCGACAATCAGAAGAAAAATGAGACATAACGGAAGAAAAATGAATAACAATATTTCTACAAAATAAACCGTCGATTCTCCACTAACGAAAACTTTATGATCAGGACCTTCTTTTTTTGCTATTGGATTAATACCATATCGATTATTGCCGGATGTGCCGGGTATAAAGCCTGTTTGGATAAATGTCCATATTGGACCAACAATTGGGATCAAATTTATAAGAATGTACCAGCCTGACTTGTTCAGGTCATGCCAACGCTTAATCGTGACGGCGAGACTTGGCCAGAGTAAAAGCAGAGCAAATATCCATGATTCGTCATCACTTTGCATGGTTATATCAGTGCCAAACAAAAGACTAAAGATTATAAACAGAGCAAGGATGGAAAGATTATATATCCAGAAAGGCTTTCTATTGATACGGCCTTCAAATGAGAAAAGAAACCATTTTAAATCAAATTTGTTGTTGTTTTGCTCCATCCTCTTTTCTGGGATACGATGTTGCCTCATAATAAAATACTGTTTGAAGTCTACACTAGGATGCACTGCTTTTCAAGTGAGTGATATAGGAAGCAATCAATACTACCTCAGGTTTGCCACCAATTCAAACTGAAACGTTGTATTGCGTTCACAACGTAATCGGATTGTGGGCTCCATCTGCAAGGTAACAGGTTTCAATGACATGAAACTATAGTGGTCGAGTGCAGCGCTTTGTTAGGTTTTTTTACTATGTTCCAAAGTTATTACTACATTTCCCTTTTTGTGTCCTTTTTCAACATACCGAAAAGCCTCGGCAGTCTGTTCCAGCGGATAGCACCTGTCTATGACCGGTTTTAACTTTCCCGCCTCAATAAGCTCTTTGAAGAAATTTAGATCTTCAACACTTTCGCCCGCTACCCCGCCCTTAACTTTCTTACCGCCCGTCATTGAAGTCCATATTATTTGAACAAGTTCTGTCAGATCTATTAAAACTGGGAGAAAAATACCCTTTTGCTTCAGCGATTTTTTACAGCGTGAAAACGAATTCTTGCCTACTGCATCAAAAATAAGATCATATGCCTCACCGCTTTTGGTATAATCCGCTTTCATGTAATCAATGACCTTATCGGCTCCCAGGGATTTCACCATTTCTAAATTCGTTGTGCTACATACCCCAGTAACTTCTGCTCCAAAGTATTTTGCAAGCTGCACCGCATAAGTACCTATGGCACCAGAAGCTCCATAAATGAGTATTTTTTGTCCGGCCTGTATATTCCCCTTATCCCGAAGGTAAAATAACGCGGTACTCGCCCCCAAAGAAAAGGAGGCTGCTTCCTCCCATGCCATGTTGGCCGGTTTTATCGTCAGCGCTCCGTCTTCCGGCACGCATGTGTACTCGGCATGGGCTCCCAAAGAAATTCCGGGTGACCCAAAAACCTGGTCGCCTTCTTTAAATCTTTGTACATCT
>CP070737.1:994310-1049334 GCA_020347665.1 Nitrospiraceae bacterium
AGGGGAGCATGCTCCCCTGTTATCCATAGTAATATTGTTCTATTTCCTGCGATTAAGAAACCATCTTATTTTGCAGTACGTACAAACCGGACTTAATATTTTTCATGTTTGAACATGTCATCGTCTGAACCGTAGTTAAAGATGAGGATCTTTGCCTGTCTTTTATTCTTTTCAGGTTCTGTGGATGACCAGTAAAATATCTGCGTGGGCGGAAAATCCGGGAAGAATGTTGTATCAACCATCGGCTGTGCGAAATTTTTATCCACCATGGACCGCAGTTGATCAATCGTAGGAAGTTTCCAGTCATCATGACCTCCAAGAGACATATTCTCACAGTATGTCACAGCTTCCTGCCACTTTTTCAGGCCGCCTTCAGCCTGCTGCCACATCAGTCCTTCTGACTTGTCAGAGACCGTACCATCACCATTATCCGTGAGCTTGCCTGCAAACGCGTGAACTCCCATCAAGACTACTGCTAAGACGACTAAGAACGATATACGCTTTTTCATGATTCATCCCCCTCTTCTGATTGGCTGAGGGGCCGTAGCCCCCAGCTGATGTGTTGTTCGCACTATATCATATTTTGATGTTGGGCCGCGGATTCACCGGCAATGCCAAAACTGCTCCTGATAGCCCTACAGCCTCTCATATTCTTCACAATCATTCATATTAAATTCTCGCCGCGTTCATATTTTCCTGCTAGGATTTAAATAAAGGAAAAGCGATGAAATTATTATTTTGGATATTCAACACTATAAAAATAAGGAGGTTTGGTATGAACAGAGCACCTTTGATATCAATTTTATGTATCCTTTTATTTCTGCCGTCGTTTGCGTACAGCTCAGACCTCGGTACCATGCGAACAAGTCTTGTAGAGGGCGATGTGCAGATGCAGCCGTATGATCTGTCTGAATACATCCCGGTTTCAATTAATATGCCGCTCAGGGACGGTGACCAGTTATGGGTTCCTCGATCAGGCAAGCTCGAGATCCAGATGATTGATGGGTCGTATGTGCGACTTGATGAAGCTACCTCTCTCATAATAGAACGGGCTGGACACGAGACATCCCTTTTTTATCTGAAGGATGGACAGGCATATATAAATTTCAGCGGCAGAGATCGAAACACGCTGACGATCAATACACCGGTAACTTCTCTTACTGCATATAAAAGAGTAATATTTACAATACGGGTTGATGAATACGAGCGGTTAAATGTCTCTGTTATCAAGGGAACGCTCCATGCAGATAGCTCTTTTAATATATCAACGATTCGTGCGGGGAAAACACTCTACGTAAGCAGGGACGGATATGCAGAACTTCGCCCGATTGATCGGCCGGACTATTGGGAACAATGGAACAGAGATCGGGATTACTGGCTTCGAGAAAAGAGGTACAGCTCCCGGTATCTCCCTGATGAATTGCATGTATACGCGCATGACTTTGATGAACACGGAACCTGGGTGCATGCGCATGATTACGGCTATGTCTGGAAGCCACGTATCCGTCTCTCTGCAGGATGGTCACCATACCGCCTCGGAAGATGGGCCTGGCGTGGCGGAGATTACGTCTGGATATCGTATGAACCGTGGGGCTGGGCACCCTATCACTACGGACGCTGGGCCTTTTCCGTCTCAATAGGTTGGTATTGGGTTCCCCCCGCACGAGGAAACGTATATTGGGGGCCCGGTTATGTCAGCTGGGGTTATACGCCTTCATACGTTGCCTGGGTTCCTCTCGCTCCGAGAGAGGTTTACTACGGTTATGGTCATTACGGACCCTTCAGTGTGAATATCAATATCACAAAACACAAACGATTTCCGAGACACAGATATAAAAATGCGTATGTAAAGAATTCTATTACCGTTGTTCATCATGACACATTTATAGAAGGCAAATACAAACCTTACAGGCCGAGAAAGAACCCGTTTCTGCATGAAAAGATACATATCGGAAGACCGAAGATAAAACCGGGGAGAACAGCCTATATGCCGCTTATTCGATCAATCGAAAGCTCAAAACGTCCTCCTGAAAGAATCAGAAAATCCGGGGTGAGACTGGAAAGCAGAAAACATTTTTATAAAAGAGATCAGAAAGACAGCCGCTATTACAATCGGCCAAAAAGAAAATTAACACCGATAAAAAAAGAGTATCATTCAACAGAAAAGAGATCCGGACAAAAACAATACAGGGGACTGAAGCCATACAGACCCTCCCAGGACAGTATAAAGAGAAAAGGACCAATGAGAAGGACACCGGGTAGCAACATCTATAGAAATCGTTCACACAACATCGTAATAAATGAAGATTCAGTTGGGAACAGCCGGAACGATGTCCGTGTGAAACCATTCAGTTTTTCCGGCAAACAGCAATTGAGAAACAGAGATTCTTTCAAACGTACAGGAACCATTTCTCAACAGAAACCTTCCTCCCGAAAGGAATTATCTACCCACGGCAATGGATTCCAAAGAGCCGGTAAGAAGAACGTTCGGCAAGGAGACAGAAAAGAAAGAAGAGCCTACAATGCAGTTGAAAGAGAAAAAAGGTCTGCTTCGATTTCTAGCCCGAAATCCACAGCACGCGGGCTTCGCCCGTCATCTTTTACATCAGTGAACAACCGTTCAAAAACAAATCAGCAATCATTGAAGAGACATGCACCGTCATTTAAGCAGAATACCCGAAAGGGCATTTCTGCGCAGACTGTTCAAGGAAAGCGGCCGATCGGAGTACAGCAGGGAAACAGATCTAGAAGTTTGAAGAACTTCGGGTTCAAAAAAGGGATTATGTCAGGACGGTAAATGGACTCAAGTCAAAAGAAAGTTTTAGTACATTTTAGGAACTCGCCTTCGAGACTTCGATGTAAGGAAAGAGATTCTTGCGGTTCGCTCACCTAGCGTTCGCTGTCCACCAGCTTAACCCTGCGGGCGACCGTTCTCACCTGAAAGTTTCAATGAAACAAAATTCTCATTTTCTGTTTATTTTCCCTTTAGAGATTTTAGGCATCGAGCGAGTGAGAGGCCGTTTAAAAATCTCTTAGGGCCAGTTTCTTTGGTTCATTTCTTTTCTGGCAAAAGAAATGAACATAAAATCAGTGGCTATTTCCCCCCGTCAGCCTCTTTCATAATCTCCTCAGGAGTCTTTGACAGCAATTCTTCATCACGGGCTTTTTTGGTTTCAATCTTCGCCTGAGTAGCAGCCTTCATTCTGTCCCGGGCCTTTTTCTGTGCCTCGTCTTTTATCGTAAAGTTACCCTCTCCAAACATGGTAAAGCGAAGCCACCGCAGGGAAAACTTCAGGAGTTCAAGCTCATCCTCTTTTATGCGATTTACCAGTTCCGGCTCCAATTCATATGCATTCAGGAAATTACTGTTAAAGACGAAATCCCTGAACAGATCAAGGTTGGAGCTGACCATAAAAAAGAGATCAAGAGATTTCTGGCTGAATTCAACAATACCAAGAGACTTTGCCTTTAAGACTACTTCCATCCAGTCCTTGTTCATTTCATCATAGAGGTCAGCCTCCTGATCTGCCCGCCATTCGTCAATCGTCCATTCAAACGGCTCATTATGTCCCAGGCAGTGGTCTTCCTTTATCTTTATAAAGAAGTCCTCGCCAGTCGGGTGTTCGTAGTGTTTCATGATTGCCATACCAATGGGATAGTAACGGCACGTCACCGGGCGGTCCGAATAGACGGTGCAGCCTTCAGGGGTATTGAAAGGACAGGATTTGATGTCATCATCACGCATCTTGATCACGGTAATCGGAAGCGGTGTCCCGTCAATGGAACGCGGCACAGTGTACTGCATGAGAAAATCATGGTAGGACATCTTGAGCCGATTTTTTAACCGGAAAATATCATAGGGAGTGAGATTTATTCTGATTCCACTGCAGCACGCATTGAAACACGTGATCCCGGGGTAACATTTAAAACACAGTTTATCCGTACGTTTCAGTTTTTCCGGGACAACAACACTCTCTTTAAGCTTCTTCTTTACTTCTTCCATTTTTTTATCAAAATCTTTCTTATGTATAGCCATTACTTACCTTTCCACACTCACATGCCAAAATCCGAATCTCCTAGCTGGAAGGGACATAAAACACACATGAACAACTTTTGAAGTGCAAGCTTTTTTTCTATTCATTGTTTGGATTCTGAACTCTGGAATTTGCCATTAACAGCACTGTATTATAACAAAAAAGCTGTTTCTCAGGGGGCTGCAGAAGGGCTGTTACAGAGTGCGTGATTGTTCTATTTCCTTTTTGAGAAAGAAAAGATAGAGAGCAGAAGAAATACCTGCCGAGCCAAAAACCATGCACATTACCATGATCTGATAACGCGCTGCAACCAGTGGAGAAACGCCTGACAGTATTTGACCGGTCATCATGCCCGGCAAAGATACAATACCGACAGCAAAGAGAGAGTTGGTTATGGGAATAAGTGCTGTTTTGAATGCAGAAGCACGAGCCAGGCCATAATCCTTCTGTCTTTCATATTCTAATTCAAACCGTTCTGCTCCAAGACTCACCGCGTTCATCGAATTGGCAAAAATCATCCCTGCAAGCGGAATAACATAGCGCGGCTCATACCAGGGATCAAGAGAAATAACCGCCTGTGTCACAATTACGAGGGTCAGGATGCCGCCGATCGAGATGGCAGAAACAGCGTTCACATAAAGAGAACGTCTTTTCTTCCTTACCGGTCTCAGTGCAATCATCCCTGCAGCACCCAGCATAATGCAGAGTATCCCTATGACAACGAGGGGCTGTTCAGTATTGAAGATGAATGTCAGGGCATAACCGATGAGCACCAGTTGAAGGAACATCCTTATGAAGCCGTGGAGTACCGATTTGATACCCATTGACCAGTGAAGAAATATGGCTATCACGATAAATACGGGAATGAATATCCAGAAAAGATCCAGAAATGAGATATTATAGATTGAATGCTCCATACGGTTTTATTATAAACAAAACATGATAGGTTACATCAGAGGGAGTAGGATGAGAATACCTTCGCCGTACAGCCAGAAGTCACTGCTCTTTGTAAGCTTTCAGATTATCGATTTCACCTGCAAAGAGACAGCTTTGCCGATTCGAAATAATTGAGAAATACGAGTTGTACTGTTTAACGTTTGAGATCAGCGGCGTGCCACCTGATGCAAACCGTGATTAGCGCCACGGAGCCTCATCACGTCCGCTGGATTGATTATCGCTGAGAAATAAGGGGAGTGTTTAAAAACGTTGAAAAGAAGCTCTCAAGAACAGCTATTTCACGCCTTACCCGTTACTAACAACAACAATCACCACCCCTAAGCTGGTAAAGAAATTCGTCGCTAAGAGGAGACCAGATTTTTATCGCCTCTGCCCGGTTCAGTAATGCATGCCCCAAAGGCGGAGCTATTACAAGCTTGCCGGTTCCCCCGTTTCTTGAGAAGTCTTCAAACATCGCATGTGCTAACGCAGGCCTGAAAAAAGAGTCGTTCTCAGAATAAATCCAGAGGGTGGGGACCTTTGCCTTTCCATAACTGCCCATAACTTCTATAAGCCTCTGCTCATTACAGACATGTCTGGGATATTCTCGGCGGGGCGAGCCCCCCTGCCCCCCCGCGAAATTGATCACCCCGATCACTCCCTCTATGTTGAGGCTTGCCGTTGCCAGAGAGGTGAACCCTCCCGAGGAGATCCCCACAAGAAGGATGTTCTGCTTGTCGGCATATGCAAGACTTTTGACAAAGTTGATGACCGCGGTGATGTCTTTGGTCGCTTCACGTGCAGATAAGGAATAGTCAGGGTCACGGCATGAGTCTATGCTCTCGGGGATCGACACACCGTCAGATCCGCCGTAGCCTCTTCTCATGGGCACAACAACGACAAAACCCCTCTCGAGAAAATATTCGCTGGCGTTCCTATAATCAAACCTGGTATGCCTTCTGGTATAGAGGTTTGCGGGGGTCCCGTGGTTGATGATTACGACAGGATACTTCCTTTCCGGATCAAAATCATCCGGTTTATGGATATAGGTTGCCAAGCGGTATGTTTTGAACCCGAAGAACCCCTTGCCTTCCGTATGGACCATGATGTCTTCGGTCTGCATGGCAGGAGCCGGCATTGACGCTGCCACAAGAATCACCATGCTCAGAAGAAGTATTTTCACCACCATGCCTCCATCATCGGCATGGTCCCTGTTGCCTGCAGCAAGCGTGCCATGGGACGATGACGTCTCACCTGAGGGGTATGCATGTTTTGGTATGCCTGAGGGGAAAATACATCCCTGCCCTGTTCCGATGTCCTGTCTTGCGCACTACACCAGCCTTTTCGCACTGCATTATCTGCCGGCAACACCTGTCGGGATAATACTCAACATTGACGATATTTTACCATACTGAGATGTGCGAAAAAAAGCGAAGAAGGGGGTAGAAAAACCTTATCCGGCCCTTCTGCTGTTTCAGGATATTCGGCGAGAGGCAAAAAACGAAAAACTCCTGGGGGAGCAGTTACTGCCTTTGGAAATGTAGTCGGCAGCTTTATATTGATAAATGAGAATCAATAAACCTTTACAAGCGGCTGTTCTGCATCAAAATCTTTCTTGACGCGTTCGTGGCTCTATGACAGCACAAAAACAGAAAAAATGTCTGGCTGTTTTATCGATAATGTCGGACATTTGATCACAAAAAAGAATTGAACGTCAAAATATTTTCTTTTCGTCGGTTCAAGGAATGGGAGATGAACCACTTATTAATTTGTTCCTGCTCCGGCGCTTCCACACTGTTCCATAGTTCCCCCCTACACCGGCCCTGCCAGAATCTTTTTTCCCTAGTCCGAGCGCAATGTATTGATCCTCTATGGATCATATTCCTCCTCGACAGGCAGCAGCATTTCCTCGACTTCACCTGCACCGATGCCGGTTTCTACCTACTGTGACTCACTCGGGCGCTGCTCATCGATCCTGTATAGATCATAGACAGGCAGCAGCTGCATTTCCTCGGCTTCACCTGCACCGATGCCGGTTTCCACCTCCTGTGACCCACTCGGGCGCAGCGTATCGATCCTGTTCGGATCATATGGCACAGCGACAGGTATGAGAAGCATTTCCTCTCGTTCCCCTGCACTGATGCTGGTTTCCACCTCCTGTGTTCCAGTAGGTTGCAGCAGCTCAATTCTATCGACTGCATAAACCATCTCCGTCCCCATTGCAGTACCAAGTGCAATGCATAGGGTAATTAATGCAATAACGGTGCCTTTCATCCAGTTCACCCCCTCTCCCTTCGGTTCATCTTCCATTCATTCCCCTTCCTTGATTAGAGTATATTCTGCCCCTCCCGGAAAATCATTCACCCATGTTATTCATTTTTGAACATACATTACTGATTCAGCGAAACTGACCTGGTTCAGGGGACCGTATCCCGATCGTTCTTTTTGACGAGGGGTTTCTTTTACGATACTGGTTCAAGACGCAGATTTTGCCCGAGCAAGGCATCCGGGTTTCGAAACGTATCAGGAAAAGACATTGCGGTTACTTCAGATCTAAGAGAACTGCCTGTGTAGGAAGCTCAGGGGATCAATGATCGAAAGGATCTTTTTGCTCTGCTTCAGATGAACTTTCAGATCGGGGTCCCTCAGGATGCGATACAGATGCTGGGGCGTGACCGCTATTATCTCAGCGAGTTCTGCGCTCTTAAGCGGAAGTTCAAGCCGTCCCTTCGTCTCAAGGCCAGCCAGATCCTCACAGGAAATCAATTCACACAAAAAGTTTTTCAGCCGTTCGGTTGCAGACATGCACTCAAGGGAAATGATCTTCCGGATATTATGGCCGATTTCTAAGCTGAGCATGCGGTTGACTTCTACGGAGAACGCATTATCTGTCGTCAGTTGATCCATAAATAATCTTGCAGCAATACATCTAATAGAGCACGGTGTCAGCGTTGTGGCAGTAGTCATATATGTATTGCCGCTAATCACCTGGGTAGCTCCCAACAGCCAGTTGCTGCGGCGAAGGCTGATTATCACCTCCTCACCGCGGGGACATATACAGCTGACCTTGACGATGCCTCTTTCGATGAAATAGACCTGCTTCGCGGGATCATTCTGCCTGAACAGCTCGACTCCAGATGTGTATAAGTGCAGCGGGCTCCAGCCATACAGCCTTGTATCAGTCATGCCGAAAAGCAATTGGAAATAACCGGATGTACGGGCAGCAATATCAGAATGTCCTCGAATTCCAGAAACCTTCCGTTCCTTAAAGCCCGTCATAGACTTCTCTATTTCTTGTCGGTTTTGTATGTTAGTAATGATGACCTTACTATTTTTATTTCAGCAGACAATGGAGCTTCTGTCAAGTTTTAATTATTATTAGTTATTATAGTCATAACTTAAGTGCAATGAAACTTGCGGAAAAAAGAGAAAATTTGTGCCACATTCTGTTTAACCATCTTTAGATGCCCCATTTTTATTCTTACGGTGTCACGCAAAGTATTCCGCTGCATGCAGCACCGCCTCCAGCCGGTATTGAAACAGCCAAGCATCCAGACCAGACTCAATCAGTCTACTGCTGGAGAATATCATCAGTCGTCTCAAAAAAGTTCTAACGCCCAAGGCTGCCAGGTTATTCAGGTCCCTGTAAAGAAATTGGAAAAGAAGATGAAGCAAACATGTACAAAGCACGTGCAAAAGCAATAAATCAAAAGACTACAGATTGACTTTATTGCATCTCATTGCTTTTACCAGTAATCATTAATCCCGCAGAGCGTCAATAGCTTTTATAAATTGATGAAAGCAATTTTATAAACTGCGTATTTCCGACAGTAACCTTCGGTATTGATCTATTCTTAAATGGTGCGGGCTATAGGAAGAAAGAGAGCCTGCCAAGTATCCCTGCAAGGCAACGGTTTCGCTTGCTTTGAACTATTTCGGGTGGATGTCTTATTTGTTTCTGAATATCTTGTATAACCCGGCGATCCCCAGTATTATGGCCGTCCCGATCATCCCCCATTCATTGAGCGCCGGGACCTGGATTGTCTGGGGCGGGATTCCCACGCTAGCCATGGCCTTTTCATACAGGAGAAAGACCAGGGAGATAACAAATATGAAATGTAAGGCTATAGTGCTTTTCAGGATTCTCTCCTTTCGGTTGTGGCTGTCTTATTCGTTTCTGAATATCTTGTATAACCCGGCGATCCCCAGTATTATGGCCGTCCCGATCATCCCCCACTCTCCAAGCGTCGGAACAGCGAGTGGCGGCCTGCCAGGAGGACCAGAATAGACCGTTCCCGATGCGATGAAAATCCCGACTACCGCTAATCCTACCGAATAATAATAATTCTTTTTCATGTTTGTTACCCGGAAAACTAGTTTCTACCGGGTTATCTATTGTTTTTTTTGCGCCCCCTAAACGCTTCTATAATGAAGTGTCGCAAAAAATGTCTTATTTGTCAATTAGTTAATTAACTGTTATAAGTGGCATCATAGCCATAAATTTAGGCTGACAAGAAAGTTTCCATGATTTATTTCAAGCTGTAATACGCAGATTTTAAGACGCAAGACTATAGGAATAAATCGAGACTATCTCAAAGTTGCCTCTAACTCGAACTTAAGTGTTGTATTGCATATACAATGTCATCGGATTGTGGATATCTCCTGCTAATGCTCAGAAACTACTTCCCTCGAAAACTGTGGATTATCGATTGTAAGTGTTGATGCTGAGAAAAACACTTCCTACCTGAAGTATTTTTTTTTAAACTTTGTCAAAGGAAGACCAAACTGAAATCAACAAAAACAAATGAGTGAATTCCCCCACTTATGCGTTAATTCACTCTGACAAATAGCTCCTGAGACTTATTTATATCAAAAATAATCATAAAAAAACAAATATTAAATGCTATTTGCAAATAATAACCAATAATGTTGGCTATTAATACTGGCATATGAATTGCTGATCTATCCCAATTGAATAATTACTTCATTTGAGGGGGGAATGAATATGAATAAAAAAATATCGGACATACTCTATCAGAGTAAAGACAAAACACACACATCACAAGGTGATTCTAAGAAACACATATCAGAGGATATATTAATATCCATGCTAGTGGTCATGATGTTTCTTGTACTATCAGTTGCTTTTTTTGGTTTTTGATTAAAGATGTGAATTTTACCTTTACCCTGTAACGTTATAGTTAGAAAATGTACTCAAGAAATAAACATCCGTAATGAAAGAGAGGTGAAAAGCGATGGGAAACTCAATTTTAGTGGAGGAGAATAAAGATCCATCTGAGGGAATGAAAAGGAATGAAAGTAAAACTGACCCTTTGCAGACACCACAGAGCTTCGAAGGATTAGATTTTTTATTACTTTTTGTATTAATTGTCATGGCTGCTCTTGGAGTCGGTGCCCTTTTCTTCAATTTATGATTAATCTCTAATGTATGATTTTGAAGCTAATTGTTATGTGTCTTAAAAGAAATCATTATCTAGGAAATTTGACTATTGCCTGGACTTGGCCTTGATAGCTCCACGACATATACGAAATACGTGTCTATTAATTGTTAGGTTTAAATTATTAGTATCAGCAATCGGGAACAGAATATGAGAAAACCAAGAGTTATAATTTATGATGATGAAATTACTATTTTAACCGTGCTTAAAGATTTTTTCTCTCAAATGAATTATGAGGTTTTAACTTATGATGAACCCATAGTTTGTCCAATGTACGAAAAGAATGCGGATGATTGCATAGAGCATAATCCATGTGCTGATATCATGTTAACTGATTTTAGAATGCCTCGCATGAATGGCATTGAATTACTGGAAAAACAATCTCAAAGAGGATGCAGGGCAGGTATCGGAAATAAAGCTATTATGACAGCTAATCTTGATAATGCTAATAAAAGATTAATTAAAAAATTAGGCTATGCGTACTTTAAAAAACCATTTAGTCTCAAAGAACTTTCAGATTGGGTTAAAGGATGTGAAAACCGCATGGACTTATCACGACCCCTTAATATCCTTTAGACTCTACATGACTTCATCGATTACCACTATATTTTATTGACTTTCCTTTTGAAATTATTTTTTGTTCTTCTCTGTATCGACATTTTGGTATATATGTTTCACAGTAGTCCACAATTCTTACAAACACCAAAAGTAAATATTTAAAGGGTAACTAAATTATCAGGCCTTCATAATATTGTTTATTTGCGTTTGTAACCTTCACTTATTCAGGGGGGTCAAAAAGTGAGGACTTTTGGAAGAACGATGTGCTGCGTAATATTCATGGAATATCGCTTTTCAATTCTTTCAAACAGTACAATATTTCATCTCAAAATAAATCATAGAAAGCTTCCTCCCTAGTTTCAATCTATGATCATTATGTTACTTAATGTTAATAATTGACTAATTGACATTTGACAAATTTTGACTTCAGGAAATATGCGGGCGGCTTTACATGAAGGACCTTCTGACTGCGACAATGGTATGGGTACTGTTTTGACTGTTGTTAATAACGAATTCTTTACAATCGAAACCTGCAATGATACGAGAACATATACTGAGTTCACGTATTGTCATGGAGTGAAAGAGGGAGACAAAGCCGTTTTTGATGGGCGTCTTCAAGATTGTGAGTTTGTCAGTTTTACGGTTCTCAATAACGGAGCTCAGTGCGCAGTATGGTGTCCATGAAAGGGCAAAGCAAAGTGGCTGAATCTGAACATGTCAAGAAGGGGTTCATCGAGGCTAAAAAAGTTTCACGTACTGACAAGTTAGCAGATTCAATGTATATCTTTTATGCTTTTTTTGCAATCGGTTTTTTTGTTTCTTTTTTTGGGGCACTGTTCATCGGGATAACCATTGGTTTGTTAGGGATACTATTTGCTTTTCTCTGGGCAGTCATCCCATACACCAAAGGAGAATGTCCTTATTGCGCTTTTCAGGTAGAAGCGAGGATTTTAGCATCTGCTTCTGGTGCTGTTTGTCCAGCATGTAAGAAAAGAATTAAAATCATGGAAAACAAATTCTATAGATTAGATGAATAAGTTTCATTCCTTTGGTAGTGCTGGTCGCAGGAATGGAATCGGATTTGGGAAAGATTGTATTTCCATTCGTAATCTTCAGTGTTCGGTAGGCTTCTCGAGTGCGGTTTGCAGGAAGCAATGTTGTTCTCTCAATTTTGTCAACTGTGGAGACCATGCCCTTCTTCCCTCAATGTGAATTTTATATTTACTCTGTAACGATATCATAAGACAATGTACTCAAGAGGGATACAAAATGCGGATAAGTACCAAACAAGAAATCAGAAGATCTGAGTTTTTCTGCAACAATGATTGTGAATACTTCCCTTGCCATGATTTAAATTCAGACGAATTCAACTGCCTCTTTTGTTATTGCCCGCTGTATCTTGCCACTTGCCTTGGAAAACCGCGGTATATTCAGGTGAACGACGTTAAAATAAAGGACTGTTCCTTATGTGCATTCCCGCACAGACCTGAAAATTACAAGACAATTATTGAATGTCTTACATTGAAATCTGAAGAAAGAGTATGTGCTTAATATCCAGCCTCATCGTTACCCATCATGTTTCGCATTTCGGTCTTTCCTCTTCTGTGTCAGGTGCTTTTCTAAAGCCCAGGACTTTGGGAAGAAGCAATTATAAAATCAAGAGGAAGGCCTACTCTTGATTGAGACACCTATGCAGATAGTATGAACTAAGTGCAGCCAGTTACTGAAACAACGAAAGAGTAAAATTACCTTTTCGGAGATCGGTTAAATATTTCTTCAGCAAATCTTTTGAGCTGTCGTCCGTCCCAACAAATCTTAACCCTGCCTGATTATATGTTCCTTCAATTCCCTCCTCAGTGACTTTTGCTTCAACGGTTGACCAGACCACAAATCCAGTAAGCAAAATTTCTTCCTCCTCATTATGTGGAGATATCCTGATTGTGAACGCTGTATTCTTTGCAAGACGCTGTCTGGTTTCCAGACGTATCCCGTTCATGCTTATATTGACAATTCGTATGCTGTCAGGAACGACAAGTTCAATCTTGTGTTTGTTTTCAACGTCATATCGTTTATCAATTCTCTTTTCTCGCGATATCTTCTTTGGTTGCTTAAGACCCGCTTTCGCGAATTGATAACGCTGCTTGTTTTCATACATTAACGCATCTGCTCTCAATAGAAGGTCTTCAAGACTACACGGATGTGCAGGATCGTAATGCGCAATTCCCGTGCTGACGGATAACGTATACCCTCTTTCAGCATCTTCATCATAGTTACTCAAATTACCTATCAAGTTATCAATTACGGTTCTTTCAGTAGCTGATCCTCTTGCTCCTGTTATAAGGATGGCAAATTCATCCCCTCCCACACGGGCAATGATATCCGATGATCTGAACGTTTTATTCAGTATATTGGCAATATACTTAAGCGCCCGATCACCTTCAAGATGTCCGAATTCATCGTTAATTATTTTCATGTCATTCAGATCTAAATAAAGAAGAGAGAAATTAGTCTTTTCACGGTTTGCAATCTCAATCTGTTTTTGTGCAAATCGTAAGAAGCCACGGCGATTAAGAAGACCAGTAAGGTCATCAGTTATAGCCGTCGCTTTTATTTCCTCTTCCAACTGCTTGCGATCGGTGATATCACGCCAGACAGATCTACTGTAAAGAACTTCACCCTGCTCATCAAAAATAGCAGACACATTCAAGATAACGTCAATCTTACTGCCATTTTTTCTCTTTAGTTGGAGTTCAGCATTATGTACCTCGCCAGTCTCAACAAATAATTGAAACGATTTCTTTACGTCTTCCATGCAATCCGGATGATAGACATCGAAAATGGGTCGTCCTACAATCTCTTCTTTACGATAGCCCAGCGCTGTTGCCAAGGTCTGGTTACACTGAAGAATCGTTGCGGTCTTCGCGTCAACCGAAACAAACATATCCGGAGCATTATCATAGAGATCATGATACCTGGCCTCTGACTCCTGTAGAGCCTCTTCAGACTTCTTCCGCAGGAGAATCTCCTCGTTAAGTTCATCGCGAGATGCAGTGACGTTCCTTAAATCTTTTGTCATCCTGTTAAAAGATGCCGCCAAATGACCTATTTCATCTTCTGATTGAATGTTTATCTCGGTTTCGAGTTTCCCTTTGCCGATATCATCTACTGCTGTCCGCAATGTTCCGATAGGAGCAGTAATGCTTTTCGTGATAAAAAGCGATAATAAAATAGCCGCTACAACTGACAGGCCTATCAAAAAATACATCAAACGAAAAGAATTTGATTTCGTCACTTTAGCAGTGTGGAGAAAATCTTTTGCCTTGCTTTGAGCAAAATCTCCCAGTTCCTCCATGGCTCTCTCTATTTTGACCACATGGCGGGCTCCCTCCCCCTTGGTTATATTCGCTGCCTGAACTCTTTTTCCCTCATTCATTAAAGAAATAACATTATCACGGATCGGCTTCCAATCAGCAAATACGTTCAGGGCAGTTTTATACTTTTCTTTCTCACCCAGGAAACGTTCATTGATGATTTCAAAGTCCTGGAATACTTCTTTTTCGAGTCCGTTAACAATCTGAGAGTCTTTTTTTCTACTATCAGCGTCTTGTGCAAGCACAATATCCTTCATGGTTCGATGGATTTTTATAATATTGGTATTGATTCTTAACACAGTATTGCTAACAGTAAGCGGGTGGTTATAAATCATGGTGGCCTGTCTTGACAATGTTTCCATACTTCTAATGCCGTACAGGGTTAATAATATAAGGATCAGAATAATAACACTAAATCCAATAAAAAGACGTGAACCTATTTTTAAATTTTCTATCACAACCATTCAACCTCAAAGATAGCTCAACTGATTTACATATTTTTAACGATTATTATTTAAAATATACACTATTTTGAGCATGCTGTGAATGATTTATTTCAGGACGATGCCTATCACCTTTGAGTGGATTTATCCATACAGCAGAGCGGCCAGGACAACGACCTGATTCTCCCCAGCTAACCAGCGATCAGCAGAGCCACGTAAGGAACGACGTTGAAGACCAGAAAGACGATTTTGAACAAACCGAGGAACCCGTAAATGACCACATTAAAAGTTTCTCGGGGAATGGGAAACCATTTGTTTTGCGTACGGTACACCACATCCGGAGCCAGTATACATATTGTGATCCAGAATAGCAGAAGGGCTCCGTTTATGATTGTGCACCACATGAAGAATCTTGTCAGCGTCTGAATATCCATGATCTTCCTTTCCTCTTTATCAACATCCAACTCATATATGCTTTTCTGTTGTTATATCAGAATTGCTGACTCTATTCAATATAAATCAATACCTTTAGAGTTATCATGGCAGATATTGGTTACTGCAGGAAGGCGCACTTTTAATGTCGATAGTCAGACTTATCTGCCTCAGGCGTGCCTTGTCCGCCTCAGGCGTGATTTACCCGCTTGTGGTTTACAGGGCCTGTCCGCCATTTTCCGATGTTCGGACTGTTTATGTCAGCTAAAAAAGGGCTGTTTCAGGATTAACTGAAACAGCCCTTCAGATACGTGTGAAAGATTATTTCTACAGCAACGGCACGATCAGCAGAGCAACGATGTTAATGACCTTGATCATCGGATTGATCGCAGGACCTGCTGTATCCTTATATGGATCACCAACCGTGTCGCCGGTAACCGCGGCCTTGTGAGCATCAGAGCCCTTGCCGCCGAGGTTGCCGTCTTCAATATATTTCTTGGCATTATCCCACGCGCCGCCGCCTGATGTCATGGCAATGGCCTGGAAAAGACCGGTAACAATAGCACCGATGAGCAGTCCGCCCAGTGCCTCAGGCCCAAGCAGCTTGCCGACGAGAATCGGGAGAACTACCGGGATCAGGGCCGGGACCATCATCTGTTTCAGCGCACTCTGGGTAACGATATCAACACAGCTTCCATATTCAGGCTTTCCTGTCCCTTCCATAATGCCGGGGATTTCCTTGAACTGACGTCTGACCTCGTCAACAACACCGCCGGCTGCCTTTCCGACAGCCTCCATAAGGAGCGCGCTGAAGAAATAGGATGCCAGGCCGCCGATAAAAAGGCCGATGAGCACATTCGGGTTTGAAAGGTCAAAGGCTATAGTGGTTGCAAAGCTCCTTGAGTACTCTGCAAAGAGCACAAGAGCTGCAAGCGCTGCTGAACCGATGGCATAACCCTTAGTGACAGCCTTTGTTGTGTTACCAACTGCATCGAGGGGGTCGGTTATTTTCCTGATCTCATCAGGAAGTTCTGCCATCTCAGCGATACCGCCGGCATTGTCAGTAATCGGGCCGTATGAGTCAATTGCAACGACGATCCCGGTCATTGAGAGCATTGAGACAGCTGACAGGGCTATGCCAAAGAGGCCGCCCAGGCTGTATGCCCAATAGATGGCGATCGCGATGACAATAACAGGTAAGCCTGTAGATTTCATGCTTACTGCCAGGCCCTGAATAACGTTTGTGCCGTCACCGGTGGTGCTGGCCTGCGCTATTGACTTAACAGGGCCATACATTCCGGTAAAGTACTCGGTTATTACAACGATAAGTCCTGTAAGAAGAACCCCTATAAGGGCTGTCGTCCAAACAGCTCCGACACTTAAAATATTGCCTGTGCCCTCAAGGCCGACAAACCAGTTGGACACGAAATAGAAACCGACAAGCGCCAGAATGCCGGCGAGTGCAAGCCCTTTATAAAGGGCGCCCATGATGTATTGTTTCTTTCCGAGCTTAACAGCAAAAGTGCCTATTATCGATGCGATGATCGAAACCCCGCCCAAAAGGAGCGGGAACTCAACCCATATCAGGTTATCCGGGTATAATGTCTTTGCAAGCAGCATCGCCGCAACAAGGGTCACCGTATATGTCTCATAAAGGTCAGCAGCCATTCCTGCGCAGTCACCCACGTTGTCGCCAACGTTGTCGGCTATGACTGCGGGGTTTCTCGGGTCGTCCTCAGGAATTCCTGCCTCAACCTTACCCACGATATCTGCGCCGACGTCAGCAGCCTTTGTGTAGATCCCGCCTGCGATACGCGCGAAGACGCTCATAAGAGAACAACCGAAGCCGAGGCCAACGAGTGCGTGGAACGCCTGGTCAGGTGCCATATTTGATGCAATGGTATAAAACCCAGCAAGACCCAGAAGGCCCAGGCCCACTACCATGATGCCGGTAACAGAGCCGCCCTTGAATGCAACGTTCAGAGCTGACTGCATGCCTTTTGATGCCGCCTGCGCAACCCTTACGTTCGCGCTCACTGATACCATCATTCCGTAATAACCGGCAAATGCCGAGCCGGCAACGCCGATTACAAAGCCTATCGCTGTCCATGGACCAAGGAATACTCCAAGCAGGATCGTCAATACCACAGCCACGATCGCGACGGTCCTGTACTCACGTTTGAGAAATGCCCTTGCACCCTCTGCAACAGCGTCAGAGATAGCGATCATCTTCTCGCTGCCTGCATCCTGTTTCTTGACCCAGGCGCTGGTTACCAGGGCGTATCCAACACCAAGCGCACCGCAGATTAAAGCAAATATTATTATTAAACTCATTCAGTCCCCTCCTTAAAGAAATGTTTAGTTACCGTGTTCACTAATAGCAGATACGTCTTCTGCTTCACCTCCTTTATATCGGTACTCACAGCTATATAGTCCTTATCCAGGATATTTATCAGAAATATAATCTTTCAGATAATGGTTCTCTGCCCGAAGATCTGTCACCTGAGCCTTTACAACATCCCTGATCGAAAGCATCGCAACCAGTTCGTTGTTCTCGAAGACCGGAAGATGCCTGATCCTGTTTTTTATCATAATGGTCGTAACATAACAGAGATCATCCCCAGGTTCGACAATGAGCATGTTTGCCGTCATGAAATCAGATACCTTAATATCCTTAAAAAGCACATTGCCTTTCCGGGTCCAGCTTTTCAGGACATCCCGTTCAGTAAAGAGGCCGACCGGTTTTTCCCCATCAACAACAATAACAGCCCCAATCTCATTCTCCACCAGCTGCGTAATGGCATCTGCGACAGACCTGTCTTTATCTATAGAGATTATATCTCTACGGGCTTCACCTATTATTTCCTTAACTGTTGCCATACGGTAAAACAACTCCTTTCATCAGATACTCACTATCTGATTAAAATTTCTTGTCCTCCCTGCCAGAGTATTTTGAAAATACAAGGGCAGTCATACGGTACACCATATGAGCCATTTTCGAAAACGGCGCATACGCAAAAAGGAATAGCACTGAAACCAGATGTATAAAATAAACAGGATACGCGAGATGTGCGATTTCCTTCAATCTCAAAACTTCCGACAGAATGCCCGTGGTTACAATAGTAAGCACAATACAAATAAAAAGCCAGTCATAATAACTGCCGAGGCCAGCTTTCCCTGCGTTTTTCAGTCTGTTCAGGATCACCAACAGAATGCCGACCAACAGAATGAGCGCACTTACATTCCCCAGTATTTTCATAGGATCACTCAAAGGATATGGAGATTCCCAGTGCATGGCGTAAAGGTATACAATCGCCCACGTTGTTGTGATTGCGAGGCCGACAAACCCGAAAAAGACCAGCAGGTGCGAGAATGATCTGCTTCCTGTCACATCGCAATTCTTAAACCGTTTATGGGTCATGAATTCTACAATTTGATTGACTATGATTATCGGTAACGGCCCCTTTACCATCTTTTGCCATTTGTTTGTACTGAATTCCACACCCGCCTTGAGATCATTCCAGTATCTCTTGATCCCGACGACAAAACCGACTGATGCAAAGAGTGCGGCAAGGATATAGATCGTGTCGATCGCAATCACTGGCATGAATTTCTCAGCATATATAATTTCACCCTCCGGGATCCGCAAATTTCCAAGCAATCCTATTACCACAAGCAAGAGGAGTACCGGTGCCGCCAGAGCCAGCAAAAGATATTTAGGATCGCCGACCATCTTTCCGAGAAAACCCGGGAACGCATAATGTTCAATACTCATCTTCCTCACTGCACCGAGAACCTCTCCGGGCTTTGCCCCTCTCGGGCAGTACGCAGTACAGTCACTGCAATGGTGGCAGAGCCAGATATCGGGATTGCCAAACAGTTTGTCCTTCAGACCCCATTGCGCCTGTAACATCTCCTTCCGGGGAAAAGGCTTGTCATCAGGAGTTACATTGCAGACAACCGAACAGGTTGCGCACTGATAACATTTCTTGAGGGAGTCCCCTCCTCCTGACTTCATTATCTTTTTAACAAAGTCTAAATCCGGTTTAATTACAGTTCCTTCTGCCATTATCATGAACCTCCTCTAAAAGCCCTTCATGGGGTTAAAGCCTATACCCTCCATGGTTTTCATGAAGCCATTTAAAATCTCGGGAATTTTGTCATATTCGTCTATGGAAAACTGTACCTGCTGTACCCGTTCCGGTTCAAGCCTCAACTTGTTCAGTGTCTCTGCAACATTCTCCATCCTCCTGTTACAGAGCTCGCTTCCCTTAACAAAGTGACACTGATAATCATCACCGTATTTGCACCCGACAAGCAGAACACCATCAAAACCCTTCGACATGGCATCTGCAATCCACACGGTATTGACGGAACCGAGACATCGTACCGGGATAAACCGAATATCAGCATGATATTTAATTTTATTCTGACCAGCGATATCGAGCGCCGGATATGCATCGTTTTCACAGACCAGACAGAGAATCCGGTATTTTTCCTCATCCTCGTCCGGAACTTCGATAGCCTTTATCATTGATCCGATCATATCTACATGATAGTTCTTGAAGGAGATGATCCTTTCAGGACAGGAACCCATGCAGGTTCCGCACCGTCTGCATCGCGTAGGATTTGGTTTTGGCGTGCCTTTTTCGTCATCGTCCAGCGCACCGAACGGGCACTCTTCCGTACACCGTTTGCACTGCGTACACCTTTGAAAGAAGAACTCGGGATATGACATGTCACCTGATCTCGGATGTACTGCCATGCCCTGATTCGAAGCTTCTATACACTGGATCGCCTTGAGTGCAGCGCCGGTTGCGTCCTCAACGCATTCTGCTGTGGTCATGGTCTGCCGTACACAGCCTGCGCTGTAGATGCCGGTTCTCCGTGTTTCATACGGAAAACAGATATAATTGGAATCTGCATAACCGTCAAACAGTTCCAGGTCTCTGAATTCAGGGCCCTGCCGGTAGGCAAGATTGATTATCGGTTCAAAGTGTGTCGCAGGCACCATACCGGCGGCAAGCACGACCATATCAACATTGATCGCGATCTTTTCTCCCAGAATCGTGTCATCTACTTCAACGGTCAGGTTTTTGTTTGCGTCCTCTGTAATGCTCTTTACTTCACCCCTTGTCAGAAAGAGCCCTTCATCCTCTTGCATGCTCTTATAGAAATTTTCGTAATGTCCGGGAGTACGCATATGTTTATAGAAAATAAACGCCTTTCCGTCAGAATGATCTTCTCTGACATATTTGGCCTGCTTGAGGGAAATCATGCTCGTTACTGATGAACAGAACGGAAAGTCACTGTCGTCTCCATTAAGACCAGGGCTCTGTATGAATGCAACTGCTTTTGCCTTCTTACCGTCTGACGGCCTCGTGATCTTGCCCTTTGCGGCAATATCTTCCATTTGTACGTTTGTTATGACATTCGGAAATTTCCCATAGCCGAGATGCTCAAATTCTGAAGGATCAGCAGGTTTCCACCCGGCAGCAACTACAACCGCGCCAAACCGCACTGCGTCAGGATTGGGTGTCATGATATCCTCACAGGGGATATGATCGCCGGGCAGCTCAACTGGCTCCTCGGGCTTGGCTTCCTCTGCTGCAGTACCTTCTGCAGACTTTTCCCCTCCCTCTCCTTCTTCTTCCTCCTTCTTCTTCGGCGGCACGTCCCATTTTGATTGTGTGCCGGTCTCCTTAAAGGCCACGTCAAACATACCGGGGGCTCCGCTAATGCGTGCAATCTCCGTATTAAGCTTTACTGTTATATTCTGATGCTCGTTCACCGCCTTCATAATATCCTGCACAGGATTTGTTGCAAGCTTGTCATACGGCGATGTCCACGGTATTGATTTGCGAAGCTTTGTGGCATAACCACCCAGCTCGGGATTTTTTTCAACAATCGTGACCGTGTATCCGGTTTTGGCAGCTTCCAGTCCAGCAGTCATCCCGGTAATTCCTCCACCGACGACCATGATATCTTTACAGATTTCTTCCTGATACGGGTCCGGAAGCGCGGTCTTCTGTGCCTTAACAATACCCATCCGCAGATAGTCTTCAGCCAGCATCTGGGTATCATCATTCGGTTGTGTCTCAACCTTTACTTCCTCATTTCCCTGTTCGTCCTTGGTTTTTGTTTCAACCTGCTTGGTCCAGTCATGTGTCCAGACCACCTGCTCCCGTATATTTGCCCTTTCCACAATAGTGGAGGGTCCGAAATCAAACACGTCATATTTCACCCGTGGCGAACAGGCAGCTATCATGACCGTATTGATGCCTTCTGAGGCAATATCGTTATTTATGGTATTGACGCCTTCTTCACCACACATCGCCTTATGAGTCCTGCATATCGGTGCTTTATATTCATTCGTTGCAATTCCCGATAGTTTTTCGATATCAAGGCCTTCGCCTATGTCGCACCCTGTACAGATATATACACCAAGTTTATTCTCCATGTCTGCTTACCTCCTCACCAGTGTTTGAATGGCCTTTAATGCGGTGCCTGTAGCAGTCTGTCCTGAAGACATGACATCAGAGGGTTTCTTTACGCATCCTGTAGCCAGGATTTCACCCGGTACGACAAAGCTGTTTTCATCATATGTTCCTTTCCCGGGTATTTTTTCCGATACGGTAGACGGCTCCATGCCTGTTGCGAGAACAACCATGTCAAATGTCTTCTGAATCTTCTTGCCCGAGATTGTATCTTCCGCAGTCACGGTTACATCACCGGTATCAGGATGTTCCTCAAGCTTTGCAACTTTTCCTTTTACAAAAGAAACATTGGCGTCTTCTTTTACTTTCTTATAGAATTTTTCGTATCGTCCCGGTGTTCGCAAATCTATATAAAATATGGTTGCTTTCGACGATTTATTCGCTTCTCTTATATACGTTGCCTGTTTTAATGAAGCCAGACAACAGATGTAAGAACAGAAGGGGAGATGGTTTTCATCTCTCGATCCAGCGCACTGGACAAAAGCGATATTTCCGACGGCCTTGCCGTCAGACGGCCTTACGATTTTTCCCTGTGTTGGACCATTTACAGCGGCCAGTCGCTCCATCATCATATTGGTTATTACATTCCTGACCGAGCCAAAAGAGAGGTTATCAATCTTCCGGGCATCGTAGGGATTCCATCCGGTTGCCCATACAATGGCAGCGGCTTTCAGGTTGAGTGTTTTCGGTTTCATATCAAGATCTATCGCATCATATTCACATGCATCCTTGCATTTCCTGGCCGTGTCTGTGCCAATTATGGATGGGTCAAGCACATATCTCTGAGGAAACGACATTTCATACGGCAGATAAGCAGCCTTTCTCTTGTCCATATTAAAATTGAATACATTCGAAATTTCCGCATCACACGCCTCTCCACACTTGCCGCAGCAGGTGCAGTTTTCATTAACATAACGGGGATTCTGTTTCAGAGTAACATCAAAATTTCCAGGACTGCCGGAAATCTTCTCGACTTCCGTCATGGTAAACCACTTAATCTTTTTGTTGTTTTTTATCCTTTGGAAATTGATCTCAAGTCCGCAGGTCGGGGGGCATAATTTCGGGAAGTATTTATTGAGCTGTGCAACTCTCCCTCCGAGATAGGGATTTTTCTCAATAATAAATACTTCATGCCCGACTTCCGCTGCTTCAATCGCCGTGGTTAGACCACTGATGCCTCCACCAACGACCATAATCGTACCAGAGGTTCCGGTTATTTCATCCGCCATGTCAGTCCTCCATTCTTACGTAAAGTAATAAAATTTACTCACTATCAATCAAACCATTATGAATATTCGTTTCAATCTGTTGACTCAGCGGAAAACTTTTTTCTTATCCTTAAGAACATCTCCAATCGTCAAGCACAAATCTTCCGCTGAATCAACAGCACCTCTTCTCAGTGCTACATGTTAGTATGCCCAGGGCCTTTATCAGCCCTGGGCATACCACATAAATACTCGTGCTGCTCCAGATTAGTCAGGAATTATCTGGATGTAATCCTTCTTGAATACTGACCACTCACCTTTTTCAGGATCGAACTTGGAGTTAACAAAGCATTTCCAGTTATCCTCATCGACCTTGTCAAAGTCTGATCTGTAATAGAAGCCAGGATACCGTGACTCTTCTCTGAAGAGAATGTGTCTGAGATGAGATTCAACCGTACCGAGCCTGTGGTAGTTCTCCCATGCCCTGAGCAGTTCGTGAAGATCGCCTGCAGCCATCTTCTCAGAGTCTTCCCTGAGCATGTCAAGCAGTTCGAATGCCCTCTTGAGCATTGCTCCGCTGGTTACATAATAGGTTGATACACCAGCGCCGTACTCATCAGTAATCTTCATGAGCCTCTTCTGGAATCCGTTCGGCTTGATGTATTCCGGATTAAGATCAACAGCCGTTGTCTTTTCATAGTGATCCATGAAGGTCTTTACCGGCTTGTAAACGATATCAGCAAGTTCTTTCGAAGACTGCTTGATGGCTGGCTTAAAGTCTTTGTTGTCATTGAAAAACTTAATCATTGACTTGGCGACCATTCTGCCTTCAGCGTGAGAGCCTGACGAGAATTTGTGACCAGATGCGCCTGTGCCGTCACCAGCCGTGAACAGGCCCTTTACCGTGGTCATACCCTTATAGCCCCACTTGTATGCATCAGGAACCCAGTCTTCCTCAGGTCCGCTCACCCAGATACCGCAGCAGCCTGAGTGTGAACCGAGGAGATACGGCTCTGTAGGCATAATTTCCGAGCCAACCTTTTCCGGCTCAATGTTCATGCCGGCCCAGATACCTGCCTGACCAACTGACATATCAAGAAAATCTTCCCACGCTTCAGCGATCAGGTGCTTTACTTCTTTCGGGGTCATATTGGCTGAAAGCGTTGAAAGGGCTGTCGGCGTATCCATGAAGATCGGTCCTCTTCCTTCCTTCATCTCTTTCAGCATGAGATGGTTTCTGAGGCAGGAAGCAGGAACCTTTGCAAGACCATACGGCGGATACTGCTTGAGCATCTCCGCATTCGTTTGCATATAGTTTTCACCAAGGGTGTTGGTCGCCTTAGCCTTAAAGAGCAGGAACCACGCGCCGACCGGGCCATATCCATCCTTGAAACGAGCTGGTACGAACCGGTTTTCCATCATGGTCATCTCAGCGCCTGCTTCCTGGCAGAGTGTGTATGTTGATCCCGCATTCCATACCGGATACCAGCACCGTCCCATACCTTCGCCGGTTGCCCTCGGCCTGAAGACATTAACTGCGCCGCCGCATGCAACAAGCATCGCATTGGATTTTATCACATATACTTTGTTCTCCCTGACACTAAAACCGACTGCTCCCGCAATCCTGTTTGGCTCATTTGCATCAAGAAGAAGCTTCACAATGAAGCACCGCTCGATAATATTGTCTGCACCGAGTGCTGCCTTTCCAGCCTCGGCAACGATTCGTTTGTATGATTCACCATTGATCATGATCTGCCAGCGGCCTGAACGGACCGGCTTGCCGCCGTCTTTTAAGGGAGAAAGACCTTTTGAACCGTCCTGGCTCTTGCCCTGATCATCAGTCTTCCAGATGGGGAGTCCCCATTCTTCAAAGAGAAATACCGAACGGTCAACGTGTCTTCCACAGTCAAAGATAAGGTCTTCCCTGACAATACCCATGAGGTCATTTCTGATCATCCTCACATAATCGTCAGATGTGTTTTCTCCCAGGTACGTATTGATAGCAGAAAGACCCTGTGCAACAGCACCGCTTCTTTCGAGGGCGGCCTTGTCGCAGAGCAGAATCTTCGTGTCATCAGATGCCCACTTTTTGATTTCATAGGCGGTCCCACATGCTGCCATTCCACCGCCAACGATCAAAACATCGGTTTCAAGCTCTTCAATAGCAGGATCTAATGTTGCTGGTAATTCACCAGTTGGCTTGTTTGGTAGTGCCATACTCTCATCCTCCTGTCTGATTTATAGATTAATTATTTTCCGTGTATCGCAATCGGCTGAGCCAAGGAAAAGCCGTTATCATGCTCTTCGTCAGTCAGCAGACCGTTATTGATATCTTTACCCTTGTGCGCGTCATTCTTCGGGTCGATAGAACCTTCAGCAGTAGTTCTGATCGGGAATTTGAAGCGCTGCTGGTTGCCGTTCCTGAACTGAATCGTCCACATGATCGAGTCAGAACTCATCAGCGGCTGAACAACTCCGCCAAGGGGAACGATATCAGAGTATGCTCTTACCGCAATAGCACCCTGGGGACAAATCTTTACGCATGAATAGCATTCCCAGCACTGGTCCGGTTCCTGATTGTAGGCCTTCATGGTCTCAACATTCAGAACCATCAGATCGCTCGGGCAGATATACATGCAGGCAGTCTTTTCGCCGCCCTTACAGCCGTCGCATTTTTGCGTGTCAACAAAACTCGGCATAATGTAAACCTCCTGTTTAATGTGATAAACTGTCTTTACAGACAAGTGTTACAAACTGTTTCTTACTTCCACCTCCTCTCATCGTTCCGGGTCTTACCATGGCCTTTCTGACCACCCAATGACCGCGTAGTTATTTATTTCAAGCACCATCGCTTTTATACAAGATGTATCATTATTAATGATCTGCCAGAAAAGCCCCTACTGCAGTATCTATGCTTTTCTGGACAATAACCTTGTCAAATATCTTGTCCTTTACTTCCCTCGGAAGCAGTTCGATGCTCTTCGTCGTGGCACTGTCGAATTTCGCCATAGGGTATAACTTCAGGATCTGATCTTTCTCAGCATCATTTGCATAGACCTGAATAACTTTAAGGCCGGCGAGCATCTCCTTGCACATGTCAGCCAGTCCGGCATTTTTTAACTTATCGTACCTGTCATCGTTGACCCAGAGATTTATTGGATATTTTCCTTCTGACATAATTAGCAACCTCCTTTAGACCTTCATTGGCGGTATTGAGAACACAGGGGTCCTCTTTTCAAGATATTCATCCGTAACAAACGGGGAACCAAAACCATATTTCTCAGCACTCTCCATAACGAGATCGAACACCTCTGGCCTGAATATGAGACGCGGCGGTTTTACACCGTCCTGGACAATACTTCTGATAAGCGTACCGCTGAACTTCTGCCACTCCGGCTTGTGGCTGCATAACCCTTCGTTCGTGACCTCACCACAATGCGGACAGTAGAGCCAGTTCATTGAGAAGGTCGGCTTAATCTTCAAGTCTTTCTGCACCTTCAGGAAGAGATGGTGTGCATCATATGCGTCATAGTAAGTTCCAACACCTGCATGGTCTCTGCCGTACATATGGTGAGACAGTCCCAGGTTTGTCCGCAGCATTGCATGGAATATGGCCTCTTTCGGGCCGGCATACCGCATATCCCAGAAGGTGAGGGATGTCAGATGGTTGTGGTCACCGAAATATCCTGATTTTCTCAGTTCATCCTGTGTCAGGATAATCGCTTCATCGATATAATCGCCTTTCCTTTTGTCACCGATAATAGCATTGACCAGTACACCCACGATCGGTTTCTCGATTGGAAGCTCTCCGTACGCCTGAAGCCATGCCCCTTTCATCAGCCACTCATGACCTGTATGAGGAACGTTTCTGGTCTGGTGGGCTACGACCCTCTGCCAGCCCTTCTGCTTGAACTTCTTTCTCATCTCAAGGGGCGGGATAAAATAGGGCTCATACGGAGGGTTGATCTTCGGTTTGTTGACGAGCATTATCTTTCCGCCGACAAACTTATCCTTATATTGATAGGTCCGCGCGCATCCTGGATGTTTGTCTTCATCCGTGCCGTATACAGACTTGCAAATCTTCGCCTTGTCGTATGCATATATTTCGTCTACTTTAAACGTGGCCATCGGGTTTCCTTCAAAGGTCAGGAGTACCGTCTGACCAGCCTTAACCCCATATTTTTCGATTTCTGCTTCTGACATATCAAAGAGGATCGGGATGCTCCATATAGTCTTCCCGTCAGCAAGTTTCATTCTCTTTACTACTGCATCAAGGTCCTTTTTTCCCATAAAGCCCTGGAGTGGGGTAAAAAATCCATAAGCAATATTAATGATTTCTTTGGCTATCTGTCCCCGAACCGGAATCTGGGTAAGACCTTTTGCCTTCTTTTTCGCTTCAGATGCAGACATGATTCTCTCAACAATCTTTTTACCACCATGTCCTAATTCAGCCATCTTCTGTCTCCTTTCTGTTTTATTGATTCAGTACGTGTTTCCAAAATTATTGAGTTTAGTTATCCCAGTGCAGCACAGACCCTTACGAAAATCTCATCGATCGAACCAACACCCGAAACAGATTTAAGTATCCCCTTTTTACCGTAATAATCGATGAGCGGGGCTGTCTGGGCTTCATATACATCGAGTCTTTTCTTTATCGTCTCTTCTTTATCGTCGTTCCGCTGAATCAATTCACCACTACACTTGTCGCAAACGCCTTCTTTTCCTGAGGGAGAAAAATACACATTATACATCTGCTGGCAGTTCCTGCACGTTCTTCTTCCGGTCAGTCTCTTCATGAGGTCATCCTTGTCAACATCAACACTGAGCGCAATTGTCAGGGGGGCACCCATAGACGCCAGCATCGTATCAAGGGCCTCCGCCTGCGCTGTGTTTCTCGGAAATCCATCAAGGATATATCCGTTCTTGCAATCATCCTGCTGTAATCTTTCCTCAACAAGACCCAATACAATCTTGTCCGGAACCAGCTCACCCCTGTCCATAACCGCTTTTGCCTCTTTGCCAAGAGGCGTTCCATCCGCAACAGCTTTTCTCAAAATGTCTCCGGTCGAAATCTGAGGAATCGCATATTTTTCAATAAGTTTCTTTGCCTGTGTTCCTTTTCCGGCACCAGGCGCACCTAACAAAACAATTCTCATAATGCCTCCCTTAGAAGAAGTAAAAGCAAAAAAAACTAAAGCGTGAAAATGACGCTGAGCATGATAATAAATAAATACCCGCAAAGGAAACGATGTAAATCGGAAACATATAACTATAAAGCTACTGTTTTTTTTAAGTCAAATTCATATTTTTGATAGCAGGATAAAAATAACTTATTAATCTGATTTTTAGCTTATATGGCTACGATGGATAATAATAACTGCTAATCAGAAATCTTAATATGCTTAATTTTCAGCAGGTTAGATAGGTAGGCATGTAGTTTTCCCAGGGCTCGCCCTCTGTGGCTTAAGGAATCTTTTTCATGGTCAGTCATTTGGGCAAAGGTCTTCATCCGTCCCTCAGGATAAAACACCGGATCATAGCCGAACCCACGCACTCCTTTGCGAGACCGCCCGATCACCCCACTTACCGAGCCGGTAAATGTCCGATAACGCCCGTTGGGCATAGCAAAAGCAATACAACAAACAAAGTGCGCCCCTCTCTTTTCATCTGGGATATCGTGCATAGTGCTCAGCAATTTCTTTACGTTTTGCCGGTCATCAGCATCTATGCCAGCATAGCGGGCAGAATAAACCCCGGGTTGCCCGTCAAGGGCATCAACTTCAAGGCCTGAGTCATCTGCGATAGCGGGGTATCCGGTTCTTTTTGAGATCTCAAGAGCCTTTTTCACTGCGTTTGCCCTGAATGTCGCACCGTCTTCTTCTACTGCAGGAACGTCCGGGAACGCGTCAAGCGTCAGAATCCGTATACGCAGATCTGAGCAGATGCGCTTTATTTCAGTAATCTTTTTCTTATTTCTCGTTGCAAGGACTACAGTAATATCCATCTTTAGCCGGTTTATCTTAATGAATATACGATATCTCTATCCTTCAGAAATGAATAACCATTGACTTGACTATTCCCGAAATCATCTCTTTTTATACCATAAAAAGCCGTCCGTTGTAATGCTGATTCATGTGCGATCGTCAGCTATTGTTCACTCATCGAATTATTTTTCAATTACATGTTTTTATTGAAAAAAATTAAAGCATTTTGTTAGTATTTTCAGTGTTAAACAGTAATGACAGTAACGGGAAAGCGGGATTGCTTCTGCGGACAGCATCGAAATTACTGGATTTTATCATTATTGCTGCTGTTATGGAATTAATTCCGAATGCCGGCTATTTTGCAGGGCTTGCGTATATCCTGTTGGGAGATGGTTTTTTTGACGGCAGAAGCCTCGGAAAGAAATTGCTTAAATTAAAAGTTGTTTCCACAGAAAACAATGCCCCCTGCACGTTCAGAGAATCGATCTTGAGAAACAGCACCTTCGCTGTGGGACTGGGTCTGACAATCTTGCCGTGGATAGGCTGGCTGTTTCTCCTTGGAATCATTATACTTGAGTTTATACTGGTGCTCGGGAGTACAGACGGCAAACGTCTTGGTGATGAGTTTGCAAATACAATGGTTATTGAATCGTAAGAACCTTTTTTGGGAGGAATAATGTTTCTTCATTCTGTCCTTGGATTATTTTCTAATGATCTGGCTATTGATCTCGGCACAGCAAATACTCTTGTCTACGTCAAAGGGAAAGGAATCATCTGCGATGAACCGTCTGTCGTTGTCATAAGAAAAGACAACAAGAAAACCGTTGCAGTCGGGTCAGAGGCAAAACGAATGCTCGGGAAGACTCCCTCAAACATAATGGCTATACGACCAATGAAAGACGGTGTTATTGCGGATTTTGATGCAACAGGAGAAATGCTTAAATATTTTATCAAGAAAGTTCATAATCGGCGCAGTTTTGTTTCTCCGAGAGTTATCATCGGCGTGCCATCCGGTATTACTCAGGTAGAGCAGCGGGCTGTCAAGGATGCTGCAGAGGCGTCCGGCGCACGGGAGGTATATCTTATCGAGGAGCCTATGGCCGCGGCGATTGGGGTAGGACTTCCTGTAGGTGAACCGTCCGGAAACATGATTGTAGACATCGGGGGCGGGACAACAGACATCGCGATTATTTCACTTGACGGCGTTGTGTATAACAAGGCTGTCAGAGTTGGAGGCGATAAGATGGACGAGGCTATCATGTCCTATATAAAGAGGAGATACAGCCTTATGATCGGTGAAATGACAACAGAGCAGATCAAGATCGACATTGGGTCTGCTTTTAAAGCGGGGAATACCGAAGACAGGGTTATGGAAATCAAGGGGAGAGATCTTATTTCAGGAATACCAAAGATCATTACGGTTAATGAAGGTGAAATTCGCGAGGCATTATCCGAGCCAATAAATATAATACTTGATACGATAAAAGTAGCACTCGAAAACACTCCTCCTGAACTGGCTGCGGATATTGTCGACAGGGGGATCGTTCTCGCCGGTGGAGGTGCTCTTCTGCTGGGGCTTGATGCCCTGATCAAGCAGGAAACAGCTCTTCCTGTTATCGTAGCGGAAAATCCATTGACAGCAGTTGTTCTTGGTGTTGGGAAAATGCTCGACGAATTAGACCTCCTTCGAAGAGTAGCAATTACCTAATACAGAATGCCAAAGAGACATACTCTTGTTTTTTTCTTGTTTATCATAGCTTCTTTTATTCTCATGACATTTCAAAGTAAATGGGGATACACATTTCACGATAATATATTTTATGTTATCCTCAATTATTCAAATGAAGTAATACATTCCACTGCAGATGCTTTCAAACAACCATTTCGCAGAATGGCTCTGCGCGATGAAGAAAACCAGAAACTCCAGGACAGAATCAATAACCTTTTATTAAAGAATGAGCAGCATAAAGAAACGATTCTTGAAAACAAACGACTGAGGAACCTCCTCAAGCTCCATGATAACTCGCAAGGCTATGTAGCAACTGCAGAGATCATAGCACGGGGCTTACATTCATTAAAGGATACCCTGATCATAAACAAGGGTGCAAATCATGGCATCAAAAAAAATATGGTTGCTATCACGCCAAAAGGTCTCGCAGGAAAAATAGTGGCCGTTACTGATTCGTATGCTGATCTCCTGTTAATGACGGATATTAATTTTTCGGCTTCGGTCAGATTACAGGAAAGCCGAAAAGAAGGCATAGTTTCCGGAACTGGAACGGGCAAATGTGTTCTGAAATATGTGCCGTTCGGAGAAGAAGTACATACCGGGGACATCGTAGTTACATCGGGACTTGATCAGTTCTTTCCGAGGGGCATCCCGGTGGGATACATAGCAAAGCTCGAACGAAAAGAAAAAAGAGGGCATTTTCAATATATTGAGGTTGTGCCGTTTCAGGATGATAAAAAACTGGAGGAAGTCATTATAATACAATGAGATATGTATACTGGGGCCTTGCACTCTTTCTGGCTTTGATTATTCAGAGCAGACTCTCTCTTCTTGGTGTTTCGCCAAACCTTACGGTACTTCTGGCCTACTTCGCCGGTATCCGCTACGGCAACACAAAGGGACTTTTTATCGGTGCACTGATTGGTGCCATTGAAGATAGCGTTTCCTCTTCCTTCCTGGGACCTCACATGCTCTCAAAAGGCATTGTGGGATATGCTGCTTCGTTCATGATTTCCGGAGGCTTCTTTAGATGGACGCCGGTTCTCGGGATGATTTTGTTATCCGTGCTTACCTTGACTGATAATGCTATTGGTTTTATATCAAGAACCCTGTTTGATAAGATGCCGGATGCTCTCAGCACTATGTTTTTCATTTCAATAATGCAATCTCTTCTGAATGCCCCGGCAGGAATATTCCTGAGGCCAAGCGATGAAGAATGAAACGACATTATCCGCAAAGATAATACCGGCCAGCATAATAATTATTGCCGGATTTATCATCATCCTGCTCCGGCTCTGGCAACTCCAGATTGTCCAGGGAAGCGAATACAGGAAGACAGCAGAATCAAACAGGCTCAGGGTCATTGGGATTCCAGCTCCAAGAGGAATCATTTACGACAGAAATGGCCTGCCCCTGGTGAAAGATACCCCTTTTTTTATTGCTTCGGTCATCCCAGCTGAAATTAGTAATAAACATCTTCCACTGCTGGCTGAAATACTGGATATGCCTGCCGAAGAAGTGTATAAGAAAATAACTGAATCACGCCACAATCCTGACATTCCGATACGATTAAAGGAACCGCTGACCTTCGAAGAGATCAGTTTTCTGGAAGCCCGGCGTTCAGACGTGCCCGGACTTATTATAGAAGTAGATCTGGGAAGAAAATACCTCTACGGACCAACAGCATCACATCTTATTGGTTACCTGGGTAAGCTCACCCCTGACCAGGCAGCAAATCCTGAGAATCATGATGTCCCGCCAATGGCATTCATAGGTCAATGGGGTGTTGAGAAACTGTTTGATAAACGATTAAGAGGAATAGCTGGGAAGAAAGTCTATGAAGTTGATGCCTTGGGCAGGGAAATCAGATTATTTCAAGAACAGCAACCTATCGAGGGGAAAGATCTCACACTGAGCATTGATATCTCTCTTCAGCAGGAGGTTGAAAAGGCTTTTGAAGGCAAGGCCGGGGCATTTGTAGCACTAAAACCGAAAACTGGAGAAATACTTGGGCTGGTTAGTTCTCCCTCCTTTGACCCGAACAAGTTTACGCATGGTATAACCTATGAGGCATGGCAGGCTCTTATGCAGGACCGTAAATTTCCCATGCTGAACAGGACAATTCAGAGCACGTATCCACCAGGCTCGATATTCAAACTAATCACTGCAGTCGCGGCTCTGGAAGAAGGCGTTATCAATGAAGAGACGACTGTTAACTGCTCAGGCAGCATAAAATATGGTAACAGAAAATTCCGGTGCTGGAAGCGCGGTGGACACGGCCGGGTGTCTATTCACCGTGCCTTGGTCGAATCATGCGATGTATTTTTCTATGAAATAGGGAAACGACTCGGCATAGATACCATGTATACCTATGCTTCGAAATTCGGGCTCGGCAGCAAGACAGGCTTTCCCTTTGGCAATGAAAAAGAAGGGCTTATTCCGAATACAGCATGGAAGATAGAGACAAAGAAAACAAAGTGGTTTCTGGGAGAGACCTTTATTAATGCGATCGGGCAGGGGTATGTATCGATAACCCCGATCCAGGCTGCCTTCATGACGAGCATATTTGCAAATGGCGGCACTTCTTTTAATCCCCTGATTCTGATGGAGGATGATCCGAAAAAGATTAACAGAATCGATTTGTCTCCTCAGACAATAAGAATTGTCAGCGACAGTTTAAAGGGCGTTGTCCATGAAAAACGTGGTACGGGAAAGGCTGCCCGGTCAGACATGATGACCATAGCGGGCAAAACAGGCACTGCTCAGGTTGTAAGTATTCGCAAGGAATCGAAAGATCTGCCCGAGCACATAAGAGACCATGCCTGGTTTATCGCTTATGCCCCTGTTGAAAAGCCGGAAATTGCGCTCGCAGTCTTTGTTGAGCACGGAGGGCACGGGGGATCAGCAGCAGCGCCAATAGCAAAAAAGGCTATTGAATCTTACCTCCTCAGAAAGGATCACGAAAAAAAACAATAAGATGTTAAGAATTAACAGGAGATTATGGAGAAATTTTGACTGGATAACGCTTCTGATCGTTATTCTCATATCTGTCATTGGTATATTGACGATATACAGCACGACGAGACAACCCTATGGAGCACCCCAGGCGCCCTTTTATCTGAAACAGTTCTTATGGCTGGGCATCGGCCTAGCAGGTCTTATATTTATAGTTAGTTTTGATTATATATGGCTCAGCAGGTTTTCGATTCCCCTATATGTTGCCGGGCTGGCACTCCTTATCATCGTCATGCTTATCGGAAAAACAGGCATGGGGGCGCAGAGATGGATCAGTCTCGGCCCTGTATCATTTCAACCTTCAGAATTCTTCAAACTCATATTTATTGTAATGCTGGCACATAGCCTCAGTATATCTCAGGATCTTATTGGGTTAAAATCTTTTCTTCGCATTTCTTTTTTTATTGTTGTCCTGCCTTTTTTATTGATTCTCAAACAGCCTGATCTTGGCACAGCGTTGGTCCTGTTGGCACTTTTCTTTTTGATCATGCTCGCCAGAGGCATTCAAAGGAAAGCTCTTATTGTCATATTGTCCGTAAGCATCGTATCGCTCCCGTTTCTTGGAAGTATCGTGTGGAGCGGGTTAAAAGAATATCAGAAAAACAGGGTTATTGCATTTGTTGATGCTGACGTTGATCCGTCAGGGATAGGCTATCATATTAAGCAGTCAAAAATTGCAATTGGTTCGGGAGAATTAATTGGCAAAGGATTCCTGAAAGGAACGCAGGGCCCGTTCAGATTTCTGCCGGAAAAACATACCGACTTCATCTTCGCGGCATTTGCAGAAGAATGGGGGTTTTTAGGCTCAGCACTTCTGCTCTCTCTTTATTTTATTTTTATCCTGAGAGGACTGGATACATCGCGAAAAGCAAAGGACGACTTCGGGAAGATACTTGCTCTGGGGATAACATTCATGTTTTCACTTTATTTCTTTATAAATATCGGCATGACGCTCGGCATCATGCCGGTGGTCGGCATCCCTATGCCATTTATGAGTTACGGCGGTACGGCTCTCCTTTCAAATTTTATTGCTGCAGGCATTTTGATAAATATAAGAACACGCCGATTCAGTCTCTTTTATTAGTCAAATAAATTCTGTTATAATTTTATTCTTCTTTCCTTTGATTTTTGAGATTCAGGTTTTCGGATTTCGAGTTGAGAATTTGTTGTTTTCAATTGGCGGTGTAGCTCAGTTGGTTAGAGCATGCGGCTCATATCCGCAGAGTCCGGGGTTCAAATCCCTGCACCGCCACCATTTTTTTGATGGTCTTTGGGAAGTTTCTTCGAAGACTCTATTTATAACCTATCCGATAAAATACATATGGGGCAATAGCTGTCCAGATCAACTCCAACAGCCAAACGCGTCCTTCCAGCACGTTGTAGTCGTGAAATAATTTTCTCCAAGAATGCCCCATAACGTAATGACCGAAGCCGAATTCAAATACGATGGTCATGATGAGCCACATGCCGCCGATCATAAAGACTTGTCGTAATGACTCAATCAGAAAAATTCCAGTGAGAATCCAGATGTGCACGCCAAAGAGAATGAGCCCGATTGCGGTCGACAACTGATGGGCTGACAACTCACGAACGAACTGTCCATATACCTTTTCGTATATTGTCCCGTTCAGGATTGCAAGAATCACCATGCCTATCCAGCTTGCAGCGCATATCAGTACTATCTTCATATTTTTTAGATCTTAACGCTTTCATATCCTGCACATGCAACACGTAATTCTTAAAACCACTCGCACTGATCAATGCCATTGCACAGATATTGGATATCACGCCCGTCGGATATTTCCATACAAACTCGCGTTTGTAAGCCACTGTATTTTATCACTTTTGAGAAGCAGAACATGTGGGAAGCATTCTGCTACAAAACTACCGCTACTTAAATTGCCGACCACAGAAAAAGGACTATGTCCGGCGAAGTACACGTGAAAAGACTCAGGTATCCGACATTGAAACATATACTAATTACGTGTGGAAGTATTGAATTAAAATTCTCGTATTATTTAATTTGCGTCAGTGTTAAGATCTTCCTCCTACCATTAGCTTATGTTATAAAAGAAATAAAGCTGGAAAGGATTAGTTTCTGCCAGCCACAGAAGTTAACGATAAAAGGTAGAAAAGTAAGGATTATAGCTCATTCTAAGACTCCAGGTGATGTCTTTTCTGCTTATACATCATTTTGTCAGCCTGTAAAAGAAGTTCGTCAAGAGAACGCGGATTTGCGGGATCGTAATATGCTATGCCAATGCTTGCCGACAACTTGAAGTTACGATTCATTTTTTCGTTGTGAATAGTAAGAGCATTTTCAAATCGAGCAACAATAATCCCGACATCGTCTCCAGTCGTTCCAACCGGGATGACCACAAACTCATCACCGCCAATACGAGAAATAATATCAGAATCCCGATAATTTTTCTTGAGAAGATTTGCCATCTCGATTAATGCTAAGTCGCCTACCTGGTGCCCGAGTGTATCATTAATCATCTTGAGACCATCCAGGTCAGCATAGAGCATAAATATCCCCGTCTTATGACGATCGGCTAACTTTATCTGCTGATCAGCGAAGAAGAAGAACCCTCGTCTGTTGAAAAGGCCTGTAAGTTCATCAGTAATTGACAAGTTGTGCAATTGCTCCTCCATCATTTTCATTTCGTTGATATCTTTTGAAACAATGGTTACAGCAATTATTTTTCCATCCGGGTCTTTAACAGGACTTAATGTTTGAAGAAAATATCTCCCGTCCCTGCCGCTTTTATGCTCATGCTTAACGGATTCTCCTGTTGCGAATACCGTATCGACGTTTTCAACAAACCATTTTGTTTCTTCAGGTGAATGAAACTCACCGTATGCGTGCCCCTTATATTCATTTTCTAAAAGTCCCATTCTTGTTATATGATTCTTGTTCATGAAAAGATACTTGTAATTCTTATCCACTAAGTAGATGGAATCCTCGGTAGATTCCACTAAAGAACGATATTTCTCCTCGCTCTGCCTTGTTTTTACCTCAGCGCTCTCGCGCAATGGCCTAAATATAAAAAAATAAAACAATGGGAACAGTATAAAAACAAGTAATGATGCATCCACAAGCGCTTCTGAAAATATAGATAAAGGAGGTAGGAATGACAGAATACACATAACTAAAGACTCTGCCAAGAATATCGATAACAGTGAAATGATAATTAGATGAAGAGGTTTCCGGGAATCCTTTGTGAATATGTTGGCAGCAATAAAATTCTGAAAAGTTTTTACTTCTGTTTCTTTATTATATTTTATACTGATCATTTTTTTAGGTAAAAATATTTAATTATTCTAGCAAATATTATCATTATCGATCTACATAATCAACTGATGGTTAAATGTGTTTGTTGCAGGAAGTGGAAGCACGTGAGTGTCTACAAAACCGGGGGAACTCCAATACTGACTATGATTCTTTTCAGAACAGTTCAGCGGATAGGCGTAATTGGGGAATTCATTGATAGTGCAGTCAGCAAAATATCAATTCGGTTTCAGGAAATAGTGACGCAAGAACCATTTAGCGAAACGTGTCCAGAAAGTTACTTCTCATGTCAAGACCACACACCTTTTACTGTATCTGCAGGTAGGCGTAATAAAAGGCCATACAGGAAAAAAAGACCGCCAGCAGTCCCAGGATAACGTAGAGAATCCCTTTTGATTTTTTCCCATATTTAAACTGGATATACGCTCTTGGAATGAGCGTTAGAACACCAAACAGCAGCATTAATCCCACCAGTATCTGTGCGATCAATCGCGTCATAAAAAATTACATCCCATTGATAGGACACTGACCGCAGTCAGGTGTAGTACGGCAGTACTCTTTTGCGAGCCTGACAAATAATGCATGATATTCATTAAATACTGGCACATTCTTTTTGAGGCTGGAATGAAACAGTTCCTGATATGTTTCATAGGGTTCGTTATGATCAAGAATAGTATGCCGTGCAAGCACCCGTTTTGTATATGCATCTATAACGAATACCGGTTTTTCCAGGGCATAAAGGATTATGGAATCAGCTGTTTCAGGCCCAATGCCGTGAACTGAGAGGAGTTTTTCTCTTATCGCTGGCAAAGGTTCCTTTTTCATCCTGCTGATTTCACCACCGTACGTTTGCATAAAAAAACGCATAAAGTGCTTGATTCTCTTCGCTTTGATATTAAAGTAGCCTGCGGGGCGTATCAGGGATGCAAGCTTCTTTGGATGAGTCCTGTGAAGTGCCACTGGATCAAGAATATCAGCCTGTTTGAGCTTATGTATTGCATTTTCAGCATTTGTCCAGTTGGTATTCTGGGTAAGGATCGCTCCTATGGCAACTTCGAATGGTGAGTCTGCCGGCCACCAATGCTGAGGGCCGAAATGATGATACAGACTATCGTATAGATCATGGAGTATATTACTCATGCCATTCCGGCTTTGGTTTCTGTGCGTTTCTTATTCAATATTATCGAATACATGGGATCGCATTCTCTTCTTTTCTGCGGTCCTTTTCTTTTCCTGAAGCATCTTTTCCTTTGCACGTTTTGAGCGTTTCCGTTTCTGCCTCCGGATTTTTTCGATCTTTTTCTGTTCCTCACTTTCTTTCCCCTTAATCAGCTGCTCAATTTTTCTGACAAGGAGTTCCCGGGCCTTATAACGGTTCAATGCTTGGGAGCGTTCCTGCTGGCACTTTATTTCAATGCCTGTTGTCAGGTGCTTCAGATAAACGCATGTTGATACCTTATTGACATGCTGTCCACCCCTTCCGCCTGACCGGATAAACGATTCCTCGATATCCTGCTCGCGGATATCGAGCGCATCCATTTTATCTTTAAGGGCCTTTCGCTTGGCAGCGCTCACAGAAAAAATACTCATATTTTATTACTATAGCATCTTTATTGATGACTGTTTAATTTTTACGTGTTCTTAGGCTATAGTATATTTCAATAAAAGGATTATGCTACGATGCTCGACATTAGATTCGTAAAAGAAAATACTGCTCTCGTAAAAAAAGCTCTCGAAAAAAGAGGATACGCATTCCCTCTGCCTGAACTTATCGATACGTATGATAAAAGAAGAGCTTTGCTTAAAGAAGCTGAGGAACTCAGGAACAGGCGGAATGTAGTTTCAGAAGATATCGGCATCCTCAAAAAACAACAGGCTGATGCAACTTCCCAGCTTGCCGAGATGAAGACCGTCTCTGACCGGATAAAATCACTTGATGAAGAATTGAGGCTCGTTGATGACAAAACAAAATCCCTACTTCTGATCATGCCGAATGTGCCTGATGATTCAGTTCCAGTAGGTGAAGACGAAACAGAAAATGCTGAGATCAGGAAATGGGGCTCTCCAAAGGATTTCGAGTTTCAGCCCCTGAATCACTGGGATATAGCTGAAATGCTCGATATAATCAGTTTTGAGCAGGGATCAAAAATAGCTGGTGCGCGGTTTTCCCTCATGAGGGGGGAAGGGGCAAAACTCGAGAGGTCCTTAATGAATTTCATGCTTGATCAGAATACGGCTAAAGGGTATAAGGAGGTCTTTCCACCGATATTGGTAAACAGGGAGACCATGACCGGCACTGGTCAATTACCGAAATTCGAGGAAGAACTCTTCCGGATACAGGACCCTGAGTTCTATCTCATCCCTACGGCTGAGGTCCCTGTCACCAATATACACCGAAACGATATTCTGAAAGAAACTGATCTTCCGATTTATTACACGTCGTATACACCGTGTTTCAGGAGAGAGGCTGGATCGTATGGAAAAGACACAAGGGGACTGATTCGTCAGCATCAGTTCAATAAAGTCGAGCTCGTTAAGTTTGTTGCGCCTGAAGATTCCGATGATGAGCTTGAGAAACTGACGAATGATGCCGAAGATATTCTGCAGAAACTCGGCCTACCGTACCGGGTGGTTGCTTTATGCACGGGTGATTTGGGCTTTGCTGCTTCAAAAACCTATGATCTTGAAGTATGGCTTCCTGGTCAGAATAGATATCGGGAAATATCCTCATGTTCAAACTTCACTGATTTCCAGGCCCGGCGCGCGGGCATACGCTTCAGGCGGGAAGGGAAAAAAGGCACTGAATTTGTGCATACCCTGAATGGATCCAGTCTGGCAATCGGCCGCACCGTGGTTGCCATTCTCGAAAATTATCAACAAAAGAATGGGTCTGTTGTTATTCCCGAAGTATTACGTCCATATATGGGAATTGACAAGATAAGTTAACAACAAGACCAAAAATCAAAATCCAAATGTCAAACCAGAAAAAAATTATGCGTCTCTTCTTTTCCTTAACCTTATCCTCAACCGTAGATTGAGCTTGTCTTTCGTGCTTACTTCCTACTGTCTTTTTCGCTATGCGTACTGTACTGTCATGCCTACTGCTTACTTCCCACTGTCTCTTATTTCCTATTACTCTTCAGCTTCCTCTTTTACTGAGATCAGTTCGATATCGAAAATCAGCGTTGCGTTGGGGCCGATAGTGTTGCCGGCTCCCCGTTCGCCGTACGCAAGGTCAGAAGGAATAAAAAGTTTCCATTTAGCCCCTTCCTTCATACGTTGAAGCGCCTCTGTCCAGCCCTTGATGACCCCGTTAACCGGGAATGTTGCCGGTTTGCCGCGCTTATATGAACTGTCGAATTCTGTGCCGTCAACCAGAGTTCCGCGGTAATTCGTAACCACCGTATCCGTTGCTTTTGGCATCTTTCCCGTGCCCGCTTCGATAACCGTATACTGAAGGCCGCTCGGAAGGGTAGTAACACCTTCCTTTTTCTTGTTCTCTGCAAGGAAAGCCTCGCCTTCCTTTTTGTTCTTTTCTCCGAGTTGTTTTCTCATTTCAGTCTGTTTTGCGACGAGCGTTTTCTGGAATGCTGTTAATGTTTCTTTTATTTCCTGATCAGTTAACAGTACCTCGCCGCCACTGTAAACATCTTTTAATCCTTTTGCAAACAGATCAGGATCAAAGTCAATTGACTGCTGTTTTAAGCGTTTCCCTATGTCGACCCCCATGCTGTAACTTATTTTCTCTTTTTCTGTCGTCAGCAGTTCATTGTCTTCGGCATAGATATTTCCCCCGAGCAGAAGACACCCTATTATATAAACCGCAATTTTTTTCATAAGATCTCCTTTCCATTATCTGACATATTCACTGCATTCTGCATAAAAGACTATATCAGTCCAACAGGTCTGTATATGGTAATTTTTTTTGGATAAATAATTCAAATAATCCCCATGCTGATTCCTTTTACCCCGTAACACAGACGGGCAGGCAGGTGCGTATGCAAGTGGTACGGGGTTTACCGAATACAGGGACACAGTTCATCGGCCTGTTTTTTTAGCTGCCGGGCGATTCGGTAATCAAGGCCGCTATTCCTTAAAAAACTCTGTTCATCCACATCAGCAATATCCTGTGCAAGCACGAAATCCTTCTTCATGAGGATTTCAAGTGGGCCTTTACGCGCTGCTGGAAGAATCGTTACCGGGTAGAGTTTTTTATCTTCAATTAATTTTTCAAGACTTGATTCTTCCGGATATCTCCAGCTCACGATACCGAGGCCTGTACATTCTGCATACTCCGTAGCATCATAGGTACATCGCGTGTTCGTAGCAAGCCAGCATTTTATCGCCACATTCCTGTTATTGATGATTTTCTCATATGCCTTTTTAATATCCAAGAACCGTGCATGGATATAGAGCGCAGTTTTCACATCAGTTGCTGTCCCGCTCTTGCTGTGATACTTGCATTCAACAAATATATGTTCATCGTCATTCTGAGCAATAACATCGACTTCATGCTGCACACAATAGCCGTCAATCGTGCGTCCCACCTGAACCGAATATCCGTAGTTTGAGAGTATCCTTGCGAAATACCGCTCAAAAGGATAGCCCGAAGGGCCAAGTGAAAAGAGTGCTTTTTTCAGTGAGTATTTCATGCCAGAACTGCGATTATATTTGCGCAGCAGTTTCCGTGCCATTCGATAGATATCCTTTGATGGTGTCAATGGCTTTACCTGCTTCCGGACCTGCCGCGCAATGTCATACGCAATGTCTCGAGGCGCGCCTGATCGCATCAGAGAGCCCACCAACTTTTTCAGGCTGAACTTCTCCGTCTTAACGGATGATTTGAGAATAGAAACGCCCATTGCACGAATTTTACCTTATTGCGGCATCAAATGAAAAATTGACGGCACCTGTTAAACCTTTTTTCTTCTGCGGTGTCTATATAAACAGAGATGGATGATATCGATCTGGTTGAACAATATTTATCAGGCAATGAAAAAGCATTCGAGGAACTGATAATGAAATATCAAAAAAAGATATATGGACTTGCATACAGAATGACACGGGATATCGAGGAATCAAAGGATATAACTCAAAGCACCTTTTTACAGGCAATACGATATGTGTCAGGATTCAGGAATAAATCATCATTCAAAACATGGCTCTACAAAATCACCTATAACCTCAGCCTGAATCACCTTAACAAAAGAAAAAAACATGAAGCTGAATTGAGTGAATCTATTATAGGAAACGAGTGTGGTGCTCTCGGGATCTTACTTGAAAAAGAGAGGGGATACGAGATACTCAAAGCACTCTCCGGGGTACCGGACAGACAGAGACTGTCGATTATACTGCGGACATACGAAGGGCTGAGCTGTCGTGAGACAGCGGAGATTATGAACATCTCTGAAGGTGCAGTAAAGGCCAACTATCATAACGGCCTGAAGAAAATGAAAGTTCTGATAGGCAAAAAAGGTTATGACTCAGGATCATGATTATATAAGAGAAAGCCTTCCTGAATATCTGGCAGGAAAACTTCCCGGCCGGAAGAACGAGGACATAAAAAGGCATCTTGACAGGTGTGTTGACTGCAGCCAAGATCTTGCCCTTATGAACAAGCTCCGGAAAACAGAGGTGCCTGACCCAGGTGAGTTGTTCTGGAAAACACTGCCTGGCAAGGTTGTCGCCAAACACCGTAATAATAACCAAAGGAATAGCTGGCTTACCTATGGCATCAGGCCTGTTCCAGCATCAGCATTCATGCTGCTGGCCGCTCTCCTGGCAGTATTCATGTCACACTCAATTAACTCCCGGCAACGTTATTATGATCCTCTGTTCAGTGATCCGTTTTCCGTTTCGTCAATTGACTACAGCACGCTGGAACGTGATTCCATACATGAGATTACAGAAAGACTCTCAATCCATGACAATGTTGTCGATGTTGTTGAAGATAGATATTTTGGCCATTCCTACCACGAGGAACTCGCTGATCTGCACTCAGATGAAATAAACAACATGCTTAAGGCTCTGGAGAGCCAGCACAAAAACGGAGGTGTGCTATGAAAAAGTATTTACTCACCATGTTATTATCGTTATCTCTTTTGTTCTCGATGACAGACGCCGGATTCTGCTTATCACCTGAAAACAATGAGCCGGGGGGGCGTCCGCCGACACCTGAACAGAGAGAAGAACTGAGGAAGAGGATCGAGATGATTAAGATGTGGAAGCTTACCCAGACGCTCGATCTTGACGACAAAACTGCTGCTGAGCTTTTTCCGCTTATGAACAAATATGACAGGGAAAAAGCAGAAGTGCAACATACTATCAGGAAAAACATGCAGGAGCTTAAAGAGAACATCGAAAGCAAGAATGAACGCAGACTCAGTAGTATCATGAAGAACCTTGAAACATATCACGGACAGCTTAAAGAAATCGAAGAACGGGAATGGAGTGATATAAAAAATGTTCTTACTATAGAGCAGCAGGCGAAACTTGTCCTTTTCAGGATGAATTTCAGGCGTGAAATCAGAGATATAATCGCAAAGACTCAAAAAAGAAAAGCAGGCCGTTATTCAGGCGTTAGAGAGAGGAGAAGCCCTTCTCACGGTGAACCTTATTAAATAGTGATACTATTAAAAAACCTCCCCCATGTTATAATTGGCGTGCGGGGAGGTTTTTAATGGACATTCATAAGGATATTCTTCACTTCATAGGAAATACCCCTTTAGTCAAAATCCAATATGTAACCGATTCTGAAGACGCTGATGTATGGGCTAAGCTGGAAGGACATAATCCAGGCGGATCAGTAAAAGACCGTATCGCTTTATCCATGATTGAAGCTGCTGAACAGGAAGGAAGATTGAAGCCCGGCACGACGATACTCGAACCAACCAGCGGAAATACCGGTATCGGGCTTGCGCTGATCTCTGCCGTTAAGGGCTATAAACTCATACTGACAATGTCTGAAAAAATGTCTATGGAACGAAGACAGTTGCTCGAAGCGTACGGGGCGGAACTCGTCTTGACAGCCGCTGATAAAGGCATGATCGGCGCCGTAAACAGGGCTGAAGAGCTCTACAAAAAGAATCCGGATTATTTTATGCCTATGCAATTTGAAAACCCTGCAAACCCGGAAATACACCGAAGAAGTACTGCGCTGGAAATACTGAGTGACTTAGGAAGAGCGCCTGACGGGTTTGTTGCGGGTGTCGGGACCGGCGGCACGATCACCGGCACCGGCGAAGTATTGAAGGAAAGAAATCCCGGCATATGGATAGCCGCAGTGGAGCCAGCGGCTTCTGCCATACTGTCCGGCGGACAACCGGGACCACACAAAATTGCGGGGATAGGAGCAGGATTTTACCCGGGTGTCTTGAATACAAAAATTTATGATGAAGTAATTCCTGTTACTGAACGTGATGCAGCCGATACAACACGTGTCCTGGCCGGAAGGGAAGGATTGCTTACCGGGATTTCATCCGGTGCCGCCATGTGGGCAGCGCTCAGGGTTGCCAAAAAACTTGGGAAAAACAAAAAAGTTGTCGTGATCCTTCCAGACAGGGGCGAGCGGTATCTCAGCACAGGACTCTTTGTGGAAGAATCTCCTTAAAAAACTTCAGGAGCATTTCACCCGGTCTTTCCCTGATACCTTTGCCTGATAGAGACAGTCATCAGCTCTTTTGAGCAACTCATCTATATGTCTATCGCTTTCGCGTATACAGGTAGTCCCCAGACTGACAGAGACCGCATTGCCATGCGTGAGAAGTGATTTTATGGCCTTGCTTTCTTTAATGACCGCCCGTATTCTTTCGGCAAACAGCCTTGTTTCCTCAGGACCTGTATCAGGAAATATAATTAGGAATTCCTCTCCGCCATACCGTCCGATTACGTCATAGGTGCGTATGGATTCCTGTAATAATCGGGCTGTCTCTCTTAAGACATCATCTCCAATAAGGTGCCCATATGTATCATTTATCTGCTTGAAGTTATCCAGATCAAGCATAATGCAACAAACAGATGTGCTCAGCCTCTTGGCCCTTTCGAATTCCTCCTCGAATCTCGCAATGATGTGTCGTCTGTTAAAAAGCCCGGTCAATTCATCTGTGATCGCCATCTTTTCAATCTTCCTGCGCGCCTGAGAAACCTGTCTCATCAAACGTATGGTAAACAGACCGGTTAAACCCAGAATAATCGAGGTGCTGATGATCGCGAGCATTATGATTACAATCGTATTTTTCCTTTGAATGTTTTTCACGTCCTGAAGACTAAACGTAATGCTGATCCCTCCCCGTATATCACCAAGCTTATAGCCATGTTTTGCATGACATTGCAGGCACTCCTCTTCAACGAAGAGAGGCCCCATATATCTAAAATAGGCCCGGCTCTTTTTTTCAAAAGACTCGTATGCCTCTTTTGTTCCTTTTTCAAAATTTTTTAAAGCATCTCTTTCAAATTCATCTGGAGCATTTATCGGATTCAGAGGCTTCAAGCTGGTCATATGAAAAGAAAACAGGCCCTCCTTCTCGGAGTATTCTGAAATCTCACGTGTCATGAGCGCAGGGTTCTTTTTGGTATACACCGTACCGTCTATCGCCGTTATATCGGGGTTATCGAGATACGGATTTGATTGAACACCGGGTGCCTTCTTGACATACACACCACCGTGTCGTGCGTTCCATTTCCTTGTCATGACAATACTTTTAAAATGCGTTCTTCCCTGCGTCCTGGCCTGTTCCTCAATAAGACGATTATTTGTAATTGAAACAATGACGAAAGTAGCAGCCAAACAGGCAAGTAAGGTAATGGCAAGAGAAATAATGAACGTTTTGAATATTTCTTTTTCCCGTGCTTTTTCCATGGTTAAGCCCTTCCGATATCAGGCAATCTGCCGGGAAGCCGAATGCACAGCGTACAAGGCGTTTTTTTATGGCGTGACAGATAACACATAGCTATATGATAACAAATATGAGGGGAAGGAGCGCGCCCCTTTGAAGGCCTATGAATTTGTCACTTGGTTTTTTAATTTTATCATTCTATAATTAGTCTAGGGTTATTTCGGCATGCAATTCTTGATAAAAAGCTCCGTAGGAAAAAAATTAATCATGGCCATAACCGGCCAGCTTATGTTCCTTTTTATTGTTTTTCATCTGATTGGAAATACTTCACTGTATTTCAGCTGGATTAATACCTATGCGAAACACCTGCATGACCTTTGGCCGCTCGTGTGGATAGTTCGTTTTGTGATGATAACGCTGTTATCGCTTCATCTCGTATTTGGTATTCAGCTCACCCTTGAGAACCGATCTGCCAAACCGGATGCATACGCCATTAAGAAGAGTCTTCGTGCAACATTCGCTTCGAAGAATATGATCTGGACCGGTCTTATTATCGCGGGCTTCCTTCTGTATCACCTGCTCCATTTCACATTCCAGGTTGTGCATCCTGAAATGTCAGCCAAATTGAACACGGATGTCATGGGATTGCCTGATTTATTCAGCATGATAGTATTCGGGTTTCAAAACTTTTTCATTCTTTCCCTGTATATTGCTTCACTGATCGCACTGACCCTCCACCTCGTTCATGGTTTGCAGAGCTCTTTTCAGACAATGGGATTAAATACTGATCAAACTCAGCCGGTCATTGCAAAGGCCGGTGTCATTGCATCGCTTATACTCCTTATTGGCTATGCATCTATTCCGGTCGTAATCTTTATCGGTATCGTGAAAGGGTAAGGCATCTATGATTTTAGATGGAAAATGTCCATCTGGTCTTCTTCATGAAAAATGGGATAAGCGACGACAGGAACTGAACCTGGTAAATCCCGCCAATAAGCGGAAATATAAGATAATCGTGGTCGGAACAGGTCTGGCCGGCGCTTCCGCCGCGGCCACGCTCGGAGAACTCGGCTATACCGTTGAGGCCTTCTGTTATCAGGACAGTCCGCGCAGAGGCCACAGCATTGCGGCTCAGGGCGGTATTAACGCTGCCAAAAACTATCCGAACGACGGGGACAGCATCTTCCGTCTTTTCTATGACACGGTAAAGGGCGGAGATTTCAGGGCTCGTGAAGCAAATGTGTATCGTCTTGCAGCGGTAAGCAACAACATCATTGATCAGTGTGTTGCGCAGGGTGTTCCCTTTGCCCGTGATTATGCCGGGTATCTTGATAACCGCTCATTCGGCGGTGCGCAGGTATCCCGCACCTTTTATGCACGCGGGCAGACCGGTCAGCAGCTCCTCCTTGGAGCATATTCCGCATTATCCCGCCAGATAAGAGCTGGTTCGGTGCGGCTTCATCCACGTACAGAAATGCTCGACCTTGTGCTTGTGAACGGCGAGGCAAAAGGCATCACTGTCAGAGATATGGTCACAGGAGAAATAAAATTCTTTGCAGCCGATGCGGTCTGTCTCTGTACCGGCGGCTATTCGAACGTTTTTTATCTTTCTACGAATGCAATGGGATGCAACGTGTCGGCTACCTATCGAGCATACAAAAAGGGGGCGTTCTTTGCCAATCCATGCTTTACCCAGATACATCCCACCTGCATCCCGGTATCAGGCGACCATCAGTCTAAACTCACCCTGATGTCCGAATCACTCAGAAATGACGGCAGGGTCTGGGTTCCGAAAAATAAAGGTGATCAACGAAGACCGGATGAGATTCCCGAAGAAGAGCGGGATTACTTTCTGGAACGCAAATACCCGAGTTTCGGCAATCTCGCCCCTCGTGATATTGCATCGCGCGCAGCAAAAGAGGTGTGTGATGAAGGCAGGGGAGTGGGCTCGAGCGGCCGTGGTGTTTATCTTGATTTTGCGGATGCAATAAAGCGCCTTGGTGAAATAACGATAAGGGAGCGCTATGGAAATCTTTTTAACATGTACGAAAAGATTACGGCTGAAAATGCCTATAAACAGCCGATGCGAATATATCCTGCCGTGCATTATACCATGGGAGGGTTATGGGTCGATTATAACCTCGAAAGCACTATTCCCGGCCTCTTTGTACTCGGGGAGGCCAATTTTTCCGATCACGGGGCGAACCGCCTCGGTGCGAGCGCGCTCATGCAGGGCCTGGCTGACGGGTACTTCATAATCCCTTATACCATTGCAAACTATCTTGCCCAAACAGCCCCCGGAAAAGTGACTGTTGAGCATCCAGAGTTCAGGAAATCAGAAACCGAATCAAGGGATTTCATCAAGAGGCTTCTGTCTATACAGGGGAAAAAGACCGTGACTGAATTTCATCGTGAACTCGGCAGAATACTGTGGGAACATGTTGGCATGGCTCGGAGTGAGTCAAGCCTGAAAAAGGCTCTCCAGCTCATACCGGAACTTCGAGCTGAATTCTGGGAGAATGTAACCGTAACAGGAACCAGTGCTGAATTAAACCAGGAATTAGAAAAGGCTGGTCGCGTTGCTGATTTTCTTGAGTTTGGCGAACTCATGGCACGCGACGCCCTCCATAGAGCCGAGTCATGCGGAGGTCATTTCCGGGTGGAATATCAGATGCCGGACGGCGAAGCACAACGTGATGATGAGAACTTTTCTTATGTGGCTGCCTGGGGATTCACTGGTGTAGCCACCGAACCAGAGCTTCATAAGGAACGGCTCAGCTTCGAACATGTGCACCCCTCGGTAAGGAGTTATAAATAATGAACCTTACTCTTTATGTGTGGCGGCAGAAGAACGCTGACGATAGAGGAAGACTTGAGCAGTACGAAGCTCACGGCATAAGCCCGGAAATGTCTTTTCTTGAAATGCTCGATATTGTTAACGAGGATTTGATTAAGAAAGCGACAGAACCGATTGCCTTTGACCATGACTGCCGTGAGGGCATCTGCGGCTCGTGTTCGCAGGTTATCAACGGCGTACCGCACGGTCAGGAGGAAAAGACCTCTGTTTGTCAGCTTCACATGAGGCATTTTAAAGATGGCGACGCGATTTACATCGAACCCTGGCGTGCCCGGGCATTTCCGGTTATCAAGGATCTGATCGTAGATCGCAGTGCCCTTGACAGGATTATTCAGGCAGGGGGATATATTTCTTCTCACACCGGCGGCGTACCGGATGCCAACAGCATTCTCATACCAAAAGATGATGCTGAAAAAGCTATGGACGCGGCAGAATGTATCGGTTGTGGTGCATGTGTCGCAGCATGCCCGAACGGCTCTGCAATGCTCTTTGCCGCTGCCAAGGTCTCACATCTTGCCATGCTGCCGCAGGGACAGGTTGAGGCAGCACGGCGTGTCCGTGTCATGACCGAAGAAATGATGAAACAGGGCTTCGGCAACTGCACAAACCATTATGAATGCCAGGCGGCCTGTCCGAAAGGCATCAAAGTCTCGTTCATCGCGAAATTAAACAGGGAGTTTATCAAGACACTCGGCCGTTCCGGTAAAATAAGCAGTAGTGTGGACAGGATGGCTGATACGTTGCCCAGTGAATGATAAAGAGATAACAGCGCAACAGGACAAAAAGTAATATGTTGCAGGATCGGCTGATTTTCGATATACTAAAAAAATAATCTTACTTATAAGCAAATTATTATAATTTATAACTGACCATAACAGATAATAATCACCATTATTTCTTTGTATCAACTTTTGAGCTGGTTTGTCATAAACTGAAATGCAAGCCGCATTGAAGTCAGGGGGAAGAACGAGACTCATGGACTCATGAGCTGAGGAATGAATCGAACAGTTCTTTAGTCATTCGGGTCTACCGTTATGCACCTAAGGAATATACAGTACGGATGTCGAAACATCTCTCTTTTTTGAGAGATTAAACGTATCGACTGTTTGAAAGGAGGTGTGAAAGAGGGAGGGCAGCACCGTATCAGGTCGAGGAGCAGCCATTGCTTTCGATTATGTTCCGGCTGCTCAACTCTATAATGATCACAAACATAAGGGAGGATACACGTATGAAGAACAAGATTTATGCTGTTATCGTAGTTGCCTGCGTGGCTCTTATTATGACCCTTGCACTATCCGGGGATGTAGTAGCCAAGAAGAGATATGTGTTTGGCGGCGGGCCTGCTGGTGGAACGTTCCAGGTGGTGGCAAATGCAATCCAGACATATAAGCCGGTTAAAGCTATACCGGAATTTTCAGTCAGGGCACAGTCATCAGCCGGCTCTGTAGAAAATCTTCGGAAAGCGAATGCCGGGAAACACGCTTTTTCTGTTGTGTATTCCGGTCATGTCTATCTTGGCAGAAACGGCCGGATGAAGAATGACACAAAGAAATACGAAAACGTTATGGCTGTCGCATATCTGTATGGAGCCCCTGCCCAGCTTGTTGTTAAAAAGGGTTCCGGGATTAAGAGCGCAAAAGACCTGGTCGGTAAAAAGGTGGGAGTCGGCAATGCGGGTTCAGGCGCGTTTGCCAACTGCGAGATGTTTTTTACCCATCTCGGCATCTGGGACAAGATTGAGCGGAATGCCATGGGCTATAATGACGCAGCCGCGGCCTTTGGAAACAACCAGCTGGATGCGTTCTGGCTCTTCACTGCTTTTCCGAGCGGTGCCGTGATCATGGCTGCACAGACCAATGATATTGATCTGGTGAACATTGGAAAAGATGCTCAAGACAGCGGCTATTTCAAGAAATATCCGTATTTCGGGAAGCTGAGCGTCCCGGCCGGCACCTATAGAGGGGTGGATTATGAAACCCCGTCATTCTTTGATTCCACGCTGTGGGTCGCCAATAAAGATGTCCCTGCTGATGTTGTCTACAAACTCCTTTCACTTATCTTTACTGATGAGGGACTGAAGCACATGGTGGATCAGAAAAAGACCTTCAAGGCGATGAGCGTTCAGGACGGAGTTAAGGGCATTGTCACCCCGCTTCATCCGGGCGCGGAAAAGTTCTGGAAAGAAAAAGGCGTATTGAAATAAAACAGCGGAGCAGACAGGGCGGGATATATCCCGCCCTGTCATTCAATAAGAAAGTACGGACAGGCCCACACAATAATTTATGTACGACACATTACACAAATTCGAAAAAATAATCTTTGATATCTGTTCAGTCGCTCTCGTCCTCTTTTATTCCTATTCCGCAGTATTACAGCCGGCTTCAACGCAGTATCACCGTGGAATATACGTCATCATAACCTATGTCCTGGTGTTTATGCTGTACCGGTCCAAGCATCGAATACTGCGGGTCGTTGACTACCTTCTCATACTTGCGTCCATCGTCAGTGTGGGATACTGGATATTAAATTTTGAAGCGATCAACTACCGTACCGGCGCAGAGACGCGTTTAGACACGGTAATGGCCATGATAGGGGTGCTTATCGGGATTGAGCTGGCCAGGCGGGTAGTCGGCACGGTCTTTGTTGTCATTGGAACGCTCATGCTGCTGTACGGTGTCTATGGTGATTACATGCCCGATCTCATTGCCCATGCTGGCGACACCTTCCCGGAGCTGTGCAACAGCATCTTCTATAAGAGCGATGGCGTCTTCGGCATCATGGCCAATGTGCTGGCAACCTATGTGCTCCTGTTTGTAATATTCGGGGCGTTTCTTGAAAAATGTGGGGCTGAGAAATTTTTTATTGATTTTCCCCTGGCTGCGGTCGGCCACAGGATCGGCGGACCTGCCAAGGTGTCTGTTATAGCAAGCGGGCTGTTCGGCTCCATATCAGGCAGTGCCATAGCAAATACGGTCTCCACCGGCGCATTTACCATACCCATGATGAAAAAAGCAGGATTTAAGCCCCATGTTGCCGGCGGGATCGAGCCTGCCGCGTCCATAGGCGGCATGTTCATGCCTCCTATCATGGGAGCAGGCGGATTCATCATGGCGGAACTGACCGGCCTGCCGTATTCAAAAATCATGCTGGTCGCCATATTCCCTGCGATCATGTACTTTTTCAGTGTCTACATTATGGTGCATTACGAAGCCAAAATTCATAATATCGTAGGCGAAAAATCCGAACACAGCGCCATGGGAATCCTGAAAAGCGAATGGTTCTATATCCTGCCCCTTCTCGTGATCACGGTTTTAATGCTCAAAGGCTATTCACCGGCTTATTCTGCTATTCTTGGTATAGTCACGTGCCTGGTCATAAGCTGGTTCAGGAGGGATACGCGGATCGGCCCGAAACGGTTTGTAGAGGCCTCCCGTGCCGGTACGATCAGCAGCCTGAAGATCGGGGCAACCGTCGGGGTCATCGGGATTATCATCGGTGTGCTTACGTACAGCGGCCTGGTGCTCACGTTTGCGGATATCGTGATTGAGCTTGCAGCGGGGAGACTACCTTTAACCATTCTGCTCATTGCCCTTGCCTCACTGGTGCTCGGGATGGGGGTTCTGGTCACTGCCGCGTACCTTATCACCGCGGTGGTTGCTGTGCCTGCGTTGACCCATCTGGGGGTCAATGAACTCGCTGCGCATATGATTGTCTACTGGCTGTCACAGGATTCTAATATCACTCCACCGGTATGCATCGCTGCCTTTGCCGGAGCAACCATTGCAAAAGCGAATATGTGGAAGACCGCTTTTACGTCTTTCAAGTTTGCAAAGTTCTTGTATCTCGGGCCATTTCTGTTCGGGTATGTCCCGGGTTTCTCGCTGAACGGAAGTACCATGGACATTGTAAAGGCTTTTGTACTCATCGTATTTGCCACGTGGCTGTATTCGTACATTCTAAGTGGCATCTGGATAAAAAGATTTAAAAAGGCATAGGCAGAATCGCTGGTGTCACAGTCATAGAGGGAGATAGTATGGATAAGAATATGAACGTTCCGAAAGAAGTTCCCAAGGTTCGATACAAGAAAATTCTTTATACCACGGATCTTTCCGAGAGCGGGCGGTATGCGTTTCATCATGCTGCAAGTCTTGCCAATCAGTATCAAGCGAAGCTGATCGCTTTTCATGTCGTTGAAGGCGGGCCTGATCTGGACAGGCGTCTTTTCGGATATGTCGATGAAAAACTCTGGCAGGAAATCAAACAACGGAATCTCGAAGAAGCGCGGGACATGCTGGTCAGACGGAAACGGGACAATGTTGCGATTGAGGAGTGTGTCGGACAGTTTTGCGACGAAGTCCAGGCAACCATGCCGGAAGAGCCTGTTGCCAGTTATAAAATAGTGGTTAAGATGGGAGACCCTGTTGAGCAGATCATCAAAGAGTCCGAAGACGGCACGTACGACCTCATTGTGATGGGCAGTCACGGACACGGTCCGATTACCGCTGCGATGATGGGCGATACAGCGAGCAGGGTCGTGCGCAGCTCAAAAATACCGGTTTTGGTCGTCAGGGTCCCTGAAGAAAAAGACTGACACAGGCAGACAAAACACAATTCCCTTTTCACGCTGGCGACAGTGCACAATCACGCATGAAAGAAATGGGGTGAATTGTGTGCCTGTGAAATCCCTTGCTGCCGGCTTATTCGTCCATGATCTGTACGGTATTGCCGGGAAAGAAAAGAGCATGAAACTGATCCGTTTTGGGGAACAGCAGAAAGAGCGTCCGGGCATCATTACGAAAGACGGTACCATGTACGATGTTTCTTCCTTTGGTGAGGATTACAATGAGAATTTTTTTGGGACCGATGGATTATCCAGACTTGGGCAGTGGTTGAAAACAAAAATGTCCGGTCTGCCTCACATTAATGATTCAGTCAGATTGGGTCCGCCTGTCTGTCGTCCGAGCAAAATTGTCTGCATCGGGCTGAATTTCAGGGATCATGCAGAAGAGATCGGCCTGGACATTCCTTCAGAGCCTGTACTCTTTTTAAAATCGCCGTCTGCACTGGCAGGGCCGTATGATAATCTTGTGCTTCCCCGAAACAGTGTACATACTGACTGGGAGGTGGAGCTGGCCCTTGTCATGGCAAAAAAAACCGCTTATATAGATGAACAGAATGCTTTCGATCACATCGCCGGCTTCATTCTTTTTAATGATTATTCCGAGAGAGATTATCAGTTCAACCGGGGAGGCCAGTGGGTGAAAGGGAAAAGTGCCGATACCTTTGCCTCCCTCGGCCCCTTCCTTGTGACCCCTGATGAGATCAGTGATTACCAAAACCTGAACATGTGGCTCAAAGTGAATAACATTGTCAAGCAGAACGGTACTACCGCGAACATGGTTTTTGATATTCCGAAAATCATTTCCATGATCAGCCAGTACATGACTCTTTTACCCGGTGATATCATCAGCACCGGCACACCTCCCGGAGTCGGGTACCGGAAGACACCTGCCGAATATTTAAAGAAAGGCGATCTTGTTGAATACGGGATCGAAGGGCTTGGTGAAGCCGCCCAGAGGGTAGTTGCTTGGGATGATGCGCGCTAATACTCTGCATAAAGAACCAGCCATAGGCTTGGCAGATGATACATCATGACGTATCTGTCCTGACAGCGCTGGTTCCGATTTTTGCTGTCATCCTGTCCGGCTACGGGCTCAGAAGATTCAATTTTCCGGGTAATGATGTCTGGCCCCATGTCGAACGGTTAACCTATTTTGTCCTGTTCCCGTCACTGCTCCTCCAGAAAACCGCAACAGCATCTTTGCCCGTGCAAACTGTTGGCCCCCTTGCAGGTGCGCTCGTCTCAGCTGTCATCCTGATGACCGGACTGCTTCTGCTCATGCGGCTGTGGTGGCCGGATAGTGCTGCAGCTTTCACATCCCTTTTCCAGGGCAGCATCAGATTCAACACCTATGTCGGCCTGTCCGCTGCCTTTGCCCTGTTCGGCAATGAGGGGCTTACCCTGGCTGCAATCGCGATCGCAGTCCTGATTCCTTTTGTCAATCTCCTCTGCGTGACGGTGTTGGTTTCGTTTAATCAGACAGGTACGAGGAGCTGGCGCACGGTCGTACAGGAGATTATCAGGAATCCCCTGATAATCTCCTGTACAGCGGGCATTCTGCTGAATCTTCTCGGCATCGGCCTGCACCCGGCAGTGAATGAGACGCTGAAGATCTTCGGACGGGCTTCACTTCCGCTTGGTCTGCTGGCTGTCGGCGCCGGGCTCGATATCTCTGCTATACGTGCCACCAGCAGGATCGTACTGTTCAGCTGTATAATCAAGCTGCTCATTCTGCCGGTATTCATGTGGACGGCAAC
>CP070737.1:1049434-1075088 GCA_020347665.1 Nitrospiraceae bacterium
TTGTTGCGACATATGCATTTGTTTTTATTGTTTCAATAATAATTCTAAAGGTAATTGACTGGACAATCGGCCTACGGGTATCCGAAGAAGACGAATTCAATGGCCTCGACCAGGCAGTACATGGCGAGATGGGATACCATTTCGGGCTTGGAGGCGGAGGCTTTTCACCGACTATGCATACGAAAGCAGAGGCCATATCTCCCAAGCCGGCAGCAATTGAAATAAATAAAGCAGAAAGTTAAGATCCATTCAGTAGAATGCTCGACGTGTCATCACAAGGGCTGCATAAAAACAGCCCTTGTGATAAGAGGTATGTCCGGACGTTCCGCTTATTGTTGTTCAGATTTCCATCCAAAATTTTTTAATCTTTCATAATGAATATGTAATAATATCGTGATTTACTTCCATGATAAAGAAAAGCGACAGGGAAAAAGAAATAGGAGCTCTCTTTAGACAGGGGTATAACTGCGCGCAGGCCATACGTGCGGAATATGGTAAAAAATACGGGCTGAAGAGAGAACATACTTTCAGGGTAGGCGCTCCTTTTGGCGGAGGCATAGCTGACACCGGCGATATCTGCAGCGCAGTGACCGGTTCCTTGATGGTAATCGGCTTGAGCAAAGGTGATATAAAACCGGAGAGCCGGGTTAAGAAAGCAAAACTCTACAGGACATCCAGAACATTTATGGAGCAGTTTTCATCATCAAGGGGATCGCTCACCTGCTGCGATATCAGGGAACATATGGCTGGAAGAAGAGGAGATGTAGTCAGGGATTCACACTGTGCCTCTGTCGTAAAGACTGCCATATGTATTCTTGAGGAACCCCTTTAAATCTGGGATCTCAGTTTGCGGAATTCGGATTGATACAATAAGAAATCTTCCTGTTACAGGTAAGGCTGTAAATCCAAAAGTTGCTTAAATTATCTTAACTGAGGGGTTCCCGGCCTCTACCGTACCAATCATTGCTGCTGATGGTATCCCGCCCTTATGCAGTTCATGAATAAGCGAGTCTGCCTGGTCAGCAGGCAGGGAAAAGAGAAGACCCCCTGATGTCTGGGGATCAAAAAGCAGTTCTTCCTCTGCACTTGACAGCTGGAGAGTAATTTCCAGATACCCGCTGGTCAGTTTTCTGTTCGGCTTATTGCTTCCTGTGGTTTCGCCTTTTTGATACATCTTAAGAGCATTCGGATAAAAGGGAATGTTTTTGTAGGTAAGTGTTATCTGCATGCCACAGCCCTTTGCTAATTCAAAGGCATGACCGAGAATCCCGAATCCGGTAATATCAGTACACGCGTGAATGTCGCATTTCCGTGATATATCGAGCGCTTTCTCATTTAGATTTCCAATTTCAGGAAGTACCTGTTCCAGTTCATGATACGAGAGTTTTTCTGCCCGGCAGGCGTTAAAGAGCACCCCGGTTCCAAGCGGTTTTGTCGAGATCAGGACATCGCCTTCTTTTGACCCCGAGTTCGTAAGAACTTTATCAGGGTGGACAATGCCAGTCACCGCAAGACCATATTTTGGCTCAAGGTCATCTACGGTATGACCGCCTGCCATTGATGCGCCGGCTTCCATCACCTTATCATGCCCGCCACGGAGGATTTCTTTTAACTGGCTCACGTCGAGCTCCTTTGCGGGAAACATGACGACATTGAGGGCCGTGACCGGTTTCCCTCCCATGGCATAAACATCTGAGAGAGCATTTGCCGCAGCGATCTGGCCGAACCAGTACGGGTCATCAACAGGCGGCGTAATAAAATCCACTGTAGTGATAACAGCGATTTCTGGCGAAAGACGGTATACCGCCGCATCATCGCTCGTTTCAAATCCAACGATCAGATTCGGGTCTTCTGAAGGCGTCAGACCCTGAAGCGCATCCGACAGAACTGTCGGACCGATCTTGGCAGCTCAACCACAGGTGCGTGCCAGCCCGGTTAATGTCTTTTTTTTACCGAAAAAACTCATGCAAACACTGAACGAAAATAGTATGTATCGGTATTATATCATTTGTGAGCACACAAATAAGAGGAAGGATACTTTAGTTTTGATCAGGCAGTGTCATGTGCCTGATAATCTTTCCGTCAATAAGATAGATGACCATTTCAGCAAGATTTGTGGCATGGTCAGCAATTCGCTCAAGGTATTTTGAGACATAGCTAACCTTCATAGCTCTGAAGGCAGTGCTTGGATCCTGGGTCATGATAAATGCCAGTTCGTGCAGAACGGCAGCATTCAACTCATCAACCTCATCATCTCGCCCTATTACTTCCATTGCCAGTTTCTTATCTCTTCGTATAAAGGCGTCTATTGAATCTCTAACCATTCCACTTGCAATATCGCCCATTTTTGGCACATCAATATATGGTTTTAATAATGGTTCTTTGTTTAGTTCGATTGCCCGTTCGGCAATATTAACCGAGTTATCACCGATTCTTTCAAGATCAGTTGTTAGTTTCATGGCAGTCGTAATAAAACGAAGGTCACTCCCCATGGGCTGCATGAGCGCAAGGAGCCGTATACATTCTTCATCAATCTGAACATCCATTGAATTGACGATATGGTCCTGCTTTATCACAGCTCTGGCAAGCTCTGAATCCCGATCTACAAGCGACTTCACCGAGTTTTTAATGGACGTCTCTACAAGAGTTGCCATCCTCAGCAGCATCTCCCTTAATTTCTCGAGATCTTCGCTTCTAACAGTCATATTATCCAAACCTCCCCGTAATATAGTCTTCCGTAAGTTTCTGAGAAGGTCTCGTAAAAATTCTATCAGTATTGTCAAATTCTATCAAATCACCAAGCATCATGAATCCTGTTCTGTCTGATATCCGGGCAGCCTGTTGCATATTATGGGTAACTATAATAATTGTAATGTCATTTTTTAGGTGAACGATAAGGTCTTCAATTTTGCCGGTCGATATCGGGTCAAGTGCGGACGTTGGTTCATCAAACAAAAGCACTTCCGGTTCAACTGCTAATGCTCGGGCAATCACAAGACGCTGTTGCTGTCCACCTGATAGATCATACGCGCTCACGTTCAGTTTATCTTTAACCTCATCCCAGAGAGCAGCATTGATAAGAGCCTTTTCCACCTGTTCTGACAGTTCGTTCCTTGACTTTAATCCTTTCAGTTTTAGTCCATATGAAATATTGTCAAAAATGCTCATGGGAAATGGTGTCGGTTTCTGAAAGACCATCCCGATCCTGCTCCTGAGTGCGATGAGATCGAAGTCCTGCGATAGGATGTTTTCATTGTTAAACAGTATTTCTCCTTTATAGCTATTCCCAGGATAGAGGTCGTGCATACGGTTAAAACACCTGAGCAGTGTAGTTTTACCACACCCAGACGGACCGATGAGAGCGGTAACTTTATTTTTCAGAACTGGCAGGTTTATCTTCTTTAATGCCTGTACTCCACCAGCATAGAAGAAATCAAGATCCTTTGCGTTCAGTGTAAGATCGCTTTTCATCTTTTCCCGTATCTCCATTTTATAATTAGTCTGCCAATGATAGTGAGGATGAGGATAAATATCATGATAATAAGTGAAGCAGCCCAGGCCTGAGCATGCCAGTCATCATATGGTCCCATTGCATACTGAAAAATCGTCACGGTGAGCGATGCAATGGGTTCATTCATATTGACAGAGAAGAATGAATTATTAAAAGATGTGAAAAGAAGAGGAGCCGTCTCGCCTGAGACACGTGCAATCGAAAGAAGTATGCCCGTGAGAATCCCCGCTGATGCTCCGCGATAAACAACCTGTATGATGACCTTATAGTATGGTGCCCCCAAGGCAAATGCAGCCTCTCTCAGAGTCCATGGTACAAGTGTAAGCATATCCTCTGTCGTCCTTAATACAACCGGGATCATGATGATAGCCAGGGCAACTGCACCTGCCCAACCATTAAAATGTCCGACAGGTTTAACCAGTACAGCATAAATGAAAGTACCAATTACAATCGACGGCACACTCACCATGATGTCAGAAAGTATACTGATGATTCTTGCAATCCTCCGTCCACGGGCATATTCAGCAAGAAACGTTCCTCCCAGTACGCCGAAAGGTACGCCGATCATTGTTGCACATAAGGTAATCAGCACATGTCCAATAAATGCATTCTTAAGACCCCCACCTGCAATACCGGGAGGAGCCGGGTCTTCAGTGAAAAGGCTCAACTTCATAGCACTGACACCATGTACGAGTACATCTCCAAGGATAAAAATGAGCCAGAATAAACCTAAAAAGGCAGCAAATGTGCTCAGGGATAAAGCAACAGCACTCTCAATTTGACGTCGTTTCTCAACTGTCATCGCGAATATCTCTTTTCTGCCTTAAGAAGAAATATTTTTGCGGTTGCAAGTATGATAAAACTGAAAACGAAGAGTATAAGAGCAAGATTAAAAAGAGAAGAAAGATATATATCCGTGTCAGCTTCGGTGAATTCATTTGCAAGGGTCACCGTTATCGTTGCGGCAGCATCCAGAAGAGAACTTGTTATTTGATGATTGTTACCGAGCACAAAGGCCACTGCCATTGTCTCACCTAGTGCCCTTCCCAAAGAAAGCACCGCGCCGCCGAACACTCCGAGCTTTGAATAGGGAAGTACAATATTCTTGACCACTTCCCACTGCGTTGCGCCAAGTGCATACGCAGACTCTTTTACGACAGCTGGAGTAAGATTGAATGAATCCCTGGCGATACTGGCAGTAAAAGGTATGATCATTATGCTAAGGATGATGCTTGCTGTCAAAAGATCAATTCCCATAGGTGTTCCTTTGAAGAGCATGCCCACGAGGGGAACTTTTCCAATGCTCTTTTGCAGGGCCGGTTCTATGTAGTTTGACATAATAGGTGCAAGCGTAAAGAGACCCCACATACCATAAATGATGCTCGGGATCGCGGCTAAAAGTTCTATGGCAATGCCAATAGGTCCCTTCAGAATATTGGGCGATATCTCTGTCACGAATATCGCAATTCCGATAGCAATCGGTATGGCAAGCATTAGAGAAATGACAGTTGTTACTACGGTGCCAAAGAGAGATGTGGCTGCACCAAACAGTTCCTGGACGGGGTCCCATTCTAGCGAAAAAAGGAACTGCAAGATTCCGAATTTTCCGATTGATTCTGAAGATTCAGTAAAAAGGATATAGAGGATACCGGCAATGAATAGAACGACCGAAAGTGAGGCGATGGCAGTGATACCCAGAAATAAAATATCAATCGGGTTCTTTTTTAATAGTACAGCCACATACTACCTCTGTTAATAATTTTTGTGTTACTCACTATAGGATGCGAGTCAAGGGTTACTCTATAACACAAGAAACGTATCAGAAACTATTTCCTCAACATTCTTCACCCTTAGCCATTTTCCACCCATTCAACCCTTAGCAATGAGCTACATGTCATTACTCAATATATATCGTTTTTCTTCCAATATTCTCTTATGAGATTCTTCAGAGAATCAGGAAGGGGCACATAAATAAGTCGCTCTGCGGTCTTGTTACCGTTTTTGAATGCCCAATCGTAAAATTTCACGGTATTTCTGTTTGATTCCTTCTGTTCCTTTGCAAGCAGAATGAACGTTGCGCCAGCTATGGGCCAGGCATTCTTTCCGGGTGCATTCGTGAGCCAAAGATAGAAATGCTTTTCAGGATCAAACGTGCCTGATGCAGCAGCAGCTTGAAAAGATTCAATATCAGGAACCACAAAGGTTCCGGCAGTGTTTTTTAGAAGGGCATAGGTAAGTTTGTTCTGCTTTGCGTAAGCAAACTCCACATAGCCGATAGAGTTCTTTACTCTCTTCACATAATTTGCAACACCTTCATTGCCTTTACCGCCTATACCTACCGGCCACTTTACAGCCTTCCCGGCGCCAACCCTCTCTTTCCATTGAGCGCATGTATCACTGAGATAGGTTGTGAATATTGCCGTAGTCCCTGAACCGTCAGATCTATGGATAACTGTTATCTCTTTATGAGGAAGGGAAAGATTCGTATTCATGTCCTTAATTTTCTTATCGTCCCAGAATTTTATTTCTCCAAGAAATATTTTACAAACTGCCTCTGAATCAAGTTTCAGTTGTCCTGGTTTTATTTTCGATATCTGTATGACCGGCACAACGCCACCGATGACCGCAGGGAATTGAAGTAATTTCTCCTTATTCAGTTTTTCCGGCTTTAATGGAGCATCAGATGCACCGAAATCAACTGTTCTGTCTGTAATCTGCCTCTGTCCGCCACCCGATCCAATTGACTGGTAATTAAGCCTTATTCCAGTAATTTTGTTGTACTCATATGCCCATGCTGAATAGACAGGATAGGGGAACGTCGCACCAGCTCCATTGACTGTATCAGCTGCAAACGCTGAAGTAACCATGCATAAAAGGGTAAGTATTGACAGCGCGGTTATGCTTGTTTTCATATATCCTCCTTTATAGTTTATGATTTTCATTGTTACAAAAATATTACAAGATCATAAAATTTCTGTTACGAAGGCATCTGTTGACCTCCTTTTTCATTGTTCTTATCTATGCTTGATTCAAGCTTACCGGTTAGATGTTACAGAGATATTAAGAAACAGTTACGATAGAGAGAAATTTTTATAAATATTCCATTCTTCTCTTTTTACTGAAAATACAATTGCTCTTTCATTTCTTTTTTTTACGCAATCCAAGAAAATTGTTGATTCTTTCTCAAATTTTGATATAATGCTACCAATAATGATCAGGGATTCTTTACATAAGTCAATGATTCTCATATCATTACGGGTAACGAGAGGTACACAATATGATAAATAGAAGACGGCATAAGCGGATAGGCCTCGAGTATATGGAAATCCCTGCTAAAACAATTATAACCAGCGAATGCAAAATACTTGATATGGGACTCAACGGAGTTCGTATCCTAACGACGCAATGGCTGAACATGAAGAGTAATTATACGATCAGATTTAACATCGACGGCAAACCTGTGTCTAATAAAGGCACGGTAAAATGGGTAAAGCTTATTGATAATGTAAAGAATGCTAATCAGGATTCGATGCCCATATATATGACAGGAATTGAATTTCAGTCTGTATTTACAGACAATGGAAAAGATATGCTGCAGATAGTGGATGAGTATTCAGCAAATGGCGAGCACCGCTTAAGCGGAACGCGACTCAAAATCAAATCACCCGGTAAAGCGGTCTTTAATATTCTGCAAGAGTATCCGATTCGGCAGATTAGCAGCGGCGGTATGCTCGTTGAGACAAATCATGAACTGCCTCTAGAAAAGACTTTTCCCTGGGCGTTCAATTTTCCAGGAGACGATAATATTGTCCGGTGCGACGGCAGGGTCGTCTCAAGTCTAAAAGCCTTTGGTAAAAAACAGAAACGGTTTAAGAATTGCGTTGCGTTTGTGGACATGCCAAAAGAATACAGAGCACACCTCGCACGGTTTATCCTCAAGGCCATGAACAGTGAGGTCAAAGCTGCACCATTGTACTGATGTTTCTTGTGTTTGACCTTTCATAGACATTCATACAAAATCACTTCTTCAAAGATCATCTTCCATTTTCTTTAACAGAAGAACCGTTGGGGTAAGGTTCTCCCCCTCTTCTTCTTTAACGTATTCATAGAAAGCACATAATCCACATTCTTTATATTTTTCATTGAAATCACCCTGTTCAGCATCATTGCACAGGGTGCCCTCGATCACCCAACAGGCCCTGCCCGCGCATATACCGCCATGGACTCCATCAAAGCGGGCATCAAGAAAGGCAGGACACTTCCCATTTTCACGACCGCGTTCCATATTGCATTCTTTGTATTCCCAGCAGTTTTTTTTTCATATGTTTGAATCCATTACCATATGGATCAAATACTTTTTCGCATCGATTCTAATGTGATATGAAACTCAAGTAAAGAGAAAAATGCTTCCTGAATAATAAGTTAAGAATATTATTTATAAAATATATGAAATACATGCATGGAGATGAGAAATGAGTTTGACCGAAAAAAGACTCAGCATTATAGAGAAAGACGGCTGTGTCCTCCAGCCAGAATTCATCTGCAGTGGTACAATACCAGCAGACACCGTTAAACCCGTTTATACATAATCATGCATACGGCAGACTCTCATGACAAAGGCTTTTTGTGAATAAAGACAGGTGTGAAATACTCATAACATGCGCAAAAGGAATTGCTCCCTATCTGAAAGAGGAACTCTCATCACTGCATTACCCGATTGTTTCTGAATCGATAGCAGGAATTATGACCGAATGTTTCCGGGATGATATCCCCATGCTCAACATACGTCTCAGGACCGGGCACAGGGTCCTGCTGTTCTTGCATAAATTCACAGTGCATAATATTGAACAATTCTATAGATCTATTAAAAGCATGCCATGGGAAGACTACCTTTCAGAAGGCGCTTATTTTTCGGTTTCATCCCATGTTGAAAGCAGATTGATCAATGATTCCCGCTATGCAAACAAAAAATGCAAAGATGCCATTGTTGACCGGTTCAGAGAAAAATTTAGCCGACGGCCTGATTCCGGTCCTGAAAAAAACAGACTGGTCTTATTTCTTTACTGGAAGGCTAATGTCTGTTCAGTGTATATCGACACGTCAGGCGAGCCGCTGTCAAGGAGAAATTACAGAACGATCCCGCTCCGGGCCCCAATGCAGGAGACCCTGGCCGCGGCGGTAATCATGGCGTCGGGCTGGCATGGTAACGGTCATTTTATAAATCCCATGTGCGGAAGCGGCACCATTGCTATTGAAGCGGCTATGATCAGACGGAATAGTGCGCCCGGAATGCTGCGGGAGAACTTCGGGTTTATGCATGTCCGGGGATTTGATCGGGCTGGCTGGAACAGGACATTGGAAGAGGCCAAAAAGCAGATAAAAAAGATTAGTCCGTACAAGATTATCGCGACTGATAGTGACAGGGGAGCTGTGACAGCAGCGAAAAAAAATGCCCGTTCAGCGGGTGTGGAACAGGATATCGTGTTTCAGGTGTGTGATTATAAAGAAACCCCCATACCATCAGGCGGCGGTGTTGTCATGCTCAATCCTGCATATGGTGAACGACTTGGAAGGAACCATCAACTTGAAACAGTCTATAAAGAAATAGGAGATTTTTTCAAACATTACTGCCAGGGATATCGGGGGTATGTGTTTACTGGTAATCTTGCCATGGCAAAGAAGATAGGGCTTCGGACAAAGAGGCGACTGCAGTTTTTTAACGGCAAAATTGAATGCAGGCTTCTTGAATACGATCTCTATGCAGGAAGCTTAAGACATGACCAGGTATGAGCAGCCACTGTTTGTGCGTTCGATGATTATCATTCTACTTCAGCACTGCTTATCTTATGACCTCGGCGGTGCTACAATAAACAGAGGTGGATAAATGATCATACCATTATGGGTGCAGGCATATCTCTGGGGTGCTGTTGCTGGTTCGGGACTCATCATCGGGGCATTGATTGCTTTTTCTGCCAGCCTCCCTCACCGTGTAGTTGCAATCGTTATGGGCTTTGGAAGCGGGGTGCTGATATCCACACTTTCATTCTCTCTCATAGAAGAAGCCTATATTCATGGAGGCTTCTTTCCAACCGTCACCGGACTTATTGCCGGCGGTCTCCTGTTCAGTACAGCAAACTGGGCACTATCAGTACACGGAGCCAGAGACAGAAAGCGATGTGGTGAATGCAACAGACAGCCATCAGAAACTGCGCAGGCAGGAAGCGGCCTTGCAATAGCAGTTGGCGCATTGATGGATGGCATTCCCGAGTCACTGGTCATCGGTATTAGCCTGGTTGGTGGTATGGCTATTGATAAAGCAATCCTGATCGGATTTTTTCTTGCGAACATACCTGAAGGGCTTTCAAGCGTTTCTGGCATGAGACATGCCGGCCGGTCAACATTGTATATCTTTAGCGTCTGGGGGGGCATCGCGTTCCTTTCCGGAATTGCATCGCTGACGGGATATGCGGCGTTCGGAAGTCTTCCTGTTCATGTCACTGCATTAACCACGGCCCTCGCTGCCGGCGGTGTGCTTGCGATGACCGCAGAAACAATGATCCCTGAGGCATTCGAGAATGCCCCGCACTTTATCGGTACCATTACCGTCATAGGGTTTCTTACCATGTTTATTATCACACGAATATGATAATGACCATTATGCACCCTGGCAATAAACAATAATAGAAGGATCTGCCCGGAGAAAAAGCTATTGCCGGGCACCCGTGTACAGACGATTACCTGTGTCATAACACAGACTCGTAATGACACGACAGTGTGTCACGCTACGGATTATCGTACAGGGGGCTGCTCCACCATGTAACGAGCACATACGTCATCTACCTGTTTTTAAAATCAAAATTTTATATGGATACATTTTTACACCAATTAGCACATTTATTGCATTCTCATGTGCATTTTCAATAAAAATAAAGCACAGGATGAAAGAGCAGAGAAAACATCACAGGTACTTTGTTGAGAGCAGAAAGATACCGTTCAGGAAAATATTTGCTTCGGATGTCGATGTCATGAACGTAAGCAAGAGCGGAATTTCTATAAGATCAGCAAAACGCTTCGATATCGGAAATACCTATATGTTTAATTTTAATATCCATGGCAGAACAGTATCAGTAAAAGCAAACGTTAAATGGGTTACCTTAATCAGTAACAAGAAACAGAATAAGAATGAAGTGCTTCCGATTTACCTTTCGGGCATGGAATTTAATAATATTTCATCTGAGCAGCTAAAACAGCTTGCACGATATGTGGAAGAGGTTTGCAAATCTGCTGATTCGGTCCAGACTCCGAAGCATGCGTAGACTCTCCCCCCTGGAAAGATAATGCGATAAAGATGTTATGACTCTTATACAGAACCATTTATTCAATTGCGCTCAATATCAGGTCAATGGCTATCGCCACTATTGAGAACAGAAATATTATCAGATAATTGATATTCTCAAGGGAGCGTCTTATTGAAAAAAGAAGATAGACCAGCACGTCCCGGTCTTCTTTCTGAATATGTGGGTTAGTTTGAATCTTCTTTATCAACTGATACTCATCGACCGCCTTTCTCCGTTTTTGCGATATTTTATAGCGGTAATAAAAGAAAAAAAAGTTCCCGATTACCGCAAAGTACCAGATCGGTCTGACCCAGGAAGGCTCAATATGATTCAGAACGATAATTGCCCGAATTGCGATTGCAGTAAGCAGGCCGAGGACAAAGGAAGCATAAATCATGGAACTGCTGACAAGTCGGGGTCTATGGTCTTTCATACGGGAGCATTATACCATTCATGAAATTGCTTTGTAATATTCAAGCCCTAGACGCGATGTCTTATCAATATGGAACAGATCAGCTCACAAGGTAAGAAAGGGTCAGATTCTTAACCTGTAAACCCACCCAACAGATGAGAAAGGCAAATGCAATACATGCAGGGAGCGTAAATATCCAAGCCATGACGATCTTGCGCGCTACTCCCCAGCGCACAGCAGAAATTCTTTTGGTAGCACCGACTCCCATAATACATGAAGTGATCACATGTGTTGTACTGACGGGAAGCCCGAGGAGACTGGCGCCTTGGATAACTATGCTTGCCGATGTCTCTGCAGCAAAACCATGAACCGGCTGGAGTTTCAGCATGTTCACTCCGAGCGTTTTAATGACCTTCCAACCACCAACCGCCGTACCAAGCCCCATGGCAAGACCGCATATAAGTATCACCCAGAACGGCACTTCCATCGAATTTATCATACCGGCTCCGAACAACGAAATGGTTATTATTCCCATGACTTTCTGCGCATCATTCGAACCGTGGCTAAACGCCATAAAGCCTGCAGATAACAACTGCAACCTACCAAAATGCCTGTTAATCGCACCGGGAGAAAACTTGCCGAAGAAATTCAATATGGCTTTCATAAGAAAATATCCCACACCGATACCCAAAATCGGCGAGAACAGGAGGGCCAGGAAAATCTTTTTGAGCCCGACGGGATTGAGGATGCTTATTCCGCCATAGGCCATGGCAGCACCCATAAGACTGCCGATTAAGGCATGTGAGGCGCTTACGGGCAAACCCAGCCTTGTCATGAGAAAATTCCAGACAAAACCTGCCAGGAGTGCAGAGGCAACGATAATATTGACAGCATCCTTTATATCGTTAGGATTTACAACACCTTTGCCGATCGTCCTCGCAACAGCAGTGGTCAGAAAGGCTCCAAGGATATTCATAATTGCCGCAAGGGTAACAGCCATGACTGGTGAGAGAACCCGGGTCGAAACTACCGTGGCTATAGCGTTTGCGGAATCATTCCATCCATTGCTAATATCGAAAAGAAGGGCAAGGACAACAACAACAACAATGATGACTATTTCAGGCATGCTTAAGAGCTATTGACTCGAGAATATTGGCTACATCTTCACATTTGTCTGAGGCATCTTCAAGGTGCTGATAAACATCTTTCCATTTAATGATCAACATTGGGTCGGTGAAATCTTCAAACAGCTTTCCAAGTCCATCCCTGAAAATTCTGTCAACAGTGTTTTCAAGCCTATTAATCTCTATACAATAATCCTGCATATGTGAGTAATTTTTTTTGTTCAGTTTACCGATAGCCTTATGGATAACTTGAGCAGTCTCCAGGAGGTTCTTCGACAGTAAAATAGCTTCAGGAGTTGTTTCTGTGATCTTGTATACTGTCATTCTATCAACGGCTCCCCAGATAAGGTCGAGAACATCATCCAGCATTGCTGCAAGAGCGTGCAGGTCTTCCCTGTCAATAGGTGTCAGGAAGGTCTTATTCAATTTCTTCATCACTTCATGGGTTAATGTATCACCTTCCTGCTCTAACTCATATATTTTCTTTGACTTAACTTCAAGCTGGTCAATGTTTTCCATAAGAGAAACAAGAGTGGAGGCACATTTAGTGAGGTTTAAAGCCGCCTTGTCAAATATTTCGAAGAAATCAATTGTCTTAGGAAAAAGGCCCATAAGGTTATCCGAAACATAGCATACAGAAAGCCTTTCTGTATGTCAAATAAACGGAACTTCTATATATATGTGTGCTTGTTTTATAGGGATGCTTATATATTGCTGTAATTGGTTAGGATGTCCTGTTCCTTTGGAATTGGCTTCTAGCCTTCTCAAATCTGCTAAAATAATAATGAAATCCGGGAACTGTGGAAAAAGAGGTCTGTGAGTGAAAACTTCTGCGATAACATTAATCCTGACGTGCACCTGCCTTTCTTTTTTTCTTGTTTTTGGAGGATCTTCTTCCTTTGCCGGTCAAAACACTTCTGAAGTCAAAAGAATTACCGGAGAGGAAATGGAAATCCTTCTGGGTGATCTTGATACAATAATCATCGATGTCCGGCATGAGTATGACTGGGAGCGGAGTGATCAGAAGATTAAAGGAGCAGTCCATGAAAATTCCTTGGCAGAAGAAGCATCATGGGCCGGGAAATACCCAAAAGAAAAGAATCTCATATTATATTGAGCGCGACCGTCTGAAAAGACGAGTTCCCGTGTGGCATGCAGGCTTCTGAAGATGGGTTTTAAAAACTGAAGGGCGGGTGGTATGGATGGCTGAAGGCAGGATTTCCGGTTGAACATAAATAATACCTGAGTGGTCAAACGATAGATTCCATAAAGAGTTTCAACTAACAATAATCTTTACCAGCGTTCCCTTTCCTGGTTTGCTCTCTATCTTCATTTCCCAGCCGTGGGCCTTGACAAGGTGTTTCACAATAGCAAGGCCAAGCCCGGTACCTCCGAGGTCTCGCGAACGCGAAGGGTCGACCCTGAAGAACCGCTCGCCAAGCCGTGAAATATATTTTTTGGGTATACCGACTCCCGTATCTTTTACAAAGAAATAATGGACTTCCCTTTCCTGGGAAAACCCTAGCTCTACGCCTCCGCTTTCAGTGAATTTGATCGCGTTATCCACTAGATTTAAAAGAATCTGCAGCACCCTGTCTCTGTCTGCATCTATCGTCATAAGTTCATCACCGAATGAGGTCTTCAGATAGAGATCTTTCATGTCGGCATTACTTATTAACGTTTCGATGACAGCATTAATAATCGACAATACGGCAACACTAGATTTATCAACCTTGATTACCCCAAGTTCAATTCTGGATATCGTTAATAAATCTTCGATTAACCGATTAAGCCGTTCACTGTGTGATTTTATCGTATTCAAAAAGTTGACCGCATGCTCTCGGTCATCAATTGCCCCATCTAGAAGGGTCTCTGTGAAACCTTTAATGGCGGTAACCGGGGTTTTGATCTCATGGGAAACGTTTGCGACAAAATCCTTTCGAAGTTGTTCCAGTTTTTTCATATGAGTTGTGTCATGAAAGATCACCACAAAACCTGACAACTCACCTTCCTTGTAGAAAAGTGGTGAGACCATGACCTCGAGATATGTTTCTTCAGGACGGTATATTATGATTTCAGCCATTCCAGCGCTCAAGGTACGCCTCACTTGATCAATAAGTGAAAAAAGTTCATTACTTCTTATTATTTCAACGAGAGGACTACCTACCACGCTTTCTGTATTAAACAATGCTCCGAATACTGTGTTTGCCTGTTGAATAATTCCTTGGATATTCAAGATCGCAAGGGCATCAGGTATGCCCTTCAGAATTACATTGAGCTGATCGGTTTCTTCGACAATTCTCTCCATCTGCTTCTTTAACTCACCAGACATGGCATTCAGGTCATGGGCAAGAGATTCAAATTCACCTTCTCCACGAAGAAAGAGTTTTTTCTCAAAAGCTCCCTGCGCAATTGACTGCGAAAATGCAGATATTTGAATAAATAGTTTCCGTATTCTATTCGTCTGCCAGATGATGAGTATGCCCGTAGCTGACAGAACAAGAATAACGGCAAAGAGGATTTCAAATCTCAGAGTATTTATTTTGTTCTGAATGTCTGCAATCGGTATCGCCAGCCTGATGAATCCCTCAATTCCTCCCGCATGATCAATCCTTTTTACGACATAAAGAAGATCAATATTCAGAGTATCACTATGGCGGATAGCCCATCCTGTACCTCTTAAAAGGGCTTGCTGTATCTCTGGCCTGGTACCATGGTTCTCCATAGCAGCTGAATTCTGATCAGAGTCCCCTGCGACAACGCCATCGGGCTTGATTACCGTAATTCGGGCGCCTGTTTTCTCTTTCAGTTGTTTGCAGAATGCATCTATTTTGTGAGGTGATCGAAATTGGATGAACTGCTCAAGAAGATTGGCCTGAATTTCCAGGCTCTGTTTCAGATTTGTTATATAATTTTCCCGTACAACACGAGTTATATACAGTTCAATAAATAGAACGGATATGATCAGAATAATTACATAATAAAGAAAAATATTCCTGAAAACTTTTCTTTTTTTCATGAGTCTGCATCGACATAATAGCCGATTCCTCGACGAGTTTTGATGTATAGTGGGTGCGCAGGGTCATCTTCGATCTGTTTTCGCAGTCTTCGTATGTGTACGTCCACTGTTCTCGGCTCCACAAATGCCTCATCTTTCCACACTGCATCAAGGAGCATATCCCTGTTGAACACCCGTCCTTTTTTCTGGACAAGATGCAGGAGCAGTTTAAACTCTGTTGCACTGAGATTGAGAGGCTTACCCTTTTTGACAACCTGATAGGTATCAATATGTATCGTTATATCGCCGATACGCAAAAGTTTCTTTTTTTCTGGTCTTTCATGAACCCGTCTTAAAACAGCCTTAATCCTCGCAATGAGTTCTCTTGGACTGAAGGGTTTGGTAACATAGTCGTCAGCGCCCATTTCAAGACCGAGTACTTTGTCGAGTTCTTCGCTTTTCGCAGTTAACATGATGATAGGAATCGACGCAGTGTCCACCGATGATTTTAATATTCTACAGAGTTCCATACCTTGAATGCCGGGGAGCATAAGGTCGAGTATAATCAAGTTAAAATCTCCCTTTCGGATCGTGTCCAGGGCCTCCTCACCATCCGAAGCTGAAGATACATGGAAACCTTCTTTTCGGAGATTATAGGATACAAGATTAATTAAATCGGGCTCATCATCAACTACGATAATTTTCTTAGTTCCCACGGTACTATATATATCACGAGTGAGTTTACTGTGGCAAGAGCTTCATATAAAATAGCGATACGATATTAATTAAATATATTTATATAAAGGATGTCTTATAAACCGTTTTTTTCGCGCTGGATATCTATTACCGTGACTTCCGGCGGTGAGAGAAAACGAACCGGTGGGCCCCAGGTACCCGTCCCCCTGCTTACATATAGGAGCGCATCTCCGGCAACGTTCATGAGCCCTGAATCAGCCGGATAGTAGAGTTTTGTTACGAGGCTGAACGGGAATATCTGTCCCTTATGGGTATGTCCGGAAAGCTGGAGATCAAAGAGTCCGGCTGCATCCCTATCAACCAGGGGCCGGTGTTTGAGCAGAATGGTGAATTTCCCGTTCTCAAGGGTCCGGAGCAATGCTTTTTCTGAAATATCATGGTAGTTATCATAGTATCTCCCTGTTCTGTCATCCACGCCGGCGATATTTAGCAGGCCGGCCACCGTAGTTCCTTCTCCCCGCAGTATTGTAAATCCCGCCTTTTTCGTAAATGCCGTTGCCTGTTCAAGTCCGGCATAGAATTCATGATTGCCGGTTATGGCGTATTTTCCATAGGTCGGCTGTATCTCGTTGAAGAGCTCTGAAATGCCATCGAGCCTGTCCAGCTGCCCGTCCACCAGGTCACCTGTTGATATCAATATATCAGGCCTTGCCAGTTTCACGTGTTCAAGAATCTTCCTGATCCTTTTCTCCCTGACAATAAGCCCGATATGCACATCAGAGATCTGAACCATTCTGAGTTTATCAGTCTCAGCAGGCAGTTTTGAGGTCTTTATGGTTACTGTTTCAGTCCTGATACGGAGTGCTTCAACATATCCATATGCTGTTATGAGCATCGAAACAATGAAGGGAATAAAAAACATCAGCCGCACCGAAGGTTTGAAGGTTGAAAGCTCTGTGCGGAGTAGAAATTGACCAAGGGTGAGAAGCAGACGATAGAGGTCGATTACAATCGAGCAGGAACAGAACAGGAACAACATTCCCATCCAGAGATAGCCTGCATAAGAAAAAAACCGGGCGAATACTTCAAATCCGAGCCGTTCTGAAATACGGATAATCGCCGGGGCCAGGGTCATAAGTACCATAAACAACACAATGCCCACATTCCAGCTCATTCCGAGTGGAACCGCAGCCCGTACTCTCAGGAATGCATAGAGATGTATCCCGCCGTACAGCAGAAAAAAAGTGATCAAAAAAAACGACATGTGTATTTCCTCTTTACGAGTAACGTGAATGAAGCCTGGGGAAAATAGCTATCAGTTTGTGAGTAATCAATTATTTCTTTCTGGCAAATGCCCTGTCCAAGGAAAATGCACCGCCTCCGCCAATCACCAGGGCCAGTGCCATACCAACCGCAAGTATGTGAAATTCGAATCCTTCACCGCTCTGTTTTCCAAACCAGTTCATGAAAAATCCATTCTTCAGGTGATTCATATAAGCACAGAGCACCAGCGAAAAACCAATGGCAAAGGCAAACACTCTCGTAAAGAAACCGGCAATCAGGCAGAGAGAACCAGCGAATTCAGCAATCAAAAATGCGATAACCAAACCAAGGGAAAAATTCATTTTTGTGGTAAACAGCTCAACGGTTTTTTCATAACCAGACCCGCCAAACCATCCAAGCACTTTCTGAGCACCGTGAGGGAACATCACAATTCCCAGCGCCATTCTGGAGAAAAGGAGAGCGGCACTGTTGTCCGTCTTTAACAGTGCTCTCAACATACAGAATGCCTCTCGAAAGAGCGTTTATGATTACCCATGGTTACTATTATATCCTTCTTTATCATAAAATCAAAAATGCTGAGAAGTACGTACTGCATTCTGTATGCATTGCACTGAAAACAAACGGTTTGCAACCAGAGGATTTTAACCGTACGATAAAGTATAATTTAATATACTTTCCGGCCCTGTGGAAACTCTGTATGAGAGAGTTTCCAGCCGATAGAGAACAGGTCGTTTGAGATGGCGGGTATCATGCAACCGATTCTCCTTATTGAAGATGACAAAAAAATAGCACGGGTTACCAAGGTATATCTCGAGGGTGCCGGCTTCAGGGTGGTTCATGCTGAAAAGGGAAAGGATGCCATAGAGCATGCCCTCAGAGAGAAGCCCCTCGCTGTGTTACTTGATTTAATGCTGCCCGATATCACCGGTGAAGAAGTTTGCCAGGAATTAAAAGAGATAGGTGATTTCCCCATCATCATGCTCACATCTAAATCATCAGAGGATGAGCGGGTTGCCGGATTTGCACTCGGTGCCGATGATTATGTGGTCAAGCCATTCAGTCCGAGAGAATTAGTGTATCGGATCAAGGCAGTCCTGAAACGGGCGCACAAGGCCGATTTTGAACACACAAAACCGCTCAGTTTTAATGAGGGACTCCTCATAATCGATGGGCAGAGTTATGTTGTGAAGAAAGATGGGCATCCAGTACGACTGACGCCGACAGAATTCAAGGTGCTGTTTACCCTCGCGTCGTATCCTGCAAAGGTCTTTACCCGCGAAGAGCTGGTTGAAAAGGCCCTCGGGTATCAGTTTGAGGGATACGAGCGGAGTATTGATGCCCATGTAAAAAATATTCGTCAGAAGATTGAACATGATTCCAAAAACCCCCGGTTCATAACGACCATGTATGGTGTTGGATACAGATTTTCAGGCAAGCTGGATGTTTAGGAGTCTCTGGATAAAATTTTTCATTGTGTTGATCTCGGTTTCAGCTCTTGCACTCCTTTCGGCATTCCTTTTACGAGAGCTCATGATTACGGATTTCAGCGAATATCGTGAAGGAGAGACAGAAGACCGGGCATACTGGCTTACCGCAGCCATTGAAAGCACGTATGAAAAAGCTTCCGGTTGGAACACGGAGAGTATGATTGATGATACGGTTTGGGCCCTGATGCTCGGGTTTGACATGAAATTATACGATGTTCAGGGGACCCTTGTGATAGACACTGATACGGCTCTCAATGCTCTTTCACCTCTGGTTAAAAAAAGGGTGATGTCAGTTATCGCGTTCCGAGAAGAGGATGCCAAAGGAAATTTTTCGCCCTATGTACTTTTTTTGGGGGGGCGGGAAATCGGCCGACTTGAACTCAGGTCATTACGTCCGAAAAAAGAGATGACATTTATTCAGCGTTCAAATGAACTGCTTATCATTTCAATCTTCGCACTGGGAGGATTTACCCTCATACTCAGTATTATTTTTTCCCGAATGCTTACCAAACCGGTCAGAGATCTCACCAGTGCTGTTACGTCGATTACTGAGGGACGGTTTCAGAGCAGGGTGCCGCGTGCCGGCAAAGACGAAATCAGCAGGCTGTCAGATGCATTTAACCGTATGGCTGAGACCCTTGAAGTACAGGAATCACTTCGGAAAAAAATGACCTCAGATATTGCCCATGAACTGAGAACACCGGTCAGCGCTGTGCGGGCAGAACTTGAGGCTATGATGGACGGATACATCCCCATTGACAGGGCACACCTTCAGTCGCTGCATGATGAAATCGGACGGTTCAGGAACATCATCGAGGGGATCGAAGACCTCTCTCAGGCGGAAGCCAGCATCCTTCACCTGAAAATGGCCCGCTTCGAGCTCAGGCCCTTTCTGGAAAATATCAGCAGGCGGTTCACAGCCCTGTTTCGAGAAAAAGGGATTTCATTCACCGTGGATTGCGACAGCGATGTCATGCTTACTGCTGACCCGGATAAATTCAGTCAGATAATAATCAATCTTTTGAGTAATGCCCTCAAAGCCACGGAAAGAGGGGGCATAATAGCGATCACGGTCTCCTGTTTTGATTCAGATGTTCTCATAGCGGTTTCTGATAACGGGAAGGGTATTGACGCAAAAGACCTGCCATTCATCTTCGAGCGGTTTTATAAAACAGCCGCTGGGGGTCTCGGACTGGGCCTCACAATTGCAAAGGAACTCGTTGAGGCTCATAAAGGAACGATAAGCGCTATCAGTAAACCCGGCGAACAAACTATTTTTACGGTAACGCTGCCGCAGAACTATCTTCATAATTCTTCATAATCCATTCGAGGCTTGTTCATAATTTTCTGTTACGCTAAATGAAAGAAATAAACCATCAGTGAAAACCGCGGAAAGGAGAAGATCATATGAGGATATTTTTCACACTAGCAGGGATTCTGGTAACGGTTATTTTTATGGGCAGTGTTATGGCAGTTCCTCCCGGCAAAACAGTCGAATGGGAAAATCCGGCAGGCACGGTCATCTTTGACGGCAAGATTCATTCTGACAAGGGGCTGAAGTGCAATGATTGCCATACCAAGATCTTTGCGATGAAGAAGGGTACCGCACAAATGAATATGAAGGAGCAGAACGCCGGAGCATTCTGCGGCGCATGCCACGATGGAACAGGAGCTTTTGCAACGAGTAGCGCTGAATCATGCGTCAGGTGTCATACCAAATAGTGTTTTATGCTCACAGGGAAAAGTGATCCGTTCTTCTCCGCCGCTTCCTGTGGGCACACTTCCCGGCCGTATATAATTGCATATCTCAAGAATGAGAAATAAACGAAATTCCCTTTGCATTTGACCTGTATTTCTCTAACAATCTATAATTTAAAAGTAAAGGAGGCGAATTTTCTCAAGCGCCGGAACGGGGTCTTAGCAGATGAAAAACTACATTTTATCAGTTGTACTTTCAGGTGTCATCCTATTTTTTCTCCCAATCGTCTCCCCCCTGACCTTGTTCGGTCTTATCGTTGAGAAGCTTCATCCTTCATTCGGCGGCATGCGTGCGGTTCCTGCTGTGTACGCCGGAAACACCGGGAATAAGCGGTCACCCTACGGCCATTCAAAAGGCAGTACGTATGGTGAAAAACAAACCGTTAGAACAGCTGAAGAAGCAGAAGACATATTGCAGAATTATTTCACAGGCAAAGAGGTAACAATAGGTAAGATCCGGGAGAAGAAACTCTATTTTGAGGCTGATATTCTGGATAAAGACAATAAGAAGGTCGATAGTGTCATTATCGATAAAAGAACCGGCAGGATACGATCGATTTATTAGCTGCGGTATTCAGGATACAGGAACCGTGATCCGGGCCCGGGGACTTTGTTCTTGCTGGGGAATTACGATGCGACGAGAGGTACGATGGCGTTATGAATCTTAAGAAAGAGAAAAATGAATCCCTGGTATTTCATCCCTTTGAAAACCTGAAAGACATTATCAGGCGCAAAAAGACGACGGTCGCAAAAAAATCCCCTGTTAAAAAAGTGAAGGAACCCGAGAATGAAGAGGCATTGTTTCGGGATGCCATGCGTGCTGTTCGTGAAATCAGGGAATACAGGGATATCCCAATGCGCAATAAGAAACCCTGCCCTCCCCGCAGGAAGAGCAATGCGGATACTGCAGCTTTAAAGATACTTCAGGGCATTATAACAGGTACTATGCCGGTGGACCTTTCTGATACAGCGGAATTTGTGCAATGGAAAAATCCCGGCGTTCGGACCGATATAACACGCACCCTGCATGACGGCCGTTACTCAGTACAGGATTGCCTCGATCTGCACGGATTCACGTTCAATGAAGCGGAACTGGAAATTGATCAGTTTCTCAAGCAAGCGCTTCAAAAAAGGCTGAAATGCATAAAAATCATTCATGGAAGAGGGCTGCGCTCTCCCCATGGCCCTGTATTGAAAGAGGCAGTAGTAAAATGGCTTTCCGGAAAATATCGGAAGTATGTGTTAGCCTTTGTGACTGCCCGGCAGTGTGACGGAGGACTGGGAGCCCTGTACGTGCTCTTGCAGTAAGCATATAATATAGTTTTACAATAGATCGAACATGTCTGAACTGATTACATTGCTGCGCGAAAGCGGTCCCCATCAGATACTGTTTTTCATGCTCGTGACCGCAATTCTCTATTCGATCATTTTGCGTATACTTAAAAAGAGATTGAGATCTGAAAAAACTGATAGTGAAAGACTCTTTGACAGGGCCCGACAGAAAGATTGCAGCGAGTTTGATATTTTTCAGCTGACCGGTGCACAATGGAATATCCCGGAAGTTCGTATCAAAGAGGACTTTAAGCGGTATCTATCATCTGGTAAGATACCGTATTATGTGAGAGATTATCTCAGAAAAGAATAAAAGGACTCGAGAGCATGTCATTCGATGATGCAATTAAAGAGCATCGTGAAGCCCTCAAAGGCGCTGAACAGGCTGGCGATATGACCGCGGTTTTTGAAAGCTGCCACCAGCTGGGCATTCTCCATCAAAAAAAAGGCGACTATGACACATCCCTCGGATTCCATCATAAGGCACTTGATATCGCAGGGCAGCGAAAGGATAACAAAGGTATTTTCAAAAGCTATAACCAGATCGGAATAATTCATGAAAGAAGGGGCAGCTACGATATAGCATTAACCCATTTTCAGCAGGCCCTTGATCTTAGTGAAAAGTTGGGAGACAGCTCGGGTGTATCGATCGGTTATCAGAACATAGGGATTGTGCATCAGAAAAGAGGTGAATACGAAAGGGCACTTGAGCTCTGCCATAAGGCCCTCGAGATTAAGGAAAACACCCAGGATTTTTATGCCATATTACGAATCTACGGTCAGATAGGACTGCTCCATAAACTGCGGGGTGACTATGACAGGGCACTTGATTTTTCCAGCAAGGCACTGGCGCTGGCTGAAAAGATCGATGATAGTGCCGGTCTGTCGAAAAGCTATAACCAGATAGGAACCATTCATCAGAGCAGGGGAGCACATGACACGGCACTTGATTTCCATCAAAAAGCCCTTGACATTGCCCGGGATATTGGAGACGTTGCTGAAATCTCGGAATGCTATCACCATATAGGAATAATCAGCCAGAAGAAAGGTGACCATGAAAAAGCCCTTGAGTTTTACGAAAACGCCCTTGAAATAGCTGAAAAGATCGGTGATGTCGTTGAGATTGCAAAGAGCTACCATCAGATTGGAATTATCCATCAAAACAGAGGAGAATATGACGAGGCACTTGTATTTCATCAGAAGGCACTCGATATTGCGAAGGAGATCGGTGACATTGCAGAAGAGTCTAAGAGCTATCATCAAATCGGTATTGTGTATCAGAACAGAAGCGATTATGACCGTGCCCTCGAATTCTATCAGAAGGCGCTTGCAATCTCAAAAAAGGTCGGCGATATCGAAGGAGTCGCGAGCAGTATCGGAATGATCGGTAAAGTAAAGCATTTGAGAAAAAACTATAAAGACGCCTTTATAGACTTTCTCATCTCACTGGATATATTTGAAAAACTCGGATCTCCCAATGTTGACATTGTGAATGATTTAATTACCGAATTGACAAAAGAAATGGGTGAGAAGGAATTCAGGAAATTACTCGAGGAGATGAAACCGACATAACCGTGTGAATGCTTCCAGTCGCCTCATATTTTTAGACACGGCTAAAAAGGGGGAATCCGATTTCTGACATCAGCGAAAGAAAGCAGATCATCCTTGCCTATGAAGAGCAATTCGCCGATAGGCTGGCGCTTCAGGTACTCGACAAGCCGAAACTCTCTGTCTGGATGGTCCTGATACCGATTATATTCGTCTATTATTTCTTTCAGTACCAGAAGTTTGTAACCAGCCGTAAGACGTTTCGGGAACATTATCTGTTCAGTATACGACGCGCTCTGGATGAGGCCTTTGAATCTGTTTCTCAAAAACGTGATCCCGATATCGCCGGGTTGGCTGCGGTGTCGGATGTACCACACGATGTCCGTGTCTATCAGGCTGATCTGCTGTCGGTTCGTGTTGAACATTATATAAATCTCTTGCGTGCAGAAGGTAACACCTTTAAAGACCTTGCACGGGAAGTTTACCGGTCTCCAACAGACTTTTTGCTATTCATTAACCGGTTACATCAGGCTGAACAGAAGGTCAACAAAGCTCTTCTGCCGCATCTTGAAAAAAATACGGAAGGAATTGCTGACGTTATCGCAAACATTGAACGTCACTCAGATAATCTGAGAAGAGAAGGCCTCAGCGTTTTATTCGACTGATTATATACAGATTCACTCTCATGTGTTTCTCGCTCCGGGCGCTTCCAGATCAGTCTTCATGCAAAAAAGGATACGGAGAATAGTTCTTACCCGTATTTCAAAATAATAATAGTACACAGATATAAATTTTTGCTATAATGATCGCTACATATCCTGAATAAAAGGGTATCTAACAATATGGATAATAACAGCAAAGCAAAAGGATCCGTAATTGTAATCGATGATGATCCATCATTGCTCGATATGCTCGAGGACGCCTTTCTCAAGGAGGGATACCTATGCGAAAAATTTCTAAACGGGGAATCAGCTCTCAAGCGCTTTAGCCGCGCTGCGTTCGACATCATTATCACAGACATAAAAATGCCCGGGATATCCGGATTTGAACTCACCGAAGCGGCAAAAAAGATATTACCGGACGTACCGGTAATTATCATGACAGGGTTCATTGAAGATTTTTCTTTTGACAATGCAATAAAAGTCGGGGCAGCTGATTTCATTAAAAAGCCATTCACTATTAAGGAACTCTTTATCCGTATAAAATATGTTCAATTACAGGAAAAATTGCGTACGATGGCAATTACTGATGACCTTACCGGTCTCTTGAACAGAAGAGGCTTTTTTACTCATGCTGAACAGTATATCAAGCTTGCCACCCGTGAAAAAAGCAGCTTTTTCATGATCACTGCCGACCTTGACGGTCTTAAGAAAATCAATGACTCCATGGGCCACCAGGAAGGTGATGTTGCATTAGTGGACACAGCCAATATTCTGCGGGAGGTATTCCGGGATTCTGATATCATATCCCGCATTGGTGGTGACGAATTTGCTGTTATCCCCTTAAAAACAACCAAAGAAGGCATGGATATTATTGAGGGGCGTTTGACCGAAGCCATGGAAAAACACAATGCAACAGGAAACCGCGGATACAAACTGTCCTTCAGCATCGGGATTGCCTGCTACGACCCGAAATCTCCCTGCTCAATTGATGAACTGCTGGCTCAGGCAGACAGTTTAATGTACCGGCAGAAAATGAACCGGTAGCTGGAAGACGTTTGTAAATTCGGGACTTTGGAATTCTCACTGAGGAGCTGATGCATCATGATTACGCTGGATATTCCCGGGTACAGGCAGTTACTGCTTAAGCATCTTGTTCTTGACTATAACGGCACCCTCGCACGCGACGGCATATTGTTAAACGGGGTAAAAGAATCCCTGAATCAGTTGTCAAAGAGCATCCAGATCCATGTCATAACCGCTGATACCTTTGGCGAAGCTCGTGCGGGACTTGAGGGAGTGAACTGTGATCTGTCCATTCTACCAAAGGAGAATCAGGATACAGGCAAACGAGAGTTTGTAAAACAGTTAGGCAATGCTTCTGCCGTATGCATTGGTAACGGACGAAACGACCGGCTGATGCTGAAGGAGGCTGCACTCGGTATTGCTGTAATCCTTGAAGAAGGTGCCGCCGCTGAAACGCTCCTTGCCGCTGACGTCGTCTGCAC
>CP070737.1:1075188-1151837 GCA_020347665.1 Nitrospiraceae bacterium
GCGACCGGGGGACATCCTGCTTTCCGTAAATACAAAACCGTTATATGATGTAATCGATTATATGTTTTACAAGGATACGTGCGATACGGCGTCCGGAACAAATGAAGTGGTATTTACCGCGAGGAAAAAAGGATCGCGTAAAATAGTACAACTACATTCGGACCATACAGAAGATCTTGGATTAACTCTTAAGCCCCTTGTCGTGAAAACGTGTAAAAATAACTGTATTTTCTGTTTTGTCAAACAGTTACCAAGGGGGCTCAGAAAATCGCTTTATATCAAGGATGAAGATTACAGACTCTCTTTCCTGTACGGTAATTATATTACTCTTTCGAACATGGACGCAAAAGACAAAAAGAGAATAGTGGAAAAAAGGCTCAGTCCGCTTTATATCTCGGTTCATACTACCAATAAGACATTGCGTAACAAAATGCTTGGCAATTCTCGTGCGCCAGACATAATGAAAGAGTTGAAGTTTTTTGCAGATCATAAGATTCGAATGCATATTCAGGTAGTGCTCTGCCCCGGGTTTAATGATGGAAAAGAACTCGGGCACACCATTCGTGATTTATATAAATATTTCCCCTACACTTCCTCCATCGCGGTTGTTCCCGTGGGATTAACGAAATACCGCACAGTTGATCTGAAGCCGGTCGAAAAAGACGATGCTATTAAAACCATACATATTATTGAATCTTTTCAGAAGCGATTCATGAAAAAGCATGGAGATCCTTTTGTTTACTGTTCCGATGAACTATATATTAAGGCAGGACTGCCTTTTCCACGAATCCGCAATTACGGCAGTTTTCCTCAGGTTGAAAACGGCGTAGGCATGGTACCGCTCTTTAACAGTCAGGCAAGAAAAGTTAATTTCCCGGATTTCATGCCAAAAAAAGTACGCTTTCTTACCTTTACCGGGACGTCCTTCTATCCTTTTTTGAACAAATTGATTCAGAAGCTGCGTGAAAAAGAAGATATTACGATAGAAATAATTCCCATAGAAAACACGTTTTTCGGTTCTTCAGTAACGTGCGCCGGTCTGCTGACAGGTCGTGATATCATTAAATCATTGCACGGCATTGCTCGTGAACATGATATTCTTATTGTTCCTGACGTTGTTCTCAATGAAGACAAGACATTCCTCATTGATAGCGTTTCTCTGGTAGACATAGAAAACGCACTGGGCGTGAAGGTCGTTACAACCGATAGTTCACCGCAAGGTCTTGTCAATACAATATCAAGCTACTGTTAAGAGAGGGAAAATAATGTATATTAAAGGAAACACAAGAATAACAGGACTGTTCGGGTACCCTGTGGAACACTCTTTTTCTCCCCCGATGCATAATGCAGCATTCGATCATCTCGGGCTGAACTTCTGTTACCTGCCATTTGCCGTTCATCCCGCTTCCCTTAAGGCCGCTGTGGAATCAGTACGGGCACTCAATATGGCGGGAGTAAATGTAACAATACCCCATAAAGAGGCTGTCATTCCATTCCTGGACAGCCTTGACGATGAGGCCGCCTTTATCGGTGCTGTTAACACCATAGTGAACTCAGACGGCACCTTGACCGGCTTTAATACAGACGGCAGAGGTTTTCTCAGATCGTTAAAAGAACATAATATCCATCCAGAAGACAAAACTATACTTATGATCGGTGCCGGCGGAGCATCCCGTGCAATCAGCTATTATCTGAGCAGAACAGCCTTTCAAATGCATTTTTCTGACATTGACAGGAAGAAATCAGATAAACTGGTATCGGATCTGAGTTCAATGGTAGGCAACGTTTCCGTCCTTCAGAATCTGAAGAATCTTGAACAATATGAAATAATTATCAATGCCACCCCTCTGGGATTAAAAGAGGAGGACCCCCTACCGTTTGACGTTTCTGCCCTTGCAGATCACCAGATCGTATGTGATCTCATTTACAAAACTACGAGACTTCTTGAACATGCCGCCCGAAGAGGGTGCCGGACACTGGATGGATCCGGCATGCTTCTCTGGCAGGGTGCGCTCTCCTTTGAGCTCTGGACGCATGTCTCACCACCCATTGATATTATGAAAAAAGCGTTGACAGACCAAATGAAATGATGTCTGGCATACTTTTTGCCTTTACTTATAAATCCCCTGTGTGATAAACTTTTTTCATGAAGAATTTCATGTTTTTTCCTCTTGCAGCGCTTTTTTTTATCCTTTTTGTTCTTCTCTTAAAAAGTGAAGACAAAAGGGACTTCCAGGTTCATTTTCAGGGAGCGTCATTTATCGAAGGCATGAAAATTATTAACAAAAGAAACGGACATGAAAGCTGGGTATTGACCGCCAAGCGAGCGGATATTGACGAACACCATAATACGGCTCATCTTGAAGACATGGAAATGACAATAAAAGAAAAGGGCCTGCTGTTGCATGCGGAATCGGGGATATATGATTTAACAGATAAAACGCTTACGATCACCAGTACGGTCACTGCTGACAACAAAAGCTACTCTTTGATTACTGATAATGTTACATTGAACAGCTCGACACATAATATCGCCTCGGCAGGCAATGTGAAAATAAATGGAAAAACGTTCACGATTGAAGGCACGGGAATGGAAATCACCAACAGGAAACAGAATGTACGGATATTGAAGGATGTTACGGCTACATTTAATAACAATTAGTGTAATCCTGGTAGCGTTGGTTGCGCATCAGGGAACGTTCGCTGAAGACATTTCAGAAAAGGTAAAAGGCCCTATTCAAGTTACATCTGACACATTGACCGCAGATAAAATCGCCCGAACAATGTTATTTGAACATAATGTTATTGCACGATCTCAAGACATGACGCTCTATGCAGATAAAATGGTCGTCACGTATAAAAAAGAAACCGGGGACGTTTCGGTGATAGAAGCAACTGGTTCTGTTAAACTTAATAAAGATACACAATTGATTACTGCTCAGACAGCAACATATTATGCGGATGAAGATAAGGTAGTTTTTTCAGGAAATCCCCGTGCACTGGATGGGGAGAATGTTGTTACCGGCACAAGAATGATTTATTTTATTTCTGACGATCGTACATATGTCGAAAACAGCTCAGTGTATCTGAAAGAATGAGAGATATGGCTTATGAGTAATCTTGCAGTTAATGGTCTTTACAAAAAGTACGGCAGTAACGTTGTTCTTAATAACATTGATCTTGCTGTCTCTACGGGAGAAATTGTTGGCCTTCTTGGTCCAAACGGTGCGGGCAAGACAACAACTTTTTATATGATCCTCGGATTGATACCATGCGAACGTGGCAGTATTCTTCTTGATGACGAAGATATTAGTACATTGCCGATGTATCAAAGGGCCCGCAGAGGAATTAGTTATCTTCCTCAGGAACCATCAATTTTCAGAAAACTCTCTGTTGAGGATAATCTTAAGGCTGTACTTGAAATCGCGGGATATTCAGACACGGAAACCAATTCCCGGGTATCCCGGTTACTCAGAGAATTCAACCTTCTGGAAGCATCACAACGGTATGGGTATCGTCTTTCCGGCGGGGAGAGGAGACGCACTGAAATAGCCAGGGCAATTGCAACCCAGCCAACCTTCATACTGTTTGATGAACCCTTTGCAGGCATTGATCCCATTGCAATTATTGAATTAAAAAAAATGCTTTCATATCTTAAGAATAAAGGACTTGGGATAATCATCACAGACCACAATGTAAGAGACACCCTCTCAATCACCGACAGGGCTTACATCATCAATAGTGGTGAAATTCTTGATGAGGGTGCTCCTGACGAGCTGATTAGTATGCCCAGAGTAAAAGAAGTATATTTAGGGGAGGAGTTTAAACTGTAATGGCCTTGGAAAGTCGTCTTGAATTAAAACTTTCGCAGAAACTGGTATTGACTCCACAGCTTCAGATAGCGATAAAACTGCTTCATATGCCACAACTGGAGTTATCCCAGACCCTGACGAATGAGCTGACCGAAAATCCTTTGCTTGAAGCAGCTGATGCTACTACTACCGAAGAAATACCTCAGGAAGAAAAAGAAATGGTTGAGTCATATGATGATCAGGATCAGGATGACTCTGAGTTACCCCTTGAGAAGATGATCCGCTTTGCTTCAGAGGATTACTTCGAAGAAAGAGGATCAGACGGGAGAGATCTCGGATACTTTACCCCGGGCAATACGGCTAAACCCTCTTTTGAATATTTTCTCAGCAATACTACAGACATATATGATTATCTTTCCTGGCAGCTTCGACTTTCTAAGGCAGACGAAGATATGAGAAGTTTGTGCAGAATGATTATCGGCAATCTTAATGAAAATGGTTATCTGAATCTCTCCGTAGAGGAACTCATGGAGCTGACGAAAAGGGATAGTGAATCTGTCGAAAAAGCCATTGCTTTAATTCAGAGCTTTGATCCTCCCGGCGTCGGGGCAAGAAATATTACGGAATGTCTTAGGCTTCAGTTAAAATTACTCAATCTTCAGGGAACTCTTGTTGAAAATATTATAATACATAATCTTGATTTTGTCGGGAAAAAGAAATATACTGAAATCGCCAAACTATACAATGTTTCCCTTGATGAGGTAATTTCAGCGGTAAAAATCATAGAAGGACTTGAGCCTAAGCCCGGCAGAAACTTGTCCGCCGCTGCCACCAACTATGTCGTTCCTGATGTGTATATCGTTAAAACCGATAATGGCTATCAGATCGTTTTGAATGACGAGGGCTTACCCAGATTAAGGATCAGCAGTTATTACCAAAAATTACTGAAACAGAAACAGACCCTTTCAAAGGATGACAAGCAGTTCCTGGAAGAAAAACTCAGGTCAGCAATATGGTTGCTCAAGAGTCTGGATCAGCGAAACAAGACTATTTACAGGGTTACAGAGACCATTTTGAATTTCCAAAAAGATTTCTTCGATATGGACATACATCATCTTAAGCCAATGAACTTAAAAGACATCGCCACCGAACTGAATCTCCATGAAAGTACGGTTAGTCGTGTCACGTCGAACAAGTACGTGGCGTGTTCGGATGGTGTTTTTAGCTTCAAGTATTTTTTTAGCAATTCAATTCAAGGTGAGTTAGGAGGCGTATCATCAACATCGATCAAGGAAATGATGCGGCGGATCATTTCTGAAGAAGATTCACGCAAACCGCTGAGTGACATGCATATCGTCGAATTACTAAAAAACAGGAATATAACTATTGCACGAAGGACCGTTGCGAAATATAGAGAAGAATTAAGAATTCCTTCTCACTCCCAAAGAAAACGTTTTATCGCCGACACACCAAACTCTCGTTAAAAAGGAGAATATTATGAATATCATTATCAACGGCAAGCATCTTGATATTACACCTGCACTGAAAAAATATGCCGGAGGCAAAATAAAAAAGTTCGAGCGTTATCTTTCCGATATATCAGAGGCGGTTGTAACGCTCAGTATCGAAAAATATCGGCATAAGGCCGAAGTGCTTTTAAAAGTAAATGGTGTATTGATTCAGGCTGAAGGTGTTACCGGAGAAATTTATTCATCTATCGACGAGGTTTCAGAGAAACTTGAAAGGCAGATCAAGAAATATAAAGAAAAGCTTGTTTCCCACAGAAGGTATGCCGACAAAAGTTCGGGTGAAAATATTGAAGCGTCTGTTGTTGGAGAAAGTGGAATGATTATCAAAAATAAGCGGTTCGAACTAAAACCGATGAGTGCTGACGAAGCATCGATGCAGATGGAACTGCTTGATAAAGATTTTTTTATTTTTCTGAATGCTATAAGCGGAGATATTAATGTTATCTATCGCCGCAAAGATGGTAATTTTGGGCTCATAGAACCGATAAAATAACAGTTCTTTTGTGATCCAGAAAAAAATCAAAAAGACAGAAAAAGGCCGCATTTCAGAAATAAATTCGCAGATTGTGTTTATAACCGGTCTTTCCGGCTCAGGCAAAACAGTTGCCTTGAGATCTTTGGAAGATCTGGATTTCTTCTGTGTTGATAACTTGCCGGTTTCTCTCGTTACTGCACTGGTATCGAAAATATCTGATAATATCAGAAGTCGAAATATTGCTGTTGGTATTGATATCCGCGAAAAAGAGTTTCTTTCTGATATTGATTCAGTTATCAAAACTCTCGGGAAAGCATATACTATTACAATAATATTTCTTGAAGCGGAAACTGACGTTCTCATTCGAAGGTTTAAGGAAACACGCAGACCACACCCTCTGGGAGGCACGTTAAGGGATGCGATCCGCTCCGAAAGAAGAAGTCTCGCTTCGCTCAGGAAAAAAGCTGACAGGATCATTGAAACATCATCTTTTACGCCGCATCAGCTCAGAAAATACATATCATCTATCGCGTTTCCTAAGAGAGATTCGCAGGAATTAACGGTCAGCCTTATTTCATTTGGCTTCAAGTATGGTGCACCTGATCATATCGATCTCCTCTTTGACGTGCGATTTCTGCCGAATCCGAATTTTATACCGACATTAAAGCATCTCACCGGTATTGACAAAGCTGTGTCTCACTATGTTTTAAAGCACAGGGAATCAAAATCATTTATGTCAAAAATAAAGGACCTTCTCGATTTTCTTCTCCCGCAATATGTGAAGGAAGGCAGAGCATATCTTTCAATAGCTGTCGGATGCACAGGGGGGAACCACCGCTCCCCGGCAATAATTGAAGCAGTTGCAAAGCATATTTCCAAGAAAAACAGAGAGGTAAGAATCGTTCATAGAGATATTTCGAGTTGAAATACCTCCATGGTTATATGCAGCCCCGCTGAAGGAACTGTCAGCTGACAGTTCCCCATTCCAAGCGGAATCACAGAACACGTCTTCATTATGCTAAAATCCTCTATGAGATACTTCGATATAGTTTTCCCGATAAATCTTACTCCCTTAACGTACAGATGTCCGAAGGCATTCGATCGTACCGCACAACCGGGTATGGTTGTTTCGGCTCCGCTAAAAAACAAGATTATGAAAGGTATTCTGCTGGAAAGAAAAGATCCACCTCCCGAAGGCGCGATCAAATATTTCAATGAAATCCATGGTGAATCAGCGGTACTCAGCAAAGGGCTCCTGAAGCTGCTGAGATGGCTGTCTGATTATTATATAACCACCGAAGGCAGTATCGTGATGCATTCTTTTCCTCGAGAACTGTTCGAAAAAATCCTGATGAGAAAAACCAAAAAAAATATATCTTCCTATGGCAGCATTGATTTTATGGATATATCTGATGACGATATTACTGACATTACAGAATCCTTTTCCATAGCCAATTACCATACCTTTCTGATTCATGCACCATCTCTGTTGTTCGCATATTCACTGTTACCGACCTTTCTCAAAAAACACAAGACTATCATAATCCTGCTCCCCGAGGTGTCGCATGCAAATCTTATCTTTAATTCTCTTAAGGATCATTGCAAGGGTAACATATGTATATTACACGGAGAAATTTCTAAAGGCAGACGGTCGGCATACATAGAGGGGATTTTATCCGGTAAATACACCGTAGTTATCGGAACACGATTTGCGCTATTCGCTCCTCTGAAAAATGTCCACTCGATCGTAGTGCTCAATGAGAACAGTAGTTCATACAAACTCGAAGAGGGTATACGATATAATCTAAGAGATGTGGCCGTAATGAGAGGATTTATGGAGAAAGCACCTGTTTATCTCCTTTCTGCAAACCCTTCGGTCGATTCATATTCCAATGCGCTAGCGGGCAAATACACACTATTAAGGCCTTCATTCCGTCCAAAACGCCCACGGTTCACAATCATTGACATGCGATTTGAAAAAATAATAAAACCGATGTTCTCACGATCAGTTTATATCACATCGCGAAACAGGATAAAAGAAGGCAAACGAATTATTTTTGTAATTAATAGAAGGGGGTATACAACCCTTTTTCACTGCCTGGACTGCGATCATATTGAAAGCTGCAGTCACTGTAATATTCCTCTTATACTGCATAAGAATGATGCATCTCTTAAATGTCATTACTGCGGTGAATTACGTGAGGTGCCCGAACGGTGCAGCAGATGCGCTAGTTATAACCTTGAATTGCTTGGTGCAGGGACTCAAAAGATACAGGAAGTTTTGCGTGATTCGTTTGGCATAAAAGCGATTAGATTCGATAGCGATACAGCAAAAAAGAAAGCAGGCATTCAGGATCTCCTTCAAATTGTCTCCAGTGATTCATCAAAAGTAATCGTAGGGACAAAGATGATGACCAGAAAAATTAGCATATCAGAGAAATTCTCTTTGGCTGTTGTACTGAACGCAGACAGTTATTTAAACATCCCTGATTTCAGAGCTCAGGAAAAGGCTTTCGTGGAGTTTCATTCTCTATTGGACCTCGTTGATTCTTCCGGTGAAATCATTATTCAGACACGGTTTCCCCAAAATCCTTTGTTCAGGCATCTCAAAGCAGGGGATTATGAATCCTTTGTTAGAGAAGAGCTCCTTATACGAAAAGAGCTACAGTATCCACCTCATTCAAGACTGTTAAAGATTATTCTCTCAGAAAATGGCACGATGGCAGACAGAATTATCAAAAGCATCCATGATTGTGAGAAAAATATCGAAATTCTCGGTCCGACGGTGCAGAAGAGCCGAAACAGGGCAGATGAAATAATTATCATGCTTAAATCCAGAGACCGGCAGACTCTAAACCGTGCCATGAAGTCACTGCTATTGGAATACGCAGAACTGAAGAACAGTATTAAAGTGGACAGAGACCCTTTCTAAGGAGTTCACATAATAATATCTTCTCGGAAGACCAATACAATTACCCAGCTCTGTATCATTGCACAGAATGACTCCTCTATGAGGCAAGGATTTTACGGGAAATGCCGTTATTCCGGTGTACGAATAACGTCCTCCGCCTTTTCTGTCGTATGCACCTCAGCACCGCGATCAATTATCTTTCCTGTTACTGTATCGAGGACGTAGTATCCGGCATGATGCGTTCGAGCACCGGCCTGTGCTGCCCATGCAGAAATTTGATATCTCCCTATCTGCGTTTTGCCTTCCTGTGCAGTCACCGATTGCGTGCTACCACCATAGAGCATTAAAGCGACACCCAGCAACATGGCAACAATTATCAGAAGCGCTTTTGTCATGACATCACCTTTCATAGAGCAAACCTCCTTTCAAATAAATAGCATAATTGTTTACGCGCCGCCATAAAAGAAAAAATGCTGCACTGCTGATAGTGCGTTATGGATAATAACAAATTATCACGCTGTCAAAGTCTTGTCAATGAATTAATGCATACGAGCCCTCTTTTATGGCAGGAGAATACGATATATCCATTCAGCCACATCACGTATCGCTGTAAAGAGGACCTATTCGGAAGGTTGAGCAGGAACTTCAGGTGATGATGATTCAGATGGCTCTGACGGCTGGACACCCTCGAATGTGCCTTTTTCCTGCGGAATGCTTTCCTCCTGCGTTGTAGCAGCAGGCGTGGTTTCCGGAATAACTGACCTTTGTTTATTAGTCGTAACAGCAAGCAGGAGAGATGTAATCATAAAAATTACTGCCGCTGACGTAGTCAATTTACTGAAAAAAGTGGCAGCACCCCGTGCACCAAAGAGCGTCTGGCTCGAACCGCCAAAGGCAGCCCCCAGTTCTGCTCCTTTACCACTTTGAATCAGAACAATGAAAATCATGAAAAAACATACGATAAGATGCACAATCAATAATATTGTCGTCATGAGATATCCTTTTTAAAATGTACTATTCTTGAAAAGCTTTCTGGTTTGAGACTGGCGCCTCCCACAAGAGCTCCGTTAATGTCCTGACTTGACATCAGATTGTCAACATTGTCAGCAGTTACACTTCCGCCGTAGATTATACGTATTTCATCTGCGTTATCACCGTATACGTTATAGAGTATTTTCCTGATAAAAGCATGCACCTCCTGTGCCTGTTCAACGGTTGCGGTTTTCCCGGTTCCAATAGCCCAGATAGGTTCATACGCGACAACAAGTTTTTCAAACGAAACTTCAACAAGACCTGCTTCGACTTCCCGTTTTATCACATCAAAGGTCTTATCCGCTTCCCGTTCCTCCAGTGATTCACCGACACAGAAAATGACCCCAAGTCCCGACTCTTTCGTGGCTCTTATTTTTCTGTTCACGACAACATCGTCTTCACTGAAGTATTGTCTTCTCTCTGAATGTCCGACAATAACATACTGACATCCAGCATCGCGCAACATCCGGGGAGATACCTCACCCGTATACGCGCCCTGCTCTTCCCAGAATGTGTCCTGAGCTGCAAGACCGATGTTTGTTCCCTGTATGGCATTCGCTACCGCGTACAACGCCGTAAATGGCGGAGCAATAATAATATCGTCTTCCTGAACACTCTGTACAGTTGGAATAAAACCGTGGAGAAACTGTCTTGCTTCAGGGATCGTCATATTCATCTTCCAGTTCGCTGCAATAAAATTTCTCATCATAGCACGTTACTTTAATGTATCAAAAGAATTGTTGTCAAGTATCAGTTAAAACGGTTCATAGCTGTGTCAGGATTTTCAGTAATTATACAGTAGATGGCTTCAACTGCAGATTGTAAAGCTCCTTTTATCACGGGAATTTCCTTCCGTTTGAATGTGGATAAAACATAATCTTCCGGAAGTACAGAGTTATCTCTCCCTATGCCAATCTTAACCCTTATAAATTCTCCGGACTGTATATGATCAATTATTGACTGTATGCCCCTATGTCCGCCCGAAGAGCCTTTTTTACGGATCTTTAGCTTCCCAACATCCAGATCCATATCATCATGGACGACAATCATTTTTTCGACAGGAATCTCGTACCTGTCCTGAATGGCTTTCACGGCCAAACCGCTTCGGTTCATAAATATCAAGGGCTCCATGATTACAACATCCCTCTCATCAACGGAGCCTCTGCATATATTGTAATCTCGTTTCTTCTTGAACGCCATGCCGTGCGCTGCGGTAAACTCTTTCACTACCAAAAAGCCGATATTATGTCTCGTTCGAACATATTTCTTTCCAGGATTGCCAAGGCCAACAATAAGCCACAAACGCTATTTCTCCTTTTTCTCCTGTTTTTCTTCGCCTTCCGTTTCATCTTCTTTCTTGCCCTTCTTGATCACTTCCGGTTCAGCAGCCTCCTCAGGGGCCTCTATTCCTACTACTTCTTCAGCAGGAGCCGCCACTTCCTCCACAACCGGCGGAATAATAGCAAGAACAAGCTCTTCGGTATCAGATATCAGTTTTATGCCTTCTCCAAACTTTAAATCACTGACGTGGATGGACTGGCCAATTTCCAGATGCGATATATCCACTTCTATGCGGTCGGGAATTTTGTCAGGCAGACATTCTATTTCAACTTCACGGAGGTTATGTTGCAGAATGCCATTGTCGCGTTTAACACCGATAGCCTCGCCTGTCGGTGTGATACGAACTGATACCCTCACTGCTTCTGTCAATGAAACCTCGAAAAAATCAGTATGGAGTAACTCTCCTCTGACGGGATCAATTTGATAATCTTTCAATAGAGCGATCTTCTTATCTCCATCCGCAAATTCAAGATCAACAATCACCTGCTCGCCAGACATAGTATTAATAATTTTGGTGATCACCGATTTAGACAGTTTTATCGACTGGGCTTTTCCTTCTCTATAGAGCACTCCGGGCACCATATCCTGTCTTCTGAGATTACGGGCAACCCCTTTTCCTCGTCCTTCCCTCTTTTCTGCTGCCAAACTCATCCGTTCCATGTTTTCTCCCCTTCTGTGAACCTCACCGACATATCAGTTCGCAGATCAATAATATTTTTTTATATAAATAGTGAGTTTATTGACGTCTCTTCATGAATTCTTTTAATCGCTTCCCCCAGAAGCGCAGCTATATTTAAGATTTCCAATTTACCACATTTTTCTTTTTTTCTATCCAACGGAATGGTATTTGTAACAATCATGGTCTCAATACAGGAAGCATTTATTCGTTCTATTGCTGAACCGGACAACACAGCATGGGTACAAACCGCTGAAACCCTTTCTGCACCATTTTCTTTCAGTGCCGTCGCGGCCTGGGCAATCGTACCAGCCGTGTCAACCATATCATCAAGGATTATAGCGTCCTGATCTTTCACATCACCAATGACATTCATAACTTCACATTCATTTTCTTTTTCACGCCTCTTGTCGATGATTGCTATGGAACACTGCAATTTTTTCGCAAAAGCCCTTGCCCGTTCAACGCCACCGGCATCAGGAGATACAATAATAACTTTCTGCGAATCAAAGTTCTTTTGAATATATTCCAACAAGACCGGTGTAGCATATAAATTATCAACAGGAATATTAAAGAAACCCTGTATCTGGCCCGCATGAAGATCCACAGTAAGAACCCTATTTGTTCCCGCTACCGTTATCAAGTCAGCAACAAGCTTAGAAGATATCGGCACTCGCGGCTGGACTTTTCTGTCCTGACGCGCATATCCAAAATAAGGAATAACGGCAGTGATCCTTCCGGCAGAAGCCCTCTTTAAGGCATCTATAATTAACAGAAGTTCCATGATATTATGATTTACCGGCATACAGGTTGGCTGGAGAACAAAAACATCTGAACCGCGTACATTTTCCGAAATCCGGATAAGAATTTCTCCATCGCTAAAACTGGAAACATGAGCATCCCCGACCTCAATGTTCAGATATCCGCTGACCTGCTCAGCCAATGACCTATGAGCGGTACCTGTGAATAGCTGTAACCCTTGTGGCATCATCATCTCCTTATGCACGATTATTCGGTGGCATGTACTACGTCTGATATGCCGCCTCTCAAACGAGTACTCGTTGTCAGCTTTTACTGCTGATGACTACCGTCCCCCTGCCGGTTCCGTCATCTGGCTGGGGCGGGAGGATTCGAACCTCCATATGGGAGATCCAAAATCTCCTGACTTGCCATTTGTCGACGCCCCAAAAAAACGCCTCACAGCAAAATGGAAAATCCCTCGCCGCCCCGGAAACATATTAATTGTCTACCGGCCGAATGAGGGTCTTCACAACCCTGCACCAGTTATCTCCCATCCCAGAGGCAGCCTCCTCTGCTTCATCAGCAGAATGATAAATTCCATACACCGTCGGTCCACTGCCGCTCATCATAGACAGAACTGCACCGCTTTCAATGAGTTGTTCCTTGATCTCTCTTACCGCCGGGTACATTTTAAAAACAGGCTGCTCAAGATCATTAGTCAACACCCGTTGCAAATGATAAAAATCTCTCTCCACAAGAGAAGAACAAAATAGTTTAATATCAATAGGTTTTTTTGTCAACTCTGTACTAAATGATTCGTATGCCAATGAAGCAGGAATCCCAATATCCGGCTTGACCAGAAGGATATCAACTGAAAGAGCATCAGGAATGTCCGACACTTTTTCCCCTCTTCCCGTTATCAGAGAAAACGGACCGCTCAGGAAAAAAGGGACATCAGATCCAATATGAGCGGCAATGGTAATCAGTTCAGTGCGGTCAAGACGTAACTCCCAAAACTGATTCAGACCAATCAGGGTAGCTGCAGCATCGCTACTCCCGCCACCAAGTCCGGCTGCTACAGGTATATCTTTCTTAAGTGTTATACGAGCTCCACGATTACAGGACGTATAGTCCCTCAGCAAAACAGCTGCCATGAAAACGAGATTATCTTCAGCAGGTATATCAAGATCAGAGATTACTTCTACTTCGTTCGCTTCTTCAAAGGACAAAGTATCGAATACATCTATGTACTGCAGTGCACTAATAATATTATGGTACCCATCATCTCTTTTATTCAGGACCGAAAGAAACCAGTTGATTTTTGCAGGCGTCTTTTGAGTAAATTTCATCACCTTTCAGGTTTATGGACAAGAGGTCACCGGATCATTCCGTCCGTGAATTAATATTCAATTGTCTCAATTTCTTTTCAACTCTCTGTTTGAGACCCTCTTCTTTATGATGAAATTGTATCGCTTTTTCCCACAATTCAATAGCCTTTTCAGTCTGTCCATCAGCGTTATAGACATCACCGAGATGCTCAAGAATGACTGGATCATCCTGGGTGATATCAACAGCCCGTATCAATCTCTCAATAGCCTCTTTGTACTTCCCTTTTCTGAAATAAACCCATCCCAGGCTGTCGATGATAAAGCCATTCCCGGGTTTTATCTCGAGGGCACGGCTTATCAGAGACAAGGATTCATCCAGGTTAATGTTCCGGTCGGCAAAACTATAGCCGAGATAATTCAAGGCGTCAGCATTATCCGGATCAAGTTCTATCGCCTTTCTCAGACTTTGCACCATCGCACCAAAATTTCCCATCTTATCGAACAAAACAGCGCGGTTAAAATGTACATCACTGTTATCTGCGAACTGTTCAAGAGCTTCATTAAGCCATTTCTCGGCTTCTGTGTAGTCCTTTTTCTTCATCAGAGCGATTGACAGGTACACAAAAATTTCAGGCTTGGTTTTATCAAAATTAAGGATCTCCTTATACATATCAATGGCTTCGTCAGTCTTTTCCATCTTCGAATAGATATATGCCAGATGGAGAAAGGCATTTACGTTTTTCGGCTCTTCCGATAATATGAGCTTTAATTCACTTATCGCCTCATCCATTTGGTTTAATTCTTCCAAAGCAATTGCAAGATAGTACCGTATCTGAGTATCTTCCGGCTTTGCCTCAAGAGAAATTCGGAATTCTTCAACCGCCTTTTCATATTTCGTTTCTTCAAGATACAGCAAACCCAGGCGGACGTGTATATCAACATTGTCCGGTTGCATATAGCTCAAGGTCTCGAGCTCAAGAATCGCTTTATCAACTGTTTTCTGTTTCAAATAAACCTGAGATAACCGTTCCCGTGCTTTAGCGTTATGTGGGTTATACCGCAATGCTTTTTTATAGTTTTTTTCCGCTGCGTCAATATTTTCGTTTATTTCATTAATGATACCAAGCTTATAATAAATATTGTCCGATTCTGGTCTGACATCCAGTGCCTTCCTCAGATAGTGTTCAGCGTTTGCATAGTCTTTCCCATCAATATACACGAGCCCAAGATAATCAAGAGCAATGAAATTGTATGGATCTCGGTCAAGCAACGAATGAAGTGTTTCAGCCGCCAGATCCAGTTCACCGTTGTAGTAATAGAGGGTGCCGAGATAAAGGAGCGCCCTGTTATTATCGGGCTCAATCTGAATAATCCTTTTATAGATTTCTATCGCATCACCGATTCTTTTTTGACTATTATAGAGTTCCCCAATATGCATAAGGGCAGGGATATAGTCCGGATTACGCGCAACAACATCCTCGGCTATAGCCAGAGATTCTGGAAACTTACCGGATCTCTGGAATAAATAGCTTAGCTGCAGCATTAAAAACAGGGATTCAGGATCATAATTGAGCGCCTTCTTATAATTCGCTATTGCATCGTCCCATCTATTATCAAGGTCCGCTTCATACCCAAGAATATAGTAATAATAGGCATCATGCGGAGGTATCGGTCTGCCATCCTGAACAGCACTATGCCGGGGCGCACAGGCTCCAACAAGCAAAAAAAGGCTTATGACTAATGAAATAGATATTTTCACTTCGATTTATGCTTTATGTTTATCGATTATCGACGTACTGTCATTCATACGTATTGGGACACAAGGTCATACTGTATTATCGCATAAAAGAAGCATTTGATCAAAATACTTCATGGAGAACAGTATCCGGCACATTACCATATACGGCTACTGAAAAAAGCTCTTTTCTGATGAGCTGTTCTGCGAGCTCCCTGGACTGTTTCAGACTAACCGCATCTATAGATTTCATTATTTCTCTAGATGATATATACCTATTAAAAAATATTTCCTGTCGCGCGATATTCATCATACGACTACTGGTTGATTCAAGACCAAGAAGCAGATTGCCTTTTAGATGCCTTTTTGCACGATCCAGTTCTGCTTCAGTTAACGTTTCTTTCATTGCGTGCATATTGTTCATGATAAGATGCATCACTTCTCTAACATTGTTTTGATTTACTCCTGCATAGACACCCCATATGCCGGTATCAAAATACATGGATGCAAATGAGTAGATTGAATACGCAAGTCCCCTGTTCTCCCTTATATCCTGGAAAAGACGCGAGCTGAATCCCCCGCCAAGTATGGTATTTAAAACAGATAACGCATACCGATCATCGCTTATTTGTGAAGGTGCAGGTACGCCAAGACAGATATGTGCTTCCAGCAGTTCTTTCTGATAGACTGCTGCATTGTGAAAAAACTCCGGACGCGCTCCTATCTTTGCCTCAGATCCTCTTCTCAGACCACAAAAGTGCCCATTGAGGAGCTGTATCAACCGTTCCGGTCTGAAGTTTCCCGCACATGCAATAACAATATCCTTGACACCGTAATATTTACGGACATGTGCAATAAGGTCGTTTCTCGATAACGTATTGACGGATTCAGGGCGGCCAAGTACCGACTGACCCAGCGATGCACCTCCCCAGACAGTTCTGTTCAAAAGATCGTAGATATAATCTTCCGGAGCATCTTCCACCATCTTTATCTCTTCAATGACAACTCCCTTTTCTTTTTCTATCTCTTCTGAAGGGAAAAGGGAGTTCACAAAAATATCCGAAATGAGCTCAATGCCTTCTTCAAGATATGCATCTATCATTTTTATATAAAAAGTCGTCTGTTCCCGCGAAGTAAACGCATTCAGATCACTGCCGATAGAATCACTATCAATGGCGATATCCTGGGCTGTCCGCCTCTTTGTAGCCTTAAAAAACATGTGTTCGAGAAAATGAGAAATCCCGTTCTTCTCGGGAGCTTCATATCGAGAACCAACTTTCACCCAAATGCCGAGACAGACTGAATGGACATTCTTAAATGACTCCATAACCACCGGGATTCCGTTTTCAAGTTGTGCCTTTCTGAACATATGTCACCTTCTTACCATGATATTCTTATTGTACACCAGCGGAAACATTATCAGAAGAATAGCTTTTCTCTTTTACCGCTTCTGGGCGAGAATTACAACGGAAGGGTAAAGATCAGCAAGACATAGCAGGGTTACTGTTCATAGGTTCCGGGAAATTGTTGGACAGCTAGCTGGTCGTTTTGTGAGGAAGCTCCTTCATAGCTTCTTTTCTACTCAAGCGAATCCGCCCCATCTTATCTATCTCTATAACTTTTACTGGCACTTCGTCTCCCTCTTTTATCTCATCGGTTACCTTCGCTACCCTTCTGTCTGCTATCTGGGATATATGAAGGAGTCCTTCTGTTCCGGGTATTATTTCAACAAACGCCCCGAAATCCATTATTCTTTTCACCTTACCACGATATATTTTCCCGATTTCAGCTTCAGCAGTAATGTCTTTGATAATATCTATGGCCTTCTGTGCCGCAGTGCCGTCCGAGGCAGCAATATTTATCAATCCGCTGTCATCAATGTCTATTTTGACCCCGGTCTGTTCAATAATACTTCTGATAACCTTTCCTCCCGATCCTATAACATCACGAATTTTGTTCTGTTTTATATGCATAGTATAAATTCTCGGAGCGTGACGCGCCAGCGATTCACGGGGACCACCGAGTGATTTTTTCATTTCCTCCAATATGACCAGCCTGCCCTGTCTGGCCTGTTCGAGTGCCCGTTCCATAACAGTGCGCTCAATACCGGCTATTTTGGTATCCATCTGGAATGCGGTGATCCCTTTTTCCGTTCCGGTAACCTTAAAATCCATGTCTCCAAGATGGTCTTCAAGACCAAGTATGTCAGTAAGAATCACGACCTTGTCTCCCTCTTTTATCAGTCCCATTGCAATGCCGGCTACAGGTGCTTTAATCGGAACACCAGCGTCCATCAAGGCGAGCGAACCGCCACAGACCGTAGCCATGGACGATGAGCCGTTTGATTCAAGGATGTCCGAGACAATTCTGACCGTGTATGGGAAATCCTCTTTAAGAGGTATAACGGCCTTGAGGGCTCTCTCGGCAAGAATGCCGTGTCCAATTTCCCGCCTGCCCGGTGACCGCAAGGGCCTCACCTCACCAACACTGAAGGGAGGAAAATTATAATGAAGCATAAAGGTCTTTGATGACTCCCCATCAAGAGAATCTATCCTTTGCTCGTCATCAGCAGTGCCAAGGGTTACAACAGCCAGAGATTGTGTTTCGCCACGGATAAAAAGGGCTGATCCATGTGTCCGTGGCAATATGCCAACAGACGATGCTATGTGCCTGATGCGTTCGGGCGTTCTCCCGTCTGCCCGTTTATTCTCATGTAAGATCATATTCCGAACAAGATCTCGTTCGATCTCATTAAAGGTCGAGGCAATATCGCCGGAAATATCTTTCTCACCGGTATTCAGCTGCTCGATAACAGCAATCAGCATTTCATCAAGGGCTGCCTGTCTCCGTAATTTGTCCGGAATTGTAATGACTTGCTGTATCTTCTCCAAAGCAATTTTTGTTATAGTAGTTCTTAATGTTTCGTCTATAACTTCTCTTTTTATAATTCTTTTATCTTTTCCTGTAGAATCCTTCAGTTCCCGCTGCAAGGCACACAATCGCCTGATTTCCACGTGAGCAATGTCGATAGCCTCAAGAACATCCTGCTCACTCATCTCCTGGGCACTTCCCTCTACCATCATCACCGCTTCTTCCGTGCCTGCTACAATGAGATCGAGATCACATTCTTCAGACTCTCTTATATCAGGATTGATTATCAGAGAACCCGATATTCTACCAATTCTGACAGCTCCAACCGGTCCCATAAATGGTATATCAGATATTTCAAGTGCAGCAGACATGGTAACAATACCCAGAATATCAGCTATATTCTCCTCGCCATAGGACAGGACATTTACGATCCCCTGAGTTTCACACCGATATCCTTTTGGAAAAAGTGGTCTCATTGGCCGATCAATAAGGCGGGACGTCAGGATTTCCTTTTCAGTCGGCCTTCCTTCTCTCTTGAAAAATCCCCCTGGAATTTTACCAGCGGAATATGTCTTCTCAAGATAGTCAATAGTGAGGGGGAAAAAGTCTATACCTTCTCTTTCCGTCTTACTACTTACAGCAGTTGCCAATACAATGGTATCACCATATTGCGCAAGGACAGAGCCATCCGCCTGACGTGCTATTCTTCCTGTTTCCAGGCTTAATTCTTTTCCGCGTATATCGAGAGTGACACTATCTATTTTCATGAACTATTTCCTTATACCAAGTCGTGCAATAATTTCATCGTACCTTCTTCTGTCCGAAGTCTTCAGATAGTCGAGCAATTTTCTTCTTCGGCCGACAAGCTTCAGCAGTCCTCTTCGAGAATGATGATCTTTTGTATGAGTTTTAAAGTGTTCGGTAAGATATCCTATTCTCTTGCTGAGAATAGCTATTTGCACCTCAGGCGATCCTGTATCCGAGTCATGAACCCTAAAGTCATTGATCAGGGCCGCTTTATTATCTTTATCAAGTCTCAATGGCTCACCACCTTTCCCGAATGAAATTGAACAATAATAAGATTAGCATATGTATTTTGATTCTGTAAAGACAATCATTCATAGGAAAACACCTCATTCTCTCTTTGACAAACTGTATTCGGGAATATTCATATGTTCAGAACATATCTGCGTGAGGGAATGGTGCCGGCGTAATGATACTAAGAAATGATATGAGAAGTGCTTACTCCCTGACAGGTCTGAGAAGCACAATAACGTGCACGCAAAGCATCATCTTTTTGCAGCGTCAGAATATCATGTCATCCGTCATGACAATGATATCTTCACCGGTACCTTCTATTCTCTGGCATATCCTACCCATATCCTGAATGAGATGGCTTCTTTTCGTCGGCAGCTCGCTATCAGCAATAACGGAAATAAGGGTGACCAGTCCTATGTCAACTTTTTCCCCACCGTCTTTTTTGAACGTAAGGGTCGTCCTTTTCTTGAGGTCTTTCTTTGTATAGAACGACTCAATCTTTCTATTAAAAATCCTGCGTGCCTCATTGACAATCTGCATCACATTTTTTGTCCTGCATGTAATAATGAAATCATGCGTGCTGAGCGTTCCAACAAAGCTATCCTTGCATTTTTTTGATGTTGTATGAAGAATTGCAGCAGCCCACTGGATAATCTCGGCATGTCTGTCAGGACCATATTTTATGAGATACGGGTGTATATTCGCGATACGCACATATGCAATCGAATGCGACCCGAGTTTTGGATACACTGACTCCATTTTCTTGATGATTGCTGATTTGTCAGGTAATCCCGTGAGATAATCAGGCCAGAGATATGGATTGTCCTGTTTTTTGTGCAGATGCTGAATATACTTTTTCGCCTCTGTTAAGCCCATTTGTTCGTCTCCTCCCTTTACATACGAGTCTATGAGCGCATAACGATTATTATCGCATTTATCGACTGTTTGTCAACTTTAAATTATAATTATCAGGCGGGTTAACCGTAATGTACATACGAGCGTGAGGTCAATTCCTCACGCTCCTTTTCACTAGTCTGCTCTGTTCAAGAGAGACACTATTTCTTTTTTCCAGATCTCCCGCTTTTCTTTGATTTCTGCTTCAGTGCGGCTTGGGCCGCAGCAAATCGGGCGATCGGCACCCTGAATGGTGAACAGCTCACATAATCAAGTCCGATGTTGTGACAGAACTCAACCGACCTTGGCTCTCCGCCATGCTCTCCGCATATACCAAGCTTCAGGTCCTTTTTGACCTTCCTGCCCTTTTCAACAGCGATCTTCATGAATGCACCTACCCCTTCCTGGTCAATCGTTATAAAGGGATCATCGCCCAGTATCTTGTTTTCAACATAAAATGGAAGGAACCTTCCTGCATCGTCCCTTGAAAGCCCGAAAGCTGTCTGTGTAAGGTCGTTTGTACCAAACGAGTAAAAGTCGGCAATCTCTGCAATTTCGTCTGATGTAACACACGCACGGGGCAGTTCTATCATGGTGCCTACTGTATACGGGACTTTTACACGATAAGTTTTCTGAACCCTTTCCGCAACAGTTATGGTTACCTTTTTCATCTCTTCAAGCTCCCTTACATGCCCTACAAGAGGGATCATTATCTCGGGTAAAACCTTTACCTTCTGTTTCTTCAGTTCACATGCAGCCTCCATAATCGCCTGTGCCTGCATCTCGTATATTTCAGGATAGGTGATTCCGAGCCGGCAACCTCGGTGTCCAAGCATTGGGTTAAATTCATGAAGCGACTGGTTTTTTGCATTAAGCTGCTCATAAGATACTCCCATATCAGAGGCAAGTTCCCTCAATTCTGCCTCAGTATGAGGAAGAAATTCATGCAGAGGTGGGTCCAGAAGCCTGATCGTTACAGGACACCCCTTCATGGCACTGAATATGCCTGAGAAATCTCCCCTCTGAATCGGAAGGAGCTTGTTAAGCGCGTTCTTCCTGCCTTCCAGGGTTTCAGAAAGAATCATTTCCCTGACAGCCTTTATCCGGTCAGGGCCGAAGAACATATGCTCAGTCCTGCAGAGACCTACACCTTCAGCACCGAAGTTTATGGCATTGGTTGAGTCTTCCGGGGTATCTGCATTGGTCCTCACCTTAAGTGTCCTGAACGTATCAGCCCATTTCATGAGCTCTATATACCATTTATTGTGCTCGGGGTCAGCAGGAAGAAGGTTCAGTTTCCCCTCATAAACACGGCCTTTTGTTCCATTAAGGGTTATCAAGTCACCCTCTTTAATCTGGATGCCGTTCACATTAATAACCTTATTGGGTAAATCTATATGGAGTGCTGAACAGCCTACTATACAGCACTTGCCCCATCCACGTGCAACAAGGGCGGCATGGCTTGTCATACCTCCCTTTGCAGTAAGGATAGCCTCTGCAGCATGCATGCCGTGGACATCTTCGGGTGATGTCTCGCTCCTGACCAAGATAACTTTTTCACCCTTCTTTGCCCAGTCCTCTGCATCATCTGCTGTAAAGACTACCTTTCCGAAAGCACCTCCGGGACCCGCGGGAAGTCCCTTTGCCAGCTCTACAGCCCTCTTTTCATCAGCAGGATCAACACTCGGGTGAAGCAACTCATCTATCTGGTCGGGTTTTACGCGCATTACGGCTGTCTCCTTGGAGATCAGCCTTTGCTTTGCCATCTCAACAGCCATGCGTATCGCGGCCTGTCCATTGCGCTTCCCCACCCTCGTTTGCAGCATCCATAGTCTCCCGTCTTCCACGGTAAACTCTATGTCCTGCATGTCCGTATAGTGTCTTTCTAGTTTTTTCTGGATGCCGAACAACTGCTTATACAGTTTTGGCATTGCACGTTCCAGTGAGTGGAGGTGCACAGTATCCTCTGTTTTTCCGGCTTCGTTGACCGGATTAGGAGTCCTCAGCCCTGCCACAACATCCTCTCCCTGTGCATTCGGAAGCCATTCACCAAAGAACATGTCTTCACCTGTTGCAGGGTTTCTGGTAAACGCCACTCCTGTTGCAGAATCATCTCCGGTATTTCCGAATACCATGGACTGTACATTGACTGCAGTTCCCCAGTCTTCGGGAATCTTTTCGATCTTCCTGTAGGAGACAGCCCTCTTCCCCATCCATGACTGGAAGACAGCGCCAATACCACCCCAGAGCTGTTCATGCGGTTCATCAGGGAACTCTTTACCAAGGGTATTCTTGATAATTTTCTTAAATGTGTCACATAAGTTACGAAGATCATCCTCGCTAAGGTCAGTATCGCTTTTGTATCCTTTATTCTTTTTTACCGTTTCAAGGGCGGATTCCAGTTTATGGCGGATACCGTCGTGATCTGTCGCCGGTTCGATACCTGCAGCCTTTTCCATTACAACATCAGAGTACATCATCATGAGACGACGATATGCATCATATACGAAGCGCGGATTGCCTGTCTTTTCAATGAGTCCCGGAATTGTTCTAGTTGTCAGTCCGATATTCAGTACGGTTTCCATCATTCCCGGCATTGAACTGCGTGCGCCGGACCGCACCGACATGAGAAGCGGATCTTGAAGATCACCGAAGTTCTTTCCCATTATCTTCTCAACCCTGGCCAGAGCCTTGTCAACCTGACCTTTTAACTCCCGGGGATATTTACGGTTATTTTTATAAAAAAGGGTGCAGACCTCTGTAGTTATGGTAAAGCCAGGCGGAACAGGGATGCCAAGGTTTGTCATCTCGGCAATATTCGCACCTTTGCCGCCCAAAAGATTCTTCATAGCAGCTTTGCCATCAGCCTTACCGTCACCGAAAAAGTAGACATATTTTTTAGAAGACTTCTTTGCCATTAAAGACCCTCCCGAAGATTTTGATTGAAAGCTTTATAGAATAACTTACAGAAAAGTCTAAATTCAATAAGAACTTTGCAGATTTATGAGATTATTAATAAATACAATAATAAAATCTCTCACATTTCGCCCGCTCATTTCATCAGGCAGTGTATACAGATAAAGGCTTGCAGTATTTCCTTAAAAATGATAGAAAAAGATATGGAGCAGATATGGGCAGATATAATTATGTCATAGTACCATTATTCTTTTTATTCGTAATCTCATGCAGTTATGTCATTTCAAAGGAAGTCCGCCAGCAGGCAATCAGGAATGTTCCATTCAAGAATATCCTTGAAAATCCGTCTGCGTACGAAAATAATGTGTTTATTCTCGGAGGCATAATATCGGAAACGAAGAATTCGAACCAGGGTACGGAGATCGAAATTGTACAATCACCGCTTGATCGGTATGGCTATTTCATCAATAGAGATTATTCTGAAGGAAGATTTATTGTGTCGTCGTCAAAAATGCTTGATCCGTTGATTTATAAAGAAGGCCGTTATATAACCGTGGCCGGACGGCTAACCGGCATGAGGACAAAATTGCTCGGTGATCTTGAATATTCATATCCGCTCATTGAATCTATAGAACTGTTTCTATGGAAAGAGGAGCGCTATTACTGGTCTGAATATTACTATGATCCCTATTATTACCGCCCGTACTATATTCCATACCCGTACTACTGGTCGTATCCATCACATCACCGGTTGCATGGACCCTACCCGTGGTACTGGTAAATAACTAACGAGCTTTTTCTTTGGTCTGAAGCTCGATAATCTTCGCCTCTTCAGCATGCATAGAAGACTTGCCGTCAAAAATTGCGCCTTCGACTATAGACAGCTTACTCGTGAAGATCTGGCCGTGAATCTGACCTTTATTTTTTATTTCAACGATGTCTTTCCCTTTTAGATTGCCGTCAACACGCCCGCCAACAACGATGCCCCGTGCCGTGATGTCACCGTTAATATGAGATTTTTCACCGACAATTACCCAGTCAGCATTAATGTTTCCCTCAATAGTGCCCTCAACCCTCAGCGTCCCCCTGGTTTCAATCTCTCCCTTAAACACGGTATTAGTTCCAAGAAAGGATTCCAGTTTTTCATGATTCTTATGAAACATCACGACCTCCCTTTTATAAATTTATACGGATTCAGTGATTTGCCCTCTTTCCATATCTCATAATGGACATGCGGACCCGTAGAATTACCAGTGGAACCGATAAAGCTTATGATGTCACCTCTACGAACCTCCTGACCAACTTTCACATTTACTTTCTTGTTATGAGCGTAAAATGTAGAATAACCATGACCATGTTCAACAACCACAAGATTGCCGTTTCCTCCTGCCCAGCCTGAAAAACTCACAATGCCGTCCGCTGTGACTGTAACAGGTGTTCCCGGACCTGCGGCTATGTCGACACCGCTATGGAAATCTCTTCTGCGAGATTTCGGGTGCTCTCTCCTGCCATATGACGATGTTAATCTCCCGGCAACCGGCCATCCCTTCGGCGTGGAAAAATAAAGATCTCGTTGCTGACTCAAATAATCTTTTATTTCTCCAATATTTTCCATGGTCGTCTTTATTTCATTCCGTATCCACTCCATGTCAATGGAACCACTGTCAGTATTATCAATGCTTTCGAGTATCTTTTCCCTGTCATTTAATGAAAATAACGTTCTGAACTCATATTCGGCTCTTTTCAATGCAGATATCGTTGTTTTCAATTCCAAAAACTGAGTAGTGTAGTAATTCAGTTTTTCACTCATCCTTTTATATTCAAATGAATTAATGGCGATTGAAAAAACATAGACCGAACCTATGATCCAGAGAATGATAGAAACAACGATCCCAATGGACGGTATCTTTAATCTAATGGATTTCGTGTTACTATGGGGGATCAACATAATGGTAATGGGCGTGAAGGCTCTTCTGAAGTAATTCCGAATCGAACGCATGTGGGTTCCTCTAACTCCCTAAAATTAAAACTTTTTTAATGCATTATGACTCGCTGTCAGCCAGCAATATGAAGTGTTACTATAAAAGAATAGACAAAATACGCCATAATGTCAAGAAAAATTGCACGTCCAGGTGAAACGCATCATCACGGCGCTTTATGTGCCTCTCTGCCGCCGGTGAATCCTCTTAACAGCCCCGATCGCATAGGGATCAAATCCATTCTTCTGCAAGGTTAACAGAGCCTTTTGTTCGTCCCTCTGATCAACAATTACAATATACCCAATGCCCATATTAAACGTCTTCTTCATATCATTATGAGGAACATTCCCACTCTTTTGAATAAGTTCAAAAATCGGTTGTGACGGCCATGATGGATAGTTGATCGAAGCCTTCAGCCCTTTTGGGATAATCCTCTTTACATTTCCCGGAATACCGCCACCGGTTATATGGGCCATACCCTTAATGACAATCTTTCCTTTCAATGCATTGAATGCCTGGGTATAAATCCGCGTCGGTCTCAATAATTCTTCTTCGAGAGAAGATCCGAATTCAGACATATATTTCTTGCTGTTCATTTTATGTATGTCAAAGAATATTTTTCTCACAAGGGAAAAGCCATTGCTGTGCAGTCCATTGGAAGAGAGCCCAATAATGGCATCACCCTCCCGAATCTTACTACCATCTATAATTCTGTCTTTTTCGACAATTCCGACAACAAAGCCTGAAAGATCATATTCCCCTTTGCGGTAAAACCCGGGCATTTCAGCTGTTTCTCCGCCTATGAGCGCGCACCCTGCTTCTTCGCAGCCGTCTGCTATGCCCGAAATCACTCGTGCAGCTGTTCCGGTAGAAAGTTTCCCTGTAGCAAAGTAGTCAAGAAAAAACAGAGGTTCAGCGCCGCATGTCAGAATATCATTGACACACATTGCAACAAGGTCTATGCCGACTGTGTCATGACGGTTTGCCATAAAAGCAATTTTCAATTTCGTTCCAACGCCATCCGTCCCGCTCACCAGAACCGGATTTCTGTATTTCTTCAGATTAAGCTTAAATAACGCGCTAAACGATCCGACAGACGTCAGGACTTCAGACCGAAACGTTCTTTTGGCAAGAGGCCTGATTATATCAATAAACCGGTCCCCCTTCTCTATATCGACACCAGCTTTTTTGTATGTAAGCCGTGACGCTTTTTTCATAAGATAGTCGTCAACATGGGAATTTTACCGTTTATATTCTGCTAAAATTATTTTAAAAGGGCAAGTTTTGATTTCATGGCCTCGGCCAAAGCAGTAGAGAAACAAAAACATTTGTTCAATGAAGCAGTGGTTTCTGCTAGAATATCCGACATGGGTATCATACTTGTTACCAATGATGACGGAGTGCATTCACCGGGTATCATTGCTCTCTACAGGGCAATGAAACTATTCGGCGAAACTTATATGGTTGCACCTGATCGGGAGAGAAGTGCTGCGAGCCATTCACTGACACTGCACCGACCGCTGAAGGTTGAAAAGTTGAGGGACCATGTTTACAGCTTAAACGGAACACCAACAGACTGTGTTACGCTGGGGATCAACAAAGTACTGCCTGAAAAACCGCTTCTGGTAATGTCGGGGATTAACAGGGGAGCAAACCTTGGCGATGATATTACGTATTCAGGCACTGTTTCTGCTGCGATTGAAGGAACCATATTCGGTGTCCCTTCAATCGCCATATCCCTGATCAATGATAAACAATATCATTATGAGACAGCTTCACACTTCGCTTCAAAAATAGTACCGCTCGTTCTTGAACAGTCACTTCCCGAAGATACCCTGCTCAATGTTAACATTCCCAATCGGCCACGGGACCAGATCAGGGGCGTCAAAATAACCCGGCAAGGCAAACGGATTTATGACAATTCAATTCAGGAAACATATGATCCCTGGGGAGATAAGCATTACTGGATAGGCGGTGGCAAACCATCGTGGGAGCGCGGTGAAGATACGGATATTGATGCAATAAGGACTGATTATATTTCTATTACCCCGATCCATCTCGACCTTACCAATTATGAAGCACTTGGTATCCTTCGGAAGCAATGGGGTCTTGATAGCAGGAGACATCTTGATGAAAACATATGATGTTATCATTGTAGGCGCTGGCCCGGCAGGGATATTCGCCGCGCTTGAACTCGTTCAATCATCAGGAGCTCTTCGGACGACCCTCATCGAAAAAGGCAAAGACATTGACCAGCGCACATGCCCGCTTAAAGTCAAGAATATCTCCTGCACAACGTGTAGCGAATGTGACCTCCTTAGTGGCTGGGGTGGTGCCGGGGCCTTTAGTGACGGAAAGCTGAGCCTTTCATCAAATGTTGGTGGATTCCTGACACGGTATACGAACAAGGAAACGGTCCAAACATTAATTAACTATGTTGATAACATGTATGTAAAATACGGGGCTCCCAAGACGGTGTTTGGAAATAATCCTGAAGCAATTTCAAAACTTGAAAAAATTGCATCGAAGAACGGCCTCGTTCTGGTTCCTTCACAGATACGGCATATCGGAACCGACAGATGTGGACATCTCTTAAAAAGGATCAAGAAAGATATTAATAATAAAGTTGAAACCTTATTCCAGTGTGAAGTGGATTCCATCATTATTGAGAGGGGACAATACAAGGGAATAAAAATGAAAAACGGTAATGAACTGTTTTCCCGTTTTCTTATTTTGGCCCCTGGCCGCGAGGGATCGAGATGGCTTGAAGAAGAAGCGAAGAAACTCGGTCTCACCCTGCTCAATAATCCAGTTGATATTGGTGTTCGAGTCGAAGTACCGGCTTCTGTTCTAGAACCGCTCACCTGCGTCACATACGAACCGAAGCTGATATTTTATTCAAAAAGATTTGATGATAAGGTAAGAACTTTTTGTGTCAACCCATATGGAGAGGTTGTTAAAGAATACCTGAAGGGAATATGGACCGTAAACGGGCACAGCTATGCCGATCGGAAAACGAATAACACCAATCTTGCTCTTCTGGTAAGCACGTATTTCACGGAACCGTTTGATGAACCAATATCATATGGAAGATATATAGCTCAACTCGCAAATTTCCTTGGAAAAGGTGTGATTGTTCAAAGACTCGGGGACCTGATGAACGGCAGACGTTCTACGCAATCACGGATTGCGAAGGGGATCGTACAGCCGACATTAAAGGATGCAACACCTGGTGACCTCAGTTTTGTTATTCCCTACCGCTATCTTTACGACATTATGGAAATGTTGGAGGCCCTGGACAGGATAGCTCCTGGAGTCAATTCCCGGCACACACTGCTCTACGGCGTTGAGGTGAAGTTTTACTCCATGCGGTTAAAACTGACCGATAATCTTGAGACTGAAATAGACAATGTCTTCGCAGTTGGTGATGGGCCTGGAGTCAGCAGAGGACTCATACAGTCGTCGGTATCGGGCGTTATAGCTGCTAGAGAAATACTGAAGCGCCTATAATTGGGTCACTTCATGGATTTCGATAAACTCAGAGAGCAGATGGTTAAGACCCAGCTCATTTCGAGGGGCATCAAGGACAAGAAAGTCCTTGATGCCATGAGTTGCGTTCCTCGCCATCTTTTTGTTGAAGACGCAATGGTTGCCAACGCATATAGCGACATGGCATTGCCGATTGGAGATGGCCAGACAATATCGCAACCATATATGGTTGCTGTAATGACCGAGCTTCTCGAATTGCACGGCTTTGAAAAAGTACTTGAAATTGGTACAGGATCAGGATATCAGGGAGCAGTTCTTGCTGAACTTGCGCGAGAGGTGTATACCATTGAACGTCTTCCTTCGATGGCTGAAAGGGCCATGAATACCTTAAGTGCTCTAAGCTATAACAATGTTCATGTAAAGATTGGTGATGGCTCACAAGGCTGGCCGGAAAAGGCTCCGTTTGACAGAATTATTATTACTGCTGCATCGCCTAACGTCCCCCCCCCCCTGATCGAACAGCTCACAAGAGGTGGGATACTTTTGCTGCCAATTGGTACACGCTATAGTCAGACATTGCTCAAAATCAAGAAGAAAGATTCAGGGCAGACAGAGGAGTATCATACTCCGTGTGTCTTTGTACCGCTCGTAGGAAAATACGGATGGGATAGTGATGAGTAACGTTCTGTTCTTTTCATAGACCGGTCCGTCCACTTCATGCAATCTCATATCCCGTTTTCCAGAGTTGCTTTATGGTATGTTTTGTCATATTATATCTTCATATTTTAAGTATATGAGTTTCCCTGTGTATGAAAAAAGCGTGGTCAGGAAGATTTAAAAGAAATTCATCAGCTTCGGCAGAGTCTTTTACTGAATCTGTATCTTTTGACAGCAGGCTCTGGGAATATGATATTAAGGGGAGTATTGCGCATGCAAAAATGCTGGCCAGACAAAACATAATTTCGAAAAAAGATTCGGCACGGATACTGAAAGGATTATCGGCCATTGCTGATGAATTTACTTCCGGCACGTTTAAAGTGCGAAAAGAACTTGAAGACATACATATGAATATTGAGGCAGCGCTGATAAAGAAAATAGGCCCTATTGGCATGAAGCTTCATACGGCTCGCTCAAGGAATGATCAAATTTCTCTGGATATGAGGATGTACCTGAAAGAAGAAACTAGAGAGATAACCGCGCTCATCAGGAAGGTACAGAAAACTCTTTTAAAAATGTCTGAGCGTCACCTGGGCAGTATTATGCCGGGATATACCCATCTCCAGCGTGCGCAGCCGGTTCTGTTGTCTCATCATCTCCTGGCGTATGTGGAGATGCTCCAAAGAGATGTCTCACGCTTTAAGGACTGCTTAAAGCGCATCGATGTTCTTCCGCTTGGTTCATGCGCTATCTCTGGAACGACACTGCCGATAGACCGCACGTATGTGGCCAAAATGCTGGGCTTTAAGCAGATTGCAGGCAACAGTATTGATGCGGTATCAGATAGAGATTTCATGCTCGAGTTTTTATCCTGTTCTTCAATGGTAATGATGCACCTGTCACGTCTTTCTGAAGAGCTCATCCTGTGGTCTACAGAAGAATTTAATTTTATCGAGCTTCCGGACGAATATACAACAGGATCGAGCATTATGCCACAGAAAAAAAATCCTGACGTTCCCGAACTGGTAAGGGCTAAAACAGGCAGAGTATATGGTAATGTTATGTCGATTCTGACCCTCATGAAAGGTCTGCCGTTAGCTTACAACAGGGACTTGCAGGAGGATAAGCCGCCGGTGTTCGATACGGTTGATACGGTAAAATCCTGTTTAACGATACTCTGCAATATGCTACCAGATATTATCTTTCACACAGAGACCATGCTGTCATCCGCAGGCACAGGGTATACAACAGCAACGGATATTGCAGAATACCTTGTCAAAAAAAATATCCCGTTTAGAATGGCCCATGAAATAACAGGAAAGATTGTCCTGTATTGCATGGATAAAAACATTCAGTTACATCAGCTGAATATCAAACAGTTAAAGGCCTTTTCTCCAGTTTTTCGGAACGATATACTCAAACATCTTGAGCCTGCAGCATCTGTTCGAGCCCATTCGTCTCCGGGTGGCACGGCTACCTCTTCCGTTATGAGACAGATCAGGAAGTATAAAAAACTGTTTAATGAGAAGTCTCCTCTTAGATAGTAAATCTTTCTGGAACAGGGGTGTCGCGCGGCCGCGATCATACGCATTGTATGCCATCATTATATGCACTATATTCCTGTTTCCATCATGCGGGAAGAAAGGCCCTCCCACCCTTTCGTACCGCGGGGAACCTTTCGTGCCAGTCCTGTTACATGCCATCCATCGCGAGGATAAGATAATTTTGACATGGCGTTTTCCCAAGGATAAAGAGGCCGACATCAAAGGATTTCACATTTTCAGACGCACTGGTTCAGATGCAAAACAGATTGCGTTTGTCGAGAGTGACATTCGAAGACTGACAGATACTGATTTCAGGATAGGCATTTCGTATCATTATTATATGACTACAGAGACGGAAGATGGCAGAACCAGCCGGGACTCAGAACCGCTTTCGGTAACTCCAGCGACTGTTCCTCTACCACCTGCAGATATTTCATTCAAAATAAATCGGAATTCACTGGATTTAAACTGGGAGCATGCAGATAACGATATACGGTACAACGTATATAAAACTTTTAAAAAAGGTGATTACGACTTAAATCCCGTAAATAAAAAACCTTTGACAGTCAATTCTTTCAACGATAGTCTATCCATTGATACAACAGTTTTTTATACCATAAGAAGTCTGAGAGACAGCGCCATAAGAGACGAAGGGTATCCGTCAAAAGAAGTTGAAATAACACCTGACGAAATGGTCCCATCAGCACCTCACGGTCTCAGCTATTTTTCCTCTGAAGACACTATCCTTCTTTACTGGGAGGAAGCTCCCGAGCCATGGGTACGGGGGTATAGAATTTATCGGAGACTTGAGGAACAGGACTATTCATTTATTGGGGAAACAGTCACGCCAGCGTTTCGTGACAGTGACCAACTCCTCTTACAACGGGACTACCGTGTACGTGCAGTTGGTCCGGGCAAGGAAGGAGATGCCTCGGAATTGAAAGACGTTCGGTTTATCCCTCCCCCGTAACAGCTGCTTTCCTGTCTCTCTGTTCCATTGACTTAAACGTTCAATTGTTTTACTCTAATGTCACTGTTTCATTTTATCGCCCTCATGAAATCTAAAATTCTGAAAGAATTTAAGGAAAGTATCTCTGTAAAAGAAAAATTCATTGAGGATCATCTTGATATCATTGTAGATGCCGCAAAAGAAATTGCCCGCACGTTCAACGAAGGCAATAAACTCATTTTATTCGGTAACGGCGGGAGCGCCACTGACGCATCCCATATAGCCGCTGAATTTGTAAACCGGTTTAAGAAAGATCGCCCTGGTCTGCCTGCCATATCGCTCAATACGGATATGGCGGTGATAACTTCGATTGCCAATGATTACGACTACTCCGAAGTTTTTTCTCGGCAGCTTAAGTCACTTGCAGTTGAGGGAGACATTATTATTGCGATAAGTACGAGCGGCATCTCTCCTAATATTCATAAGGCGCTTGATACGGCAAAAAAAAAGCGGTTAAAAACAGTCGTTTTCACCGGAGCACACGGCGGGAAAATGGCTCAACGATCTGATTTTTCTTTCATGGTAGCTTCGGAGAACACACCAAGAATCCAGGAAACCCATATAACGCTCGGCCATGTGCTTTGCCTCATGGTAGAAGAAATTTTATTTGAAGCTCCAAGAAAGAAATAAACCTCGTACGGTCCTCGGCGTTGATCCAGGAAGCTTAAAATGCGGATATGGCGTAGTTGCCTTGCAGGGGAAAGAGACACGGCACGTAGCCTCAGGCACCATATCCCCCTCATCTAAAAAACCGTTACAGGAAAGATTAAAACAAATTTATGATGAGCTCATACAGATAATCCGTACCTATAAACCAGATGATATTGTCGTTGAGAAAATTTTTTTTTCTAAAGGAACCAAGGCAGCACTCAGTCTCGGACATGCACGCGGCATTGTCCTCCTGGCTGCAGCAGCTGAAAATATTCAATTGCATGAATTCAGCGCCCTTCAGGTTAAAAAGGCCGTCGTAGGATACGGGCGTGCGGAAAAAGGACAGGTCGCGTCAATGGTAAAAGTACTCTTGGACGTAACCGGGGTTCTTTCCACCGATAGTGCCGATGCACTTGCACTTGCTCTCTGTTACCTTAATACTTTACAATTTAACGAAAGACTGAAAATCAATGAAAAATAACCTTCAGGCGTTAACCCTGTTCATGAAGAGAATATTATGCTATTCGAGAAGCTTCGAGAGATATCAGCTCATGAATTCTTATCCGTTTCAGCCTCTTGAGCCGGAATATACCCCGTGCGATATCGAAGTAGTCTATGACGAAAGCAGACAATGCCGATGATAGCCTCATTGACAGGCAGGATTACTTCCAGAAGACCGGACAACGTTATTATTGACGTTAATGGTATCGGATACCAGGTCAATGTTTCTCTGCACACACTGTCAAGCTTACCAGTAGAAGGGAGTGAAGTCGTTCTCTCCATATATACTCATGTCCGGGAAGATGCGATACAGCTCTACGGTTTCAGTTCCGAAGATGAAAAAAAAATATTTATAACGCTTTTGGGTATTTCCGGAATTGGTCCTAAAATGGGGCTCACTATACTGTCAGGCATTTCGCATGATGATTTTCTCAATTCAATAGAAAATGAGGATATAGCCATGCTCTGCAGGGTACCGGGGCTCGGCAAAAAAACAGCCCAGAGGCTGATACTGGAACTCAGGGAAAAACTTCCCGCAGCAACAGGAGTAAGGGATAAGTTATATGAAGACACCCTTTCGGCCCTTGTTAATCTCGGCTATAAAAAGTCGATCGCACAACAATCAATAGAAAAAGTCTATAAAAAAGATTTTGGCGATATTGAAAGCCTGCTCAGGGAAACCTTAAAGCAGCTTACTGGTAATACTCATGGATAATCCTGATTCCTTAAGAAAATCTGATGACAACAGAGCCGTCAGTTCGGACATATCCAATGACGACCATTCGCTGGAATTGAACCTCAGACCGAGATCGTTTGATGACTTCATCGGGCAAAACAAGATAAAGGATAATCTCAGAATATTCATCACAGCATCGCTTCAGAGAAAGGAACCTCTTGATCATGTTCTCCTCTGCGGTCCACCTGGTCTCGGCAAAACAACACTCTCTCATATAATTTCTAGCGAGCTCAGTGTTACGATAAAAACCACATCCGGCCCTGTGCTGGAAAGACCCGGAGATCTTGCTGCTATTCTCACAAACCTTTCTGACATGGATATACTGTTTATTGATGAAATTCACAGACTGCCGAGAATCGTTGAAGAAGTACTGTACCCGGCAATGGAGGACTATCAGCTTGATATAATCATCGGCCAAGGACCTAACGCACGATCACTGAAATTAAATCTGCCGAAATTTACCTTAATCGGCGCCACTACAAGGACCGGTCTTCTCACCTCTCCTCTGAGAGACAGATTCGGGATTATTAACCGACTTGAATACTATAATCCAGAGGAACTTAAATTGATTATCGATCGTTCAAGTCGCCTTCTGAAAATTCCGATCGAAGACGATGCTGCTCATGAAATTGCTAAACGCTCCCGAGGAACTCCGAGAATAGCCAATAGATTATTAAAGAGGATCAGAGACTTTGCCCAGGTATTGGGCGATGGGATGATACATCTTCCAATTACGCGGACTTCTCTTGATGCTCTCGAAGTCGATGAACGGGGCCTTGATGATATGGACAGAAAGCTGCTGATAACGCTCATTGAGAAATTCAGTGGCGGTCCCGCCGGAGTAGATGCCCTGTCCTCTTCATTGCGTGAGGACAAGGAAACCATTGAAGACGTATACGAGCCGTATCTCCTACAAGAAGGCTTTCTGGAACGTACCCCCCGCGGACGGATAGCAACCAAAAATGCATTTCTGCACCTGAAAAAGGAAGCTCCTCAAGGATTGTTTTAACGTTAACGTGATCTAAATGAAACTCTTAATGCATATCTGCTGTGCCAATTGCTGCATCTACCCGCTTCAGATGTTTCTCGGAGAGGGTGTTGATATAAAAGGGCTCTGGTTTAATCCCAATATTCATCCCTATACGGAATACCGTCACAGACGTGATGCGCTTCAGAAGCTCCAGCGTATCTGGCACTGTGATCTTGAGTTTATTGATGTCTATCCTCTTGATACCTTTTTGCGCTCAATCGCCGGGAAAGAAGAAAAAAGGTGTGCTGTCTGTTATTCATTACGGCTTGAGAAAACGGCCGAGATTGCAAAAAAAATGAACGCGGATGGTTTTACCACCTCATTGCTCGCCAGTCCCTATCAACGATTTGATATGATAAGAGAAATCGGCAGAGAAACTGGGATGAAATATGGCATAGAGTTCCATGGTCGAGACTTCCGTCATGGGTGGATGGTTTCCAAATCCCAATCCAGGGAGTTTGGTCTCTACAGCCAGAAGTATTGCGGCTGTATTTATTCAGAAATGGAACGATATCTTAAGAAGAAGAAACGTTCTGCGGTCGAAACAGGAAAACCTGAATGATGATACATAATAATTATGAAAGGCGTTCCTTTTTTGATTTGGAAAATGGTTTTCCATGTCATTGTTCTATCCGGTGATTTTCTAGATGGTGGAAAACTTTCATTCCATAGGTAAAATACTCATAGTTTTTGGGATTATTGTTGTTGCAGTAGGTATCCTGCTCACCTTCATCCCCAAAATTCCCTGGCTTGGCAAATTGCCTGGAGATATTTTGATACAGAAGAGGAATATCACCTTTTATTTTCCTCTTGTTACGTGCATAATTATAAGCATTGTACTTACGATACTGTTTTCGTTAATCGGAAGGAGATAACTGAATATGAAGAAAATTTTATGCGCTCTCATATTCACTTTTATCGTCATGCTCATCAATGCAGAGGCACGTACGGTAAAGGTGCTTATAATAGATGACGCCTTTCGGGAAATACCACTTAAAAATGAGGTGCTTGTTCAGATGGGGAAATTGCATGGTGATCTCCTGGTAAATGGGAGCCGTTACAACGGAAAGATTGAAGTATGGAAAGGGACGAAAGGGCTTTTTCTTATTAACGAACTTCCCTTGGAAGAATACGTCAGCAGCGTCGTTAAAGCTGAAGTCGGTAAAAATTGGGCTATCGAAGCCTTGAAAGCTCAGGCTGTTATTGTGAGAACATATGCCCTTTATAAAATAAAACATAATAGAAATCATATGAATTATGATTTAACTTCTTCCGTCCTGCATCAGATTTACAAAGGACAAAGCCGTGATCCTCACATTTCAGACGCTGTATTATCAACGCACGGTGAAATCCTGACCTATAATGGAGAAGTTATTGAATCTCTTTATCATTCAACCTGTGGCGGAAAAACAGAACTGCCTGAAGAAGTCTTCAGTAGAAGCTATCCTTACTTACAGTCCGTAGAATCAAATTGTGAATTATCTCCCTATTGGATCTGGGAGCGTAAAATATCATTACATGAAATTGAAGCGGCATTGGATATATCAGACATTGAAGATATACGGATAAGCTCACATACGAAGACCGGGAGAGTAAAAATGCTTGAGATCCTGCATGCCGATAATGTTCTGTCCGTAAAGGCGGCTGAACTGAGAAAAGCCCTCGGATGGAAGCGCCTGCCCAGCACAAAATTTGATAGTGCTATAACCAATGGACATGTGATATTTGAAGGGAAGGGATATGGGCACGGCGTTGGACTCTGCCAGTGGTGTGCACTTCAGATGGCACAAAACGGCATGAATTACAAGGATATATTGGCATTTTTCTATCCCGGTACTACAATAGCAATAAATGAGAACCTCTGACTTCGATTTTTTCCTGCCGAAAGAACTTGTTGCAACAAGACCATTGGCAAGACGGGATGATTCACGACTGCTCGTTGTGCAGAAAAATGGAAAAATAGAACATAAACGGTTCTATGATCTCCCTTCGTATCTCTGTGCAGGTGATATGGTCATTCTCAATAACTCCAAGGTATTTCCGGCCCGCCTTTCAGGCACAAAAGTATCCGGCGGCACGATGAGTATTCTTTTGGTAAATGAATCTTCCCCGGGCGTCTGGAATATTATTGCAAAAGGCAATTTTACAGGAACACTATTGTTTTCCGACACGATAAAGGCTCATATCGCAGGTAGTAAAACTGCCTATTTTGAAAATCACGATGAATTAAAACGCTCTATCTGGTCACTTGGTGAAATGCCTCTTCCTCCGTATATAAACCGCCCGCCTGATGAGAGCGATAAAAAAAGATATCAGACAGTATATGCCCATGTTGAAGGTTCCATTGCAGCTCCTACGGCTGGCTTGCATTTTACAGATGATTTGATCGATAAAATGAAATCAAAGGGAATCCACGTTCGCACTATTACACTCCATGTCGGTGCAGGCACATTCAGGCCCATCAGAACAGCTAGGCTTGATGATCATACCATGGAAAAGGAGTACTTTTCGATTAACAAACACATTTTAACAGAAATAAAACAGGCAAAAGCATCGAACAACCGTATCGTTGCTGTGGGTACTACGACGACTCGGGCCCTCGAAGGCTACATGAGCGGTATGTGTGAAGCCATCGTCAATAACGGTTCGTTGCGCGGTTCTACTGATATTTTTATTCATGAAGGATACTCATTGCAGGTAATAGATTCATTAATAACAAATTTTCATCTTCCGCGTTCCACACCACTTATGCTGACGGCTGTATTCGCTGGCCGAGAAAACCTTCTCAACGCATACAAAAAAGCGGTCTCGGAGCGCTATAGATTTTTCTCTTATGGTGATGCTATGCTTGTGTTATGAATCAAAATATGGATGATCGTTCATCGTTTTATATCATAGGAAAGGAATTCATAATAGTGTTTGTGGTCGTTTTTTCTGCTGTCAGTTTTACACTTGGCTATCTCGTGGGGAAAAGCGTTCACGCAGACCGTGAACGACTGACATTGGAGATAGCGGATGAGTTGACAGCACAAGCGGACCTCAGTACAGTGCACGTACAGGATCCGGAAACTCCTGTTATCGTTGCCCGTGATTTTATTCCATCGGAAAATCATGAGTCATCACAGCATGATGGGTTAGAAGGAGCGTCTTCCATGAAGAGAACATCATCATCATTGAAACGTGACACATATGCTACATCAAAAAATGAAGGAACACACGATCCTATTATATATACTATTCAGCTCGGTGCATTTAGAAATTCTGAAGATGCTGATAATTTTAAGACAAAGTATCAGAACAAGGGTTACTCGACGTACATCACCGTTTTCAGGAACAATAGTGGCGAAACTATATACAAGGTGAGAATGGGTTCATTCAGAACGAGAGAAGAAGCCGACCTTTTTTCGGTTAAATTGAAAAAAACCGAAGGTTTGAGTGCCTTTGTAACGTTTAAAAAAGAGTAAGGAGCAGATACGAACACGCTCGAAATAGAATTTGACAGTGAAAAGGAATATCCATTCCTTTTCGATGGCATTGAAAAGAGTCTTAAATTAATAGAAGAGTCCTTAGGTATTAGTGCCAGTACCAGGGGAAACAAGATTTTTCTCAAAGGTAAAGATGATACGCTCAGAACCGCTGAAAAACTTATTAACGACCTGCGCCATATCAGCTCCGGGGGATATCATTTTAGACCTGAAGACATACGATATGCAATAAAATTGATAGCCGAGGGCAATGAAACATCCCTGAAGGACCTTTTTCTGAACAATATTCCTGTCTCATCCAAACGGCGGTTCATTATTCCAAAAACTGAAACGCAAAAGAAATATATTGAAGCCATTAAACTTCATGATATTGTTATCGGAATCGGCCCTGCGGGTACAGGAAAGACATACCTTGCCATGGCCATGGCCATCAGTGCATATGTAAAAAAACAGATCAGCAGAATAGTCCTTGCCCGCCCTGCACTCGAGGCAGGCGAAAAACTTGGGTTTCTCCCTGGCGATTTGTACGAAAAAGTAAATCCGTATCTGAGACCGCTCTATGATGCACTCTTCGACATGATGGGTGCTGACAAATCCTCAAAATTGATAGACCGGGGAATTATTGAGATCGCTCCCCTCGCCTTTATGAGAGGGAGAACGCTGAATGACTCTTTTATTATTCTTGACGAGGCGCAAAATACGACATCAGAGCAGATGAAAATGTACCTTACGAGGCTGGGATATAATTCCAAGACGGTGATTACCGGAGACATTACCCAGATAGATCTTCCTGCCGGACGAATGTCCGGACTGGTGGAGTCCATAGACATCCTCAAGAATATCAAAGGGATCCAGTTCATTTATTTCTCTGAAAAAGATGTTGTAAGACATCAGTTAGTTCAGGAGATTGTAAGGGCTTATGAAAAACATGAAAAACGGAATACCTCTAGATAAAAACAGCGGCAGCGCTACAAAACCATTTCTGCTTAACATATTCTGTCTGTGCGTCATTGCCTTAATTGTCTCAACTATCCTTATAACTGATCTGAGATCAGAACAGATTATTGGCGGTTCATTGATTTCTTTCGTTCTTCTGATTATTTTTTTCAGGGATATCATGCGCTACAGACCCTTGTATATGAATAATTATAATATGCTTTTTCTCCTTACCCTGATGATTTTGAGTACGCTAATTCTCGGGAGATCTTTTGAGTATATCTTTCTCATTCTGTCAGATGGATTAGGTTTCATTGTGCCTGAAACTGCGATGTTCGGTCTTCCTCTTGCGGCGGGGGCAATGCTTGTTACCCTCTTGTTCGACTTTCATACTGCAATCACCTTTTCGTTCATTATCAGTCTCCTGTCGGGATACTGGCTTCTTGATGCATTTTATCCTATCTATGTCTTTGTGGGTAGTCTGACAGCGGCCTTCAGCGTCATTCGATGCAAGAAAAGATCTGCCATTTTATTGGGCGGACTATATATCATTCTGGCAAATGTATTGATGGTACTGATTATATGCCTGACAAAAGGAGAATTATTCAGTCCCACGGCTCTTTCAGCGCTCATTCTTGCTATTATTTCTGGGATAATCGTTTCAGCGATTGTTTCACTGCTCCTACCTTTTCTGGAATATTTATTTAAAATTACGACAGATATAAGTCTCCTCGAACTGCTCGACCTTAATCAGCCTCTTATGAAAAATCTCATGGTCACGGCCCCTGGAACCTACCACCACAGCATTATTGTCGGAAATCTTGTCGAGTCAGCTGCAGAGGTTGTTAATGTGAATCCTCTTCTTGCTCGGGTAAGCTCTTATTATCACGATATTGGGAAACTGAAAATGCCTGATTATTTTGTTGAAAATCAGATCGGCACGGAAAATAAACATGACAAATTGACACCTCATATGAGTAGCATGATCATCACGAACCATGTAAAAGAAGGGGTGGAATTGGCAAAACAGTTTAAATTGCCTGATGTGATTATCAATATCATTAAGGAACATCATGGAACATCAGTAATGACATATTTCTACCAGAAGGCAAAAGAACTGGAGCAGCCCAGTATACCTGAAGAAGAGGAGTACCGATATTTAGGTCCGAAGCCTCAGAGCCGTGTTTCAGCACTGGTGATGATGGCCGATGCCATTGAAGCAGCATCGCGAGTTTTGAACGATCCGACTCCGTCAAGGATTTCAGCACTTGTAGATAAAATTATGAATAATTTTTTTATCGACGGTCAGCTTGACGAATGCGAACTAACGTTCAAGGATATATCTGAAATAAAAAAGAGATTTATTTATATCTTAACCAGTATCTTTCATAAAAGAATCGACTATCCGGGATTTGATTTCAGTGAACAGGGTCTACATAACAAACCAGCAAAGAACGAAAAAGCTGAGCCATCGGAGAATAATAAGGGATCTCAACAAGACTCTTCTGCTTCTCGGGTTTCAAAAAGCTGAACTCAGCATTCTTTTCGTGAATAATGAAAAGATGAAGTTCCTTAATGCTCGGTATCGTGGTGTTGACAGGATTACCGATATCCTCTCTTTTCCTCAGCAGAGGGAAAAAAGGAGAAGATCTCCGGGCTTAACGGCTGTAAATGACAATGCAGACGCCTCAGGCAATACAATTCTCGGTGATCTGGTTATCTGTATACCTCGGGCTGTCTCACAGGCAAAAAAAACCCATGTCAGCATCTATGATGAATTGCTGCGACTATTCATACACGGACTCCTGCATCTTTTAGGCTATCACCACGAAAAAAATACGTATCAGAAAAGAAAAATGCAAAACAAAGAGAGGGAATTACTCCTTGCCCATAAGACCGTTAAAAGCCTGGCTTAAGAGTGTGGACCATGCCGTAGAAGGTATCCTGTACGGTACAAAGTCGCAGCGACACATGAAATATCACTTGTTTACTGCTGCTGTAGTGATTTTCTCAAGCTATGCACTTGGACTTTCAAAATCAGATTTTGTCATAGTTTCCCTTTCCGTAATACTCGTTATCTTCGCCGAAATGATTAATAGTTCCATCGAGACAATAATCGATTTATTATCACCCGAATATTCTGAAAAAGGTCGGATTGCCAAGGATATTGCCGCTGGAGCTGTATTCATAACTGCCTTTGGAGCAGCGATTATTGGCTACATGATTTTCATACCCTATATTAAGTCATTGATACAGTACGGTCTGAATATACCGAAGCATCCTCATGAAGATATTATTCTCATATCTCTGATTCTTGTGTTCATCACGGTAATATTAATCAAATCATACTTCGGAAAAGGACATCCATTGAGTGGCGGAATGCCAAGCGGTCATGCTGCGATCGCATTTTCAATATGGATTGCAGTCACGTATTCGACACGGAACTTTGTCGCATCGATCCTCTGCTTTATCCTGGCAGTATTGATCGCTCAAAGCAGAGTATTGGTCCGTGTACACAGCCAACTTGAGGTCACTATAGGAGCATTAATTGGATCAATCCTGACGTTGCTCCTTTTCCGCCTCTTTACCTAGCAGAACAGGCGATATCGTATGGAATCATTCGATACCTTTCGTATTTGGAGTATTGCCAGCATCAGAAAATCTTCTTGTCCGATACTCAGTGATTGCTCTTTTTGAAAGTTTTGTGGCATCAGTGATAGAATTTTTTAAAGAAGAATTGGGCTCAATGATGTGTAAAATGTATTATTCCCTTTTCTGCTACTTTCTGCACTGTACGGTTGTCTGGATGATCATGCCGGTGTATCCGAGCTGAAGACATTTCCTCTGGACGATTTCAAGGGGATAGTAACACAGTCAGCTGTTGCCATCGACCGCGCCATATCGAGTAACGGCAATGGTTCTCTTCCCGTATCTGTTGATAAGCCGACGGTGGTTCACCTTTTTGAAGTCCATGGTTTGTCTGTTGATAATGCTCGTCTCTTCTATCAAGCAAAGGTTCGCACAAAAAATGTTTCCGGCAAGGTGTATCTTGAAATGTGGTGACACTTTCCTCGCAAGGGAGAGTTCTTTTCACGAAGTCTCCATGCGCCGCTGTCAGAAACAACAGACTGGATAACCGTAGAAACGCCGTTTCTCCTCAAAAAAAATGAAAATCCCGATTATCTGAAACTGAATCTCGTTATCGACGGGTCAGGAACTGCCTGGATAGACGACATGAAATTGTTAAAAAGGGCTCTGTAGCGGCAATCTTATTCGGCAACAGGAATGATCAGATCTTTTGGTAATCGAAGAGTCATCGTCGTTCCGTCTTCACCTGTATCAACGGAAATATGTCCGCCGTGTGAAATGGCAATCTTATGAACTATGGATAGTCCAAGCCCTGTGCCCCTTTCCTTTGTCGTGAAAAAGGGGAGAAAGATTTTATCCTTCACACTTTCTGGTATGCCGTGTCCGCTATCTGAAAAGATAATTTCCAGATAATCTCCTGTTCCAACTGCTACAGAGAGCCTGCCACCGTCAGGCATCGCCTGAACCGCATTTTGAAGGATATTCATAATCGCCTGTCTCATCAAGACTTCATCACACCGTATCGTATGGTTTTCATTCTTTTTGAAATCAACCATAACCTTGTCACGTGCTGTCTCCAGAGCGTCTATACAGGTGTTTAAAAGCCTGTTTAAATCAATTTCCGAATAAATCAGTTCTGAGGGTCTCGCAAACGAAAGGAAATCCTTGATGATTCTGTCCATAACAGAGACTTCATTATTGATAGCTTCTACGGTCGGCTTTAAGAATCCGTCGACTTTTCTGGAAAGAATCTTTGTATAGCCTGAAATAACCGCCATGGGATTTCTGAGCTCATGAGCAATTCCACCAGACATCTCACCTAATGTTGAAAGTCTTTCACGCAGTTCCTTCTGAGACTGGAATGCTTTCAATTCTGTTAAATCGGTAAAAACAAGCAGCTGGCCAATAACATTATGTGAACTGTCCTTCAACGGCGATATGGTGAGCCCAAGCCAGATACTTTTTCCCGACTGTGTCATATAACGAATCTCTGCCCTTTCCACCATTTTCTTGTCATCGAGCATGTCCGTAATCGGTTTGTGCAGCACAGCATTATGCCTTTTGTTCAATATATCCTTCTTATTCAATGAAAGAATTTCTTCTGCGGCAGAATTAATCTTCGTAATCTTCATATCCTGATCGAAGCTGAGAACACCACTCGGTACACTCTGAAATATATTTTCGTTATATATCTCTATTTCTGAAGCACGTTCTTCGGCACTCTTTCTCAATGCCTCGAGTTCTTTCTCTTTCTCCTTCAGCTTTGAAACGAGATCATGAAAGGTATTTACAACAAATCCAACCTCATCGTTTTTTTTGCTTTTTGCCTGCGTTCTGTTCTTATGATAACCTGAGAGAAATTTAATCAGATTGAAAGAAATAAGAATTATTAATAACGTGACGAGCGAAATTATTATTAATATGTCAGGACTCATTAACTATCTCGTGCCGGTTGATTCCTTATCCCTGCGGTCGCGCTGCATATGACCCTGCTCCATTTAATGCAGGTACCAATCTAACAGTTCCTGGCCATAAAATATCGTAACAACTGCTCCAAATGCAAGAAACGGCCCAAAGGGAATCTTTGCTTTCCTCCCTTTTCCCTTGAAGAGCATAAGGAAAAGGCCCAGGAAAGAGCCCGTGAGACTTCCCAGAAAAGTGGTAAGGAGAACAGATTTCCATCCTATGAACGCACCAACCATCGCCATCATCTTGATATCACCACCACCCATGCCTCCTTTGCTTAAAACAGCAATAAGATAAAAGAGCCCCCCTCCGACAAAAAAGCCAGTTATCGATGCTCGATATCCAAGCTCGGATATTCTCATAAAAGGGTCCGGTAAAATAAAAGAACCTGCAATAAGGCCAACAGGAATCCCGACAAGAGTGATCCTATCCGGAATGATCTGAAAGTCAATATCGATAAACGTGATCACAATCAGAGCTGAGCAGATCATGCAGAATATCGCACAATCCCACCCCAGTCCGTATCGCCATAATGCGAGACCATATAAAAAAGCATTTAGTGCTTCAACAAACGGGTATCTGATTGAAATCTTTTCCTTACAGTTCCTGCATTTCCCTCCTAATAATAGATAACTGACTATCGGTATATTATCCCATGCCCTGATTGCGCTATCGCACGCAGTACACCTGGAAGAGGGAACAATAAGGGATATATTTCTCGGAATTCTATAAATGCAAACATTGAGAAAAGAGCCGATAACTGCACCAAAGATAAATACGATAAAATAGGTTGTCACTTATTCAGCCACACTACTTATCTCAGATGCCTTATCCTTAAGAGTGTTTATATCTTTATCAAGCTGCTCTATCTGATTAATCGCATCAGTTACCATCTTGTCACCTGAAAAATCCTGTGCCGACTGCTTTTTCATCTCAATAATGCGCTCTCCAATCAGTCTCAGAAGGTCATCTCGTGCCTTACTCTTTCCTTCAGACTGGTACAGCAACTTAATCACAGCGATTTCTATCTGTAAACGTTCAGCAAAAAGATGTGACAGCCACTTTATTTTATTAATGCCGTTTGCGAAATTTCCCTTTAATCCTTTCAGCATCAAAACCTCCCTTATCCCATTCTATAAAAATTGTCCCGTTTACGGCAGTATACCTCTAGTTCCTCCCTGAGAACCGGATATCCTTTTATTTCCGGATCCCCTTCAACAAGATCAAAAGCATTCTTCTTGGCACTATCAAGGAGTTTAACATCCCGCACAATATGAGCAATTTTAAAATCAGCTATCCCAGACTGCATTACTCCCAAAAAATCTCCGGGCCCTCTGATGTTCAGATCTTCTTCCGCTATTCTATTTCCATCATTGCTCGCCACCATAATGTCGAGCCTTCTCATCGCTTCCTCCGTAATTGTTCCATATGTTACCAGAAGACAGTACGACCTGTCAGTACCTCGACCGACACGTCCCCTTAATTGATGCAATTGGGCAAGGCCAAATCTTTCAGCATGTATTATGAGCATGATCGTAGCGTTTGGAATATCCACGCCAACTTCAATAACGGTAGTGCACACGAGTATGTGAATCTCTCCTCTCTTAAAAGCAGCCATTATGGATTCTCTTTCAGCTGTGTTCATCCGTCCGTGCAGCAAACCAACCGTATATTCACTGTATATTCTCTCAAATGCTATTTTGCCCTGAATAGCCGACTTTAAATTCATTTTTTCGGAATCATCTATTGCAGGATAAACAATATATGCCTGTCTTCCTTTTTTGATCTCCTTGCGCAACAATGTATAAATGTCCGCTTTGGTATTTTCGTCGAATACCTCCGTAACAACAGACGTTCTGTTCGGCGGCAATTCATCAATGACAGAGCTGTCAAGATCACCATAGAGTGTAAGAGATAGCGAGCGGGGTATTGGTGTGGCGGTCATAACAAGCACATCAGGATTAATTCCTTTTTTTCCAAGTCGTGCTCTCTGCATAACGCCAAATTTATGCTGTTCATCTATTACGGCTATCCCGAGTCTTTTGAATATCATGCGCTCCTCTATAAGCGCATGCGTTCCAACGACCACGGGTATTTCACCTGATGCAACGCCTGCTACGGGACCCTTCATGTCACCACCCGTAACCAGGGCGCATGGTAACCCTATCTGTTCGATCAGACTGACGATGTTGAGGTAGTGTTGTTCCGCAAGGACCTCAGTCGGTGCCATCAAAGCCGCCTGATATCCTGATTCAACAGCATACAGCATTGCAAGAAGTGAAACGATTGTCTTTCCACATCCAACATCTCCCTGAATCAGCCTGTACATGGGATGCTCGCTCTTCATATCGGTCAGGATTTCCTTAGTCACTCTCTCTTGAGCCTTCGTTAACGTAAAAGGCAGTACGTTCAGAAGAGATTTCTGTAATTCTCCCGGATTCCTGAAGGCAATTCCTTTCTTTTTTCTTGCCCTTCTCTTCATGAATGCAATTCCCAGTTCAAATAAGAAGAGTTCATCGAATGAAAGTCTTTTATGACAGGAACTGGAAGAGCTGTTTAATGAATCAATATCAGTATCGTTATCCGGGAAATGCACCTGTCTGACACTCGTGTGCAAAGACGGAAAATTATGCCGCTCTATAATAGACGGAGGAATATGATCAAGCAGCTGTTTTGTTTTATGCTGCACTACCCAGAACATTATTTTTCTGAACTGTTTCTGACTGATACCTTCGGTGAGTCTGTATATCGGCACTATTCTGCCGGTGTGAATATACGGCGTATCGTCTGCCGTGACTATTTCAAACTCCGGATTCTCCATTTCCGGGATACCTTTTTCCGAGACGTCCCGGCTCACCGCTCCGCTGAGCACAACGTCCTGCCCCACTTTTACTGTATTCCTTATGAACGGTTGATTAAACCATTTCGCCCGTAACACGCCTGTTTCGTCAGTGATAACGATTATGAAAATCTTGAAACGTCTTTTACGAAGGGTAACCACATCCGCAGACAGTACGCTGCCCCGTACGGTTGCATGTTCACCGGGAAGAATATCGGCTATCGTCCGTACAGCTCTTCTGTCTTCGTATCTGAAGGGAAGGTAATACAGCAGGTCTCTAATGGTATGAACGCCAAGACGTCTGAATAGTTTGGCCCTCTGCGGGCCTACGTCCTTAATACATTGAATATCATTATCTGCTGAGGCCACTATTCATCAACAGCTTGGCTCTCATTTTTTTCCGTTTCCTTCTTTATGGAATCTTCAAGCGCTTTGTCGGTTTCTTCCATTCGGATCTTTGAATATTCCGTGTCGCTTATAATATCAATGTACCAACCGGTAAGCTTCATGGCGAGCCTGACATTCTGCCCCTTTTTACCGATAGCAAGAGATAGTTGCTGGTCATTCACGACAACCATCGCTGTTTTAGCTTCTTCGTTTACCCCGACTTTATCAACAGTCGCAGGGCTTAAGGCTCTCGCTATGAGTACTCTTGGATCGTCTGTCCATGGGATGATATCTATTCTTTCACCTCTGAGCTCCCGAACTATTGCCTGCACCCTGGTTCCCTTCATGCCAACACAGGAACCCACAGGATCAATTGAGGTATCAGTCGAATAAACTGCTATTTTAGTACGTTCTCCAGGTTCCCGCACAATATTTTTTATTGAAACCAGGCCATCATTAATTTCCGGCACTTCCATCTTAAAAAGGCTTGCAACAAATTGGGGAGTTGCTCGAGAAACAATGATCGCCGGTCCTTTTGAAGTAACTCTGACGTCTTCAATAATCGCTTTTGCCGATTCACCCCGCTTAAGATTTTCGCCCGGCAGGGTTTCCTTCAGAGGTAAAGCAGCTTCTGCCTTGCCCATGTTGATAAAATAGAGTCCTTTTTCCTTTCTCATAACCGTTCCACTGACGACATGACCGACTTTATCCTTGAATTCATTATAAATAACATCTCGTTCTGCCTCTCTCACTTTCTGGAATATAACCTGCTTGGCAGTTTGAGCAGCTATTCTGCCCAAATCCTGTAAGTCCATCGGGATATCAATGGTCTGGTCAGTTTCTTTTGTAGAATCCATGGTTCTTGCATCCTTTAAAGCAATCTCTTCAAGCGGATCCGTAACTTTCTTAACAATTTTTTTCGTTTCAAAAACGTTTATATCACACTTCTGACGGTCAATCAATAAATGGACATTAGTTCTTCCGCCATACTTCTTTCTCAGGGCAGATTCAAGAGCAGATTCAAGCGCCTCTATCAGGACTTCTCTCGAAATACCCTTCTCCCTGCTTAACTGATCGATTATAGTACACAGTTCTTTTGATATTTTTTTTGTCATTTTATCTCAATGGCCAGCTTTGCCTTTGATATGTTAACAAGGCTGATATTCATTTTGCCATGCTTATCCATGACTAATACAATATCGTCGCCATCTAATCCCTGTAGTGTCCCGGTAAAAGATTTCTTGTTATTAATCCGCTCTTTTGTTCTTACTGTTATACGTTTTCCAATATTTTTCTCAAAATCTTTCCTGCTTGTCAACGGCCTGTCCAGACCTGGAGATGATACTTCCAGAACATACGACGTCTGGATCGGGTCCTCAATATCAAGCACGGCGGATAAAGCCCTGCTAAATTCCTCACAGTCGCCGAGCGTTACGCCTCTTTCCTTGTCGATAAACACCCTGAGCAATGGCTTCTTTGAGCTACCGAGAAGAAGAACATCAACCACCTGAAGACCGTATTCACCGGCCAAAGATTCAGCGAGTTCCGAAACCTTAGAAAGCACTGTGTCCATATAAAATAAAAGAGTGGGACAGCCCACTCTCACATGAAAAAAGCTGGTATCTACACCATTATAAGATATGCCCATAAAAAAAGCAAATACGATTTCCTGATGTTGATTACATAATCACACTTCTCAATGCATCATCGCATCATCATTTCCTGCCTTTTTAGCAAGACGTTCGTCGTCATTCGTGACAGGCACCCGGTAATTGATTTGTACGATAACCTCATGTTTTTCTCAGCGATGCAAAATGGTTCAAAAATTAATTATTGCGTTAAAATACATCATGAGTGATAATAATTTATGTTAATATGGTTCAATGCCAGAGCATGAATTGATTCAGAAGAATGCATGATGACCCTAAAATAAAATCTGCAGGTATGTTGAAACAGAATATTTTTTTCGATCTCTTTCCCGATCCGATTCTCACGTTTACAACAAACGGGACGGTCGTCTTTGCCAATTCTGTTTTCTTAAACATTATCAGCGGCAAAAAGGAAAACGTCATTGGGAAACACATCAGTGAAATACCTCTTATAAATAAGTTCGGTGGTACATTCGATCATGTGATGCTCAATACTGCAAAAGACCTGGAACGGATTGAATATAATAATAAAAATTACGAGGCGATTTTCTTTCACGTTACCCATGCCGGGGAACAGGAGTTGCTGTGCGTAATCTTGAAAGATATTACTGATTTTATTCATCTTGAAAAAGAGTTAGTAAAAAGAAACAAAGAACTCATCATAATCAGTACCTTGTCAAGAACATTTATTTCATCAGAAAATATGGATGTCGTCATTGAAGATCTGCTTGACAAGATTCTGCTCATCACTGATTTCACGATTGGCTGGCTCATACTGAAAGAACACTCTTCGTACAGACTCAAGGCCAGCAGGGGGCTATCCTCTGGTCTCGAGAAACGTATTGAAGAAGGCATCCTGGATTCCGTATGCAAAAACGTGGCTGATATGGATGAGCCCTTCTATATTGTGGAGACGTCGGAAATATCAGATATAACCATGTTAGAAAGGGAGGGCATAACCTTTTTAACAGCAATGCCACTTCACAGCAATAAGAAAATTATCGGTTTTCTTTTTCTTGCACGACGGGATATGGTAACCGAGAGCTTCGATTTTGATACCGTGGCCTTGCTGTCGCTCATTGGCAATAATATTTCGCTCATTTTGGATAAAATAAAACTTTTTCAGGAAACAAGGCGCCTCGCTATTACCGACAGCTTGACGGGCCTGTTTAATAGAAGACATTTCTATAAACATCTTGCCATTGAGATCGCTCGATCAAAGAGGTACGGGAATACCTTCTCATTAATGTTGTTTGATATTGATAATTTTAAGGAAATAAACGATACCTATGGACACCACGCTGGAGATATGGCGCTCATAAAAATATCGGATATTTTCAAGGCTGTTTCGAGAGAAACTGATGTAGTTGTTCGTTACGGCGGAGAGGAGTTCATTATTATCCTGCCCAATACGACGGAGGATGCGGCTTATGCGCTTGCCAACAGAATAAAGCAGACGGTACAAGAAACAGACTTCAAGATATCTACCAGCGAAAGAATACGCTTGACGTTAAGCGGAGGAATTGCATCATTTCCCGACCACGCGTCTGATGAGCATTCGCTGCTCAATGCCGCTGATCAAGCTCTGTATGCATCTAAGGCCGCGGGGAAAAACAGAATATCCTGCTTTAAGAATACGTCCTGTGAAAAAAATATTCAAAAAACCACAAAGTCTTAAGTCTGTTCCATTGCGGTACTGTCCCGGCTGCGGTCACAGCCTGATCCACCGGCTCATAGCCGAGTGTATAGACAGTCTGCATATCAGAAATAAAACGATCGGAATCGCACCTGTCGGCTGCGCTGTCTTTGCCTACGATTATTTTAATTTTGACATTCTCGAAGCAGCTCATGGCAGACCACCTGCCGTAGCCACAGCACTGAAACGATTACAACCGGATACTATCGTTTTTTCATATCAGGGCGATGGTGATCTCGCTGCGATCGGCACGTCTGAAATAATCCATGCAGCTGCCCGGGCCGAAAACATCTCTGTTTTTTTTGTTAATAACGCCACCTATGGAATGACCGGAGGTCAGATGGCACCAACTACGATTTTAGGACAGCGCACAACAACGACCACTGAGGGGCGCGATGGTGCAGCTTCAGGGTATCCCATTCGTGTTGCTGAACTGCTTTCAACTATTACCGGCGCTTCATTTATTCAACGAGTTTCTCTCGATTCGTATAAGAATATCATCACTGCCAAAAAAGCTATTAAGAAAGCATTCATATATCAGATGGAATGCAAAGGATTCAGTTTAGTGGAACTGCTGTCTGCATGTCCGACCGACTGGGGGATGTCACCGAAGGCATCAATGGACTGGATACATTCAAGATTATCCCAGGAGTATCCTCTCGGAGTCTTTAAAGACAGATTCAAGGAGAACATATAAGCTGGAAACAAGGATTATCATAGCAGGATCTGGCGGTCAGGGGGTTCTTTTTATGGGTAAGATCCTTGCGATGGCAGGTACACTGGCTGAGAAAGACGTGACGTGGTTTCCATCGTACGGAGCGGAAATGCGAGGCGGCACGGCTAACTGTACGGTGATCATTTCGGACGACATGATCGGATCCCCGGTTGTTGTGAGACCCGATCTTCTCATTATCATGAACACGTCGTCCCTGGACAGATTTCAGGGCAGGCTTGCGAAGAAGGGGCTCCTTTTCTTCGATTCTTCGCTTGTCAAAACTTCGGTGCTCCGACGGGATATAAAAGCTTTTCCTGTTCCTGCAACAAAGATTGCCGGTGCCCTGGGGCATACCAAGTCAGCAAATATGGTAATGCTCGGTGCCCTGATAGCTCAGACCGGTATTGTAAACAAGTCGTCTGTCATTCATATATTTGAAACGAGTTCTCACATGTGGAAAAATGCCGGATCAAAGATTAACATACACGCATTTTCTGAAGGGATAAAATATATTGAAAATAAGAAAAGCTAACATGGCTGATATTTCATCGGTTCACAGACTGATAAATAATTATGCACGAAAAGAAGCCATGCTTCCCCGCTCGATGCAGGAGTTATACGAGCATGTCAGGGATTTTACTGTTTTAGAGGATAAGGGAAAAGTACGGGGCGTATGTGCTCTCCACGTGCTATGGGAAGATCTTGCTGAAATCCGGTCACTCGCACTTTCAGGCACATATCGTAACATAGGGATCGGGAAGAAATTGATACAGCGCTGTATATCTGAAGCAAAATCAATAGGGGTAAAAAGGGTATTTGTTCTAACCTATCATCCCGAACTTTTTAAAAAAAACGGGTTCGATTATATAGATAAAACAGAGCTTCCGCAGAAGATATGGGGAGACTGTGTACGGTGCCCTAAATTCCCTGGCTGTGATGAAACCGCACTCATCCGGAGTCTGTGATGAGCTGAGCTACGGGAAGTTTTTCAATATCCCTCTTACGATCATCGAGACGTTAAAGGTTGATATCAGGAAAAGGTGGGCCGGGTTTGGCAAACAGGAATCCCTGTCCGAATTTGATGCCTATCTCTTTTAACGTATTCAGTTCTCCGACGGTTTCTACCCCCTCCGCGATGACTGTTGACCGCATCTGTTTGGAAAGCCCCACAATAGCCTTGATCAGTTCCTGCTTAAGAATATTCTTATCGATTTCACGAACAATGGAGATATCAAGCTTTATGTATTGGGGTTTGAGTTCAACAACCGTCTCAAGGCTCGAATACCCTGCTCCAGTGTCATCCACAGCGATAGCAAAACCCATGTCAGCATAGTATTGCGCAGCCTCCATGAAAAGGTCATACTGTTCAATCGCCTGTCGTTCCGTCACCTCAAGGACGATAGTGGACGGATTCAGATCCAAATCTCTGAGACAATCACGCAAATAGGTATCCCGGAACTTCGGATCAAGGACAGCAGATGGTAGACAGTTGACAAACAATTTCAGTCCCGGCAATATGCCCTTCGCATTCTCAAGTGCCTTCTTTCTACACAGCTGGTCCAGCTCGAAAAGAAGGTCAGTATCTTCAGCAACGTCGAACAATATATACGGATGTTCGTACTCTGTCTCGGCAGGGCCGCGGGTAAGCGCTTCATATCCAATAACCGAATTATTTGTAAGATCAACAATAGGATGGAAGAATGTTCTGATGCTCTCTTTTAATATCAGTTCCTGCAGTTTCTCTTTATTTCTCATCAGTCTTTTGAAATCCTGATAGGTCGACATCAGTTTGGCATCCTCAATAAGCTTGTTCATGAGCCTTTCGTCACGGATCAGGGGGTTGTGAATAATCACAGCATACCCGACCACTATCTTCGGCCTTCCCCTGAGATACTGGAACGTTATCGGTGAGATGCTATCGTTCAGATATTCAGTAATCCTTTCACAGAGGTTTTCAAGACCAGTTGGAGAAAATTCCAGGTCCACCCGCTTCTTTGAGAGGAATATGATATATTCATCGCTCGCAACTTCAGTTGACACAATAATGTCATCTATCCTTATCTGCTTCCCCTTGAGATTATTCAGAACGACGTGTATTTTCTTCAAAATATCCATATACACTTTCTTGCCGAAGTGCTTTTCGATATTATTCAGTTTTGAACAGTTGACATAGAGGGCTGAGAGCGCGTTGTTACTGACAAAGGCGGAGTTTACCTCTTCAATGACCTCCTGATACGACGGAATGATACTCTCACGTTTCGGCTTATCCATTATGGTTTATAGTATAGCGGAATATTCAAAAAAAATGAACCGTGCTGTGCCTGCAGTAGCTCCATTACTCATCCTTGAGCAGTTTATATTCAATGCTGTCCACCAATGCCTGATATGAAGCCTCAATGATATTTACTGAAACCCCTACCGTTGACCATCGCTTGTCCTTATCACCGGATTCTATCAGGACCCGTACACGAGCTCCGGTTCCCTTCCCCGCAGTAAGTACGCGCACCTTGTAATCGAGCAGTCGTACTTCTGTTAGCTGTGGATAAAACCGTTCAAGGGCTTTTCTCAGTGCATTATCGAGTGCATTGACAGGGCCGTTTCCCGTTGCAGCAGTATGCTCAATATGTCCGCTGACCCTGAGCATTATCGTGGCCTCACTGAGCGGATCTTCACCTTCCTTCCGTTTCTCAATAATAACCCTGAAACCGATAAGGTCAAAGAATCTTTTATGCAATCCGAGCGCCTTCTTCATAAGCAATTCGAACGAAGCCTCAGCACCTTCGAACTGAAATCCCTGATTTTCGAGTTCTTTCAGACTGGTAACAATGTCCTGCAACTGCTTTTTGTCCTTTTTCAGGGGTATGCCAAATTCCTCAGCCTTTCTCAGAATATTGCTTCTCCCGGCGAGGTCTGATATAAGAATACGCTGTGAATTACCGACCAGTTCAGGTTTGATATGCTCATATGTTTCAGATCGCTTTCTTATGGCGCTTACATGAACTCCTGCCTTATGCGCAAAGGCGCTGTCACCGGTATAAGGCTGACGCTTGAAATGTCTCAAATTCGCAATCTCGTTAACAAATCTCGAAACCTCTCTCAGCTTTTTCATCTGTTCTGTTTCTATACATTTCACCCTCAGCTTTAATTGAATATTGGGAATGATGGATATGAGATTTGCATTACCACATCTCTCTCCCAACCCGTTTATGGTCCCCTGCACATGGACCGCTCCAAATTCAACGGCAATTATGGAATTGGCAACAGCGCAATCAATATCATTATGCGCATGCATTCCAACAGGCGTATTGGCGTGCTTTACGACTCTCTTGACCGTCTCCCGGATCGCTGTTGTAATAGTCCCCCCGTTCGTATCACAGAGAACCAGACAGTCAGCCCCCCCATCCTGAGCAGCTTCCAGACACGAGAGTGCATAGTCAGGGTTATTTGCATAGCCGTCAAAAAAATGTTCCGCGTCAAATAAAACCGTTTCAGCACGCTTTTTCAGATATGAAACAGTATTGTAGATAAGCTCAAGATTTTCATTACGGGAAATCTTCAATGCCTCTTTTACATGAAAATCCCAAGACTTACCAAAGATAGTTATTGCCGATGTTTCGGCATCGAGCAGTGCCTTGATATTTTTGTCATGCTGAGGCTTTTTTCCGGGTCTATGCGTGCTTCCGAATGCAACGAGACGAGAATGCCTCAACTGCACCTTTCTTGCCTTTTTAAAGAAGGCAATATCTCTAGGATTGGATCCCGGCCAGCCACCTTCAATATAATGCACTCCCAGATCATCCAGCTGTTCCGTAATTCTCAGCTTGTCTTCTACAGAAAAAGATATATCTTCTGATTGGGCCCCATCCCTCAGGGTAGTGTCATATATCTCGATTGTCTTTCTTCTCATAATAGATACATGCTAGTGCTTCGCAAGGTCAAAAGCATCGTGCAGCACCCGAACGGCAAGCTCCGTAAACGTGGCGTCTATCACACACGATATTTTTATCTCAGAGGTGCTTATCATCATAATATTGATATTATGATGCGCCAGCGTCTGAAACATTTTTGATGCAACGCCTGAATGTGCCTTCATACCCACACCAACAATAGACACTTTGCTTATGTCTTCATTTACATCCACCTTCTTTGCCCCGAGTTCCCGGGCCGCACGTTCTGACACCTCCAGAGCTTTCTTCGTATCAGAGGTCTGTACCGTAAATGAAATGTCTGCAGATTTGCCATCGCTGCTGATATTCTGAACAATCATATCAACAATGATGTCCGAAGAAGCGACCGCATTAAACAGCTGGGCTGCAATTCCGGGTTTATCAGGTACGTGTACAATGGTAAACCTGGCCTGGTTTTTATCGTAAGCGATGCCTGACACAATTACGTCTTCCATATCCTTATCCTCCTTGGTAACCAGGGTTCCTGGATTATCCGAAAAACTCGAACGCACGATAATAGGCATATTATTTTTCATGGCAAATTCAACAGAGCGCGTCTGGAGTACCTTTGCTCCGAGACTTGCAAGTTCGAGCATCTCTTCAAACGAAATCTTATCTATTTTCTGCGCTTCTGCAACAATGTTCGGATCTGTTCTGTAGACACCTTCTACATCCGTATAGATCTCACACCGGTCAGCATTGATTGCAGCGGCCACCGCAACCGCCGAAAGGTCAGATCCTCCTCTCCCGAGTGTGGTAACCTCAGTACCATCCTCTGTTATACCCTGAAATCCTGCAACCACTATGATATATCCTTCGTCAAGGGCCTCGAGGATGCGATCACACGATATCCGTGCGATCCTCGCTTTCGTATGGACCGTATCGGTTATAATACCTGCCTGCCTGCCGGTCAGAGACCGTGCCTTAAAACCTAATGCCTCGATGGCAAGCGCTGTCAGGGCACTGGTTACCCGCTCTCCCGAGGAAAGCAGAAGGTCCATTTCTCTCTCATTCGGCTGGCTGGATATCTGATGAGCAAAATCAATCAACTTATCCGTTTCTCCCGACATTGCAGACACAATGACGACAATTTTATCTCCTCGACGGGCAGCATTGACCACACGTCCGGCCACCGCCTTAACCCTGTCAACATTCGCTACGGATGTCCCGCCATATTTATGCACTATGAGAGCCAATCGGACCTCCAAACCAGAAGCTGCATAGACATCCTCATACCCCTACGCATCGTCATGAGCCGGTAAAGAGCTCCCCGTTTATGAATGAGTCCATTAAACGAAAGCCCTCCTCCATAACAATTGCATCATCATGATCACCAATGCCTTCATCAAATGTCATGCCTTTATTCTCTCTGAGAGCAGAATTGTCAAACATAACAAACGGTACCGGGGTATCAGTATGTGTTTTCAGTGCTACGGGCGTCGGATGGTCAGGTAAGAGTAAAATTCTATACTTCTGAAAAGCCTTCATGCCCGCCATCACCTGAGCAACAACCCGTGTATCAAAATCTTCGATGGCCCTGATCTTATCCCCATATGCACCAGAATGACCGGCTTCATCAGGGGCTTCAACATGCACATATACGAAATCGACATCCCGTAAGGCTTTAAGGGCAGCCTCCGCCTTTCCTTCATAGTTGGTATCGAGATAGCCGGTAACACCGGGAACTTTAAGTATCCTGAACCCGGCATATATGCCCAACCCCTTGGTAAGGTCAACTGCGGAAACCAGGGCACCTTCGAGCGAATATTTATCCCTAAATGTCGGCAGAGAAGGTTTTTTCCCCTGCCCCCAAAGCCAGATGCTGTTCCCCGGTCGTTCACCGTTGTTTATTCTTTTCATGTTTACCGGATGTCGCGCAAGCACAGAAAGCGAATCCATCATAATCTTTCTGAGGACTTCCTCTCCTTCCCCCACGGGGAGGTAATCCATGATATCCCTGCCGATGATGTCGTGCGGGGGTACACACTCAACCTCGATCGACCCTTTGGACCATATCATCAGGTGTCTATAACTTATCCCGGGATAAAATGCGATCGCGTCAGATCCTAATTCTTTATGTATTTCATCTATTAGCACTCGGGACTCCTCCGTCGTAATATGACCACCACTGTAGTCTTCCATAATGGCCCGTGTTCTGTCAGCATTATGTTTGAGTGTAACAAGATTACATCGGTACGCAACATCATCTTCAAGGAGTTCTATGCCCATACTGGCGGCTTCAAGCGGAGCCCGTCCTGAATAATATTCTGATGGGTTATATCCGAGAATACTTAAATTCGCGACATCAGACCCCGGATGCATACCCTGCGGAATCGTTCTGACCATACCATACACACCCTTCTGCGTTAACACGTCCATAGAGGGTGTTCGCGCATACTGGAGCGGTGTCTTATCACCTAAGTCCCGAAGCGGCATATCAGCCATGCCGTCACCTATCAAGACAACATATTTCATACAATACGTGTTATAACGTCCTCAATCACTTCCAGATCAGCAGCCATTCTCGACGGTTCTTTCGAAACCCTGAAAACAGTATCCGGATCCTTGAGCCCATGGCCAGTCAGGGTACACACAACAGCGTCGCCGGGGGTAAAAAAACCTTCCTTATGCAGTTTTATTACACCGGCAAGAGATGCTGCAGATGCCGGTTCACAAAATATTCCTTCAGAAGAGGCTACCAGACTATAGGCACTCAGAATCTCATCGTCTGAAACCATATCTATCCTTCCACCTGATTCTTCCTTAACAGTCAATGCCTCCTGCCAACTGGCAGGGTTCCCAATTCTGATAGCCGTTGCAACCGTTTCGGGCTGTTCGATCTTCTTGCCCCTCACAATGGGAGCAGCACCTTCAGCCTGAAACCCCAGCATAACCGGAACAGAAGCTGTCCTGCCGGCCGTGTGATACTCTTTGTATCCCTTCCAGTATGCGCAAATATTACCGGCATTACCAACCGGCAGGGCATGATACCGCGGAACAGACATGAGCTGATCGCATACCTCGAAAGCACCGGTTTTTTGTCCTTCCAGTCTGAAGGGATTAATTGAATTCACCATGGTAATGGGATACCGTGAGATAAGGGCCTTTACAATATTCAGGGCATCGTCAAAATTTCCGTCAATCTGCATAACATGGGCGCCATGTACAATCGCCTGAGAAAGCTTTCCCAGTGCTATTTTGCCTTCAGGGATAATAACAATCGCCTTGAGTCCGGCCCTGGCCGCGTACGCTGCAGCCGCTGCTGATGTATTACCCGTAGAGGCACAAATAACCGCTTTTGCCCCGGACTCCACGGCTTTCGAGATGGCAAGCGTCATGCCACGGTCCTTGAATGATCCCGTAGGATTCGAACCTTCGAATTTAAAATAGAGGTCAAGGTCGAGCCGGGCCCGTGCACAGAAATGAACGGCTTTTATCAAAGGAGTATTGCCTTCGTGCAATGTTATGACCGGCGTTTCATGCGTAACAGGGAGAAAATTCCGATACTCGTTAATTATTCCGAACCATGGCACGTATTCACTCGTCTCCTATCGCTTCAAAATTCCTTTATTTCTCTTTGCCCTTATTATTCCGAATTATTCCGACGGGTACTCAGCAGAGTTCTTCCTACTCAATAATGTCGCCTTCCACAAGTTCCACATCAATACCTTTTTCCTTCAACCAAAGGATCCCCTTTTCCAGATTGGTATCTTCTCCTTCCAGCTCCAGAATCATTTCACCTACCGTCTCAGTAACTCGTGCTCTCCTGATGTTCGGCATGACATCAAACTGCTTTGCCATGGAAAAGATTACCGGCTCTTTGATAAGGCTTTGAGGAAAGGTCAGTTTAACCCTTTTCTTCATTATCTCCTCCTATACGGTTCCGCCTGCAATGGCAGGCACAATTGAGATTTCGTCACCATCCTTCACAACCGTTTCTTCACCGCTGAGAAATCGAATATCCTCTTCGTTCAGATATACATTTACGAATCTGCGTATTTTTCCATCTTCTGATATCCGCTCGGCAATTCCCGGGTACGTCTTGTCAAGAGTGTCAATGACAGATATGATTGTTCCTGTTGAACCTTCAACCTCTTCTTTTCCCTGAGTAAGCCTCTGCAGCGGCGTTGGAATTCTTACTTTTACAGCCATTTCTTGTCCTCCTTGCAGACCATAGATCCTGAAGGTCCTTATGTGTTTATTTTTTCCAAAGCCTCTTCAAATGAAGCGATATTGGGCTTAATATAATGAGGTGAAATAACATGACTCTGCAATGCTTCCTGCGTCTTGAGACCATTTCCCGTAATGCATACCACGGTAACCTCATCCCTGCCGATTTTGCCGGATTCAACAAGCTTCCTGGTTGCCGCTAAGGTTACCCCCCCGGCAGTCTCTGCGAATATTCCTTCGGTTCGGGCAAGCAGTTTCATCGCATCGATAATCTCCTGGTCAGTAACGTCTTCCCCATAACCGCCGGTATCAGCAACAACCCGTGACGCATAGAACCCATCGGCAGGGTTGCCGATCGCCAGCGACTTGGCTATCGTATCAGGTTTAACAGGTTTTATAAGGTCTGTGCCCTGTTGAATAGCCTGTGTTATGGGAGAGCATCCAGCAGCCTGCGCAGCAAAAACCTTTGTGTCAAGATCCTGTATCAATCCTGTTTCCTTAAACTCTGTGAAGCTTTTCCATATTTTGGTCAATAGGGAACCACTCGCACAGGGAACAACCACGTTGTCCGGAGCCTTCCAGCCCAGTTGCTCGATAACCTCAAAGCCGAGCGTTTTTGAGCCCTCGGCATAAAACGGCCGTATGTTGATGTTAACAAAGGCCCACTTATACTTGTTCGCAACTTCACTACAGAGTCTGTTGACTTCGTCATAATTGCCATCTACAGCAATAAGATTTGGTTCATATACCAGAGACGCGATAATCTTGCTCGCCTCGAGCGAAGCAGGGATAAAAATAAACCTGTTGAATCCTGATACAGCCCCGTTCGCAGACACTGAATGAGCAAGATTTCCTGTTGAAGCACAAGCAACCGTATCAAAATCAAACTCCTTTGCCTTTGTCAAAGCAATAGAAACAACACGATCCTTGAAGGAAAGCGACGGGTACACCACACTATCGTCCTTTATATAGAGATTCCGCATACCGAGCACTCGTGCAAGGTTTTCCGTTTTTATGAGGGGGGTATATCCCGTATTCAAGCCGACATACGGCTTACCATCTATAGGCAGGAATTCACGGTATCTCCAGAGGTTTTTGGGCCTGCCTTCGATTTCCTCTGTCGTTATGGCCGCGGAGATTGTTTCGTAATCATATGCAACTTCAAGGGGGCCAAAACAGAACTCACATACATAGATCGGTTCAACAGGATACTCCCGTGCGCATTCTCTACACTTAAGTCCCTTAATAAATCCCATCGCATCACCCCCCTTTAGTGAATTTCTGTTATTTTACTTGAAAAAACAGATATTTTAAAGTCTTGTGGTTACTGATATACAGAGAGCAAATCCGAACATCTATAGCGCTTCATGCGAAACGCATGGTTTCAGCTGAACAGGATCCTGTCGCGTACGGTAGAACCCGATGTGCAGGGGAGTTGAGAAACCCGTGTCCAGGATCTTCATTCCCTGAATGTACACGGCGATAGTCCCCGGAATCTCCCGAAGAATTATTTTATTACAGCGGCTCCCAATATTGAGACGGCATGTCCTCGGCCAGTTTCAATGCCCCTTCAGCACCCGCAAACATCGGATCTTTTACCAGTGCCACGTGACACGGGCCGTATTCTTTCAGGGCATCCTGCACGTACTCACGAATACCTCTTATCAGGCTGCCTCCTCCTGCGATGATAATATTGTTCTTTATTTTTTCCTGAAATTCAGGGTCAAATCGCACGATCATTTCAATGGTGGTTTCCACAATTGCAGGCAGGATACTTTCACACGCACGCTTTATCTCCTGCTTGATATTATGAGTAACCGGCTTTCCATCTACCGGTATTTCTACTTCGATTTCTTCTGATAACTCCCCAACAAAGCTATGCTGTTCCTTAAACTGACGAACCATGTTTTTATTGAACTTCGCATTCGGATATTTCTCACTTAAATAACTGAATAACTGTTCGTCGATATAGTCACCGGCAGATAAAATTGTTTTCTGATCTTCTTCTGTCGGTATGGTACCATGCATAATGCAGAAATCAGTTGTCCCGGCACCAGTGTCTATGACCAGGGCATTTGTCAGGAGGTTCAGACCATAGGCAACGGCAAAAGGCTCTGAAACAACCATGAGAGAGTTCACTGATTCAGCCACAGCGTTTCTTATGGCAATCTTGTTGACTTTCAGGGTATCCGCAGGAACGCCGACGACAGCATGTATTTTCTGATCAGACGCAGGTTTTGCCAGCTTCAGTAAATACTTGATTATTTCCTTGACTGCGTCTTCGCTTCTTTCGATACCCTCTTTTATGACACCATGCTGAAGCGGCCTGCATACATCCAGCGAGAGCCTGTGTTCCAGGGCCTCAGAGCCAAAGAGCACTTTTTTACCAACAACCTGCTGTGAAATAAAATCTTTTGGCCATCCGACAAAACTCTCTATCCATTCCTTTCTACTATTGCTTGCAACGATCGCACTTCGCGATGTCCCCAAATCGATTCCCACATACAGGTTGTTATCGTCTTTCTTGCTCTCTTTTTGCTTCATAGATTACCTCTCCTTTATTCAAATAATCCAGAATACCAGCTTCAAGATAGCGTGCTATGTTCTCTCTGTGAAGTTCCGTATTCAGTTTTGTTTCTTCGTCTCTGTTACTGAGGCATGACACTTCGGTAAGCACTGCGGGGACATCCACCCCGAGCAGAACCACAAAAGGCGCCCGCTTTACCCCATAATCATACACATCGCTCGTCACCTTTCTCCGGTTTACAAAGAGGCTCTTCTGTAATGAAGAAGCCAGTTCCCTGGATTCCTGAAGCTTGAGCGTGTTCCCCATTTTTCCAATTATTTCTTTAAAGTCACTCAGGCTGAACCGTGAACCAGCATTTTCCTTTTCAGCCAAATAAAGAGTTTTCCTATCAGCCGGCGGACCAAAATAATATGTCTCAATAATATTAATAGGCTTTGAAGGAAGAAAGTTGAGATGGATTGAAACAAAAAGATCAGCTTTACTTATCTTCGCCAACTCAACCCGTTCCTGAAGGGAAACCGTTTTATCATATTCTCGTGTCATGAGAACGCTGTAGTTACCGTATTTATGAAGCCTCCGCTTGAGCCGTTTTGCTATGTCGAGGACAATGTCCTTTTCCTTCGTTTTCATCATGCCGATCGCACCGGAATCAGAGCCGCCGTGTCCTGGATCAATCATGATCGTTTTTACATCCAATCCAAAAACACGGCTTAACGGCATATCCGGAATATCCATAAATCCCTGAACGTCTCTAGAGCTTGCAGCAAAATCCAGTGTACCCGCCGTGCCAAGGGCTGCGGTCTGTCCCGGTTCACGGGCCTCAATATACTCGGTTCGCGTCTCTTCAGACGACGATAGAGGAGACCAGTAATTTCCGTTTGCAAGAATCACAAGCACCGCTATCAGGCCGATCAGGACTGACTTCAGAACAACAGAGGCTTTTTTCCCTGTTTTTCGGGGATATTTCCCCTGCCCGATAATTCGCAGATTATCCTCATAGATCTCCCGCAGGAGATCAGATTTCACCCTGGTTTTTCTTCTTTTAAAGAGTGTTGTTAGCATAACTATTGACACAATTGTACAATATATTTCTTAAAAAGTGAAATATGAAATAAACTTCACCCAATACTTCATAGAGAATATTGTAACTACTCTTAAATAAGAGAAATTTTGCACTATTCCTTCAGAGGACATTTCATGATCACGTGCTTTTACCCTGCGCGCTTTCCTCTCACGGCATGCACACGGTACGATGTTCATTTTTCTTTCTTTGCTTCATTCCACAGCTCATCCATCTCTGAAAGCGTCATGTCCGACAAGTGTTTTCCCTTATGGGCAGCTGCCATTTCCATATACCGAAACCGGCCAAGAAATTTTGCAATAGTTTTTCCCAATGCTTCTTCGGGATTCACGCCAATAAATCTCGATACATTAACGAGGACAAACAAAATATCACCCAGTTCATTCTGAATTTCATTTTTCAGGTTATGCTTCATGGCGTTTCTGAATTCTCCGAGCTCTTCGTCAAGCTTGACCATGACATCATCCAGGGTTTTCCAGTCAAATCCTACTCTTGAGACACGGTCCTGGATCCGATGGGCCCTCAATAACGCAGGCAGCGTCCTCGGGATACCATCCGTAACGGATTGTTTCTGTTTTCCCTCGGCTTTCTTTTGAGATTCCCATTGGACAAGAACGTCACCAGACGTTTTACAATCGGCATTTCCAAATACATGTGGATGCCGTGCCACCATTTTGCGGGCGATAACATCGATCACATCAGACATATCAAAATCATTTCGTTCCTGGGCCAGCTGCGCCTGGAAAATCACCTGGAACAGCAGATCGCCAAGCTCTTCTTTTAACGCGTCCGGCTGTGCTTCATCAATGGCTTCCAGTACCTCATACGTTTCCTCAAGAATAAATGGCTTGAGAGAATCTGCTGTCTGTTCCTTATCCCACGGACACCCTCTTTCACTTCGGAGAGCTGCCATGATGGCAAGAAGTTCATTGAAGTCCATTTTTTTATGATAGAGATGGCTTTTTGTCTTGTCAAACAGATACTGCTCCACCGCCAAATGTGTTAGCGGTCTTCTCTTCAAAAAAAATCTGCATGACGCTCCAATGTCATCGTGGTGAGTTCAGGTCTCAGGGACAGGAATAGTTGAACTTTGACCGTCGTATGATATTTAATAGTGTTTATGCCAGAACTGACCCCACTCATGAAGCAGTACTTCAGCATCAAGGACAACTATAAGGATGCCATAGTATTTTTCAGGCTCGGTGACTTCTATGAAATGTTCGGTGAAGATGCTGAGCGGGCATCCAAGATCCTTCAGATCGCTCTCACCACACGGGATAAATCCAGGGATAACCCCGTACCTATGTGCGGCATACCCTATTTTGCATCAGAAACATACATTGCCAAACTGATCAGAGCGGGACTAAAGGTCGCGATATGCGAGCAGATAGGTGATCCCAAAGATACCAAGGGCATTGTTCAAAGAGACGTAGTCAGAGTTATCACTCCCGGGACGCATGCCCCTGAAAATCCCAAGGAAAATACCTTCATTATCAGCATCTTTCCCAAGGGACCACTGCATGGAATCGCAGCAGCGGACATATCAACCGGGGAATTCGTCGTTTACGAGACAGAAGAAGATATTCAAGATGAACTATGCAGATTTGAACCGAAAGAAATCCTTATGCCCGACAGCCTGAAAGACGACATGCACTACAGTGAGGCCCTGTCCGGATATGTGATCTCCGGTCTCAACCAATGGTTTTATGAATATTCAGAAGCGTATAAAACCCTCCTTCGGCATTTCAAAGTTTCTTCGCTTGGAGGATATGGCTGTGAAGCACTGTCAGCCGCCATCTCTGCGGCAGGAGCACTCGTGAACTATCTTGAAGAAACACAAAAAGGTGATCTCGGATTCAAAAAAATTTCGACACTCAAACAGCGTTCATATCTTTTTCTTGATGCCTCAACACAGCGAAACCTTGAACTAACCCACACCATAAGAGACGGATCTCGTGAAGAAACCCTCCTCTGGGTGTTGGATGAAACGTTGACACCGATGGGCGGGCGTTTTCTGAGATCCGCACTTCTCCGCCCGCTGACTGATATATCCGCAATTAAGTACAGAAACGAGTCCGTAGAATATCTCATTGAAGACTATGAACTTCTCGAAGAACTCCGAAATGCACTGCGTAAAGTACAGGATATCGAGCGCCTATCGCTAAGAATTTCCGGTGGTTCCGCCAATGCCCGTGATCTTATTGCACTCAGGAATTCATTGATGAATATCCCGCGGATAAAGAAATCTTTGGGAGCGTCAAGACAGTATTATCTGAAATCACTGGGCAGTACGCTGTCAGAATTTTCATCACTCAAAGATCTCATTTCAAAAAGCATTGTTGATAATCCTCCGGTGAACATCAGGGACGGCGGGATTATAAAAGAGCATTTTAACAGTGCTGTTGATGAACTCAGGAATATATCGTCACAGAGCAAGGACTTTATCTCACAAATGGAACTACGTGAGAAAAAGAGATCAGGCATTTCATCTCTCAAAATAGGCTATAACAAAATCTTTGGATATTATATCGATGTTACAAAGCCCAACCTTGATTTGGTACCGGAAGATTATATCAGGAAACAGACCCTTGTCGGTAGCGAACGCTTCATAACCGAAGAACTCAAAAAGTATGAACAGAAAGTGCTTGGGTCCGAAGAAAGGCTGCAGCAGTTGGAATATGAGATATTTCATGAGATACTGGACTCTATCAGGAAAGGGGCTGATGAATTACTCCAGACCGCCGACGCGCTCTCACTCATCGATTTTCTTGCCGCACTCGCTGTCGTGGCCAAACGGTACAAATATGTCAAACCGTTCATGTCCGAAGATACGAGAATAGACATAGCTGACGGAAGACATCCGGTACTTGAACGTGTCCTGACAGATGAAAAATTTATCCCCAATGATACGAACCTCGATACCGAGGATAACCGCCTGCTGGTGTTAACAGGCCCCAACATGGCCGGAAAATCAACATACATGAGGCAGGTAGCTCTCATTGTACTTATGGCACAAATAGGGAGTTTTGTACCGGCATCCCGTGCAACTATCGGCATTACCGACAGGATATTTACGCGAATCGGCGCTACAGACTTTCTCTCGAAGGGACAAAGTACCTTTATGGTTGAAATGATCGAGGCGGCAAATATCGTGAACAACGCAACCCGGAAAAGCCTTATCATTCTGGATGAAGTGGGACGGGGGACCAGTACCTTCGACGGCATAAGCATAGCATGGGCCATGGCAGAACATATTTTAACGCAGATAAAAGCGCGCACGCTGTTTGCCACGCACTATAACGAACTCACCGAGCTTGCCCTCACCTTTGAGGGGGTCAAGAATTACAATGTATCCGTAAAGGAATGGGGGGATGAAATAATTTTTCTCAGGAAGATTGAAGAAGGCCCTGCCGACAAGAGTTATGGCATTCAGGTTGCCCGACTGGCTGGCATCCCGGAGAAAATAATACGCCGCGCAAAAGAGGTTCTGAACAATCTTGAGCACGAAGAACTCAATGAAATGGGTAAGCCAAAATTCGCCAGCAAAAAAGCAAAAGAACAGTCTGATCAGCTTGATATATTCACGTCCCTGAGTGAATCTGTTATGCAGGAAATCATGAGCCTTGATATCGATGAGATGGGGCACGAAGACCTTCTTTCAAAACTTCATGCCCTGAAAAGAAAACTGGAGCTGTGATACGTTTCGGGCGAGATCTGTTTTAACCCCGCTCTCTTGACTTTCGTGAAAGCCCTATGATAATACTTGAAATTAGCTAACATCTTCGAAAGGAGGAACTGATGATTCCCGACGATCTTAAATACCATCAGGAACATACATGGGTACGGATTTCAGGGGAAAAAGCGACTATCGGCATAACCGACCATGCCCAGGATTCCCTTGGAGATATTGTATATATCGATCTGCCGGAAGTCGATTCATCTGTCGAGGCTAATAATGAATGTTCGGAAATTGAATCTACAAAGGCTACATCGTCTGTAATCGCTCCTGTCAGCGGAACGGTCATAGAAGTAAATGAAGAGCTTTCAGAGTCTCCGGAAATCATTAATGAAGATCCGTACGGCAAGGGATGGATAGCAGTCGTTCAGATGGCAAACAGGTCTGAAGCCGATGACCTCATGGACGCATCTGACTATGAAAAGTATGTGCTCGAGGAATCTCGGTGAATATCGCTATCATCGGTGCCGGACCGGCCGGATATGTGGCTGCCTTAACAATAGCCCGGCTGGGAGGCAATGTTACCGTAATCGAAGATTACGAAGTCGGCGGCACGTGTCTCAACTGGGGGTGCATACCTACCAAAACCATGATTGCTTCTTCAGATCTCTATGTAAAAGTTATGGACCTTGAAACGTTTGGACTTGATCTGCACGGTACTGTTGTCCCGAATCTGGCAAAGATTGTAGATCGAAAGAACAGGGTCGTCAGCACTTTTATAAAGAGTATCAGGGGACTGCTTCAGAACTGGGGAATCGCTTACCGGCAGGGTCGCGGTATGTTGATGGGCCGGCATGAAATAGCCATCGCTGGAAAAGACGGTACACGTGATACTATTCGCGCCGATAAAATCATAATTGCCACAGGATCGAGGGTAGCAGAGATTCCCGCATTCCCATCTGATGGCGAGAATATCATAACATCGACCGAAGCACTGTCATTGAGAGAAATTCCACAAAGCCTGATGATCATCGGAGCCGGGGTTATTGGATGCGAATTTGCCTGTCTGTACCGGGGATTGGGAGCGAACGTTACTGTTGTTGAGCAGCGTCCCCGGGCCGTGTCTACGGAGGACCATGAGATATCATCTCTGTTCGAAAAAGAGCTCAAAAAGAAGAAAATCAAACTTCTCGTGGATACAACCGTTGAAAGAATTGAGCGGTCAGATGATGGCATGCATGTATTTCTTTCCGAAGGAAGAGAACGTGTTGCTGAAAAGGTACTCATTACCATCGGAAGGACGTTCAACTCTGCTCATATAGGACTTGAAACTGTGGGGGTACAGACGGGAACTCAGGGTGAAATACTGGTGAATGAAAAGATGGAGACGAATATCCCCGGCATATATGCGATCGGTGATGTCACCGGAGGTCAGCTCCTTGCGCATATTGCGTCTCGAGAAGGCATTGTTGCTGCGAACAATTGTATGGGTATCGAAAATGCCATGGACTACCGGGTCATTCCCGCGGTACTGTTTACCTCTCCGGAAATTGCTTCTGTCGGGTTACGGGAATTTGAAGCAATTGACAAAGGGATCGCCTACAGAAAAGGATATTTCCAGTTCAGATCTTCAGGAAAAGCACATGCCATGGGGGAAATTGCCGGATTGATAAAAATCATCTCCGAAATATCGTCAGACAGGATTTTGGGAGTGCATATTATCGGTCCGCATGCGTCCGATCTTATCCATGAAGCAGCCCTCGCAATGCATGCTGGTCTGACCACGAAAGATGTTGCCAGCACCATCCATGCGCACCCGACCCTGTCAGAGGGTATAATGGAAGCAGCTGATGATGCCCATGGCGATGCTATTCATTCAGCCAGAAAGGAACAGAAAGAGAACATTACTAAGTGACCGAAAAAGAAAATTGGTTTGCAGAATCAAAGAAAATCAACAAAGTGTTATTCTCGGAACTTGACGTCTTTCTGCGCGCACTTGACCGATATTTTAATACAGAGAATCTTCCTGTCGCAGAAGAGGACCTGTCGAGCAGAAATTTCCATGAAGAATTACTCACCGTCAGCGATGCGATCCTTCGCGTCCTCAGCATTCTCGAAGTCATCATTCCCGAAAGCAAAAAGAATGCGTATTGGTTTCAGAAGTTCGCCGAGACGAAATACCTGTCATCGCACAAAAGGGATGCGTTTCGTCAGACACTTTACAGTCAGGACTCTCCGGAAAGAAGTCTCTATCTCCTCTACGACGCATTCAATAATTTTAAAGGTGTCATTACTGATCTTATCCGAACACGAAATATCTCCTATCGGGGTTTTACCAATATAGGACATCTCATCAACAAGGAAATCAGAGATAATGCCTATTTCAATCCCTTTAAGAGGAATATCAACCCTGATTTTGACATTATTACCAGTCATGAAATATCTCAGATCGTTAAACAGCTTGATGATAAAGAACTGAAGAAGCACCTTTCGACTGTCTATATTTATCTGTTCAGGCTTATCCGCTTTATCGGATTTATAGATATTTCAACACAGCGGATGGTATCGCTTAATTCCTCTCTCATCATTCTCATCCTGCTGAGAGCGGAAATTAGGGTCTTTCTTGCCTCTCTTGATAAATGCACAAAGAAAATCCATGACCCGGAATTGGCCATGCTGCTCCAGTCTATCTCCTATCAGTTTTCCATGGAGAGTAAAAGGGTTTTTATGCAGGAACTGAAAAACGTTCACCGTAAAAAGGCCCTCAAGACGTATCGAGGAAAGCTGGAAAATAGCACGGGCATCCTCCGGAACCTGACTGAGCAGACCATAGTCCAGTTGTCCCAGCATTTTCATCCTGATATTAAGGGAGAGGATATCTTTGAGAGTTTCGTCACAAAACTGGAGCAGTCCCTGCGACTGAGAGAGGATATTTTTGTCCTGCACACATTCATCACTATTTTCGACCGCCACATCGGGAACCCCGATAAGCGCGGGAAAATCTTTGTATCTTTGAAAAATTATATGTTATATTTTGAGAGCTTTACATTCAGGTTTTTACGTCATGACGACTATGAGGAGTTTGCCGTTTTCTTCAATTACATTCACTCAGTAAGTAAGGAAACCGTGTGCGGGTCCGATTTTCATACGGTATATGACAAGATTAAACATTTTAAGATATATCTGGAAGCCGCTCTGAGAAATATTTCAAATAGAGCTGAACTGATCGATATATCCATTGACACAAACAGAGTGGATGCAGTGGTACATCAATACCTGTCGTGATATATAGTGAATATTCATGTTACATTGAAGCGAGGGAGTAATCATGGGAAATATAGTCGACATCATTGCCCGAGAAATCATTGATTCGAGAGGCAATCCGACCGTTCAGGTAACGGCGTATCTGGACAGCGGTGCTATCGGCGTGGCTTCTGTTCCGTCAGGGGCATCAACAGGAAAACGCGAGGCGCTCGAACTGCGGGACGGAGGCAAACGGTTCCACGGCAAAGGTGTACAGAAAGCGATACGGAATATTTTTCAGAAAATAGCCCCAAAGCTCCGGGGCATGAGTTCGGATGATCAGAGTTTTATAGATGCTATCCTCGTCGAACTTGACGGAACCAATAACAAGAGGACATTAGGTGCAAACGCAATCCTCGGTGTCTCTCTGGCAATCTGCAAGGCGACAGCACGTGAGGCAGGACTTCCGTTATACAGATTCATCGGCGGGACAAACGCAAAGGTACTGCCTGTTCCGATGATGAATATTCTCAATGGCGGTGCCCATGCGGACAATAACCTCGATATCCAGGAATTTATGATCATGCCGCTCGGCATGCCCGACTTTTCATCTGCTGTGAGGGCCGGTGTGGAAATCTTTCACACCCTGAAGAAACTGCTCGGGGAAAAAGGGCTGAACACATCGGTTGGTGATGAAGGAGGGTTTGCGCCGAATCTGACGAGCAACGAAGATGCGCTCTCATTGATTCTCAAGGCAATCAGGGATTCAGGATACCGGCCCGAAAGGGATATATCTCTTGCACTCGACGTCGCGGCATCTGAATTTTATGACAGGGGTGGCTATCGTTTTGAGGGCAAAAAAGTATCGTACACCCACCTCATCAAATATTATGAAAAACTCATAACGAAATATCCCATTCTCTCCATTGAAGACGGGTTGGCAGAAGGAGACTGGAAGGGCTGGGAAGCCATGACTGCTGCCCTGGGAAACAGGGTACAGCTGGTAGGCGATGACATTTTTGTTACCAACACGAACCTTCTTCGAAAAGGCATTGAGAGAAACATTGCAAATTCGATCCTTATCAAACTGAACCAGATTGGCACTCTTACCGAAACCCTTGACGCAATCGAGATGGCAAAGAACGCGTCGTATACCACGATCATATCCCACCGGTCAGGAGAGACCGAGGATACGACTATAGCGGATCTGGCTGTTGCCTGTAACACCGGCTTTATCAAGACAGGATCTGTTGCGCGAAGCGAACGTGTAGCAAAATACAACCGGCTTCTTGTTATTGAGGAGGAACTGGTCGGTTCAGCACTGTACAAAGGGGCAAAAGCATTTTATAATATATCCTGATGAGCAGCCACAACCTTTTGAGAAAACAGGTCATCGCAGAGATCAAAAAAAAGAGGTTGGTGTTCCTTACTGTTGTGGTCCTCAGTTTTCTCTATCTTTCCATTAGTCTCGTTTTCGGTGATATGGGCCTGCTCAGATATGCCGAGCTCAATAAAATCAAGATAAAGCTCGAAAACCAGATAACTGAAATAAGCAGCCAGAATGAACAGCTTAAGTCTCAGATTAAACTCCTCGAAGAGGATCCCTTCTACAGGGAAAAACTGGCACGGGAAGAGTTCGGACTTGCAAAACCGGATGAGTTCATTTTCCATTATGACAAGTAGCTTTATGTCCGACTGGCACGCCCGTCTCTAGTCCCGGCTCCTCTTGTAACATATCATGAAGGCTTTAATTCAAAGAGTTTCTGAAGCAGCCGTCACGGTCGGCAGCAGCTTGATCGGGAACATCGGCAGGGGAATGCTCATTTTTCTCGGTGTTGAAAAAGGAGATACGGAAAAAGACGGTGATTACATTGCAAAGAAGATTGCCGGTCTCAGGATTTTTGAAGACGCACAGGGAAAAATGAACCGGTCAGTCAAAGAGAGCCATGGCGAAGTTCTCGTGGTGTCGCAGTTCACGCTCGCTTCAGATTGCCGAAAGGGAAACCGCCCCTCTTTTGACAGGGCAGAAGTGCCTGAAAAAGCGAAGAAGTTGTATATGCATGTCATTGAAAAATTAAAACAACAGGACATACCTACGGCATCCGGCGCATTTGCGGAATATATGGAGGTCCGCCTGAGCAATGATGGCCCGGTTACCATATTCCTTGATTCCCGCGAGTAGAACGGGCATATGTATCATCCCATGATCCAGATCATACAGCTCCGGACTGCTCTCCCGTTATACTAGAGGTGTGGAAAACATCAATCGCACGTACGTCAGATATCTCAGGTACACCGTGCAGTGGAGCATTGTGTTCTTTATCATATACGCGGGATATATCTTTTATGTCTTTGTAGCGCATTTTGACGGAAACGCATTGCCGCAGGAATCACCACTAAGTTCGCCTCCTGTTACGAGGCCGCCGTCGGTTGATGGATTCCTGCCGATCGGCTCGTTCATGGCCCTGAAGCTCTGGATCACAACCGGGATTTTCGACCGCATCCACCCGTCCGGCCTCGTAATATTTGCCGCTGCACTCGTCATGGCTTTACTGCTTAAGAAAGGGTTCTGCGGCTGGATATGCCCGGTGGGGGCATTATCTGATGCCACATGGAAAATCGGGAAAAAGCTGTTCCATACGAACTATCGCATACACCCCTACGTGGACTATAGCCTCCGTTCCCTGAAATATCTTCTCATGATTTTTTTTCTCTATATCGTGCTCTTGAAAATGTCTCCGTATGAAATAATGCAGTTTCTCGAAGGGGACTATTACAAAATCGCGGATGTCAAGATGCTCTATTTTTTTACGCGTATGTCATCGGCCACGTTCATTACCCTTCTGGCACTCGTTTTTTTTTCAATCGTTTCCAAGAACGTCTGGTGCCGGTATCTCTGCCCCTACGGCGCCCTCCTCGGACTCATAAGTATGTGCAGTCCCCTGAAGATAACCAGAAATGAGGATGCCTGTATAAACTGCGGACAATGCACCAGAAACTGCCCGTCCCTGCTTCCGGTTGAGGAGAAGATTCGGGTCTATTCGCCTGAATGCACAGGATGCCTCACCTGTGTGAGCCACTGTCCTGCCAAAGGTGCCCTTGACATAGCTGTTTCGCGAAGAATGATTGTGCAGCCCATTCTCTTTGCGCTATTGATCATAGGTCTCTTTTTCGGCTCTGTCGGCGTTGCAAAGCTTGCGGGCACATGGCATTCGTCAGTTCCTTATGGAGAATATCAGCGAATCATTCCCCTTGCATCCATACTTGATCACCCGTGACCTGCTCGTAAACAGGTTTTGCTTTTATTCATTTTTTGCTTTATCCTAATGTCTTATGAAAGTACTGTTTCTGGGAGTCGGTGAGGCATTTGACGAAGCGCTTTCCAATAATGCGCATCTGATTCTCTCAGAATCTACTATCCTGCTGGACTGCGGATATTCCATTCCTCCATCCTTATGGCAGTATAATGATAACCAATCCTTTCTTGATGCCATTTATATCAGCCACCCCCATGCTGATCATTATTTCGGACTTCCGGCTCTTCTGGCACGGATGTGGGAGGGAAAAAGAGAAAAGCCCCTCACAATTCTCTGCCCTCAGGGCACTACAGAAGCCATCCTGCAGGTAATCCGGCTCGGATACAGCGGAATCCTGGAGAGACTTGCCTTTCGTCTGGACATCATCGAAGCTGAGGAATTCAATTCTATTACCTTCAGGGAATTTACGATCACCTGTGCGCCAACCTCACATTCGGCTAATAACTTTGCCATTAAGTTAGAGAATGGAATGAATAAAATATGTTATAGCGGTGACGGGATGTTCAATGGACAGACTGAAAGGCTCTATGCAGATGCAGATCTCGTAATTCATGAGGCCTATTCACTCGATCAGGACATTCCGGGTCACGCGAACATAAAAGACCTGATTCAGATGGCACAAAGAAATCGGGTTAAATGCCTCGCCGTGACGCACCTTCAACGGGAATTCAGGAAACATGAGATCGAAAAACTGAAGAAGGAGTGTGAATCTGCGCCGGTTGACATAATCATACCAGAGCCTTTGGATGAATACGTATTCTAACGTACCCGCTATGATTTCTTGTAACCGCACAAAATAAGGTTTATTCTCTCCACGCTCACGGGAACACTATCAAGCCTCATAATTGTAATTTCAAGTTGAAACACCACCTGTTTTCTGTTAATTTTTATACATCCCGATTATTTTTACCAAAGGTGAGGTAATGAATAATTCACGAGAAGGTAACAGTCAGCTTGCTCTGGACGACGGCGCTCACATTGCTGTCATAGGCGGCGGACCAACCGGTACGTTCTTCAGCATCTTTGCCCTACATATGGCACGGATGATCGGCAAGGAATTAAACATAACCATATATGAGCCTAAGGACTTCACAAAAGACGGGCCAGGGGGATGCAATCGGTGTGGAGGGATCATATCAGAACTCCTTGTGCAGACACTGGCTGTGGAAGGAATAAACCTGCCTGATTCAGTGGTGCAGAAAGGTATTCATTCCTATAAACTCCATACAGAACAGGGATCTGTCTCCATAGCAACACCTGCCCTTGAAAAGACCATCGCGACCGTCTACCGGGGCGGCGGGCCAAAAGGCAAAGTATCACCTGACATAGCGAGTTTTGACAACTTCCTTCTTGAGCAGGCGGTGAGAGAAGGTGCTGTCAGAAAACCGGTCAGGATCGACCGGATTGTTCTCAAAAACACAAAGCCGGTGTTATATGCGAAAGATGCCGAAATACAGGAGGCTGACCTTGTTGTCGGCGCGTGCGGGATAAACAGCACGGCACCGAAGATATTCGAGCAGATGGGATTCGGCTATACTGAGCCTGAAAAGATTACCGCAGCTATAGCAGAGATCGGTCTTGATGAAAAGGTCATAGCAGATTGTTTCGGGAGTTCCATTAACCTGTTTCTGCTTCCGGACAGGAACATTAAATTTGCAGCAATGATACCGAAAGGCACGTATGTTACCCTCTGTATTCTGGGGAAAAAGGTTACCGCTCGCACCATGAAGGACTTTCTGAACAACCCCGTTACAAAAGCTGTTCTTCCTGATACCATGCCCTATGAAATCCATTGCAGTTGTCTGCCGAAAATGAACATCAGGGCCCCGAAAAAGCCATTTACTGACCGGGTGGTCATGTGCGGTGATGCCGGCTCTACCCGGTTGTTTAAGGACGGTCTCGGGGCTGCCTATCTCATGGGAAAAGCTGCAGCAAAAACAGCCGTGTTTGACGGCGTGGGCGCGGACGAGTTCAGAGCGAATTACTATCCGGTTTATAAAAGCATCATATATGACAATTACTTTGGAGCGATGCTGTATTTTGTTATCGACATATACAGAAAATGGAAGTACCTGACAAAGGCGATGATTCATGTTGTTGACAAAGAACAGCAGAGTTCCAGAGATGAAAAGATCCTGAGCGCCATGCTCTGGGACATGTTTACCGGTAATGAACGGTATAAAAATGTATTTATGAAATCCCTTAAAATACGGATGCATGCTGACATGTGGGAAGGGCTGTTCAAGGGATTGGTAAGGGGGAAAAATGAAACAGGGTGAACTTGGTAAAGTTTACGTAGATAGAGAGATTATTTTTAAAGAAGGCAGTCAGGGCGACTCGATGTTTGTCATACAGTCCGGCAAAGTAAAAATCACAAAGAAAACGGAAAAAGAAGAAGATCTGACCATTGCGGTACTGGGAACAGGCGAGATCTTCGGGGAAATGGCTTTGTTTGACAAACAGACACGTTCTGCAAATGCCATCGCCATGGGTGAAGCGAGGATTTTGAGCATAGACAAGAAAAAGCTCTTTTCGAGTATCAGCAGGGATCCCACACTGGTATTCAAAATGCTTGAATCCATGAGTCGGAGGATTCGAAAGCTGAACGATGACTTGACGCAATTCAAGAAAAACAAATTTGATGTGTTGCATGCCTGTGTAAATCTTGAGGATACCTGCACGCTAATTCTTGAAGAGGCACGGAATCTCATCTCTGCTGACAACGGATCTGTCATGCTTCTTGATGATAAGGGGGAAACCCTTTCCATAAAATCTGCATTCGGCAAGAAATCAGATTCGCACCTCCAGCTTTCTGTGGGAGAAGGGATCGCCGGTGATGTCCTCAATTCCGGACGGGCTGAGCTGGTGAATAATGTCTCGATGGATCAGCGGTATAAGGCAGGGACTGCGCATATCAAATCCATGATCTGTATACCGCTTAAATGTAACGACAAAAACATAGGGGTAATGAACATGAGCAACAATACTGATAGATTATTTACCCTCGAGGATTTAAAGGTATTGAATGCCTTATCGTTTTATGCGTCGGTAGCAATCGAAAATGCACGGAACTTTTCTGCCCTTCATGACGCATCTGAACAGGTGTTACGACATGCCACACTGCTGGATATGTAACATTTTCTGAATCCCTTCAAGTCTTTTTGTCTGTATTTTTTTGATCCATTCGGTAAACGGGGATATCAGTTCTTTTACGTTAACGTGTATAATATCGATGAGTTTCATGGTTCTTAATACCTTTATGTTCAATAAAACAAAACGAGTCGTGTGAAATCTACTTCATCGAGACAGTGTTTGTTCAATGATATGTATAAAAAAACCTTTTTTCGAAAATTCATGTTTGCAGAGCTTTTCTCCATCAAAATAAAAACTGTGCGCGATATGCTGAGACAAGAATGAAAACGTGGTTGTCCGATATCAGGAAGAAAATCAAGACGGCGATATCAAATGCCACAACAATTTTTTTCACTCCCTATGCACACAGGACACCTCTGGGTCAGGTACTGTTAAAGGA